>NZ_QMEZ01000005.1:0-524948 GCF_003315815.1 Micromonospora sp. LHW51205 | reverse complement strand
CATAGAGTTACGGCGGTCATGGCGGAGGGGAAACGCCCGGTCACATTCCGAACCCGGAAGCTAAGCCCTCCAGCGCCGATGGTACTGCACTCGGGAGGGTGTGGGAGAGTAGGACACCGCCGGACAAACATTCGATTTCAGGGCCACCCCACACCGGGGTGGCCCTGAAACGCGTCCACCCCGAAAACCGGCCCTCATGCCGGCGCGTGAACGGTGGACCACCCACCACTTCCCCGAACCGCCGAACCGGCCACCACACCGCCTGGATTCGGGCCGGCCGACGGGAATCACCACGTCGGCCGCGTCAGTCTCGTACCGTCGAGCCGGGACCTCTGACACCGGCCACGCCGGTGGGCCGAAACGTGACATGGCGTACGTCGGGACCGTGATCGGGGCCGACCGCACGGGGTACAGGAGTGGACATGGAGATTGGAATCATCGGGTCGGGGCACATCGGGGGCACCCTCACCCGTCGTCTGCGTTCACTCGGCCACGACGTCGCGGTGGCCAACTCCCGCGGGCCGCAGAGCCTCGCCGACCTGGCCGCCGAGACCGGCGCCCGGGCGGTGTCGGTGGAGGAGGCCGTGCAGGGCGCCGAGCTGGTGGTCATCGCGATCCCGCTGAAGGCGGTGCCGCAGCTTCCGGCGGCGCTGTTCGACGGCAAGCTGGTGGTCGACGCCAACAACTACTACCCCCAGCGGGACGGCGACATCGCCGAGCTGCTCGACCGCAGCCTCAGCTCCAGTCGCTGGACCGCTGACCACCTCAAGGGCGCCCGGGTGGTGAAGGTCTTCAACAACATCCAGGCGGCGCACCTGATGGACGAGGGCAAGCCGGCGGGTACGGCGGGCCGGATCGCGTTGCCGGTGGCCGGCGACGACGCGGACGCCAAGCGGATCGTGATGGGTCTCGTGGACGATCTGGGCTTCGACCCGGTCGACGCGGGCACCCTGGACGAGAGCTGGCGGCAGCAGCCGGACACGCCCGTCTACGGCACCGACCGGGACGCCGACGGCGTACGCGAAGGGCTGGCTGCGGCGCGGCCGTGACAAGCATGGGAAAGGCCCCGCCGGACGATCCGGCGGGGCCTTTCCGTGTGTCGTGGATCAGTCGTCGCCCGGCTTCGGGGCGCAGATGAAGCGCGGCTCGGCGTCGTAGCGCCAGCTGAACTTCTCCCGCTTGACGACCTTGCCGTCCTTCTTGATGACCCGGAAGGCGTCCTGGGCGAACCCGACGGCGCCCGCGGCGGGGATGCAGGACGGCCCCGGGGTCAGGTACACGGTCTTCGGCTGGGTGATGTTGCGGCGGGGGCCGTACTCCGTCTTGACGCTGTCGTAGATCTTGGTGCTCCAGATCGAGACGGTGATCGAGCTGGACGTGTACGAGGTGTCGATGAGCACGCCGTGGGGCGTGTTGTTGCGGAACTTGAAGTCGAGCTGCGGCCAGTAGATGGTCGACTCGATCACGGCCGGGTAGCGGCTGAAGTAGAACGAGTGCGGCTTGTGCTCCACGTCCTCCAGCCCGGCGTAGTAGGTGGCGTTGAACAGCGTGGTGGTGAACTGGGAGACGCCGCCACCGACGCCCGGCACCAGCTTGCCGTTCACGATCGTGGGCGCGTCCTTGTATCCCTGGTCGTAGCCGCGTTCACCGGTGTGCCCGTTGAGCGAGAACGTCTCACCCGGCTTCACGAGCGTGCCGTCCACGTCCTTCGCCGCGCGGACGATGTTCTGGCTGCGCGGGGAGGAGAGGCCGCCGGTGAAGTGGGTGGTGAAGGTCGACACCCGCTCCTTGATGCCCAGCTTCGCCAGCTCCGCCTCGGTCAGCTCGGGCGCGGCCGGCTTGAGCTCGGCGGACACCGTACGGCCCTCGGACTTGGGCAGCACCGCGAGCAGGGCCGGGCCGAGCGCGGCGGCGTCGACCTGGCGGCCGGCCTTGCTGGGCACCACCTTCGGCTTGCCGCCGCTGATGGTCAGCCCGGCGTCCTGCGGCTCGACCTCCAGCTTCGTCAGCCGGTCGCCGAGCGCGGCGCGGAGCCGCTTGACGTCGACCTTCGGGGTGAGCGTGCCGGCGTCGTCGGCGGAGAAGCGCAGTGCCCGGGCGATGGCGGCGGGCGGGATGGTGACCGAACCGCCGTCGGTGGTGAGCGTCACCGGCGCGGCGACGGCGGGCCGGGCCAGCTCGGCGACGAGGCGGTCGACCTCCTCACGGGTGGTGGCGGGCCACTTCTCGACGAGCGGCACGGTGACCGGCTCGGCGGTCAGCCAGCCGGCCTTCACCACAGCGGTGGCGCCGTCGGTGTCGACGGTGAGCGCCGGCTTCGGGTAGACCGGCTTCGGGGTGGTGCCGGTCCAGATGATCGCCGGCATCGTCATCTCGCGCCCCTGCGAGCCCATCACCTTCCGCAGGGCGGCCTCCAGCTTGGGCCGGTCGACGGTGACCACCGGCTCGACCGTACGGGAGCCGACGAGCCGGCTCACCGCGTGCGCGTCGGCCTTCGCGGCGGCCGCCACAGTGGCGTCCACGTCGATGGCGAGCCCCACGTCGGACGGCTTGAGCTCGGCCTTCTTCTCACCGACGGTGACCGCCAGCGGGGCGTTCAACGCCTCGGCCCGGCGCTCCAGCTCGGCGCGGAGCGCCGCCGCCGCCTCCGCGCGGCTGCGCCCGCCCAACTCGGTGCCGAGCACCGTGGTGCCGCGGGGCACGTCACCGGCGTACGCGTAGGCGCCCAGGCCGACGCCGCCGGCGAGCACGGCCGCGACGATCCCCCCGGCCAGCAGCAGCCGGGCCCGTCGCGACCGCCCCGGCCGGCCCGTATCGCCTCCGGGCGGTGTGGCGACCGGCTCCATCTCGACGCCGGGCCAGCTCACCGCCGCCACCTTGATGGTGGGCCGGTCGTCGGCAGCCGGCACCTTCTCGCCGTACATCGTCACTGCAACCTCGATCGGAAGTACACGCGGGGACCGCTTCCCCCGCGGGAGACACCTACGGTAACCAACGCCCGGGCGCGCCGGGAGTCTCCGGCCCGGCGTCGTGTCGGGGGTTCGGCGGTGTCGGCCCGATCACCCGATTCGGGGCCGCGCCCGGGCGCGGATCGTGGCACGGTGAGCGGGTGCTGGCGTACGGCGGTGGGTGGCTCGACCGGGCGGCGGCGCTGCGCGGTGACGCGGAGTGGCTGGCCGGGCGGCTGGCCGATCCGGTGAGCGTGGTGTTGCCGCTGTGGCGGGACCGCTGCCTGGTCGACGCGGCCGGTCCGGTCCGGCTCACCGGCGAGCACGCGTCCCGCGTCCGGTCGGCCGCCGGGGAGACCGTCTTTCTGGGGCTCGACGACGACGTCGCGGTGTTCGCGGCCGATCTCTCCGCGCTCGGCGAGCGGGCCGCCGTCGAGTTGGCCGCCGCGACGCGCGCTGTCGACGTCCGGACGCTCGTGGGCCGGCTCGACCCGGCCGCGGCGGCGGTGCAGGCGTACGCCCGGGGGTTGCTGCTGTGGCACCGGCAGCAGCGGTACTGCGGCGCGTGCGGCGCCCGGGCCGTGGCCGGTGGCGGCGGGCACATGCGGACCTGTAGCGGTGGGGAGTGCGGGCGGCTGTGGTTCCCCCGGATCGAGCCGGCCGTGATCGTGCTGGTCGAGGCGCCCGGCCGGACCGGGCGGTGCCTGCTGGCCCGGCACGCGGGCGCGGCCGAGGGCAGCTATTCGACGCTGGCCGGCTTTGTCGAGGTCGGCGAGAGCCTGGAGGACGCGGTCCGCCGGGAGCTGGCCGAGGAGGCGGGCGTCACCGTCACCGACGTGGTCTACCAGGGGTCGCAGGCGTGGCCGTTTCCCGCCGGGCTGATGGCGGGTTTCCGGGCTGTCGCCGTGTCCGAGGAGGTCCGGGTCGACGGGGTGGAGTTGCTGGCGGCGCGCTGGTTCAGCCGGGCGGAGCTGCGGGCGCGGGTCGCGGCAGGGCGGCCGCTGGGCCGGGTGGACTCGATCGATCACCGGCTGCTGGGCGACTGGCTCGCGGAGGGTTGAACACCATCACCAGCGCGGTTCCCGCGGCGGTGGCGAGCGCGCACCACATGATGCCCTGGAACGTGCGGGGCGCGACGGTGGTGGTGAGCACGGCCAGGACGGCCGCGGCGACCCAGAGCGGCGCGGACGGCCAGCGCGCGCCCGCCGCGATCTTCGCGTTGACGGCCGCGAAGATCAGTGCGTAGAGCGCGCCGGTGGCGGCGAAGAACGGGGCGTACCTCCCCAGGGACGTGTAGTCCTCGCCGCCCACCAGCCGGAACGCGAACCCGCCGGCCAGGGCCGAGGCGGCGACGAGCACGACGCCGCAGCCGGCGACGATGGCGAGCACGACGGTACGGACCCGGTTGTCTCCCACGGCGAGCCGGGGCAGCGCCAGCACCACGATCACCTGGGGGGCCCAGAGCGCGCCCTTGGTGAGCACGGTTCCGACCGCGTACGCCCCGGAGTCGGCGGGCGAGAGCAGCTGGCGGGCGAAGATCAGGTCGGCGTACGACACCGCGAGCATCGCCAGCGCGGCGGTGCCGGCGCTCGCCACCTGCCGGATCCGCATGGTGGCGGCGACGTCGTTCCCGGCGGGCCGGTCGGGGCGGGCGATCCAGGCCAGCGCCGGCAGCACGAGCCAGGCGGTGAGCATGCCGGCGAGCAGGGTGACCACGACGTCGGCGCCGAGGACCAGCGCGACGATCATGCCGCCGTACCGCCCGAGCGCCACCACCCCCATCGCCAAGGCGAGACGGACGAAGCGTTGCTCACCCTGCAGTTCGCCGAGCCACCGGGCGGCCAGGACGACAGCGACAGTGGTGCCGGCGACCAGCGCCACGACGGTCGACGACAGCCGCAGACCGGTGATCATCAGCGGCGCGGCCACGACGACGGCGCCGCCGGCGACCGCCGTGGTGACGAGGCTGACCCGGTGCGTCGGCGCGCCGGGGTGGCGGGCCCGGTGCACAGCGACCGCCATCTGCAGCCCCACGCCGGCGACGCCGGCGATCGCGACGAGGGCCAGCGTCGTGGCGAGGACGCTCAGCTCCTCGACCGGCAGGTACCGGGCGCCGAGCATGGGCAGCAGGTAGGCGAGCCCGTTCGTCGCCATCGCGGCGACCGCGACGGCCGCGCCGGCGGTTCCCAGGCGGCTCGCGCCGGGCCCTGCCGTGGTCTCTGTCATCGCGCCTCATGTCGGTGTCGCCGGTGGAACGGGTTCGCCTCGAACCTCGCGTCGTCGTCGCGGCTCGCTCGTCGACGTCGTGAGGCAAGCTACCGTCCGTACTCGCCCTGTGCCTAGAGTGCTGTCCGGAGCCCCGGGTGCGACGTCGGGCCCGCTTCCGTCCAGGTTCATGGGGGTCCGTGTGCGTCGAGCGTCACCGAGCTTCGGTCCGGCGCTGTCGCGGGCCGCCGTCGCGCTGCGCCGCTGGTGGCCGGAGACGGCGCTCGGTGTCGGCGTGGTCGTCGCGATCCTCGGCCCGGTGCTGCGCCGTGGCTTCGTCCTCCGGTACGACCTGGTGTTCGTGCCGGACCCGCCGTTCGGCGCGGTGGTCTGGGGCAGCGGCTCCGAACTGCCGCGTGCAGTACCGAGCGAGCTGCTCGCGGTCGGGCTGTCGCAGGTCGTCCCGGCCGACGTGGCCCAGAAGGTGCTCCTGGCCGGCTGTCTCGTCCTGGCCGCGGTGGGCGCGGCGCGGCTGGCGCCCGTCGGTCATCCGCTGGCGCGGGTCGCCGCCGGGCTCGCGTACGTCTGGAACCCCTGGGTGTACGGGCGGCTGCACCTCGGGCAGTGGGCGGTGGTGGCGGGGTTCGCGGCGTTGCCCTGGGCGTTCGCCTGGGTGCTGGGGGTGCTCCGGCCGCCGCCCGAGGGCACCGGCCCGGGGCGGCGTTCCGCAGTGGCCGGAGGGGCCGCGGTGGTGCTGGGCGGCCCGGCGATGGTGCTGGCGGCGGTGTTCGCCTGTGCGCCGGCGCTGGCTCTGGCGCGCCGGTGGCGGGCGTTTGTGGCGGGGGCGGCGACGTTGGCCGGCCTGACCGCTCCGTGGTGGCTCGCGCTGGTGAGCCGGGGCGGCGCCGTCGACGTCGACGAGCGGGGGGTGGCCGCGTTCGCGGTCCGCGCGGACACGCCACTCGGCGTGCTCGGCAGCGTCGCGACTCTGGGCGGCGTGTGGAGCCGGAACGCCGTGCCGGTCGGCCGGGACCAGTGGGCGGTCGCCCTGATCGCGCTGGCGCTGGCCGGCGCGGCGCTGTGGGGGTACGTGCTTACTCGCCGCCGCTGGCCGTCGGCGGCCTGGTGGGGTTTGCTCGCCGGCGCGGTGCTGGGCACTGTGGTCGCGGTGGCGCCGGCGTGGTCGCTGGGCGCGCAGTGGATGGTCGCGCTGGTCGAGCACGTTCCGCTGGCCGGCGCGGTCCGGGACGGCACCCGGCTGCTCGCTCCGCTGGCACTGGTGCAGGCGGTGGGTCTCGGGATGCTCGTGGAGTCGCTCGTGACGACCGGCGCCCGGGCGCTGGCCCCGCTGCTGGTGGTCGCTCCGGTGCTGCTCATGCCCGGTCTGGCGTGGGGTCTCGGTGGTCAGTTCGACACGGTGCGGTACCCGGCGGAGTGGGCGGCGGTGCGCGCCGAGGTGAACCGGGATCCGGCCGGGGGCAGCCTGGTGTCGCTGCCCTGGTCCTCGTTCCGGGCCTATCCGTGGGCGGGGAACGTGCCGGTGCTCGATCCGGCCTCGCGGGCGTTCCGCCGGCCGGTGGTCGGGGACCAGGACGTGCTGGTCGGCCGGGACCGGATCCGTGGGGAGAGCCGGGAGGCGGACCGGGTGGCGGCGGCGTTGGCGGCGCCGGGTGATCCGGGACCGGCTCTGCGTCGGCTCGGGGTGCGGTATGTGCTCGTGCAGACGGACCAACCGGACGCCGCGCAGGTGGAGGGCCGGTTCGTGAGCGCCGAGCTGGTCCGGCGGGACGGGGTATTGACGCTGTTGCGTCTGCCGGATTCCGATTTCTCCGGCTCGTCCGGTCGCATCGGCATAATGCCGGTCCTGGGGTATTCGGTACTGGGGGCCACCCTGATGATCGCCCTTTCGCATCGGGTCAAGCGGCAGTGACGCATGTTACTCTTCGGTACCTTTTTCCGAAGGGATCATCGATGAAGGCATCCTTCAATCCCCTCCTCACCGCGGTAGTCGCCGCGGCGGTGGGTGCCGTGCTGGGAATCCTGGCCGTCTCGATCGGGGCGTCCACCCTCGGCAACAGCAACAGCAAGCCAGCGAGCGTGGAGCAGCCCATCATCGTGTACGGCGAGCGCTGACGGTGCGGCATGGAGGTCCCCCCTCCTGACGTCTCGTCAGAACTGGTCGTACTCGACGTCGTGGTGCCCGCGTACAACGAGGCGCTCCGGCTGCCCGACACCCTGGTCCTGCTCCGGGCGGCGCTGGCCGAACTCGGTGTGCCCTGCCGGGTCACCGTGGTGGACAACGCCAGCGACGACGGGACGAGTGCCGTGGTGGTGAACGCGCCGCCCGGCCCGGTTCCGGTCCGCCTGCTCTGGTGCGGCGAACCGGGCAAGGGCTTCGCGGTGCGTCGGGGTGTGCTGGCCAGCGACGCCCGTTACGTAGGCTTCTGTGACGCCGATCTGGCCACCGCGCCGGCCGCTCTCGCCCAGGTGCTCAATCTCCTGTACGACGGTGCGGACGCGGTGGTCGGGTCGCGGGCCCACCCCGAGTCGGTCGTCGAGGAGCGGCACAGCGTGCTGCGACGCTGGGGCGCGGTGGCGTTCCGGGGCGCGGTGCGGCAGGTGGTGCGCGGCGTCAGCGAGACGCAGTGCGGGTTCAAGTTCTTCCGCAACGACGTCGCCCGGCGGGTCTTCGCGCCCCTGCGGTGCGGTGGATTCGCGTTCGACGTCGAGGTGCTGGGCCGCGCCGAGCGGGCGGGCGCCCGCCTGGTGGAGATTCCGGTCAGCTGGGTGGACGTACCCGGCTCCCGCTTCTCACCGGTCCGGCACGGCTGGCAGAGCTTCGTGGACGTCGCGAAGATCAACTGGTGGCTCCGTGGCGCCGACGTCGCCCCGGTGATGCCACTCGTCACGCTTCCGGTCACGCCGGACGTCACCGGCGGCACGGCCGCCGTTGGAATGCGGCCGTGAGTGTCGGAACACCCTCTACCGACGCGGCACCCACCACCGACGCCACCGTGGTGGGCCGCCGGGTCGTGGTGCTCAACTGGAAGGACCCCTGGCATCCTGACGCCGGGGGCGCCGAGGTGTACGCCTGGCAGGTCGCCCGCGACCTGGTGACCGCCGGCGCGGAGGTCACCTTCGTCACCGCGCGCCCGAACGGGCAGCCCGGCGACGAGGTCCGCGAGGGCATCCGGATCGTCCGTACCGGCGGCCGGTGGACCATCTACCCCCGGGTGCTGGGCTGGCTGGCGCGCCACCGCCGGCAGTTCGACGCGGTGGTGGACTGCCAGAACGGCATCCCGTTCTTCAGTCCGGCGGTCCTGCCGGCGGCCGTGCCGGTGATCTGCGTGATCCACCACGTGCACGACCGGCAGTTCCGGTTGTACTTCGGCCCGGTCGTGGGTCGCTTCGGCGCCTGGCTGGAGGGACCGGTCGCCCGGCGCGTCTACCGCCGCGCGGTGACGCTCGCGGTCTCCCCCTCGACGGCGGTGGCGATCCGGGAGCGGCTGCGCTGGACCGGCCCGGTGGTCGTGGCGCCCAACGGCGCCGACGCGTCCCGGCCGGCCGCCGCGGGCGTGACCCGCGCCGACCGGCCACGTGTCGTCTGCGTCGGCCGGGTGACCCGGCACAAGCGGGTGGACCTGGTGGTCGACGCCGTGGCCCGGCTCCGGGCGCAACGGCCCGACCTGCGTCTGGACATCGTCGGCGGTGGGCCGGACGCGGCGAGCGTCCGCCGGCTGGTCGACGAGCGCGGGCTGAACGACATGGTCACCGTGCACGGCCACCTGCCCGCCGCCGAGCGGGACGCCCTGCTGGCCGCCGCCTGGTTGCACGTCTCCGCCTCGTGGGGTGAGGGCTGGGGTCTCGTGGTGGTGGAGGCGGCCGCCGCCGGGCTGCCCACTGTCGCCTTCGACGTGGACGGGCTGCGCGACGCGGTCCGGCCGGGCCGTACCGGATGGTTGGTCGACGAGGGTGAGGATCCGGCGCAGAACCTGGCCGCCGGCCTCGACCGCGCGCTGGACTCCCTGGCGACGCCCGGAGAGCCGGAACGGATGGCCGCGGAGTGCCGGCGGTGGAGCGACTCGTTCCGCTGGACCGACACCGGCCGGCGGGTACGTGCGGTCCTCGGGGATCTGCTGACGCCGCGCCCGCTGCCCTGGGCCGCCGGGAACACGTCGGTGGTGGTCCGGACCGACCAGCCGGAACGCCTTCTGGCCCGGGTGGCGCCGCTCCTGCCGCGTACCCGGCACGTCGCGATCGACGGGCAGAACCTGCTGCTCCTGGTGCCGGCCGCCGAGCCGGCCGCCGTCCGGCAGGCGCTGCTGCGGGCCGGGGTCGCAGCCGACGACATCGACGAGCGGAACGCCGGAGCGGACGAACTGCTCACCGGCGTTCCGGTACGGCAGTGCTGACCGCCTGGTCGACCGCTCGCCGTACCCCCGGAATTCCGAGCGCCACGGTGTCCCTGGCGGTGTGGCGCCTGCGCGAGCTGCTGGTCTGTCTCGCGCTGATCGGTCTCTGCGTCACCCAGGAGCCCGGGCTCATCGTGCCCGAGACGAAGCTGGACATGGCCCTGGACCCGGGCGGTTTCCTCGCCCGCGCGGCTCACCTGTGGACCGGGGACTGGCAGTTCGGCACGCTCCAGAACCAGGCCGTCGGCTACTTCTTCCCGATGGGCCCGTTCTTCCTGCTCGGTGAGGCGGTGGGCCTGCCGGCCTGGCTGGTCCAGCGGCTCTGGATGGCGACCCTGCTCTGCGTCGCCCTCACCGGCGTGGTGCGCCTGGCGCGCGCCCTCGACCTCGGCGGTCCGGGATCGCGTCTGGTGGCCGGCGCGATCTTCGCGCTGTCCCCCCGGGCGCTGTCCCTGGTCGGCACGGTCTCGCTGGAACTGCTGCCGTACTGCGTCGCCCCCTGGGTCCTGCTGCCACTGGTCAAGGGGGCCGCGGGCGGTTCGTTGCGGCGGGCCGCGGCGCTCAGCGGGCTCGCTGTGCTCTGCATGGGCGGCGCGAACGGCGCGGCCGTCGCGTGCGCCGTGCTGCCCGCGTTCCTCTACGTGGTGACCCGTGCGCCCGGCCGGCGGCGGATCCGCCTGCTGGCGTGGTGGACGGTGGCGATGGTGGCGGCCACCTTCTGGTGGCTGGTGCCGCTGCTGTTGCTGCAGCGCTACGGGTTCCCGTTCCTCCCGTACACCGAGAGCGCGGCGGTCACGACCAGCGTGACGTCGCTCCCGTCGGCGGTACGCGGCAGCACCCACTGGGTGGGTTACCTGGCCGTCGACGGCGTGCCGTGGTGGCGCGCGGGATGGGCGCTGGTCACCACCCCGTGGATGATCGTGCTCACCGCCCTGATCGCCTGCGTCGGCCTGGCCGGGCTCGCCCGTCGGGACCTGCCGGAGCGGCGGTTCCTGCTCGTCGGCGCCCTGGTCGGCCTGCTGGCCCTGACCGCGGGGAACCTGTCGACCGGGGGCGCCGCGTTCGCGTCGCCGATGCGTGAACTGCTCGACGGTCCGCTCGCCGCCCTCCGCAACCTGCACAAGTTCGACGTCGTGATCCGCCTGCCGCTGGCGCTGGCCGCCGCGCACATGCTGGACACGGTCGGCCGGATCGCGCTCATCCGCCGCTTCACGCGCCCCACGAACATGGCGCCCCGGCGGGTGGCGCTGGGCGCGACCGCCGCCGCGCTCGTGGCGGTGACCAGCGGCGCCGGGATGGCGGGACTCGCTCCGGGCGGCGGCTTCCACGCGCTGCCCGAGCACTGGCGGCAGGCGACCGGGTGGCTCGACCGGCACGCCGGGCCGGGCACCACCCTGCTGGTTCCCGGCTCCAACTTCGCCGAGTACAACTGGGGACGTCCGCTGGACGAGCCGGTGCAGCCGCTGCTGGACTCGCCGTGGGCGGTGCGGGCGCTGGTGCCGGGCGGATCGGCTGGTAACTCGCGGCTGCTCTCCGCCATCGACGAGCGGCTCGCCTCGGGCACCGCCTCGCCCGGACTGGCCGACGTGCTCAGCCGGCTCGGCGTGCGCTACCTGCTCGTCCGCAACGACCTCCGCCAGCCGGTCGGCGGCATCGCCTGGCCGGTCCTCGTGCACCGCACGCTGGACAGCGCACCGGGCCTGTTCCGGGTCGCCGCGTTCGGCCCGGCGTCCGGGGTGAAGCCCGACCTGAACGGGGCGTGGGACTACGGCCTGCACGAGCCGTACCCGGCGGTGGAGATCTACGAGGTGGACCGGCCGACGCCCCGGGCCACGCTGACCGACGCCGCGCTGCCGCTCAACCTGGTCGGCGCGCCGGAGACGTTGCTGGACCTCAGCGACGCCGGTGTGCTGGGCAACCGGCCGGTGATCCTCGACGGCGATCCCCCGCTGGTCAGCGACGGCGGCACCGTGCTCGCCGACAGCCTCCGGGACCGGGAGGTCGACTTCGGTCTGGTCCGGGGCAACACCTCGCGGACCCTGACCGAGCAGGACCCGACCCAGTTGGAGCGCCTGGAGCACGACATCCTCGACCCGGCGTGGCGGTCGTCGATCACCTCCTCGGCGTACGCCGGGGTGGCCGACGTCCGGGCGTCGTCCAGCGCGGCGGACGTCACCGGTCCGGCCGGGCTGCGCGACCCGTCGGCCACACCCTTCGCCGCGGTCGACGGCGACATCGGCACCGCGTGGTTGTCCGACGGCGCGCGCAAACCGGTGGGCCAGTGGGTCGAGCTGCGCTTCGCCGACCCGATCGAGGCCGACTCGGTGGAGGTGCAGGTGATGGGCGACGAGGTGATCGGCGCGCCGGTCACCTCGGTACGGGTCAGCACCGAGGGCGGTTCCCAGGTGCACCCGGTGACCGGCGCGGGCCGGTCGACGGCGCGGTTGCCGCTGCCCGCCGGCCGGAGCAGTTGGCTGCGGGTGACAGTCGAGAGTGTCGCGGACGCCGACGTTCCGGGCCGCCGGGCGGGTATCCGGGAGCTGAGTGTCGCCGGGGTGACGCCCGAGCGCTACCTGCGACTGCCGGAGGTGCCCGCCGACGCCGTCGCGCCCGAGGTGGTCGCGCTGGCCCGCAAGGCCACCGATCGATCCGCCTGCGCGGTCGCCGGTGGCCACTACCTGTGCGCTCCCGACCTGATCCGGCAGGGCGAGGAGACCGGGCTGGTGCCCCGGCGCTTCGACCTGCCCGCCGCGATCCCCACCCAGCTCACCGGCCTGGCCCGGGCCACGCCCGCCACCGCGCTCGCGACGTACGACGAGATGACGGGCGGCGAGACGTTCACGACGTCGAGTTCGTGGTTCGCCGACCCGGTCGCCTCGTCGAGGTCGCTGGGGGACGGGGACGACGGCACGGCCTGGTGGGCGGATCCGAGCGATCCGCAACCGACAGTGAAGATGCGCTGGGCCACCGCGCGCAAGGTGAGCTGGGTGCGGCTGCGGTTCGCGGAGAGCCTCGTCGCGGCGCCGCCCAGGACGGTCCGGATCACCGGTGACGACGGCATCCGGGAGGTGGCTGTCGACCTGGACGGTGTCGCCCGCTTCCCGGCTCTGCGTACCCGTGGGCTCACCGTTGCAGTGACCTCTACCGTGCCGAGGGTCAGCCGGTCGACGGCGCTGTTCGAGCCGCAGTCGCTGCCGGTCGGTCTCAGCGGCGTGGACGTGCAGGGCGTGCCCGAACTGAACCAGCCGCGCGGCCTCGACCGTGAGGTGACGCTCCCGTGCGGCGCGGGGCCCACCATCGTGGTCAACGGGGTGAAGGTGCCCACGACGGCCACCGGGACGCTGCGCGACCTGCGCGACCTGCGGCCCCTGCGCTACCGCGCCTGCGCTCCCGCCACGTCGTCGGGCCGGGCCGCGAAGGCGGGCGCGGAGCAGGTCACGCTGCGGGCGGGCGGCAACGAGGTCTCCGCCCCGGCGGACCGGTTCGTCGTGGACAGCGTGATCTTCAGCGGTACGCCGGCCGAACGGCCCGTCGTCGCCGCGTCGCCGCGCCGGGCGTTGAGCGTGGTCGACTGGGACGACCAGCGCCGGTCGATCGAGATCGGTGCGGGTGGCGGCAGCTACCTGATGGTTCCGGAGAACGCCAACGCCGGCTGGCGGGCGACGCTCGACGGGCAGGAGCTGATCGCGGCCCGCCTGGACGGGTGGAAGCAGGGATGGTTCGTGCCGGCCGGTCCCGCCGGCCGCGTCGAGCTGGTCTTCACGCCCGGCGAGCACTACCGGATCGTCCTGTTCGTCGCCGGGGGCCTGTTGGTGCTGCTGGTGGTCGGGGCGCTGATTCCCGCGCGCCGCCATCGACCCGCGTACCCGGTGGTGCCGACGATGATGCCGACCGCGCCGCTGCTCGCGGTGGCGGTGCCGGCGCTGCTCGGGGGCCTGGTCGGGCTCGGCTGCGCCGCCGCGGTGGTGGCGCTGCACCGGCGCCGCACGCCCGGCCCGGCATGGATCTGGGTGCCGGCCGCGCTGGGGCTCACCGTCTACGGGACCGAGCGTCTGTGGCTGCCCCGGGTCGGCGCGGAACGGGTGGCGGAGCTACTGGTCCTGTTGCCGACCGGGCTGCTCCTCGTGGCGGTCGCCGCTCTCGTGTTGCGGTTCCGTCGGGTCCGCGGCCGGTACGAGGCGAGTTCCGAGGCCGGCCGGGCCGGCGCCCTGAAGCGCTGGCGCCGGCGTCGCGGCCCGGAGCGGGAGGTCGGGCTCGACGGCCACGGGCCGGCGGCGGCCACCGAGCCGCCGCAGCCGTCGCGCGGGCCGCTCGATGAGGTAGTAGCTGGCCGTCGCGACCGGGACGGTGAGGGCCAGGGTGACGGCAAGGAGAACCCAGAACGAGCTGTTCATCCGGGTGAATCCGAGCAGGCGGAAGCAGACCTCGAGCGCGAGGAGGTGCCAGAGGAAGATGCCGTAGGAGATCCGGCCGAGGAACATGACCGCCCGGTGGCTGAGGAGAGCGCGGGGCACCCCGCCGGACCCCGGCCCGACGAGGGGGGCGATCAGGCACCAGGCGACGAGCAGGAACAGCAGGTGCTCGGTGACCGACTCGACCGGCTTGGCGGGTTCGACCCCGCGCGGGCCGGCGATGGGCGTGCTCGCGATCCAGAGCAGCGCGCCGGCGATGAGCCAGGACGTTCCCGGGGCGAAGGTGAACACGCGCAGGCCGCGCGGGGTGGCGGACCACAGGTCCTCTTCGCCCCGCCCAGACCCGTCACCGGTCAGGCCGGTGAGGAACGGGGTCGAGGTCGTGCCGACGGGCCACGAGGCGAGCACGGCCAGCATGATGCCGATGCCGAACCAGTCGAGAAAGGCGGGCAGCCAGAGCACCGCGAGTCCCGGTAGAGGCGAGTCGGGACCGTGTGCGTACGCATTCCAGATGAGGCCGGCAAGGACGAGTACGGCACCGAACGCCAGTTGGCGCCGGGCTCGCCCGAGCGGGGTACGACCGCCCATTCGGCGGCCGAGCACCGCTATCAGTGGCAGCGCAAGGTAGAAAGTCGCCTCCGTAGCCAGGCTCCAGGTCTGCTCCATGCCGACCGGGAGTCGCAATGGCTCGTAAATCTGTGCCAGAAGAAAGGGGATCGCCCAGTCCCAGACGGACTTCAGATAGTCGATGTTGAGCCAAGTCAGTGCGACGATCGCCATTGCCCAGTACCCGGGCAGAATGCGCAGCGCGCGGTGCCAGAGGTATCGCCGAACGGATGGTCCTGACTGTCCGTTAATGGCAGCGAGCGCGAATGGCCGATAGAGGAGGAAACCGGACAACGCAAAGAAGATCGCCACCCCGACATCCAGCCTGGCCAGCACAGCTGCGAGGTGGGCGAAGGAGTTGGTCAGTCCGCTGAGAAAGGAGACATGGTGGACGACCACGCCGATCACCGCCACCGCCCGCAGCCCTTCCAATGCGGGCAACCAACCGTCCGAACGGCCGGTATTAGTTGCGGACAGGATCGCCTGTCCGTTGCTCGAGTCCGGTCTGACGGGTCGGCTCACAGTTCCCTCGACATCCATTTGATCTCGCAGCCCGGTGGCTGCTGCACCCCCGGAGTCAGTACGTCGCGAGAGGTCGCATCGGACCATATCCGAAATCGGCCTCGTCATGTACTGTCAGCCGACTAGTCGAGTCTTTACAAGGGGAGGAGTTTCATGCGACCCACGTCGGGTGCCATCTTGGTGGCGGCAGGCGCGTTCCTGATCGTCGGGGCCGTGGCGACGCCGCTGGCCGTCGCGCCCGCTCTGGTCAAGGTGCCCCTTGACCAGAGTTCGGTAACGGTTTCAGAGGCGAAGAACGCGACCGTTCTTGATTTCAGCACGCTGGCCGAGCGCAGCGGCGTCAACCTGACCGCCCACCGCGCGGTGCGCGGCGACGTCGAGGCCGGCAACGCCGACCGGACGGTCTTCAACGTCGGTGTCCGGGTGATCGACGACGCGGGCAAGGAGATCACGGTCAGCACGGACCGGGTCGCCCTCGACCGGCGTACGGCGGAGGCGGTCGCCTGCTGTGCCGAGGCGGTCAACGGCGCGCCCTTCAAGCACGAGGGGCTCACCTACACCTTCCCGTTCGGTACGGAGAAGAAGACGTACCAGTACTTCGACAACACCGCTCGGAAGGCGTACCCCGCCGAGTACGTGGGCACCGAGAAGCTGCAGGGGCTGACCGTCTACAAGTTCGAGATGACGGCCGAACCGATCAAGATCAGCGAGATCGACGTGCCGGGCAACCTGGTCGGATCGGCCCAGCCCACGGTGACGGCCGGCCGCTTCTACGCCAACACCCGCACCCTCTGGGTGGAGCCGGACAGCGGCGTCATCGTCAAGGGGCAGGAGAAGCAGCTCCAGACCCTGCGTGACGAGACCGGCGCGGACAAGATCAAGATCATCGACGCCACGCTCGTCTTCACCGAGGACACCCAGGAGCAGCAGGCCAAGGCGGCCAAGGACGCGCGTGGGCAGATCAACCTGCTGACCACCGTGCTGCCGATCGTCCTCGGCGTCGTGGGTCTGCTCCTGCTCCTGCTCGGCCTGTTCATCATCGTCCGCGCGGCTCGCCGCCGGCCCGACGCGACGCCGGTGGACGCCGGCGACGGACCGGTGGACGACGTGCCGTCGCAGCGTTCGGCGGAGCCGGTCGACGACGACCCGACCGTGCCCGCCGGCGGACGCCACGCCGCGGACCGCGCGGAGTCCTGAGCGCCAACCCTCGCACCACCACGCGAGCAGGCCGGCCGACCCACCCGGGTCGGCCGGCCTGCTCGTGTGCGCGGCAGGTGGCAGGTCAGAGGCGTCGCACCGCGTACCGGGTGCAGATCCAGTCCTCGGTGTACGGCAGGTCGGGCCGCTGCCCGACGATCTCCCCGCCGTTGGCGGCCACCAGCCGGGTCATGTCGGCGTCCGGCACCGCTGTCATCTTCATCGGCGCGGGGTAGTTGAGCAGCCGGCGCTGCGCCCAGCTGATCAGGCGGAACGGCGCGAGCTTCCAGATGACGCCCTTGGCCGTACGGGCCGGCTCGGTCGGCAGGCCCACGACGGCGACCCCGCCGGGGCGCAGGACGCGCAGGAACTCGGCGAGGTAGCTGTCGATCGCCGGGCGCGGCAGGTGCTGCAACACGAGCGCGCTGTAGACCAGGTCGAAGTGCCCGTCGGGGAACTGGCTCAGGTCCGGCGCGTCGTTGAGGACGAAGCGGATGTTCCCGGCGCTGCGGTCCAGGCGCCGGGCGGTCTCCAGCATCGACGGAGCGATGTCGACGGCGACGACCTCGCCGGCGTGCGGCGCGAGCGCCTGCGACAGCCGACCGGCCCCGCATCCGAAGTCCAGCGCGCGGTCCCATCGCGTGGGCAGGCCGAGCCGGCCCAGCCATCCGGTCGTCTCCTCGACGTCGGCGCGGCCGGTGGCCAGGAACTCCTCGACGTCCCACTGCCCGCCGCGCTTACCGGGCTGGACGAGGACGGCCCACAGCGGATCTTCGGCGCCCAGCTTGGTCCAGTCGCGCCGTACGTCGTCGAGATTCACGCCGAAACCCTAGGACATCCGGGGGTGCGGCTGGATCGACCCGGTCATCTGCCGGCTCGGATGTTCGGCCGACGACACTGCCCCGAACGGCCCATCGCGCTCGACGCACTGTACATTTGTTACTTGATTGTAATCCCTCGATGTGTCGTCACTGTGGGTTGATCGGGCGCTCGATGACGGTGTCTTTGCGCACTTTGACGCCCTTTTCCTGCTCCGGAGCGTCAACGCGTGGTGATGGCGAGCAAGCTTCGTGGCGCGCTCGTGTTACCGCCGGGTACACGAGGGGGTTGTGAGCTGCGCCGCATCGGGTGCACGATCAGGCTCGATCGTTACCCGTCGGTAACAGAGGGCGGGGCCCGGCGCGGGCCACCGGTACGACAACCGGCCGCCGCGCACATTCGCTCGAGGAGGAACCCGTGCAGAATCGGCTCGACAACCAGGGTCGTACCCGGTGGAAGCGGTTCGCCGCCATGATCGTGCCCACCACGGCCGCCGCCGGTGCCATCCTGTTCGGCATGTCGACCGGCGCCATCGCCTCCGACATCACCGTGTCCGGGCAGACCTTCAAGATCGGCGCGGAGCGCCTGGAGGGCGAGGGCTTCAAGCAGTACGGCGGCATCGTCCGCGAAAAGGGTGAGGACGGCAAGGCCGGCGCGACGCGCCCGGTTGCGATGGCCGAGATCAGCAGCGCCGACCTGTACAACCTCTGCCAGTCCGTCCGCGCCGACCTGCCCGGCCTGCCGGTGGTGCTCACCATCAACGCCGGCGAGGGCAAGGACCCGGCCCGCGCCAAGGACCTGGTGATCGCGATGGACTCGCTCGAAGGCAACGCGACGTTCACCAACATCCAGATCGGCCGCGACGCCAGCGACCTGAACCCGACGGCCCAGCGCGGCTCGTTCGGCCAGAACTCCGACCGGGTCACCATCCGCGACCTGAAGCAGGTGTCCCGCTACACCACGTCCTCGACGTTCAACCTGGTCGGGCTGCGGCTCAAGGTCAACGTGGGTGACGACGCCAAGGGCAAGGAGTGCTTCTGAGCTGAGCACGGCCCGCGGTGGCCGACCACCGCGGGCCCGCCCCACCGTCCCCGCCCCCGCTCCGCCAGGAGGAGTACGTGACAACCGTCGAACCGTCCCACGCCCGGCTCGGCACCGCGGCCCGGACGTGGCGGACCTTCCGCCGCTGGCAGCGGAGCCGGCCGTTCTGGGGTGGCCTGTTCATCATCCTGGCCGGGGTGGAGATGCTCGCCTCCACCCGGCTGACCCTCAACGGCCTGAGCTTCAGCAGCGGCGCCACCGGCCTGCTCTCGCTGCTGATCCCGGCCATCCTCGGGACCTGCGGCGTGCTGCTCTGGCTCAGTCCGGCGCAGCGGCTGTTCTACTCGATCGTCGCGGCGGTCACGACCGTCTACTCGCTGATCGGGCTCAACCTCGGCGGCTTCTTCCTCGGCCTGCTGCTGGGCATCGTGGGCAGCGCGCTCGCCTTCGCCTGGGTGCCGGTCCGGCCGTCGGAGCCCGCCGCCGAAGAGCGCGACACCGAGGCGGACGACGAGCGCGACACCAGGGTGGACCAGCGGCACGCCGACCTGCTCGACGTCGACGGCCCGGTCGGCGTCGAGCAGGTCGGCGCCGACCAGTCGTTCACCGGCCGGCCGGCCGCCCCGGAACCCGCTGACGAGCAGCCGGCCGGGGAACTGCCGACCGTCGAGGTGCCGGCCGGCGTACGACCGGCCGTCGAGCAGCCGACTGCCGAGCGGCCGGGCGGGGAGCGGCCGGTCCCTCGGCAGTCGGTGAACGGGCAGGCGGCCGGATCCGACGGCGGCCCGCCCGAGTGGGCGGGCCGTTCGGCGGACCCGCGTGCCTTCGGCATCGTTCTGCTGGTGCTCGGCCTGGCCACCGCCGGCCTGGCCGTGCAGCCGCGCGCGGTACAGGCCGCACCGAGCAGGCCCGCCGCCAGCGCCTGCCCGACGAAGCCCGCCACGCCGTCGAAGGCGCCCTCCGCGACGCCCACCCCGACGCCGAGCGCGAGCCCGACGCGGGAGGGCAACATCATCACCGATTTCTTCGAGGGGATCGGTGACCTGTTCAAGGGCGGCAGCAAGAAGAGCGAGACGCCCTCGCCCACACCGACCGCGAGCGGATCGGCGGCCCCGACGAGCAAGCCGACCACCCGTCCCGGCTCGACCGACTGCCCGACACCGGGCAAGCCGGGCAAGGAGGAACCGGCGAAGCCCGGCAAGGTGGAGCCCGGCAAGCCGCTGCCGCGTATCGCCGCCGACCCGGGCCTGCCGAAGGTGGCCAAGCAGCCGTCGAAGCTCACCGGCTCCAAGGTGACCATGACCGGGCTGCGGTTCGAGGGGATCACCGACCTGCGGACCGAGCAGGGCGCGCTCAAGGTGCTGAAGTTCAGCATGAAGGAAGCCGTGACCGACGACTTCCTGCTGGTCGCCGACGGCCCCAGCGGTCGCACCCAGCGGTACGCGACCGACCGTCTCACCGTCCGCGACGACGTCGCGTTCTACTGCACCCGGTTCGTCGGCAAGCTCGCCGGCATCAAGCTGACGCTGACGCCGGACCTGCCGTTCCCGGACGGCCTGCCGGTCACGCTGCCCATCCCGGTGACGTTCACCGACCCGGTCATCGACCTGGCGTACGTCACCAGCAACACGCTCACCGGCCGGCCGACGCTGAAGGTGACGCTCGGCGCCTGACCGGACGGGTGCCGGCGGTACGCGCCGCCGGCACCCGGAAGCCGGCTCAGAGCCGGGCCAGCGCCTTGCGCAGCGGGTCCAGCCCCAGCGAGCCCAGGTCGAGCGCCTGGCGGTGGAACTCCTTGAGGTCGAAGTCGGCGCCCTTGCGGGCCTTCGCGTCCTCCCGGGCCTGCAACCAGATCCGCTCGCCCACCTTGTACGACGGGGCCTGCCCGGGCCAGCCCAGGTAGCGGTTCAGCTCGAAACGCAGGTTCTCGTCCGGCACCCGGCAGTGCGCCCGCATGAACTCCCAGCCCAGCTCCGGCGTCCACCGCTCGCCCGGGTGGAAGCCGAACGGGTTGTCCTTCGGGATCTCCAGCTCCAGGTGCATGCCGATGTCGACGATGACCCGGGCCGCGCGCAGCGCCTGCCCGTCGAGCATGCCGAGCCGGTCACCGGGGTCGCCGAGGTAGCCCAGCTCGTCCATCAGCCGCTCGGAGTAGAGCGCCCAGCCCTCGCCGTGCCCGGAGACCCAGCACAACAGCCGCTGCCAGCGGTTGAGCAGGTCGGCCCGGACGGCGGTCTGCGCGACCTGCAGGTGGTGACCCGGCACGCCCTCGTGGTAGACGGTGGTCACCTCCCGCCAGGTGGAGAAGTCGGTGATGCCCTGCGGCACCGCCCACCACATCCGTCCCGGCCGGGAGAAGTCCTCGCTCGGGCCGGTGTAGTAGATGGCGCCGTCGCTCGTCGGCGCGAGGCAGCACTCGATCCGGCGTACCTGCTCGGGGATGTCGAAGTGGGTGCCGTTCAGGTCGCTGACCGCCTGGTCGGCGAGCGCCTGCATCCAGTCCCGGAACGCCTCCTTGCCGCGTACCGTCCGCGCCGGGTCGGCGTCGAGCGCGCGTACCGCGTCGTCGATCGAGGCGCCGGGCCCGGCGATGCGCGCGGACACCGTCCGCATGTCGGCCTCCAGCCGGGCCAGCTCCGCGAAACCCCAGGCGTACGTCTCGTCCAGGTCGACCTTCGCGCCGAGGAAGTACTGCGAGGCCAGTTCGTAGCGCTCCCGCCCGGCGGCCTGCTTCTCCCGCCCGGCCGGCGCCAGCTCGTTGCGCAGGAACTGCCCGAACTCGGCGGTGGCGGCGGTGGCGGCGGCCGCGCCCTTGCGCAGCTCCGCGCCGAGCGCGCCGTCGGCGTCGAGCCGCTCGACCATGCCGTGGAAGAAGTTGTCGCCCTCCGAGTCGACCCAGACGTCGCACTGCTTGGCCACCTCGACGAGCTGCACCTGCGAGCTGACCCGTCCCGCGGCGGCGGCCTCGCGCAGCGTGCGCTTGTAGCCGTCGAGCGCCGACGCGAAGCGGTTGAGCCGGGCCGCCACGTTGGCCTTAGCCTCCTCGCCGTCGGTCGGCATGAGGTCGAAGACCATCCGGATCTCGTGCAGCCCGCTGGAGATGACGTTGACCTCGCTGCCGGTCTCGCCGGCCTCGTACCGGGCCAGCTCCAGGCCGAGGCGCTCCTGCATGGCCTCCTTGGCGGTCCGCTCGGCCTCGGTCTCCGGCTCGGTCACGTCGAGTTCGCCGAGCGTGCGCCGGGCCAGGTCGGCGCGGGCCGCGTAGCCGTCGGGCGACAGGTCGTCGAGCTGGTCGTCGTAGCCGGCGATGCCGACGTAGGTGGCCCCGGTCGGGCTCAGCGGAGCCCACTCGGCCACGTACCGGTTGGCGAGGTCATCGATTCGTCCCACGAGGGGACCCTACGTGACCCCGCAGCCGAATTCCGCACGACATCGTCGTACCCGTGGGGCAGAGTGTCAGGGGTGACAGTCGATTTCACTCCTGACCGCGCGCCGCTGCGGAGCTGGCTGCCGGGGTTCGTCGCGCTTGCCGCCATCTGGGGTTCGAGTTTTCTGTTCATCAAGGTCGGCGTGGCCGAGCTGCACCCCGTGCACCTCACTCTCTACCGGGTGGCCACCGGCGCGGTCACGCTGCTGGTGGTGCTCGCCGTGCTGCGCGACCGGCTGCCCCGCGACCTTCGCGTATGGGGGCACATGCTCGTGGTGGCCGCGTTCGGCGTCGCGGTGCCGTTCACGCTGTTCGGCTACGGCGAGCAGCGGGTCGAGTCGATGCTCGCCGGCATCTGGAACGCCACCACGCCGCTGATCGTGCTGCCGCTGGCGGTGCTGGTGTTCCGCACCGAGCGGCTGACCGTGCGGCGGGCGGTCGGGCTGGGGCTGGGCTTCGTCGGGGTGCTCGTGGTGCTCGGCGTCTGGGAGGGCGTCGGTGGCGCCCACTTCGTCGGCCAGCTCATGTGCTTCGGCGCGGCTGCCTGCTACGGGCTCGCCATTCCGTACCAGAAGAAGTTCGTCGCGGGCAGCGCGTACTCCGGGCTGTCGCTGTCGGCGGCGCAGCTGCTGGTGGCGACCGCGCAGCTCGCGCTGGTCGCGCCGTTCGTCGGGACGCCGCCGTCCCCGGCCGGGCTCTCGCCGCGCGTGATCGCGAGCGTGCTGGCGCTCGGCGCGCTCGGCACCGGGCTCGCCTTTGTCATCAACATGCGCAACATCCGGCTGGCCGGGGCGAGCACGGCGTCCACAGTGACGTACCTGGTTCCGGTGTTCGCGGTGCTCGTCGGCGCGGTCGTGCTGGGTGAGCGGATGACCTGGCACCAGCCGGTGGGTGCGCTCGTGGTGCTGGCCGGCGTGGCGGTCGCGCAGGGCCTGTTCGGGCGGCGCCGCACGCGCCCGGACGTGGTGGTGCCGGCCCGCACTGTCGAACCGGCCGCCCAGGGCTGACCCTCAGCTACGGCCGGCCGTCCACTTCACCAGGCGGTCGGCCGTCCAGGTGTTCACCACCCGGTTCGCCGGCACCCCGCACAGCGCGGCCCGCTCGCAGCCGAACCGCTGCCAGTCGAGCTGGCCGGGGGCGTGCGCGTCGGTGTCGATGGCGAACCGGCACCCGGCCTCCAGCGCGAGCCGGATCAGCCGCTTCGGCGGGTCCTGCCGTTCCGGCCGGGAGTTGATCTCGACGGCCACGTCGTGCTCGGCGCACGCCGCGAAGACGGCGTCCGCGTCGAACTCGCTCTCCTTGCGGGTACGCGCGCGGTGCCCCTTGTCGCCCGGCCCGGTCACGCCTGCGGGCCGGGAGGAGACCATCCGGCCGGTGCAGTGCCCGAGGATGTCCAGGTGCGGGTTGGCGATCGCGGTCAGCATCCGGCGGGTCATCTTCGCCCGGTCGTCGTTCAGCCCGCTGTGCACCGAGCCGACCACCACGTCCAGGCGGGCCAGCAGGTCCTCGTCCTGGTCCAGCGAGCCGTCGGCGAGGATGTCCACCTCGATGCCGGTGAGCAGGCGAAAGCCCTTCGGCAGCGCCTCGTTGACGGCGGCGACGTGGTCGAGCTGCTTGCGCAGCCGCTCCGCGGTCAGGCCCCGGGCCACCTTCAGCCGGGGCGAGTGGTCGGTGAGCACCAGGTACTCGTGGCCCAGCTCGACCGCCGCGAGCGCCATCTCCTCGATCGGCGAGCCGCCGTCGGACCAGTCCGAGTGGGTGTGGCAGTCGCCGCGCAGCGCGTCCCGCAGCTTCGCCGCCGCCTCGTCCAGGTCGGTGCCCTCGGTCGCCAGCAGCCGGCGCAGGTAGACCGGCTCCTCCCCGGCCAGCGACTCGGCCACGCAGCGGGCGGTGACGTCACCGACGCCGGACAGCTCGGTCAGCTTGCCGGCGCGGGCCCGCTCGGCCACCTCGGCGGCGGGCAGCGCGCCGAGCGTCTTCGCGGCCGACCGGAACGTCCGGACCCGGTAGGTGGCCTCGTTGGCCCGTTCCAGCAGGAACGCGATCCGGCGCAGGTCGGCGATGGGATCCCGGGCACTCATGCCCTGGAACCTACGCGCATCCGCCGCCCGCCGCGCGACCCCGCACCGTCAGCCGCCAGTGGTGGACCGGCCCGGCGACGCCGGGCAGCCGTGCTTGCGCTGCCAGGCGGTGACCTCGGCGACCGGCGAGCGGTTGCCGTCCTTGCGCCACGAGTTCAGGTAGGGCGCCGGCCAGACCACGCCCCGGCGGATCCACCAGTCGTCCTTTCCCGTGCACTTCGGGGAGAGTCCGAAGTGCAGGTGACAGACGTTGTTGGCGTTGCCGGTACGGCCCACCTTGCCGAGCTGCTGCCCGGCCCGGACCCGTACGCCCGGGTCGATGCCGGCCGCGACCGCGCTCAGGTGCGAGCCGTAGTAGCGCACCCCGTCGTCACCGAGCAGCGAGACGGAGAGCCCGCCGTTGTTCGGGCCCTGCGGCCCGCGCTTGTCGAACCGGTCGACCCGGCTCACCTCCAGCACCACGCCGTCGGTGACCGCCACCACCGGCTCGCCGCAGTCGGCGAACACGTCGGTGCCCGGGTAGCCGCCGTGCGTCGGGTGGTAGTCGACGTTGCCGGCGCGGACGGGGAAGACCCGCTTCACGTCCGTGCGGGCCGGCGACGGCGGGGAGGCGGTCGGCGGTGCCGGGCTCGCCGAGTCGGCAGGCTGCGCGCCCGTCGCGATCGGGCTCGGTTCCTGCCACCTGTCGGCGCGCCCGGTGGAGGCGCCACACCCCCCGGCGGCGAGCGCCGCGACGAGCAGCAGGACCGGGTACGCCGGCCGCGTCCGGCGTCCGATCGATGGCGAGCGCATCCGGTCATCCTGACAGACCACTACCGTAGGGACGAACGCCGCGACCGCGTCACACCCGCCGGTCACGGTGCGTGACGCCGACGTGGATCGTTCGGGGAAGGGGGCGGCGGTGACGTACGGGTGGCAGGGCGGACCCGAGGGGACCGGTCCGGGGGCGTTCCCGCCTCCGCCGCGTACCCCCTCGGGACTCTTCCCGTCCAACGCGCCGATCCGGCCCAGCTACCGCGAGCCGTACCCGATCACCGGCTCCGGGGTCGCGGTCGGCGCGCTCGTCGCGTTCGCCTGGTTGCTGCTGTTCGGGCTGCTCGGCCGCAACATCGCGGGTTACGCCTGGTGGACTCTGCTGGCCGGCGCCCTGGCCTGGGCGGCGGCAGCGGTGCTGGTCCGCCACGGTGACCGGGGGGTCGCCACCGGAGTCGCGATCGTCACCGCCGGTGGTTGGAGCATCGCCGCCGCGCTGGTCGCGATGCGGTGGGCGCAGACCGGCGACTGGCCGCTCTGGTGACCATGGGTGCCGGTTTCGCTGCGTAGCGAAGGCCACCTTGACGTTCGCGCGGTGACGGTCCACCCTCGGCGGTATGGCCTGGACCACACCGCCGCGGCTCGACCCCGAGCGGAGCCGCCGTCGCCTGCAACTCCTTGCCGAGTTGGCCGGTGCCCGCGCGGTGCAGCAGCGCCAGCGACCACAGCGCGCGCGTACCGAGCGGCTGCGCCAACTCATCGCCACCCGTCGGCGCGTCGTCGGCTGACCGGCTTTCTCTTCAGAACGGCCGGCCCTTACGGGGCGTTGACCGGTCGCCCGCCGACCCGACCGGTTAACGTGCATCGCGTGACCTGTCGGCGTGCTGCCGAGGCCAATTTGGGGGGACCGTGTCGTACTTCGCTGCTGCCGTGGCGCGCGTCGACGGCGGCTGGACCGCGGGCGAGGTGAGCCTGCGGGGC
Source organism: Micromonospora sp. LHW51205 (assembly GCF_003315815.1). NCBI lineage: Bacteria > Bacillati > Actinomycetota > Actinomycetes > Micromonosporales > Micromonosporaceae > Micromonospora > Micromonospora sp. LHW51205. The sequence continues at coordinate 499,544 of NZ_QMEZ01000005.1, read as the reverse complement.
GTCACCGACATCGAGGAGGTGGCGGACCGGCTGCGCGACGTCGAGCCGGACGCCGACCTGTCGCTGCTGTTCGTCGAGGCCGACGACACGTACCTGGTCGTCCTGCGCCTGGACGAGGGGGAGGACCTGCGGGTCTTCGGCTCCGACTCGGCGTACGCGGAGGAGTCCCGCCTGGGCGCGCTGCTGGTCGGCGACCTGAAGACGTCGGTCACCGGGCTGGAGGAGGTCGACGAGCCGCGCGCCTCCAGCGGCGACGACGACAACGAGCAGCCCGCTGTGGACCCGGAAGCCGACCCGGTCGGTGACGCCGACCTGCTGGCCGACCTGGGCATCCCGGCGCAGAAGCTACTCGCGCTCTGCGCACACGAGGGTTCCATGCCGGCCGACGTCACCGCCGAGATCAGCCAGGTGCTCGGCTGCGTGGACGAGGTCGAGGAGCTGCGTGAGGTCTGAGCCCGGGGAGTCCCGGACGCCCGGCGCCGCCGAACCCGCCGACGCGACCGATCCGGCGCTGGAGACCGTACGCCCGGGGCAGCCCACCCCCGGCCGGACCGCGCGCGTCGGTCCCGGCGCGGACGAGGCGCTCGCCGAACCGGGCGCGGTCGGCCGCCGGCAGCGGCACGAGCTGTGGATGCGCCGGGCCCTGGAGGTCGCGGTGACCGGCCCGGACGAGGCGATCCCCGACGCCGACGACGTGCCGGTCGGCGCGGTGCTCTACGGCCCCGACGGCGCCGAACTGGCGATCGGGCGCAACGAGCGGGAGCTGACCGGCGACCCGACCGCGCACGCCGAGGTGCTGGCGCTGCGCCGGGCCGCGCAGCGGCTGGGCCGCTGGCGGCTGGACGACTGCACGCTCGTCGTGACGCTGGAGCCGTGCACCATGTGCGCCGGGGCGATCGCGCTGGCCCGCGTCTCGACAGTGGTGTTCGGCGCGTGGGAACCCAAGACCGGCGCGGTCGGGTCGCTCTGGGACGTGCTGCGCGACCGCCGCGTCACGCACCGCCCCGAGGTGTACGGCGGCGTGCTGGAACGCGAGAGCGCGGCGTTGCTGCGCGCGTTCTTCCGCTGAGGTGTGCTCGGCTCAGGCGCTCGTCGGCGCCGGGCGCAGCAGCGTCGCGGCGACCCCCTGGGCGACCTCGGTCCACGCGGTCGGGCGCAACGTCGCCGGGTCGAGCCGGACGATCGACCGGGTGCCGGTGGCGTGCACGGTGGCGCCGTCGGTCGAGCGGAACTCGAAGGCGTACCGGGCGCTGCTGGTGCCGAAGTGCTCCAGCCAGAAGTGCACAGCCACAGTGCCGACGCCGGTGACCGGCGCGCGGTAGCTGATGGTGAACTCGCGGACCGCGTGGAACACGTCCGGCGCGGCGTGCACGTCGCCGCGGAAGGCGACGCCGCGCTCGGCCCAGTACGGCGTGAGCGCGCGTTCCAGCAGCACCGCGTAGCGGGCGTTGTGCAGCAGGCCCATGGCGTCGAGGTCGTCGAAGTGCACCGGCACGTGCGCGACGTGCCCGAACTCGGCGGCCTGCCGCTCGACTGTGGTGTGGCTCATGACTGGCCTTCCGGTAGCAGGGTCGGATCCGGGCAGAGCGCCCGCAGCCGGGTCAGCAGGCCCTGGCGGGCGTGCCGGTAGGTGGCGTCCGGGTCGAGCAGCCGGGACCGCATCACCGCGCTGATCCCCAGCGCGTCGATCTCGTACGCGAGCAGTGGCACGTCCAGGTCGGCGGGGAGTTCGCCGAGGTCCACCGCCTCCTGGACGAGGCGTTCCAGCAGCGCGGTCCAGCGGGCGAACGCCTCGGCGAGCCGGTCGCGGACCGGGCCGGGGCGGGCGTTGTACTCGAACTCGGTGTTGGCGAAGAAGCAGCCGCCGGGCAGCACCCGGGCGGCGTAGAAGTCGATCCGGGCCTCGTGCAGCGCGCGCAGCCGGCGTACGCCCCGGGGCGCCTCCAGGGCGGGCGCGACGATCATTTCCTGCCACTGCGCGACGGCCCGGTCGACGGTGGCGAGTTGCAGCGCCTCCTTGGAGCGCCAGTGCGCGAAGAGGCCGGACTTGCTCACCTCCAGCCGGTCGGCGAGCTGGGCCAGGGAGAGGCCGTGCAGGCCGACCTCGGTGGCCAGCGCCACGGCGGTGTCCAGCACCGCGGTGCGGGTGCGGTCGCCACGGGCGACGCGGCCGTCGGAGGTCATGCGGGCAGCGTATCGGGAAACAAGCACGACCGGTCGTATTTATTTTTGTGACCCCGGTAACGCGCGACCGCCCCGCCACCTTGCGGTGACGGGGCGGCCCAGGGTCGATCAGGTCAGGCGATGATGGTGTCCAGCGCGATCTCGACCATCTGGCCGAACGTCTGCTCACGCTCCTGCGACGTGGTCTTCTCGCCGGTCTTGATGTGGTCGCTGACGGTCAGGATCGTCAGCGCGCGGGCCTTGAAGCGCGCCGCGATCGTGTAGAGCGCCGCCGACTCCATCTCCACCGCCAGCACGCCGTAGTCGGCGAGCGTGTCGTACAGGTCCGGCCGGTCCGTGTAGAAGGCGTCCGCCGCCAGGATCGGCCCCACCCGCATGCTGATGCCGCGCCGCTCGGCCACCTCGACCGAGGTACGCAGCAACCCGAAGTCGGCCACCGGGGCGTAGTCGATCAGCCCGTCGAAGCGCATCCGGTTCATGTTCGAGTCGGTGGACGAGCCGATCGCCGCCACCACGTCCCGCAGCTGCAGATCCTCGGTCAGCGCGCCGCAGGAGCCGACCCGGATCAGCGACTTCACGCCGTACTCGTTTACCAGCTCGTGGGCGTAGATCGAGGCGGACGGCATGCCCATGCCGGAGCCCTGGACGGACACGTCAACGCCGTTCCACTTGCCGGTGAAGCCCAGCATGCCGCGCACCGTCGTGTAGCAGCGGGCCCCCTCCAGGTAGGTCTCCGCGATCCACTTGGCCCGCAGCGGGTCACCCGGCATCAGGACCCGCTCGGCGATCTCTCCCGGCTCAGCGCCGATGTGCGTACTCATGGCAAAGATCCTGCCAGGCCGGGCCGAGGGATACCGGTTCGGCGTCCAAGCCGGCGGTCCTGTACCCTCGTCGGCGGTGGCGTGTCCGAGTGGCCTAAGGAGCACGCCTCGAAAGCGTGTGAGGGTTTACGCCCTCCGCGGGTTCAAATCCCGCCGCCACCGCTCGTGAACAGCGAGAACGCCCGGTCGATCCGCGAGGATCGACCGGGCGTTCCGCTTCCTGGTCTCAGTCGCTGGGGTCCCTGGTGCTTGCGCTGCCCTCAGAGAAGGTTCCGTCACTCTTCGCGCTTGACCTCAGCGGGCTGATCGAGCTGCTGCTGCCGCTTGTTCTGCTCGTCGCGCAACCTCTCAACAGTGTCAGCGAAGAGGGCATAAGCTTTTTGCTCGTCAAGTCCGAGGTACTTGCCAACGCGGAGCTCGACCGCCTCGTACTCTCGTTCAATCGCGTCCGCTGTCTGCTGTGAATTGAAGCTCCGCTCGTGGTATTTGAAATATCCGGTAAATCCTGCCGATAGGCCCACAGCTGCACTCGCAGCGACGGTCAGCCATCTAGCTTGACTGAAGGCTACTGACGCGGTGGCAATGGCGGAGGTGACCACCGATCCGATAATGATGATGCTCTGGAATCGGTTATGGATTCTCCGTGTTCTCCCAGCATCCTCGCGAAACTGCGATATTAGGTCGGGAACGTCGTCCCTATAGCGCTTTTGAGCCAGCAGTGCGGGGTCTTCTTTGCTGCTGGTGTTCGTGTCTGCGTCCGCTTGCGTGCGTCGCCGCACCACGTGGAGCTTCTTGATAAGGATGCGAGTCGTGCGCATCCGCTTGTACTGCCAGTAAGCCAGTACCGGTGAGGCGAGCAGCGATGCGGCGAGTGCTACATACAGGTGGTTTGAGAAGCGACCTAAGTGTCCGACGTTGAAGAAAGTGGCGACTACTGCGCCGCCGGCGAGTAAGAGGTTTCCGGCGAAGATCCAAGCCATGCCGACCTTGCGCCATAATTCTTGGAGGTGGAGCTTTTCTTCTGCGTCGAGGATTTGGCTGCGGACGTAATCGGGGTGCCAGCCTTTGGAGCTGTTGTCGATTACTTCCTTCCACTTCTTCTCACTCGCCGACCCGCTAAGTCTTTCCCCAAGCCGCGACATCCCCGACCACATGGCGTTACGGTATGGCGACGCATGTAACCCAACAAGGTGAAGCCCTGTCGTCTTCTCGACAGTTGTCATGCCTGTCGTGTGCTGTGGGGGCCGGCGGGTTGGTGGAGCGCCTGGCTGCTGCCGCGAGCGTCCGCGCGGAGCTCAATGCTCGACCCCGGCCCGCCCTAGGTATCCGGGCTCGTGTATCTGCGGCGTCCTGCCGGTTAGTGTCAGCGTCCGCACAAGGGAGGAATCGCTGTGGTTTTCACGCCTGAACAACCGTTGGCACCCGCCGGACCGGTCATGCCCCGTTCCGGTGGCTCCTTCCGGCCGCACCTGATCTGGGAGGCGGTGCTGCTGGCGCTGACCGTCGTCGCCGCGGTGGTGTGGTACTCCCAGGACGGGTCGCGGCTGTCGCCGCTGGTGTTCAACATCGCCTCCGCCGGCCTGTTGGCGACCGCCTTCGCGCTGTCGCTGCGCACCGCCACGCCCAACCTCGCGGTCGTCGCAGTCGGGGCACTCGCCGGCCTGACGTACGCGGAGGTGCTCGACGCCGGCGCCCCGGTCCTCGTCGCGGCGGTCGCCGCGATCGCCGCCGCGGCGTTCTTCGGTCTCGGGATGGGCCTGATCGCCGGGCTGCTGCAGGCGCCCGGGTGGGCGGTGTCGCTGGGCGGGCTTGCCCTGACGCAGGGCATTCTGCTCGCGACCACCGGCAGCGGCGGTCCGCGGCGGCTCGCGAGCGAAGGTTGGATCCGGTCCGACGGTGCCGGGGCCGGGTGGCTGGTGCTGTTTCTCCTGCTGTCGATCGGCGGCGCGGTGGTGTGGTCGATCCCGGCGGTGCGGCGGGCGCTGAGCGGCAATCGGGTCGTCGCCGGGGAGCCGCTGTCGCCGTTCGGTGCACGGCTGCTGGGCGCGGTCATCGGCCTGGGCGGTTCCAGCCTGATCGCGGGCGCGGCCGGAGTCCTGCTGGCCGGCCGGATCGGTGCCGCAATCCCATCGGCCGACATCGGCCAGCTGACGTTGGTGGCCGGCGCCGTCCTGCTCGGCGGCGTGAGCGTGGCCGGCGGGCGGGGCGGCTTCGCGGGCACCGTGCTGGGGGTCACCCTGCTGTGCCTGGTGCAGATGATCATCCTCGTCGCGGACGGCCCCCGGTGGCTGCCGACTGTCGTCTTCGCGCTGGCGATCCTCGCCGGCCTGGGCGTCAGCCGGGCGCTGGAGGCCCTGCAACCGGCACTGCCCGCGAGCGTGTCGGGTGCCGGGCCGGCGGAGCCGACGCGGAAGTACTGACCGCTGTCAGCTCGGCCGGGCGTTCTAGCCGCCCGGGGGGTGGTCAGCGCGGTACCGGCGACGAGCACTGCCGGAACATGATCCGCCCGTTGGTGGCCTCGGGACCGGTGCACCTCTCCAGCACGAGACCCTGCCCGCCGCCGAATCTGTCCTGGCGGAAGTCGGTGGTCACCTCGACCGTGCCGTCCTCGCCGACGACGTAGAGGGTCGGGATCGGGTCGCCTTCCGTCGTCGGCGAGGTCACGGCGAGGCGGGCGGGGCGGTGCGCCTCGGCCGCGTCGAGGAAGCAGGTGATCGCGGCTTCCGGTATGCGGTCCATGAGCCCGAGCACGTGATCGCCGCAGTCCGACGTCGCCGTGGTTCCTCCGCCCGCGGGGGCCGGGGCGTCCGTACCGCCGCCGCTCGTCGCGGACACGGCGGCGGACATTCCCGCGACTGTCAGGACCGCGACGAGCGCCACGCCGCCTGCCGTCCGTCGTCGACGTAGGCGCTCGCCGCGCGCGCGGACCCGCTCGGGCGGCGCCAGGTTCAGGGCGGCGGTGTCGTCCTCCAGCGCCGCGATGGCCTCACGGATGCGTGCTGACATCGGAGTCCTTCCGCTCGTCGTCGGCATCGAGCAGCGGGGCGAGCGCCGTCCGCGCACGGGACAGGTAGACCTTGACGGTGCCGGCGGGCATCCCGGTGGTCTCGGCGATCTCGCTGATCGGCAGGTCGGAGAGGTAGTGCAGGACCACCACCCGCCGCTGCGACTCCGGTAGCTGCCGGAGCGCCGCCAGGACCGCGACCCGGTCCGGTGACGGCTCGGGCGCTTCTGTGGACGGGCCGAGTCTCGCCCGTGCGGCGAGCCAGCGTCGGACGCTGCGCCACCGGTTGGCGGCCAGCCGCCACGCGACCGTTCGTACCCAGGCTTCGGGCGAGTCGTAGCCGGACAGCGACGACCAGCGCGCCCAGGCGCGGGCGTACGCCTCCTGCACGACGTCCTGTGCCTCGCCGAGATCGCCGCAGACCGCGTAGACCTGGTGCAGGACCCGGGCCGAGGTCGCCGCGTAGAAGGCGTCGAAGTCGTCGCTCGTGCCCATCCGCATCGTCCCTCTCCCTGGCCGTCACACATATACACACCGCCAGGGGGCCACCGGTTACAGCCAGGTGGTCGAGCCGAATGTCAGCAGGGGCCGTAGCCCTCGTCGAAGAGGCGGCGGGCCCAGTCCGCGTACCCGGCGATGATCTCCCGGACGGTGACGCCGTCGTGCAGGAACAGGTACGCGCGGTCGCCGTCGCGGGCGAGCAGCCCGGCGAAGCGGTGACTGCCGGGCGGCGCCGGCAGGTCGGTGGCGCCGGGGTACGCGGCGCGGACCTCGCCGATCGGCGTGCCGGCGCTGATGCCCTCCGGTGTGCTCATCGGGTCGTCCAGCCAGAGCAGGACGAGCCGGTCGTCGACGAAGATCGGGCTGACCGCCCCGTGTCCGACGAGTGCGGGCCCGCAGGCCTCCTCGTCGGCGCGCAGCACGCCGCGGCGGGTCAGGTCCGCCTCGGTGGCGCCGAACTCCGCGTCGCGCAGGCCCTCCAGGCTGACCACCTGGGCGGCGCCGACGGGCCGGGCCGGCCACTGTGGATGAACGCCGCTGCCCGCCACTGATGCGGCAGCAAGCAGTACGGCAATAAAGCCGAATTGTCGTAATTTCATGCAATCCCCCAGTCACCAACGGGACCGGGGCGATGAGGTTGCTGGTGCTGGCCGGATTGGCGAAGTTCCCACTCTTCGGCCAGCTCGTCCCAGTAGTCGGCGGACAGCCCGCGCCGGCCGTGCGTCAGCCAGCCGTCGGTGTCGCGCTCCAGGTGCAGGCCCAATTCCGCGAACGGGTCGATCCACGCGCCCGGCTCCGCGCCCAGCCTGGCCAGCGCCGTGTTGATCGGCCACTCGGTACGCGGCCGTTCCAGCGCGGCGTCGTACCGTGGGCCCCAGCTCACCTCGCCGCCGAGCCACACCACCGCCGACTGGTGGCCCAGCCCGCCCGCGAACTCCGCCTCCAGGTACGCGACCGGGCCGCTGGTCGACCAGCGGGCCAGCACCTCCGCCAGCGGCGGCGAGAGCACCAGCCGGAACGGGCGCTCGGCGCGCGGCTCTTCGGTGGCGAAGTCCGGCAGCCCGCCGGTCAGCTCCTGCACCAGTTGCGGGGTCACCGGCAGCAGCGCGAAGTCCTGGCGGAGCGCGGCGAGCACCGCGTGGTCCAGGTCGGCGGTCTGCTCGCGAAGCAGCTCGACGTCGGCGACCACGGCGCTGAGCTGGTAACTCATCCGGTCCTCTCGGCGTCCACAGGCTGTGGATGGAACATGTGTACGACGGTGGTCGGGTGTCCCGGCGTGACGCGACCGATGCCCAACGTACGGGCGAAGCAGCGTTTGCGCAGCATCGAGCCCGATACTCGCTCTGCACGGCTGTCGGTTCGGGGCGGCGGTGTTCGTAGCCGAGGTGACAGTGGGCCGGGGAAGACGGAAAGAGGAACCGATGGCGCAGTACCTGATCTCCGTACTCGACGACACCACCGGCTCGGCCACCGAGGCGGAGATGGCCGCGATCGGTGAGTTCAACGAGCGGTTGCGCGCCGACGGCCACTGGGTCTTCGCCGGTGGCCTCGCGGCGCCCGAGACCGCCACGGTGGTGGACGCGCGGGACGGGAGCCCGCTGCTCACCGACGGGCCCTACCTGGAGACGAAGGAGTACGTCGGCGGGTTCTGGATCATCGAGGCCCCGGACTTCGACGTGGCGCTCCCGCTCGCCGCGCTGGCGTCGCAGCGGTGCAACAGGCGGGTCGAGCTACGGCCGTTCCTGGGCGCGTGACAGACGTCGGCGAGGTGCTGACCCGGGTCCACCGCGAGGAGTGGGCCCGGGTGGTCGCCACGCTCGCCCGGCGCATCGGCGATCTCGACGTGGCCGAGGAGATGACCGCCGAGGCGTTCGCCGCCGCCGTCGAACGCTGGACGGCCGACGGCGTGCCGCCGAACCCCGGCGCGTGGCTCACCACAGTCGCGTACCGCAGGGCCGTCGACCGGATCCGGCGCGAGAGCCGGCGGGAGGACAAGCACCGGGAGGCGCTGATGCTGACCGACGTGCCGGAACCGCTCGGTGTCATCGACGACGACCGGCTCCGCCTGATCTTCACCTGCTGCCATCCGGCGCTGGCCATGGAAGCGCGGGTGGCGCTGACGCTGCGCCTGGTCGGCGGACTCACAGTGCCGGAGATCGCCCGGGCGTACCTGGTTCAGGAAGCCGCCATGAGCCGGCGGATCACCAGGGCCAAGACGAAGATCAAGGCGGCCGGGATCCCGTACCGGGTGCCGTCCCGCGAGGACCTGCCGGCCCGCGTCACCGGCGTGCTCGCCGTTCTCTATCTGGTCTTCAACGAGGGCTACCTCGCCTCCGACCCCGGCAAGGAGGCGGTCCGCGCCGACCTGACCGGCGAGGCGATCCGGCTCACCCGGCTGGTCCGTACGCTGCTGCCCGACGACCACGAGGTCACCGGCCTCTTGGCGCTGATGCTGCTGACCGAGGCCCGCCGGCCCGCCCGGGTCTCCGCGACCGGCGAACTCGTCGTCCTCGCCGAGCAGGACCGCAGCGCCTGGGACCGCGACCTCATCGCCGAGGGCCACGCCCTGGTCCGCGCGTGCATCGCCGCCGGACGGCCGCCGGGCCGCTACCAGATCCTCGCCGCGATAAACGCCGTCCACACCGACGCCCGCGACGCGCGGGACACCGACTGGTCGCAGGTCGCCGCGCTCTACGACCACTTGGTACGCGTCGACCCGTCGCCGATCGTGCGACTCAACCGGGCGGTGGCGGTCGCCGAACTGGACGGGCCGCAGGTGGCGCTCGCCGAGGTGGAGGGGTTGCCGCTGGACGGGTATCACGCGTACCACGCGACGCGGGCCGAGCTGCTGCGGCGGATCGGGCGGGGTGGGGAGGCGCGGGAGGCGTACGACCGGGCGATCGAGTTGGCGGGGAACAGCGCGGAGACGGCGTACTTGAAGCGGCGGCGGGACCAGTTGGGCACCGGGTGAGGAGTGCCATGGAACGCCGAAGGGGCGCCGCAAGCGGTGCCCCTTCGTGTCTGTCTCTTGCCCACTCAGCTGAGGTTGACCCGCTCGCCCTCGAAGTCAGCGACGATCTCCACGTTGCCGCCGAGGGCCCTGATGTAACGCACAACAGTGCCGACCTCGGCCTTCGGCAACTCGCCGTTCTCGATCGCCGCGACGCGAGGCTGCGACACCTTCATGCGGTCAGCGACCTGCTGCTGGGTCAGGCCCCGGCGCTCGCGCATCTCGCGCAGGCGCGCGGCGCGGACCTCGCCGCGCATCCGCTCCTTGTGCTGCTCGACGGTGGTCTCGTTCAGGTCGGCGCGGGAGCGAACGTCCCGCCAGCTACGTGCCATCAGCGTTGTCCCTTCAGCTCTCGCAGGTGCTCGGTGAACTTCTGGTCCGCTTCGAGGATGCTGGTCTCGTACCAGCCTTTCCAGTTGCCGGCCTTGTCACCCGCGACCAGGAGGATGGCCTCCCGCTGGGGGTCGAAGGCGAACAGGATCCTGATCTCCGTATCCCCCGCCGAGCCCGGCCGGAGCTCCTTCATGTTCTTGTAGTCGGAGCCCTTCACATGGTCAACGAGGGGCCGCCCGAGGGCCGGGCCTTCCTCGGCGAGCAGGTCAATGGCGGCGGCCACCTGGCCTGCGGAATCCGGGTCATCCTTACTGAGGCGAAGGAACCACTCCTCGACCTCCTCAGTGAGGCTGACTTCCCATCCGCTCGCTTCCCCACTGTAGACCACGTAATACTCCTGCGTTATAACGATTGTGGTGCTGGGAATAAAAATCGGACTCTTGGCATAACAGTGCTAGCACATGCACAGATCCGGCACTACGTAGCGTCAGGAGTACGACAAGACCAGCCTGTGTCTGCGCGCGAGTGACGGGGAGAGCTGATCTCTGCGATTCATGACAGCCGCCAGCGGTCTGGCCGAGCAGCCGGCCGCGAGCAACCAGGCGGGCCGGACCATGGCAAGTGAGACGAGGGTGAGCGTAGAGACGACTCAGGGCCGGTCCCGCGGGGGCCGGCCCTGTCGTTTTTCCTGCTCAAGCGAGCGGAGGATACGAGATTCGAACTCGTGAGGGTGTAAACCCAACACGCTTTCCAAGCGTGCGCCCTAGGCCTCTAGGCGAATCCTCCGCGAGCCAGGATACAGGTCTCCCGACGGCGGGCCACCCCACCCTCCCGGAAGATCCACAACCCTTCGGGTAGGCTTGGCGTCACCTCCCGTGCGGCGGTACCTCGTGAACCTCCCCAGGGCCGGAAGGCAGCAAGGATAAGCGAGCTCTGCCGGGTGCACGGGAGGCCTTTCTGTCTCCCGGGCCGGGTAACGTCGCTGCGGGTCGGGTCACGGGGTGGTGGGTGGTCACCCGGGGCCGACCGGCGCAGAATGGCTCGGTCGAGAGGAGGCGGGACGGGTGGCACTGGCCCTTTACCGCAAGTACCGGCCGCGGACGTTCGCCGAGATCATCGGCCAGGATCACGTCACCGAGCCGTTGTCGCAGGCGCTGCGCAGCGGCCGGTTGAACCACGCGTACCTCTTCTCCGGCCCCCGGGGCTGCGGCAAGACCTCCAGCGCCCGGATCCTGGCCCGCTCGCTCAACTGTGAGCAGGGCCCCACGCCCGAGCCGTGCGGGCAGTGCGAGTCCTGCCGTTCGCTCGCGACCGACGGCGCCGGCTCGATCGACGTGATCGAGATCGACGCGGCCAGCCACGGTGGTGTCGACGACGCCCGTGAGCTGCGGGAGAAGGCGTTCTTCGCGCCGGCCCGCAGCCGCTTCAAGATCTACGTCATCGACGAGGCGCACATGGTCTCGTCGGCCGGCTTCAACGCGCTGCTGAAGCTGGTCGAGGAGCCCCCGGAGTACGTCAAGTTCATCTTCGCCACCACCGAACCGGAGAAGGTCCTCGGCACGATCAAGTCGCGGACCCACCACTACCCGTTCCGGCTGATCCCGCCGAAGGTGCTCCGTCCCTACCTTGAGCAGCTCTGCGAGGCCGAGGGCGTCACTGTCGATCCGGCTGTCTTCCCGCTGGTGGTCCGCGCCGGTGGCGGCAGCGCCCGGGACAGCCTCTCCGTACTCGACCAGCTCATCGCCGGCGCCGGCCCGGAGGGTGTCGGCTACGCCCGGGCCGCCGCGTTGCTCGGCGTCACCGACTCGGCGCTGATCGACGAGATGTGCGACGCGCTCGCCGCCGGTGACGGCGCCGCCGCGTACGCCACTGTCGACCGGGTCGCCGAGGCCGGCCACGACCCGCGCCGCTTCGCCTCCGACCTGCTGGAACGCCTCCGCGACCTGATCGTGCTCCAGCAGGTGCCGGATGCCGCCGCCAAGGGCCTCATCGACGGCCCGGCCGACCAGATCGAGCGGATGGCCGCCCAGGCGCAGCGCCTCGGCCCGGCCACGCTGTCCCGCTGCGCGGACATCGTGCACAACGGCCTGGTCGAGATGCGCGGCACGACAGCGCCCCGGCTGCTGCTGGAGCTGATCTGCGCCCGGATGCTGCTGCCCGGCGCGGACGACTCGTCCGGCGGCCTGCTCCAGCGCCTGGAGCGGATGGAACGCCGGCTGACGCTGGGCGGCGTCGAGCCGTCGCCGTCCGCGCATCCCACCCAGACCCCTGAGGTACGCCCGGCGGCTCCCGCCCCGGGCGCGGCTGCCGCCGCGGTCCACCCGGACACCGCCGGCACGCCGGCGGCTCCCGGTGCCCCGACCGGTGCCGCCGCCGCACGTGCCGCCGCAGCCGCCGCTGCCGGTTCCCGCAGCGCCGCGCCCGGTTCCCGCCCGGGCTCTGCCGTCGGGGCTACCGGCTCCCGTCCCGCCCCGGCCGGTGCGGCTGCCGACGCCGGCCCGGCCGCTGCCGATTCCGGCTCGTCGACGACCGAGGCGACAGCGGCTGCCGGAACTCACCTCGGCACGGACGCCGGGTTCTCCGCGTCGGCCTCCGAGCGGTCAACTGCCGGCCCGACGACTTCCGGTCAGGCCGCCGCCCGACGTCCGGTGCCGCCGTCTGCGGTGATGCCCGACCCGGCCACGCCCGAGCCGCCCCGCCCCGGCGCGGCGAATCCGGGGGCGCTCGACGCGGTGGCGGTGCGCCGGGTCTGGCCCGAGGTAGTAGGCAAGGTGAACCGGAGCAACAAGCGGATCGCCGCGCTGATGCGGGACGCGGTGGTGCGCGACCTGGACGGCGACACGCTCGTGCTGACCGTGAAGTCGACGGTGCTGGCGAAGATGATGGCCGACCATGCGGCCGTGCTGACCGACGCGCTCTACGAGGAGTTCGGCGGTCGCTGGCAGATCCGCTGCGAGGTGGCGGGCGAGCGCGGCGCCGCATCGCTCGGCGGCCCGTCCCGCCCGTCCGGCGCGGTACGAGCGCAGACCGACAGCACGCCCGACCGCGCACCGTCCGACAGCGTCCCGGGCCGCCCGGCGTCCGCTGCGGCGGCTCCGGCGTCCGACACCTCACCCGGTCGCCCGGCCCCCGGAGTGGCGGCCAACGCTCAGGCGCGCTCCGATTCCGGCAGCTCGGGCGACTTCTCCCACTCGACCACACCCGACGCGAGCCGTCCTGCCTCGACGGACGCCGGACCGGGCCGTCCTGACTCCGGTGCTGCCGGTCGTCCGGCATCCGCCGGTCTCGGCGACGCCCCGGGACAGCCGGTGTCCGGCTCGACCGGTGCCACAGGCAACCGAACCCTCGGCAGTCAGGGCGCGGCCGGGCAGGCCGACGAGGACGACTGGCCGGAGCCGGTGCGGCCCGGTGGCGCGGCGACCGCTGCCGCCTCGGCCGCGAGCGCCGGCGACGCGGAGGACTGGCCGGCGGCGGCACGTCCGGGCGGGGGCACGGCGACCGCTACCGCCCCTGTCGCCGTACCCAAGCCTGCCGCACCCCCGACGGCGCCGGCCGGTGGCGCGAGGCCGGGGGGCGGCGGGCCGAAGAACAGCGCGATCGCGGCGGCGCGTGCCGCAGCGGCGGCGGCTGCTGCGGGCGGTGGTCCCGGCAAGGGGTCGCGCGCGGCGCAGCCGGCGCGGAAGACGGCCGACGCCGAATGGGCGGGCGAGCCGCCCTACGACCCGGACTTCGACGGCCCGGTCCGGGGTGGGCGGGCGCCCGCCGCGGCGCCGGCCTACGAGGGGTTCGACCCGGGCGACGAGCCGCTCGACGACGTGATCGACGAGCGGACGGCCCGGCAGTCGAGCGAGGAGCAGGCGGTTCAGCTGCTGCGTGAGACGTTCGGGGCCGAGAAGATCGACGAGGTGGACGCGCGCTGAGCGCGCGCCGACCGCGAAGGAGCTGCGCCGTGGCCCGACTAGGCTGGGCGCGGCCGAGCAGACGAGTGGAAGAAGGAGCGGTCCGTGCGCCCAGGTGGACAGCCGAACATGCAGCAGATGCTGAAGCAGGCGCAGAAGATGCAGCAGCAGATCGCCAAGGCCCAGGCCGAGCTGGCCGAGGCGGAGCTGACCGGCACCGCCGGCGGTGGCCTGGTCACCGCGACCGTCGCCGGCACCGGTGAGCTGAAGGCGATCAAGATCGACCCGAAGGCGGTCGACCCGGAGGACGTCGAGACGCTCGAGGACCTGGTGGTCGCGGCCGTGCACAACGCCGCCGAGGCGGCCCGCGAGCTGACCGAGAAGAAGATGGGCCCGGTCGCGGGCGGCATGGGCGGCCTCGGCCTGCCCGGGTTCTGAGCCGGCAGATGTACGAGGGTGCCATCCAGGATCTGATCGACGAGCTGGGCCGGCTGCCGGGCGTGGGCCCGAAGAGCGCCCAGCGGATCGCGTTCCATGTGCTGTCGGCGGATCCGGCCGACGTGAACCGGCTGGCCGGCGCGCTGCGCAAGGTCAAGGACCTGGTCCGGTTCTGCACGACCTGCTACAACGTGGCCGAGTCGGAGCAGTGCCGGATCTGCCGCGATCCCCGGCGTACCGACGAGGTGCTCTGCGTGGTCGAGGAGCCCAAGGACGTGGTGGCGATCGAGCGGACCGGGGAGTTCCGCGGGCGCTACCACGTGCTCGGTGGCGCGATCAATCCGCTGGAGGGCATCGGTCCGGACAACCTGCGGATACGTGAGCTGATGACGCGCCTCGGCAGTGGTTCGGTACGTGAGCTGATCCTGGCCACCGACCCGAACACCGAAGGCGAGGCGACCGCCACCTATCTGGCGCTGATGGTCAAGCCGATGGGGATCGCGGTGACCCGGCTGGCGAGTGGGCTGCCGGTCGGCGGCGATCTGGAGTACGCCGACGAGATCACGCTGGGCCGCGCGTTCGAGGGGCGCCGAGCCGTCTGAATTGTGCCGCGTCGCTTCCGGCGGGTGCCCTGCGGGGTGCCCGCCGGACGCGTTCGCGCGCTGGAACCCGGCGCGCGCCGATCTGACACGAACGTGCGTCCGGGACCGGATCGACGTAATAAATTCGGCCTTCAAACCGACGAAAATTCGGCGCTAGGCAGTGTTCTCCTTCGAATCGAATGCCTCGATCCAGAACAGACACGATTCGATACCAACCCGCCCCCCGCCCGTTTCCGCGCCGTCCACCCGAGGGCTAAGGTCTGCGCACATCGGTGACCCTGTCACCACGTTGTCCGTACCCCCAAGGACGAGGTGAAGCACCATGCGTGCATCCAGGCCGAAGGTCGCAATCGCGGCCGTCGCGGTCGCGGCCCTCGCGGTTGCAGGCTGCGCCGAGAGCGACCGTGAGAGCGGCTCCGGAGGAAATAGCAAGAAGGACACCCTCGTCTTCGGCGTCGCCGGAGACCCGAAGGTGCTCGACCCCAGCTTCGCCAGCGACGGTGAGTCGCTGCGCGTGGCGCGCCAGGTCTTCGAGACGCTGGTCCGTCCGGAGGAGGGCGGCACCAAGGTGACGCCGGGCCTCGCGGAGTCCTGGACGCCGGACGCGGCGGGCACCACCTGGACCTTCAAGCTCCGCTCGGGCGTGAAGTTCCACGACGGCACCGACTTCAACGCCGAGGCCGTCTGCGCCAACTTCGACCGCTGGTACAACGCCAAGGGCCTCATGCAGAGCCCGGACGTGACCGCGTACTGGCAGGACGTCATGGGCGGGTTCGCCAAGAACGAGGACCCGGAGCTGGGGCCGAGCCTCTTCAAGTCCTGCACCGCCAAGGACGCCACCACTGTGGACCTCACGTTCACCCGGGTCTCCAGCAAGATCCCGGCCGCGCTGATGCTGCCGTCGTTCTCGATCCAGAGCCCCAAGGCGATGGAGCAGTACGACGCCAGCAACGTGACCGGCACCGCCGAGGACATCAAGTACCCGGCGTACGCGATGGAGCACCCGACCGGCACCGGTCCGTTCAAGTTCAAGGCGTGGGACATCGCGAACAAGACGCTCACCATCGAGCGCAACGACGACTACCACGGCGAAAAGGCCAAGCTGAAGACCATCATCTTCAAGACGATCTCGGACGAGAACGCCCGCAAGCAGGCGCTCCGCTCGGGTGACATCCAGGGCTACGACCTGGTCGGCCCGGCGGACGTGGAGCCGCTGAAGAAGGAGGGCTTCAACGTCCTCACCCGGCCCGCCTTCAACATCCTCTACCTGGCGATCAACCAGAAGGGGAACCCGAAGCTGGCCGACCTGAAGGTCCGGCAGGCCATCGCGCACGCGCTGAACCGGCAGGCCCTGGTCGACTCGAAGCTCCCCCCGGGCGCCAAGGTCGCGATGAACTTCTTCCCGGACACGGTCGAGGGCTGGAACGGCGACGTCACCAAGTACGACTACGACCCGGCCAAGGCCAAGGCTCTGCTGGCCGAGGCGGGCGCGTCGAACCTGACGCTGCGGTTCCACTACCCGACCGAGGTCACCCGGCCGTACATGCCGAACCCGAAGGACATCTTCGAGCTGCTCTCGGCGGACCTCAAGGCGGTCGGCATCAACGTCCAGGCCATCCCGCTCAAGTGGAGCCCGGACTACCTGAACGCCACCACCTCCGGCAACAAGCACGACCTGCACTTCCTCGGCTGGACCGGTGACTACGGCGACGCGTACAACTTCATCGGCACCTTCTTCGACCGCCAGAAGGACGAGTGGGGCTTCAACAACCCCGCGCTCTTCGCGCAGTTCAAGGACGCCGACACCACCGCCGACGTGGCGGCCCGGACGGAGAAGTACAAGGCGCTGAACAAGACGATCATGGACTTCCTGCCGGGTGTGCCGATCTCGCACTCCCCGCCGGCGATCGTGTTCGGCAAGGACGTGACCGGGGTCAAGGCGAGCCCGCTCACCGACGAGCGGTACTCGAGCGCAGAGTTCAAGTGATCTGAACGCACCGTACGCGGGCGGGCGCTGTGACCACAGCGCCCGCCCGCACCCCTCCGCACACCCTCCGAGGCGCCCGTGTTCCGGTTCATCGTCAGACGCCTGCTACAGCTGATACCCACGCTGTTCGGGCTCTCCGTTTTGCTGTTCATCTGGCTCCGCCGACTTCCCGGCGGTCCCGAGACCGCGATCCTCGGTGAACGGGGCACGCCCGAGTCGCGCGCCGCGATCCGGCGCAACCTCGGTCTCGACGAGCCGATCCTGGTTCAGTACGCCCGTTTCCTGCGGCGGATGATCCGGCTCGACCTGGGCACGTCGACCGGCACGAAGCGGGCCGTCACCACGGAGTTCCTGGAGCGGTTCCCCGGCACCGTCGAGCTGACCGTCATGGCCATGATCCTCGCGGTCGGCATCGGGATCCCGCTCGGCTACCTCGCCGCCCGCCGCCGCGGCCGGTTCCTCGACCACGCCTCGGTCGGCGGATCGCTCATCGGCATCTGCATCCCGGTCTTCTTCCTGGCGTACGTGCTCAAGGCGATCTTCGCCGAGAACCTGGGCTGGTTCCCCTCCAGTGGCCGGCAGGACCCGACCATCGGGGCGACCCGGGTCACCAACTTCTTCGTCCTCGACGGGATCATGACCCGCGAGTGGGACGCCGCCGCCGACGCGCTCTGGCACCTCGTGCTGCCGGGCATCGCGCTGGCGAGCATCCCGCTCGCGATCATCGTCCGGATCACCCGGGCCAGCGTCCTGGAGGTGCTCAACGAGGACTTCGTCCGGACCGCCGAGGCCAAGGGCCTGACCGAGCGGACCGTCCGTCGCCGGCACGTGCTGCGTAACGCGATGCTGCCGGTGGCCACCTCGATCGGTCTGCAGACCGGTCTCCTGCTCTCCGGCGCGGTGCTCACCGAGACCGTGTTCGCCTTCAGCGGCATCGGCGCGTTCGTCGCCGAGTCGATCAGCCAGCGCGACTATCCGGTGCTGATGGGCTTCATCATGATCATTGCGGTGGTGTACGTGCTGGTGAATCTCCTGGTCGACCTCTCCTACAGCGTGATCGACCCGAGGGTGAGGGTGCGATGACCATCACCGGAGGCAAGAAGCGCGAGAAGATCGACCGGCTCGCCGAACTGTCCGCCCGCGAGGACGAGCAGGGGGTGAGCCTCTGGAAGGAGGCGTTCCGCCGCCTGCGGCGCAACCCGGCGGCCATCATCGGCGTCGTCATCCTGGCCGTCTTCGTCCTGGTCGCGGTGATCGGGCCGTTCTTCGTCCCGTACAGCCCGACGGACTCGATCGGCATCCGGGAAGGGCTGGTCAAATCCGGCCAGGGCG
The DNA here is from genome assembly GCF_003315815.1 of Micromonospora sp. LHW51205. Taxonomy (NCBI): domain Bacteria; kingdom Bacillati; phylum Actinomycetota; class Actinomycetes; order Micromonosporales; family Micromonosporaceae; genus Micromonospora; species Micromonospora sp. LHW51205. Next base: position 481,433 of record NZ_QMEZ01000005.1, on the reverse strand, counting down.
TCATCCCGGGTGCCTCCGCCGACCACTGGCTGGGCTTCGACCACCAGGGCCGGGACGAGTTCAGCCGGCTGGTCGTCGGGGCCCGGCAGACGCTGCTCGTCGGCGTGGTCTCCACCCTGATCGGTCTCGCGGTCGGCGCGCTGATCGGCGGCGTCGCCGGCGCGGCGGCCGGGCTGGGCGGACGCTGGGGCCGCTGGATCGACAGCACCCTGATGCGCTTCATCGACATGCTGCTGGCCATGCCGAGCCTGCTGCTCGCGGTGAGCATCGCGGCGCTGCTCGGCGCCAGCCTCACCACCGTGATGATCGCCGTCGGTGTGGTGTCCGTGCCGATCTTCGCCCGGCTGCTGCGCGGCTCGATGATCGCGCAGTCCAACAGCGACTACGTGCTGGCGGCGACGGCGCTCGGCGTGAAGCGGTCGAAGATCGCCCTCACCCACGTGGTGCCGAACTCGATCGCCCCGGTCATCGTCCAGGCCACGCTGACGCTGGCGACCGCGATCATCGAGGCCGCCGCGCTCTCCTTCCTCGGCCTCGGCAACCCCGACTCGGCCATCCCGGAGTGGGGCGTCATGCTCGCCGACGCGCAGCCGTACCTGGGCATCCGGCCGGGCCTGGCGATCTACCCGGCGCTCGGCATCATCATCACCGCGCTCGGTTTCACCCTGCTCGGCGAGGCGATGCGCGAGGCCCTCGACCCGAAGCTGCGGAAGTAGGTCTCTCATGGCACTGCTCGAAGTGGACGACCTCTCCGTCACGTTCGCCCGGCGTGGGCAGCGCACCGTGCGCGCGGTGGACGGGGTGTCCTTCTCGGTCGACGCCGGCGAGGTGGTCGGCCTGGTCGGCGAGTCCGGCTGCGGCAAGAGCGTCACGTCGCTGGCGATCATGGGGCTGCTGCCCAAGCAGCCGGGCCTGCGGGTCGGCGGCAAGGCGGTCTTCGACGGCACCGACCTGCTCCAGCTCGACGACCGGTCCCGCCGCGACATCCGCGGCCGGGACGTGGCGATGATCTTCCAGGACCCGCTCTCCTCGCTGAACCCGGTCATCCCGATCGGGCTGCAGGTGACCGAGGTGCTGACCCGCCACCGGGGGATGAAGGGCGAGGCGGCCGCCAAGGAGGCCGCCGAGCTGCTCGACCGGGTGGGCATCCCGGACCCGCGCCGCCGGCTCAAGGAGTACCCGCACCAGCTCTCCGGCGGCATGCGGCAGCGGGCGCTGATCGCCATGGCGGTCGCCTGCCAGCCCCGGCTGTTGATCGCCGACGAGCCGACCACCGCGCTCGACGTCACCATCCAGGCGCAGATCCTGGAGTTGCTGAAGGACCTGGTCCGCGACTCCGGCACCGCGCTGGTGATGATCACCCACGACCTCGGCGTGGTGGCCGGCATGTGCGACACCATCAACGTGCTCTACGCCGGCCGGGTGGTGGAGACGGCCACCCGCCGTCCGCTCTTCCGCCAGCCCCGGCACCCGTACACCGAGGGGTTGCTCGCTTCGGTGCCCCGCCTGGACGCCGGCCGTGGCGAACGGCTCAACCCCATCCCCGGCTCGGTGCGCGACGTGCTGCCCTGGCCGGACGGCTGCGCGTTCGCCCCGCGCTGCGCCCGCCGTGTCGACGAGTGCGTGGGCGAGCCGCCGGAACTGGTGCTCACCCACGACGCGCGCAGCTACCGCTGCGTCAACCCGGTGCCGATCCCCGGCCTGACCCCGGAGGCGGAGGTCCGGGCCACCGCGCCGACGACCGCCGAGCCGGGTACGGTGCCGGCCCAGGCCGAGCCGGCCGACCCGCCCGCGGCGCCCGGTTTCGGACCGGCACCGCGCGAGGAGGAGACCCCATGAGCGACAACGACATCCTCGTCGAGGTCCGCGACCTGAAGGTGCACTTCCCGATCCGGCGGGGCGTGCTCTTCGACCGGACCGTCGGGCACGTCAAAGCCGTCGACGGGGTCGACCTGAGCATCCCGCGCGGCAAGACGTACGGGCTGGTGGGCGAGTCGGGCTGCGGCAAGTCCACGCTCGGCCGGGCGCTGCTGCAGCTCACCCCGCCGACCGCCGGCGAGGTGCAGTTCGACGGCGTCGAGCTGACCACGCTGCCGGCCGGCAAGCTGCGGACGATGCGCCGCCGGATGCAGATGATCTTCCAGGACCCGATGTCCAGCCTGGACCCCCGGCAGAACGTCGAGTCGATCCTCACCGAGGGCCTCCAGACCCACGGCATCGGCACCGACCGCAACGACCGGCGGCGGATCATCGGTGAGACGCTGGACGCGGTGGGACTGCCCAAGTGGGCGCTGTCCCGCTACCCGCACGAGTTCTCCGGCGGCCAGCGTCAGCGCATCGGCATCGCCCGCGCGCTCGTCCTCGGCCCGGAGCTGATCGTCGCCGACGAGCCGGTCTCCGCGCTCGACGTGTCGATCCAGGCGCAGGTGGTGAACCTGCTGGACGAACTCCAGGACAGCCTCGGCCTGACCTACCTGGTCATCGCGCACGACCTGGCGGTGGTGCGGCACATCTCCGACATCGTCGGCGTGATGTACCTGGGCGCGCTGGTCGAGGAGGCGCCGAGCGACCGGCTCTACACCGAGCCGCTGCACCCGTACACCCGGGCGCTGATGTCGGCGGTGCCGGTGCCGGACCCGGACGTGGAGGACCGGCGCGAGCGCATCCTGCTCGCCGGGGACCTGCCGTCGCCGGCCAACCCGCCGTCGGGTTGCCGGTTCCACACCCGCTGCCCGTGGGCGCAGCCGACCCGCTGCGCCGACGAGCGGCCGGAGCTGCGCCAGATCGGCGCCAGCCGGGTGGCCTGCCACTGGGCCGAGCAGATCGCCGCCGGTGAGCTGCACCCGCACGAGGTGACCGCGAAGATCACCCGGCCGGAGGGCGAGGGTGAGGAGCCGGGCGTGGTCTCCGCGCCCAGCGAGCCCGGCTCGTACGTCTGATCCGACAAAGGCGTGTCCCCACCGGGCCGGGTGGGGACGCGCCTTTTGTCTGTCGGTCAGCCCTCGGGGCGGTTGAGCAGCCCCACCGCGATCGTGTGCACGGCGTCCAGCGCCGCCGGGTCGGCCAGCGGCGCGGAACCGCCGGTGACCGCGTACCACTCGTCGGCGTCCTTGTACTGCACCCGCAGCGTCACCCGGCCGTCGGCGTGCTCGGTGCGCAGCGTCAGCTCGCCGGTCACCACGCCCACCTCGTCGGTCATGACCCCGCCCGGACCGGGGACGATGTCGGTGGTCCGGTCCGCCGGTCCGGCCGGCGCGCCCCCGGCCGGCGCCCCCGGCACCGCGTCGGCGGTCATGCCCGCCCCGGCGACGTCCGCCGACTCCGGCTGCCGGCCGTCCGCCGTCATCCCGGCCGAGGCCGGACCGGCGGGTGCGGCGTCTGTCTCCGGCGTGCCCGCCGGGGCCGGTGTGGCGTCCGGCCCGGTCACGGTTTGCTCGCCCATGTGCAGCCCTCCAGCATGTCGGTGAGAGCGGCCTTCTCGGCACTTGTCACAGTCAGCCGCCAGTAGTGCTTGACCGTCACCCAGTCCGCCGCGTACTGACACCAGGACGACCGGTTCGGCGGCTTCCACTGGGACGGATCCTGGTCACCCTTTGCCCGGTTGGACCGCGCCGAAACCGCGATGAGCTGCGGCCGGGTCAGGTCGTTGGCGAAGTCGCCGCGCTTCGAGTCGTCCCACTCGTCCGCGCCCGACCGCCACGCGGCGGCCAGCGGCACCGTGTGGTCGATGTCCACGCCCGACGGATCGGTCAGCACCACCCCGTCGTAGACGCTCTCCCACCGGCCACCCACCACGTTGCAGCCGGACAGCTTGATGTCCTCGCCGTCGCGCTGCAGCACGCTGTCGCGTACGTCGCAGTTCTTGCCGGTGCCCCGCCAGTGCGGGAAGCGGGAACGGCTGTAGCCCTTCATCGACCCGGCGGTGGCCACTGTCAGCTCACCGAGCTGCTTGTTGACGTTCCCGGCGGCGCTCGGCGGCGCCTCCGGCTCGGTGACCGACACCTCGCAGCCGGCCACGCCGAGGGCGAGCACCGCGCTCAGCGCGGCCGCCAGCCCGGCTCGGGCTCCTGATCTCGTACGCACAGACGACACCTCTCCAGCTTGCGTGCTCCGGGCGAGTCCGCACAGTACCCGGCGGCGGTTTCTGCGATTCGTGGCGTCGAGGATGGGCGGCGGGCAGAGTGGTGAGACGTGACCGCACCCGCACCCGCTCCCGCGCTGCGTACCGGCTCCGCCGCCGGACGCGGCACGCTGCTCGCCGCGATCCTCGCCTCCGGCATGGTGTTCCTCGACAGCACTGTCGTCAACGTCGCGCTGCCGCGCCTCGGCGCGGAGCTGGACGCCACCGTCGCCGGTCTGCAGTGGACCGTGAACGGCTACCTGCTCATGCTTGCCGCGTTCGTGCTGCTCGGCGGCGCGCTCGGGGACCGGTTCGGGCGGCGGCGCATCTTCCTGCTCGGCGTGGTCTGGTTCGCGGTGGCGTCGGTGCTCTGCGGGCTCGCCCAGGACACCGGCTGGCTCATCGCCGCCCGGTTCCTCCAGGGCGCAGGCGGGGCGCTGCTCACCCCCGGGTCGCTGTCGGTGCTCCAGGCCAGCTTCCACCCGGACGACAGAGGCCGGGCCATCGGCACCTGGTCCGGACTGTCCGGCGTGTCCACAGCGCTCGGCCCGCTGCTCGGCGGCTGGCTCATCGACACGCTCTCCTGGCGGTGGATCTTCTTCGTCAACCTGCCGTTGGCCGTGGGCGTGGTGTTCGCCGCGCTGCGCTGGGTGCCGGAGAGCCGCGACGAGGCGGCGTCTCGTACCGGAAAGGGGCGGCGGTTCGACGTGGCCGGTGCGCTGCTCGGCGCGCTCGCGCTCGGCGGAGTCACGTACGCGCTGATCGACGCCCCGGCGCGCGGCGCCTCCCCGGCGGTGCTGGTCGCGGCGGTGCTCGGGGTGGTCGCCGTGGTGGTGTTCGTGCTGGTCGAGCGGCGGCGTGGCGACACCGCGATGCTGCCCACCGGGCTGTTCTCCAGCCGGCTGTTCTCCGTGCTGAACGTCTTCACCGTCGTGGTGTACGCCGCGCTCGGCGGGTTCACCTTCTTCCTCGCCGTCTACCTGCAGAACGTGGTCGGCTGGTCGGCGCTGCTCACCGGCCTGGCCACAGTGCCGATGACGGTGCTGCTGCTGGTCGGCTCGCCGCGCGCGGGCGCGCTGTCGGCCCGCATCGGTCCCCGGCTGCCGCTCACCGTCGGCCCGGTGATCGCCGCCGTGGGTCTGCTGCTGCTGCGCCGGGTCGGGCCTGGTGCGTCGTACTGGGTGGACGTGCTGCCGGGCGTGGCGCTGTTCGGCGCCGGGCTCACGCTCGTGGTCGCGCCGCTGACCACGTCGGTGCTCGGCGCGGTCTCGGACCGGTTCGCCGGGGTGGCGAGCGGCTTCAACAACGCCGCGTCCCGGGCCGGCGGTCTGCTCGCGGTGGCCGCGCTGCCGCTGCTGGTCGGGCTGTCCGGCACCGGGTACGAGCAGAAGGGCGCGCTGGCAGGCGCGTACCGGGGGGCGTTGGCGTGGTGCGCGGGGCTGCTGCTCGCCGGCGCGGTGCTAGCCGCCGTGCTGATCCACCGCCCCGGGCGGAAGCGTTAAGAAGGGCCCCCTCCTATGCAGAATGCGTTAAGAAGGGGCCCTTCCTTACACCTCAGGCGCGGGTGCGGTTCACCGCGCTCGTGACCGCCTTGATCGAGGCGGTCACGATGTTCGCGTCCACCCCGACGCCCCACACCGTACGGCCGTCCACCTCGCACTCCACGTACGCGGCGGCCTGCGCGTCCCCACCGGAGGACAGCGCGTGCTCGTGGTAGTCGAGCACCCGTACCGCCACGCCCAGGGACTGCAGCGCGTTGACGTACGCGTCGATCGGGCCGTTACCGACGGAGGTCAGCGCGCGGGTCTCCCCGCCGAAGCCGACGCGGGCGTCGATCTCGACCTTGCCGTCGACGGTGCCGATGGTGTACTCGGCCAGCTTCACGGCCGGGTCGACCTGGTGGTCGACCAGGTAGTTGCGGGCGAAGATCTCCCACATCGCGCCCGGCTCGACCTCGCCGCCGTCGTGGTCGGTGACCTGCTGCACCACGCCGGAGAACTCGATCTGGAGGCGGCGCGGCAGGTCGAGCTGGTGCTCGGTCTTCATGATGTACGCGACGCCGCCCTTGCCGGACTGCGAGTTGACCCGGATGACCGCCTCGTAGGTGCGGCCCAGGTCCTTCGGGTCGATCGGCAGGTAGGGCACCGCCCAGGTGAAGTCGTCCACCGGCACCCCGGCCGCCGCCGCGTCGGCGTTCAGCGCGGCGAAGCCCTTGTTGATCGCGTCCTGGTGGGAGCCGGAGAACGCGGTGTAGACCAGGTCGCCCGCGTACGGGTGGCGCTCGTGCACCGGCAGCTGGTTGCAGTACTCGACGGCGCGCTTGATCTCGTCGATGTTCGAGAAGTCGATCATCGGGTCGATGCCCTGGGAGAACATGTTCAGGCCCAGCGTCACCAGGTCGACGTTGCCGGTGCGCTCACCGTTGCCGAACAGGCAGCCCTCGATCCGGTCCGCGCCGGCCAGCAGGCCCAGCTCGGCGGCGGCCACGCCGGTGCCCCGGTCGTTGTGCGGGTGCAGGCTCAGCACCAGGCTGTCCCGCCGGGGCAGACGCCGGTGCATCCACTCAATCGAGTCGGCGTAGACGTTCGGCATCGCCATCTCGACCGTGGCCGGCAGGTTGATGATCAGCTTCCGGTCCGGCGTCGGGTCGATCACGTCGATCACCGCCGAGCAGACCTCCAGCGCGTACTCCAGCTCGGTGCCCGTGTACGACTCCGGCGAGTACTCGTAGTGGATGTCGGTGTCCGGGGTGTGGATCTCCGCGTACTTCTGGCACAGCCGCGCGCCCTGGGTGGCGATGTCGGTGATGCCGTCGCGGTCCAGGCCGAAGACCACCCGGCGCTGCAGCGTCGAGGTGGAGTTGTAGAAGTGCACGATGGCCCGGCGGGCGCCGCGCAGCGACTCGAAGGTCCGCTCGATCAGGTGCTCCCGGCACTGGGTCAGCACCTGGATGGTGACGTCCTCCGGGATCAGGTCCTGCTCGATCAGCTGCCGTACGAAGTCGTAGTCGGTCTGGCTGGCCGACGGGAAGCCGACCTCGATCTCCTTGTAGCCCATCTGCACCAGGAGCTGGAACATCCGCCGCTTGCGCTCGGGCGACATCGGGTCGATCAGCGCCTGGTTGCCGTCGCGGAGGTCGACTGCGCACCAGCGGGGCGCGGCCTCGACGCGGCGGGTGGGCCAGGAGCGGTCCGGCAGGTCGACGCCGAACTCACGGTCGTACGGGACGTAGCGGTGGACCGGCATCCGGCTGGGGCGCTGGCTGGCGAACGGATCGGTGGCGGTGACAGGTTGAGCCATCTCGGAGTGCTCCCTGGAACATGTGGCGTCAGCAGATCGGAAAGGTGTCGGCGGAATGCCGGGCGACGGTGCGCGGCGGTGCCGAGAAGAAGATCGGATGTGCTGGACGGCGCGTAGCGACTCCGCGACGAGGTGCCGGCCGGTCAGGCCTCGTCGCGGCAGCCAAGGAGAAGGTACGCGCGCCACATGACAAGGTCACCCTACGTGGTGGGACGTGCGGTGGGAAGGCTGGTCCGGACTATGGGACCAGAGTCACGGAGCCGGAGGGCTTCGCCACGTCCGGTAGCCGAGGTGTCCGTTCCGCCCGGGTCACCGCGGGCACGATCGCCAGTCCGACGAGGATGAAGATCGCCGCGGCCGGGTACCAGCCCCAGCCGCCGGTGCTCACGCCGAGCGCGGTCAGCCCGGCCGGAGCGATCAGGAACTGCAACTGGGAGCCGAGCCCGAACGCGCCGACATACGCGCCGCGCTGAGCGGCGGGTGGCAGCGTGGCGGTGAGTCCCCAGGCGCCCGCCGACTCGATCAGCTCCGCCAGGATGAGCAGCGTCGCGGCGGCCACCAGCGCGACCACGGTGAGCGCTCCCCGGGTCGCGCCGGAAATCGGCAGGACCAGGCAGAACAGGGCGATCAAAACCGCGCCCCGACGGGACGCCCGGGCCGCGCCCGGCGCGTCGTCCGCGCCCCGGCTGGCGCGTACCTGGAACAGCACGATCAGCACGGTGTTGAGCAGCACCAGCCCGGCGATGATCGTCTTCGGCGCGTCGGTGTGGGTGAGGATCCACAGCGGCATCACCGTCAGGTAGAGCGTCTGGTGCGCGGTGAGCAGCCCGGAGAGCAGCGCGACGGTCATGAACGGCCGGTCCCGCAGCACCGCCAGCCGGCTCATCGGCTCGGCCGTGCGGGTCACCTCCGGCAGTCGCGGCAGCCGGCGGACGAAACCGGCGGTCACCAGGAAGACCACGGCGATAAACCAGACCATCAGGCGGTACGCCCAGATCGTGTCGACGGCCAGCACCAGGCCGCTGATCAGCGCGCCGATCCCGAAGCCGACGTTCAGCGAGGAGCGCTGGTAGGCCATGGCGGTGACCCGTTCCTCCGGGCGCAGCACGTTGATCGAGTAGACCTGGCGGGCCACGCCGGTCGCCGCGCCCGTCACGGCCAGCGCGATCACCACCGCGAGGAACCCGGCGAAGCCGCCGACGAACGGGTACGCGGCGAACAGCGCCGCGTCCAGCAGCAGGCAGACGATCCACACCCGCTGCGGCCCGTACCGGTCGGTGAGCCCGCCCAGCGGCACGGTGCCGAGCAGGGACGCCCCGGCGGCGAGGGAGAGGCCGAGACCCACCTGGGCCGGGCTCAGCCCGAGCGCCCGGGTGAAGAAGACGGCGCTGCCCGCCTGGAACAGTCCGGTGCCGACGGCGTAGACCATCGCCTGCACGGCCAGGGCGCGGGTCAGCCCGGCCGGTGGTACGACGTCGCGGACGGCGGTGCGGATGCTCTCTCTGGCCCCCATGACCGGTGAGCAGATCGTGCCCCCCACGTGCCGGTCGAGCCTTTTAGGCTGAGCCGAATCGGGGGGTGCGCATGTCCGAGTTGCGGTTCACGCTGGCCGACGTCGCGGGCGTGCGGTTCGGTGTGTCGCCGGCCAACGAGACGGTCATGAGCATGTGGGCGCTTGCCGCTCCGGCCCGCTATCCGGTGCACCTGCCGTGGATCGACCGGGCCCGGGCGACGCTGCGCCGCCCGGAGGTGGCCGAGCGCGTCGCTCCGCTGGTGCATCTCACCCTGCCGCGCCGCTGGCTGCCCGACTTCCTCACCCCGGCGGCCCGCCCGGGGGTGGAGATGGACGGCCAGCTCGACCAGATCGCCGCGACGCCGCCCGACGTGGTGGTCCGGGACCTGCTGGCGACCACGCCGAGCGGGCCGCTGCGCCCGTTCGGGCGGGCGTTGCTCGCCGACCCGGCCGAGCTGTTGCCGCGGCTCGTCGAGGCGATGCGGTTCTGGTACGACGAGGCGATCGCCCCGGACTGGCCGCGGATGCGAGCGGTGCTCGACGCCGACGTCGCGTACCGGGCGGCCCAGCTCGCCGAGGGCGGGACGGGGAATCTGTTCGAGCGGCTCCACCCTGGCCTGCGGTGGCTCGGCGACCGGGTGGTCAGCGACGACCCGTTCGAGCGGGACTTCGACCTGCGGGGGCGAGGGCTGGCGTTGAACCCGAGCGTGTTCAGCCGCCAGCGGGTGCTGTGGAACCTGCTGGAGGACTCGTTGCCGGCCGCGGCGTACCCGGTTCGGGCGGTCGGGACGCTGTGGGAACGCGGACCTGAACCGGCCGGCGACGCGCTCGCCCGGGTGGTCGGCGGCGGTCGGGCCGCCCTGCTGAACCTGCTCGACGCGGCGACGACCACCACGGACCTCGCCCGGCTCACCGGGCTGTCCGCCGGGAACGTGTCCCAGCACCTCTCCGCGCTGCACGCCGCCGGTCTCGTCACCCGGTCCCGCGCCGGGCGGCACGTGCTCTACCGCAACACCGAGGTCGGTGCCGCGTTGCTCCGCGCCGCGCGTGGCGGCTGAGCGGAACGCGTCACGGCGCTCCCGGGCTCGGGGCGTCCCGGCTCACCGGCTCGCCGTCGGTCACCGCGCCGGCCAGCTCGACGGTGCCCGGCGCGGCGCCGGGCTCGCCGGTCAGCGTCAGCGTGCCGAAGCCGGCCCGGACCGCCGCCGGTGTGCCGTCCTCCCGGAAGCAGTAGATGCCCACGTCCAGCGGCGCGTTCAGCGAGGCGGAGGTCGTGTCGACCGAGTAGCACCGGCCGGTGACGCCGGGCAGCGGCGCGGCGGGGGAGACAGCGAGCGGCGCGCGCCTGTCGGTCAGCACCTCCAGCCAGTCGGTGAACGGGTGCTGCACGCGGGGGTCGAGCCGGCGGGGTACCGCGTCGTCGGCGTCGCCGAGCCGGACACAGCTGGCCGCCTGCGTCCAGCCGGCCGAGGGCAGCGCGCACTGGAACAGCCCGTCGGAGGTGGCGGCGAGCGAGACGTCCACCGTCCCGTCCCGCCCCCAGCCGGGCACGTCGACCCGCCAGCTGCCGTCGTTGGCGCTGGTCACCGCCACCGTGCGGGGAGCGCCTTCGGCCGGGGTGAAGGAGTACGCGGCGGTGTGGTGCCGGTCCTGCGCGGCGGCGGCCAGCCCGGCCAGCTCGTCGCGGGCGGCGTCCACCTGCACCGGCACCGGGTCGGCGGAGCCGGTGGGCGCCGTCTCGGGCCGGTCGTTCACACAGGCGGCCAGCAGCGTCGGCAGGATGAGCGCGAGCGCGCCGGTCGCCCGGCGGGCCGCGCGTCGATGAGCGTGCACCGGCTCATTCTGCGTCGTCCGGGCGGCCGCGGACAGCCCACCGTACGGCTGTACCGCTTGGCGTGTCGCGTACTCCCGGGCTGGTGAGCCGCCCCACGCCGGGGCCGGATGGTGGGATCACCCGACCCGGCGTCGCGGGCCGCCCGATAGGCTGAGGCGGTCTGACACGCGCCGCCGGACCGAGAAACCCGGCGGCGTCGGCACGCTCAGGGTCGTCGCTGGGAGGGAGTGCACCGTCGTGGCACTCGTGGTGCAGAAGTACGGCGGGTCCTCCGTCGCCAACGCCGAGCGGATCAAGCGGGTGGCCGAGCGCATCGTGGCCGCGCGCAAGGCCGGCGACGACGTGGTCGTGGTGGTGTCCGCCATGGGCGACACCACCGACGAGCTGCTCGACCTCGCCAACCAGGTCAGCCCGCTGCCGCCCGGCCGCGAGCTGGACATGCTGCTCACCGCCGGGGAGCGGATCTCCATGGCGCTGCTCGCCATGGCCATCCACAACCTGGGGTACGAGGCCCGCTCGTTCACCGGTTCCCAGGCGGGCGTGATCACCACCTCGGTGCACGGCCGGGCCCGGATCATCGACGTGACCCCGGGGCGGCTCAAGGGCGCGCTGGACGAGGGCGCGGTGGTCATCGTCGCCGGCTTCCAGGGCGTCTCGCAGGACACCAAGGACGTCACCACGCTCGGGCGGGGCGGCTCGGACACCACCGCCGTGGCGCTCGCCGCCGCGCTGGAGGCGGACGTCTGCGAGATCTACACCGACGTGGACGGCATCTTCACCGCCGACCCGCGGATCGTGCCGAACGCCCGGCACATCACCCGGATCACCTACGAGGAGATGCTGGAGCTGGCCGCCTGCGGCGCGAAGGTGCTGCATCTGCGCAGCGTCGAGTACGCGCGGCGCGCGGGCTTGCCGATCCACGTCCGTTCGTCATACTCGACCAACACCGGCACGATGGTCACCGGATCGATGGAGGACCTTCCTGTGGAACAGGCACTGATCACCGGGGTCGCCCACGACCGCAGCGAAGCGAAGATCACGATCGTCGGCGTGCCCGACGAGCCGGGCGCCGCCGCGCGCATCTTCGACACGGTCGCCGGCGCGGAGATCAACATCGACATGATCGTGCAGAACGTGTCCACCGAGGGCACCGGCCGCACCGACATCTCGTTCACGCTGCCCAAGGCGGACGGCCCGACCGCGATGACCGCGCTCAGCAAGATCCAGGAGACGGTCAAGTTCAAGGGCCTGCTCTACGACGACCACGTCGGCAAGGTCAGCCTGATCGGCGCCGGCATGCGCTCGCACCCGGGCGTGGCCGCCGGCTTCTTCGCCGCCCTCGGCGCGGCCGGCGTCAACATCGAGATGATCTCCACCTCGGAGATCCGGGTCTCCGTGGTCTGCCGCGACACCGACCTGGACAAGGCGGTCCGCGCCATCCACGACGCCTTCGAGCTGGGTGGTGACACCGAAGCCGTCGTCTACGCCGGCACCGGGCGGTAACGCGCCGTGGCGTCGCTGCCCACCCTCGCCGTGGTCGGGGCGACAGGTGCCGTCGGTACGGTGATGTGCCAGATCCTCTCCTCCCGGCGCAACGTGTGGGGCGAGATCCGGCTGCTCGCCTCCGAGCGGTCGGCCGGCCGGCGCGTGCAGTGCCGGGGCGAGGAGTTGACCGTCCAGGCCCTCACCGCGGACGCTCTCGACGGCGTCGACGTGGCCATGTTCGACGTGCCGGACGACGTCTCGGCGCAGTGGGCCCCGGTCGCTGTCTCGCGCGGCGCGGTGGTCGTCGACAACTCCGGCGCGTTCCGGATGGACCGCGACGTGCCGCTCGTCGTCCCCGAGATCAACCCCGACCAGGTACGCAACCGACCCCGGGGCATCATCGCCAACGCCAACTGCACCACGCTGGCCATGATCGTGGCGATCGCCCCGCTGCACCGCGCGTACGGCCTGCGCGAGCTGGTGCTCGCGTCGTACCAGGCGGTGTCCGGGGCCGGGCAGGCCGGCGTGGACGCGCTGCACCTGCAGCTCGGCAAGATCGCCGGGGACCGGGCGCTCGGCTCCCGCGCCGGCGACGTGCGCCAGGCCGTCGGCGACGAGCTGGGTCCGTTCCCGGCGCCGCTGGCGCTCAACGTCGTACCGTGGGCGGGCTCGCTCGCAGACGACGGCTGGTCGTCGGAGGAGTTGAAGCTCCGCAACGAGTCCCGCAAGATCCTCGGGCTGCCCGACCTCAAGGTCTCCGCCACCTGCGTACGGGTGCCGGTGGTGACCGGTCACTCGGTCGCCGTGCACGCGGTCTTCGCCACCGAGGTGGACGCCGAGGAAGCCCGCGAGGTGCTGCGCAACGCGCCGGGCGTGATCCTGGTCGACGACCCGGCGTCCGGGGAGTTCCCGATGCCGATCGACGCGGTCGGCACCGACCCGTCCTGGGTGGGCCGCATCCGCCGCGCGGTCGACGACCCGAGAGCCCTCGACCTTTTCGTGACCGGCGACAACCTCCGCAAGGGCGCCGCCCTGAACACGGCCCAGATCGCCGAACTCCTCGCCAGGGAACTCACCGCCTAGCCCCTCGATCTTGCACTTCACGCCCTGGCATAAGGGGCAAATGCCCCGTGCTTCGGGCCGCAAGTGCAAGATCGCGGGATCGCGGGGGAGAAGGTGGGGTCAGGCGGCGGAGAGGTGGACTCCGTCTCGGCCGTGGCGCTTGACCGCGTAGAGGGCCTGATCGGCTCGGTGCAGGGTGCGCTCGGGGGACTCGCCGGGCCGCGGCAGCGCGATGCCGACGCTGATCGTCCGGCCGGTGCGACGGGCCGCCTCGGTGAGCCGCTCGGCGATCCGGACCGCCTCCTCCGGGCGGCTCACCTCGATCACCGCCACGAACTCGTCCCCGCCGGTCCGGTACAGCTCGTCGCCCTGGCGCAGCGCGCCCTCCAGTGCCCGGGCCAGCCCCACCAGCAACCGGTCGCCGGCCTGGTGGCCGTACGTGTCGTTGACGTCCTTGAACCCGTCCACGTCGATCGCCAGCAGGGCGGTACGCCCCGGCGTGGCGGTGGCGATCCGCTGCCCGAACGGGCCGGTGTGCCGTAGCCCGGTGAGCGGGTCGGAGCTGGCCTGCTCGCGCAGCCGGGCGAGCGTACGCAGCCGGTCCAGGCAGGTCCACGCCTGCCCGGCGAGCAGTTCGATCAGGTTGACAGTGGTCGGGTCGGGGCGCAGGCGCTGCTCGTCGGCGACCAGCAGCACGCCGCCGGCAGCCGGCGTGCCGACCGGCACCGCCACCAGTGTGCGCGCGCCCGCCCGGGTCAGCGGCAGGTACTCCTCGGTGGGCGGGTGCCCCGCCTCGCCCAGCGTGTACGCCGAGCCGTACCGGTGGGCCCGGTCGATCATGCGGTCCAGCGCGGCCGGGCCGGCCTCGGCCAGCTCGGCGCGGATGCGTGTCTCCAACTCGCCGGGGGTGTCGGTGGGCGCGCCGAGGCGTGGGCCGCTCCGCCCGGTGAGGACCAGCACGGCGGCGGAGAGCGCCGACACGTCCCGGGCCGCGGCGAGCGCGGCGGTCATCAGGTCCCAGTCGGTCGGGGCGGCGGTGAACGCGGCGGCGTGCCGGAGCAGCTTCTCGCTGCGGCTCTCGGCCGGTGACCCGCCGAGCGCGGCGATCCGCCCGCCGAGGCGGTCGGCCACCAGTTCGGCGGTCTCCCGCCACGCCGCGAGCGGGACGGGCTCGCACCACTGCAGGTCGAGCACGCCGATGGGCCGGCCGTCCGGGTCACGTACCGGAACGCAGAGTTCGGCGGTGACGTCCGGCCGGACCGGCAGGTAGTCGGGGTCGGCGCTCACGTCGGGCACGACGGCGGTCACCCCGGAGGCGTACACCCGACGCACCACCGAGGGTTCGGGTCGGTGGCGGGCGGGCGCGTCGGCGGTCGCCGGGACGTGCGAGAAGACCTGCCACGCGCCGGTGGCGGCGACGCAGCGCAGACGGTCGTGGACCCGGAGCAGGACGGCGGCGGTCGCCGGGGTGTGCCGGGCGAGCGCGGCGACCGTCCACTGGCACGCCTCCGGGACGGTGGACGCCGTGGGGAGGCGCACCGTGACGTCGCGGAGTACTCGCTCGTGATCCACGTCGTTCCTGCTCGGAGGGGGTAGGTCGCGATCAAGCGTACTCAGCGCGACCGTCACCGACCTTCGTACACATGTGCTATCCACAGGCTGTGGACGCAGCCTGTGGGCGGGATCGGGCCTGCGCGGGGAGGGCGCGCGGCGATAGCGTGAGGGCCCGGGCACTCCGAGGAGGCGGCCGATGCTCATCGCCCAGCTCAGCGACCCGCACGTGACCACCGGCCCGCTCGCGGCCGACCCGGCGTCCGGGTTGCACCGGGCGCTCGGCACGGTGCTCGCGCTGCGTCCCCGGCCCGACTGCGTGGTGATCACCGGCGACCTGACCGCCAACGGGCGGCCGGACGAATACCTCGCCCTGCGCGAGATCGTCGGCGCGTTCCCGCTGCCGGTGCACCTGGCCACCGGCAACCACGACGACCGCGAGTCGCTGCTCGACACGTTCGGCGGCACCCCCTACCTGGCCGGCGGCTTCTCGGCGCACTACCACGTCGACCTGCCGGACGCGACGCTCGTGGTGCTCGACTCGCTCACCCCGGGCAGCACCGGCGGCCGGCTCGGCGACGAGCAGCTCGCCTGGCTCGACGGGGTGCTCGGCGGGCGTACCGACGCGCCCGCCGTCGTGTGCCTGCACCATCCGCCGGTCGCGGTCGGCGTACCGGGCATGGACGCGATGGGCCTCGCGGACGCCGACGCGCTCGCCGCCGTGGTCGGCCGGCACCCCCATGTCGTACGCGTCGCCGCGGGGCACCTGCACCGCCAGGTGACAAGCGCGTTCGCCGGTACGGTGCTGACCGTCGCGCCGAGCACGTGGATCCAGGTGAGCCTGAGCATGTCCGACGAGGAGGAGCCGGGGTTCGTCGCCGAGCCGACGGCCTTCCTGCTGCACCTGGTCGCCGACGGCGGCTGCGTGACACACACCGTCCAGGTCAGCCACGCCGCCGGGCGCACCTGCTGGTTCTGACGGCGACGCCGATGCTCTGGTACGTCGCGTACGGCTCGAACCTGCACGCCGCCCGGCTCGACTGGTACCTGCGTGGTGGACGCCCACCCGGCGGGCTGCGCACGTACCCCGGCTGCCGGGACTGCCGGCCACCGCGCCGGACCGTCCCGGCGCTGATCCCCGGCGGGGTCTATTTCGCGGGCGAGTCGCGGGCCTGGACCGGCGGCATGGCGTTCTACGACCCGCAGCTGCCCGGCCGGGCGGCGGCGCGCGGCTACCTGGTGACCGTCGAGCAGTTCGCCGACATCGCGGCGCAGGAGATGTACCGGCCGCCGGGCGCCGACCTGGCCGGTATCCGCGCGGCGGTCGAGACCGGGCGGGCGAGGCTCGGGCCGGGCCGCTACGAGACGCTGCTGCGGGTCGGCGTCCGCGAAGGGCTGCCGATGCTCACGTTCACCGCGCCGCACCGCGCGGTGGAGGTGCCGTGGACCCGGCCCGCTCCGCTCTATCTCGGGATGCTGGCGCGCGGTCTGCGGGAGGCGCACGGCTGGGACACCGCGCGGATCGTCGGCTACCTGGCGGGCCGTCCGGGAGTCGCCGGGCGGTGGAACCGGCGGGCGTTGCGCGGGCTCGTCGCCGCCACCCACAGCCGGCTTTCGAACCGGCTCTCCGGGGCTTCGGTCGAATTCGGACAGTCCGTTGCGGATGTCGATCCGTCAGACGTGAACGACCGTTCGGCTCGCGATGGGTGTCCGCCAGGCGCTGATTCCGGCGAGGACGGTTGCCAGCGCAAGGAATTGCGCGTGACATGAGCGTCGGCGCCGGCTCCCTGTCCCTGGGAGCCGGCGCCCTTCACGACGCGGGCATCGACAGCGAGCGCCGCGCGGAAATTCACCAGACCGTCATGTCCGACTCGTCCGGCGGACCGGTACGGGTCTCCCACCACGTCGACGATTCCGAATGCCACCCCGGTCGACCTGAGGCCCGGTGGATGAGAAGCTACCCCCGAGCGGGGGTGGCGTTCCCCGATTGCCGCCTTCCACGATCGACCCCTGTCATGGCACGGACCAGGGCCACCGGGCGAACCATCGTCCGGACACCAGCATCGGTATCTCACGAGGAGTTCCATGTCCGTCACCGGGATGCGACGCCGGGCCGTAGTCGGCCTGGCCGCACTCGCCGCGACCGCGTTCACCGCTGTCGCCGTCACCCCCGACCAGGCCGAGGCGCGCCCGAAGCCGGTCGACGTCCAGCTGCTCGCGATCAACGACTTCCACGGCAACCTGGAGCCGCCGAGCGGGTCCAGCGGCACCATCGACGGCCAGCCGGCCGGTGGCGCGGAATACCTGGCCAGCCACCTGAAGTCGATGCGCGCCGAGGCCAAGAAGCAGGGCAAGGGCACCGTCACTGTCGCCGCCGGTGACCTGATCGGCGCCTCGCCGCTGCTGTCCGCCGCGTTCCACGACGAGCCGACCATCGAGGAGATGAACCTCGCCGGGCTGGAGTTCGCGAGCGTCGGCAACCACGAGTTCGACGAGGGCGCGGCCGAGCTGCTGCGCATGCAGCGCGGCGGCTGCCACCCGGTGGACGGCTGCGCCGACGGCACCCCGTTCGGCGGCGCCAAGTTCAAGTACCTCTCGGCGAACGCGTTCAAGACCTCCACCGGCCTGCCCCTGATGCAGCCGTTCGGCATCAAGATCGTCAAGGGTGTGCCGATCGGCTTCATCGGGATGACCCTGGAGGGCACCCCGAACATCGTCAGCCAGCAGGGCGTCGCCGGCCTGCGGTTCAGCGACGAGGCCGACACCGCCAACAAGTACGCCAAGATCCTGCGCCTGCTCGGCGTCAAGAGCATCGTCGTGCTGCTGCACGAGGGCGGCGTGCAGAACGGCGGCGGCATCAACGACTGCACCGGGTTCAGCGGCCCGATCGTCGACATCGCCAACCGGATGGACCCGTCCATCGACGTGATCGTCAGCGGGCACACCCACGCCGCGTACAACTGCAACATCAACGGCAAGCTGGTCACCAGCGCCAGCTCGTTCGGCCGCCTGGTCACCCAGATCGACCTGAAGATCGACCCGCGTACCCGCGACGTGGTGAGCGCGTCCGCGAACAACGTGGTGGTCACCCGGGACGTGGCGCCGGACAAGCCCTCGACCGACCTGATCAACCGGTACAAGACCGCGCTCGGCCCGGTGGCCGACCGGGTCGTCGGCGAGACCACCGCGGCGATCACCAAGACCCAGGAGAACCTGTACCAGACCGGGGTCGACGCCAACGGCAAGCCGACGTACCAGACCGGTGAGTCGCCACTGGGCAACCTGATCGCCGACGCGCAGCTCGCCGCGACCGACACCGAGCAGAACGCGGTCGCCGCGTTCATGAACCCCGGTGGCGTACGCGCTGACCTCGACGCCGGCCCGGTCACCTACGCCGAGGCGTTCACCGTGCAGCCGTTCGCCAACAACCTGGTGACGCTCGACCTGACCGGCGCGCAGCTCTACTGCATGCTGGAGCAGCAGTTCACAGTGGCGCGCGTGCTCTACGCGTCCTCGACCGTCAACTACGTCGTGGACGTCGACGGCACCACCGCGCCGGCCGGCACGCCGTGCGCCGGCACCCGGGTGGTCCGGGGCAGCCTCACCATCAACGGCACCCCGGTGACGGACACCGCCACCTACCGGGTCACCGTGAACAACTTCCTCGCCGGTGGCGGCGACGGCTTCAGCGTCCTGACCGGCGGCACCAACGCGGTGACCGGCCAGATCGACCTGGACGCCTTCACCGCGTACCTGACCGAGAAGTCGCCGGTCTCCCCGCCGGCGCTGGACCGGATCCGCACCACCACCGAGGTCGCCGCCGGCTGACCGCCGACCCCACCGCAGACGGGCCCCGGAGCGAATGCTGCGGGGCCCGTTCGCGTGTCAGGCCGCCGGGGACGTGTCCCGGGTCAGGTCGCCCGCGCGGGCTCGGGCTCCGGCGCCTCGGCGGCCGTCAGGCGGCCGTCCTGCGCGGCGGTGAGCAGCGGACGCAGCGACAGCGCGAGCAGCGAGGCGGCCAGGCAGCCGCCCACCACGACCGCCACCCAGACCCGGCCGTTCGCCGCGCCGATCAGCGGCCCGGCGGTGACCGGGCCGACCACACCGCTGATCCCGAAGATCATCGAGCTCATCGCGTTGTACCGGCCACGCAGCTCGTCGGTGGCGAGCGCGTTCGTGAGCGCGGGCATGACCGGAGACAGCATCGTCTCGCCGAACCCGAAGATCGCCGAGCAGGCCACCACGCCGAGCGCCGCGAGCAGCGCGTTGCCGCTGCCCACCACGCCGGCCGCGCCGAGCACCAGCCACGCGCCGGCGAACACCGCGCCGACGGTGGCCAGGGCACGGGTACGGCTGCGCCCCTCCAGCCGCCGGATCACCAGCAGCTGGGAGAGCACGATCATGACGGTGTTCGCGGCGAGCGCCCACGCCACCACGCGCGGCGTCACCTCGACCACCCGCACCGAGTACGCCGCGAAGCCCACCTCGATCTGCGCGTACCCGCAGGTGGTGAGCACCAGGCCGAAGATGACGAGGCGGCGGAACGGCCGGTCCCGCAGCACCGTGAGGTAGCCGCCGGTCCTCCGATCAGCGGCCGTCGCCCCCGTGGCCGCGACCGGCCGGCGCCCCACGTGCGGCAGCGTCAGCAGGATCAGTGCCGGCGTCAGGTAGCTCACCGCGTCCAGCAGGTAGATCACCTCGAACGTGACCGGACGGGCCACGTCGACCACCGCGCCGGAGATCAGGCCGCCCGTGCCGATACCGAGGTTGAGCAGCGCGAAGTTGAGCCCGAAGACGCGCTGCCGCTCGCCGTCGTCGGTGAGCGAGGCGAGGATCGTGTTCTGCCCGGCCCAGATCGCCGAGCTGCCGACGGCGATGAGCGTCATCACGCCGAACGCCGAGGCGGTCGAGTCGACGAGCGCCAGTGAGCCGACGCCGATCGCCTCGATCACCAGGCAGGGCAACACGACCCGGCGCGCGCCGAAGCGGTCGATGAACGTGCCGGCCAGCGGCGAGAGCGCCAGCGTGACAGCGCCGAACCAGCCGATCACCAGCCCGGCCCGGGTGTCGGTCAGGCCGCGTACGTCGGTGAGGTAGATGAACAGGAACGGCAGGGTGAGGCCGCGCCCGACCGCGGAGAACAGGGTGCCGAGCAGGATCCGGCGGGCTTCGGGACGGGCGGGCAGGGCGCGGCGCAGCATGGCAGGGATTCTGTGCTTCGGGTACGACTCTCGCGACCCGTTTACCCCTTACACACGCGGTCGCTGGGCCGGAAGGTGAGCGAACACACGTGCTCTGCCATGCTGACCCGGTGACGACGACCTGGCGGCACCTGCCCGCACCGGCCCGCGAGATCGCCGAGACGGCCACCGACGCGGTGGGCGCCGCGCAGGCCCGCGACGCCGAGACGTACGCCCCGGCCGTCGAGCGGCTGGCCACCGCCGACCGGTCCGGGCTTGTGCTCGGCGGTGTGGTCCGGCTGCTGCTGGAGGAGGGGCATCCGGACGGGCTGGACGGCGACGACGTACGCCAGGTGCTGGAACAGTGCGTCCGGTCGGCGGCGGCCTGGTGGCCCGACGTCGACCCGCACGTGCTGCTGGTGCTGCTGGCCGGGGCGCTCGGCGTCTACGACCCCGGTGACGACGAGAACCCGCCCGGCCCGGCGGCGGTCGCCCGGCACGCCCCGCTGCTCGTGGCCGACCTGCTGGCGGTCACCGGACGACCGTTCGCCGAGTACCTGACCGCCGCGTTCGCCGAGGTGGCGCGCACGGAGACGCACGACTGACGGACCCGTTGGCCGGCGGCTCACCGGCCGGCGGCTGGCGCGTCGGTTTACGGGCCCGCGGCTGGCGCGTCGGCCTACGGGCTCGCGGCCAGGAAGACGAACGCGGCGAGCAGCACCAGGTGCACGCCACCCTGGAGCACTGTGGCCCGACCCGGCACCACGGTGAGCACCGCTGTCACAGCGGTCAGCGCCAGCAGCGTCATCTGGGTGCCGCCCAGGCCCAGCATCAGCGGCCCGTCCAGCCAGATCGAGGCGATCGCGATGGCCGGGATGGTCAGGCCGATGCTGGCCATGGCCGAGCCGAGCGCGAGGTTGAGGCTGATCTGCACGCGGTCCCGCCGGGCCGCCCGGGCGGCGGCGAGCGTCTCCGGCAGCAGCACCAGCAGCGCGATGACCACGCCGACGAACGCCTGCGGCAGGTTCGCCGCGCTGACCGCGGTCTCGATCGCCGGGGAGATCGTCTTCGCGTCGCCGACCACCGCGACGAGCGCCACCACCAGCAGGGCCAGGCTGGCCAGGGCGGTACGTGTGGACGGCGGCTCGGCGTGGCCGTCGCCGGTCTTGTCCTCGGCGAGGATGCTGCCCTCCTGGGTGACCGGGAGGAAGTAGTCGCGGTGCCGGCCGGTCTGCACCATCACGAACAGCAGATAGAGGGCCAGCGAGGCGACCGCCGCGAAGGCGAGCTGGGCGGGGGAGAACTCCGGGCCCGGCCGGCTCGTGGTGAACGTCGGCACCACCATGCTGAGCGTGGCGAGCGTCGCAACCGTCGCCAGCGCCCCTCCGGTGCCCTCCGGATTGAACACCGCCACCTGCCGGCGCAGCGCGCCGAGCAGCAGCGACAGGCCGAGGATGCCGTTGCAGGTGATCATGACGGCGGCGAAGACGGTGTCCCGCGCCAGCGCCTGCGTCTTGTCCCCACCGCTGATCATCAGCGTGACGATCAGACCGACTTCGATCACGGTGACCGCCACCGCCAGCACGAGCGAGCCGTACGGCTCACCGACCTTGTGCGCCACCACCTCGGCGTGGTGTACGGCCGCCAGCACAGCCGCCGCGAGCAGGGCCGCCACCACGAAGATGAGCGGGCCGGGCAGCTCCCGTCCCCAGGTCATCACGAGCACGAGCACGGCGACCAGGGGCGCGACGGTGGTCCAATCGGTCAGGCGGGATCGGATCATCGGCGGCATGCGCATAACTTTGCCAGGCGGCAGGGTCGACGCCGCGTGGCGGGGTGGCTTCGGGCAGTCCTGTCGATCTATTCGGTCGAGGCCGGTTGCTCCACATGGGTGGGCAGGTCACGGAGGTTCGCGATCACCGGTCCGATCCAGCCGGGATCGGTGTCCTGGTGCTCGGTGGTCCGCAGCACCGTCATGCCGACCGCCGCCGCGCCGGCCAGTTCGCCGTCCGCGCCGTCGCCCACGTAGACGCATTCCGCCGGCGCGACGCCCAGGCGCTGCGCGGCGGTGCGGTAGATCGCCGGGTCCGGCTTGGCCAGCCCGACCGCGCTGGAGAAGACCGCGACGTCGAAGCGCCGGGCGAGTGGGCCGGCCGCCCACGCCTCGGCGGTCTCGGAAGTGGCATTGCTGATCAGGGCCAGCCGGTGGCCGCGCTCGCGCAGCGCGTCGAGCACGTCCAGGGTGCCGACCGGGACGCGGCCCAACACGCGGCGGGCCAGCGCACGCCGATGCGCGGCGGCGTGGCTTACCTGCTCGTCCGTCGGCGAGCCGCCGAGGCGTTCGGCGAGGATGCGGACGGTCTCCTCCGCGCTCCACCGGACGAGCCGGTCCCGCCACGTCGCGTGGTACGCGGCGACGAGCGCCGCCGGAGCCACCCCGACCAGGAGCGCCATCTCGCCGACCACCCGGTCCCGCTCGTCGTCGGCGCCGTGGACCAGGGTGTGGAAGAGGTCGAAGACGACCGGCCGTGGCATGCCGGGATCCTACTGCGAGGGTGATCACGGTTGGGGAAACGCAGAGGGCACATCCGATGGATCGGATGTGCCCTCTTACCTCTGGTCGGGGTGGCCGGATTCGAACCGACGACCTCTTCGTCCCGAACGAAGCGCGCTACCAAGCTGCGCCACACCCCGAGGCGTGCCGACAAATAGTAGCCCACCCGCCCGCACGGTCAAACTCGGTACCCCCCGCCCCGCGCGGGCGGCAGATCTTGGTACGAACCGGCCCTCGGAGGGGCGGGCGCGTACCAAGATCTGCCGGGAAGCGGGGACGCCGGGCGGCGGGGTCAGCGGGAGATCAGCGTGAGGATGCTGGCCTCGGGGGGGCAGGCGAAGCGGATGGGGGCGGTGGGGTGGGTGCCGAGGCCGGCGGAGACGTGCAGCCACGAGTCCGAGCCGGGCCAGCGGTGCAACCCGCGCGCCATCGAGCGGGGCAGCCCGCAGTTGGTCACCAGCGCGCCGTACCCGGGCACGCACACCTGGCCGCCGTGGGTGTGCCCGGCGAGCAGCAGGCCGAAGCCGTCGGCCGCCATCCGGTCCAGCACCGCGGGCTCGGGGGAGTGGGACAGCGCGATCGACAGCGCCGCGTCGCCGCTGACCGGCCCGGCCACGGCGTCGTAGTCGTCGCGCTCGATGTGCGGGTCGTCCACGCCGACCAGCTCGATCTCCCGCCCGCCGGCCTTGAGCGAGGTGCGCGCGTTGTTCATGTCGACCCAGCCGGCGCCGGTGAGGATGTCGCGTAGTTCCTCGTACGGCAGGGGCGTGCCCTCGGTGTACTCCCGGTCCGGCAGGAAGTAGGTGAAGGGGTTCTTCAGGACCGGGCCGGTGTAGTCGTTGGAGCCGAAGACGAACGCGCCGGGCAGGTCGAGCAGCGGTTGCAGCGCGCGCAGCACGCCCGGCACCGACTCCGGGTGGGCCATGTTGTCGCCGGTGACCACGACCAGGTCCGGGTCGAGCGCGGCCAGCGAGGCCACCCAGTCCTGCTTGCGCCGCTGGGCGGGCATCATGTGCAGGTCCGAGAGGTGCAGCACCCGCAGCGGTTCGGCGTCGGTCGGGAGCACCGGCACGTCGTACCGGCGCAGGGTGAACATGTTGCGCTCGATGAGCGACGCGTACGCGAGGGTGGCCGCCCCGGCGGCGACGGTTCCGGCCGCGAGACGGAATAGTGTGCGCTTTCGCATGGCGTTCAGGGTAGTTTCACCGTCCATGAGCACGCTGAAGGACCGTCTCACCGCCGACATGCGCGCCGCCCTGAAGGCGCGTGACGAGCTGACCACCTCCACGCTTCGCATGGCCCTCGCGGCCGTGGGCAACGCCGAGGTGGCCGGCCGGGAAAAGCGCGAGCTCAGCGACGACGAGGTGCTCGCGGTGCTGGCCAAGGAGGCGAAGAAGCGCCGCGAGGCGGCAGTGGCGTTCGCCGACGCCGGGCGCGCCGAGCAGGCCGGCAAGGAGACCGCCGAGGGTGAGGTGCTGGAGCGCTACCTGCCCAAGCAGCTCTCCGACGAGGAACTGGCCGAGCTGGTCTCGGGGGCGCTCGCCGCGGGCGGCTTCACCGGCAAGGCGCAGATGGGCCCGGCCATGAAGGCCGCCCAGGCCGCGGTGGCCGGCCGCGCCGAGGGGGGCCGGGTGGCCGCCGAGGTACGCCGCCAGCTGGGCCTCTGACCGTCCCGTAGACACAAGAAGAAGCGACGGCCACCCCCTTCACGGAGGTGGCCGTCGCTTCGTCTGGGATCAGTTCCCCGGTCGTCCTGGTCGGCCGTTACCCGGTCCGCCCGGGCCACCTGGTCGGTCCGGCGTCGCGGTGCCGCCCTGGTCCGAGTCGCCCTTGCCGGAGCTGACCTCGATCATGACGACGCCGCCCTTGATGGTGCGCCCGTTCGGGCTGGTGCCGGCCGCGGTGCCCGCCGGGCAGTCCGACGCCACCTTGTTGCTGGAGACCACCGGCTCGAAGCCGGCGCCCTTGAGCCGGGACTTCGCGCTCTCGATGGACGCGCACTTTACATCCGGGATGGACCGCTGGTCACCCAGGACGATCTTGCCGCTGGGCGGGGTGAAGTTCTTCCGGTCCTTGCCCTTCATGGCGTCCCGCAGCGTCTCGTAGACCGCCGGGTTGATGCCGGTGGGCACGTCGTGGCCCATCTTCTGGTTGGTCTGCGGCCAGTCCGGGTCGGCCATGATGCCGGCCACCGCGTACTGCTTGGTCATGGCGACCAGCGAGGAGGTCTTCTCCGAGTCGGTGGTGCCGGACTTGCCGGCCACCGGCGCGTCGACGATGTTGCGGACGTTGCCGGCGGTGGGGGTGCCGCACTTCGTGGTCGAGGAGCGGTCACCCACCGGGCAGCGGGCGGCGTCCACGGCGGCCCGGGCCACCTCGGTGCTGACCCGCTGCTCGCAGCGCGGGTTCGCGACGTCGAGCTTCTCGCCCTCCGGGCCGCGGATCTCCTGCACCGGGATCGGCTCGCAGTACTTGCCGTCGGCGCCGAGCGTCGCGTACGCGTTCGCCAGCTCCAGCGGGGTGGTCTGCGAGACGCCGAGGCTGAACGCGCCCCACTGGTGCGGGTTGGCGGCAAGTTGCGCGTCGCTCGACGAGCGGAACGAGATGCCGAGCTTCTGCGCCGCCTTCACCACGTTCTCCGCGCCGACCCGCTGCTGCAGGTCGATGAAGAACGTGTTGACCGAGAACCCGAAGCCGCTCCACATGTTGTGCATGCCGGCCATCGAGGCGTTGGCGTTCTTCGGGCAGTACTTGTTGGTGCCCGGGCAGGCGGCCGGCGAGTTGAACTCGACCGGGTAGTTCGACTTGAACACCGGCTGCGCGTTGATCGGGTAGCTGAGCGGGTAGCCCTTCTCCAGCGCGGCGACCAGCGTGAAGATCTTGAAGGTCGAGCCCGCCTGGTAGCCGGCGATGCCGGGGCCACCGGTGATCAGCGGGTTCACCGTGTTGGGGTAGTTGCCCCGGATCTTCTTCTTGGCCTTCGCCGGGTCGCTGGAGATCTTGTTCTGCGGGTCGTCCGGGTCGTCGAGCTTGAAGTTGCGGTTGACGGCGACGGCGCGTACCCGGCCGGTGCCGGGCTCGACGGCGGCCACCATCCGGGCCGCCTTGCTGCTCTCGCCCAGGTTCTTGCGGACGGCCTTGTCAGCGGCCTTCTGCGCCTGCACGTCGAGCGTGGAGATGATGGTGTAGCCGCCGCTCTTGAGCCGCCGCTCACGGTCGTACGAGGTGGCGCCGAACGTCTCCTGCTGCAGCCACCAGCGGTAGAGGTAGTCGCAGAAGAAGCCCCAGGAGCGGGTGGTGGTCTGGGTGCAGCCGTTCGGGGTGCGCTTGCCCTTGACGACGAGCTTGATCTTCTTGGCGGCGTCCGCCTCCTGCTGGGTGATCGCCCCGATCTGCACCATGTTGTCGATGACGTAGTCGCGCCGGCCGACCGCCTCGGGGTAGCCCGCGGGGGTGGTCGGGTCGAACGCGGTGGGCGCCTTCACCATGCCGGCGAGCATGGCCGACTCCTGGATGTCCAGCTTGCTCGGCGGCTTGTTGAAGTAGACCTGGCTGGCCGCCCAGATGCCGTACGCGCCGTTGCCGAACGCGGCGATGTTCAGGTAGCGCTCCAGGATCTCGTCCTTGGAGAGCTCCTTGTCGATCTGCAGCGCCAGGCTCATCTCGCGCAGCTTGCGGGCGCTGGTGTCCTCGGTGGCGGCGACCACGTCGGCCGGGTGGGTGGCCGAGTAGGAGATGGCCAGCCGGACGTACTGCATGGTCAGCGTCGACGCGCCCTGCCGGGAGGAGCCGGCGGCCTGGTTGTTGACGAACGCCCGTGCCACACCGTTGAGGTCCACGCCGTTGTGCTTGTAGAAGTCGTGGTCCTCGGCCGCGATGATGGACTTCTGCATGTGCGGCGAGATGTCCTTGAGCTTGACGTCCTTGCGGTTCTCGTCGTACATCGTGGCCAGCACGGTCTTGCCGTCGGACGCGAGCAGCTTGGTCATCTGCGGCGACCGGGCGACTGTGAGCTCCTTGGGCAGCGCGCCGAATGTCTCCGAGCCGGCCTTCGCGGCCAGTCCGGTCATCGCCACCGCGGGGAAGGCCGCCGCAGCGACCACCACTCCGGCCAACAGGCCGCAGATCAGCAGCGATGCGGCGTTGGTCAGCACGTTGTGGTCACGTTTCCGCATCCAGGTCACCTCGACAGGGTACGCGAGCAGGGATCGGCGGGCGCGCGGGGAACTTTCCCCATTTCCTGCATGCGCCGGCCTCGTTGTGCTAAACGCACGAGCCCTGGTCCTGGGTTGCGTGAGATCCGGCGGAAGTCTCTCTGAAACCCGGGAGGGGCGCAGCGTTTTCACGTACCCGGGCGGGGTAGACGCCGGGCGAAAGCCCGGGAAGCCGGGAGTGTCCGGAATGATGGATTTCGCCGACAACGTTGCGTAATCGGGCGACTACACAGCATGATGGTGGCGGCGAAGGCAGCCGTGCGTCGTTCGTGCCGCCCTGGGGAGGCCGGCGCGGACGACCGGGGGGAGTTCGAGGGCTGCTCGCACGAAGTCGGTAGGTACTGCAAGGGGGGACGTGTACAGATGGGCATGATCACTGACTGGCCGTCACTGGCGGCATGTCAGAACGGAGACCCGGACGCGTTGTTCGTACAGGGCGCCGAACAGAACGTGGCGAAGAGGATCTGCCGGAGCTGCCCAGTTCGGTACGAGTGCCTGGCCGACGCGCTCGACAACCGGATCGAGTTCGGTGTGTGGGGTGGCATGACCGAGCGCGAGCGCCGGGCGTTGCTGCGCCGTCACCCGCAGGTGACCAGCTGGCGCAAGATGTTCGAGGCGGCCATGAAGAAGAACGCCAAGGAGAAGGCCGGCAAGGACAAGGTGCTGGTGACCACTGCCACCTGACCGCCAGGTCAGCTCCGGCTGATCGCCTCGCCGATCGTCCGCAGCCCGTCGACGTCGTGCACGTCGGCGGGCTGCGCGGCCACCGACACCGCCGGCACCGCCGGGAACGCCTCGGTGAACCGGGCCGCCACCTGATCCTCGCGTACCGCCTGCTGGGCCAGCGCGGCATGCGCGCGCAGCACCTCGACGGTGCCCTCGTGCCCGCCCGCCGCGGCCAGCCGCTCCGCGGCGGCCAGGCTCTCCGCCGCGGACAGGTCCGCCGCCGGCCGGTGTACCCGGTTGAGCACCAGCCCGGCCAGCGGCATCTGCTCTTCCCGCAGGCGACCCGCGAAGTAGGCGGCCTCCCGGACCGCGTCCGGCTCCGGGGCCGCGACCAGCAGGAACGCCGTCTCCCGGGCCTGCAGGATCCGGTACGTCTGCTCGGCCCGCTGCCGGAACCCGCCGAACATCGAGTCGAGGGCGGCGACGAAGCCGGACAGGTCGGTGAGCAGTTGGGCGCCGAGCACCTTCTGCACCACCTTGGAGAACATCCCGAAGCTCGCCGTCACCAGGTTGAACATGCTGCGTCCGCCGGTGCGCGCCGGGGCCAGCAGCAGCCGCAGCATGCGGCCGTCGAGGAATCGGGACAGGCGGGCCGGAGCGTCCAGGAAGTCGAGCGCGGACCGAGACGGCGGCGTGTCCACCACGATCAGGTCCCACTCGCCCCGGGCGTGCAACTGGCCCAGCTTCTCCATCGCCATGTACTCCTGCGTACCGGCGAAGGTGGAACTCATGGCCTGGTAGAACGGGTTGGCGAAGATCTCCGCGGCCTTCGCCGGGTCGGTGTGCTGGAGCACCACGTCGTCGAACGTGCGCTTCATGTCCAGCATCATGGCGTGCAGCTCGCCGCCGCTGGCCTCGACGTCGATGCCCTTGACCTGGCGGGGTGTGTTGTCCAGCTCGGTCAGGCCGAGCGACTGCGCCAGCCGGCGGGCCGGGTCGATGGTGAGCACCACGGTCCGGCGGCCGTGCCGCTCGGCCGCGCGCAGCGCCAGCGCCGCGGCGGTGGTCGTCTTGCCCACGCCGCCCGCCCCGCAGCAGACCACGATCCGTACACCGTCGTCGGCGAGGATCTGGTCGACGTCAAGCGGAGGCGCCGCGTCTTCGGAAGGCACCAATCGAGCGTATCGGTCCCGAGGGGCACTCTGCTCCGTGCCGGTCGCAGGTGTGAGTCAATCCGCCCGGACGAGGGTCTCGGCGAGCGCCTCCAACCCGGCCCGGTCGACTCCTCCGGGCAGCAGCGGCAGTTCGATCATGGGCAGGCCCAGCTCCACCAGGTCGCCCCGGAGCGAGTCCTCCAGCTCTCGGCGTACCTGCTGGTCGTGGGCCTCCTCGACGAGCCCGGCCACGGTCGGGCCGTCGGTCGGCAGGCCGGCGGCGGCCAGCCCGCGCTCCAGCTCGGCCGCGGTCACGGCCCGGCCGGCCGGCACCGGCGGGCGGACGCCGTTGACGATCACCCGGCCGACCGGGAAGCCGAGCTGGGTCAGCTCGGCGACCGCGTCCAGCGTCTCCTGGACCGGCATCTCCTCCAGCAGCGTGACCACGTGCACGGCTGTCATCGGCGACCGGAGCAGCGCGGAGACGCCCTCGCTCTGGGTCTTGATCGGGCCGACCTTGGCCAGCCGGGCGGTCTCCGCTGTCACGTTCAAAAAGCGGCCGATGCGCCCGGTCGGCGGCGCGTCCAGCACGACCGCGTCGTACGTCCGGCGCGAGCCGCTGGTCCGGGTGGTCGCCTCCTTGACCTTGCCGGTGAGCAGCACGTCGCGCAGGCCCGGCGCGATCGTGGTGGCGAAGTCGATCGCGCCGAGCTTGCGCAGCGCCCGGCCGGCCGCGCCGAGCTTGTAGAACATGTCCAGGTATTCCAGGAGCGCCGCCTCGGCGTCGACCGCCAGCGCCCGCACCTCACCGCCGCCGGGCGCGTCGGCGAGGTGCCGCTCCTCGTACGGCAGCGGGTCGGTGCCGAAGAGCTGGGCGATGCCCTGCCGGCCCTCCACCTCGACCAGCAGGGTGCGCCGGCCCCCGGCGGCCAGGCCGAGGGCCAGCGCGGCGGCCACGCTCGTCTTGCCTGTGCCGCCCTTGCCGGTCACCACGTGCAGGCGGGCCGGCCATCTGCCGGCGGACTCGGCCGGCTGCTCACTCGCTGCCACCCGTCGAGCCTAACCAGCCGGCCGGATCAGCCGACCTCGCAGACCCACCAACCCGTCTTCCGCACCACTGTGAAGCGCAGGGACTGCTCGGCGACCTTCTCGTCGGCGGTGGTCATGGTCACCCGGGCGGAGACGGTGGCCCGGTCGCCGGTCTCGTTGTCGACGGT
This sequence comes from Micromonospora sp. LHW51205, assembly GCF_003315815.1. NCBI lineage: Bacteria > Bacillati > Actinomycetota > Actinomycetes > Micromonosporales > Micromonosporaceae > Micromonospora > Micromonospora sp. LHW51205. The sequence continues at coordinate 451,583 of NZ_QMEZ01000005.1, read as the reverse complement.
CGGGTTGCTCCAGCGGAACCGGGGGTTCTGGTACTGCTCGGCGTACTTGCGCACCTCGGCGACCTTGGCGGCGATCTTCTCGTCGTCCCGGGCCGCCGAGCAGACGAACGTGGCCGCCTTCTCGGCGTCCCGCTCCTGGTAGACGGCCTTGAGGAAGCCGTCCACCGCGATCTGCGGCTCCTTCGCTCCCTGGCCGTTCTCGGCGTCGCGCAGGACCAGGAACGCGGCAGTGCCCCCACCGCCGCAGAGCAGGACCGCGGCGGCCAGCACCAGCGAGGCGATGAGCAGCGCCGGTCGCTTGCGTGGCGGGCCACCGGGCGGGCCGGGCGGATACGCCGGTGGCCCGGCGGCGGGAACGGCGCCCGGCGGTGTGCCGCCGCCGGGCGGTGATTGTGGGTGCGGGTCGCCGGGCGTGCCGGTGTCGCCACCGGCGGGCGGTTGGGTCATCTGTCTCCCCCGGGTTGCGGCTCCCGTCGCCGCCCCAGGCGACGGGCACGGGTCGAGGTGGTCGGGCGCGCGTCCGCGCGTGCCCAGTCCGGAAGGGTAGCGGTCGGCGGGGCGCTTGCCAGCCCCGCGTACGCACCGGCGGGAGGCGAGTTCGCGGTCGCGTTCCGGACCAGGCTTGTGTCACATATGTGACTGGTTGTGACGAAGCATGCGCGTCCCGTTGCCGGGACTGGCCGGAGGTCCTACGTTCGTCCCGACACGGAGAGCCGGACCCGCCGGACGGTGCCGAGGCGGATGGCGGTGTCAGTGAGCAGGTACGACGCCCGGAGGCGACGCATGCGCGACGCGGAGAACACCCCCCGAGCCCAGTTCCCCGGCGACCGGTCCGGCCGGCCCGGCGAGGCCGACGTGCCCGCCTCGTTCAACGAGCGGTCGTACCGCCTTCCGGTCGAGGTGGTCCGGACGCCGTCCCGCCCCGGCGCGAAGGGGCGGGACGAGGACGAGCCCGGCTACGTCATCCACCTGCCGGTACGGGTGGCCGACCTCGCCGCGGCCACCGCGCTCGCCGGCACCGTGGCCACCTCGCTGAGCTTCCTGGTGGAGCTGGACGCGGGCGAGACCACCGTCTCCACCGCCGACGACCAGAACAACAGGCACCGGGTCTTCTGCGATCTGCTGCTGCCCGACCGCAGCCGGTGCCCGCAGCGCTTCGAGCACGAGGGCCCGTGCGGCGAGCCGCCCTCCGCGCCGGAGCCGCGTCCCGCGTCCCGTTGACGACGGCGGACCGTAGGCTGTGCCTGACCGAAGTCCAAGTCAGGCAAGGGAGCCCTCCTCCGATGCAGAAGTGGGAATACGCCACGGTGCCGCTGCTGGTCCACGCGACCAAGCAGATCCTCGACAACTGGGGCGAGGACGGCTGGGAACTGGTCTCGGTGGTGCCCGGCCCGAACCCGGAGCAGCTCGTCGCGTACCTGAAGCGCCCGAAGGGCTGACCGGCATGAGCAACGGACCCCACGCGAAGCTCGCCGAACTCGGCCTCGCGCTGCCCGAGGTGGTGCCGCCGGTGGCCAGCTACGTGCCGGCCGTCCAGTCCGGGCAGCACGTCTACGTCTCCGGCCAGCTGCCGATGGCCGAGGGCAAGCTGCTCGCCACCGGCAAGGTCGGCAACGGCGTCTCCGCCGAGCAGGCGAAGGACCTGGCGCAGCGGTGCGCGCTGAACGCGCTGGCCGCGATCGACGCGCTGGTCGGGCTGGAGAACGTGGTGAAGGTCGTGAAGCTGACCGGCTTCGTGGCCAGCGCGCCCGGTTTCACCGGCCAGCCCGGTGTGATCAACGGTGCCTCGGATCTGTTCGGCGCCGTGTTCGGCGAGGCCGGCCGCCACGCCCGCAGCGCGGTGGGCGTGGCCGAACTCCCCCTGGACGCCCCGGTAGAGGTAGAGGTCATCGTCGAGGTCGTCTGACCCGCCCCGCCGTGCCCGCGATCTTGCGGTTACCGCCCTGGCAGAAGCCCCAGACGGGGACAAACCAGCGGCGGGAACTGCAAGATCGCGGGGAGTGGCCGGGGGAGTCGTACGATCGCTGCCATGGGTGGGCGTGTGACCGGGGCCGCTGGGGCGCTTGCAGATGGGCTGCCGGGGTGGGTGACGCTGTTGCGCGCGCCCAATCCGGGGCCGATGACGCTCGACGGGACCAACACGTGGGTGCTGCGGGCCGGGCCGGACGCGCCGGCCCTGGTGGTCGACCCGGGCCCCGCCGACGAGGGGCACCTCGCCGCGATCGCGGCCCAGGGGCCGATCGGCGCGGTGCTGATCACGCACGGGCACCCGGACCACACCGAGGGCGCGCCCCGGCTGCGTGAGCTGCTCGACGGCGTACCCGTGCTCGCCGCCGACCCGGCCCACACCGCCGGCGGTGACCCGCTCACCGCCGACACGCGCCTCGACCTGGGGCTCGACCTGCGGCTGCTGCCCACCCCCGGGCACACCGCCGACTCGGTCTGCCTCCTCGCCGAGCACGACGGCGATCGGGTGGTGCTGACCGGCGACACGATCCTCGGGCGGGGCACCACCGTGGTGGCCCACCCCGACGGGCACCTCGGCGACTATTTGTCGAGCCTGGAACTGCTCTCCACGTACCGGGAGGTCCCGGTGCTCCCGGGCCACGGCCCGGCGCTCGCCGACTGCGGCGCGGCGGCCGACTTCTACCTGGCCCACCGGCGGGCCCGGCTGGACCAGGTGCGCGCCGCCGTGGCCGCGGGCGCCACCACCGCGCCCGAGGTGGTCGCCGTGGTCTACGCCGACGTCGACAGGTCGCTGTGGTGGGCCGCCGAGTGGTCCGTCCGCGCCCAGCTCGAACACCTCGGAGTGGAGCAGCCGTGACCTGCCCGGTGTGCGGGACGGTAGCGGTACCCGGGGCGCGGTTCTGTCACAACTGCGGCGCGGCGCTGCCGGCCGCCGCCACGCTGCCCGCCGCCGAACGCCGCGTGGTGACAGTGCTCTTCGGTGACCTGTCCGACTTCACCTCCTGGTCGGAGGACCTGGACCCGGAACGGGTCGGCGCGGTCACCGACCGGGTGCTCGCCGCCCTCGCGGGCGCGGTCAAGACGTTCGGCGGCCACGTCGACAAGCTCACCGGCGACGGGATCATGGCGGTCTTCGGCGCGCCGGTCGCCCACGAGGACGACGCCGAGCGGGCGGTCCGCGCGGCGCTGTCCATGCAGCGCGCGGTGCGGCGGGTGCTCGACGACGAGCGGGGCGGCGGCGCGCCGCTGGGCCTGCGCGTCGGCCTCAACACCGGGGACGTGATCGCGGGCATCCAGGCGGCGATCGAGTACACGGTCATCGGCGACACGGTGAACACCGCCGCGCGGCTCGCCGACGCCGCCGCGGTCGGCGCGGTCTACGCCGGGGCGCGCACCTCCGCCGCCACTCGGCACGTCGCCTCCTGGCGGGCGCTGCGCCCGCTGCGGCTCAAGGGCAAGCGGGAGCCGGTCGAGGCGTACGAGCTGCTGGGCCTGCTGGACGCGCCCGGCACCCGGTCCGGTCTCGGCGACGAGGCGCCGTTCGTGGGCCGGGAGACCGAAATCGGCCGGGTCGCCGGCCGGCTCGCCGAGGTGATCGACCGGGGCGAGCCCCGGGTGCTGCTGATGACCGCCGAGGCGGGCATCGGCAAGTCCCGGTTCGCGGCCGAGGTGGAACGCCTCGCCGCCGGATACGACGTCGGCGCCGGCCGGTACGCCGCGCACACCGGCGCCCGGGTGCTGTCGGTGCGGTGCGCCGCGTTCGGCGAGCGCCGCCGCCTGGCCCCGCTGGCCGACCTGGTCCGCGCCGCCGTCGGCCTGCCCGGCGACGCGGCCACCGCCGTCACCCGCCCGGCCGTCGAGGAGCGGCTGCGCCGCCTCGGCCAGCGCCTGTCCCGGCTCCCCGGCGACCCGCCACCGATCGCCGTGGACCAGCTCCTGGCCCTGCTCGGGTACGCTGAACTGCCGCCCGCCACGGAGAACGGTGAGTGGAACGCGGCCGGGCCGCCACCGGACGACGAAGCCGTGCCGACCGCTGTCGCGGACCTGCTCACCGCGCTCGCCGTGGAGGCGCCGCTGGTGATCGTGGTGGACGACCTGCACGACGCCACGGCCGAGACGCTCAAGGCGTTGGCGCTGACCCTCAACCGGCTCAGCGGGCCGGTGCTCGTGCTGCTGCTCGGCCGTCCCGAGCTGGTACGGACCGCCGGCGCGCTGACCCGGGTCGCGGACGCCGAGGTGCACGCGCTGCCGCCGCTGCGCGGCGCGGACGCCTCCCGGCTGCTCACCAGCTACCTCGCCGGTGGCCGCATGCCCCAGGCCGACACGGACCGGCTGCTCGCCACCGCCCAGGGCAACCCGTTCTACCTGGCCGAACTCGTGACGCTGCTGATGGAGCGCGGCGCGCTGACCGCCGGGCCCGGCCGCGGCGCGGACGTCGGCTGGCGTCTCGCGCCCGGCTCGCTCGGCAGCCGGCTGCTCTCCCGGGACCTGGCCGCGGTGCTCGCGGCGCGTATCGACGCGCTGCCGCCGGATGCCCGCTCGGCGCTGCGCGACGCCGCGGTGGTGGGCGACACAGTGCCCGCCGGCGCGCTGGAGGCGCTGCGCGAGCAGCGGCTCGGGCAGGACGGCCGGCCCGCCGCGGTGGCCGCCGTCGAGCTGGACCGGGCCGTGGAGGAGCTGCTGCAACGCCGCATGCTGCACCGCACCCGCACCGGGTTCGCCTTCGCCACCCCGCTCATGCGGGAGGCCGCGTACGCCGGGGTGAGCAAGGCCGAGCTGGCCGAACGGCACGCGGCGCTGGCCCGCTGGGCCGCGCCGGAGAGCGTGGACGGGACGGGCGGCGCCCCGGCGGGCGCCTTCACCGAGGCCGCCCGGGACGACTTCGTCGCCGAGCACGTCGAGCGGGCCACAGCGCTCGCCGACGCGGTCAAGCTGCGCCCGGACGCGCCGGCCCGGGCGGTCACCCCGCTGGGCGTGGCCGCGCTGGGCCGGGCCGCCCGCCGGTCACTGCGGTCGGGGGAGCCGGCTCTCGCGGTCGAGTACGCCGAACGCGCGGCCGAGCTGGCCCGCGACGGCGTACCGCCGGCCGACCGGGTGACGCACGCCCGGGCGCTGCTCCAGATCGGCCGCCCGGCCGACGCGCTCGCGTTCGCCGAGAAGATCGCCGCGAACACCGGTGACCCGGCCACCCGGACCGCCGCGCTGCTGCTGGCCGGGCAGGCCCAGCAGACGCTGGGTGACGCCGAGCGGGCCGAGCGCAGCTGGCAGGAGGCGTTGCAGGTGGCCACCGACGCCGACCTGCCCACCATGCGGGCGTCGGCGATGCGGCGGCTCGGCATGGCCGACTTCATCGCCGGCCGGCTCGGGCAGGCGAGCAGCCGGCTGGCCGCGTCCTATCAGGTCAGCCTGGCCGCCCGGGATCCGCGCGGGCAGGCCTGGTCGTTGCAGAACCTGGCCTGGGTGACCACCACCCGGGGCGACTTCGCCGGCACCGACGCGGTGCTCGGGCGGGCCGCCCGGCTCTTCGCCGAGCTGAAGGACCCGTACGGGCGGGCCTGGCTGCGCGGCACCACCGCGTTCGCCCGGCTGCTCGCCGGACGGCTGCGGGAGGCGTGCCGGATGGCGCGGGTGTTCCTGCCGTTCGGGGAGCGGGTCGGCGAGGCGTGGGCGGTCGGCACGCTGCGCGCGGTTGAGGCGTACGCCACCGCCGAGCTGGGCGACCTGGCCGAGGCGGACCGGGCGGCGCGGCGCGCGTACCGGGACTTCGCCGAGGTGGGCGACGACTGGGGACAGGGCTTCGCGCTCGTGGTGCGCGGGGTGGTGGCGCGCGGGCTGGGCGAGCCGGAACACGCCGCCGACCTGTTCACCGACGCGCTCGAGTACGCCGACCGCACCACCCACCCGCTGCTGACCGGCATGGCCGGGACGCTGCGCGGCTTCGTGGCGCTGGACATGGGCGACCACGAGACCGCCGAGCGGGAGGCACGGTCGGTGCTGACCCGGGTGGAGCCGCACAACCCGCAGGCCCCGGCCCAGGTCGCGCCCCGGGTGCTGCTCGCCATGGCCCGCCTCGCGGCCGGTGACCCGGGCACCGCCGTGGGGCTGCTGGCCCCGGTCGCCACCGGCGCGGCGAACGCGCCCTCGCTGCTGTTCTCCCGGCGGCAGACGATGGCCCGGTACGCCGCCGCGCTGCTCGCCCACGGCCAGCGCGAACAGGCGCTCGACTGGGCGCAGCGGTCGATCACGGCGCCGGCCGAGGACGTGCGCAGCCAGGTGGTGGCGCGGCTGGTGCTGGCCGAGGCGCTCGACGCGTGCGGCCGCCGGGCCGAGGCGCTGACCAACGCGGAGGAGGCGGTACGCCTCGCGTACGCCACCGAACAGCGCAGTGAGCGGATGGTCGCCGACGCGTTGCGGGTCCGCCTCTCCGGCGGCTGATCGCCCGTGTTCTGACGGTTCCGGGGATGTGTTCGTCGGTGGAGCCGGTTAGCGTGGGCGGCGACAGTCGTGGATCGACTGCCGCCTCCCGGTGCGCGCCTGCGTCACCGGCGGACCACGCTGGGGAGGGACGATGAGGCTGCCGCGCTCGGGCGCCGGCTGGACGATCGCGGTCTTCGGGCTCCTCGCGCTGCTCCTCGGCGCGCTCGGCCTGATCTGGCCGGAGACTCAGCTTCGTCTGCTCGGCTTCGAGGTGCCGGCCGAACGCGCCCCGGGCGACTACACCGGCACGTTCCTCACCGCGTCGTCGATGGCCTCGTTCAACATGGGGGTCTACTACCTGCTCGCCGTCGCCACCGAGTGGCGGCCGTTCTACCGCTTCACTGTCTGGTTCCGCCTGGTCACGTTCACCGTCTTCACCATCGCGGTGCTGTCCGACGTCGCGCCGGACCGGTTCTTCGCGGTCGCCGCGTGGGAAGGGCTGGGCGCGGTCGCGACAGCCGTCGGCCTGTGGTGGGACGCGCGCCGGGCGGGCACCGCCACTGACGACTCCGCGCCGGATCCGGTGCCGGCCACCGATGCGGCCCGCTGAGCGGCCGGACCAGTTGGGTATTTTCGAACCGTGACCGAGACCCCGCCCGGCGCCGTGCGGCTGCCAATCGTGCCCGGTCTGACCGATCTGCAGGTGTTCGCCCGGGGCGGCTACGCCACCATCTACCGGGCCACCCAGATCTCGGTGGGGCGCGAGGTGGCGGTCAAGATCGAGAACCGGACGCTGGACAGCGAACGCGACCAGGCCCGCTTCCTGCGCGAGGCCCGCGCCGCCGGGCGGATGTCGTCGCACCCCCACGTGGTCGACCTCTTCGACGTCGGGGTCACCGTCGACCAGCACCCCTACCTGATCATGGAACTGTGCGACGGCTCGTACGCGGAGCGGATGCGCACCTCGCCGCTGGGCCCGGAGGAGACCCGCGACCTCGGCGTGAAGATCGCCGACGCGCTGGCCCACTCGCACGCGGCGGGCGTGCTGCACCGGGACGTCAAGCCGGCAAACATCCTGCACTCCGAGTTCAACTCGGCGGTGCTCGCCGACTTCGGCCTGGCGGTGCTCGCCGAGTTCCGTGACTCCTCGGTCATGCTGGAGGCGCTCACCCCGGCGTACGCGCCGCCCGAGACGTTCAACCACAGCCCGCCCAGCCCGGCCGTCGACGTCTACTCGCTGTGCGCCACCCTCTACGCGGTGATGTACGGCCGGCCGCCGCGCTGGCACTCGGAACGCAACCCGAGTCTGGTGACCGTGCTGGAGATGTTCCAGCAGCCCATCCCCGGGCTGCCCGGGGTGCCCGGCGAGCTGATCGACGTACTCCGGCTGGGGATGTCGAACGACCCGGGTGCGCGTCCCTCCGCGGTCGAGTTGCGCGGCCTGCTCGCCGGGCTGCCGCTGGACGGCGCCCCGGCCGGCGGCGCGCTCTACGACGGCGCCGAGCGCTACCGCCGTAGCGGCGGCCCGAACCCGCGCCCGCCCGCCGACGACGACCACCCGACCGTGGCGTCGCGGGCCCGCCGCTGGCCCAAGCGCTGGTTCCTCGGCGGCGCCGGGGTGCTCGCGCTGGCGGCGTCGGCCGGTGGCGGCTGGCTGGCCGCCGGTCACACGCCCGCCGCTCCGCCGACCCCGGTGACGAGCGGCGTGGCCGGGGGGCCGGTGCCCGGCTGCGCGTCCGCCGACGTGCGGCTGCCGGCCGGCGCACGGTGCGCTTCCGAGCTGGAGTGCTTCGGTCCGGTACGGCTGCGCCGCGACCGGGCCGAGGCGAGCCGGGTGCCCTGCGACGGCCAGCACACCTGGGAGACGTACGCCGCGGGTGACCTGCCGGCCGGTCTCGCCGGCGCCAAGCACGACGCGGTGGTCGCCGACCCGGCCGTCGGCAAGGTGTGCAACCCCGACACGTTCCGGGTGGTCAGTGGCGCGGACCCGGCGAACGGATGGAACCTCGAGGTGCTGCCGCCGGAGACCGACGCCGACCGCACCTACCGGTGCCTGGCCGGGCGGGGAGTGAACGCGCTCGCCGGGCCCACGCTCACCGGCCGCTGAGCCCTCGGCTCTGCCGCACCGACCTCGGGTCGAGCGTCTCCAGCGTGTCGGCGTCCACCGCGGTCTGCGTCCGCAGGCCGCGTACCGCCCGCGGGTCCAGCGTCTCGAGCGTGTCCGCGTCGACCGGATGGCCGCCGGGGGCGCGCAGGTTCCGTACCGCCCGGGGGTCGATCGCCTCGAGCGTGTCGGCGTCCACTCCGTACCCGGCCTCGGGCAGCCAGGTCTCGGGCGACGGGGTGTGCCCACCACCGCTGACGGGCTGGCGGGCCGCGGTGATCGTCACCCCGGCGATCATGCCCAGCACGACGCAGACCAGGGCCAGCACGACCGACAGGATGCCGGGCGGGCGCCACACCGCGAGGGCCACCACCGCCGCAACCGTCGCCAGGGACGCGACGACGGCCTTCGCCCGCGCATCGGGCTTCGGGAACGATCTCACCCGACAAGCATGGCCCAGCGCGGCAACCTGTCAACCGGCGGGCCGAGACGGCTTCCCGTCAGTCACGCTCCACTTCGGAGCGGCAGAAGCGTCGATCGAGCAAAAATCGTTACATCTGTTGGCCGGCTGCCGTATCGCTCCGGGTTGGGAAGCCGCTACCGTGAGCGTCGATCCGGGAGTGGCGAGGCCGAGGTCTCCTCGACCACACCGCCCAGTGACGGACCCCCGGGGTACGGCAGGTGATCGGGCACCCGCCGTACCCCGGGCCCACCTCGGTCAGTAGGACTTGTCCTGGCCGAGGACGTGCTGGGCGACGAAGTTGAGGATCATCTCGCGGCTGACCGGGGCGATCCGGCCCGCGCGTACCGCGCCGAGCAGCGTCGACACGCCGTACTCGGTGGTCATGCCGGCTCCGCCGAGCGCCTGGACGGCGGTGTCGACGGCGAGCGCGGCGGCCTCACCGGCCGCGTACTTGGCCATGTTGCCGGAGATGCCCGCTTCCAGGTCGCGACCCGCGTCGTACAGCGTCGCCGCCTTGTAGATCATCAGACGGGCCAGCTCGACCTGGACCGCCGCGTGCGCGAGCGGGTGCGCCACGCCCTGGTGCGAGCCGATCGAGTTCCCGCCCCACACCTTGCGGGTGGCGGTGTAGTCGCTCGCCCTGTCGATCGCGTACCGGCCGGTGCCGGCACCCATCGCGGCCACCGTGATGCGCTCCGGGTTGAGCCCGGCGAACAGCGCCGGCAGCCCGGCGTCGAGCGACTCGCCGACGAGCGCGTCGGCGGGCAGCCGGACGTCGTCGAGGAAGAGCAGGAACTGGTTCTCCGGCGACAGGATCTCCATGTCCAGCTTGGACTTCTCCAGGCCCGGCGCGTCGGTCGGCACGATGAACAGCGCCGGCTTCAACTTCCCGGTGGACGCGTCCTCGGTGCGAGCGACCACGAGGACGTGCCCGGCCTCGTCCACGCCGGAGATGTAGATCTTCCGGCCGCTGAGCAGCCAGTCGTCGCCGTCGCGCCGGGCCACTGTGGAGAGCCGGTGGAAGTTCGAACCGGCGTCCGGCTCGGTGATCGCGAAGACGATCTTCTCGGAGCCGTCGGCGAGCCCGGGAAGGTGCTTCTTGCGCTGCTCCTCCGTGCCGTGCTTGCTGATGATCGTGGCGGCGATGGCGGGGGAGACCACCAGGAGCAGCAGCGGGCAGCCGGTCGCGGCCAACTCCTCGCACACCAGCGCCAGGTCGGTGATGCCGCCGCCCCCGCCGCCGTACTCGGTGGGGATGTTGACGCCCAGGTAGCCCAGCCGGCCGGCCTCGTGCCACAGCTCGGTGGTGTGCTCGCCGGCCTTGGCCTTCGACACGAAGTAGGAATGGCCGTACTTGCGTCCCAGCTCCCGTACCGCATCGCGGAGCTGGTCCTGTTCGGGGGTGAGGTCGAAGTTCACTGGGGGTCCTCCTCGGGGTCCACGACGGCCAGTACGGCACCCGTCTCGACCTGGCCGCCGGCGGGCACCGGCAGTTCCGTCACCACGCCGTCGGCGGGGGCGAGCACGGGATGTTCGAGCTTCATCGCTTCGAGCGTCAGCAGCAGGTCACCGGCGGCGACGCGCTGACCGACCTCGACGTGCACCCGGGTGACCGCCCCGGGCAGCGGCGCGAGCAGCGACCCGGCCGCCAGCTCCGCGGTGGGCAGGGGCAGGCGGGGCAGCTCGGTGAGGCTCGCCGCCCCGTCCGGGCCGTCCACGAAGACCGACGACCCCACCCGGTGTACGCGGAAGGCCCGGCGAACCCCGTCGACGTCGAGCACCACCCGGTCCGGGGCGGCCGTCACCAGCTCGACCACCGGCAGCTCGGTGTTAACAGGGGACCCTTCCTCTACCGGATCCGTTAAGAGGGGGCCCTTCCTTCCCCACTCGGCGAGGGCGCCGGTGCGGTCCAGGCGGTAGTGGACCTCGATCTCCTCGTCGCCCGGGCCGGTGAACCGGGTGACCTGCGGGAAGGACGGCACGTTGCGCCAACCCGACGGCAGCCCGGCCAGCACCGGGGCGGCGGCCCGGCGTGCGGCGGCAGCGGCCAGCGCGGCGGCCAGCGCCACCACCGGAAGCTGCTCGGCCGGCAGCAGCGGCTCGAACACCTCCGGGTGCCGGTCCAGGAAGCCGGTGTCGACGTCCACGGCGGCGAACTCCGGGCTGCGCAGCACGCGTACCAGCAGGTCCCGGTTGGTGGCCACGCCATGCAGCTCGGCGCGGGCCAGCGCGCCGGCCAGGGCGCGGGCCGCCTCGGTGCGGGTGGGCGCCCAGGCGACGAGCTTCGCCAGCATCGAGTCGTAGTGCACGCTCACCGTCGAGCCGTCCACCACGCCCGAGTCCAGGCGCAGCCCCCGGGCCGGACCGAACTCGGCGGCGACCCCGGGGATCGCGAACCGGTGCAGCGTGCCGGTGGCCGGACGGAAGCCCTGGGCCGGGTCCTCGGCGCACAGCCGTACCTCGATGGCGTGGCCGTCGGCCGGCGGCGTGGTGGTGACCGGCAGCGGCTCGCCCTCGGCGACGAGCAGTTGCAGCCGTACCAGGTCCAGCCCGGTGGTCAGCTCGGTGACCGGGTGTTCCACCTGGAGGCGGGTGTTCATCTCCAGGAAGTGCACCTGCCCGTCCGGCGCGAGCAGGAACTCCACTGTTCCCGCGCCGACGTAGTCGACGGCCCGCCCGGCGGCCACCGCCGCCTCGTGCAGCGCCGCGCGCACGTCGTCGGGCAGCACGCCGGGCGCCTCCTCGACGATCTTCTGGTGGCGGCGCTGGACCGAGCAGTCGCGTACCCCGAGGGCCACGACGGTGCCGTGGGTGTCGCCGAAGATCTGCACCTCGACGTGGCGGCCGCGTTCCACGTACCGCTCGATGAAGACCGTGCCGTCGCCGAACGCCGCCGCCGCCTCGCGGCGCGCGCCCGCGACGGCCTCGGCCAGCCCGGCCGCGTCGTGGACGATCCGCATGCCCCGGCCGCCGCCACCCGCGGCGGCCTTGACCAGCACCGGGAAGGCGGTGACCTCGGCCGGGTCGGTCCAGGTGGGCAGCATCGGCACGCCCGCGTCGGCGAGCAGCGCCTTGGCGGCCATCTTGTCGCCCATCGCCGCGATCGCCTTCGCGGACGGCCCGACCCAGGTCAGACCCGCGTCGGTCACCGCCGCCGCGAACTCGGCGTTCTCGGCCAGGAAGCCGTAACCGGGGTGGACGGCGTCCGCGCCGGACCGGCGGGCCGCGTCGAGGATGGCGTCGATGCGCAGGTACGTCTCGGCCGGCGTATTCCCCGGCAGCCGTACCGCCTGGTCGGCGTCGGCGACGAACGGCGCGTCGGCGTCCGCGTCGGAGTGCACGGCGACGGTGGCCACGCCGAGGGCGCGGCAGGTGGCGAAGACCCGGCGGGCGATCTCGCCCCGGTTCGCGACCAGAAGCTTGGTGATCATTGTGAGCACGCCCCCTACATCCGGAAGACGCCGAAACCGTCGGCGCCCTTCACCGGTCCGTTGTGGATCGCCGACAGGCACAGCCCGAGGACGGTACGGGTGTCCCGAGGGTCGATCACCCCGTCGTCGTAGAGCCGCCCGGACAGGAACAGCGCGCCGGACTGCGACTCGATCTGCTGCTCGACCATCATCCGCATGGCGGCGTCGGTGTCCTCGTCGTACTCGCGGCCCCGGGCGGCGGCGGCCTGCCGGGCCACGATGGACAGCACCCCGGCGAGCTGCGCCGGGCCCATCACCGCCGACTTCGCGTTCGGCCAGGTGAACAGGAACCGCGGCTCGTACGCCCGGCCGCACATGCCGTAGTTGCCGGCGCCGTAGGAGGCGCCCAGGTTGACCGTCAGGTGCGGCACCTTCGAGTTCGACACCGCGTTGATCATCAGGGCGCCGTGCTTGATGATGCCGCGCTGCTCGTACTCGGTGCCGACCATGTAGCCGGTGGTGTTCTGCAGGAACACCAGCGGTGTGTCCGCCGCGTTGGCGAGCTGGATGAACTGCGCCGCCTTCTGCGCCTCCTCGCTGAACAGCACGCCCCGGGCGTTCGCCAGCACACCGACCGGGTAGCCGTGCAGCTCACCCCATCCGGTCACCAGCGCGGTGCCGTAGCCGGGCTTGAACTCGTCGAACGCGCTGTCGTCGAGTACCCGGGCCAGCACCTCCCGCGGGTCGAACGGCACCTTCAGGTCGGCGCTGGCGATGCCGAGCAGCTCCTCCGGGTCGTACCGGGGTGGCAGCGGGTGCGGGTTGCGGGGCGGCGGGCCCTGCTTGCGCCAGTTGAGCCGGCGGACGCACTGCCGGGCCAGCCGGATCCCGTCGCGTTCGTCCTCGGCGAGGAAGTCGGCCAGGCCGGACGTGGTGGCGTGCATCGCCGCGCCGCCCAGCGACTCGTCGTCGGTGACCTCGCCGGTGGCCATCTTCACCAGCGGCGGCCCGGCCAGGTAGACCTGCGAGCGGTCCCGGATCATGATGGTGAAGTCCGACATGCCGGGCACGTACGCGCCACCGGCGGTGGCGTTGCCGAAGACCACGCTCACTGTCGGGATCCGCTGCGCCGACAGCCGGGTCAGGTCCCGGAACACCCGGCCGCCCGGAATGAAGATCTCCGCCTGGGTGGGCAGGTCCGCCCCGGCCGACTCGACCAGGTTCACCATCGGCAGCCGGTTCGCCGCCGCGATCTCACCCGCCCGCCGGGTCTTCGCCAGCGACCACGGGTTGATCGCGCCCCCGCGTACCGTCGGGTCGTTCGCCACGATCAGGCACTCGACGCCCTCGACCACGCCGATGCCGGTCACGGTGCTGGCGCCGACCGGGAAGTCGGTGCCGAACGCGGCCACCGACGACAGCTCCAGGAACGGGCTGTCCGGGTCGAGCAGCAGCTCGATCCGCTCCCGCGGGAGCAGCTTGCCGCGACCGTGATGGCGGGTCACGTACTTCTCGCCGCCACCGCCCCGCGCCTGGTCGAGCGCCGCCTCCAGTTCGGCGAGGCGTTCCAGCAGCGCCTCCCGGTTGGCGGTGAAGGCGGGCGCGGACGGGTCGATCGTGCTCTGCAGAACTGTCGTGCTCACAGGCCCATGCCCTTCGCGATGATCTCGTTCATGATCTCGGTGGCGCCGCCGCCGATGCCGAGCAGCCGGGCGTCGCGGTAGTGCCGCTCCACCTCGGCGTCACGCATGTAGCCGAAACCGCCGTGCAGTTGCAGCGCCGCGTCGACGACGAAGTCGCACGCGGACACCGCCACGTTCTTCGCGATCGCCACCTCGGTCACCACCGGCTGCCCGGCGGCGACCCGCTCGGCGACCTCGTGCACGTACGCCCGGGCCGCCTCGGTGCGGGAGTGCATCTCGGCCAGCCGGTGCCGCACCACCTGCCGCGAAACGAGCGGCCGGCCGAACGTCTGACGGTCCCGGCACCACCGCACCGTCAGGTCCACGCAGCGCTGCGCGGTCGCGTACGCCTGCGTGGCGAGCGACAGCCGCTCGGCGGCGAACTGCTGCATGATGGCGAGGAAGCCGGTGTCCTCCGGGCCGACCCGGTTGCGCACCGGCACCCGGACGTCGACGAAGGACAGTTCGGCCGTGTCGGAGCAGTGCCAGCCCAGCTTCTCCAGCCGCCGGCCCACTGTGAACCCCGGCGTGCCCTTGTCGATCACGAGCAGGCTGAGCGAGCCCGACCCGGGAAAGTCGGTGCAGACCGCAGTGGTGACGAAGTCGGCCCGGACCCCGCTGGTGATGTACGTCTTGGCGCCGTTCACGACGTAGTGGTCGCCGTCGCGTACGGCGCAGGTGCGGATGCCCGCCACGTCCGAGCCGCCGTCCGGCTCGGTGATCGCCAACGCGCCGATCATCGTCCCGGCGAGCGTCGGCCGGACGTACTTCTCGATCAGCGTCTCGTCCTGAGCCTGAACCATGTGCGGCAGCGCGATGCCGTGCGTGAACAGCGCGGCGATCAGCCCCGACGACCCGCCCGAGCGGATGATCTCCTCGGTGACCACCATCGAGTCGAGCAGGTCGCCGCCGCTGCCGCCGACCGACTCCGGGAAGCCGATGCCGAGCAGGCCGACCTTCGCGGCGGTCTCGTGCAGCGACCGGGGCAGTTCGCCGGCCCGCTCCCAGTCGGACAGGTGCGGCAGCACCTCCCGGACCACGAACGAGCGGGTCAGCTCGCGCAGTTGCCGACGTTCCGGCGTGTCCACGATGGTCATGCCGGAGCCTCCGTCGGAAGGTCGACCACTCGCGAGCGCAGCAGCTCGCCGAGCGCCTTGGCCTGGGGGTCGAACCGGGTGGACGCGGCCACGCCCTGCCCGAGCAGCCCGCGGATCACGAAGTTGACGGCGCGCAGGTTCGGCAGCTCGTACCGCTCGACGGTGAGCGACGCCGTCTCCGGCAGCAGCTCGGCCAGCCGTTCCACGGTCAGCCAGTCGCGCAGCCACGGCCAGGTCGCGTCGGTACGCGCCCAGACGCCCAGGTTGGCGTCGCCGCCCTTGTCGCCCGAGCGCGCGCCGACCAGCTCACCGAGCGGCCCCCGCCGGGTGGCGTGCAAGGAAGGGCCCCCTGTTAACGCCTCGTGTTGTACAAGGGTCCCTTCCAAACCGCTCGTCACCGTCGGCGGCGGGATCGGCACCCGCTCGCCGGAGGGCAGCACCGCCACGTGCTCGACCGCGTCCTGCGCGATCGCGTCGGCGGTGAACACCCCGTACGGCGTCGCGTCACCGGGCAGCGTGGTGAGCGTGCAACCCGGATAGGAGGCCAGCGCCAGCTCCACCGCCGCCGCCGAGAACGCCCGCCCGGCCCGCGACTTGTCGCCGTCGCGCAGATGTACGTGCAGCAGCGCGCTCGCCGCCTCGGTGTCGCCGGTGTCCGGGTGGTCGGTACGGGCCAGCGTGAACTCCAGCCCTTCCGTGCCGACCGACTCCTCGATCTGGGCGCGGACCAGTGCCGCCTTGGCCGGGATGTCCAGCCCGCACAGCACGAACGTCATCGAGTTGCGGAAGCCGCCCAGGTTGTTGACGCCCACCTTGAGCGTGTCCGGCGGCGGCGTGCCGCGCACCCCGGACACCCGGACCCGGTCCGGGCCCTCCTGCTCCAGCCGTACCGTGTCGAGCCGGGTCACCACGTCCGGCCCGAGGTAGTCCGGGCCGCCCACCTCGTACAGCAGCTGGGCGGTGACCGTCTCGACCGTCACCGCGCCGCCGGTGCCCGCGTGCTTGGTGAGCACCGACGAGCCGTCCGCGTGCAGCTCGGCGATCGGGAATCCGGGCCGGTGCCCGCCGTCCGGAAGTTCGGTGAAGAAGCTGAAGTTGCCGCCGGTGACCTGCGCGCCGCACTCGATCAGGTGCCCGGCCACCGTGGCCCCGGCCAGCGCGTCGAGGTCGTCGCGGGTCCACCCGAAGCGGGCGATCGCCGGGCCGACCGCCAGCGAGGCGTCGGTGACCCGACCGGTGACCACCACGTCCGCGCCCGCGTCCAGGCAGGCCGCGATCCCGAACGCGCCCAGGTACGCGTTGGCGGTCAGCGCGTCCGGCCGCTGGATCGCGTCGCCCTCGACGTACCCGACCCGCACCTGGAGGCCGAGCCGGTCGCCGAGCGACCGGATCGCGTCGGCCAGCCCCGCCGGGTTGAGGCCGCCCGCGTTTGTGACCAGCGTGACGCCGCGCTCCAGCGCGGTGCCGAGCACGCCCTCCGCCTGACGCAGGAACGTCTTCGCGTAGCCCAGCGACGGGTCGCGCATCCGGTCCCGGCCGAGGATGAGCATGGTCAGCTCGGCCAGGTAGTCACCGGTCAGCACGTCCAGCTCGCCGCCGTCGAGCATCTCCCGCCAGGCGGCGAAACGGTCGCCGTAGAAGCCCGACGCGTTCCCGATCCGCAGCACGCTCATGAGGGAACTCCGCTCGCCGGTTCCCGCTTGTCACCGGGCGGGCCGGCGAACGCCTGGGCCACGTCCAGCCACTCGTCGGCCACCGGCCCGGTGGCGGTCAGGGCCAGGTCGGCGCGGTGCCGGCGCTGCGTGACGAGCAGGCAGAAGTCGAGCGCCGGGCCGGTCACCCGGTCGGCCGCGTCGGCCGGCCCGAACTCCCACACGTCACCGCCCGCGGGCGCGGTCAGCTCCACCCGCACCGGCGCCGTGGGCACCGCACGGCCGTGGGCGGCGAAGCCGTGCCCGAGGGTACGGAAGCCGAGGTGCGCGATGTGGCGCAGGCGCTGCGTCGGGGTACGGCTGACGCCCAGCGCGTCTGCCACGTCCTCGCCGTGCGCCCACGTCTCCATCAGCCGGGCCGTCACCATCGAGGTGGGCGACATGCTGGTGCCGTACCAGGGGATCTTCTGCCCGGCCGGGACGGCGGTGAGCGCGCCGGCGAGCGCCGACCGGCCGGAACGCCAGCGGGCCAGCAGCGCAGGCGGGGGCGCGAGGAAGGACTCGGCGCCGTCCTCGACCAGGCGCGACGGGTCCGGCGCGGCCATCACCGAGGCGAAGAACGCGGACTCGTCGGTGGCCGCCAGGTAGGCGACGTGGTCGGTCCAGGCCAGGTGTGCGATCTGGTGTGCGACGGTCCAGCCCGGGGCCGGTGTCGGCCGCTCCCATCCGTCCGGCGGCAGGTCCGCGACGAGCGCGTCGAGTTGTTCGGACTCGGCGGCCAGATCCGCGAGCAGGGCTGTCAGGTCGACCATTGTGCCTCCGGGCGGGGGTGGGTCAGGGGATCAGTGCCGCTCGCTCTCGGGGGTGAGCAGCGCGGCGAGCTGGCGTTTCCAGGTGTGCAGCAGGGCGGCGCGGCGGGGCGAGTCGTCGCTGAGCAGGTTGGCCACGCCGAGGCCGCGGAGCAGGTCGAGCGTGGCCTGCACCGACTCGCGTACGCCCGGCTTGCGCTCGTCCACGCCGAGCAGCTCGACGGTGAGCCGGTGCATCTCGCGGCCGATCCGCGCCTCCAGCGGCACCAGCGCGGCGCGCAGCTCGGCGTCGGTACGCGCGGCCACCCACAGCTCCAGCGCGGCCGCGAACAGCGGGCCGGTGAAGGAGGCGGCGAGCAGGTCGACCACGCCGTCGAGCCGCTGCGGGCCGACCGGCAGGGCCGCCGCCTCGGCGCGCAGCTCGGCCGCCCGGCGCTCGGTCAGGTGCGCGACGGCGGCGGTGACCAGCGCGGCCTTGGTGGGGTAGTGGTGCAGCTGGGCGCCCCGGGAGACCCCGGCGCGGGCCGCCACCACAGTCGTGGTGGTGCCGGACCAGCCGTGCTCCACCAGGCAGTCGACTGTCGCCTCCAGCAGCCGGGCCTGGGTGGCGCGGCTGCGCTCCTGCTGCGGAACTCGGCTCGGTGCGGTGGACACGCCATCAGCCTGCCGCCCCCAAAACAAACAGTCAAGCCTGACTTTTTTGAAAGGAGGGGGCCCTTGTTAACGCCTGCGGTAGCGGAAGGGCCCCTTTTTAACGCCTCAGCGGCCGTCGCGCGGAGCGAAGACGGTGAGCGCGTCGGCGTCGGAGTGGCGGGAGCGGACGTACTCGTCGGCCCAGGCCGCCGCGTCCGGAAAGGCGGACTCGGTGGCGATCCGGGCACATGCGGCGTCCACGTCGAAGCGCGTACGGCGCAGTTGCACGCCCGGACCGAGCAGCGCCCACCAGGCGCCCGCGCCCCCGTACGGCATGCCGACGCTGCCCGGGTTCACCACCAGGCGGCGGTCGACCAGCCGGGTGAACGGCATGTGCGTGTGCCCGCAGACCACGGTGCCGACCTCGGGCGGCAGGCCGGCGAAGACCTCCGCCCAGCGGTCCAGCCGCGAGTCGACGAGCACGACCTCCTCGTCGTCGCGCGGGGTGGCGTGGCAGAACAGCACGTCGCCCAGACCGGTGACCGGCAGCGTGACGGACGGCGGCAGCGCGGCCAGCCGGGCCACCTGGTCGTCGCGGAGCTGCCCCGCGGCCCAGTTCGACACCTCGATCGGGGACGCCGCCCCGGCACGCGCCTGCACCAGCTCCCGGTCGGCGTTCCCGCCGACCCAGCAGGCCCGGTCACCGAGCGCGGCCAACCGGTCCAGCACCTCGACCGGCTGCGGACCGGCCGCCAGGTCGCCGGTGAGGACGATCAGGTCGGCGGCGGCCACGTCCGGCTCGGCCAGCACTGCTTCCAGCGCGGGCAGCACACCGTGGATGTCGGAGAGAACGGCGACACGATCGGGCATCGCCCCAGCCTGGCGACACCGGCCCGGCAGGACCAAGCGATTCTGCGGCGGGCAGAGACGGCACCGGCCCGCTCAGACGCGGCACCGGCCCGATGCGCTCAAGACGGCACCGGCCCGGCTCCGCGCGATGGCGGGCCGGGCCGGAGAAGCCGGTACGGAGGTCAGACCCGCGCGCGGCGGGCCAGGCGCTCCGGGTCGAGGATGATGATGCTCTTGCCGTCCAGTCGCAGCCAGCCGCGCGAGGCGAAGTCGGCGAGCGCCTTGTTGACGGTCTCCCGGGAGGCGCCGACGAGCTGGGCGATCTCCTCCTGGGTGAGGTCGTGCGTCACGCGCAGCACGCCGCCGTCGCGGGTGCCGAAGCGGCCGGCCATCTGGAGCAGGTTCTTGGCGACCCGGCCCGGCACGTCCGTGAAGATCAGGTCGGCGAGCGAGTCGTTGGTCCGGCGCAGCCGGCGGGCCAGCACCCGCAGCAGCTGCTCGGCGATCTCGGGCCGGTTGTTCAGCCACGGCCGCAGGGCCTGCTTACGCAGGCGTACGAGCCGGGTGTCGGTGACCGCGGTGGCGGTCGCCGTACGCGGACCGGGGTCGAAGAGCGACAGCTCACCGACCATGTCCGACGGGCCCATCACGGCGATCAGGTTCTGCCGGCCGTCCGCCGCGCGGCGACCCACCTTGATCTTGCCGGACAGGAGGATGTAGAGACTGTCGCCGGGTTCGCCCTCGTTGAAGACGATTTCGCCCTTGCGGACCTCGATCGTCTCCATCTCCTTGGCGAGCGCCTCGGCAGCCTCCGGGTCGACACCCTGGAAGATCCCGCTGCGGGCCAGTACCTCGTCCATCGCGCACCTCCGCCTGCGCGTGCCGTCCGTCGGCCGGGTCCGCCGTCCGCTGATCCCTCGCGCGCCGCCAGTCTAGGCGCACATGAGTAGGAATCAGAGGTGCACCCCTGGAATCTTGATCGTTGGGCGTAACCCGCCCGACCCGGTGAGCAGCTAAGATCCCGCCTCCGGTCCGGGCCGGCGCCACCCGTTCCCTCCTGTGATCGTAGGGTGACCGGCGTGCTGTGTGAGCCGTTCCTGACCACCAGGTCCGAAGCCGGGTGGGACATCCCCCTGCTGGTCTGGCGGGCCGAGACGCCGCTGCTGGCGGTCGGCTCCGCTCCGCTGGGCGGCGGGATCGGCGTCCGCGGGTGGGTGCTGAACGCGACGGTGCCGATGTCGTACGACCGGGACGACCCCGCCGCGCACCTGGCCGAACTGGCGCACGGCCTCGGCCTGGGCGGACCCGGCGTCGGGCTGCTGACCGGCGTGGACGTGACCGAGGTGGTCAGCCACGCCGACGGCGGCGTCCGGGTCTGGGCGACCGTCGGCCTGGGCACGCCGGTCTGGGCCGCCGCGCCCGAGCCGGCGCGGCCCGCCGTGCCCGAGCCCGCGCAGCGCGTCGGCACGGTCAACATCGTCGCGTACGTGCCGCAGCGGCTCGGCGACGCGGCACTCGTCAACGCGGTGGCCACCGCCACCGAGGCGAAGGCGCAGGCGATCTGGGAACTCGGACTGCCCGCCACCGGCACCCCCACCGACGCGGTGACTGTGCTCTGCCCGGCCGACGGCGATCCGGCCCCGTACGGCGGGCCCCGGTCGGCCTGGGGCGCGCCACTGGCCCGGGCCGTGCACGCCGCCGTCCGCTCGGGCGGCGCCGGGACCGTGGTGCCCTGGTCCGACCGGCGGGCGGGTTGACGTGCGTCCCTCACATGCGACACGCCGGGTTTTCCGACCGATCGGCCCTCGTCGCGGCGTTCCGGGGACGGTAGCGTCGCCGACGATGTACGCTCCCGCCCGTTCTGTGCCCCGTGCCCGCCGCGCCGCCGTCGCCGCGCCGCGCCCAGCCCTCCCCGGACCTCGTCGAGGCGCGATCCGGACCCGTCTGGCCGCGCTCGCCGCGCTCGCCGCCGTCCTGTTCGCCGCCGGCTGCGCCGGTGACGCCGGCGGATCGGGCGGCGACGCGAGGTGGCAGGCCGGTCAGGGCGGCGGGTCGACCGGCGCGGCCGGACCCGCCACCGGTGACCAGCCCGCGGCGCCGAACGCCCCCGACGAGCCGTCGATCTCGCTCACCGCGACCGGCGACGTGATCATGGGCAACGCCCCGGACCGGCTGCCGCCCAACGGTGGCAAGGGCTTCTTCGACGACGTGAAGTCGGCGCTCAAGGGTGACCTGGTGATGGGCAACCTGGAGGAGCCGCTCACCGACGACACCGGCGCCGGCAAGTGCGGCCCGCAGCCGAAGAACTGCTACCAGTTCCGGGCGCCGCCCGGCTACGCCGCGCACCTGCGCTCGGCCGGGTTCCAGCTGCTCAACCAGGCCAACAACCACGGCTACGACTACGGCCGGCAGGGCTACGAGAACACCCAGTCGGCGCTGGAGGCGCACGGGCTCAAGCACACCGGCGCGCCCGGTGAGATCACCGTGGTGGACGTCAAGGGCGTCAAGGTCGCCGTGGTGGGCTTCTCGTCGTACCCCTGGTCCAACAGCCTGGTCGACCTGAACGCCGCCAAGCAGGTGATCGAGATGGCCAAGGAGGCGGCCCAGATCGTCGTGGTGCAGGTGCACATGGGCGCCGAGGGGTCGGACAAGACCCGGGTGAAGCCGGGCACCGAGATGTTCTTCGGCGAGAACCGTGGCGACCCGATCCGCTTCTCCCGCACCGTCATCGACGCCGGGGCGGACCTGGTCATCGGCCACGGTCCGCACGTGCTTCGCGGGATGGAGTTCTACAAGGGGCGGCTGATCGCGTACAGCCTGGGCAACTTCGCCGGCGGCGGGAAGTCGCTGAACAGCTCCGGGCGACTCGGCTGGGGCGGCGTGCTCAAGGTGTCGCTCACCGCCGAGGGGAAGTTCGTCGGCGGCACGTTCACCTCCACCGTGATGAACGGAGTGGGACGCCCGTCGGTCGACCGGCAGAACCGTGGCCTCGGGCTGGTCCGCGAGCTGAACGGGGCCGACTTCCCGGACACCGGCGCGAAGCTCGACGCGACCGGGAGGATCACCGCGCCCGCGGGTGGCTGAGCGCACGACCACCGCGCCGAGCCGCCGGAGCGTCGGCCCCGCGACGTAGGCTGGCCGACGTGACCACGCGCTCCCCCGAGACCGACCTCGGCCGTACGCGCCGCGCCCGGCGCATCGGCCGCGTGCTGACCGAGACGCACCCCGACGCGCACTGTGAACTCGACCACTCCAACGCGCTGGAGCTGGCAGTCGCGACGATCCTGTCCGCCCAGTGCACCGACAAGAAGGTCAACGAGGTCACGCCGAAGCTGTTCGCCCGCTACCGCACCGCCGCCGACTACGCCGGGGCGGACCGCGCCGAGCTGGAGGAGCTGATCCGGCCCACCGGGTTCTACCGCAACAAGACCAGCTCCCTGATCAACCTCGGGCGGGCGCTCTGCGAGCGGTACGACGGCGAGGTGCCCGGGCGGCTCGACGACCTGGTCACGCTGCCGGGGATCGGCCGCAAGACCGCCAACGTCATCCTCGGCAACGCCTTCGGCGTCCCCGGCATCACCGTCGACACGCACTTCCAGCGGCTCGTGCAGCGGTGGGCGCTCACCACCGAGACCGACCCGGTGAAGATCGAGCACGCGATCGGCGCGCTCTACCCGAAGCGCGACTGGACGATGCTGTCGCACCGGGTGATCTTCCACGGCCGCCGGGTCTGCCACGCCCGCAAGCCCGCCTGCGGCGCGTGCACGCTGGCGAAGCTGTGTCCCGCGTACGGCACCGGGCCGACCGAGCCGGCCGCCGCGGCCAAGCTGCTCAAGGGCCCCCGGGCCCGTGACCTGGCGGTGGCCGTCGGCCTCGACCCCGACCTGGTGCCGCAGCAGGCCGCCGCGGCGGACGTGCCGTGATGCGCCGTCTCGCGTACCTGCTCGTCCCGCTGCTGCTCGCGGTGGCGGGCTGCACCGCCACGGCCGACGAGCCGGAACGTCCGGCGCCGGCGACCCGGGCCGAGCGCCCCTCGCCGTTCGCCGACTGTGCTCCGCTGACCGTCGTGCCCGCCGCCGCGGCTCCGACGCCCGCCGGTAAGGCCGGGGACCAGCTCCCCGACCTGACGCTCAACTGCTTCACCGGCGGCGCGCCGGTGAACCTGCGCGACGTCAAGGGCCCGGCGGTGATCAACGTGTGGGCGTCCTGGTGCCCGCCGTGCCGCAAGGAGCTGCCCGCGTTCCAGCGGCTCAGCGAGCGGGCCGACGGCCGGTTCCAGGTCATCGGCGTGAACAGCCGGGACAGCCGCGGCGGCGCGCAGTCCATCGGCGAGGACTACGGCGTCGGCTTCCCGATGCTGCTCGACCAGGGCGACGCGTTCCAGCGCGCGCTGGAACGCAACGCGTTCCCGCTCACAGTGCTCGTCGACGCCGACGGGCGGATCCGGCACACCGACGCCACCGGCGCGCTCGACGACGCCCGCCTCGCCGCGCTGCTCCAGCGCCACCTCGGGGTGAAGGTATGACCCGACGGCCGCCGGGGTGGTTCGACCCGCTGCTGGGCCGGCTCGGCACCGCGCGCGCGGAAGACTTCACCCGCATCGTCACGCCGGAGCGCGGTGGCCGGGAGAGCGCCGTGCTGGTGCTGCTCGGTGAGGAGCCCGGCGCCGGGCCGGACGTGCTGGTCCTCCAGCGCGCCGCGACGCTGCGCAACCACGCCGGTCAGCCGGCGTTTCCCGGCGGCGCCGCCGACCCGGAGGACGCCGACGCCCGCGCCACCGCGCTGCGCGAGGCGAACGAGGAGGTCGGGCTCGACCCCGGCAGCGTCACCGTGCTGGCCGAGCTGCCCCGGCTCTGGATCCCGGTCAGCGACTTCGTGGTCACGCCGGTGCTCGCCTGGTGGCACGACCCGCACCCGGTGCACCCGCGCGAGCCGGCCGAGGTCGCGCACGTGGCCCGGCTGCCGGTCACCGAGCTGGTCGACCCGGAGAACCGGATGCGGGTCCGTCATCCGAGCGGCTGGACCGGCCCGGCGTTCTCGGTGCGCGGCATGCTGGTCTGGGGCTTCACCGCCGGCGTGATCGACCGGTTGCTGGAGATGGGCGGCTGGTCCCGGCCCTGGCCGCGCTCACGGGTGGTGGAGCTGCCGCCGGTCGACGCCACACCCGCGCCGTCGGCGGGCACCGAACCGGCCGACGAGACACCCGTGCGTTGATCACCGGTACGCATCCTCGGGTCACGTTCCGCGAGCGCTGAGCCGAGCACGGGCCCGGTGCCCGTACCCTTGGGGCGTGTCCGCCGTGGATCTCGTCCTTCTCCTGCTCATGCTCGTGTTCGCGATCAGCGGATACCGTCAGGGTTTCGTCATCGGGGCCCTGTCGTTCTCCGGCTTCTTCCTGGGCGCGCTGCTCGGCCTCCAGGTCGGGCCGCTGATCGCCCAGCAGTTCACGGCGAGCGGCACCCGCGTGCTGGTCTCCCTGGTGGCGATCTTCGGGCTCGCGGTGCTCGGGCAGGCGCTGGCCGGCTGGCTCGGCTCCAACCTGCGGGCGGCCATCACCGGGCCGGCCGGGCGGAAGGTCGACGACGTCGGCGGCGCGTTCATCTCGGTCATCGCGGTCATGCTGGTGGCCTGGCTGGTCGCCGTGCCGCTCGGCTCCTCCTCGGTGCCGTGGCTGGCCTCCTCGGTCCGTAACAGCGCGCTGCTCACAGTCGTCGACCAGGTGCTGCCGGACAAGGCGCAGGACCTGTCCACCGCGCTGCGTGACACCGTCGACACCAACGGCTTCCCGGACGTGTTCGGCGATCTCGCGCCGACCCGGGCTCGGCAGGTCGCCCCGCCCGACCCGGCGCTGGCCAACTCGCAGGTGGTGCAGAACAGCAGGCGGTCGGTGGTGAAGGTGCTGGGCTCCGCGCCGAGTTGCTCGCGCCGCATCGAGGGCTCCGGCTTCGTGTACGCCGACGACCGGGTGATGACGAACGCGCACGTGGTCGCCGGCACCCGCTCGGTTGCGGTGGAGCTGCGCGGCGAGCGGTACGACGGCGAGGTCGTCGTCTACGACCCGGACCGGGACCTCGCCGTGCTCTACGTTCCCGGGCTGCCCGGCCCGTCGCTGCGCTTCGCCGCCGGTCAGGCCGCCACCGGCGCGGACGCGATCGTGCTCGGCTTCCCGCTCGACGGCCCGTACGACGCCCGCCCGGCCCGGATCCGGGACGTCGACCGGATCACCGGTCCGGACATCTACTCGGCCGGGGACGTCACCCGGGAGATCTACACGATCCGGGCGCTGGTCCGCAGCGGCAACTCCGGTGGCCCGCTGGTCTCCTCGAACGGGCTGGTGCTCGGCGTGATCTTCGCGGCGGCGGCGGACGACCCGAACACCGGTTTCGCGGTGACAGCGGCCGAGGCGCGGCCGGTGGCGCTGGCGGGCGCGGAGCGTACCCGGGGAGTGGCCACCGGCGAGTGCACCTGAGCCGGCCGGCGGCGCTCAGCCGCCCGCCGGCGCTCCCGCCGGTGTCGCCTCGTCGCCGGAGCGGGACAGCGGCAGCCGGGCGCGACCCCAGGTGAGCGTGCGGTCGAGCACCGCCCGCGCCATGATCGCCACGCAGGCGCCGCCGTTGAGGAACGAGGCGACCACGTCGCTGGGGTGATGCATGCCCCGGTACATCCGGGTGAGCGCCACGCCCACCGGCACCAGCACCAGCAGCGCCCACCAGCCCACCTTCACGGGGGTGCTGCGCGCCCGCAGCGCCAGCAGCACCGCGAGACCCACGTAGAGCGCGGTGGCCGCCGACGTGTGCCCGGACGGGAAGCTCGAAGTCGGCGGGGAGGCGTCCATGTGCTCGACGGCCGGACGGTTCCGGTCGATCACCATCGTGGTGAACAGGAAGATCAGTGCCTGCGCGGTCACCGCCGCGCAGAGGAACAGCGGCTCCCGCCAGCGGTGCAGCACCAGCCGCAGCACCAGCGCCGCCAGCACCGTGACCACGACGATCATCTGGGTGCTGGCGAGCGTGCTGAACACCAGCGAGACGTCGTTCCAGCCCGGCGTGCGATCGCCGGCCAGCTCCCGGTTGACCGTGTCCTCCACGGTGAACGGCCAGGTACGCGCCAGCACCCGGGTCACCAGCAGGCCCAGACCCACCATCAGCGCGAAGAGCAGGGCCAGCGGCAGCAGGACACGCCGGGTGACTCGGATCACGACATCGGACATGGGCTCGCCTGTACCCCGTGGCGGCTCCGGCTACGCCCGGCCGCCCTCCGGCCGCTGATCGGCCAGCTCCGGCTCGACGCCCTCGCGGAGCGGACGGGCGGACGGGCGCCCGGATCCGCTGCGCCAGGTGGCGAACGCGGCCGAGGTCGCGGCCACCACCGCCGCCCCGAGCACCCAGCCACCCACCACGTCGCTGGTCCAGTGCACGCCCAGCGCGATCCGGCTGAGCCCGGTCACCACAGTCACCAGCAGCGCGGCGGCCCACAGCATGATCCGGCCGGCGCGGCTGTCCCGGGCGAACGGCAGGAACACCAGCAACAGCACCCCGGCCGCCAGCGCCGCGTTGAGCGCGTGACCGGACGGGAACGAGTAACCGGCCGCCCGGGCCACCGGTTCGAGCAGGTCCGGCCGGTCCCGCCCGACCAGGAGCTTGAGCAGCGCGCCGAGCAGCCCACCGGCGATCATGGTGACGACCACCCAGGCCGCGAGCCGGGACGCGCCGCGCCGGAACAGCCACACCGCCACCGCTGCCGCGGCCACCCGCAGCGGGCCGGGCCCGAAGACATGCGTCCAGACCGTCATCACCGCGACCCAGGCGGGATGGTCCTGCGCGTACCCGTGGAACGCGTCGGTGATCGAGGCGTCCAGCCGGAGCAGCGGCGACCAGGCGCCGAGCACCAGCAGCGCGAGCAGGGCGAACGGGATCAGCACCAGGAACGCGGCGGCGGTGGCCAGGGAGAGCCGCAGACCCAGTGAGTGGTCCCGGTCGAGGCGGCGGCTCCGCCACGACCGGCGGCGCGTGACAGTCGCCCCGGTGGTGTCCATGGGGGCTTCCCTACCCAGGAACGGGCGCGGTCAGACCACCGCGTCGGTCAGCGACGGATCTGCCGGAACCGGCGCACCATCAGCGCGCTGCCGGTGATCAACGCCACGAACAGCGCCAGGCCGCTCCAGAGCCGCTCCGGGGCGCCCACGACGGTCTGCCCCGCCGGCAGCGCCGACCAGCCCTCCGGCCTGCGCCCCAGCGGGTCGCCGCCGCGGCCCGCCGCCGCGGCCCGGGTGTCGCGCCCGTCCTCCGGGGCCGGCCCGAAGCCCACCACGCCGGGAGAGTCGTTGTCGTCCAGCGGGTTGTGACCCACCGACGGCACGTCGGCGGTCAGCGCCGCCACCGGGTCCACCAGGCCGTAGCCGAACCGGTCGTCGCGTCCGGTCGGGCCGAGGTCCCGGGCCGTGCTGATCAGCCGGTTGACCACGTCCCCGGCGGACATCTTCGGATACCGCGAGCGGACCAGCGCGGCGGTCGCGGCCACCAGCGGCGCGGCGAAGCTCGTCCCCTGCACCCGCCAGTAGCCCCCCTCCGGCCGCGCGCCGTAGAGCGCGGTGGCGGGTGCGCTGAGGACCGTCTCGTGGCCGGTGATCGAGCCGGACCAGAGGTTCTCGCCGGAGCGTTCCAGCCCGGCGACGGCCAGCACGCCGGGCTCCCGGGCCGGATACCAGACCTTGGTGGTCGTCGAGGTGGCCAGGTTGCCGGTGCAGGCGACCACCACCACGTCCCGGGCGAAGGCGTAGTCGAGCGCTGCGGCCAGGGCCGCGCTGTCGCTGCTGCCGCCCAGCGACAGGTTGACCACTCCGGCGCCGTTGTCCACCGCCCAGCGCACCGCCTTGGCGATGATGAGCGCGTCGTCGTAGCGGTTCTCGGCGTCGAGCACCCGGACCGGGAGGATCTTGGCGTCCGGCGCCAGCCCCACCACGCCCCGGTCGTCGTCGGCCCGCCCGGCGATCAGCCCGGCCACGGTGGTGCCGTGCCCCACCGGATCAGGCCCGTCCGAGCCGTCCGGAGTCACCAGGTCGAGGCCGGGCAGGACCTGGCCGGCCAGGTCGGGATGCGATCCGTCCACACCGGAATCGATCACCGCGACCACCACGCCGCGCCCGGTCGAGGTGCGCCAGGCGGTCTTCGCCCGCAGCTTCTCCAACTGCCACTGCTCGTCGCGGACGTGGTCGCCGCGGAGCACCCGGTCGGGAGCCGCCAACTGCCGCTGAGAGGCGGCGACCGGGACGGACGGCGCGGCCTGTGCCGGCGGCGTCAGCGGACCGGCGACGACGACCAGCGCCGACGCGACGGCCAGCAACGCGCGCCGGGGCGGCCCACCGGGCAGGCCCTGCCGATCCCTGGTCACATTCCCCAGCCGTTCCGTCGCGTCAGACACATGCCGCTCGGAGATTACCGGTTGTCCCGGCCGTCACGGGCCAACTCGGCACTTCGGATCACCCGGGCGGAAGATGCGCCAACTGCACCAGGCGCACCCCCTCACGACGGGTGACCAGACGGGCCCGGCCCGGCGGCAGCGGCCCGGCCTTCACCTGACCGACGAGCGCGCCCTCCTCCGGGCCGCCCGACATCACCAGCCCGGCCGTGGACAACTCCCGCAGTCGCTGCACGATCGGCTCGTACGCGGTCCGTCCCGCCCCGCCGGTCCGCCGCGCCAGCACCAGATGCAGCCCGACGTCCCGGGCGTGCGGCAGGTGCTCCTCCAGCGCGCGCAGCGGGTTCGTCGGGCCGCCGGCCACCAGGTCGTAGTCGTCCACCAACACGAACAGCTCCGGCCCCTGCCACCAGGACCGGCTGCGCAGTTGAGCCGGGGTCACCTCCGGTCCGGGCTGCCGCCCCGCGAGGTAGCCGGCGGCCGACTCGATCAGCTCGGCGGTGTGCGGCGCCGCCGTGCCGTACCCGATCAGGTGTGGAGTGTCGATCACGCCCATCAGGCTGCGCCGGTAGTCCACGAGCATCACCCGGGCCTGCTCCGGGGTGAACCGGTTGACGATCGACGTGGCGAGCGCGCGCAGGAACGACGACTTGCCGCACTCGGCGTCGCCGAAGACCATGAAGTTCGGCTCGGTGGCGAAGTCCAGCACCACCGGGGCGAGGTCCGCCTCCGCCACGCCGATCGGGAACGCCAGCCCGGTTGTCGCGCTCTGGTCCAGCTCGGCGTAGGGCAGCACCGGCGGCAGCAGCCGCACCCGGGGCGCGGGCGGACCGGTCCACGCCCCGGCGACCGCCTTCACCAGGTCGGCGGTCTCGCCGCCGAGCGCGTCGACCCGGGGCACGGCGGTGAGGAAGTGCAACCCGCCGGCGGTGATGCCCCGCCCCGGCCGCTCCTCCGGCACCGTCGCCGCCAGCGCCCGCTTGACCACCACCGAGTCGGCCGGGTCGCCCAGGCGCAGCTCCAGCCGGGAGCCGAACAGGTCGCGGATCGCCGGGCGGAAGTCCGACCAGCGCAGCGCGGTCGCCACCACGTGCACCCCGTACGCCAGGCCGCGGGTGGCCAGTTCGGTGACCAGCGGTTCCAGGTCCTCGTACTCGCCGCGCAGGGTGTTCCAGCCGTCCACCACCAGGAACACGTCGCCGAAGGCGTCGGTCGCGCCCGCCGCCCGGCGCTGTCGCCACGCGGCCATCGACTCCACGCCCGCCTCGGCGAAGCGCCGCTCCCGCTCCGCGAGCAGGCCGGCGACCTCGCCGACGGTACGGCGCACCGCGGTGCCGTCGGAGCGCCCGGTGACACCGCCCACGTGTGGCAGGTCGCGCAACGTGCCCAGCGTGCCGCTGCCGAAGTCGAGGCAGTAGACCTGCACCTCGGCCGGGGTGTGGGTGAGCGCCAGCGCGCAGACCAGGGTGCGCAGCAGGCTGGACCGGCCGCTGCGGGTGGTGCCGACCACCGCGACGTGCCCGGCCGCGCCGTCCAGCGCCAGCCAGAGCAGGTCACGCCGCTGCTCGAACGGCTTGTCCACCACCGCCACCGGCACCTGCAGCGCCCCGTGCAGCTCCGGGTTGGCGACGGTGAGCCCGCGTACCGGGTCGGCGCCGACCGGGCCGAGCAGCTCGTCCAGGGCGGGCGAGGCGTCCAGCGGCGGCAGCCACACCTGGTGCGCCGGCGGGCCCTGCCCGGACAGCCGGTCCACCAGCAGG
Organism: Micromonospora sp. LHW51205; assembly: GCF_003315815.1. Classification (NCBI taxonomy): domain Bacteria; kingdom Bacillati; phylum Actinomycetota; class Actinomycetes; order Micromonosporales; family Micromonosporaceae; genus Micromonospora; species Micromonospora sp. LHW51205. The sequence continues at coordinate 421,323 of NZ_QMEZ01000005.1, read as the reverse complement.
TCCAGCAGCGTCTCGCCGCTGTCGTCCTCGGCGGGGAGGGCGGCGGGCGTGGCCGGCTCGGGCACCGGCACCAGATGGGTGGAGAAGGCGAGCACCCGCGACTCACCGGCGTCGGGCGCGCCCGCCGGCCCGCCGCGCCGGTGGACCGCGCCGGAGACGTACGCGGCCTTGAACCGCACCAGCGGGTCGGTGCCGGAACGCAGGTAGCCGTGCCCCGGGCTGCGCGGCAGTTCGTGCGCGTCCGGCACGCCCAGCACCGTCCGCGACTCCAGCGCCGAGAACGTCCGCAACCCGATCCGGTACGACAGGTGCGTGTCCAGCCCGCGCAACCGCCCCTCCTCCAGCCGCTGGCTGGCCAGCAGCAGGTGCACCCCGAGCGACCGGCCCAGGCGGCCGATCTGCACGAACAGGTCGATGAAGTCGGGCTTGGCGGACAGCAGCTCGGAGAACTCGTCGCAGATCAGCAGCAGTGACGGCAGCGGCGCCAGCGGCGAGCCGGCCGCCCGGGCGCGCTCGTAGTCGCGCACGCTCGCGAAGTTGCCCGCCCGGCGCAGCAGTTCCTGCCGGCGCATCAGCTCACCGTTTATCGCGTCCACCATCCGGTCCACCAGTGGCAGCGCGTCAGCCAGGTTGGTGATCACGGCGGCGGTGTGCGGCAGCCGCTCGAACGGCGCGAACGTGGCGCCGCCCTTGAAGTCGACGAGGACGAAGTTGAGCTGCTCCGAGCTGTGCGTGGCGGCCAGCCCGAGCACGAGCGTGCGCAGCAGCTCCGACTTGCCGGAGCCGGTCGCGCCGATCAGCAGGCCGTGCGGGCCCATGCCGTCCTGCGCCGACTCCTTCAGGTCGAGGTCGATCGCGCCGCCGTCCGCGCCAACCCCGATCGGCACCCGCAGCCGGTCCCGCGCGGCCCGGGGCGCCCAGCCCTGCTCTGCGGTGAAGCCGTCCGGGTCACCGAGCCCGAGCAGCTCGGGCAGGCCGGGTTCGGCGCCGGGCGGCGCGTCCGGCCCGCGTACCGTGCCGGCGAGCCGCAGCGGCGCGAGCCGCCGGGCCACCGCCTCGGCGTCGGCGGTCGCCAGCGCGTCGGCGGCGCCCACCTCGGCGTGCCCCTCGGCGGAGTGCGAGTGCAGCCGGCCGTCGACCAGGTCGAGCAGGAGGGCGTACCGGTCGAGCAGCCGGGGCGGCGGGGTGTCCAGGTCGAGCACGGTGACCGCGTCGATGCCGCCGTCGCCGGCCAGGTCGGTGGCCCCGGTCAGGTCGCCGCCGTCGAGCACCACCACGACGTGCGGCCCGTCCGTTGCCACGCCGTGCGGACTGAACCGCGACCGGGCGCCGAGCACGTCGTGCAGCAGCCGTTCCAGGTCGGCGGCGGAACTGGTGACCAGCCGCACCGGGCCGAGCGCGTCGGTACGGCTCGGGTGGTGGGCGTGCGGCAGCCACTTGACCCACTCCCAGGCGGCCCGGCGTTCCGGCCCGGAGCAGACCGCGATCAGCAGCTCGTCCGGCGCGTGGAAGACGGCGAGCTGGGTGAGCACCGCCCGGGCCAGCGCCTGCGCGGCGGGCGATCCGGCGCCGCGTACCGGGCCGGCCGGCCCGCGCACGAAGACCCGGGCGAAACTGCGCAGCGACAGCGCCACCGGCAGGTCCGGCACCACCGAGTACGCGTCCAGGAAGCGCCGCAGCGCCCCGGCCGTCATCGGCTCCAGCTCCTCCAGCGGGCGGGTGACCGGCGGAACCAGCGGGGTGGCCAGCGTCTGCGGCCCGACACCGACCCGGACCACGGCGAAGTCCCCGTCGCCGGGCCGCCGTTCCCAGACCCGGTGGCTGTCGACAGTCGACCAGAGTCGCCCCGGATCGGGATGGCGGTAGGACAGGCCGGCCCGCTGCGCGCCGGCGGTCTCCCGTACGCGGCGGCGCAGCGTGGCCAGATGCCGCAGGTACTCCCGGCGGGCGGCCATCAGCTCGGACTTCTTCGGCCCGGCGCTGCCCCAGGTGGTCACCAGCATCGCCAGCGAGGAGAGGCCGAACATGCCGCCCACCACGTACGAGTAGGCACCGCCGCCCCGGCCGAACATCATCGCCATGGCCACCGTCCCGCCGAGCATCGGCAGCACCATCAGCGCCTGCTGCCAGCGCCCGCCGGTCGCCACCGGGATCTCCGGCGGGGCCTCGACCGGCAGCTCGCCGACCGGGATCTCCGGCGCCGGGCGGCGTGGCGGCCGCTTGATGACGACAGTGGACACTCACCCTCCCCGGAAGTGGCTCTGGGTAACCCGAGCCTGGCTCATCGTAGGTAAAGTCCTCTCGTCCGTCAGCCCACTGTTCCCGCTCGATATGGAGGTGCCTCGATGACAAGCGGGCTCGCCCGGGTCACCATCAGCGCGCCCCGGCGGCGGGTCGACGTGGCCCTACCGGAGCAGGTCCCCCTGGCCGAGCTGCTGCCCGAGGTGCTCCGGCACGCCGGGGAAGGCCTGGCCGACGACGGGGAACGGCACGGCGGCTGGGTGCTGCGCCGCACCGACGGCGGGGTGCTCGCCACCGCGCAGGCTCTCCTGCCGCAGGGCGTCCGCGACGGCGAGGTGCTGCACCTGGTGCCGGCCCGTGCCGAGTGGCCCGAGCTGGAGTACGACGACGTGGTCGAGGCGATAGTCGACGGGGCCCGGCGCCGGGGCGCCGCCTGGTCGGGCCGCGCCACAAGGGCCGCCGCGCTCGGCGGCGCCGCCGTACCCCTGGCCGTCGGGCTGGTCGCCGTGGTCGCGGCCGGTCCCGGTGAGCGCGGCTGGCCGGTGGCCGCCGCGCTCGCCCTGATCCTGGTGCTCACCGCCACCGCGGCCTCCCGGGCGTACGGCGACGGCGCCGTCGGCGCCACCCTCGGCGGGTACGCGCTGCCCTGGGCGGCGACGGCCGGCGCGCTCGCCGTCGCCTCCGGCGATCCGGTCGGCCCGATTCCCGGCCTGCGCTGGGTGGGCGCTCCGGAACTGCTCGTCGGCTCGGTGGCGCTGCTGCTGGTGGCGGTGCTCGGGCTGCTCGGCGTGGCCAGCCGGTCCCGGGTCTTCGTGGCCGGGGTGACGGCGGGCGTGACCGGCGTGGCGTCCGCGTTCGGCGGGCTGCTGCTCGACCCGGCCGGCGCCGCGGCCGTCCTGCTCGCCGTGCTGGTGTTCGCGCTCGGCGGGCTGCCGTTGCTGGCCATCCGGGTCGGCAAGCTGCCGTTGCCGCCGCTCACCCTGCCCAGCCCGGCCGGCACCCGGGACCTGCCGGACCGGGGCCGGGTGCACGCGGCGGTGGCCCGCGCCGAGGAGGTGCTGACCGGGATGCTGCTCGGCCACGCGCTGCTCGCGGTCGGCGCGGTCGCGGTGCTCGTCGCCACCGGCCGGACCGCCGGGCTGCTGCTCGCCGCCGTCGCCTGCGGGGTGCTGCTGCTGCGCTCCCGGCTGTTCGTGGCGGTCCGCCACCGGGTGCCCGCCGTCGTCGCCGGGCTGGCCGGGTACGCCCTGCTCGGCGCGGTGCTGGCCGAACGCGCCGGTCCGGCCGGCCGGTTCGCGCTGGCCGTGGGCGGGCTGGCGCTGGCCCTGGTCGCGGTCACCGCGGGCGCCACGTACGCCCGGCGACCTGTCTCCCCGTACCTCGGCCGGCTGGCCGACCTGACCGACACCGCGCTGGTAGTCGCGGTCGTGCCGGTGGCCTGCGCGGTGCTGGGCCTCTACGACCGGGCCCGCGACCTGCTCGCCTGAACACGCGGAGGCCCGGGTCGCGAAGCGCGACCCGGGCCTCCGGCGAAAGCGTGAGCGTCAGTGCAGCGTCTCGCCGCGCTCCTCGGCCTCCTTGGCCCGCCGGTACGAGGCGGCGATCTCCGCCTCGGCCTCGACCCGGCCGACCCAGGTCGCGCCCTCGACCGACTTGCCCGGCTCCAGGTCCTTGTAGACCTCGAAGAAGTGCTGGATCTCCAGCCGGTCGAACTCGCCCAGGTGGTGGATGTCGCGCAGGTGCTCCTGGCGCGGGTCCTCGTAGGGCACGCAGAGGACCTTGTCGTCGCCGCCCTTCTCGTCCGTCATCCGGAACATGCCGATGGTCCGGCAGCGGATCAGGCAGCCGGGGAAGGTCGGCTCGGGCACCAGCACCAGCGCGTCCAGCGGGTCGCCGTCCTCGCCGAGGGTGCCCTCGATGAAGCCGTAGTCGGCCGGGTACTGCGTGGAGGTGAAGAGGGTACGGTCCAGCCGGATGCGGCCGGTCGCGTGGTCTACCTCGTACTTGTTGCGGTGACCCTTGGGGATCTCAACCGTGACGTCGAAATCCATCTCCCACGCTCCCTCGTTTGCCCACGCTGGCTAACGGAACCAGCGGTTCGCCCCCGGCGCGGGGGAACGCCCCCCGTCGGCCTCGGCCGCCGCATAGTGTTCGGACCGAAGTAGTGTCGCCCAAGGCGATTTCGAGCGGGGAGGAGGGGGCCGTGGGGAGGGAAGATTCACACTACCGCCCCGAGAGGGTTGACGGGTCCGCTTCCGGGGGTTCCGGTTCCGGTGGCGCCACCGGCCGGGTGTCCGTCCCGGGTGCGAACGTCCCCCACCGTCCGGCTCCGGGTCCGATCCCGGTGAGCCCGCCGGTCCCGCCGACCGGCGCCGCGCCGCCCCCGCCCTCCCCGCCTCCGGCCGCGCCGCGTCGCCGCTCCCGGCTGGTCGCGGCGCTCGCGTGCGTACTCGTGCTGGCCCTGGCGGTCGCCGGGCTGGCCGTGTTCCGGCCCGGTCCGGTCGCGGGCTGGCTGGGCGACGACAGTTCTTCGGGTACGGCGGTCGCCGCGCCGCCCGAGCCCACCCCGCCGGCCGTGCTGGCCGGGCCGGACGGCAACGCCCCGCTGCCCACCGAGGCCGGAATCCGCGCCGCCCTGGACCCGCTGGTGCGCGCCGCCGCGCTCGGCGACCGGGTGCACCTGTCGGTGGCCGACGTGAGCACCGGCCAGGCGCTCTACGGCAGCGGCCAGGACACCCCGACGGTGCCCGCCTCGGTGACCAAGCTGGCGACCGGCGTGGCGGTGCTCGCGGCGCGCGGCCCGGCCTACCGGATCCCGACGAGGGCGGTGGCCGGCCCGAACCCGGGCGAGGTGGTCCTGGTCGGCGGCGGTGACCCCACGCTCGCCGTGGACAAGGACGGCTTCTACCCGGGCGCGGCCCGGCTGGACGACCTCGCCGCCCAGGTGCGCAACGCGCTCGGCGGCACCGCGCCGACCAAGGTGATCGTCGACTCGTCGCTGTTCACCGGCCCGGTCTTCGAACCCGGCTGGGACTCCGACATCCCCACCGGCGGGTTCGGCGCGGCGATCACCGCGCTGATGACCGACGGCGCCCGGAAGAACCCGGCGGAGGCGCGCCGCACCGCCGAGCAGACCAACCACGCCGCCGAACGGGTGCCCCAGCCCGACCTGACCGCCGGCCGGCAGTTCGCCAAGCTGCTCGGGCTCACCGGCGGCGCGGCCCAGGTGACCCGGGGCACCGCGCCGGCCGCGTCCGGCGCCACCGGTACGGCCCCCGGCGCCGAACTGGGCACCGTCGAGTCCCTGCCGATGATCCGGCTGGTCGACATCATGATCAGCGACAGCGACAACGTGATCGCCGAGGCGATGGCCCGCCAGGTGGCGCTCGCCAAGGGCAAACCCGGCTCGTTCGCCGGCGGCGCCGCGGCCACCGGCCAGGTGCTCGGCGAGCTGGGCCTGCCGGCCGGCGAGATCAGCCTGGCCGACGGCAGCGGGCTGTCCCGCACCAACCGGATCAGCCCCTCGCTGCTCACCGACCTGATCACGCTCGCCGGCAACGGCAGCCACCCCGAACTCGCCGCGATCTTCGGCGGCCTGCCGGTCGGTGGCTGGTCCGGCACGCTCGACGAGCGCTACCGCGCGGCGGCGACGAGCGCCGGCGCGGGCGTGGTGCGCGCCAAGACCGGCACGCTCAGCGGGGTCAACGCCATCGCCGGCACGGTCACCACCGCCGACGGCCGGCTGCTCACGTTCGCCGTGCTCACCGACCGGACGCAGGGCTCGCTGGACGAGACCCGGGCGGCCCTGGACCGGATCACCTCCGCGCTGGCCGGGTGCGGCTGCCGCTGACCGACGGGCGTCGATCGGCGGGCGCGAGCCCGGGTGGGGGTGTTCCGGCGCGGGTACGGTGGGTTCATGGCGCAGTTCGTGGACTGGGATCTGGCCGCCGCGACAGCGGGGGCGCTGAGCAAGTCGGGCCCCCGGGTGTCGTACGCCGAGGCCACCGACGTGGTCGGCGACCTGCGCCGGCTGACCGAGGAGGCGGCCGGGCACGTCGCCGACTACACCGGCCTGCGTCCGCAGGTCGCCCACCCGCCGGTACGCGTGGTCGACCGCCGGGACTGGGCCGCGGCGAACATCGCCGGGCTGCGTGAGGTGGTGTCCCCGCTCGTGGAGCGCCTCTCCGGCGACAAGCGGCCGGGCGCGCTCACCGAGGCGATCGGCTCCCGCGTGACGGGTGTGCAGGCCGGCACCGTGCTGGCGTACCTCAGCGGCCGCGTGCTCGGCCAGTACGAGGTGTTCGCCGGTGACCCCGGCCAGCTGCTGCTGGTGGCCCCGAACATCCTCGAGGTGGAGCGGAAGCTCGGCGCGAACTCGCGCGACTTCCGGCTCTGGGTGTGCCTGCACGAGGTCACCCACCGCACCCAGTTCACCGCCGTGCCGTGGATGCGCGCGTACTTCCTCGGCGAGGTGCAGGCGTTCGTGGACGCCTCCCAGGGCGGCGAGCACCTGCTGGAACGGCTCCGCCGCGGCGTGGCCACGCTCTCCGACGCGGTCAAGGACCCGGAGAGCCGGGCCAGCGTGCTGGACATCGTGCAGACCCCGGCCCAGCGCGCCGTGCTGGACCGGCTGACCGCGCTGATGACGCTGCTGGAGGGGCACGCCGAGTTCGTGATGGACGGCGTCGGCCCGCAGGTCATCCCCAGCGTCGAGTCGATCCGGGCGGCGTTCAACCGCCGCCGCGAGTCCGGCAACCCGCTGGAGAAGGCGATCCGGCGGCTGCTCGGCATCGAGGTCAAGATGCGCCAGTACGCCGAGGGTCGCAAGTTCGTGCACGGCGTGGTCGACCGGGTGGGGATGCCGGGCTTCAACAAGATCTTCTCGTCGCCGCTGACGCTGCCGCGCCTGGACGAGCTGGGCGACCCGGACGCCTGGGTGAACCGCGTACACGGGCCCGCCGGTGCCACCCCGCCCCTCGGCTGACCCGCCCGGCCCGGGTGGTTCGCCCAGTTCGGTCGGTGCGCTGAGTTCGGCTGGCTCGGTCGTGCCGGGCGGTCCCGCCGGCTCGGCGGATCCGGCTGGCTCGGTGGATCGCCCCGGCCGGGCTGATTCCGGCGCGCGATCGCGCCGCTCTCCGTCGCCCGCTCCCGCCGTCGCCGCCGTGCGGCTCGCCGTACGCCGGACGCTGACCGGCCTGCCCGGCGCCGGACCGGTGCTGGTGGCGTGCTCCGGCGGCGCCGACTCGCTCGCGCTCGCCGCCGCCACCGCGTTCGTGGCTCCCCGCCTCGGCCGCCCGGCGGGCCTGGTGACAGTCGATCACGGCTTGCAGCCCGGCTCCGCCGAGCGGGCCGAGGCGGTCGCCGCCTGGGCCCGCTCGGCCGGGCTCGACCCGGTCGAGGTGCTTCCGGTACGGGTGGACGGCCGGCCCGGCGGCCCCGAGGCGGCCGCCCGCGAGGCCCGGTACGAGGCGTTGGTCGCGGCGGCCCACCGGCACCACGCGGCCGGGGTGCTGCTCGGGCACACCCGGGACGACCAGGCCGAGACGGTCCTGCTCGCGCTGGCCCGGGGCGCCGGGCCACGAGGGCTGTCCGGGATGCCGGAAAGTCGTGATCTCGACGGGGTATCCCTGCTGCGCCCACTGCTCGACATCCCACGTGTCGACACCCGGGACGCCTGCGCCGCGCTCGGGCTCGACCCGTGGGCGGACCCGCACAACGCCGACCCCGCGTACGCCCGGGCCCGGGTCCGGTCCGACGCGCTACCGGCACTCGTCGACGCGCTCGGGCCGGGGGTGGTGGCGAACCTGGCCCGTACCGCCCGCCTGCTCGCCGCGGACAACGCCGCGCTCGACGCGCTCGCGGACGCCGCGCTGGCCGACGTCCGGGCCGACGGCCGTGCGCTCTCCGTCGACGGGCTGGCCGGGTTGCCGGCCGCAGTGCGTACCCGGGTGCTGCACACCTGGGCCCGCGAGCTGGGCGCCGCGCCGGCCGCGCTGTCCCACAGTCACGTGGCAGCGCTGGACGCCCTGGTCACCGATTGGCGCGGCCAGGGCCCGGTGCACCTGCCCGGCGGCCACCAGGTACGCCGCCAGGCCGGTCACCTCCTGCCCTGACCGGTGATCCAGCCGGGTTCGCGCCGCCACTCCGGCGGCCTGGCGCCCCGCGGCGTCTCGCCCCTCCCGCCTCGCCTCGCCTGGCGGTGATCAAGGACTTTGTGTCCACTTCACGCCTCCGGCAGCCCGCAAACTCCTTGATCACGGGTGCGGCGCGGGAAGCGGGCCCACCCGGGGGCGGTGATCATGAGGTTGACGGGGAGGAAACGGACGAAATCCACGGTCAACTTCATGATCGCCGGGGTGGGCCGGGGTGGGCCGGGTGGAGCGGGGAACGTCAGGCGGTGGTGCGTTCGCGGAAGGTGGTGCGGTAGGCGAGCGGGGTGGTGCCGACGCGGCGGGTGAAGTGGTGCCGCAGCGCCGCCGCGTCGCCGAAGCCGGCCTGCTCGGCGACGCCTTCCACGCTCAGCGTGGTGTCCTCCAGCAGGTGCCGGGCCAGCAGCACCCGCTGGTTGGTCAGCCAGTCGTGCGGGGTGGTGCCGGTCTCGGCGCGGAACCGGCGGGCGAACGTGCGCGGGGCCATGCCGGCGCGCGCGGCCAGCTCGTCCACTGTCACCGGGTGGCGGAGGTGCCCCATCAGCCACTCCAGCACCGGTTCCAGGGTGGGCGCCTCGGGGGCCTTCGGGATGGGCGCCTCGACGTACTGGGACTGGCCGCCGTCGCGGTGCGGTGGGACGACCATCCGGCGGGCCAGCCGGGTCGCCACGGCGGAGCCGTGCTCCTGGCGTACCAGGTGCAGGCAGGCATCGATGCCGGCGGCGGTGCCGGCGCTGGTGAGCAGCCGGTCGTCCTGCACGTAGAGCGAGTCGCACTGCACCTGGGCGGCCGGGAAGCGTCGCTGGAGCTCGTCGGTGTAGCGCCAGTGGGTGGTGCAGGCACGCCCGTCGAGCACGCCGGCTTCGCCGAGGACGAACGCGCCGGCGCAGACGCTGAGCAGCCAGGCTCCGCGGTCGGCGGCGCGGCGCAGCGCGGCGAGCACCGGTTCGGGCACCGGGGCGCCGTCGGCGTGCGCGGGCACCGCCACCAGGTCGGCGTCCTCGACCACTGTGAGGTCGGCGGTGGGGGCGAGCAGGAATCCGGAGCGGCTGCGGACCGGGCCGCCGTCGGCGGTGCAGACATCGAACCGGTAGCTGGGGAAGCCGTCGGCGGTGCGGTCGGTGCCGAAGACCTCGGCGAGCACGCCGAGCTCGAACGCGGCGACCTGGTCCATGACGATGACGGCGACCGAGCGGAGCATGTGACGAGGGTAACCCGACCGGTGGCAGTAAATCGATGCCCAATGACATTCCTGCCACTGTCCGTATCGGTCGGTGGCTCGCAGAATCAATGGTGTCCGGTGCGCACCGGCGGCGAAAACCGTCTCAACCATGCGAAAGCGAGCGCCGCCATGACCGTTCTGTTGTTCCTGCTCTTCCTGCTTCTCCTCATCGGGGCCAGCGCCTTCGGGCTCACCGCCGACACCCGCGACTCGGCCGACTGGAAGCCGAGCGATGACGGGCAGCGCTGGCGCTCCCGTACCTGCTGAGGTGATTAATCCAGATCGCGCCGAAAATCCCCGGCGGGACCGCGCCAAAAGGAGCGGCCCCGCCGACGGCCGCCGTGGGGCGTACGGCAGGCTAGGAGCATGGCTGACGGCTCCTGGTACGACGCCGACATCGACCACGTGATCATCTCGGAGGCCCAGATCCGCGACAAGACCGCGGAGCTGGCCAAGCAGGTCTCGGCGGACTACGCGCACGTCGAGGACGGCCTCCTGCTCGTCTGCGTGCTCAAGGGCGCGGTCATGTTCATGGCCGACTTCGCCCGCGCGCTGGGCCGCCAGGGCCCGCCCGCCGAGCTGGAGTTCATGGCCGTCTCCTCCTACGGCCAGGGCACCACCTCGTCCGGCGTGGTCCGCATCCTCAAGGACCTGGACCGGGACATCGCCGGCCGGCACGTGGTGGTGGTCGAGGACATCGTCGACTCCGGTTTGACCCTGTCCTGGCTGCTGCGCTACCTGGAGTCGCGCTCCGCGGCCAGCGTCGAGGTGGTCGCGCTGTTCCGCAAGCCGGACGCGGTCAAGGTGCAGGTTCCGGTCAAGTACGTCGGATTCGACATCCCCACCGAGTTCGTCGTGGGCTACGGCCTCGACTTCGGCGAGCGCTACCGCGAGGTGCCCTACGTCGGGGTGCTCAAGCCCGAGGTGTACGCCCGGGCGTGAGTTCCGCCGAGCCCTTCGTCAGCGGACATTCAGCGGGCTCTCAGCCTTCCGGTCTACGGTAGGGGCCGGTGACGTGGAGGCACCCTCCACGCCCGACCCCTCGAACCGCTGACCGTGCGGTATGGGTGGGCCGGGTGCGGAGCTCCCCGCCACGCCGGCCCAAACCCGGGTTCGCCCTGCGCGTAAGTGACGGGCTCGCAAGCTCGCTCGTCGCGCGTACGGTGTACCGTCGAATGACCGTGGTGCGGCAGTTTGCGTGCCCCGGGGGTCGGGCCGGCCCGCACGGCGGCCCCGGCCGCCGCTCAAGGCGGCGACACCATTCAGACGGTCAGGACGTCGATCAGGAGGATGCGGGCGCCTCGGCACCCGACAACAGCATGGAACGTACGCGTTTCTTCCGCCGACCGGTGGTCTGGATCATCCTGGTCATCCTCGGCGCCGTTGTGCTCAGTCAACTGTTCACCGCTGGTCCCAGCTACCACCGGGTGGACACGTCCGTCGCGCTCGACCAGCTCAACAAGGGCGGCATCGAGAAGGTCGTCTTCCAGGACAAGGAGCAGACGCTCCAGCTCGACCTGAAGGACAAGGCCAAGTTCGGCGACGACACCACCACCGACAAGATCGAGGCGCAGTTCCCGTACGAGGTCGGCGGCCAGGTCTGGAACCAGGTCCGCGAGGCCGAGGCGGCGGACCGGATCACCGGCCCGGTCGACACCAAGGTGTCGTCGGACAGCATCTGGGTCAGCCTGCTGGTCAACCTGCTTCCCATCGCGCTTCTCGTGCTCCTGCTGCTGTTCTTCATGTCGCAGATGCAGGGTGGCGGCTCGCGGGTGCTCAACTTCGGCAAGTCCAAGGCGAAGATGATCACCAAGGACACGCCGAAGACCACCTTCGCGGACGTGGCCGGGGCCGAGGAGGCCGTCGAGGAACTGCACGAGATCAAGGACTTCCTGCAGAACCCGGCGAAGTACCAGGCCCTCGGCGCCAAGATCCCGAAGGGCGTGCTGCTGTTCGGCCCGCCCGGAACCGGCAAGACGCTGCTGGCCCGCGCGGTCGCCGGCGAGGCCGGGGTGCCCTTCTACTCCATCTCCGGCTCCGACTTCGTCGAGATGTTCGTCGGCGTCGGCGCCAGCCGTGTCCGCGACCTGTTCGAGCAGGCCAAGTCGAACGCCCCGGCGATCGTCTTCGTCGACGAGATCGACGCGGTCGGCCGCCACCGTGGCGCCGGCATGGGCGGCGGCCACGACGAGCGGGAGCAGACGCTCAACCAGCTTCTGGTCGAGATGGACGGCTTCGACACCAAGGGCGGCGTGATCCTGATCGCCGCCACCAACCGACCGGACATCCTCGACCCGGCGCTGCTGCGCCCGGGCCGGTTCGACAGGCAGATCCCGGTCGACGCCCCCGACATGGAGGGCCGCAAGGCCATCCTGCGGGTGCACGCCAAGGGCAAGCCGTTCACGCCCGACGTCGACCTCGACGCGGTCGCCCGGCGTACCCCGGGCTTCAGCGGCGCCGACCTGGCCAACGTGATCAACGAGGCCGCGCTGCTCACCGCCCGTAAGGAGCAGCGGGCGATCACCAACGACTCCCTGGAGGAGTCGATCGACCGGGTGATCGCCGGCCCGCAGCGCCGGACCCGGGTGATGAGCGACCAGGAGAAGAAGATCACCGCGTACCACGAGGGTGGGCACGCGCTGGTCGCCTGGGCGCTGCCGCACGCCGCGCCGGTGCACAAGGTGACCATCCTGTCCCGGGGTCGCTCGCTGGGTCACACGCTCGTGCTCCCGACGGAGGACAAGTACACCCAGACCCGGGCCGAGATGATCGACACCCTGGCGTACGCGCTCGGTGGCCGGGCGGCGGAGGAGCTGGTCTTCCACGAGCCGACCACCGGCGCCGGCAACGACATCGAGAAGGCCACCCAGCTGGCCCGCGCGATGATCACGCAGTACGGCATGAGCTCCAAGCTCGGTGCGATCAAGTACGGCACCAGCGGCGACGAGCCGTTCCTCGGCCGCAACATGGGCCACGAGCGGGACTACTCCGACGCGGTGGCCGCCGAGATCGACGGCGAGATGCGCGCGCTGATCGAGCTGGCCCACGACGAGGCCTGGGAGATCCTGGTGGAATACCGGGACGTCCTGGACAACATGGTCCTGGAGCTGATGGAGAAGGAGACCCTCTCCACCGCCGACATGGCCCGCATCTGCGCCCGGGTGGTCAAGCGCCCGCCGATGGCCCCGTACCACGGCTTCGGCAAGCGTCAGCCCTCCACCGAGCCGCCGGTGCTCACCCCGGCCGAGAAGGAGGCGCTGGCGACGCAGGCCCGCGCCGACGCGGCCGCCTCGATCGGTGGTTCCAGCTCGATCGGTGGTTCCAGCAACAACTCGGACGGTACGCACTGAACAGCGATCCGACGACGGCCGGCTCCCCGCACAGGGAGTCGGCCGTCTCCGCGACCGAGCCCGACGGCGACGACGCGCTCGACTACGTGGCCGCGCGCCTGATCAGCGGCAAGCTGACAGGTGGTCCGGTGGAGGACAGCGTCGACCTCGCCCGGATCGAGAAGGCGGTGCGCGAGATCCTCATCGCGGTCGGCGAGGACCCGGACCGCGACGGCCTGCAGCAGACCCCGGCCCGGGTCGCCCGCGCGTACGCCGAGCTCTTCGCCGGCCTGCGGGTCGACCCGGCGCAGGTGCTGCGCACCACGTTCGAGGCCAACCACGAGGAACTGGTGCTCGTCCGGGACATCGACGTGATGAGCCTCTGCGAACACCACCTGCTGCCGTTCCGGGGCAGCGCGCACATCGGCTACATCCCCGGCCCGGACGGCCGCATCACCGGCCTGTCCAAGCTGGCCCGGCTGGTCGAGGTGTTCGCCCGGCGGCCGCAGGTGCAGGAGCGGCTCACCTCGCAGATCGCCGACCTGCTGATGTCCAGCCTCGCCCCGCGCGGCGTGATCGTGGTGCTGGAGTGCGAGCACATGTGCATGGCGATGCGCGGCATCCAGAAGTCCGGCGCGAAGACGATCACGTCCGCGGTGCGCGGCGGCCTGCAGAACGACGCGAAGTCGCGGGCCGAGGCGATGGCACTGATCATGGCCCGCTGACCCTCGACCGACACCGACGGCCGCGTACTCCCGCCCGGGAGACGCGGCCGTCGTCAGCTCGGCAGCATGGCCAGCAGCAGGCCGGCGGCGGTGAGCACCGCCGGGATCAGGCAGACCAGAGCCCCGAACCGGGGAGTGCGGTCCACCCGGTCGGTCGGACGCGGACGGAAGAGCCGCCCCACAGCGAGCCACCCCAGCATGAACGCGACAGCCGGCAGCGGCAGCCCCACCAGCAGCGCCAGCACCGTCACCGCCCCCGGCCCGGCCACCGCGTACAGCACGAGTTGCAGCAGCGGCACCACGAGCGCCAGCGGCCCGTACACCAGCAGGTTGCGCGGCCGGGACGGCCACCGCGCCAGCCGGGGCAGGCCCCGCGCGGCGAGCGTGTCGTCCGCCGCGTCCGCCCAGTCCCCGGCGGCGCGCAACGCCGCCAGCACCGCCGACGGCCCACCCGCCATCGACCGGGCCGCCTCGGTCACCTCCGGCGGCGTCGGTACCAGCGACAACGCCGGTACGCCCAGCTCACGCAGCCGGGACTGCTGCGACGCCAGCCGTTCGCGTACCGCTGTCAGCTCCTCGCGGGCCGCCGCCACCGACCGCGCCTGCTCCCCGGCGGCGGTGGCCGCCGCCCGGCGTACGCCGTCGAGCGCCCGTGCGGCCGCGACGTACTCCGTCCAGGCCGACTCGGCGGGTTCCGCCACGGTTGTCGGTCCGCCGTTGCGGGGCCCGGGCACGGTCGTGCCGGTCTCGCTCATGCCGGCCCCTCCCCGGCGCCGAACGGCACGAAAACGGTGCCCTGCTCGTCCGGGCCGTCCCAGAGCATCGCGCGGCCCGGCCGGGGCCGCCACCAGACCGGACGGTCGAAGAGCTGCTCCAGCCGCCCGCCCGGCACGTCGGTGACCGCCACGGCGGTGAGCTTGTCCAACTCGCCCTCCGGGCCGAGCAGCCCGGCCAGCGGCGCCGGCGTCCGCCACCAGCCGAGCAGGTGCCGCCCGGCCGGCGGGCCCTCCAGCAGCAGCGACCGCAGCAACTCCGGCGGCAACTCGGTGGCGTCCGGCACGTCCACCCCGAACACCACCAGGTAGCCGGGCTCGTCCGACGCCATCGCGGTCCGCAGCCCGGCCGCGTCGACGGTCTCCACCCGATGCCGCCCGGCCAGTTCGGCGGCCAGCACCCCGGCCGGCTCGGCCGACCCGTTCGCCAGCGGCGCCAGCACGAACCGGGCCGCGCCCGGATGCGCCGCCGCCGCGCTGCGGACCGCCGTCACCAGCAGCCGCTCGGCCTCCTCGTCCCGGCCCAGGACGGCCAGGTTGCGCCCGGCGCCCGGCCCGAGCGGCACCGTCACTGTGGAGCGCCGCACGTCCACCGCCCGGCCCAGCAGGGCGGCGGGAGCGTGGGCCCGGCCGGCCAGCGCGGCCCGGTGCCGCGGGTCGTTGGCGAGCAGCGGGCGGGCGTACCCGGCGAACACCACCGGCGGCGTCGCCGACTCGCCCCGCGCCTCCCAGAGGCGTCGCCGCAGGCCGGCCAGGACCTCCGGATCCTCGTACGGGTCCGGGAAGCGGATCATCCGCTCATGCCCGCGGGTCGCGCCGCGCGGACCGCCCAGACCGCCCGCCGTGTTCACCACCGCGCTGCCCACCGGCAGCCCGGCCGCCGAGTCGTTCGCCGGCTCCAGCACAGCCGAGCCGCCGGGCAGTGCCACCCGCACCGGGAACTGGCCGAGCAGCGGATCCCGCGGGCCGCCGATGCCCAGGTCACCCTCGCCCGCGAGGACCAGGTGGATGCCGTACGACCGGCCGGCGCGGGCCAGCGCGTCCAGCCGGGCCAGCAGGTCGGCGGCGAGCCGGTCCCGCTCGCGCAGCACCAGCGGGAAGTTGTCGATCACGCAGACGATCCGGGGCAACGGCTGGTGCTGCCGCAGCTCGGCGTAGCGCTGCCCGCCGGCCCGCCGGGACGCCTCCTCGCGGCGGCGCAACTCCGCCTCCAGCTCGCCGAACAGGTCGGCCACGTACTCCCGGTCGGCCGCCATCCCGGCGGCGCGCACCTGCGGCACCCAGGAACGGTCCCGCTCGGTCTGCAGGAACTCCACGAAGGACTCGCCGTCGGCCAGGTCGGCCAGGTAGAGCGCCAGCTCGTCCGGGCCGTACCGGGCGGCGAGCCCGAACAGCGCGTCGGTCAGGAACGCCGACCGGCCGGCCTGGCCCCGGCCACTGACCAGCCAGTGCGGGGTCAGCTCGGTGAAGCCGAGGCTGACCGGGCGCCCGGCGGCGTCACCCACGGTGGTGCTCAACCCGTCCGCCGAGCCGTCCGTCCAGAAACCGTCCGCCGGGAGCAGGTCACCCAGCGAGAGGCGGGAGCCGTCCTCGATCTGCCGGACCAGCCGCGCGCACACAGCGGCGACCAGTTCGGCGGGCGGGTCGTCGTCCAGGAACACCGGCGAGTTCAGCCCGCCCGGCGGCTCCGCGCCGGGACTGCTGAACCCGGCGCCGGGCGGGTCGCCGACGAGCGCGTACGCGGTGCGGACCGTGGTCGCCGTGGCGCGCGGCAGCGGACCGCCGTCCGGCCAGCCGGCGACCACCAGATGCAGCCCGGCCCGGGGCCCGCCCTCGGCCAGGCCGGCGAGCCGGTCCAGGTCGGCAGTGGTAGTACCCTCCGGCAGCGCGGCCACCACGAGCAGCAGCGTCCGGTCGTGCGCCCGCTGCCGGGCCGTGCCGGCGGCCACCCACTGCTCCGCCTCGGCCAGCACCGCGCGCATCCCCGCGAGGTCGGTGGCGGGCGGGGGCAGCAGGCCGGCGTCGGCGAGCGGCGCGTACCCGGCGAAGGTCTCACCGGAACTGCCGTCCACCGCGCGAGCCAGCAGCGCTCCCGCCGGCGTCGCCGCGAACACGCGCAGCAGCAGCGCGCGGAGCAGCCCCGCCACCCGAGGATCCGAGGCGTCGGCGTCGAGGCTCACGTGACCACTGCCGAACAGGGGCGCGAGCGCGGGGAACCGGGCGTCGTCGAGCGGCGCGGCGGTGCCCATCCGGACCAGTGGCGGCGGGCCGTCACCGGGTGGCGTCGCCGCGCACAGCGTCTCCAACGGACCGCCGGCCCAGCCCGGCGCGGCCAGTTCAGCAGCCGCCCGCAGGCGCTCGGCCAGCTCGTACTGCCGGTGATGGTCGGCCGGCGCGGGCCGGATCTCGTCGAGGATGCCCGCCGCCGCCGTCGCGGCGGCCTCGGCCCGGCGGTGCAGCGCGGCGGCCCGGCCGGCGCGCGCCTTCGGAGTCGCCACCGCGTCCACCTCTCTTCCCGAGGCCGACATGTCCTCCCCGAGGTGTGACGGTAACCCAGCCGGGGGCCGTCCACCGGGATGTCGGTCGGCGCGGTGAGCTGGTCGGCGGTGAGCAGCCTCACCCCGCCGCCGGGCGGCCTCCGCCCGGCGGTTCGCCACGATCCGCCGGTTCCAGGCATTGGGTACGCGACGCGCAGCCGATAGCCTCAGGAGGTGGAATCAGTGCAGCCCCCCGCCGGTTCCCAGGTGTCCCGAGTACCGGCGCAGCGGACCCCGCCGGAGCAGTTGGCGCCTCCCGCGCCCGCTCCCGCGCCGGTACGCCCCAAGCGGTCGCTG
This sequence comes from Micromonospora sp. LHW51205, assembly GCF_003315815.1. Taxonomy (NCBI): domain Bacteria; kingdom Bacillati; phylum Actinomycetota; class Actinomycetes; order Micromonosporales; family Micromonosporaceae; genus Micromonospora; species Micromonospora sp. LHW51205. The sequence goes on along the minus strand of NZ_QMEZ01000005.1, from coordinate 404,050 downwards.
CGGACGGTCGTCGGCGTCGTCGCGGGGGTGCTGGCGCTGCTGTGCACGGGTGGAGCGGTGGCCGGATTCGTGCTGTACGACCGCGCGACAGCGCCGGACCGAAGCGCCCCCGACGTGGTCGTGGCCAACTATATTCAGGCATTTCTGGATGACCGGAACGACACAAAGGCACAAGAGTTCACCTGCGCAAGGCAGACCGGGCTGGATGGACTACGAGCGCTTCGCGACGACCTCGTATCCCGGGAACAGCGCTTCAACACGACGATCTCGGTGAGCTGGGGCCCGCTGGCTATCCAGGAGTCCGGCGAGGTCGCCATGGTCGAGGTCGAGCTGATCATCTCCGCCTCAGTCGAGGGCATTTCGCAGAGTGAGCGGCAGAAGTGGCGGTTCGAGACGCGGCGCGACGATGGCTGGGGCGTCTGCTCTGCGCAGCGTGCCGACTGACTTCCGGCTACTCCAGCCATAGCAGGTGCACCGGCACCTCCAACGTGGTCGGTGCCTGACCGCGCCAGGCCCACCGGTACCACTCCAGTTCCGGCGTGACCCGCACGCAGATGTCGCCGTCCGCCCCGGAGTAGGTCTCGGTGACGGCGCGCAGGTCACGCCGTTCCACGCCGTTGTCCACGTGCACCACGCGCCGGCCGGTCACCGCGTCGGCCTCGAACACCGGGGTGGGCGGCCGGCGGTTCGGGGCGTCCAGCGAGACCAGCCGGATTCCCGAGGGGGCTGGTGAGGTCGGCGGGGGTCGCTCGCCGATCGTCTCCACCCAGACCCGTTCCACGGGCACCAGCGGGGCGAACACCTCCACCTGCTCGGATTCGGCCCGGTACCACTCGTGTTCCGGGATCACAGGTACGTAGGTGCGGCTGCCCTGCACGACGCGCTCGTCAGCCCGCAGGTCCCCGCGCCAGCCGAGGCCGGGAAGGCCGACGAGTACCCGCCGGCCGCGCAGCTCGGTTCCGCTCGTGGCGGGCACCGTCTCGACCGGCCGGGGCGGCAGTGGTGCCCAGTCCGGCCGGTCGGCGAACGGGTCGGGCAGGGGGTTGCTCATCCGCCCGGCCTCACCCGGTCTCGCCGAGGGGCGCGCCCCGCTTGCGCATGAAGGGCACCGGGTTCTCCGCGCCGTTGCTGGACCGGTCGCCATTGCGGTGCACCTCGAAGTGCAGGTGCGGGCCGGACGAGTTGCCGCTGCTGCCGGAGAGCCCGATGACCTCGCCCGCCGCGACCGACTGACCCGGCACCACGCGGGGTCGCTCGACCATGTGGCAGTAGCGGGTGATGAATCCGCCGGCGTGCAGGATGTCCACGAACCATCCGCATCCGCCCTTGTTCGGCCAGCCGTCCCGGTCGCAGTCCTTCCGCCCGGCGCTGTCGGGATCGCAACGGGCCACCAGCACCCGGCCCGCCGAGGCGGCGTGGATCGGCGTGCCCTTCGAGGCAGCCAGGTCCACGCCGTGGTGGCTGGGACGGGCGGTGGTCCGGAAGCCGGAGACCACGCCGCCGGGCAGCGGCGCGGTCCAGCCGGAGGCGGCGATCCGGTCTCCGGCCGCCGCGTCGCACACGGCCTTGCCGGCGATCTCCACGGTCCGGGCGGCGCCGCCGGCCAGCGCGTCGACGATGCGTCCGGCCAGTTCCTCGTGTTTGGCGTACGCGTCGGGGTAGGCGCTCACCTGGACCTGCTGGGCCACGACGGTGAGCGGGCGCTGCTGCCAGTTCGGCACCTTCTCCATCTTCTGGTAGAACTTGCGGGCCGCGTACGAGGGCGTCATCCGCTGCTCGACGCTGCCCCATCCGGGCCGCTGCTGGAACAGGCCGAGCGAGTCGTGGTCGGCGCCGACCCCTTCGTGCGGCAGCGCCAGCGATGCCGGCACCGTGCTGTTGGCGAGGTTGCGCAGCGCTGATTCCTGCATCGCGGTGGCCAGCGCGATCACCCAGCCGCGCGCGGGGAGCTTCATGTCCTGGCCGACCTTGATGATGACCGCGGCGTTGCGCAGCTGACGCTCGCCGTACTCGGCGAAGCGCGGCATGTCCCCGGTCAGGTTCACCTGGTAGGTCGGGTCGCAGCTCAGGGCGGCGAGCTTCGGGTCGTCCCCGTCGCCGCCCAGTTCGGTGAGGAAGAAGGCTCCGGCGCCGCCAACGCAGCAGAGCAGGGCGAGTGCCGCCGTGACAGCGGTGGCGAGCACGCCGACCCGCAACTTCCGGCGGACCTGTCCGGCGACGGCCGGGCCGGCGGTCACGACCGCTCCCAGTCGACGGCGTCCACCAGCCAGGGGCCGTCCGGCGCGACGAGTTCGAGCCGGAGCGTGCCGTTGTCCAGCGGAACGAGCGCCTCCACGAACGACTCGGTCCGGGGCCGGAGAGTAGGTGCGCCTGTCGTCTTCCGCGCCGGCACTGTCTCCGGGTCGGCGTCTGTCATCTTCTCCGCCAGCGCGGGGGTGGCGAGCGGTCGGAGCCGGGCCTGCCAGGCGTCGCCGGTGCTGCCCGGGCCGCTCAGCCACGCGGTGGTGAACCGCCCGGCGACCTGCTCCGGCGTGGCCTCGCCCGGCCGGGTCTTCGGGGCGACAGCGGTCGGCGGGCTGGCCAGCACGCCGTCGTCACCGGCCTCCGGGTCCGCGGTGCTGATCGGCTGGCTGGGCCGGCTGGTCAGGCCGAGCCCCGAATCGCCGGGCCCGCCGACCAGGCGGGCCGCGCCGATCACACCGAAGACCAGCACGGCGATCACCAGGGCGATGCCGAGCCTCGACCGGAGGACCCGGGTGAAGAGGAACTCCAGCGCGCGCCGCACCGGACTCACCGGGCCTCGGAGCGGATGCGCGGCGCCGGCCGGGCCGGGGCGGTGCCGCGGCCCGCCGAGTCCGGCCGGTAGACGGCGTAGGAGGGGACCTCCTCCGGCACGTCCGGCTCGGTCCAGGTCGACGGCGCGCGCCGGGGTCGGGGCGCACCGGCCGGACTCCCGCCCGGCCGTCCGCTCGCGGGCGCCCCCTCCGGCCGTTCCCGTCCGTCCGGTCGCTCCCGTTCGGCCGGTGTGGCGCTGTGCGCCGGATCCTCGTGGCGGGCCTCCGGCCGGAGGCTGCGCTGATCGGCGGTGACGGTACGGCGTCTGCCGATGGTCGGCTCGTTGGTGCCGCCGGGCTCGGCCACGTCCAGCCGGGCGGCGATCCGCATGTCCCGGAAGAACCGGCGGTGCCAGGAGCCGGCCGAGCTGACCGCCTCGCTGCTGTCCTTGCCGCCGAGCTGGGTGATGCGGCGGTACGGCCGCAGGAGCAGCCAGCCGACCACGCCGCAGAGCCAGACCAGGACCACCTGGAGCCAGCCGGGCAGCGTGGCGGTGTTCATGATCAGGTCGACGGCGAAGAGGTAGATGGCCGCGCCGGTGCCGAAGATAGCGATGTTGAAGACGGCGGCGACCACCGCGTTCGCCAGCCGCCGGAGGCCGGCGCTGGCCGGGCGCATCAGGCCGACCGTGCCGAGGATCGGCGCGGCGATCACCGCCCAGCGGAAGATCAGGAAGCCGAGCAGCACCAGCAGCGACGCGGTGAGGTCGAACATGGCGAACAGCACCGAGGCCAGCACCGCGATGAACCCGGCACCGATCCGGTCCATGTCCTTGGTGCCCTTGAGGTACTCGTACGCCTCCGGGTCCTCGGTCTTGATCTGCTCGGCGACCTTCGCCCACTGCTGCTGCTTGGCCTTGATGACAACGTCGCGGGTGGCCGGGTTGGAGCGGATTGACTCCGCCTCATCCCAGGTCAGCGCCTTCGCGTCGTATAGCGCCTGGCCGTACTTCTTGGCGGTCTCGCTGTCCGCCGAGCCGAGCACACCGCGCAGCCAGTTCCGGTAGAGCATCGTCTCGGTCGCCGTGTCGCTGGCGCGCACGGCGGGTGGACGCTTGTCGACGCAGGCGCTCGGGTTCGGCAGCGCGCACTTGTCCGGCGGAACGGTCTTGGCGGACGGGCCGACCGCGTCGTGCACCACGCCCAGTGTGGTGATCAGCGTGCTGTCGGCGATGTTCGCGGACTTGACCGGCCAGGCGGCCAGCGCGGTCACCGCCACCATCACCAGCAGCGCCCAGCCCGCAGTGGTCATCGCGTTGCTCATGTCCGACTGGCGGGACCGCCAGAGCAGGTAGAGGCCGACCACGCAGACCGTGATGATGCCGAAGACGCTGAACACCTTCTGGTAGACGGCCTTCGTGGCCTGCTCCACCAGCGGGTCGGCCCAGCTCCACATGGTGCGCGGATCCCAGGCGCGCTCCCGCAGCGCGTTGGACGCGCCGATCACCGCGTTGGCGAACATGAACTCGCCGTTGGCGACCATCGTGGTGAAGCGGTAGTCCGGATGCAGAACCGAGGAGGCGCAGCCCCCGTCGACGTCGTACGTGTTGTAGCTGTAGCCGGCGTACCCGTAGTCGCTGTAGAGGCCCTTCGGGCCGGGCTCCTTCGCCGAGTCGGGCCGGGACGCGAACCAGCCGGCCAGGCCCGAGTCCGGCGCGGCGGGCACCGGCGCGTTGCGGCACTCGACCTGGTCCTCGCTGACCGCCTTGAGGCGGCCCACGCAGGCGCGGAAGTCGGCCTGCCACTCCTTGGTGCTGCACAACTCGGCCCGCGCCTGGGTGACCGGCGCGGCGGCGTACGCGGGTGTGGCCGCACCGATCACCGGCCAGGAGATCGTGGCCCCGGCGAGTACGCCGAGCGCGAGGAGGAGCGCCGCGATCCGTGCCCTCGCCATGTCACGCCTCCAGGTCAGCCAGGACGGTCGGCAGTATCCCGGCGGCCTGGGCGACCGCGGCGGGGGTGGTGTCCAGGTGCTCCAGCAGCCCGTCGACGTACGACACGTCGACCCGGACCTTCTGCACGCGCCCGTCGACGTCGCGCATGACGAACTCGCGGAAGCCGAGCCGGTTGGCCGATCCGCTGTCGGCCTGGGAGAGCGAGGCGAGTGTGGCCTCGTAACCGTCGTCGACGGGCACCCGCAGCAGGCGCAGCGCCTCGGAGGCGATCTCGCTGTCCTCGGCGATCCGGCCGACGAAGACGGTGGAGACGAGGTTCTGCACGTCGAGGCCGAGGATGTCCTTCGGGTTCTGCGAGGCGACGAGCGCGGCGAGGTTCCACTTGCGGGAGTCGCGGGCGAGCCGGACCAGGAACGACCGGCCGGAGCGCCAGCCCTCCATGAAGTGGGCCTCGTCGAGGCCGACCAGTTTCCGGGAGGACATCGAGCCGCCGTAGCAGCGGCGTACGGCCAGCCGGTGCGCGGTGTGCAGCATCGGCAGCGCGAGCGCCTCCTCGGCCGACCAGTACTCCCGTTCGATCTTGAGGTCGGGGAGCCGCAGGCCGGCCATGGTGATGACGGTGAGCGCGGCGTCGGCGCCGAGCAGCCCTTCCGGTGGCCGGCCGAAGAAGAGCATGGCCAGCGGCATCTCGGCGGTGTCGAGCAGCAGGTGGGCCAGCTCGCGGCCGGCGTCGTCGTCGAGCCCTTGCAGGCAGGTCACCACGTCGTCGAGCGTGGAGGTCTCCTCGGCGGGCACCTGGCGTACGGCGTGCCGGAACAGCGTGGCGGTGGATGCCTCCCGGGCCACCTGCGGCGGCACCAGCATCATGCAGATGTCCTGCACGAGCATCCGGCGCTCGGCGCGGGCGTTCGACACGGCGATCTCGAACTCGCGGTCACCGGCCGCCCCGGCGCCGAACTCGGTGCGCAGCGGCGTCGGGATCAGCGCGTACGGCGCCAGCGTGCCCTGCTCCGAGCCGGTCAGGTTGAGAACCCGGGAGTACGGGGCGAGTTCGGGCATGGCGCAGAGCCGGGCCAGCGGGCCGGACGGGTCGAGCAGCGTCACCTGCGCGCCACGGCGCGCTGCCAGGTAGCCGAGCGCGCCGAGCAGCGTCGACTTGCCACCACCGGGTTCGGCGACGAAGACGGCGAGGCCGGAGCGTTCGCGTACCTCCATCGGGAAGTGCAGGTCGAGGAAGACCGGACGGCGGCAGGTGCCGGCGGTACGCCCGATCAGGTCGCCGCGCCGGTCGCCGACTGTGGACGCTGCCTGCGGCAGCGCGGCGGCGAGCAGGTTGACCGGCATCCGCCGGACGTAGCCGGTGTTGGCGATCGGCTCGCCGGGGATGAACTCGCGGGCCAGCCAGTCCTGGTTCTTCGGGTGCTGGAGCGAGATCCGCAGCTCACGGGAGTAGAGCTGGATGAGCCGCCGGGCCCGCTCCAGGCACTCCTCCCGGGTCCGGCCGCCGACGGCGATGCGGTGCCAGCCGTGTGCCCGGGCCGAGTCGACGGGCAGGCCGGTGGTCATCTCGTCGCCGATCACCAGCGCGCGCTTGGCCAGGCGTTCCAGCTCGGGCGGCGCGTCGATGCCGTGCTCGGCGTAGTCGAGCTGCTGGGAGCGGATCATCCGCAGCCGGTGTTCGAGGTTCCGGAACGAGTCGTTGGGGCCGAGGATGTCGACCCGGGTGGACAGCTCCATCGGCCAGGGCAGCCGCTCGTGGAAGTGCAGCCAGGGCTCGTGCCGCTCGGGGATCTCCAGCGGCTCCATCCGGCCGACCGCGAGCACCGCGACGTGGCGTTCCTCGCCGGTCATCCGGTTGACCAGCTTCACCGTCGAGCCGTACGGGGTGCGGTAGCGCTCCACCTGCTCGGTGAGGGCCAGCAGGTCGCCGCGTTCCCACCGGCCGTTGGTGATCGGGGACAGGACGCCGGGCGGCGCCATGCACAGCGCCACCGACCGGTAGAGCAGCCATTCCAGTTCGGGCGCGGTGACCCGCCGCCCGCGCATGCCGAACGCGCCGAGGACCTCGTCGAACTGCTCGACGGTACGGCTCAGCCGGCGCCGCTCGCCGTCGGCGGTGCCCCGGCCGAACGTGCGGAGCAGTCGTTCGGTGAGCGAGTCGCCGAGCGACCGGCGGGCGAACGTGACGCCGAGGTAGGTCTGGCCCTCGGCGTGGTTGACCGCCATCAGGTGCCGCTGGGCGGCGACCAGGTGGTCGGCCCAGCCGGTGGTGCCCGGTACGTCGGGCAGCGGGGCGGCGGTGTGCGCGTCGATGGTGCGGGCCCACTCGTCGGCCGGGAAGGGCCGGGTGGTGCGGCGCAGGTGCAGCCGGAACCCGGCGAGTCCGGCGTACTGCTCGGAGATCGCCGAGAGCAGTGCCTCGCGTTCGGCGTCGGGCCGGAACGCCCACCGCACCTCGGGCAGCCAGTACCAGGCGGTGACGGTGTTGGGGGTGAAGGTGAGGTGGCCGGCGATCTCGGTGATGGCCAGCTCGACCGACGGGTCCCGGTCACCGAACTTGATCTTCGGGGCGCGGACCCGGACCGGCTTGGTCGGCCGGTTGCGGCGTTCCGGCGTGCGCTGCCGGGGCGGCGCGACCTCGCGGTGCGCCGGACGGCCGACCTCCCGCGACGGCGCGGCGCCGGTCGCGAGCGGTTCCGCCGGAGCGAGATCCGGTTCCCGGTACTCGGCGGGCGCGGGTCCGGGCGCGGCGATCTGCGGGGGCGGTGGGAGTGCCGGCTCCGGCTCGGCCGGGGGCCGGAGCGCGGGCAGCCGGTCACCGGCCTGCTGCGGCACCCGGCTCCGGGACGGCGGGGGCGAGGCGAGCGCGGCCGGCGGGTCGGGCAGGGCCGGCTCGACCGGCAGCGGTGCGGCGCGTGCGGGCTCGGGCCGGGGGCGTCCGACCGCGCGTACCCCAGGGGTCTGCTCGCGGGCCGGGGGTTCCGGCTCGGCCCGCGGCGCGGGCTCGACCGGCGCGGCGTGCTGGTGCGGGATCGGCAGGGGCTCACGGCCGACGCCGCGGCGGGGCGGCGCCACCACCGGCTCGACCGGCGGGGGCGGGGTGGGGGCGGGTCGCCGGACCCGGGGCTGCGCGCCGCCGAAGAGGTCGAGGAAGGGCGAGTCGATGTCGCCGTCGGGGCGTACCGGCTCGCGGGGCGTGATCGGTCGCGGCGGTTGGAAGACACCGACCCGGCTGTGTCCCGGGCTGGTGACGAGCGCGCCGTCCAGGACGACCTCGTCCAGATCCTCGTCCGGTGGGTAGTCGAACGATCGCTGACGGTTACCATTCGGCCCGGCCGGACGCCCGGCCGGGGAACCCGGCGTGGAAGAGCGACTCATGCGACCGCCTCACCCGCGTCGTTCGTCTGCACGGTTGTCGTACGCCCGGTCATGCCAGTTCCTCCCGGATCCTGATCCGGCTCGCGACGAGCCGCGGATCCCGCTGCTCGGTGGCCGGTTCCCGGGTGCGTCGCCAGTCGGTCAGCGCGGTCCGGATCACCATGCGCGCGGGCCGGTCCGGGTCGACGTACCGGAAGATGAACGAGGTCGTCACGATCGCCAGCGAGATCTCCCAGGCGGGGAAGAGCTCGACCTGGAGCGTGAACAGCCAGTGGATGAACATGTAGAGGGGTACGAGCAGCATGAACAGGCCGTACTGGGCGTACGGCAGGTGAACGGGAAGGGTGTACCCGGGCGGCCCCAGGTAGACGAGGCGTGCCCGGTAGATGTCGTCGTCGGTGCGCAGCCGCATCGTCGCCCAGCGTCCTACTCGAAGATCAGGTTGATCAGGTAGTCGCCGACGAAGAAGAGTGTGGCGGCGCCGGCGATGAAGGCCAGGCCGATGATGGCGATGGCCGAGCTGGTCAGCACCTTGGAGATCTCACCCCGGCTGGCCCGGCCGATGAAGATCACCCCGAGGACGGCGAGCAGGATCGGTGCGATCTTGCTGGCGAAGAAGGTGACGACGTTGTCGGTGTCGATGCCCTTCGGAGCCGGCTCGGCGAGTGGAGTCGACGCCAGGGTGTGGAGCGCGTGGTCGACGGCGCTCAACGCCGCTGCCATGAGCTCGATGGCGATCACTGGAAACCTCCCCAAGGTCGCGGCCGGCGGTGCCGCGTTGGTGCAAGTAGGCAAGCCTGGCGGGATGGTGCTCGGCGGACACGGAAGTGGTCAACGCTGTGTCCGTGACCCACCACGCTGGGTGGTGAGTTTTGGGCGGATTCTTCCCGCTTCGGCCCTCCCTCCAGGCTTCGCCATCTCGATGCTGGGCAATTCCAAAGCGTACGGCCCGGCCACCTTTGCGACAAGCCGCGAAGAGTCGACCGTGAATCGCCCGGAAGACCGATCGCACACCTGTTCCAATCCGCATGTCAGGGCTGCTGCGTCGGCGGCTCGCCCGGTCGCCGGAAGCCCCGCCCACGAGCGGTACTGTCGGCTCCGTGACCGATCTGGTACGGGCGGAGACCCCGGTGGTGATGGGCGTCCTCAACGTCACGCCCGACTCCTTCTCCGACGGCGGCAGATACGCCGATCTGGACGCGGCAGTCGCACACGGGGTGCGACTTCGCGCCGACGGCGCCGACCTGATCGACGTGGGCGGCGAGTCCACCCGGCCCGGCGCCGAGCGGGTCGACGCGGAGACGGAGACCGCCCGGGTGCTGCCGGTGGTCCGTGAGCTGAGCGCCGCCGGCATCGTCGTCAGCATCGACACCAGCCGGGCCCGGGTCGCCGAGGCGGTCCTCGCCGCCGGCGCGTACCTGGTGAACGACGTCTCCGGCGGCCTCGCCGACCCGGACATGGCCCGGGTGGTCCGCGACGCCGGCTGTCCGTGGGTGCTCATGCACTGGCGGGGACACTCGCGGGAGATGCGCGAGCTGGCCACGTACACCGACGTGGTGACCGAGGTCCGGGACGAGCTGAGCCGGCGGGTCGACGCCGCGCTCGCCGCCGGGGTGGCCGCCGACCGGATCGTCGTCGACCCGGGTCTGGGCTTCGCGAAGACCGCCGCGCACAACTGGGCGCTCAGCGCCCGCCTGCCCGAGCTGGTCGACCTGGGCTTTCCGGTGCTCTTCGGGGCCAGCCGCAAGTCCTACCTGGGCCGGTTGCTCGCCGACGCGGCGGGCGAGCCGCGGCCCACCGCCGGGCGGGAGGCCGCGACCGTCGCGACGAGCGTGCTCGCCGTCGCGGCCGGCGCCTGGGGGGTACGCGTGCACGACGTCCGCGGCACCGCCGACGCGCTCGCCGTCTGGCAGGCCACCGGCAGCCCCCGTCTCGCCACCGCGACCGGCAGGCGGCCCGCGACCGCGTCGCCGACCGAAGCGGTCACCCGCAGCCGTCAGGCGGAAGCGGCCACCGGCGCGAGTGGAGGCGACAGGTGACCGACCGGATCGAGCTGACCGGCCTGCGCGCGCACGGCCGGCACGGCGTCTACGACTTCGAGCGCGCCCAGGGGCAGGAGTTCGTGGTCGACGCGGTGCTCGAACTGGACCTGGGCCCGGCCGCCCGCTCCGACGAGGTGACCGACACCGTGCACTACGGGGAACTCGCCGAACGGCTGGTCGCGGTGATCACCGGCGAACCGGTGAACCTCATCGAGACACTCGCCGACCGGCTGCTCGCGGTCTGCCTGGCCGAGCCGCTGGTCGCCGCGGCGACGGTGACCGTGCACAAGCCGGAGGCACCGATCCCGCACGCGTTCCGGGACGTCGCCGTCACGATGAGGCGTACCCGGTGACCCGGGCCGTGCTGTCGATCGGCAGCAACCTGGGCGACCGCCTCGGCCACCTGCGCGGCGCGGTGGCCGCGCTCGGCGACCGGGTCCTGCTGGTCTCCGGTGTCTACGAGACTCCACCGTGGGGGGACGCGGACCAGCCCGCGTACCTGAACGCGGTGGTGATGGTCGCGGACCCGGCGGCGACGCCGGAGGACTGGCTGGCCCGCGCCCGGGCCGCGGAGGCGGCGGCCGGGCGGGCCCGCGACCCGGAGCGGCGGTACGGGCCGCGCACGCTCGACGTGGACGTGATCGCGGTCTGGGACGACGCCGGCCAGCCGGTGCTCCGCGACGACCCCGAGCTGACGGTGCCGCATCCCCGGGCCCACCTGCGCGCGTTCGTGCTGCGCCCGTGGATCGACGTCGAGCCGCACGGCCGGCTGCCCGGGCACGGCTGGCTGACCGATCTGCTCAACGCCGAGCCGCTGGCCGGTGACGCCCTGGAACTGAGCCCACGACCCGATCTGACGCTAGAGTCGGACACATGACCCGCAGGAGCGTGGCCCGGCAGTGGCGAGCTGAGGAGGCGCGGTGAGCACCGACCGCTCCCCGCAGGGGCCCGACCGCTTCCGGATGGGGCCGACCCGGGCCTCCACGCTCGTGGTGGCCGGCCTGGCCGCCGCCGCGGTGGCCTGGCTGCTGATCAGCGGCTTCTACTACGACTTCGCGCCCGACCTGCCCTGGCTGCCGGTGATCACGCTGGCCGGCCTGGCCGTGTTGGAGGGCTACGCGGCGGTGAACACCCGCAGCCGGATCGAGCGGCGGCCCGGCCGCGAGCCGGTGAACCCGCTGCTGGTCGCCCGGTTCGTGGTGCTGGCCAAGGCGTCCGCGCTGGCCGGTGCCATCTTCGCCGGCTTCTACGCCGGCCTGACCGGCTGGCTCTTCGTGGAACGGACCAATGCCGCCCAGGGCGATCGGCCCGCCGCGCTCGGCGGTCTGATCGCGTCGCTCGCGCTCGTCGCCGCCGCGCTCTGGCTGGAACGCTCCTGCCGGGTGCCGGAGCAGGAGGACGACGAGGACCGCGAGCCGGGCGACCGCGAGACGCCGCGCGGGCGTCTCTGATCCGGGGTTCCCCACACCCCGGCCCGGCGGTACCGTCCCTGGCGACCGGAGAGCGACGGCCGCCACGGTCCGCCCGCCCGTGGGCCGGACGCGGCCACCTGGGAGGCGCGGGTCTATGGCGTACGACGACGCGGGTCGGACAGCGCCGCCGGAGACATCGTCCGGCGTGCCCGCCGCCGTACTGGAGAACGTCTTCGACGACCCGGCGCACGGCGAGCCCGGCCGGGACCGCATCGCGGTGCACGTGCTCTGGGAGTTCGTGCTGCTCGCCGCGCTGGTGGCGGTGACCTGGCTGCTCTGGCGGGAGAACGCGGACGCGTTGCGCGGCGGCTCCCTGAAGACGCTGCTCGTCGACGTGGCCGCGCTCGGCCTGCTCACCCTGGCCGCGGGCCTGAGCCTGCGGGCCGGCGCGGTGAACCTGGCGGTCGGCCCGGTCGCGCTGGCCGCCGCGCTGCACTTCGCCGAGCAGGGTGACCGCGGCATGCGGGAGGCGCTGCTGCCGGCGCTCGCGGTGGCGGCGGCGGCCGGGCTGGCGCTCGCGCTGGCCGTGGTGGTGCTGCACGTGCCCGGCTGGGCGGCGAGCCTGGCCGGGGCGGCCGGCGTGATCGTCTATCTGGAGCGCCGGAGCGTGCCGGTCGCGGTGCAGAGTGACTACGACCCGCGCCGCAACGCGCTGTACCTCTTCGTGGGCTTCGCCGCGGTGGCCGTCCTCGGTGGCCTGTTCGCCGCGATGATGCCGGTGCGCCGGCTGATCGGCCGGTTCCGGCCGGTCGCCGACCCGGCCCGGCGGCGCGGCGCGGTGGCCGCCACGGTGACCGCGCTGGCGCTGGTCGCGTCCACCGTGCTGGCGGCGCTCGGCGGCGTGCTGATCGCCGCGAACGGGGACGGCGCCGTCGCGCCCGGCACCGGCCTGGACTGGACCGTGCTGGCGGTCGGAACGGTGATGCTCGGCGGCACCAGCGCGTACGGCCGTCGCGGCGGCATCTTCGGCACCCTGCTCGCGGTATGCCTGGTGGTGGTGTTCCTGGCCTGGACCGTGCCGCAGGGCTGGTCGGTCGGCCGGTGGGCGCTGGGCGGCGCCACGCTCGGCGCGGGGCTGCTCGTCACCCGGCTGGTGGAGACGTTCGGCCGGCCCCGCCCGGCGCCGCCGGCGACTGTGGGACCGGTTCCGGTCCGCCCGCTGCGGGACGGCGCGACGAGCGGCGGTTGGGGGATGACCCCGGCGCCCGAGCCGGCCGACACCTGGCCGTCGGTGCTGCCGGTACGCCAGAACGACACCCCGGTGGAGGCCTGGGAGGCCCCGCGCTGGGAGAGCGAGCCCCGGCGCTGGGACGCCGACGAACGCTGACCCGACCGCGGCCGTGCGTCCGGCGCGCCGGAGCTGATCTCGCCGGTTAGGCTCGGCGGCATGAGCGAGACTCCTGCCCCCGGCGGCCGCACCTTCGACGAGCTCGACAAGCTCTCCACCGAGGAGTTGCGCGAGCAGGCGTTCAACCTGGCCCGCGAGCGTCGCGACGTGGGCTTCTTCTGGTCGGTCCTGCGGCACCTGCCCAACGCCGACGAGGCCGCCGCGCTGGACGGCGCGCCGAACTCGATCGGCCCGACCATCGACGAGGCGAACGCGCTCTGGCGCGAGCTGACCGGGCACGGCTACGAGGAGTCCGCGCCGTTGCTGCGCGCCGCCTTCATCGACTACCTGATGAAGCACTGACGTCGATGACGACCCGCCGGCCGGCGACGGCCGGACGGTTGCGCAGGTTTGCCCGGCGCGACCGGCCGGGAACTGACCGCCGCATGGCTCTGAGCAACCGCCCCCGCGCCGTCTCCCGGTACGGCACGGCCGCCGGCACCGGCACCCTCGCCGCGTTCCTGCTGGTCGCCGTCGGCGGCAGTCCGATGTACGTGGACTGGGCGCAGCGCGCCACCGACCCGACCGGGGCGGGGGGCTGGTTCCTGCGGCTGCTGGCCTGGCCGTCCTGGCGGTGGCACGCCGACGAGGGCGTGTTCGCCACCAACCTGCGCGCGATCCTGCTGATCGTGCTGGCCGCTGCGCTGCTCTACCTGCTGCCCGGCCCGCAGGTCGACCGGGTGGCGTCCTCGGGCAGCCAGTTCCTCTCCGGCTGGGGCGCGTACGTGCTCGCCGCCGGGCTCAGCGCCCTGCTCGCCACGCTCCTCGGCCCGCACGGCTCGCTGTTCGCCGCGTTCCAGTCCGCCAGCACCGGCGTCACGTACGGCTTCTTCGCCGGCTGGATCGTCGGGCTGGCCAGCCTGGGCGGCCGGGCCTGAGCTCAGTCCACAGCGCCGAGCGCCAGCACCCGGGTACGGGCGAGCAGGCCCACCGCCCGGCCCTCCTCGGTCACCACGGCGTGCTCCGCGCCGGAGGTGAGCAGCGCGCCGAGCGCGTCGTACGCCGAGTCGCCGAGCGCCACAGTGGGCAGGCCGGCGCCCCCGTCGGCCGGGAGCGGGTCGAGGACGGCGCGGGTCACCGGGGTCACCGCGAGGCGCCGGATGCCCCGGTCGGCGCCGACGAACTCGCGGACGAAGTCCGAGGCGGGTGACCCGAGCAGCGCGGCGGGCGTGTCGTACTGCTCCAGCCGGCCGCCCTCGGAGAGCACCGCGATCCGGTCGCCGAGCCGGACCGCCTCGTCGAGGTCGTGCGTGACCAGCACGATCGTCTTGCGTACCTCGGCCTGCAGGCGCAGGAACTCCTCCTGCAGGCGGGTCCGGACGATCGGGTCCACCGCGGAGAACGGCTCGTCCATCAGCAGCACCACCGGGTCGGCGGCGAGCGCCCGGGCCACCCCGACCCGCTGCCGCTGCCCGCCGGACAGCTCGTGCGGGTACCGCCGGCCGAACTGGGCCGGGTCGAGGCCGACCAGCTCCAGCAACTCGCCGACGCGGGCGCGGGTGCGCTGCTTCGGCCAGCCCAGCAGTCCCGGCACTGTCGCCACGTTCGCCGCGACGGTCTGGTGCGGGAAGAGGCCGACGTTCTGGATGACGTACCCGATGCGGCGGCGCAGCGCCACCGGGTCGACCCGGGTGACGTCGTCGTCGCCGAGCAGGATCCGCCCGCCGGTCGGCTCGATCAGCCGGTTGATCATCCGTAGCACCGTCGACTTGCCGCAGCCGGACGGGCCGATCAGGACCACCAGCTCACCGGCGCCGACCTGCAGGCTCAGCTCGCGTACCGCCTCGGTGCCGTCCGGGTAGCGCTTGCGGATGCGTTCCAGCGTGATCGACGCCGCGCCGTGTCCGGCAGCGTCCCCCGGGGTACCGTCCACCTGTGTCCCTCCACCTGAGCTACCGGGCCGACCCGGGTAATCCGTGGTTCTCCTGGCAGTACGTGCGGGACAACTCTGACACGATCCTGGCCGCGCTGCGTGAGCACACCTGGCTGACCGCCCGGGCCGTGGTGATCGCCGCGCTGGTGGCGCTGCCGCTCGCGGTGCTCGCGTACTGGTTCCGGTCGTTGTCGGCCTCCATCCTTGCGCTGACCGGGGTGCTCTACACCGTTCCGTCGCTGGCGCTGTTCGCCTTCCTCGCGCCCTACCTGGGCATCGGCGCGATCACCGTGCTCACCGTGGTGGCGCTGTACGCGCTGCTGGTCATCGTGCGCAACGCGCTGGCCGGGCTGAACCAGGTGCCGCCGGAGGTGCGGGAGGCCGCCGAGGGCATGGGGTACGGCCGGTGGGGGCGGCTGTTCCGGATCGAGCTGCCGCTGGCGCTGCCCGGCATCCTCACCGGCGTACGGCTGGCGACGGTGTCGACTGTCGCGCTGGTCACGGTGGGTGTGGTGGTCGGCCGGGGCGGGCTCGGCCAGCTCATCTTCGCCGGCTTCCAGAACAACTTCTACAAGGCACAGATCATGACCGGCACGGTGCTGTGCGTGCTGCTGGCGCTGGTGCTGGACCTGGTGCTGGCCGGCGTGGGCCGCCTGCTCACCCCGTGGCTGCGCGGGAGGTCCGCCCGGTGAACCCCGTCGAGCAGGCGGTCGTCTGGCTGAACGACCCGCTGAACTGGACCAATCCCGGCGGCGTGCTGGACCGCCTCGGCGAGCACCTGAGCATGTCCGCCCTGGCGGTGCTGCTCGGATGCCTGGTGGCCTGGCCGATCGGCCTCTGGCTCGGGCACAGCGGCCGGGGCGGCGGGCTGGTGCTGCTGGTCTCCAACGTCACGCTGGCGATCCCGACCCTGGCCCTGCTGACCATCCTCCCGCTGACCTTCCTCGGCTTCGGCCGGCCGGCGGTGGTGGTGGCGCTCGCGGTCTTCGCGGTGCCGCCGCTGCTGGCGAACGCGTACACCGGGGTGCGGCAGGCCGACCCGGAGGCGCGGGACGCGGCACATGGGATGGGGCTGTCCGGCGGGCAGGTGCTGCGCCGGGTGGAGCTGCCGCTTGCCGTGCCCTACCTGGCGGCCGGTTTCCGTACCGCGGCCGTGCAGGTGGTGGCCACTGCCGCGCTGGCCTCGTTCGTCAACGGCGGCGGGCTGGGCCAGATCATCCGCGCCGGCTTCGGGCTCGACATCGCCGCCGGCGGCGGCCAGATCATCGCCGGCGGGGTGCTGGTCGCCGGGCTGGCGCTGCTCGTCGAGGGGCTGCTCGCGATCGTGGAGCGGCTCGTCACGCCGCGTCCGCTGCGCCCGGTCCGCCGCCGGGCGAACCGCCGCGCGACGGCTGCGACGGCCGGAAGTTGAGCCGCCGGTGACGATCGGGTGACGAAAACCGCTCCGAGTTTGTCGGTCAGGTCCGGAGGATATTGGCTGGAGTCGCGGGTGGCCGTCCGGTTCGCCCGTCGGACACGCGGCCGGCCCGACGGGTCGCGCCGGGACACGGAAGGCGGGCACTCATGCGTGCGCGTACACGACTGGTCGCGGGGGCGTTCGGCGCACTCACCGCGGCCGCTCTCCTCACCGGCTGCGGCGACGCCGGCTCGTCCGGCACCGACGCGCCCGAGCAGGGCGCCTCGGGGGCCGGCTGTGCCCCGGTGGCGGGCGACCAGCTCGTCGTCCTGACCGACGACAAGAAGCTCCAGAACACCGACAACGTCATTCCCGCGATCAACGCGAAGGCGGCCACGCCGCAGCTCGTCGCCGCGCTGGACAAGGTCTCCGCGAAGCTCGACACCCCGAAGCTGATCCAGCTCAACCGGGCGGTCGACGTCGACCGCAAGACGCCCCAGGCGGCGGCGAAGGAGTTCGCGTCCGCCAACGGCGTGACCGACGGGATCGAGAAGGGCCCGGGCGGCCAGATCACCGTCGGCGCCGGCAACTTCAGCGAGAGCCAGACCATCGCCGAGCTCTACAAGATCGCGCTGGAGGCGGCGGGCTACCAGGTCAAGGTGCAGACGATCGGCAACCGGGAGCTGTACGGCCCGGCCCTGGAGAAGGGGCAGATCCAGGTCGTCCCGGAGTACGCCGCCACCATGGCGGAGTTCCTCAACACCAAGGCCAACGGCAAGGACGCCCAGCCCGTCTCCTCACCGGAGCTGGACAAGACGGTCGCCGCGCTGAAGACCGAGGGCGACAAGGCCGGCCTGGTGTTCGGCCAGCCGTCCCAGGCGCAGGACCAGAACGCGTTCGCGGTGACCAAGGCGTTCGCCGACAAGTACGGCGTGTCCACGCTCTCCGAGCTGGCCGCGAAGTGCTCCGGGCAGGCCACCGTGCTCGCCGGTCCGCCGGAGTGCCCGCAGCGGCCGAAGTGCCAGGCCGGTCTGGTCGAGGTCTACGACTTCAAGGCGGGCTCGTTCAGTTCGCTGGACGCGGGCGGCCCGCAGACCAAGAACGCGCTGAAGACCGGCGCCGCGAGCGTCGGCCTGGTCTTCTCCTCCGACGCCGCGCTGGCCACGAGCTGACGCGCCGCGGCCGGCCGGCGCCACTCGCGCCGGCCGGCCGCGCACCCCGGGCGGTTGCCTGCTCAGCAGGCCCGCACATCGAGTCACGCCGACCCGTTCCCCTCAGGTGGAACTCTCGGTACTGTGCTCAGCCATGCCCGCCTCGGTCGCTCCTGCCGACAAGCGCAACCCCACCCCGCTGACAGTCCTGTTCTGGGCCGGTGTGGGGCTGGCGCCGCTGGCCGCGCTCATCCTGCTGATCGCCGACGGCAACGGCTCGCTCCGGTTCGGCGCGGTCCTGGCGATCCTCGCCGTCGTGCTGATCGGCCTGTCCATCGCGCTGCGGCCGGAGGGCGGTTCGGGCGGCGCGGCGTCCGAGGAGTTGCGCGAGGAGCTGGAGCAGCTGCGGCGGGAGCTGCGGGCCGAGATAGTGGCCGCCGCTCAACGCGGCAACCAGGCGCTGGACCAGGCACGCCGGGCGGAGGAGGCGGCCGGGGCGGTGCGGCATCGGCTCGACGCGGCGGCCGCCGGACTGGCCTCCGCGCCCGCCCAGGATCGCCCGAGCGGCGCGGCCCGGGTGCCGGCCGCCGGGGCGTACGAGGCGGATCCGGGTCACCCGGCCGGTCGCGACGAGGACGAACCGGCTCGTCCGGCGTACTCCGGTGGCCGCTACGGCGGCGAGCCCGACGGCGAACCGCCGCGGGCGGGCCGCCACGACGCCGAGCCGGCGCGGGCGGCGGTACGCCCGCCGGACCGGCCCGGGAGCGGCGTGTACGGGTCGGCGCGCGTGTCCGATCCGGCCGCCCGGCCGGAGTCCCGCCCGGTGGGCGTGGTCCACCACACCGAGACCGTGCACGTCACCACCCGGCACACCATCGTCGGCGGTGGCGCCGAGCCGACCGGCTCCCGGTACGGCGGATTCCCCGGCGGCTGGTCGGACGAGGACCGCTCCCGGGGCGGCGACCCGGCCGATCACCGGGGCGCGGGGCAGCGCGAGCGGGGCCGCGAGGACCGGGCCGACGCGGGATGGACCGGCACGGACGACAGCGGCTGGGGTGCTCCGGCGGGTGGCGAGCGCTCCGGGTACGGCCGCCGGGTCGGGAGTGCGCGGGACGACGGCTTCGGGCCGGGTGACGGGCACTCGCCTGCCGACGCCGGACGCGCGGGCGCCGAGCATCCGTGGGCGGGCGTCGGCGGGGAGCAGGGCTGGTCCGTGGGGGGCCGTTGGTCGGACGACCAGGGCCGGGCTGCGGCCCAGGAGCAGCGACAGTGGTCGGGCGACGACCGGGCCGGCTGGGCGCCGGGCGGCGCGGCCGACGTTCCGGCCTGGCCACCGGCCGCGCGGCACAGCGAACCCGCCGCGCGGCACAGCGAACCGGCCGTCCGGCACAGCGAACCGGGCGCGTCCGGGGCCCTGGACGCGCGGGAAGGCCGGGACCGGGCGGACGGCGATCACTGGTCCGAGCTGCGTGCGGGTAACCGCTGGGCGGCGGTCCGCGACGACGACGCGGGCCGGGAGATCCGCCTCGGGGAGCGACGGGCCGCGATGCACGCCGACAGCGCCGGCACGGAGTACCGGATCGAGGACCGATGGGCGTCGGTGCGCGGCGGCAGGGCGGACGCGGGTGGGCCGGGTGACGGCCACCCGGCGTTGCCGGCCGGCGGGGTGCCGGTGCCGGACGAGTGGCGGCCGCCGACCCAGCGCAGCGGCCAGCCGGAGTGGCGCCAGCCGCCCCCGGAGTGGCGTCAGCCCGAATCGGCGCGCCGCGAGCCCGAGCCCGAGCCGCAGTGGCGTCAGCCGGAACCGCAGTGGCGTCCGCCGGAGCCGGAGCGGCGTCCGGCCGATTCGCAGCGCCGCGAGTTCGAGCCGGAGTGGCGCCAGGGCGAGTCCCAGTGGCGTCCGGCCGAGCCGGAGTGGCGTCAGCCGGAACCGCAGTGGCGTCAGCCGGAACCGCAGTGGCGTCAGCCGGAACCGGAATGGCGAGGCTCGGAGCGCGGCGCCCACGGCCAGCAGCGGGACACCGCCGACCGCTGGCGCTGAGCGCCCACGATCACTTGTCGATGTCGCCGACCACGAAGAACATCGAGCCGAGGATGGCGATCAGGTCGGGCACCAGGCAGCCGGGCAGCAGCGACGACAGCGCCTGCACGTTCGCGTACGAGGCGGTGCGCAGCTTCATCCGCCACGGCGTCTTCTCGCCCCGGGACACCAGGTAGTAGCCGTTGATGCCGAGCGGGTTCTCGGTCCAGGCGTACGTGTGCCCCTCCGGCGCCTTCAGCACCTTCGGCAGCCGCGTGTTCACCGGCCCGCTGATCCGGTCCACCCGGTCCAGGCACTGCTCGGCGAGGTCGAGCGAGACGTACACCTGGTCGAGCAGCACCTCGAAGCGGGCGTGACAGTCCCCGGCGGTCTTCGTCACCACGGGCACGTCGAGCTGGTCGTAGGCCAGGTACGGCTCGTCGCGACGCAGGTCGAGGTCGAGCCCGGAGGCGCGGGCGACCGGCCCGGACGCGCCGAACGCGGCGGCGTCGGCGGCGGAGAGCACGCCGACCCCGACGGTACGGGCCAGGAAGATGTCGTTGCGCCGGATCAGGTTGTCCAGGTCGGGCATCCGGCGGCGTACCTCGGCGATGGCGGCGCGGGCGCGTCCGGTCCAGCCGGACGGCACCTCCTCCTTCAGGCCGCCGACCCGGTTGAACATGTAGTGGATCCGGCCGCCGGAGACCTCCTCCATCACCGCCTGGATGGTCTCCCGTTCCCGGAACGCGTAGAACATCGGCGTGATCGCGCCGATCTCCAGCGGGTACGAGCCGAGGAACATCAGGTGGTTGAGCACCCGGTTCAGCTCGGCCAGCGCCATCCGCAGCCAGGTGGCGCGTTCCGGCACCTCCATGCCCATCAGCCGCTCGACCGCGAGTACCACGCCCAGCTCGTTGGAGAACGCCGACAGCCAGTCGTGCCGGTTCGCCAGCACGATGATCTGCCGGTAGTCGCGTACCTCGAAGAGCTTCTCCGCTCCCCGGTGCATGTAGCCGACGATCGGTTCGGCGGCGACCACCCGCTCGCCGTCGAGCACCAGCTTCAGCCGCAGCACGCCGTGCGTCGAGGGGTGCTGCGGCCCGATGTTGAGCACCATGTCGGTGCCGAGCTGCTCACCGCCCGCGCCGGTGCCGACTGTGAGCTCGCGGAGGTCGGCGGCGTCCGTGGTCATGCCCGTCATCGTGCCACGACCGCGTCGAGCGCGACGCCGACCGGCTGCCGCAGCCACAGGTGCCCGCCGAGCCCGGCCGGGTCGGTCAGCTCGGCCGCCGCCGACGCCGCGGCGAGCGCCCGCAGGTAGCCGGCCGGGTCGCGGGAGGCCAGGCTCAGCGGCGGTCGCCCGCCGTCGGCCCCGAGCGCCCGCAGCGCCTCCCGCTGAGAGACCAGGGAGTACGCGCACCGCGCGACCCGCTCACCGGCGGAGGCGACCGAGTCCATGGCGACGTGCGCCGTCACGTCGCACGACCCGTCCGGAACCGGCGGCACCTGCCGCCCACCCCGATACCCGGTCAACGTCCCGTCCAGGGGACGCGAGTCCCGCAGATGCCCGTAGTCCACCGCAAGCGCCAGCCCCCGCGCCACCTTCCCGAGGGCCCCCGCCCAGGCCAGATCCCGCCCCACCCCGATCTCCGCCCGCCCACCGCTGCTGCCGCCCCCACCAACGGCGTTGATCAAGGAGTTTGTGTCCTGATCCGAGCTCTCCACGTCCGCAAACTCCTTGATCAACGGGGCGTTGCGCGGGAGGGCAGGGGGCCACCAGTGGGTCAGCCAGGCGGTTTCGGTGGGGGACGGGGGCGGGCCCAGCGTCTCCTCGCCGGTTCTCGGGTTCACCAGGAGGAGGCGCCAGCCTGCCTGGGTGTGGACCGCCACGTCCACCGGGACGTTGTCCAGCCATTCGGTGGCCAGGAGCAGGCCGGTGATGCCGTCGGGGATGTCGGTTCGCCAGTCGATCTCCGGAGGCAGGTCCGGCGGGCGGGTGGCTCGTTCCACTGCCACCGGGTGGATCCGGGCGGACAGCTCGGGTGCGGCCCGGGCCAGCAGGGCCCGGAGCAGTTCGCCCCGGCCCGCGCCCACGTCCACCACGTCCAGCCGGTCCGGGTGGCCCAGCGCCGCGTCCACCGCTTCGAGTTGCCGCAGCATGCAGGCGGCGAAGACGGGTGAGGCGTGCACGCTCGTGCGGAAGTGCGCGGCTGGGCCGGCGCCGGAGACGAAGAACCCGTCCGGCCCGTACAACGCCTGCTCCATCGCGTCGCGCCAGCGCAGCGGGGTGGTCACCCGCCGACCCTACGGGACGTACCCGAAAGTGCGGTTTGCCCGCCCCCGCAGCGGCCTCTTCGGGCGGCCGGTGAAGGTTTTCACACCTTCTTGTTTCCGGTCTGTCACCCGGGCGCATACTTGCCATCGACCGGTACCCCCTTCGAGGACTGGATCGCCGCCATGAGCGCACCGCTGCGCCACCGGGCCACCGCTGCCCCGCTCGTCTTCCCGCGTACCCTCGCCGTCGGCGTGCTCGGCGCCGGCCGGGTCGGCGCCACGCTGGGCGCGGCTCTCGCCGCCGCCGGCCACCGCGTGGTCGCCGCGTCCGGCGCCTCGGGCGCGACAGGGGCCCGGCTGGCGCTGCTGCTGCCCGAGACCCCGCACCGCGTCGCGTCCGAGGTGGCGCGTGCCGCCACCGACCTGCTGATCGTCGCCGTCCCCGACGACGCGCTCGCGGGCGTGATCGCCGACCTGGCCGCGAGCGGCGCGCTGCGCCCCGGCCAGGTGGTGGCGCACACGTCCGGCGCGCACGGGCTGGCCGTGCTGGCCCCGGCCGCCGAGGCCGGCGCCCGGCCGCTCGCGCTGCACCCGGCGATGACCTTCACCGGTACGCCGGACGACCTGTCCCGCCTGCCCGGCATCTCGTACGGCGTGACCGCCCCGGCCGAGCTGCGCGCGTTCGCGGCCCGGCTGGTGGCCGACCTGGGCGGTGTGCCGGAGTGGGTCGGCGAGACCGACCGGCCGCTCTACCACGCGGCGCTCGCGCACGGCGCGAACCACCTGGTGACGCTGGTCAACGAGGCGTCGGACCGGCTGCGTGACGCCGGCGTGGAGCGGCCGGAGAAGGTGCTCGCCCCGCTGCTGCGGGCCGCGCTGGAGAACGCGCTGCGGTTGGGCGACGACGCGCTGACCGGCCCGGTGTCGCGGGGCGACGCGGGCACCGTACGCCGGCATCTGGACGGGCTGGCGCGGACCGCGCCGGAATCCGTACCCGCGTATCTGGCGTTGGCACGACGGACGGCGGACCGCGCCGTCGCGGTCGGCCGCCTGCGCCCGGCGGACGCGGCCGCCCTCCGGGACGTGCTGGACGGAATCGAGGTGGCGGCCTGATGGCCGAGGTGCTGCACACGCGCAAGGAGCTGGCGGCCGCCCGCGAGGCGATGACCGGCACGGTCGGCGTGGTGATGACCATGGGCGCGCTGCATGCCGGGCACGAGATGCTGCTGCGGGCCGCCCGCGAGCGGGCCGACCACGTCATCGTGACGATCTTCGTGAACCCGCTGCAGTTCGGCCCGAACGAGGACTTCGACCGCTACCCGCGCACGCTCGACACGGACCTGGAGATCTGCCGCCGGGTGGGGGTGGACGCGGTGTTCGCGCCGCCGGTGGCCGAGATGTACCCGGAGGGGCAGCCGACGGTACGGCTGAACCCGGGGCCGCTCGGCGAGGACCTGGAAGGCCTGAGCCGTCCCGGCTTCTTCCACGGCGTGCTCACGGTGGTCATGAAGCTGCTCCAGCTCACGCAGCCCGACCTGGCCTTCTTCGGCGAGAAGGACTACCAGCAGCTCACCCTGGTGCGCCGGATGGTCCGCGACCTCGACGTGCCGACCGAGATCGTCGGCGTGCCGACCGTACGCGAGCCGGACGGCCTGGCCCTGTCCAGCCGCAACCGTTACCTGTCGGCGGCGGAGCGGGAGGCGGCGCTGAGCCTGTCCGTAGCGCTGCGGGCCGGGGCGGCGGCGGCCGAGCGGGGCGAGGACGCGGGCGCGGTGCTCGCGGCCGCCCACCGGGCCTTCGACAACCCGGCCGCCCGCCTCGACTACCTGGTGCTCACCGACACCGAGCTGGAACCCGGCCCGGTCGACGGGCCGGCCCGGCTGCTGATCGCGGCCTGGGTCGGCGCCACCCGCCTGATCGACAACACGGCGATCCACCTCGCGCCGCGTCCCTGACCCCACCACGAATGCGGAAAGGCACCCCGATGTTCCGGACCATGCTCAAGTCGAAGATCCATCGCGCCACCGTGACCCAGGCCGACCTGCACTACGTCGGCTCGGTGACTGTGGACGAGGATCTGCTCGACGCGGCGGACCTGCTCCCCGGCGAGCAGGTGGCGATCGTGGACATCACGAACGGCGCGCGGCTGGAGACGTACGTGATCCCGGGGCGGCGGGGCAGCGGCGTGATCGGCATCAACGGCGCCGCCGCGCACCTGGTGCACCCCGGTGACCTGGTCATCCTCATCTCGTACGGTCAGATGGACGACGCCGAGGCCCGCACGTACCACCCGAAGGTGGTCCACGTCGACGCCGACAACAGGGTCGTGGACCTGACCGCCGACCCGGCCACGGCCGCCCCCGGCACCGCAGGCGCCCCCGTCCCCAACCCCCTCGCCGCCTCTCCCCGTTGATCTTGCAGTCGCGGCCCCTCCGTCACCCCTTTCGGGCGGTTTGTCGAGGCGGTTAGCGCAAGATCGACGGGGCGGAAGAGCGGGGAACGCGGTCTGTCACCGGAAGGTCATTTTCGGCTACCCTGGGCGGACCGTCGGGGATCGACGGTCGTCGGCTGGGGGAGGCCGCGATGCGCCGTGCGATGAGCTTCCTGGTCGCCGCGATGGTCGCGAGCGCCGCTCTGACCGGCTGCGCCGGCACCGGCGGCCTGGACGGCGACCTCGCCGACGACTGGCCTGCGATGGCCGCACCCGGGCCGTTCACCCCGGCCGCAGAGGTCTGCCAGGTCGCCGACTTCATCCCGAGCGTCGGCCTGTCCGCGTACGCGCCGGTCGGCTGCGAACTGCCGCACCGGGTGGAGACCGTGCACGTCGGGGCGTTCACCGCCGACCGGCCCGCCCCGCCGGCGCTCGCCTCACCGGAGATGCGTACCGCGTTCGCCGACTGCGACAAACGGGCCAGCGGGTACGTGGGTGACGACTGGCGCGCCGGACGCCTCCGGCTGGCGGTGGCGGTGCCGACCGCCCTCGGCTGGACGGCCGGCTCCCGCTGGTACCGGTGCGACCTGACCGAGCTGACCACGGTCGAGGCGGCGGCCACCGTGGTCACCCGTACCGGCAGCCTGCGCGACGCGCTCAAGCCGCCCTCCCCGCTGCGGCTGGGCTGCCAGCGCACCACCCGGGAGGCGGGCCGGGTGCAGCGGCTCACCCCGGTCGACTGCGCTGTCGCGCACGACGCGGAGTTCGTCGGCGTGTGGGCCGCGCCGGACCGCCCGTACCCGAAGAAGCCGGAGGACTGGGTTCCCCTCTACGACGGCTGCTTCGCCGTGATCGCCCGCTACACCGGGGTGCCCGCCGACGCGTTCCTGCGCTACCGCAGCGACGTGGTGGTCCGCCCGCCCGCCGCCGGTCGCTGGGCGGTCGGCGACCGGGGCGTGCGCTGCTACCTGTGGCTCAGCGACCGTACGGTGACCACCTCGCTCAAGGGCGCCGGACCGGCTGCCCTGCCGCGCCGGACGAGGTAGCCGAGGGCACTCGTCACGCCCCCCGCGCCCGAGCCGAGTTCGCTTCGGGTTGACTGTGCTCATGGACCTACCCACCGTCGACCTGCCGACGCTGCCCCGGCTGCTCGCCGCGCCCGCCCCCGGGTGGGTGGAGACGACAGACGTGATCGTGGTCGGCTCCGGCGTGGCCGGGCTGACCGCCGCGCTGCACCTGCGCGAGGCGGGTCTGCACGTCACGGTGGTCACCAAGGTCGACATGGACGAGGGTTCGACGCGCTGGGCGCAGGGCGGCATCGCCGCCGTACTGGACCCGGCGGACACGCCGGACGCGCACGCGTACGACACCGAGGTCGCCGGCGTCGGCCTCTGCGACCCGGCTGCGGTCCGCGCGCTCGTGGCCGAGGGCCCGACCCGGCTGCGTGAGCTGATGCGGATCGGGGCGGAGTTCGACCGCAACGCGGACGGGTCGCTGATGCTCACCCGGGAGGGCGGCCACCGCGCCGACCGGATCGTGCACGCCGGCGGCGACGCCACCGGCGCGGAGGTGCAGCGGGCGCTGCACGACGCGGTACGCCGCGACCCGTGGATCCGGCTGGTCGAGCACGCGCTGGTGCTGGACCTGCTGCGCGCCCCCGGCGACGGGCCGGGCGGGCTCGGCCCGGCCTGCGGGATCACGCTGCACGTGCTCGGCGAGGGCAGCGAGGACGGCGTCGGCGCGATCCTCGGCCGCGCGGTGGTGCTGGCCACCGGCGGGATGGGGCAGATCTTCGCCGCCACCACCAACCCGGCGGTCTCCACCGGCGACGGGGTGGCGCTGGCGCTGCGCGCCGGCGCGGCCGTCACCGACGTGGAGTTCGTGCAGTTCCACCCGACCGCGCTCATCGTGCCGCCCGGCGGGCCGGGCGCGGGGCTGGCCCAGCAGCCGCTGGTCTCCGAGGCGCTGCGCGGCGAGGGCGCGCACCTGGTCGACGGCGACGGCAAGCGGTTCATGGTCGGCCAGCACGAACTGGCCGAGCTGGCGCCCCGGGACGTGGTCGCCAAGGGCATCCACCGGGTGCTGCTCGCGTCCGGCGCGGACCACGTGTTCCTGGACGCCCGGCACCTCGGCGGTGACTTCCTGGCCCGGCGGTTCCCCACCATCGTCGCGTCGTGCCTGGCCATCGGCGTGGACCCGGCGACCGACCTGATCCCGGTCGCGCCGGCCGCCCACTACGCCTCCGGCGGCGTCCGGACCGACCTGCGCGGCCGTACCTCAATCCCCGGCCTGTACGCCTGCGGCGAGGTCGCCTGCACCGGCGTGCACGGCGCGAACCGGCTGGCCAGCAACTCGCTGCTGGAAGGGCTGGTCTTCTCCCGCCGGATCGCCGAGGACATCGCCGCCGGGCTGCCCGAGCAGGCCCGCCCGGCGGAGACCGGCGCCTGGATCGGCGGCCCGGGCGCGCTGGTGCCGGCGTCCGGCACGGCGGAACTGCAACGGGCGATGACGCGGGGCGCGGGCGTGCTCCGGTCGGCGCGGACGCTGGAGGCCACCGCCGCCGCGCTCACCGGGCTGGGCGCGGGGCGGGGCGTGCCGCGTACCGCCGACTGGGAGGCGACGAACCTGCTCACCGTGGCGTCGACGCTGGTCGCGGCCGCGTACGCCCGGCAGGAGACGCGGGGCTGTCACTGGCGGGAGGACTTCCCGACGGCCGACGAGCGGTGGCTGGGCCACCTGGTGGCCGAGGTGGGTACGGACGGCCGGGTGGCCGAGCGCTGGGAGGAGAAGCACTCATGAGGGAGTCGACGGAGCAGGCGCTGCGCGACGGTGGCCTGGACCCGGAGCGGGTCCGGCGGATCATCCTGGACACGCTGCACGAGGACCTCGGGCCCGACTTCCTCGACGTGACGAGCGTGGCGACCATCCCGGACGAGCAGCAGGACACGGCCGATCTGGTGGCGCGCGCCGACGGCGTGGTGGCCGGGCTGCCGGTGGCCGCCGCCGTGTTCGAGCTGGTCGCCGACGTGACCGGCGCCGGGCGTACGGTCGAGGTCGAGCTGGTGGCCCACGACGGGCAGCGGGTGGCACGCGGCGACGTGCTGGCCACTGTGACCGGCCCGACCCGGCTGCTGCTGACCGCCGAGCGGACGGCGCTGAACCTGCTGTCCCGCATGTCCGGCGTGGCGACGCACACCCGGGCCTGGGCCGACGAGCTGGCCGGTACGAAGGCGACGGTGCTGGACACCCGCAAGACCACGCCGGGCCTGCGGGCGCTGGAGAAGTACGCGGTCCGGGCCGGTGGCGGCACCAACAAGCGGATGGGCCTGTACGACGTCGCCATGATCAAGGACAACCACAAGGTCGCCGCGGGCGGGATCAGCGCCGCGTTCCGCCGGGTCCGGGAGGCGTTCCCCGACGTCCCGGTGCAGGTCGAGGTGGACACGCCGGCCGAGGCGGTGGAGGCGGTCGAGGCGGGCGCGAAGTTCCTGCTGCTGGACAACATGACCCCGGCGCAGCTGCGCGAGGTGGTGGCGTCGGTGGGCGACCGGGCGGAGCTGGAGGCCACCGGCGGGCTGACGCTGCCGATGGCCGCCGAGTACGGCGCGACCGGCGTCGACTTCCTCTCCGTCGGCGCGCTCACCCACTCCTCGCCGATCCTGGACATCGCCCTCGACCTGCGCGACGTCTAGGCTGCCGCTGTGCTGCTCTGCATCGACATCGGAAACACGAACACCGTGCTGGCGACCTTCGACGGCGACAAGCTGGTGCACTCGTGGCGCATCAAGACCGACGCCCGCTCCACCGCGGACGAACTGGGGCTGATGTTCCGCGGGCTGCTCGCCGGTGACGCTGTGGAGATCACCGGGGTGGCCGCCTGCTCGACAGTGCCGGCCGCGCTGCGCTCGTTGCGCACCATGCTCGACAGGTACTACGCCGACCTGCCCAGCGTGATCGTCGAGCCCGGCGTCCGCACCGGCGTCCAGCTCGCCATCGACAACCCGAAGGAGGTGGGCGCGGACCGCGTGGTGAACACGCTTGCCGCGTACACGCTCTACGGCGGGCCGTCGATCGTGGTGGACTTCGGCACCACCACCAACTTCGACGTGATCAGCAGCCGGGGGGAGTTCCTCGGCGGGGCGTTCGCGCCGGGCATCGAGATCTCCTTCGACGCGCTGGCCGCCCGCGCCGCGCAGTTGCGCAAGGTGGAGGCGACCCGCCCGCGCTCGGTGATCGGCAAGAACACGGTCGAGTGTCTCCAGGCCGGGCTCTACTTCGGCTTCGCCGGTCAGGTGGACCGCATCGTCGAGCGGATGTCCGAGGAGCTGGGCGGGGTCAAGGCGGTCATCGCCACCGGCGGCCTGGCGTCGCTGGTGCTCGGCGAGTGCCACACCATCACCCACCACGAGCCGATGATCACGCTGATCGGCCTGCGGATGGTCTACGACCGCAACACCTGAGGTGCAAGGAAGGGCCCCCTGTTAACGCCTCCGGTAGAGGAGGGGCCCCTTTTTAACGCCGCCGGGCCCGGAGCACCATCGTGCGGTAGGGCAGCTCGACAGTCTCCCGGCCGGCCAGGTCGGGGTGGGTGGCGAACAGCTCCGCCAGCTCCGCGTCCACCCGTCGCCGCTCATCCGCGTCGGCGGTCAGCCAGAACGAGCGGGTGTGCAGCATGCTCACCACCTCGTCCGGCGTCAGCGTGGTCGCGTGGGCGAACTCGCCGATCTCGACAGCGGTGAAGGCGGCGCCGAAGTCCGCGTACCGCTGCGTCACGTCGCCCGCGTTGTCCCCGAGGTGCGCGATCCGGGTCAGCTCCGCCACCCACCCGACCCGCTCGTCCCGGATGTTCCAGACCGGCGCGAACGTGCCGCTCGGGCGCAGGACGCGCGCGGCCTCGGCGTGCGCCCGCTCCCTGTCGAACCAGTGGTAGGCCTGCCCGACCAGCACCGCGTCCGCCGACCCGTCCGGCAGCGGCACGGCCTCGGCGCTGCCCGCGAGCGCCGTCGTGCCCGGCGTGGCGGCGGCCAGTTGCGCCCGCATCCCCGGATCCGGCTCCACGGGTACGACCTGACCCACCGTCCCGTCCGCGGTGAGCGTCAGCAGTCCCCGGGTGAGGATGCCGGTGCCCGCGCCGAGGTCGACCACCCGGGCGTCGTGCAGCCCGTCCAGTGCCCAGCGCAACGCGGCCCGGGGATAACGGGGACGGAACCGGTCGTACTCGGCCGCGGCGGCGCCGAACGAGAGCGCCGCAGTGGGGTCGGTCATGACGGGCAGGTTATCCCGTAACGGCCGCCAGGCCGCTTGAGTACGCTCATGTGCTGACCCCGCCGATGTTCCCAAGGCCTGAGGAAGCGTGCCGTGACCGAGCAGAACGCCCTGCCAGCAGACCCCGCCGACGACCTTCCCGAGCAGATGAAGGTCCGCCGGGAGAAGCGGGACCGGATGCTCGCCGAGGGCACCGAGCCGTACCCGGTGGGCTTCCCGCGCACCACGACGCTCGCGCAGCTGCGCGAGCGCTACGCCGACCTGCCCACCGACACCGCCACCGGCGACCGCGCCTCGGTCACCGGCCGGGTGATCTTCATTCGCAACACCGGCAAGCTCTGCTTCGCGACCCTTCGCGACGGTGACGGCACCGAACTCCAGGCGATGCTCTCGCTGGACCGGGTCGGGCCGGAGCGGCTGGCGGACTGGAAGCGCCTGGTCGACCTCGGCGACCACGTCGGCGTGACCGGCGAGGTGATCACCAGCCGGCGCGGCGAGCTGTCCGTGCTGGCCGAGGAATGGGCGGTGACCGCCAAGGCGCTGCGCCCGCTGCCGGTGGCGCACAAGCCGCTGAGCGAGGAGTCCCGGGTCCGCCAGCGCTACGTGGACCTGGTGGTCCGCCCGCAGGCCCGGCAGATGGTCCGCACCCGGGCCACCGCCGTCCGCAGCCTGCGGGACACGCTGCACGGGCAGGACTTCATCGAGGTCGAGACCCCGATGCTGCAACTGCTGCACGGTGGCGCGGCGGCCCGCCCATTCGTGACCCACAGCAATGCGCTCGACACGGATCTGTATCTGCGAATCGCGCCGGAACTGTTTCTCAAGCGCGCGGTGGTCGGTGGCGTCGACCGCGTCTTCGAGATCAACCGTAACTTCCGTAATGAGGGCATCGACTCTTCGCACTCGCCGGAGTTCGCGATGCTGGAGGCGTACCAGGCGTACGGCGACTACGACACGATGGCCGAGCTGACCCGAAATCTCGTACAGCAGGCCGCGATCGCGGTCGCCGGATCGACCGTGGTGACCCACGCCGACGGGCGTGAGTTCGATCTGGGCGGCGAGTGGCGCTCGGTGACACTGTTCGGTGTCCTTTCCGAAGCGCTCGGTGAGGAGGTCACCGTCCGCACCGAAAGGGCACGGCTGGTCGAGTACGCGGACAAGGTCGGTCTCTCCGTAGACCCGAAGTGGGGACCGGGCAAGCTGGCCGAGGAGTTGTTCGAGGAACTCGTGGTGCCGTCGCTTCAGGCGCCCACGTTCGTCCGCGACTACCCGGAGGAGACCAGCCCGCTGACCCGGGCCCACCGCAGTGAGCCGGGCCTGGCCGAGAAGTGGGACCTGTACGTGCTGGGATTCGAGCTGGGTACCGCGTACTCGGAGCTGGTCGACCCGGTCGTGCAGCGGGATCGGCTGGTCGCCCAGGCGCAGCTCGCGGCGCGCGGCGACGACGAGGCGATGCGGCTGGACGAGGATTTTCTCCGAGCGATGGAGTATGGAATGCCGCCGTCCGGTGGCATGGGAATGGGAATCGACCGCCTGCTGATGGCGCTGACCGGGCTGGGAATTCGGGAAACGATCCTGTTCCCGTTGGTCCGGCCGGAGTAGGCGCTCCCGCAAAGCTTCTCCGGCTCGTTACCCCGTCCTATTGACGGAACAAGCGCCGGACGGGTTATTGTGCTCTTGCGAGTATTGCAGGAGCAGCACCCTGCTCGAAAGGAATGTGGGACGTGGCCAAGCAGATCATTCACAAGCTGGTCGATGACCTGGACGGCGGGGACGCTGACGAGACCGTCAAGTTCGCGCTCGACGGCGTGCAGTACGAGATCGACCTCTCCGCATCCAACGCGGAGAAATTGCGTGACGTATTCGCGCCGTACATCGCGAACGGAACGAAGGTCGGTCGCGGGGGTGTGGTCGTGGGTGGCCGGGCCGCTCGGGGCCGGGGCGGCGCGACCGCCGACCGCGAGCAGAACCGGGCCATCCGCGAGTGGGCCAAGAAGGCCGGCAAGGACATCTCCGACCGGGGCCGGATCCCGCAGGAGATCGTGGACGAGTACCACGCGAAGGCGGGGCACTGACCCCACCTTCGTCACGGGCGACGCGACGCCGGACCGGAGTGCGACTCCGGCCCGGCGTCGCCGTTTCCGCCCCGTTGTCACGGTCGCGGCCGGCGTCCCGCCGAGTGGCGGATGTCCGATCCGCCTGGCGGCGAGGCGGAGTGGGGTGGGAAGAAATCTCCACCCGGGGAAGTTGTCCACAGGCGGTGGAGATTCCGTCCACAGGTTGTGGACAACCGCGGCGGGTGTGTGACGCCGCCCAGGTCTGCTCGGCCGGCCCTCTGCCGCCGGTCGAATTTCGCTCTGCGCGTACAGGCAGGGGTCCCGGAACACCTCCTGAGCGTGGACGGTTGTCTGAAACGACGTTGGAACGAGCATTCGCGGGGCCACACGACCTCAGCGGAGACGGTCCGCGGCGATAGAGTAAGGAGGCACGGACGCCCGTCCCGGACGTCCGCGCACCGGCCCCGCCGAGATCTGACCATCAAGGCGCACGGCACGTGAGGAGCACGAGGGCATGTTCGAGCGGTTCACCGACCGAGCGCGACGGGTTGTCGTCCTGGCCCAGGAAGAGGCCCGGATGCTCAACCACAACTACATCGGTACGGAGCACATCCTGTTGGGCCTGATCCATGAGGGTGAGGGTGTCGCGGCGAAGGCTCTGGAGAGCCTCGGCATCTCCCTGGAGGGTGTGCGTCAGCAGGTCGAGGAGATCATCGGCCAGGGCCAGCAGGCGCCGAGCGGGCACATCCCGTTCACGCCGCGGGCGAAGAAGGTGCTGGAGCTGTCGCTGCGCGAGGCGCTGCAGCTGGGCCACAACTACATCGGCACCGAGCACATCCTGCTCGGCCTGATCCGCGAGGGTGAGGGCGTCGCCGCCCAGGTCCTGGTGAAGCTGGGCGCCGACCTGAACCGGGTCCGCCAGCAGGTCATCCAGCTGCTCTCCGGCTACCAGGGCAAGGAGCCGGCCGCCGCCGGTGCCGCGCCGGGTGAGGCCGCGCCGTCGACCAGCCTCGTGCTGGACCAGTTCGGCCGCAACCTGACCCAGGCCGCCCGCGAGGGCAAGCTCGACCCGGTCATCGGGCGCGAGAAGGAGATCGAGCGGGTCATGCAGGTGCTGTCCCGCCGCACCAAGAACAACCCGGTGCTGATCGGCGAGCCCGGCGTCGGCAAGACCGCCGTGGTGGAGGGCCTGTCCCAGAAGATCATCAAGGGCGAGGTGCCCGAGACGCTGAAGGACAAGCAGCTCTACACCCTCGACCTCGGCGCCCTGGTCGCCGGTTCCCGCTACCGCGGTGACTTCGAGGAGCGCCTGAAGAAGGTGCTCAAGGAGATCCGCACCCGCGGCGACATCATCCTGTTCATCGACGAGATCCACACGCTCGTCGGCGCGGGCGCGGCCGAGGGCGCGATCGACGCCGCCAGCATCCTCAAGCCGATGCTGGCCCGTGGTGAGCTGCAGACCATCGGCGCCACCACGCTCGACGAGTACCGCAAGCATTTGGAGAAGGACGCCGCTCTGGAGCGTCGTTTCCAGCCGATCCAGGTGGGTGAGCCGTCGCTGGCGCACACCATCGAGATTTTGAAGGGTCTGCGGGACCGGTACGAGGCGCACCACCGCGTGTCCATCACCGACGCCGCGCTGGTCGCCGCGGCGACGCTGGCCGACCGGTACATCTCGGATCGGTTCCTGCCGGACAAGGCGATCGACCTGATCGACGAGGCGGGCGCTCGGATGCGGATCCGCCGGATGACCGCGCCGCCGGACCTGCGCGACTTCGACGAGCGCATCGCCCAGGTGCGCCGCGACAAGGAGTCCGCGATCGACGCGCAGGACTTCGAGCGGGCCGCCCAGCTGCGTGACACCGAGAAGCAGCTGCTCGGGCAGAAGGCGCAGCGGGAGAAGGAGTGGAAGGCCGGTGACCTGGACGTCGTCAGCGAGGTCGACGACGAGCAGATCGCCGAGGTCCTCGGCAACTGGACCGGCATCCCGGTCTACAAGCTGACCGAGGAGGAAACCTCCCGGCTGCTGCGCATGGAAGACGAGCTGCACAAGCGCGTCATCGGCCAGGAAGACGCCGTCAAGGCCGTCTCGAAGGCGATCCGGCGTACCCGGGCCGGCCTGAAGGACCCGAAGCGCCCCTCCGGCTCGTTCATCTTCGCCGGCCCGTCCGGCGTCGGTAAGACCGAGCTGTCCAAGGCCCTGGCGGAGTTCCTGTTCGGGTCCGAGGACGCGCTGATCCAGCTGGACATGTCGGAGTTCCACGACCGGTACACCGTGTCCCGGCTCGTCGGTGCCCCGCCCGGCTACGTCGGCTACGACGAGGGTGGGCAGCTGACCGAGAAGGTGCGTCGCCGGCCGTTCTCGGTGGTCCTCTTCGACGAGATCGAGAAGGCCCACCCGGACGTGTTCAACACGCTCCTGCAAATCCTGGAAGACGGACGCCTCACCGACGGTCAGGGCCGGATCGTGGACTTCAAGAACACGGTCATCATCCTGACCACCAACCTCGGCACCCGCGACGTCGCCAAAGCGGTGTCGCTCGGCTTCCAGGCCTCTGAGGACTCCGAGTCGAACTACGACCGGATGAAGCAGAAGGTCAACGACGAGCTCAAGCAGCACTTCCGGCCCGAGTTCCTCAACCGCATCGACGACACCATCGTCTTCCACCAGCTGCGCGAGACCGAGATCCTCTCCATCGTCGACATCATGATCCAGCGCATCGAAACCCAGCTCCGCAACAAGGACATGGGCCTGGAACTGACCGACAACGCCAAGAAGTACCTCGCGAAGAAGGGCTTCGACCCCGTCCTCGGCGCGCGGCCACTACGCCGCACGATCCAACGCGACATCGAAGACAACCTGTCCGAACGGATCCTGTTCAACGAGCTGACCCCGGGTCAGATCGTGGTCGTGGACTGCGAGGGCGACCCGGAGAACATCGACAAGTCCAAGCTCGTCTTCCGGGGCGCGGACCGGCCGGACGCCGTGCCGGACGCGGTCCCGGCGGACCTCGGCGGCACCGCCGCCACCGGCGCGGACGACGCCGCGTAGGCAAGCACAGTTCGAGGGCGACGGCCCCGGTAGGCGAAAGCCACCGGGGCCGTCGCCTTTCCGTGCCCACCCACCACGCCCTCCTCGCCCCAGCCCTGCCGTGGTCGATCATGAGGTTGACCGCACTTGGCGCCCGATTTGTCGCCGCTAACTTCATGATCAACGGGGCGAGTCGAGGGCGGGGGGAGGCGGAGGCGGGGTGGGGCGGTCAGGGGAGGGGGACGGCGGGGCCGTCGCCGGCCAGGCGGAACGACTCCTCGCCCACCGGTTCCACCAGGCCGTCCGTGACCAGGCCGGCCAGCGCTCGCGCCCGCTGCACGTCGTCGTGCCAGACCTGGTCCAGCCGCTGATGCGGCACCGGCCCGGTGGACTCCCGCAGCACGGCGAGCAGCAGCCCGCGTACCTGCCGGTCGGTGCCGGCGTAGCGCTGCGGGCGGCGCGTCGGTCCCGTGGGGGCCGCCTGGCCGGACGCCCGCCAGGCGCAGCTCGACTCGACGGGGCAGATCGCGCAGCGCGGGGCGCGGGCGGTGCAGACGACCGCCCCGAGTTCCATGAACGCGGCGCTCGCCAGCGCGGCGGCGGCCGGCTCGATCGGCAGCAGTTCCTCGGTCGCGACCAGGTCGGCCGGGCGGGTCGTCGGACCGGCGTCGGGTTCACCGGCGATCGCCCGGCACACCACCCGCCGGACATTCGTGTCCACCACGGGGTGCCGCTGCCCGTACGCGAAAGCGGCGACCGCGCGAGCCGTGTACGTGCCGACGCCGGGCAGCGCCAGCAGATGATCGAGCCGGTCGGGTACCACGCCGCCGTGCCGCTCCACGACGGCCACCGCGCATTCGCGCAGGCGTACCGCCCGGCGGGGGTAGCCGAGCCGTCCCCACATCCGGATCGCCTCGGCCGGGGTGTCCTCGGCGAGCGCGCGCGGATCCGGCCAGCGGGCCAGCCACGCCTCCCAGGCGGGCACCACCCGGACCACCGGCGTCTGCTGGAGCATGACCTCGCTGACCAGGATCGCCCAGGCGCCGATGCCCGGCTTGCGCCAGGGCAGGTCGCGGGCGTTGCGCTCGTACCACCGGCTGACCTGGGTGGCGAATGTGGGCTCGGACATCGCGCCGCCGATCATGTCACGGCTGTCTTTCCCGCAGGTTGGGCGGGGCGGGTGGCCGGGCGCGATCGATCATGGGCGACGGGGCAGAATGTCCGAATGAACGAGCTCGCGATCACCGTCATCGGCCGGGACCGGCCGGGCATCGTGGCCGACGTCGCGGAGGTCCTCGCCCGGCTCGGCGCGAACCTCACCGACTCGACTATGACCCGGCTGCGTGGACACTTCGCGATGACCCTGATCTGCGTGGGCCCGGCCGCCGCCGACGTCGAGGCCGCGCTGGCCCCGCTCGCCGCCGACGGGCATCTGCTGGCCACCGTACGCGCGGTCACGCCGGACGGCGGCAGTGAGCCCACCGGGGAGCCGTACGTGCTGGCGGTGCACGGCGCCGACCGGATGGGCATCGTGGCGGCTATGACCCGGGTGCTCACCGACGCGGGCGGGAACGTGACCGACCTGAGCACGCGGTTGACCGGTTCGCTCTACGTGGTGGTCGCCGAGGTCGAGCTGCCGCCGGGCGTCTCCGACGAGGTGGCCGGCCGGCTCACCCGCGTCGCGGCGGAGCTGGGTGTCGGGGTCAGCCTCCGCCCGGCGGACACGGATCTGCTGTGACCGGGCCGGAGTACGCGGGCCTGGGCGGCTGGACCCCGGAGAAGCTCGGCGTCCCCGGCGAGGTACGTCCGGTGGTCACCGCCCCGGAGCCGGTGCTGAGCCAACCCGGCCCGGAGGTCGACCCGACGTCTGCCGAGGTGGTACGCCTCGCCGCTGACCTGGTGGCCACGATGCGGGTCTCGCCCGGCTGTGTGGGTCTGGCGGCGCCGCAGGTGGGGGTGAGCGCGCAGGTGTTCGCGGTGGACGTCACCGGGCACCCGAAGGCGGTCACCGTGCACGGCACGTTCGTGCTCTGCAACGCGCGGGTGGTGGAGGCGAGCCGGTGGAAGGCCGGCCGGGAGGGCTGCATGTCGGTGCCGGACCTGACCGGCGACGTGAAGCGGGCCAGCCGGCTGGTGGTCGAGGGCGTGCTGCCGGGCACCGGGGAGCCGGTCCGGCTGGTGACCGACGGTTTCGAGGCGCGCGCGCTCCAGCACGAGATCGACCACTGTGCCGGGTTGCTCTTCCTCGACCGGGTGGCCGGCGCGCACGCGATCTACCAGCGCAAGGTCTACCTCTGACGGTGGTGGCGGCTATCCGGTGTGGACGGAGGCGGCCGTACGGCGGCGGGTTCCCGGCGCGTCGGACCGGCGAGCCGTGCGCCGCGCGGCTACGGTAGGCGCATCATGCGTCTGACGGTCGGCCCCCTGCCCCCTGCCGTGTACTGGCGGCGTCGTGCCGTCGTGCTCGGAGCGGGCCTGCTCTTCCTGATTGTCCTGCTCTACTCGTGCACCGGCACGGACCGCAACACCGGCGCGCCGGGCACGGACCCGTCGCCGACCGGTTCCGCCGGGGCTGAGCCGGCCCCGTCCGGCTCGGTGCTGACCCCGCAGTCGGGCAGCCCGTCACCGACGGCCGGTGACGCGGACGGCGGCAGCACCGGCGGTAACACCGGCGGCGGTACGGGCGACGGCGGCGGCAACACCGGCGGCGGCGCGAACAACGGCGGCGGCACCGGTAACGGCGGCGCGAACGGGCAGCCGGTCTCGGACGACGGCAACTGCACCGACTCGGAGCTGCTGGTGACGCCGGTCGCGGTGCCGGCCACCGCCCAGCGGGGCACTGTGGTCACGCTGCGCCTCAAGGTCAAGAACGTGTCGAACCGGACGTGCAGCCGGGACGTGGGCGCCGATCTGCAGGAGCTGTACATCAAGGCGGGCGCGGAGAAGATCTGGTCCTCGGACACGTGCGGCACCGGCAAGGGCTCGGACCCGCAGTCGTTCACGCCGAACTTCGAGCGCTCCTACGAGCTGGGCTGGAACGGCCGGGTGGACAACCGGTGCGCCAACGGGCTCGCGAACGGTGAGTTCGCGGCGATCGGCGCGTACCAGGTGTTCGCCCGCGTCGGCACCAAGATCAGCGAGCCGGTGAAGCTGACCATCACCGGCTGAGCGGTCGGTCAGACGTACCGTTCGAGGATGGATGCCTCGGCGAGCCGGGACAGGCCCTCGCGGACCCCACGGGCGCGTGCGTCGCCCACGCCCTCGACGGCCTGGAGGTCTTCCACGGTCGCGCCGAGCAGCCGCTGGAGGCTGCCGAAGTGCACCACCAGCCGGTCGACCACGGCGACCGGCAGCCGGGGCACCTTGGCGAGCAGGCGGAACCCGCGCGGGCTGACCGCCGCGTCGAGCGCGTCGGAGGCGGACGGGTAACCGATCGCCTTGGCGACAGCCACGAGATCGATCAGCTCGGTGGCGCTGAGCAGGTCGAGTTCGACGAGCGCCTCGTCCAGGGTGCGTGACTTGCGGCCGACCGGCAGGTAGTCGCGGATGACCAGGGTGCGGTCGGCGTCCACGCCGGCCATCAGCTCGTCGAGCTGAAGGGCCAGCAGACGGCCGTCGGTGCCCAGCTCGACCACGTAACCGGCGATCTCGTCGGCGATGCGGCGGACCATCTCCAGCCGCTGCACCACAGCCACCGCGTCGCGGACGGTGACCAGATCCTCGATCTCCAGCGCGGAGAGCGTGCCGGAGACCTCGTCCAGCCGCAGCTTGTAGCGCTCCAGCGTGGCCAGCGCCTGGTTGGCGCGGGACAGGATGGCCGCCGAGTCGTCCAGCACGTGCCGCTGGCCGTTGACGTAGAGGCTGATGATCCGCATCGACTGGCTGACCGAGATGACCGGGTAGCCGGTCTGCCGGGCCACCCGCTCGGCGGTGCGGTGCCGGGTGCCGGACTCCTCGGTCGGGATCGACGGGTCGGGCATCAGGTGCACGCCGGCCTGCACGATCCGGGTGCCGTCGCTGGAGAGGACGACAGCGCCGTCCATCTTGCACAGCTCCCGGACCCGGGTGGCGGAGAACTCCACGTCCATCGGGAAGCCGCCGGTGCAGATCTGCTCGACCACCTTGTCGTAGCCGAGCACGATCAGCGCGCCGGTGCGGCCGCGCAGGATCCGCTCCAGGCCGTCCCGCAGGGCGGTGCCGGGAGCCATCAGGGCGAGGTTGGCGCGCAGCGGGTCGCCACCCGCCCCGCCGCCGACGCTTCCGTTGACGCTCACGCTGATGGCACGAGCGGGGTTGCCGCTCACGGCGCCGGTACGGGCGTGCGGCGTCGCCGTTGCGGGCTTGGTGGCATCGCGGTCGATCGGCACGGGCACAGTCTACGGACTGCCGTGCGGTGGGTGCTCTCGTGGTTACTGTGATGTGTCACGATGCCCGGCTCGGGCGGCTCTTCACGGGCTGCGCCGCGTGTCCGGGAACGCCCGGCGGATCCCACCGTGTCACTCCGCCGATGCGCGGGCGGCGGCCTGGAGGGCGGCCCGCACGTCAGTGACCTCGATCACGCGCATGTTCTCCGGCCCGGCGCCGCTGCTCTCCGGCCCGCACCCGGGCGGCACGAGGGCCAGCCGGAAGCCCAGCCGGGCCGCCTCGGACAGCCGGCGGGGCACCGCGCCGACCCGACGGACCTCGCCGGTGAGCCCGACCTCGCCGATGGCCACCAGATGCGGGTTGAGCGCCAGGTTGAGCCCGCCGGAGGCGACCGCGAGCGCCACCGCCAGGTCGGCCGCCGGCTCGACCACCCGGATGCCGCCGACAGTGGCGGCGAAGACCTCCCGGTCGTGCAGCGTGAGCCGCTCGGTCCGGCGCTGGAGCACCGCGAGAACCATGGCGAGCCGGGCGCTGTCGAGGCCGGAGACGGTACGCCGGGGCGAACCGGCGACGGTGGCCCCGATCAGCGCCTGCACCTCCGTCACCAGCGCCCGGCGCCCCTCCATCGCCACCGTCACGCAGGTGCCCGGCACCGGTTCGGAGTAGCGGGTCAGGAACAGGCCGGACGGGTCGGCCAGGCTGCTGATGCCGCCCTCGTGCATCTCGAAGCAGCCCACCTCGTCGGCCGCGCCGAAGCGGTTCTTCACGCCGCGCACCATGCGCAGCGAGGAGTGCTTGTCGCCCTCGAAGTGCAGCACCACGTCGACCAGGTGTTCCAGCACCCGGGGGCCGGCCACCTGGCCGTCCTTGGTGACGTGGCCGACCAGCACGGTGGCGATGCCGCGCTCCTTGGCGACCGCGACCAGGGCGGCGGTGACCGCGCGGACCTGGGTGACGCCGCCGGGCACGCCCTCGGTGCCGGTGGTGGAGATGGTCTGCACCGAGTCGAGCACCAGCAGGCCGGGCTTGACCGCGTCGAGGTGGCCGAGCACCGCCGACAGGTCGCTCTCGGCGGCCAGGTAGAGCTGGTCGTGCAGGGTGCCCATCCGCTCGGCGCGCAGCCGCACCTGGCTGACCGACTCCTCGCCGCTGACCACCAGCGACGGGCTGCCGGCGCCGGCAGCCCACTGCTGGGCCACGTCGAGCAGCAGCGTCGACTTGCCGACGCCGGGCTCCCCGGCGAGCAGCACCACGGCACCGGGAACGAG
The DNA here is from genome assembly GCF_003315815.1 of Micromonospora sp. LHW51205. NCBI lineage: Bacteria > Bacillati > Actinomycetota > Actinomycetes > Micromonosporales > Micromonosporaceae > Micromonospora > Micromonospora sp. LHW51205. The sequence goes on along the minus strand of NZ_QMEZ01000005.1, from coordinate 363,911 downwards.
GCCGCCGCCGAGCACCCGGTCGAGCTCGCTGACGCCGGTGGCCCGGGCGCGGGCGGGCGCGGCGCTGATGGTGGCGATCGGCCGGGCCGGCTCGGCCGGCATCCGCGAGCTGACCACCCGGCCGGAGACCAGCGGGCCGGTGATCGTGGACTCGACCACCGAGCCCCACTCGCCGCACTCGGGGCACCGGCCCACCCACTTCGGGGGCTGGTGACCGCAGGCGTCGCACTCGTAGGCCGGACGGGGCTCACGGGCGGCGCGACCGCGGCCGGCGCCGGCACGGGAGGGGGTCGATCGGGGCGTGGTCACCACAGGACGCTAACCGGCCCGTACGACGAAAGCCCACCGGAAACGGCGACACCGCCGGCGTGGCGCTGGCCACGGCGGCGGTGCCGACGGAAGGAGGACGGGGGTCAGTGGCCGCCCTCGACGCCACCGTCCTCGGCTCCGTGCTCACGCGGGTTGACGATCTTGGACGGGGTGGGCTCCGCGGTCAGCGGGATGCCGATCGGCGCCGGGGTCGTGATGACCTTGCCGTCGCCGAAGTCGAAGGTCAGGTTGACCTGCTGGCCGACGAGCAGCTTCTGGTTCAGGCCGACGAGCTGGAGGAACCGCGGGTTGTCGGCGTTGAGCTGGGCGTAGCTGAGCGCCGGGATCTCGATCCGGGCCGGCTGACCGGCGGGCGCGGACCCGGTCTCGCTCGGCGACGGGCTGGCCGACGGCGACTCGGACGTCCCCAGCGACTGGCTCGGCGACGCGCTCGGGTCGCTCGCGGTCGGCGAGGCGGTGCCCGGCTCGGTGGGCGAACCGGTCGGGGTGGCGGCGCCGCTCTCGCCCGCGCCGGAACCGGTGAGCACGATCTCCCGGGCGCTGTCGGTGGTGACCGTCACGGTCACCGGCTTCTCGCTGTCGTTGTAGATCACCACGTTGACCGGCGCGTTCGACCCCGCCTCGTAGCCCTTCGGCCCCGGCGTCCGCACGTAGAGACCGCGCACCTTGTACAGGTTGTCGGAGGTCTGGACGTTGACGCCCTGTACCGACGGGATCTTGTTGGCGGTCTCGGAAATCTGCCCGGTGCCGCACCCGGACAGCAGCAGGCTCGCCGCCGCCGTGCCGGCCAGCAGCAGGGCCGGCCCCCGGGAACCCCTGATCGAGCGCGTCACGTCGGTCCTCCTCGTCACGATCCCCGCCCGGTCGACCACCGGGCACGGGGTGGCCATACCCGCGCAGACCGCGCTCCAGGGTAGTTGGAGCTGATCGAGGCCCGCACGCGGACCCGGCAATGCCACCCGGCGAGGGAGACCGTCAGACCACCCGGCCGCTCGTCACCAGCAGCAGCACATCGATGAGCGCCACCACCAGCACCGCCCGGAAGGCGCTGGCCGAGCGTCCGGCGGCGGCGCGTCCCGCGTACCAGCCGAGGGCCGGCACGGCGACGGCGGCGGCGACGGCCGACAGCCCGGCCCACGACGGCGGTCCCGGCGGGCCGAAGACCAACGCGACGGTGGCCGCCAGGAGCAGCCCGGCGGCGGCGAGCCGGCTGCCGGCGGGGCCCAGCCGGTGCGGCAGGCCGCGCACCCCGGTCCGGGCGTCGTCGGCCAGGTCGGGCAGCACGTTCGCGAAGTGCGCGCCGGCGCCCAGCAGCGCGGCGGCGGCCACCAGCCAGGCCGGCGGCGCGGGCGAGCCGGGCAGCGCCAGCACCACGAACGCGGGCAGCGCGCCGAACGAGACCGCGTAGGGCAGCACCGACACCGCCGTCGACTTCAGCGGCCGGTTGTAGAGCAGCGCGGAGACCAGGCCCAGCGTGGCGCAGGCCGCCGCGGCCGGGCCGCCGGCCAGCGCCAGCAGCGGGGTGGCGACGGCGGCGACCACGACGGCCCGGGCCAGCGCCGGCCGGCTGACCGCGCCGGTGGTCACCGGTTTGTCGGTACGCCCCACCGCGGCGTCCCGCTCGGCGTCGATCAGATCGTTGCTCCAGCCGACAGCGAGCTGGCTGGCCAGCACCGTCAGCGCCACCGCCGCGACGCCGGCCGCGGAGTGCCCGGCGCCGGCGGCGAGCAGCGCGGCGACCACGGTGACCGCCGCAGCGGGTTCCGGATGGCTCGCCTTGACCAGCCCTAACACCCGTGTCGACATAAGGGAAGTCTGGTCGTTACCGGGCAGTCGTGCCACGCTCGACGCATGCCTGACGTGCCCGGGGTGTCCACTCCGCACCGGGTGCTGCCGCCGAACGACCCCCGGCAGTACGACGATCTGGCCGACGAGTGGTGGCGGCCGGACGGCGCGTTCGCGATGCTGCACTGGCTGGCGCGGGCGCGCGCGGCGCTGGTGCCACCGGCGTCCACGCCGGACGATCTGCTCGTCGATCTGGGCTGCGGCGCCGGGCTGCTGGCCCCGCACCTGGCCGGCAAGGGCTACCGCCACGTCGGGGTGGACCTGACCCGCTCCGCGCTGGACCAGGCCGCCGACCACGGGGTGACAGCGGTCCAGGGCGACGCGACGGCGGTGCCGCTGACCGACGGCTGCGCGGCGGTGGTCTCCGCCGGAGAGGTGCTGGAGCACGTGCCGGACTGGCGGCGCGCGGTCGCCGAGGCGTGCCGGCTGCTGCGGCCCGGCGGCCTGCTGGTGCTGGACACGCTGAACGACACGCTGCTGGCCCGGCTGGTCGCGGTGGAGCTGGGCGAACGGCTGCCCACAGTGCCGCGCGGCATCCACGACCCCCGGTTGTTCGTCGACGCCCGCGCGCTCGTCGCCGAGTGCGCCCGGCACGGCGTGTCGCTCGAGGTACGCGGGGTCCGCCCGGAGTTGGGCGGCACGCTTGCCTGGTTGCTGCGCCGCATGCGCGGCGGCGACCGTCCGGCGAGGACCGAGCCGCGCATGGTGCCGACCCGGTCGGCGGCGGTGCTGTACCAGGGCTGGGGGCGCCGGGGCGGGTAGCCGGGGCCGCCCGGGGTAAAGGGACGCCGAGAAGGGGGCGACATGACTGTGCACGCGCTGGAGGCGGCCCGCCGGTTGGCGCCGCGACTGGCCGCCCGCGCGGCCGGGCACGACCGCGACGGCTCGTTCCCCGTGGAAGACTTCGCGGACCTGCGGGCGGCCGGGCTGTTCGGGCTGATGGTGCCGCCCGAGCTGGGTGGCGCGGGCGCGAGCTTCTTCGAGTACGCGGCGGTCGCCACCGAACTGGCCCGGGGCAACGGCGCGACCGCGCTGGTGTTCAACATGCACGCCTCGGTCACCGGCGCGCTGGGCGCGGTCACCGAGGAACTGGCCGAGGCGCTCGGCGTACCGGATGAGGCGCTGGCGGCGCGGGACCGGCTGCTGCGCGCGGCGGCCGACGGCGCCTGGTACGCGGTGGCGATGAGCGAACGCGGCGCCGGCGCCCGGCTGTCGCAGCTCAGCACCGTCTACGAGCCGGTCGAGGGCGGCTGGCACATCAAGGGCAGCAAGACGTTCTGCTCCGGCGCCGGCCACCCGGACGGCTACCTGGTGGCTGCCCGCAGCGCCGCCGACCAGTCGGTGGTGTCGCAGTTCCTGGTTCCGGCCGGGGACGGGATCACCGTGGAGCCCACCTGGGACTCGCTCGGCATGCGGGCCACCTCGTCGCACGACGTGCACCTGGACGTGACGGTTCCGGCCGACCGGCTGCTCGGCGGCGTCGAGGGGCTGGCTCTGGTGGTCGCGCAGCTCATGCCGCACTGGCTGGTGGCGAGCTACGCGGCGGTCTACGTGGGCGTGGCCCGGGCCGCGATCGACGCGGCCGCCGAGCACCTCAACGCCCGCAACCTCGCCGGGCTGCCCGCGGTGCGGGCCCGCCTGGGCCGGGCGGACGCGGCCACCGCCGCCGCCGAACTGGTGGTCGCCGAGGCGGCCCGCCGGGTCGACGAGGCGCCCGGCGACGCCGAGACGAACCGCTGGGTGTGGCGGGCCAAGCTGCTGGCCGGCACCACCGCCGCCGAGGTCGCGGCCTCGATGCTGGAGGCGGCCGGCACCTCGGCGACCCGGCGCGGGCATCCGCTGGAGCGGCTCTACCGGGACGCCCGCTGCGGCTCGCTGCACCCGGCCACGTCCGACGTGTGCGCCGACTGGCTCGGCATCGCCGCGCTCGGCGGCGACCCGGACCGGGACAGCGCGCTCCCTCGTTGGTGAAGCGCGAGGAGCGAGCCGGTTTTGCGAGCCCCGCAGTCGCGAACGAAAGGCTGCCGGGTGACCAGGGTTGGTGCGAGAGATGAGGGAGGGGTGGGGGACGTGGGCATGCCGGTGATCGCGGGCCTGGGTACGGCGCATCCGCCGGGCGCGGACCAGGACGAGCTGTGGACGGGTTTCTTCGCGGGGCACTTCCAGGGGAACACCCGGGCGCTGGCGCAGCGGATCTTCGCGAACTCGGGCGTCACCCGGCGGCAGGCGGCGGTCAACCCGCTGCTGGAGGACGTCTCGGAGTGGCCGACCGAGCGCCGGATGCGCCGCTACCAGGTCGAGGCGCTGCCGCTGGGCAAGGAGGCGGTCAGCCGGGCGCTCACCGCCGCCGGCCTGGACGCCGCCGACATCGGGATGTTCATCGTCTGCTCCTGCACCGGGTACGCCACCCCGGGGCTGGACATCCTGCTCGCCCGGGACCTCGGCATGTCGCCGAGCACCCAGCGCATGTTCGTCGGGCACATGGGCTGCTACGCGGCCCTGCCCGGGCTGGGCGCGGCGAGCGACTTCGTCACCGCCCGGGGGCGTCCCGCGCTGCTGCTCTGCGCGGAGTTGACCAGCCTGCACATCCAGCCGCCGGGCGCCCGGGTGGACACCCAGCAGATCGTCTCCCACGCGCTGTTCTCGGACGCCGCGGTCGCCGCCGTGGTCGTCCCCGGGGGCCGGGGGTACGCGCTGCGCGAGGTCACCTCGGTCACCGACACCTCCACGGCCGACCACATGACGTGGGACGTCACCGACACCGGCTTCCGGATGGGGCTGTCGCCCAAGGTGCCGCAGGTCCTCTCCCGGCACGTCCGGACCCTGGTCGACGAGCTGCTGGCACGGCACGGGTGCGAACGCTCCGACGTGGACGGCTGGGCGGTGCACCCGGGCGGGCCGCGGATCCTCAACGTGGTGGAGCGTGAGCTGGCGCTGCAGCCGGACGGGCTCGCCGCCTCCCGGGGGACGCTCGCCGAGCACGGCAACTGTTCGTCCCCGACGACGCTGCTGATCCTGGACCGGCTGTGGCGTACGGAGCCGTCGCCGCCGCGCTGGGTGGTGATGCTCGCGTTCGGGCCGGGGCTGACGCTCTACGCGGCGCTGCTGGAACGCGTGGGCTGACGGGTCGCCCCGGTCGCGCCGCGCCGATACGCTGCCCGCATGGCCTCCGAGGAGCGGGACGGGCGGGCGTTGCTGGCCGGCCTGACCGTCCTGGCGCTGTTGCTCGGCTCGGCCTGGTGGCGGTCGGCGGCCCCGCAGCCCGGCCCGGCCACGTCGGCCGCGCCCGCGAGCGTGGATCTGGCCCCGCGCAACTGGCGGGTCGACCCGTCGACGGGCGAAGCGCGTCCGGTGCCACGCGCCGGGCGCGAAGCGGCGTTGGACAACCGCCGCGTGCCGCGTGCCGAGCCGGACCGCTCGGTGGTGATACGGGTGGAGGACGACGGCACGACGCGTCTGCTCCAGGTGTCGCACGTCGTGTGGCGGGAGAGGTCCCGGCTGACGCCGGGCGGGCCGCCTGTCGTCCGGCAGGTACGGCCCACGCGGGGCGACAACTACCGGCTGTCGGTGAGCTGCGCCGGTGACGGGCTGGTCGTCGTACTCGTCTCCGGCCTCGGGGACGACGAGTTCCGGCGGGCGCTGCGCTGCGGCGGGCAGCTGGACGTGCCGGTGGTGGGCGGCAGTGGCGAGCTGGTGCAGATGCGGTTCGTCGCGATAAGGGGCCGGGCCGACCTGGACGCCCGGCTCGAGGCGCTCTACTGACGGTCGGTCAGCCGGCCAGCCGGGCCAGGTCGGCCCGGTAGTCCGACAGCGGGCCCAGTTCCGGCACCACCCGCACCAGCGAGCCCTGCCGGTCCACCAGCAGCGCCGGGGCGATGCCGGGCTGGGCGGACAGGTGCAGGTAGGAGCGCAGCCCGCCGGCCGGGTCGCCGAGTGGGCGTACCCCCGGGACGCTCGCCGAGCCGGCCCGCCGGCCCGCGGTCACGGTGACCACCGTGACGCCGGGCGGGGCGGCTCCGGCCGCCGCGGTGACCTGCTCGGCGCAGGCGCAGGCGTCGGTCAGGATGATCATGGCGGGCAGCATGCTGCGCAGCGGCACCGGCACGTCGTCTGCGCCGACCAGGTCCAGCGCGGGAAGCGGGCCGACCGGTTGCGGGGCTGCGCCGCCGCCGTGGGGGAGCACTGTCGGTGCGCCGGACCGGGTGGCGCGTGGCCAGGTGACCGCCGCGAGGCCGGCGAGTGTGATCAGCACCGATACGAGCAGGATCAGCGCCGGTAGTCCGAGGCGGAGCGAGCCGGTGCGGCGGCCGGCGGCCGTTCGTGCCCGCCGTAGCTCCCGGCGGACCTGCCGGGCCTCGTCGGCGAGCGCCGAGGCGTCGTCCGGGACGACCACGCGGCCCCACTCCGGGGGCAGGCCGGGGAGCCCGTCCGGCGGCCCCTGGCCGTCAGCGTCAGGCACGCCCATCGGACCCCCAGGAACGTCTCGGTGAGCGGACGTCGCGTCCTCTCCCAGCGTCCCGCACCGGCCGCCGTAACGCCACACCTGGGCGCGGACGGACTTGCGGAGCTACCATGGAAGGAGCGCATTGCCCTAGATCTGGACGCTCCCGTCACCCCTTACCGGGTTGTCACGTGATCCTCACGGAGCGTGTCGAAACCATCGGTTTGGCCGCCTGTCAAGCTGAAGAAATACCTCTCACAGGGCCCCTGAGCTGCGCCAACGGTCAGGACAGCGGTGAGACATCGGTGCCTGAGCGTGTTACCCTAGACACAGCGAAAGGGGTTTCGAACCTATGGTTTTCAGTGTCGGCGAGACCGTTGTTTACCCCCACCACGGGGCCGCACTCATCGAGGCAATCGAGACTCGGGTCATCAAGGGCGAGCCCAAGCAATACCTCGTCCTGAGGGTCGCACAGGGTGACCTGACGGTCCGGGTTCCCGCCGAGAACGCCGAGATCGTGGGTGTGCGCGAGGTGGTTGGCGAAGAGGGCCTGGGCAAGGTCTTCGACGTGCTCCGTGCACCACACACCGAGGAGCCGACCAACTGGTCGCGGCGTTACAAGGCGAATCTGGAGAAGCTGGCCTCCGGTAACCCGCTGAAGGTGGCCGAGGTCGTCCGCGACCTGTGGCGCCGGGAGCGGGAGCGGGGCCTGTCGGCGGGCGAGAAGCGGATGCTCGCCAAGGCTCGTGACATTCTCGTCGGCGAGGTCGCGCTGGCCGAGAAGAGCACCAAGGACGAGGCCGAGACGCTGCTCGACAAGGTGCTGACCGAGGCCTGATCCACACCTCTGCCTCTACCCACCCCGCAGCGAACGAATCCGAGGACCGCGACGTGACCGCGCAGCTCAATCCGCGCGGTGACGTCGCGGTCCTCGTTCCTGCGGCCGGTGCCGGCGTACGCCTCGGACCCGGCGCCCCCAAGGCGCTCCGCCCGCTCGCCGGTGAACCACTGCTCGTGCACGCCGTCCGCCGGGTCGCCGCCGCGCCCTCGGTGCACACGATCGTGGTGGCCGCACCGGCCACCGAGGTCGAGGCGGTACGCGCGATGCTGGCGCCCGTGGCGCCGGTGACAGTGGTGCCCGGTGGCGCCGAGCGCCAGGCGTCGGTGGCGGCGGCTCTCGCAGCGGTGCCCGCCGGTCCGGAGATCGTCCTGGTGCACGACGCCGCCCGTGCGCTCACCCCGCCGGGCCTGGTCGAGTCGGTGGCGGCGGCGGTCCGCGACGGGCACGACGCGGTGATCCCGGTGCTGCCGGTGGTCGACACCGTCAAGGAGGTCGACGCGGCCGAGCGGGTGCTCGGCACCGTCGACCGGTCCGCGTTGCGGGCGGTCCAGACGCCGCAGGGCTTCCGCCGCTCGGTACTGCTCGCGGCCCACCGGTCGGCGGGTGACGCGCTCACCGACGACGCCGGGCTGGTCGAGAAGCAGGGGATCGCGGTCACCTGCGTACCCGGCTCCGAGCTGGCCCTGAAGATCACCCGCCCGTTCGACCTGTCCCTGGCCGAACACCTGCTGTCCACCGGCGCCTGACGTACTCCTCACAGGTCGGCGGTGGATCGAGCCCGGCGCAGGCGGTCTCGGACGACATACCGCTGACCCTGGGTGAAGGCGCTACCTCTGCCTCGGCTGTGATGCGGGATGGGCGTCGGTAGCGTCAGGTGGCCAGCCGAACCTGGCGCGGTGAGGCCGAATACCTGATAGCGCCCTTCGGTCCACCCCTGCTTGCGGCTGACCTCGATGATGTCGGCGAGGAGGGCGTCGCGCCGTTCGCCCGTCGCTCGGAGCCGGTTCACCTCACCGACTGTCCAATCGACGTTGTCGAGCCGAAAGAGAATCTTGGGCACCTCTGGAAGGATCTGGCGCTGAGAGTAGAAGGCCAGATGATCCACAGGTTGAAATGATCTGCCCGCCTGGCAGACGTACGCTCGCGTCGACTGATAGAGCCCCCATGCGTTCCTGGCGGGGACCACCACGGTGTCGTTGCGGGCGGCTGGGCGCAGTCGGTGCACCTCGGTCACCCGCTCGATCCTCCTGAGCCAGCGGGCGGCGTCCGGGTCCGCCCACGCGACGACATCGATCATCTGGCTGAGGCGGAACGGCACGTCGGTGGCGAGAAGCGAATCATGATGAGCCAGCCGATTGCGGAACACCCGGAGGGCATTCATGGCGCTGGCGACATCGTGGCGCTTGCCGGACGAGTAGGGGAAGGCGCGGTGCAGGGCCTCCCGCCAGAGTTGCTCGTGCTCCGAACCCAACATCGAGACCCAGAAGCCGAAGCTCAAGCCCGCGATGATTTGGTCGCGGGTTTCCTTCTGGGAGTGCTCTCGACGCAAGCGCGCGCGGACCTCGGAGACGTTTCGATCGATTCCATCCTGCACCTGGCGCTTACCGCTGACCGTCAGAAGGAACCATGGGATACCGCGGCCCGGCTCGTTGAGGTGCGCCCTCATCTCCCGATCTATCGCGTTGCGGGTGACGACCTCGACGTAGTGAAACGCCTCGAACGACGCGCCCGTCAGGGCGACGCTCCACTCGTAAAGCTCACAGGCCTTGCTCTCGTCGCCACCGGCGGCAGCCAGATAGGGATGGAACCTGCCGAGGGAGATCCAGTGATGCACGGTTCGCGCATGGGGGTGTGGCGTCACGGACTGGATGCTAAGCGTGACGATCGCGGCGGATTGTCCGGCGCGCCGACGGCAAGAAAGAGCCCCAGGCGCATGCGCGAGGCAGAGGCGACACTGGGGCGTACAGAAACCAAGCTAACCACAGCCCGGGCGGCCGTCAAGGCGCAGCGCGTACCCTCTGGTCATGATCGTTCCTCGGGTGGCCGTCGGCACCGACGTGCACGCGTTCGCGGCCGGGCGGCCCTGCTGGGTCGCGGGCCTGCACTGGCCGGACCAGGACGGCCTGGCCGGTCACTCCGACGCCGACGTGGCGGCGCACGCCGCCTGCAACGCGCTGCTCTCCGCCGCCGGCCTCGGTGACCTGGGCGCGAACTTCGGGGTGGACCAGCCGGAGTGGGCCGGTGCCTCCGGGGTGGCGCTGCTGACCGAGAGCGCGCGCCGGGTACGGGCGGCGGGCTTCCGGATCGGCAACGTGTCGGTGCAGGTCGTCGGCAACCGCCCCAAGATCGGGCCGCGCCGGGAGGAAGCGCAGCGGGTGCTCTCCGAGGCGGTCGGCGCGCCGGTGACCGTGTCCGCTGCGACCACCGACGGCCTCGGCTTCACCGGGCGTGGGGAAGGGCTGGCCGGGATCGCGGTGGCCCTGGTCTACGAGGCCCCGGCCGACTGACGCGGTGACCGGGGACGCCGGTCACCGCGTCACCCGATCAGTCGACGTCGGTGCAGACGTTGTGGGTCGTGCCGTGGAGCATCGTGATGGTCTTGTCGTAGGTGGGGGAGAACTCCACCCGGAACTGGCCGTCGACGATCCACAGCCCCTTCGGCAGCGTGCCGGCGTTCTCCCGGAAGCCGAGGAGCACCGGCCCGGTCACGTACCAGGTCATCGAGCCGTCGGTGCGGTAGTCGACGAGCGAGGTGCCGCTCGCGTCAGCGGTGGACGTGGCGCCGGTCTCCAGGTTCGTCACCCGGTTGATCAGGGCGCCGGTGAACAGTTCTCGCTTCGGTGCGCCGTCCGGATACGTGGCGAGCGTCAACTTGCGCACCTCGTCCACGATCGGCTCCACGCGTACCGCGAACTCGCATCGCGCGCCGGCGGGCAACTCGAATGGCGCCTGTGGGGCCGGCTCCCAGGCGCCGACGCCGTGGTGCCGGTCCGGCGCGGCGGTCGCCGAGCCGGGTAGCGCCGCGACAACCACTGCCACAACCGCCGCCACCGCGACGCTCATCCTGAAACGCATGTCCGCTCTCCATCTCGTCGGTGGTCAGGGCGGTCAGGATCGCCGGGCCGGCTCACCACGGGCTGACCGCACTGTGCGGAGCCGTTCCGAGCGGGCGGACCGGACGACCGGACGGCTGACCATGCGATCACCGCCGCACGGCAACCTCCGGCCCGGATCGACCGGTCCTGTTCGGTATGGAGTTCCGCCTGCTCGGGCCGTTCGAGGCCCGCCACGACGGTCGGCCGGTCGAGGTCGGCAGCCGACGCCAGGAGCGATGCCTGCTCGGGATGCTGCTGCTCGACGTGGGGCGCGTGGTGCCGACCGACCGCCTCATCGACCTGCTCTGGAACGGCCGGCCGCCGGCCGCCGCTCGGGGCGTGGTGCAGACGTACGTCGGGCGGCTGCGGGGCTCGCTCCACGCGTACGGAGTGCGGATCAGCACCCGGGGCGAGGGCTACGTGGTCGAGGAGGACGGGCACCGGGTCGACGTCGACGAGTTCGCCGAACTGGTCCGGAGGGCCGGGAGAGCCGCCGACCCCGCCGAGCGGGTGCGGTCGCTCGACCGGGCGCTGGCTCTCTGGCGCGGGCCGTTGCTCGCCGACGCGGCGGACGACGAGCTGCGGCACCGGCTGCACGGCACTGTCGAGGAGCTACGCCTGGTGGCCGTGGAGCTACGGGCCGAGGCGCAGCTCGCGTTGGGCCAGCACACGCGGGCGATCGCCGAACTGCTGCCGCTGGCCGCCGAGCACCCGACGCGGGAACACCTCGTGGCGGTCCTGATGACCGCCCTGTACCGGGGTGCCCGGCGGGCCGACGCGCTGCGCCTCTACCGCGCCACGCGGGACCTGCTCGTGGCCGACTTCGGTGTCGAGCCGGGGCCCCGGCTCCGCGAGGTGCAGCGGCGGGTGCTCGCGGGCGACGACCGCCTGGACCGGGTCGGCCGGCCGATGCACGAGATCCGGGTGAACGACGAGAGCCTGCCGTGGAGCGTGGGCGGCCACCCGGCCCTGGACTTCTGCAACACCCTCGCCGGTTGGGGGCGCGAGTCCCCGTTGCCCGGCGCCGAGTGGCTGCGCGGCTATCGCACCCTTGCTGTCTGGGCCGGCCATGTCGGGCTGGTGGACGAGGTGTCGATGAACCGTCTGCTTCACCTCGCCCGGCGCGATCCCGGCACGGCGGAGGTGGTGCTCGACGAGGCCCGTACGCTCCGCGCCGCGCTCTACGCCAGCCTGGTCGACCCGGACGACGGCCCGGCCTTCGAAGCGGTCGCCCGGGCCGCCGAGGCCGCCGCCCGTACGCTCGCGTTCCGGCGCGCGGTCGACGGACGCGGTCGCTGGTGGCCGGACCTCGCCGCCGGCCTTCGGGTGCCGGTGCACGCCGCCGCGTTCAGCGGCGCGCAACTGCTCGCCGATCCGGCCCGGTTCACCGTGCGGGCCTGCCCGGACCGGAGCTGCGGGTGGTTGTTCCTGGACGAGAGCGGGCTGCGCCGGTGGTGCAGCCTCGGGACGTGTGGCGGCCGGGCGGGCGTCGCCTGCCGGAGTTCCTGACGACGGGAGCTGTCGGCAGCTGGTGGGCCGGGGCGGATACGCTCGCCGGGATGCCGAGTGACGCCGCACCCGACCAGTCCGCCGCCGACGGCTACCTGCAACGCGCCCATCTCCTCGCCGAGCTGGGCCGCTACGACGAGGGCGTCGGCGAACTCACCGCGCTGCTCGCGGACGAGCCCGGGCACCTGCCCGCGTTGACCATGCTGGCCCGGATGCACCTGGCCGCCGGGCGTCCGGCGGAGGCGCTGGCCGTCGCCGAGACGGCCGTGACCCCAGTTCCGGACGCCGTGACAGCCGACGGCGAAACGTCCGCCGTCGAGCCGCCCGTTGCCGTTGAGACGTCCGGGACGCGTGCCGCCGACACGGCCGGGGGTGTCCTGCCGGTGCTCGTGGCCCGTGGCTTCGCGCTGCTCGACCTCGAACGCTGGAAGCCCGCAGCGGCCACCGCCGACGAGATCCTGGCGCGCGGTCCGGGCGACGCGTACGCGCAGCGCAGCGCCGCCGCCATTCTCTCCGCGTCGCGCAACGGGCAGGCGGCGCTGGACGCGGCGTGGCGGGGTGTCGAGCTGGCCTCGGATGAGCCGGAGGCGCACCTGGTGCTGGGCCTGGTCGCGGTGCGGCTGCAACTGTTCGACCTGGCCGAGCGGGCCTACCGGGAGGCGCTGCGGCTGGACCCGGAGCTGGGCGAGGCGGGGCAGGACGTGGGCGTGGCCCGGCTGGAGCGACGCCGCTACGCCGAGACGCTGGAGCACCTGACCGCGCTGGCGGACCTGCCGGTGGCCCGGCCCGACCCGGTCCGGACCGTGGACGACGGGATCCGGCGGCTCCTGCTGTCGGTGGCCGGCTGGTCGCTGCTCGCGAGCCTGCTGGCCGGCGTCCTGGCCCCGGCCTCGTCCGGCGCGTCCCGGCTGTTCGCGGCGCTGTCGGTGGCCGGCGTGGCGGTGCTGCTGCGGCGTCCGGCGACGTGGCGGCCCGGCCTGCGGGAGGCGATGTCGCGCGGCCTGGCCGTGCCGGTCTGGGCGGCCGCCGCCGCGGTGCTGCTGCTTCTCGTGTACGCGCTGGTCGGCAGCCCGTGGCCGCTGGCCGGGGTGGTGACCGCGTCGGTGGTGGCCGGACTCACCGCGTTCGCTCGCCGGTGAGAGGGTAGGAGGACCGGAAACACCGGCTCAAGGAATGCGGGGACCCGTGCTCACCGTCAATGCCTACGCGGCGACGTCCGCGACCGAACCGCTCGTCCCGACCACCATCGAGCGGCGGGATCTCGGCCCGGACGACGTTCTCATCGACATCAAGTTCTCCGGCATCTGTCACTCCGACATCCACACCGCGCGCAGCGAGTGGGGCCCGACCCGCTACCCGATCGTGGTCGGCCACGAGATCGCGGGCGTGGTGCGTGAGGTCGGCTCGGCGGTCACGAAGTTCGCCGTCGGCGACCGGGTCGGCGTCGGCTGCCTGGTCGACTCCTGCCGGGAGTGCGACAACTGCCGCAAGGGGCTGGAGCAGTACTGCCTGAAGGGCAGCACCGGCACGTACGGCGGGGTGGGGCGGGACGGCAAGCCGACCCAGGGCGGCTACTCGCAGGCCATCGTGGTCACCGAGGACTTCGTGCTGCGCATCCCGGACGGCATCGAGCTGGACGCCGCCGCGCCGCTGCTCTGCGCCGGCATCACCACGTACTCGCCGCTGCGGCACTGGAACGCCGGGCCGGGCACCCGGGTTGCGGTGATCGGCATGGGCGGTCTCGGCCACATGGCCGTGAAGCTGGCCCACGCGATGGGCGCCGAGGTGACTGTGCTGTCGCAGTCGCTGAAGAAGCGGGAGGACGGGCTGCGGCTCGGTGCCGACCACTACTACGCCACCTCGGACGAGGAGACGTTCCGTGAGCTGGCCAACTCGTTCGGCCTGATCATCAACACGGTCAGCGCGACCCTCGACATGGACGCGTACCTGCGGCTGCTCGCGGTGGACGGGACGCTGGTCAACGTGGGCGCGCCCGAGGATCCGCTGTCGGTGCACGCGTTCTCGCTGATCCCGGCCCGCCGGTCGTTCGCCGGGTCGAACATCGGCGGCATCGCGGAGACCCAGGAGATGCTCGACTTCTGCGCCGAGCACGGGCTGGGCGCCGAGATCGAGGTCATTGGAGCCGAGAAGATCAACGAGGCGTACGAGCGGGTGCTCGCCTCCGACGTGCGCTACCGCTTCGTCATCGACGCGTCCACGTTCTGACGACCGCGTGCGAAGGGGCCGCGTCCGTGCCGGGCGCGGCCCCTTCTCGCGTACGTCAGGGCTTGCGTGCCCAGGTCCAGGCGTAGCCGTCGTCCTCGCAGTCGGCGGCCGCGTCGCAGAGGTCGAGCGGGCGGAACGTGTCGACCATGACCGCCAGCTCGTCGAAGAACTCCGCGCCGATCGAGCGTTCGGCCGCGCCCGGCTGGGGGCCGTGGGTGAAGCCGGACGGGTGCAGCGAGATCGAGCCCTGCTCGATGCCGGAGCCGCGCCGGGCCTCGTAGTTGCCGCCGGTGTAGAACAGCATCTCGTCGGAGTCGACGTTGTGGTGGTTGTACGGCACCGGGATGGCGGCCGGGTGGTAGTCGACCTTACGCGGCACGAACGAGCAGATCACGAAGTTCGGGCCCTGGAACGTCTGGTGCACGGGCGGCGGCTGGTGGATCCGCCCGGTGATCGGCTCGAAGTCGTGGATGGAGAACGCCCACGGGTACATGTGCCCGTCCCAGCCGACCACGTCGAACGGGTGGTTGGCGTAGACGTACCTCGTCCACCCGCGGCGGTGCTTGACGAGCACCTCCACCTCCTCGCCGTCGACGAGCAGCGGCGTGTCCGGTCCCCGGACGTCGCGCTCGCAGTAGGGCGCGTGCTCCAGGAACTGGCCGCGTACGGAGAGGTAGCGCTTGGGCGGGCCGATGTGGCCGGACGCCTCCACGGCGAGCAGCCGGGTCGGTTCGTCGCCCGTGGGCACGAGGCGGTGGATGGTCGAGGTGGGGATGACGACGTAGTCGCCCGCGACCGCGTCGAGCACGCCGAACGGCGACTCCACCCGCATCGACCCGGCCTCCAGGTAGAGGCAGTGGTCGCCGGTGGCGTCGCGGAACAGCGGCGACGGGCGGTCGGCGAGCACGTACGCGATGCGTACGTCGTCGTTGGCGAGCAGGTACTGCCGGCCGAGCACCGGGTCGGCGCCGGTGCCGTCGAGCTTGTGGGTGCGCAGGTGGCGCGGCTTGAGCGGCAGGTTCGGCACCCGCGTGACCGTGGGCGGGGCGAACTCCTCGGCGGCGAGGATCGCGGTCGGCGCGTGGCGGTGGTAGAGCAGTGACGAGTCGGAGGAGAAGCCCTCCTGGCCGACCAGTTCCTCCGCGTAGAGCGTGCCGTCGGGCTGGCGGAACTGGGTGTGGCGCTTGCGCGGCACGTCGCCGACGCTGCGGTAGTACGGCATCTCGCCTCCCGATATGTCCCGTTCTCCGGCCGGTGGCGTCCGATAATCGGACGCTGTTGTCCGTTCCTCGTAGCGTCCCGTACATTCTTGTCTCGTGTCAACGCAGGTGCCCCGCCTCCTCTCCGGCCTGGTGGACGACGCCGCGGTCTTTCCGCCCGGAAACGCCGCGCTGCCCGACGCGGTGACCGCGCACCGCACCCACCGCGCCGCCTGGTACACCGACATGGTCGGCCCGCTGCTGCTGCCCGCCTCGGAGATCCAGCGCGGGTCGCTGCGCGGCCTGGTGGACCCGGCCGAAGGGCTGGTCATCGGGCTGATCGGCGACACCGGCCTGGACCAGCTCCCGCAGGCGCTGGACGCGCTCGCGCCCGACGGGGTGACCGCCCGGCAGATCGAGGCGCCGGTGGCCAAACGCGGTGAGGACCCGCAACCCGGGCTGTCCGAACTGGTCGCGCTCGCCGACCGGCTCGACGGCACCGCCGTCTACGCGGAGATCCCGCTGACCTTCGGGCTGATGGGCGCGCTCGACACGCTCGCCGAGGCGCGCGCGGACGGGCTGCCGGTGGCCGCCAAGTTCCGTACCGGCGGGCTCGCCGCCGAGCTGTTCCCCACCCCGGTCGAGCTGGCCGCGGTGATCTGCGCCTGCCGGGACCGTAAGCTGCCGTTCAAGCTCACCGCCGGGCTGCACCACGCGATCCGGCACCGCGACCCGGAGACCGGCTTCAACCACCACGGTTTCGTCAACGTGCTGGGCGCCACGCTCGCCGCGGTCGGGGGCGCCGAGGTGGACGGCGTGGCCGAGCTGCTCGCCGCCACCGACCCGGTCCGTGTGGTCGAGCCGGCGCGGGCGCACCGCGACGCCGAGCGTCCGCTCTGGGTCGGGTACGGCTCGTGCAGCATCTCCGAACCACTTACCGATCTGATCCGGCTGGGGCTGGTGAACGGAGGCTTCGAGGCATGACCGAACGCACCGAGCGGAGCGAGGGCCGTGAGGGCGTGCCCAGTCTGCACGGCATGACCGAACGCACCGAGCGGAGCGAGGGCCGTGAGGGCGTGCCCAGTCTGCACGGCATGACCGAACGCACCGAGCGGAGCGAGGGCCGTGAGGGCGTGCCCGGCCGGCACGGCATGACCTGGGTACCAGGGGCGGCGGGGTCGCCGTACGGGGTGACGAACCTGCCGTACGGCGTGTTCCGGCACGGCGAGGGCGAGCCGCGTATCGGCGTCCGCATCGGTGACTTCGCGCTGGACCTGGCCGGCGCGGAGGCCGCCGGTCTGGTGCTGGCCGGCGGGGCGCTGGGCCGGCCGACGCTCAACGCCTTCATGGCGCTCGGCCGCCCGCAGTGGACGGCGGTCCGGCAGCGGGTCGTCGAGCTGCTCACCGAGCCGGAGCACCGGGCGGCGGTCGAGCCGCTGCTGGTGCCGCTGCGCGAGGTCGAGATGGCGCTGCCGTTCGAGGTGGCCGACTACGTCGACTTCTACTCCTCGGAGCACCACGCCTCGAACGTCGGGCAGATCTTCCGGCCCGGCCAGCCGCCGCTGCTGCCGAACTGGAAGCACGTGCCGATCGGCTACCACGGCCGGGCCGGCACCGTGGTCGTCTCCGGCACCCCGGTGATCCGCCCGACCGGGCAGCGCGCCAGCGCGCAGGGCCCGACCACCGGCGCGTCGGTACGGCTGGACATCGAGGCCGAGGTGGGCTTCGTGGTGGGCGTGCCGAGCCGGCTGGGCGAGCGGGTGCCGGTGGCCGACTTCGCCGACCACGTCTTCGGCGTGGTGCTCGTCAACGACTGGTCGGCCCGGGACATCCAGGCCTGGGAGTACCAGCCGCTCGGGCCGTTCCTCGGCAAGTCGTTCGCCACGTCCGTCTCGGCCTGGGTGACGCCGCTGGAGGCGCTCGCCGACGCGTTCGTACCCGCGCCGGACCAGGACCCGCCGGTGCAGGACTACCTGCGCGACACGCCGCACCTCGGGTTGGACCTGACGCTGTCGGTGCAGTGGAACGGCGAGCGGGTCGCCGAGCCGCCGTTCGCCGGCATGTACTGGACCCCGGCGCAGCAGCTCGCCCACCTCACCGTCAACGGCGCGTCGCTGCGTACCGGTGATCTCTATGCCTCCGGCACCGTCTCCGGTCCGGAGCGCGGCCAGGTCGGGTCGTTCCTGGAGCTGACCTGGGGCGGGTCCGAGCCGGTCAAGTTCGCCGACGGCAGCGAGCGGACGTTCCTGGAGGACGGCGACACGGTGACGATCACCGCCACCGCGCCCGGCCCGGACGGCACCACTGTCGCGCTGGGCGAGGTCACCGGGACGATCCTCCCGGCCCGCTGAGTTCTGCCATCCCGAACGGCCCCGGTCGCACCCGATGTGCGACCGGGGCCGTTTCCTTCCGCGTTTATCGCTCCGGATCACGTACGCCCCGGACGGCGGCTCCCGGCCGGAACGGAGCCGCCGATGGTGCCGGGTCGGGGGGCGTACCCGGGTAGCCGAACAGGAAGGACGAGCATGACCGAGTTGACCGGCGCCGTCTGGCGCACCAGCAGCCGCTCGAACGATCAGGGCCTCTGCGTCGAGGTGGCGACGAACGTGGTCGCCGCGCACGGCGTGGTGGGCGTACGCGACTCCAAGGACCCGGACGGCCCGGCGCTCGCGGTGAGCCCCCCGGGCTGGGCCGCGTTCGTCACCGCGCTGCGGGGCGGTTCGTTCCGCGGCTGACCGTCAGTGCCACACCCCGGTGCCCCGACGATCGGGGCACCGGCGGTGGAAATGTCACAGCGAGGCTCCCCGTTTCCGGTCACGGCCCGTACCGTGTACGACACGGGAGGTGCCATGTCGACGGTCACGGTGTCCGCATTCATCGAAGCGCAGGCCGCCGACCTGTGGCGCCTGCTGACCGACCTCCCGGCCCGCGCCGACTGGCTCTCGGCGGTGAGCGCGGTCGAGGTCCTCGGCGGCGGCGGGTTCGGGCCCGGCTCGACCTGGCGGGAGACCCGCGTCCGGCCGGACGGCGGCGCCGAACCGGAGGAGTTCGAGGTGATCGAGGCGGTCGCCCCGAGCCGCCTGGTGCTCGGCTCGCGCGGCGCCGGCGCGGACTACCGCATCACCTGGACGCTGCGCACCGTCGAGCGGCGACGCCGCGGCTGCACCGAGGTCACGGTCGAGCAGGAGGCGGCGCCGACCCGCCCGTACGGCCGGGTGCTGGCCCTGATTCTCGGCGGCCTGGCCGCCCGCGCGGTGGAGGGCGCGCTCCGACGCGACCTGGCCGACCTGGCGCTGGCCGCCGGACCGGCCCGGTCCTCCGAGGCCGCCTGAGCCGACCTGGCCGCTCGCCGCGCCCGGCCCGGACCTGGCCGGTAGGGTGCCGGGTCGGAGGTGACGGATGGCGAAGGCCGCGAGGCGGCGGGCCGTGGTGGCGCTGGTGGCGGTACTCGCCGTCGCGGCGACGGTCGCCGTGGTGGTCCGGGTGCTGGCGCCGGCCGAGGTCGAGACCGTCGCCCGGGAGCCGTACCCGGCGGCGCCCGCGCCGACCGCCGGGGTGATCGGGCGGCTGCCGGTGGCGCCGCTCGTCGTCGACGGCCGGCTGCGCGTCTACGCGGGCGCCCGTCAGGTGTACGCGGACCAGCCGGTCACCGGGCGGCACCGGGTCACCCCGTTCTGGTCGTACCGTCGCTGGCCGGCCACGTTGACCGGGGTGCTCGCCCAGGACACCACGGTGGTCAGCCGCTGGTCCGACGGGAAGCTGGTGGCACTGGACGCGCGTACCGGACGGGTCGCCTGGCGGGCCGACGGCCCGGAGCCGGGGCCGGTGCCGGAGCCGAGGCGGACCTACGCCGGCACGGTCTGGGACCCGGCCGGGCTGCACGTCGCTCGTGCCGCCGGCCGATCCGTGCTGGTGTCGGCGGGTCCCGGCGGGGTCGGCGGGTACGACCTCGCCGACGGGCGCCGGCTCTGGCGCGCCGACCTGCCCCGCGACTGCCGGGCCGACGTGGGTACGACAGCCAGCGGCGAAGTGGTCGGGGTGGACAGCTGCGAGGGGCCGCCCGTGGTCGAGCTGCGGGACGCGGCGACCGGCACGGTGCGGACCCGCTGGCGTCCCCCGGACGCGCCGGATCAGCTCGTGGTCACGCCGGTCGGCTGCCCGCACGGGCACTCCGGCTGCCGCGGGTTGCGCACCGCCGGGCCGGGCGGTGCGGGCGGCAAGGGCTGGCTGGTGACCGACCCGGGCGAGCCGAGCGCCGCGCCGGGCCTGGACGCGATGGACACGGTGCTGGACGGCGAGCGGGTGGTGGACACGTCCGGCCCGGTGGTGGTCGGGCGTTCGGCGCGTACCGGCGCGGAGCTGTGGCGCAGGGCGGACATCCACCCGGCCCGGGTGCTCGCGACCGAGCCGGGGCGGGTGCACCTGCTGACCGACCGGCGGGAGCTGGTCACCGTCGACCCGCTCACCGGCGCGACCCGGTCCAGTTTCGTGCTCGACGTCGGGCGGGACGGGATCGGCTGGCGGCCGGGCCGGGCGTACGCGGTGGACGGCTACGTCGCCGTGGAACGGCTGCGGGAGAGCGCCACGCCGGAGGACGACGACCAGGGCTACTTCCTGATGGCCGAGCCGGTGCTGCTCGCCGCCACCTGACCGGCGGTTCGGCCTGCAAAACGGACAAAAGCCACTATTGTTGTCGGAGGAGACGCCCAGGGCCGGTCCGTAGGGGGTTGACGGACCGGCCCCGGGCGCGCCCCGGTCAGGCCAGGGCGGACTCGGCCACCGCCAGGAACGCGTCGTTCTCGGCGGGGGTGCCGATGGTGACCCGGACGCCGTCGCCCGGGAACGGGCGGACGATCACGCCGCGCGCCTCGCACGCCCGGCCGAACTCCACCGCCCGCTCGCCGAGCGGCAGCCAGACGAAGTTGGCCTGGCTCTCCGGCACGTCCGGGACGAACTTGCGCAGCGCCTCGGTGACCCGGTCCCGCTCGGCCACTACCAGCGCGCAGCGCCGCTCCACCTCGTCGGCCTGCGCCAGCGCGGCCAGCGCGCCGGCCTGGGCGGCCATGCTGGTGGAGAACGGCGTGACCACCTTGCGCACGGCGGCGGCCACCTCCGGCGCCGCGACCAGCCAGCCGATCCGCAGGCCGGCCAGGCCCCACGCCTTGGACAGCGTGCGCAGCACCGCCACGTTCGGCCGGTCCAGGTAGGTCAGGCCGTCCGGCACCTCCGGGTCGGTGACGAACTCCCGGTACGCCTCGTCGATCACCACGAGCACGTCGTCCGGCACCGCGTCGAGGAAGCGGTCCAGCTCCGCCCGGCGCACCGCCGTACCGGTCGGGTTGTTCGGGTTGCAGACCAGGATCATCCGGGTCCGGTCGGTCACCGCCGCCGCCATCGCGGTGAGGTCGTGACCGTGGCCGGCGTCGTTCGGCACCCGCACGCTGGTCGCGCCGCTGGTCGCCGCGATGATCGGGTACGCCTCGAAGGAGCGCCACGAGTAGAGCAGCTCGTCACCGGGCAGGCAGGTGGCGCGGACCAGGTGCTCGGCCAGCGCCACCGAGCCGCAGCCGGTGGCGATCCGGTCGGCGTCCACGCCGTACCGCTCGGCGAGCGCCTGACGCAGCGCCACCACGCCCATGTCCGGGTAGCGGTGCGAACCCGCCACCGCCTCGGCGACCGCCTCCACCACGCCGGGCAGCGGGCCGTAGGGCACCTCGTTGCTGGCCAGCTTGATCGCCTCGGGCAAACCCAGCTCCCGCGCCAGGTCGGCCGGGCTGCGGCCGGGCACGTAGTTGGGCAACGCGTCCAGGTCGGCGCGGGTGAGCCGCAGCGGAGGCTGGTGGCGTCCGGTCTCGGTCATGGGGTGTCTCCCGGGGTGTCGGCGCGGTCGCGCGGGGTGGTACGGGGGTCGGGCCGCTTACGGGGAAGCTGGACCACCACCGTCTGCGCCCGCTTGTCGTGCAGGGCCTGGCGCAGCGGCTGGTCGAACAGGGGCGAGACCGCGTCGATGAGCTGCAGCAGCAGACCGAGCCCGCAGCAGTACCAGAGCAGCGTGGGCAGGCCGAGCGTGCTCCAGCGCCGGGTGGCCCGGCCGAAGCCGAGCGGCTGGTCCGCCTCGACCGGCAGCGCGCGTACGCCCATCAGCCGCTTGCCGAACGTCTGCCCGCGCGCCGCCATCGACGGCACCTCGTAGGCGTACCAGAGCGCGGTGGCGATCACCAGGATGGCGATCTGGAGGCCACCGGCCTGGTCGTCGATCTGGGGCAGCCCCTCGGTGGAGGTGTCACCGTTCATCGCGCGGCGCACCGACTCACGCAGGTACGGCGCGACGGCCTCGAAGTAGCGCCAGACGAACCAGCCGTTCACCACCGCGTTGAGCAGGAACACCACGCCGAAGTCGATCAGGCGGGCGACCAGCCGCGCGCCGTACGAGGCGAGCGGCAGCCCGTGCGGGCGCGGAATCGGCTGCGCGCCCGGCCAGTGCGGGTACGGCCAGCCCGGCGGCGGTCCCTGCGGCGCCGGCCCGGCCTGACCGGGCTGCCGCGGCCACGGGCCGCCCGGCCCCGGCTGTCCGGGCTGTCCCGGCTGCCCCGGCTGTCCCGGCCAGGGACCGGGCTGTCCGGGCCACGGGCCGGCCTGACCCGGTTGGCCCGGCTGGCCCGGCCACGGTCCGCCCGGCTGGGCGGGCGCGCCGGACGACGGGGCGACCTCGGACCCGCTACCCGTCCCGGCACCGGGCGTCGCGGCGGCGGCCGGCTCGGGTTCGGCGGGCGGTGGACCGTCGGGCGGGGTGACGTCGACCGGGATCGGCGCGCCGATCCAGCCCTCGCCGTCCCACCAGCGGCGGGTCTCCGGGTCGGCGGGGTCGACGTACCATCCAGGTTCCAAGCTCACAGCGCCGTCCTTGTTCCCGACTGCGGGGCTCGCAGGCCCGGCTCACTCCTCGCGCTCACAGTGCTCCCCTCAGTTCGCGACTGCGGGGCTCGCAGGCCCGGCTCACTCCTCGCGCTCACGGGCCAACCTTAACGACGACCGTTCCGGCGAACTTGTCGTGGAGGCACTGCTGCCAGGGCTTGTCCCACAGTTGCCAGAAACCGTCGAGGTAGTTGAGGAACGGCACGAACATCCCGCCGGCGAACTCGACGGCCCAGCGCTTGCCGAGCATGCCCCGGCTCAGCGCGGCGTCCGGCTGCACCGGCACGATCCGCAGCTTCATCACCTTCTTGCCCAGCGTCTGGCCGGTCCGGCGGGCGTACTCGACGTGGTAGACCCAGTAGAAGACGAGCATCAGCAGCAGGACCCCGAGCTCGGCGGCGAGCAGCGGCAGGAACACGCCGGTCCAGAGTTCGGCCGGGTCGGGACCGTTCGGGCCCGCCTGCTCGATCTCGTCGATCATCCGGACGAAGACGAGGGCGAAGACCGGCAGGAACAGCACCATCGTCACCGCCATCGCGACGGCGGTGTCGATCAGGTAGGCGATCAGCCGGTCACCGAAGCTCGCCAGCGGCTGCCCGTTCGGCGCCACCGGGGGCGGGACGGGCCTCGGGGCGTACCCCGGTGGGGGGTAACCGGGCGGCGGGTAGCCGGGCGGGCCGGCGTACCCCGGAGGAACGTGCTGCGCGGGCCCCGCGGGCGGCGCGAAGCCGCCGCCCGCGGGTGCAGGCCCGGCAGGCGGCGGCGTCGGGTTCGGGGGAGGCTGGGTCACGCCGACAGTGTTACAGGTTGCCGCGCTTCTCCTGCTCCCGCTCGATCGCCTCGAACAGGGCCTTGAAGTTGCCCTTGCCGAAGCCGAGGGAGCCGTGCCGCTCGATCAGCTCGAAGAAGACCGTGGGACGGTCCTGCACCGGCTTGGTGAAGATCTGGAGCAGGTAGCCGTCCTCGTCCCGGTCGACCAGGATCTTGCGGGACTGCAGCTCCTCGATCGGCACCCGGACGTTGCCGATGCGGGCGCGCAGCTCCGGGTCCTCGTAGTAGGAGTCCGGGGTGTCCAGGAACTCGACGCCCGCCGCGCGCATGGCGTCCACGCTGGCCAGGATGTCGTTGGTGGCCACCGCGATGTGCTGGGCGCCGGGGCCCTGGTAGAACTCCAGATACTCGTCGATCTGCGACTTCTTGCGGGCCACGGCCGGCTCGTTGAGCGGGAACTTCACCTTGCGGGTGCCGTTGGCGACGACCTTGCTCATCAGCGCCGAGTAGTCGGTGGCGATGTCGTCGCCGATGAACTCGGCCATGTTCGAGAAGCCCATGACGCGCTTGTAGAACTCGACCCACTCGTCCATCCGGCCCAGCTCCACGTTGCCGACCACGTGGTCGACGGCCTGGAAGAAGCGCTTCGGCTGGAGGCCGGCGTCGATCATCGGCTGCCGGTCCACGATCGGGCCGCGGGCCACGAAGCCGGGCAGGAACGGGCCGGTGTAGCGGGACCTGTCGATCAGGCTGTGCCGGGTGTCGCCGTACGCGGCGATGGACGCCATCCGCACGGTGCCGTGCTCGTCGCTGACGTCGTGCGGCTCGACCAGGCCGGTGGCGCCCTGCGCGACGGCGTGCGCGTACGCGGCGTCCACGTCCGGCACCTCCAGCGCGATGTCGGAGACGCCGTCGCTGTGCTTCGCCACGTGCTCGGCGCCGTCGGCGTCCGGCCGGACCGCGCCGGTCAGCACGAAGCGGGCCGAACCGCTGGTCAGGACGTACTGCGCGTGGTCGCGGTAGCCCTGCTCCGGCCCCCGGTACGCCACGCAGGTCATGCCGAACGCGGTCGAGTAGTAGTGCGCGGCCTGCTTGGCGTTGCCGACCAGGAAGTGGACGTGGTCCATGCCCTTGACCGGGAACGGGTCGCGGCTGATGTCGTGGTCGACGGCGCCGACGAGAGCGTCGACGTCGACCTCCTCGGTCGACTGGGGTCGGTCGATCGCCTGGGTCATGGTGGCCTCCCTCGCGTACCGGCCGGCCTCGTGGGCCGCCGTGGATGTGCTCTTCCGGGGAGGATCTACGGCGCACGGTGAGTTGGGCAACAGTTGGCGTTATTCCTGGTCAGGTTGTGCATTCGGTACCGTCGGACACCATGAACACTGGTCAGGATGTACAGCTCGACGAGCTGGACGCGCGCTTGATCGAACTGCTGGCGGAGGAACCGCGGATCGGGGTGCTGGAGTGCTCCCGGCGGCTCGGCGTGGCCCGCGGCACGGTCCAGGCCCGGCTGGACAAGCTGGTCGGCCGCGGCGTGGTGACCGGGTTCGGGCCGGACATCACGCCCGCCGCCATCGGCTTCGGGGTGACCAGCTTCGTCACGCTGGAGATCAGCCAGCGGCACGGCCACGACCAGGTCACCGCGCACCTGGCCGCCATCCCCGAGGTGCTGGAGGCGCACACCATCACCGGCTCCAGCGACCTGCTCTGCCGCATCGTCGCCCGGTCGAACACCGACCTCCAGCGGGTCATCGACCAGATCGTCGCCTCCGAGGGGATCCGGCGCGCGTCCACCATCATCGCGCTGGCCGAGCAGATCCCGTACCGCACGCTGCCGCTGGTCCGCTCCGCCGCCCGGGGGTAAGGAAGGGCCCCCTGTTAACGCCTGCGGAGGTGGAAGGGCCCCTTATTAACACCTGCCCGGGCAAGAAGCGCTGCGACACGCCCCGCGCGCGACCCGGGGGACCGGTGATCGTCGCTACCGTGTGCGGTGTGAAGGGCCTAGGGGTACGCGGCTGGTTGCTGCTCGGGCTCGTCACCGTGGTCGTACTCGCCGCGACAGGCGTCTGGAACCCGTTCCCGGCGCTGTGGGACTGGGTCGACCGCAGCAAGCCGATCTCCGAGCCGGACGTGGTCTGGCAGCAGCGCGTCGGCGGCACCCCGCGCAGCGTCACCATCGCCGGCGACACGGTGATCGTCGAGCAGCGCACCCGCGTCGAGGCGCGCAGCCTCGCCGACGGCCGCCAGCTCTGGGAGCGCAAGGCCGACTGGTCGGCGGTCGCGGGCGGCGACCGGGACCCGGTCGTCGCCGTGGGCAAGCTGCTGGACAAGGGGTACGAGGTGCTCGACCCGGTCAGCGGCGTGACCCGGCGTCGCGACGATCGGGCGATCGCCGTCTGGACGTACCGGAACCTGCTGCTGGACGCCTACTGCGTGCGGGCCACGGACTGCACGTTGCGGGCTTGGGAGCCGCGCGGCACCGCTCCGCTGTGGAGCGCGTTCCTGCCCGGCGTGCACAGCGGCGTGCTCGCCGACAACCCGGAGCTGCTCGGTACGCGGCGGCTGGGCGCCACCCGGATCGACGGCGGGGTGGCCGGGCCGGAGGCGGTACCGCCGCTGCTCGGCTTCCCGGTCGACGGCCGGGTGCACGTGGTGGACACCGCGACCGGCCGGGTGCTGCAGAACGTCGAGCCGGGCCGGGAGGAGCGGCTGGCGGTGGTCGGCGGCCGGCTGCTCCGGATCGCGGCCACCTCCCGCGACGGGAGCTGCTACTACACCGTCACGGCAGTCGACCCGGCGACGGGTCAGCAGGTGTGGCGGCGGACCGGGATCAACCTGCGTACGGCCGACTACGCCGGCTGCGTACAGCGGGAGGACCCGCAGGGCGCGCGCAACGTCCTGATCGGTGTCGCCCCGGACGGGCGCGAGGCGGTGCTCGACGGGTACGACGGCCGTCTGCTCCAGGTGGGCGCGGACGGTGAGAAGCTGCTCGCCGTGGACGACCGCTACGCCGTGGTGCGCAGCGCCGACAAGGAGTCGCTGCTGGGGCGGGAGCTGTCGGCGGACCGGACCCGGTGGACCCGGCCGGCGGGCGGTAAGAGCGGCGCCGCGCTCACCCCGTACGCGGCGCTGATCAGCGAGGAGAAGCCGTCTCGGCTGATCGCGGTCGAGCCGCGCGAGGGCCGCGTCCTGGTCGAGCTGCGGACCGCGGCGAACGCGCTGGCGGTCGGCCCCAACGGCATGATCATCGGTGAGGGCCGGGAGATCGGGTACGTCCGCTGGGGCGCCGGCACGACCGGCGCGCCCGGGCCGGGCCAGGACGGCGCGCCGGTGGCGCCGAACCCCGGGGGCAGCTGGCAGCCGCCCGGCGACCAGGGCAGTTGCGGCCCGAAGCGGGAACTCTGCGTCGACGGCAAGTGACAGTGGGTGAGAGGTCGGGCCGCGACCCCACCTGCGGGTGTCACCGATCGACGGCTCTGCCCTAGGCTTTTCGGTCATGAGCAGTGCCGCCGCCTTCTCGTACGCACCCCTGCTGCCGACCGGCCCCGACCTGACGGAATACCGCCTGGTCACCGATGAGGGCGTGGACGTCGTCAACGGCCCGGGTGGCCGCCGGTTCCTGACCGTCGATCCGGGCGCGCTCACCGCGCTGACGGCCGAGGCGATGCACGACATCGCCCACTTCCTGCGCCCGGCCCACCTGGCCCAGCTCCGCTCGATCATCGACGACCCGGCGGCCTCGCCGAACGACCGGTTCGTCGCGCTCGACCTGCTGCGCAACGCCAACATCGCGGCCGGCGGTGTGCTGCCGATGTGTCAGGACACCGGCACCGCGATCGTGATGGGCAAGCGCGGGCGGCACGTGCTCACCGACGGCACCGACGCGGAGGCGATCTCGCGCGGCGTCTACCAGGCGTACACCCGGCTGAACCTGCGCTACTCGCAGCTCGCCCCGCTGACCATGTGGGACGAGCGGAACACCGGCAGCAACCTGCCCGCCCAGGTGGAGCTGTACGCCGAGGACCCGGACGGCCACGCCGACGCGTACAAGTTCCTCTTCATGGCCAAGGGCGGCGGCTCGGCCAACAAGTCCTACCTCTACCAGGAGACCAAGGCCCTGCTGAACCCGACGCGGATGATGCAGTTCCTGGAGGAGAAGCTCCGGCTCATCGGCACCGCGGCCTGCCCGCCGTACCACCTGGCCATCGTCATCGGCGGCACCTCGGCCGAGTACGCGCTGAAGACCGCCAAGTACGCCTCCGCGAAGTACCTCGACGCGCTGCCCACCGAGGGCTCGATGAGCGCGCACGGCTTCCGCGACCTGGAGCTGGAGGCCGAGGTGCTGGAGCTGACCCGCAACTTCGGCATCGGCGCGCAGTTCGGTGGCCGCTACTTCTGCCACGACGTACGGGTGGTCCGGCTGCCCCGGCACGGCGCCTCCTGCCCGGTGGCGATCGCGGTGTCCTGCTCCGCGGACCGGCAGGCGGTGGCGAAGATCACCCCGTCCGGCGTCTGGCTGGAGCGCCTGGAGACCGACCCGGCGCGCTACCTGCCCGACGTGACCGACGAGACGCTGGAGACCGAGGAGGTCGTCCGCGTCGACCTGAACCGGCCGATGGACGAGATCCGGGCCGAGCTGTCGAAGTACCCGGTGAAGACCCGGCTGTCGCTGACCGGGCCGCTGGTCGTCGCGCGGGACATCGCACACGCGAAGATCGCCGAGCGGCTGGACGCGGGCGAGCCGATGCCGCAGTACCTGCGCGACCACGCGGTCTACTACGCCGGCCCGGCGAAGACCCCCGAGGGCTACGCCTCCGGCTCGTTCGGCCCCACCACGGCCGGCCGGATGGACGCGTACGTGGAGAAGTTCCAGGCGGCCGGTGGCTCGATGGTGATGCTCGCCAAGGGCAACCGGTCCGCCCAGGTCACCCGCTCCTGCCAGGCCCACGGCGGGTTCTACCTCGGCTCGATCGGTGGCCCGGCCGCCCGCCTCGCCCAGGACTGCATCAAGCACGTCGAGGTGCTCGAATACGCCGAGCTGGGCATGGAGGCGGTCTGGAAGATCGAGGTGGAGGACTTCCCCGCCTTCATCGTCGTCGACGACAAGGGCAACGACTTCTTCGCCGAGGTCACCAAGCCGGTGCTCACCGTCGGCCGCCGCTGAGTTCAGACGCACAGACATCGGTGCGCCTGCCCGGTCGGACCACCGGACAGGCGCACCGCCCCCGTCGGATGCCGTCATCGGCAACCCGCACCGAGTCTGTGCGCCGCCGCTATCGGATCGCTATCGCCTCGGCGCGGCGCTCGGTGACCGCCGGGCTACGCTGCTGCAGGGTTGATACGGCGGTCGGGGGAGCGCGGTGCGGTTCGGAATCTTGGGGCCCCTGCGGGTCGGCGGCGGTGAAGCCACCGTCACCGCGGGTCGAGATCGAATCGTCCTCGCCATGTTTCTGCTGCGTCCGGGCCTGGTGGTGCCGACCGAGGACCTGATCGACGCCGTGTGGGAGGACCGTCCCCCGGCGACCGCGCGGACCCAGCTCCAGATCTGCGTGTCTCGACTGCGGCAGCGGTTCGCGGCGCTCGGCCTGCCCACCGTGACCATCGTCACCGACCCGGCCGGATACGGCATCCGGATCGAGCCGGGCGACCTCGACGCAGAGGTGTTCGCCAACGGTGTGGAGGCGGCCCGCCGGAACGCCGAAGCGGGCCGGCTGATCGAGGCGCGTCAGAACTACCGGGACGCGCTGGCGTTGTGGCGTGGGCCGGTGCTGGCCGGCATCCCCGCCCGTAGCGTGCGGCGGCGGGCGCAGGCGCTCGACGAACAGCGGCTCGCCGCGCTGGAGGACTGCGTCGACATCGAGTTGCGGCTGCGCCGGGCGCCCGAGCTGGTCGACGAGCTCACCGAGGCGGTCGAGCGCGAGCCGCTGCGGGAACGGTTGCGGGGGCAGTTGATGCTGGCCCTGTCGGCGGTCGGCCGCCACGCGGACGCGCTGGCTGTCTACCGGGAAGGGCGGCGGATCTACGCCGAGGAGCTGGGCATCGAGCCGGGCGCCGCGTTGCAGGAGCTGCACCAGCGGATACTCGCCGGCGACCTGGCGCTGAGCGGCCCGGAGAGCCGTGTTGCCGCGCCGGTGCGGGCGCTGCCGCGCGCGATCAGCGACTTCACCGGGCGGCAGCAGACAGTGGCCCGGCTGGTGCGGGAGGTCGAGGAGGGTAGCCGGGTCCAGCTCGTCGACGGCATGGCGGGCAGCGGCAAGACCACGCTGGCCGTGCAGGTGGCGACCGCTGTGGCCGGCCGGTTCCCCGACGCGCAGCTCTTCATCGACCTGCACGGGCACAGCGACCGCAGCCCGCTCAGTACGACAGTGGCCGCCGCCACCCTGCTCCGGCAGCTCAGCGTGCCGGCTGAACGGGTGCCGGCCGACCCGACGGACCGGCTGGCGATGTGGCGTTCCGAGCTGGCCGGGCGTCGGGCCGTGGTGGTGCTCGACAATGCGGCCGACGCCGGCCAGGTCGCACCGCTGCTGCCCAACGGTCCGGACTGCCTGATACTGATCACCAGCCGTCGTCGCCTGATCGGCCTGGACTCGGGCCGCCCGTCCTCGCTGCCGGTACTCGACGCCGACGAGGCGGTCGAGCTGCTGGCCCGCGTGGCCGGCGCGGAGAGGGTGGCCGCCGAGCCCGAGGCGGCGATGGAGGTGGCCCGCCGCTGCGGACACCTTCCGCTGGCCCTGCGGCTGGCCGGGGCCCGGCTCGCGCACCGGCCGCGGTGGCGGGTGGCCGACCTGGCGGAGCGGCTGGCCGGCGCGTCCGACCCGCTGGCCGAGCTGGTCGCGGGAGAGCGGTCGGTGGCCGGCGCCTTCGCGTTGTCGTACGAGCAGGTGTCGCCGCTCGCGCAGCGGGTCTTCCGCCTGCTGGGCCTGCACCCGGGTCAGTGTGTCGACAACCGGGTGCCGGCCGCGCTCGCCGACCTGCTGCTGCCGCAGGCGCAGGACGCGCTCGACGAACTTGTCGACGCGCACCTCGTCGAGGAGGTGGAACCGGGCCGCTACCAGCTGCACGACCTGATCCGCGAGTACGCGCGCACGCTCGGCGCCGGACGCGAGACCGCCGACGAGCGGCGGGCGGCGGTGGGCCGTCTCATCGACTTCCATCTTCAGGTCACCGCGTCCATCGGGCGGTCGCTGGAGACGGGCGCCGAGCCGTCCCTGTTCGACCTGCCGGAGCCGGCGCGGCCCGACCTGGTGGCAGCCACTGTCGGCCTCGGCCGAGCATGGTTGGAGGAGAACCGCTCGACCCTGACGGCGCTCGTCCGGCTGGCGGAGAACGAGGGTTTTCTCCGGCAGAGCTGGCAGTTCGCCCGGGTCGCCTGGGTCAGCAACTTCTACGGCGGTCGCCTGGACGACCTGATCGAGACGCATCAGATCGGTCTGCGGGCCGCCGAGCGCCTGGGCGACGAGGAGGCCGTGGCGACGATGCTCAACTATCTCGCCTCGGCGGACTACCGCCGGGCGCGGTTCGCCGAGGCCATCCGGCGGCTGGAGGCGGTGGTCGGCATCTACCGCAGGCTCGACCGGCCGGGCGAGCTGCGCAAAGTGCTGGGCAACCTCGGCACCGCGTACGCGGTCGACGGGCAGCACCAGCGGGGTATCGAACTCCTGACCGAGTCCGCGGCGATCGCCCGCCGGTCGGGCGAGTCGTCGTGGTTGTCCAACCTGCTGAACAACCTCTCGTTCACCCTGATCTCGCACGGCCGGTACGACGAGGCTGTGCGGATGTGCCGCAACCAGATGGCTGTCGCACGGCAGGCCGGCGACCTGCGGCAGCTCGGCAACTCGATCGGGCACCTCAGCATGGCGCGGCACCGGCGCGGCGAGCACGGGCCCGCGCGCCGGCTCCTGCTTGTCGGCCTGAGGCTCAAGCGCCGGGTGGGCAACCGGTACGGCGAGGGCGAACTGCTCAACGAGCTGGGCATGATGGAGCGCGAGGAGGGCCGGCCGGAGCTGGCCGCCTCGCTGCACCGGGACGCCCTCGTGGCCATGATCGACGCCGGGGATCTGGTCGGGCAGTGCGCCTCCCGGAACCTGCTGGCCCGGACGATCTTCGACCAGGGTGACGTGGCCAGCGCGCTGGACCTGCACCGCCGGGTGCTAGCCGACGCCGAGCGGCTGGGCCTGCGCTACGAGCAGGCCCGCGCCCTGGACGGCCTCGCGCGATGCCTGCGCCACGACGACCCCGACCAGGCCCGCCGGTACGCCGGGCGTGCGCTGGCGCTGTTCCGTCAGGTCGAGACGCCGGACCAGCGGGACACCGAGAAGCTGCTGGTCGAGCTGGGCTGAGGGGGCCGCCACTTTCCCTGCACTCCGACCGGCGGCGCGGCAGGATGGTAGGCGTGACGACTCCAGAGGCGACCGGCTACCGGATCGAACGCGACTCGATGGGCGAGGTGGAGGTGCCCGCCGAGGCACTGTGGCGGGCGCAGACCCAGCGCGCGGTGCAGAACTTCCCGATCTCGGGGCGCGGGCTGGAACCGGCCCAGATCAAGGCCCTGGCGCAGATCAAGGGGGCGGCGGCACTGGTGAACGGTGAGCTGGGGGTGATCGACGCGGACGTGGCGCAGGCGATCGCCACCGCCGCCGCGCACGTCGCCGAGGGCGGCTACGACGACCAGTTCCCGGTGGACGTGTTCCAGACCGGCTCCGGTACGTCGTCCAACATGAACACCAACGAGGTGATCGCCACCCTCGCGAGCCGCGAGCTGGGCCGCGACGTGCACCCGAACGACCACGTCAACGCGTCGCAGTCCAGCAACGACGTGTTCCCCACCTCGATCCACCTGGCCGCCACGCAGTTCGTGGTGGAGGACCTGATCCCGTCGTTGAAGCAGCTCGCGGGCGCGCTGGAGGAGAAGGCGGCCGAGTTCGAGACGGTGGTCAAGGCCGGGCGTACCCACCTGATGGACGCCACGCCGGTCACGCTCGGGCAGGAGTTCGGCGGCTACGCGGCGCAGGTCCGCTACGGCGTCGAGCGGCTGGAGTCGGCGTTGCCCCGGCTGGCCGAGCTGCCGCTGGGCGGCACCGCCGTGGGCACCGGCATCAACACGCCGCTGGGGTTCGCCGAGCGGGTGATCGGCAAGCTGCGGGAGTCCACCGGGCTGCCGTTGACCGAGGCGCGCAACCACTTCGAGGCGCAGGGCGCCCGGGACGCGCTGGTGGAGACCTCGGGCCAGCTCCGTACCGTCGCGGTCGGTCTCTACAAGATCGCCAACGACGTGCGCTGGATGGGTTCCGGCCCGCGCGCCGGTCTGCGTGAGCTGCGCATCCCCGACCTCCAGCCCGGCTCGTCGATCATGCCCGGCAAGGTGAACCCGGTGGTGGCCGAGGCGATGCGGCAGGTCTGCGCCCAGGTGGTCGGCAACGACGCGGCGGTGGCGTTCGCCGGGTCGCAGGGCGACTTCGAGCTGAACGTGATGCTCCCGGTGATGGGCCGCAATCTGCTGGAGTCGATCAAGCTGATCGCCGCGTCCAGCCGGCTGTTCGCCGAGCGGCTGGTGGCCGGCCTGGTCGCGGACGCCGAGGTCTGCCTGGCGTACGCGGAGGGCTCGCCGTCGATCGTCACCCCGCTCAACCGCCACCTCGGGTACGACGAGGCCGCCTCGATCGCGAAGGAGGCGCTGGCCAAGCAGGTGTCCATCCGCGAGGTGGTGATCTCCCGGGGCCACGTCGACTCGGGCAAGCTCACCGAGACCCAGCTGGACGAGGCGCTGGACCTGCTCCGGATGACCCACCCCTGAGACCGGCGCCGGTAATTGCCTCGACCCGTCACCGTGGGCGCGGCATGATCCGACGGTGCGTGACGACGGCGGGGTGCTGCTGGAGACCGCGCGGCTGACGCTGCGCCGGTTCACGATGGACGACGTGGACCGGTTGGTGGCGCTGGACGCCGACCCGGAGGTCATGCGCTTCCTGACCGGCGGCGTGCCGACCCCGGCCGCGACATTCCGGGACGACGTGCTGCCCCGGGTGCTCGCGCAGTACACCCGGCACCCCGGGCTCGGCCGCTGGGCGACGCTCGACCGGTTCACCGGCGAGTTCCTCGGCTGGCACTCGCTCGACCCGTCCGACGACGGCGCCGAGGCGGAGCTGGGCTACCGGCTGCGCCGCGCGGCGTGGGGGCACGGGCTGGCCACCGAGGGCGCGCGGGCGCTGGTGCGGCACGCGTTCGACACGGTCGGCGTCCGCCGCGTGTGGGCGCAGACGATGGCGGTGAACGACCGCTCCCGGGCGGTCATGGCCCGCGCCGGGTTGCGCTACGTCCGCACGTTCCACCTCGCGTTCGACGACCCGATCCCGGGTACGGAGCACGGCGAGGTGGAGTACGAGCTGTCCCGGGAGGACTGGCCCGCGACCCGTCAGGACTGGGACGCCGCCCTGCGGGCCCGGTAGGCGCTCACCGCGGCCCGGTTGCCGCAGCCGGCGTCGCAGAACCGGCGGGAGCGGTTCCGGGACAGGTCGACAAGCACGTTGTCGCAGTCGGGGTGGTCGCAGTGCCGCAGCCGGCTCAGCTCGCCCATCCGTACCAGGTCGGCCATCGCCATCGCGGCCTCGACCGCCATCCGGGTCGCCAGCGGCGCGTCCCGCGGCACCGCGTGCAGGTGGTACGGCTCGTCGTCGTGCCGGACGAGTTGCGGCAGCGCGTGCGACTCGCGCAGCAGCCGGTTGACGATCGCCACCACCTCGTCGGTGTCGGCGTACCAGATGCGGCGCAGCCGGGGCCGCAGCGCGCGGACCTGGCGCAGTTCGGTTTCGGTGTGCTCGTGCCGGCCGCTCCACCCGTGGGTGGTGAAGAAGGCGTCCAGGGCGGCCACGTCGGGCAGCCCTTCCCGGTCGCCTTCGGCGGTGTTCACCAGTGCGGCGGCACCGACCAGCGCGCATTCGGTGTCATGAGCGAAAAGCAACTTGACTCCTGTCAGGGGCTCCGCCTAGCGTCATCAGCATAACCGTCCTTCACTCATGACCTGGAGCTGTCGATGCGTGAACGATCCGGCGTCGGGCTCGGTCTGGCACTGCTCTCCGCGATCACGTTCGCGACCTCGGGCACCTTCGCCCGCCCGCTGATCACCGGCGAGTGGTCGGCGGTCGCGGTGGTGGTCGCCCGGGTCGGCATCGCCGCGCTGGTGCTCGCCGTGCCCGCCCTGCTGGCCCTGCGCGGCAAGTGGTCGGTGCTGCGGCGCAACGGCGTCACGGTGCTGCTGTTCGGGCTGCTCGGCGTCGCCACCGCGCAGGCGTGCTTCTTCAACGCGGTCCGCTACCTCCCGGTCGGTGTGGCGCTGCTGCTGGAATACCTCGGCATCGTGCTGGTGGTCGGATGGATGTGGCTGGTCCACGGGCAGCGCCCGCGAGCGCTGACGGTGGCCGGCTCGGTCACCGCCCTGTGCGGGCTGGCGCTCGTCCTCGACCTCACCGGCGCCGGCCGCCTGGAACCGGTGGGCGTGCTGTGGGGTCTCGGCGCGGGCGTCGGGCTGGCCGGATACTTCGTCATCGCCGGCCGGATCGACGCCGAACTGCCGTCGGTGGTGATGGCCAGCGGCGGCATGGCTGTCGGCGCGGTGGCGCTGCTCCTGCTCGGCGGCATCGGCGCGCTGCCGCTCGCCGCCGGCACCGCCGACGTCACCTTCGCCGGGCACCAGGTGAGCTGGCTGGTGCCGATCGCCGGGCTGTCGCTGATCGCCGCCGTGGTCGCGTACCTGGCCGGGGTCGCCGGCACCCGGCTGCTCGGGGCCCGGCTGTCCTCCTTCGTGGGGCTGACCGAGGTGATGTTCGCGGTGTTGATCGCGTGGCTGGTGCTCGACGAACTGCCCAGCCTGATCCAGCTGGCCGGCGGGGTGCTCATCCTCGGCGGCGTCGCCCTGGTCCGGGCGGACGAACTGCGCGGCACACCTTCGGCGTCCACGTCCGCCGAGCCGGTGCTGGCAGGCGACCGGTGAGCGGGCCGCGCAGCGCTGTCGTCTTCGACGCCGACGAGACACTCGTCGACCTGCGCCCGGCGATCACCGGCGCGCTCGTCGCCGTACTGGAGGAGATGCGGCGGCGGACCCCGGCGGCGGCCGCGGTGTCGCTCGCGGACCTGGAGGAGGACTGGGGTGCGGTCTTCGGCGCGCTCAGCGCCGCCCCGGTGCAGGAGATCCGGCGGGCCGCGCTGGCCCGCTCGCTGGCCCGGGCCGGGCTGGAGACGGAGCTGGACGAGTTGGCGGAGTTGTTCTTCGCCCGCCGGTACGCGCTGAGCCGGCCCTTCCCCGACGCGCTGCCCGCGTTGGCGGCACTGCGCCCGCACCACCTGCTGGGCTTCGCCACGAACGGGAACAGCCGCGCCGAACGCTGCGGCCTCGCCGGGCAGTTCGCCTTCGAGCTGTACGCCCACGAGGGCGGCCTGCCGAAGAAGCCGGCCGGGGAGTTCTTCGCGGCCGTGGTGGCGGCCGCCGGGCTGCCCGCCGCGCGGATCGTGCACGTGGGCGACTCGCCGGAGCACGACGTGGTCGCCGCCCAGCGGGCCGGACTGCGTGCCGTCTGGCTCAACCGGGGCGGGCTTCCCCGGCCTCGGGGCCTCGAACCGGACGCCGAAGTGTCCACGCTCGCCGGACTGTCCACGGTGCTCAACACCTTGACAAGCGCGAATGCCTAGTTGCGGCCGATAACGGACGTCGATCTGGCGGAACCCGCTCCCGTGATGTGGGATGACACCACGTCCCTCAACGAGAGGATCTGATGTGGTGAGCAAGCGCTTCACCGTCGGCGCGGTCGCGGCTGCGGCCTCGCTGGCACTCACGGTGACCGGCCTGGGGATCCCGGCGAACGCCGCGCCGTCGGACACCCGGACCTTCACCGTGCTGGCCGAGAGCGGTGTGTCCACCGACGCCGCGATCGCCGCGATCACCGCCGCCGGCGGCACTGTCGTCGCCCGTACCGACGATGTCGGCCTCTTCCAGGTCACGAGCGACCGGGCGGACTTCGCCAGCCGGGCCACCGCCGCCGGCGCCCTGGTCGGCGCGGCCGAGGAGAAGGCGATCGGCCGCAAGCCGAAGCTGGACCGGGTCGAGCAGGAGCACCTGCTGGCCGCCGCGGCGACCAAGGGCAAGGCCGCCAAGAACAACGGCAAGAAGATGGACCCGCTCGACGACAAGCTCTGGGGTCTGGACATGATCCGGGCCGACAAGGCCCGCAAGATCGAGCCGGGTGACCGCCGGGTGACCGTCGGCATCCTGGACACCGGCGTCGACGCCAGCCAGCCCGACCTGGCACCGAACTTCAACTGGGCACTGTCGCGCAACTTCGCCCCGGACATCCCCGAGGTCGACGGCCCGTGCGAGGTGGCCAGCTGCCTCGACCCGGTCGGCACCGACGACGGCGGGCACGGCACCCACGTGGCCGGCACCATCGGCGCCGCCGCCAACGGCTTCGGCCTGTCCGGCGTGGCCCCGAACGTCTCCCTGGTCGAGCTGAAGGGTGGCCAGGACAGCGGCTACTTCTTCCTCAACCCGGTGGTCAACGCCCTGGTGCACGCGGGCCGCTCCGGCCTGGACGTGGTCAACATGTCCTTCTACGTCGACCCGTGGCTCTACAACTGCACCGCCAACCCGGCCGACTCGCCGGAGGCGCAGGCCGAGCAGCGCACCGTCATCGAGGCCATGAAGCGGGCGCTCAACTTCGCGCACCGCAAGGGCGTCACGCTCGTCGGCTCGCTCGGCAACAACCATGAGGACCTGGGCGCGCCGCGCACCGACGTGAGCAGCCCGGACTACGGCGCCGACCCGTACCCGCGCCCGATCGACAACGCGACCTGCTGGGACCTGCCGGTCGAGGGCCCGCACGTGATCGGCGTGTCGGCGGTCGGGCCGTCCGGCAAGAAGTCCGACTACTCGAACTACGGCACCGAGCAGATCTCGGTGGCGGCGCCGGGTGGCTGGTTCCGGGACGGCTTCGGCACCGACACGTACCGCACCGACGCCAACATGATTCTCTCCACGTACCCGAAGAAGGTGCTCCAGGAGGAGGGGTCGGTCGACGAGAACGGCAACATCGTCGCCGGCTTCGAGAACTCGGTGTTCAAGCAGTGCACCGCGAAGGGTGAGTGTGGCTACTACACCTACCTCCAGGGCACCTCGATGGCGTCCCCGCACGTCTCGGGCGTGGCGGCGCTGATCGTCAGCAAGCACGGCAAGAAGGAGGGCCGCAACGGCTACGGCATGGCGCCGAACCTGGTCGAGCAGCACCTCTACCGGACGGCGGCCGAGCACGCCTGCCCGGAGCCGCGGCTGCAGAGCTACACCAACGAGGGCCGGAGCGCCGAGTTCGACGCGTACTGCGCGGGCTCGCTGAACTTCAACGGCTTCTACGGCTACGGCATCGTCGACGCCTACGCCGCGGTGAAGACCCCGGTCAAGCCGAACGTACGACCGTAACGACCGTTTCCCCGAGGTGGCGGTGTCCGGATCACCCGGACGCCGCCACCTCGGCGTTCCGGCGGGTGTCACGGGCGCCACCCCCGGGCCACCAGGGCGGCGCGGATCTCCCGGACCAGGGCGGGGAACTCCTTGCGCAGGCGGCGGCCGGTCACGTGCAGCACCAGCCAGCCGGCCGCGACGAGCTGGTTGAGCCGCCGCCGGTCGAGGTGCATCCGGTCCGCGTCGGAGTGCCACTGACCGTCGTACTCGACCGCGACCCGGAACTCCGGCCAGGCCAGGTCGGGGTGGAGGATCAGGCCGGTCGACACCCGCACCGGATACTGGGCCACCGCGCGGGGCAGGCCGGCGAGGGCGAGACGGACCCGCAGGTGCGACTCGGGCGGGGACTGGGCCAGCCCGTCGGTCAGGCCGAACACCCACGCCGCCCGCCGCCCACCGGGGCGGCAGGCGTTCCGGGCCGCCTCGCTCGCCAGCGCCGACCGGTTCACCGAACCGGTACGCAGCAGCCCGTCGATGATGCCGACCGCCTTCACCGGATCGGCCCAGACCGCTGTCTCCCAGGCACAGGCGGCCGGCTCGGTGCGTGGCGGCGGCCCGGCCAGGATCATTAGCGCGCCGGGGGACGACTCTGCGAACGGGCTCGATGCGGCTGAGTTCTGCGGGTCGGCCGGGCCGGGCGGTCCGGGGCGGTTGTGGGGGTGGGCCGGATCCGGCGATCTGGTCCGGCCCGGTGTGCCCGGGAGGCGGCCCGCCGCAGGCGGTGCTGCTACGGGCGACCTGGTGCCGGTGGCAGGGCGTGTGCCTGCGGATGGGCTCGTGCCGTCGGGTGGGCTCGTGCGCGCGGGTGCGGCGGCGCCGACGGGGACCAGGAGGCCGCTGCGGGTGCTCGACATCGGGGCGTGGTGCACCCGGACACCCGGCTGGGAGTCGGCCCGGACCGTGGCCGGCAGCAGGACGTGCACGTCGTCGGTGAAGCCCGCGGCGTGCTCGACCCCGTGCAGGTAGGCAGCCGACGGACCGGCGATCGCCGCGCCGGGTGGCAGGCGCAACAGTGCCGCGCGGCAGGCCAGCGCGTGGTCGCGGTCGAGCCGCGCGTCGGCGTAGACGTCCTGCCGGAGCCGGACCCAGGACGCGCCGCGCAGATGGTGCCGGGACAGCAGCCCGTGCCGGATCGCTTCCGAGCCCCGGAAGACCTGCCAGGCCAGCTCCGGTGGGCGATGAGGATGAGGTGGCATGTGACGAGCGTGGCGGCGCACGGGTCGAGATCGGTACCCCTGTGGACAGCCGCAACCGTGCCGCCCTTCGCGCCCTGTGGACAACCCCCGCGCGGCCTGTCCGCGTGCTATGGCCTTCGACCTGCTCATGATCCACTCCACCTCGGGGAGGTGGTGGTGTCCGGGCCGCTTGATGCAGCCACCTCGCCGAGCTGGCGTAAAGGGCGCGCGCGGGTCAGGAGAGCGCGGTGGCGACCGCCTCGGCGGCGGCCGTCACCTGGGCGCCGATGTCCGCCACGTCGAGCGGGGTCAGCGACACCACCCCGACGCTGCCCTCCAGGCCGGGCACACCCAGCACCGGCGCCGCCACCCCGTACGCGCCTGATTGAAGCTCACCGCTGGTGCTCACCGGCCCCGGATCGCCGGCCCGCCCGGCCAGCACGGCCCGGCCGGCGGCGCCCCGCTCCAGGGGGTGCCGGGTGCCGGTCCGGTACGCCACGTGGAAGGACGTCCAGCTCGGCTCGACCACCGCGAGCGCCACCCCCTCGCCGCCCTCGACCACGGTCAGGTGGGCCGTCGCCCCGGTGCCCTCGGCGAGGCGGCGCAACGCCGGTAGCGCGCCCTCGGCGAGCAGCGGCTGGGCGCGGCGGGCCAGGTGCAGCACGCCCACGCCGATGCGCAGCCGGCCCTCGCCGTCGCGCCGGAGCATGCCGTGGCCGGTCAGCGCGCCGACCAGCCGGTAGACAGCGGCGCGGCCGATGCCCAGCCGGTGCGCCGCCTCGGTGACGGTGAGCCCGCCCGGCGCGTCCGCGACGAGGTGCAGCAGGCGCAGACCCCGGTCCAGGGTCTGTGCGGTCTCTCCCGTGCGCGCCGCCGTGTCCACAGCACGCAGCGTACGACCCGGCTCCGGCCAACCTCGAAATGTGCGGACGGCTACCCTTGTGAGGTGACGCTACGCCTGTATGACACCGCCACCCGATCGGTGCGGGACTTCGTCCCGCGGGAAGCCGGCAAGGTGGGGGTCTACCTGTGTGGTCTCACGCTCCAGGCCCCGCCACACATCGGCCACCTTCGCTCCGGCGTCAACTACGACGTGCTGCGCCGCTGGCTGCTCGACAAGGGCTTCGAGGTCACGTTCATCCGCAACCTGACCGACATCGACGACAAGGTCCTGGCCAAGGCGATGGAGCAGGACCGGCCGTTCTGGTCGATCGCGTACACCAACGAGCAGATCCTCGCCGCCTCCTACCGGGCGCTCAACGTGCTCCCGCCGACGTACGAGCCGCGGGCCACCGGGCACGTCCCGGAAATGCACGAGCTGATCACCCGGCTGATCGAGACCGGTCACGCCTACCCGGCCACCGACGGCTCCGGCGACGTCTACTTCGACGTGGCCTCCTGGCCGGCGTACGGCTCGCTGTCCGGCCAGTCCCCGGCGGACATGCAGCCGGCCGGTGACGCCCCCGACCGGGGCAAGCGGGACCCGCGAGACTTCGCGCTGTGGAAGGGCGTCAAGCCGGATGAGCCGGCCGACGCCTCGTGGCCGTCGCCGTGGGGTCGTGGCCGGCCCGGCTGGCACATCGAGTGCTCGGCCATGTGCTGGCGTTACCTCGGCCCCGAGTTCGACATCCACGGCGGCGGGCTCGACCTGACGTTCCCGCACCACGAGAACGAGATCGCCCAGTCGCAGGCCGCCGACCTGCCGTTCGCGCGCTACTGGGTGCACCACGGCCTGCTCGGCATCGGCGGCACCAAGATGGGCAAGTCGCTGGGCAACACGCTCGACCTCGACTACGTGGCCTCGCTCGGGGTGCGCCCGGTGGAGCTGCGCTACTACTACGTCGCCGCGCACTACCGGTCCCGCATCGACTACTCCGAGGACGCGCTGCGCGAGGCCGCCGTGGCGTACCGGCGGGTCGAGGGCTTCGTGCAGCGGGCGGCCGAGCGGGTCGGCGGCGGCCGGCCCGGCGACCTGCCGGCCGCTTTCGTCGCCGCGATGGACGACGACCTCAACACCTCGGCGGCGCTCGCGGCGCTGCACGAGGTGGTCCGCGACGGCAACACCGCGCTGACCGCCGGTGACGATGTGACCGTCCGCACGACGCTCGCCTCCACCCGGGCGATGCTGGATATCCTCGGCGTCGACCCCCTGGACCCGGCCTGGACCGGCGGCGGCCGCACGGACGACCTGCGCGGCGTGGTGGACTCCCTGATCGCGCTGGCCCTGGAGCAGCGCGCGCAGGCCCGCGGCCGCAAGGACTGGGCCGCCGCCGACGCCGTACGCGACCAGCTCAAGCAGGCCGGCGTGGTCGTCGAGGACACCCCCCAGGGCCCGCGTTGGACTATTGGAGAGCAGGACTGATGGCCGGCAACTCACAGCGCCGAGGCCGGCGACTGGCACCGAAGGCGGGCGCCCCCAAGGGCACCGGCGGCAAGAACAAGGACTCCCTCGCCGGGCGTGGGCGCACGCTGCCCGCCGACGAGCGGCCGTGGCACAAGGCGTACTCGGGCACCGAGAAGCTGCCCCAGCGCACCGCCTGGAAGCAGGAGAAGGAGCGCCGCGCCGCCGCGGAGGAGGGCCGCGCCCCCAAGATCGGCCAGCCCGGCACCAAGGACACCACCTGGGGCAAGGGCGGTGGCCGGGGCACGCCCACGACGAAGGGGCGGGGCGGAAAGCCGGCCGGCCGGGGCGGCCCCCGGGTCGCGCCGGGCCGCAAGGCCAACCCGGCGAAGGACAGCCCCGAGCTGTTGGTCGGGCGCAACCCGGTGCTGGAGTCGCTGCGCACCCAGGTGCCGGCGACCGCCCTCTACACCGCGCAGGGCATCGACGTCGACGACCGGGTCAAGGAGATCGTCCGTACCGCCGCCGACCGGGGCATCGCGATCCTGGAGGTCAGCCGCGCCGAGCTGGACCGGATGACCGGCGGGGTGCTGCACCAGGGCGTCGGCCTCCAGGTGCCGCCGTTCGCCTACGAGCCGTTCGACGACCTGGTGGCCGCCGCGCTGGAACAGGCCGCCCCGCTGCTCGTCGCGCTGGACGGCGTCACCGACCCGCGCAACCTCGGCGCGGTCATCCGGTCGGCCGCCGCGTTCGGCGCGCAGGGTGTGTTCGTACCCGAAAGGCGTGCCGCCGGGATCACCGCGACCGCCTGGCGGACCAGCGCCGGCGCGGCCGCGCGCGTGCCCGTCGCCCAGGTCACCAACCTGACCCGGTCGCTCAAGGCGTGCAAGGACGCCGGCTTCGTCGTGATCGGCCTAGACGCCGACGGGCAGACCGACCTGTACGACCTGGAGGCCGCCGTCGGCCCGCTCGTCGTGGTGGTCGGCTCGGAGGGGCGCGGCCTGTCCCGCCTGGTCGGCGAGACCTGCGACCTGACCGTCAGCATCCCGATGGTCTCCGACGTGGAGTCGCTCAACGCCAGCGTCGCCGCCGCCGTCACGCTGGCCGAGGTCGCGCGCCGCCGGTCCGTCGAGGTCTGATCGAGAGTACGAAAAAGGGGCGGTCCGCCGTGGCGGGCCGCCCCTTTTCTCGCGTACGTCAGATCCGCTGGCCGGTGGCGGAGTGGAAGACGTGGCTGCGGCCGGTACGCGGCTTGACGAACACGGTGTCACCCATGTTCGGCATGCTGCGCCGGTCGGTACGGACCACGAACCGCTCGTTGTGGCCCTCCAGCGCGGCGTGACCGTAGACGTTGGCGTCGGAGCCCAGGTCCTCGACCAGCTCGACCACTACCGGCATGCCGCCCTCGGACGGGCTGACCAGGTCGCAGTCCTCCGGCCGGAAGCCGACGGTGACCTTGCCGTCGCCGCCCTCGGCGCTGGCCGCCTGGACCTGCTCGCGGGTCAGCGGCACGATCATCTCGGCGAACGCGCCGCCCTGCTCGGTCAGCTTCACCGTCTTGATGTTCATGGCCGGGGAGCCCATGAAGCCGGCGACGAAGACGTTGGCCGGGGTGTCGTAGAGCGCCCGCGGGGTGTCCACCTGCTGGAGCACGCCGTCGAGCATGACCGCCACCCGGTGACCCATGGTCATGGCCTCGACCTGGTCGTGGGTGACGTACACGGTGGTGACGCCCAGCTTCGCCTGCAGCGAGGCGATCTGGGTACGGGTCTGGACACGCAGCTTGGCGTCGAGGTTCGACAGCGGCTCGTCCATGAGGAAGACCTGCGGCTCGCGGACGATCGCGCGGCCCATGGCGACACGCTGGCGCTGACCACCGGAGAGCGCCTTCGGCTTGCGGCTGAGGAACTCCTCCAGCTGGAGCAGCCCGGCCGCCTCCTTGACCCGCCGGTCGATCTCCGACTTCGAGGTCTTGCGCAGCTTGAGCGCGAACGCCATGTTCTCGTACACCGTCATGTGCGGGTAGAGGGCGTAGTTCTGGAAGACCATCGCGATGTCGCGGGCCTTCGGCGGGAGGTGCGTGACGTCGCGGTCGTCGATGTAGATCGCGCCGTCGTCGACGTCCTCCAGGCCGGCGAGCATCCGGAGGCTGGTGGACTTGCCGCAGCCGGACGGACCGACCAGGACGAGGAACTCCCCGTCACCGATCTGGAGGTCGAGCTGGTTGACGGCGGGGCGCTCGGTGCCCGGGTAGATCCGGGACGCCTTCGCGTAGGTGACCGTGGCCATGATGGAGCGCTTCCTTTCACCGGCAGGAACGTGCCGGACGATCCGAGTGAAGGAGCGACCGGCGCCCAAGGCACCGGCCAACGGGGTCGTCGCTCAGGCAGCCGAAGCCCGCCGGAGTGTCGTCCGTGTCACTGCACGGTAAACGGCTTTCGCGATCGTGCCAAGACGTGTCGCTCCGGGTGGGATGGACGGCATACGCATAACGGTCAGCAGGGCACTGCGAGGCATCAATCTCCCCGCTGGGAGCGCGCCCGGGCGATGATCCATCGGCCGCACCGGTCGGGATGCCGACGTTTTCCGTGCTCGGGAGCCCTGCGAGGCGGGATTTCCGGGGCTCAGTCGCTATGCTGAGCCCGACGCACGCGCCCCTGTAGCTCAGCTGGCCAGAGCACTCGCCTTGTAAGCGAGATGTCGCCGGTTCGATCCCGGCCGGGGGCTCCAATTCCATCAGGCATTTCGCGGCGGCAGCCGCTGCGATCCGGCCGGATGACAGCAACGAGGGTCACGACCGCCCGTCACAGGCCCTAGCCTGACGGCCATGACTCTTGATCTCATCCTGCTACCCGAGCCCGTCGGACAGCCCTCGCTGAAGGCGTCGGACGGCGAACGGAAGGGTGCGGGTGAGCCGTCCGACTCGCAGGCATGGGACGCCATCGTTTCCGGCGTACGGGACGTCGTCGGCGAGGTGGTTCTGGGCGAGGACGGCCCGAGCCGCACGCTGACGCACCAGCCCAGCGGC
The DNA here is from genome assembly GCF_003315815.1 of Micromonospora sp. LHW51205. Lineage (NCBI taxonomy): Bacteria > Bacillati > Actinomycetota > Actinomycetes > Micromonosporales > Micromonosporaceae > Micromonospora > Micromonospora sp. LHW51205. Next base: position 319,695 of record NZ_QMEZ01000005.1, on the reverse strand, counting down.
ATTACGGTGCGCTACCGGTCCGGTGAGACGGCCATCAATCTGCCGTTCTGGCACAGTGGCAGTGACGTGGATGCTGAAGGGCTCGTCCGGACCATGTACCGGATCGGGCACGTGGTAGCGGACGCTACGGGCCTGGTCGCCCATGTTTCGCAACTGGGTGTGCCGCTGACCGAAGCTGAGTCCAGGATCGACGCTGCGGTCGATCTGCTGTTGGACGATCCCGTTTCGTCTCACCTCTGGCCGCGCGATGGGTTCCGGGTCTACTTCACCGGGTCCGTCACCCTTGCCGACGCCGTGCAGCGCCTGAAGTCGATGGTGGTGGCCGAGGAGAGCGACCGATTCACCGTCCAATGGTCCGATGGTCCCCGGCTGGAGGTGACCTTCGACGCGGGGCCACGGATTGTCGCTGAGGCCGCTGAGGTCGCCGAGGACTATGGCATCCCCGAGATGGCCACCTACGACCGCCGGTTCCAGGTCACGTTCGACGATCTCGACGAGGTGCTCCAGGAGATCAACACCCTGATCGAGGTCAACCTGCAGCTCCAAGATCTCACCGGCGGTTACGTGAAACGTTCCTGGAACGACGAGGTGTCGCCGCCGTACGACGACCCGGTGGACGGCAGCTAACGGACCTGTACCTCGCACTCCGGACAAGATGCCGACAACACCGCAGGTCAGCTGACCTGCCCTGGTCCGTGAGGAACATGCCGGTCACGCCCACCGCGGTCAGGGCCACGGCGACCGTCACGCCGCCGCTGCTCTGAGTGACGCCGGCGGAGTCGGCGCGTCGGCGGTGCGGGGCGGCTCGATGCTCGACAACCGGACAGCTGTTCTTTACAGGGACGCCGATCGATGGACATGATCGTCAGGGAAGGTTGCTGTCACTTTCCTCGACGAAGGGTCGCCGTCATGCCGATCACGTCCGTCACCCTCACCCCGCGTGCCTGGCGCCGTGCCGCCGCGATCACCGCCGCCGCCCTCGCGGGCGCTGTTCTCGCCGCCGTGAACGGCCAGCCGGCCTCGGCCACCCCGCCCGGCATCCCCTCCCAGGCGACGGCGCAGTCGCAGCTCAACGCGCTGACAGTGGCCGCACAGGGCTCAATGTCCGGCTACTCGCGGGACCTGTTCCCCCACTGGATCACCATCACCGGAACCTGCAACACCCGCGAGCAGGTCCTCAAGCGGGACGGCACGTCCGTCGTGGTCAGCAGCTCCTGCGCCGCCACCTCAGGCCGCTGGTACAGCCCCTATGACGGTGCGACCTGGTACGCCGCCTCCGACGTCGACATCGACCACGTCGTGCCCCTGGCGGAGGCGTGGCGGTCCGGAGCCAACTCCTGGACGACGAGCCGTCGGCAGAGCTTCGCCAACGACCTGACCCGCCCGCAGTTGATCGCGGTCACCGACAACGTCAACCAGGCCAAGGGCGACCAGGACCCCTCGACGTGGCAGCCGCCGCTGACGTCGTACCGCTGCACCTACAGCAAGATGTGGATCACCGTGAAGTACAACTGGGGCCTGACGCTCCAATCATCCGAGAAGTCAGCACTGCAGAGCATGCTCAACACCTGCGCCTCGTGATCGCAGGAGCCGTCGCTCGGGCCGGATGACAGCAGCGCGCACACCAGGGCCGCCCCGGACGGTGTCTTCCACCGGGCGGGGCGGCCGACAACGGGTGGCACGGGTCAGGGCGCCTCGGCCGTGCTGACGATCGACGTCTCGGTAGGCTGGCCGGCGGGGGGACGGCGTGAGCAGAGCGGTCGAGGTGTCCAATCGGGCGATGCTGCGGGCCCGCGACGCGATGGACCGGGCGTACGCGCAGCCGCTGGACATCGCCGCGCTGGCCCGGATCGCCCACGTGTCCGAGGCGCACTTCATCCGTACCTTCCGGGCCACCTTCGGCGAGACCCCGCACCGCTACCTGCAACGCCGCCGGGTCGAGCGGGCCATGGCCCTGCTGCTGGAGACCGACCGCGACGTCACCGACATCTGCCTCGCCGTCGGCTTCAACAGCCTCGGCACGTTCAGCCGGACGTTCCACGGCATCGTCGGTGCGTCGCCCTCGGCCTTCCGGCGTCGCCGGGCCGCGCCGCCGGACGTGCCGAGCTGCTTCGCCAAGTCCTGGACCAGACCGAGCAGTTTTGGATAAGCAGCAGGTCAGGCCGCTGCTCTAGCGTCGTCGGCATGACGATGACTTCGACTTCCCGCTCGCAGATCTACGTGCTCGACCAGGACGAGGCGCTCGACTTCTACGTCGGGAAGCTGGGCCTGGAGGTCAGCACCGACCAGGATCTCGGCTTCATGCGCTGGCTTACCGTGAACGTGCCGGGGGACCCGGGCCGGGAGATCCTGCTGGAGAAGCCGGGCCCGCCGGCCCTGGACCCGAAGACCGCCGAGCAGGTCCGGGAGCTGCTGACCAAGGGCGCCGCGGGCGGGTTCCTCTTCTTCACCACCGACGACGCGCACAAGACGTACGCGGATCTGGTCGCGAAGGGTGTGGAGGTGACCGACGAGCCGACCGACCGGCCGTACGGGATCGACTTCGGCATCCGCGACCCGTTCGGCAACCGGATCCGGATCGGGCAGATGCGCCAGGGGCAGTGAACGGCGCGGCGGCGGGCTAGTCTCGCGGTCCCCGACCGTGGAGGCGCCGATGCCCAGCCGCCTGCTCTACCTGGTCCGCCACGGCGAGCAGGACCGCGCGGAGGAGGAGGCCGACACCGGCCTGTCCGAGCGCGGCCGGCGGCAGGCGACGCTGCTGGGTGAGCGGCTGCGCGGCACGCGCTTCGCCGCCGTACACCATGGGCCGGCCCGCCGGGCCGCGGAGACCGCCGCGCTGGTCGCGGCGTCGCTGCCGGGTGTTCCGGTACGCGAGGACGACCGGGCCGGCGACCACGTGCCGCACGACACCGACCCGGCCGGCCTGCCCGAGCGGTACGCGGAGTTCCTGGCCGGGTTCACCGAGCGGGAGCGGCGCGACGGACCGCGTGTGACCGCGGAGGCGGTGGCGCGGTTCGCCGCCGCCCCCGCGGAGGGTGACGTACGCGAGTTGGTCGTCACTCACAACTTCCTGGTCGCCTGGCTGGTGCTGCACGCGCTGGAGGCGCCGCCGCACCGCTGGATCGGGCTCAACCACCAGAACTGCGGGCTCACCGTGATCCGCTACAGCTCGGGTGGCCCGCCGACGCTCGTCGCGCTGAACGACGTCGCCCACCTGCCACCCGAGCTGCGCGCCACCGGCCTGCCCGACGACTACCGGTTCTGATCCGGCGCTCAGGCGATCAGCTTCACCACGGCGTCGGCGACGGCGCGGGCGGACTGCGGGTTCTGGCCGGTCACCAGCCGCTCGTCGACCACCACGTGCTCGGTGAAGTCAGGCGCCGGCACGTGCTGCGCGCCCGCCTCGGTGAGCTTGTCGGCGAGCAGGAACGGCACCTCGTCGGTGAGGCCGACGGCCGCCTCCTCGCTGTTGGTGAACCCGGCGACCCGCTTGCCGGCGACGAGCCGTGAGCCGTCGGTGAGCGTGAGGTTCACCAGCGCCGACGGGCCGTGGCAGACGGCGGCCACCACACCGCCGCGCTCGTAGACCGAGCGGGCGATCCGGGCCAGGTCGGGGTCGTCGGGGAAGTCCCACATGGTGCCGTGACCGCCGGCGAAGAGGATCACGTCGTACCCGGCCGGGTCGACGTCGGCGGCCTTCGGGGTGTCGGTGACGCCGGCGGTGGCGAGGAAGTCGTTCTGGGTGCTGTCGTTCTCGTCCCGCCCGTCGACCGGCGGCTCGCCGCCGGCCACGGAGACCAGGTCGACGTCGTAGCCGGCGGCCCGGAACACCTCCCACGGCTCGGCGGCCTCGCCGACGTAGTAGCCGGTCGAGCGGCCGGTGCGGCCCAGCTCGGAGTGACTGGTCAGGGCGATGAGTGCGCGAGTCATGCCTTCCATGCTGGCCCCGCCGCCGGCCGGCCGGCCATAGGCCGATGTCACAGCCGGAACGGGTTTGAAGTCGGCGCCGGTCAGCCTGTGGCGCCGTTGAGCAGGTCCACCACCTGCGCGGTGACGGCGGGCGGCGTGGCCTGCGGCGGGCAGTCCACGTAGCTGACCTGGTTGGGCCCGACGGTGAGCCGGTAGCTGAACGCGTCGGCGCACATGGTCGCCGGTGCGGTGACGGCGGCTTCGGCGGCCAGCCGGGGGTCGGCCGCGAGTTGCCGCAGCCGGGTGAGCTTCTCCGCGGCGAGCTGCCCCTCTCGGGAGGCGCCGGCGCGGTCGGTGCGGGTCCAGTGGCCGTCCGGCCCGACCCGGACGGTGTCGGTCAGCCCGGCGATGCCGCCCGACTTCACGAGCACGACCTCGGTGGCCAGCGGCGAGGGCCCGTCCGTGACGACGGGTGGCGCGTCGGTGCGGGCGCAGCCGGCGAGCGGGACGAGAAGGGCGGCGACGGCCGCCACGGCGGGGGCAGCTCTCATACCGGTTCGGACGCGCGACGGGACCACCCGGTTCCGGTCCACCGGTCCTCCTCATCCGTTCGGTCAGTGTCTCCGGCGGGTTCCCGCCAGCCTCTTTCACGTTCGTCGATGTATCGCTATATCTACATCAGTGACTACCCCCGTCACAACATTCGCCTTCCAGGAGGGCCCGTGAAAAGATCCGTCGCCGCCGTCAGCGCAGCGCTGCTCACCAGCAGCGTGCTGGCCTGCGTCACCACCTCGGCGCAAGCGGCAGCGCCAACCGCCCCCAGCCCCGAGACCTCGGCCGCGGCCAAGGCCGCGAGCCTGCTGCGCGCCAACCCCGGCGTCGTCAAGGGCGCCGGCGGTGAGGCCTATCAGGCCGTCCGCACCAAGGTCGACCCCTCCGGGGCGGCGCACACCCGGTACAGCCGGACCTATCAGGGTCTCCGGGTGTACGGCGGTGACTTCGTCATCCACACCGCCCCCAACGGCACCATGACCAGCGCGTCGGTCAGCCTCGACGCCCCGCTGACCCTGAGCACCACCGCGAAGGTCGGCGCGGACGCGGCCAAGGCCAGCGCCCGCAAGACGTTCTCCGGCTCGCTCACCTCGGTCGGCACGCCGGAGTTGTTCGTCGACGCCAGCAGCGGCAAGGGCCGCCTCGCCTGGGAGACCGTCGCGACGGGCTGGAAGGCGGACAAGCAGACCCCGTCGAAGCTGCACGTCGTCACCGACGCCACCACCGGCAAGGTGATCGGCTCGTACGACGAGATCGAGACGGTGGCCGGCACCGGCCAGGGCATCTACACCGGCTCGGTCACCATCGACACCACGCTCTCCGGCAGCACGTACCAGATGATCGACCCGGTACGCGGCAACGGCCGCACCTGCGACATGAACAACGGGACCTCCACCTGCACCACGTTCACCGACGCGGACAACGCGTGGGGCAACGGCGCCACCTCGAACCGGCAGTCGGCCGCCGTGGACGCCCACTTCGGCGCCGCCAAGACGTTCGACTACTTCAAGAACGTGCACGGCCGCAACGGCATCTTCGGCAACGGCCAGGGCGTGCCGAGCCGGGTGCACTACGGCAACAACTACGTCAACGCCTTCTGGGACGGGGCCCAGATGACCTACGGCGACGGCTCGGGCAACTCCCGCCCGCTGGTCTCGCTGGACGTCGCCGGCCACGAGATGAGCCACGGCGTCACCGAGGCGCTGGCCGGGCTGGTCTACTCCGGTGAGTCCGGTGGCCTGAACGAGTCCACCAGCGACATCTTCGGCAACATGGTGGAGTTCTACGCCGCCGCGCCGAGCGACCCGGGCGACTACCAGGTCGGCGAGAAGATCAACATCAACGGCAACGGTACGCCGCTGCGCTACATGTACAACCCGTCGCTGGACGGCTCGTCCGACTCCTGCTGGTCCACCAGCACGAAGAACAAGGACGTGCACTACTCCTCCGGCGTCGGCAACCACTTCTTCTTCAACCTCGCCGAGGGCACCGGCGCCACCGCGTACGGCACCTCGCCGGTCTGCGGCTCGGCCCCGGCGGTCACCGGCATCGGCCGCACCAAGGCGGAGAAGATCTGGTACCGGGCGCTCGACGTGTACTTCACCTCGAACACCTCGTACGTCAACACGAGCAACCCGGCCAACACCGCCCGCGCGTACACCCTGCGGGCCGCCACCGACCTGTACGGCAACTGCTCCACCGAGTACAAGACCGTCCAGGCCGCCTGGACCGCGGTGAACGTCGCCGGTAACGACGCGCCGTGCAGCTCCACCGGCAACGACTTCTCCGTCTCGCTCTCGCCGACCGCCGGGTCGGTCACCGCGGGCGGTTCGGTCACCGCCACCGTCGCCACGGCCACCACCAACGGCAGCGCGCAGACCGTGACGTTCTCCGCGTCCGGCCTGCCGACCGGCGCCACCGCGTCGTTCAGCCCCTCCTCGGTGACCTCGGGCGGCTCGTCCACGCTCACCATCTCCACCAGCTCCAGCACGCCGACCGGCACCTACTCGGTGACCGTCACCGGCAGCGCGGCGTCCGGCACGAAGACCGCCACGTTCTCGCTGACGGTGAACGGCACCGGCGGCGGCTGCACCGGCGCGGGCCAGAAGCTCGGCAACCCGGGCTTCGAGTCCGGCAACACGGTCTGGACCTCCACCTCCGGCGTGATCGGCCAGTACGGCTCGCAGGGCCAGCCGACCCGCACCGGTACGTGGAACGCCTGGCTCAACGGCTACGGCAGCACCCGCACCGACTCGCTGTCGCAGTCGGTGAGCCTGCCGAGCGGCTGCTCCACGTACACCTTCTCGTTCTGGCTGCACATCGACTCGGCCGAGACCACCAGCAGCGTCCAGTACGACAAGCTGAACGTGCAGGTGCTCAACTCCTCCGGTTCGGTGCTGGCCACGCTGGCGACCTACTCGAACCTGAACAAGGCCAGCGGCTACAGCCAGAAGTCGTTCTCCCTGGCGTCGTACGCCGGGCAGACCGTCACGCTGAAGTTCACCGGCACCGAGGACGTCTCCCTGCAGACGTCGTTCGTGCTCGACGACACCGCTGTCAACGTCTCCTGACCTGACCGCCCGACCCCGGGGCCCGGCGGCCACCCCACGCGGGTGGCCGCCGGGCCCCGCCCGTTACGGTCGCACCATGTCCGACGCGGAACTCACGGTCAGGGTGGACGGCCCGGTGGCAACCGTGGTCATCCACAACCCGGCCCGGCGCAACGCCATGACCCCGGCCATGTGGCGGCAGCTCCCGGTGCTGCTCGACGGCCTGGAGGCCGACCCGGCGGTACGGGTGCTGGTGCTCACCGGCGCGGCCGGCACGTTCTGCGCCGGCGCCGACCTCGGCGACCTCGACGAGCTGCTGGCCGCCGGAGACGGCAGCATCGCGGTGGCCGCCGAGGAACGGCTCGCCGCGTTCGGCCGTCCCACTGTGGCCGCGATCGAGGGCGCCTGCGTGGGCGGCGGCTGCCAGCTCGCCGTCGCCTGCGACCTGCGGCTGGCCTCGGCGGAGGCCCGGTTCGGCGTACCCCCGGCCCGGCTCGGCCTGGTCTACCCGGCGCCGACCACCCGCCGGCTGGCCGCGCTCGTCGGTCCGTCCGCCGCCAAGCACCTGCTGTTCAGCAGCGAGCTGGTCGACGCCGAGCGGGCGCTGCGGATCGGCCTGGTGGACGAGGTGCTGCCGGCCGGGGAGCTGGCCGGGCGGGTGACAACGCTGACCGCCACCATCGCCGAGCGTTCCCGGCTCACGGTGGCCGCCGCGAAGGAGATCGTCGACGGGCGCGCCGACGCCGACCGGCTGGCCTGGTGGCACGCCCAGGTGCGGGACAGCGGCGAGGCCCGCGAGGGGGTGGCGGCCATGAACGAGCGCCGCCCGCCGCGCTTCGGCTGGACCCCGCCGACCGCCCACTGACCGCCGTTTGCCCGGCACCCCTCGGCGGGTACGTCCCGACCGGCGATCCAGCGGTCACCGCGCCGACCGGCTCCGGCTGACCTGGGCCAGCAGTTCGTCCACCGGCCACTGGTCGGAGGCGTGTTCGCCGTACTTCTCGGCGAGCACCCGCCCGTCCGGCGCGATCAGGAAGTCGGCCGGCAGCCCGAACCGGCCGCCGTGCGGCGTAAGGGACGGCGACCGCTCCCGTCCGCGCAGGATGTACCAGGTGCTGATCGCCACGCCGCGCAGGATCGGCAGCCAGGCGCGCGGGTCGAGCAGCGACCGCGGCGCCGACTCCACCCCGAACTCCCGGTAGAGCCGCCGGTCCGGATCGGCCACCACGGCGAACGGCAGGTCGGCGACGTGCTCGCGCAACTCGTCGGCGGGGGAGTGGAAGAGCACCACCTCGCGTACGCCCGCCGCCTCGATCTCGGCGTGCCGGCGGACGATCGAGCGCAGGTGGAGGTTGCAGACCGGGCAGCCGGCGAAGCGACGGAACTGGAGGTGGACCAGGCGGTCCGGGTCCGGCAGGGCGACCTGGGCACCGGTCACGCTGGTGAGATGGCGAGGGGTGACGACGTCCATGCGCGCTCCCGTTGTAGGCGTACGACGTACTCCTACAACCGTAGGCGTATCTTGTACGCTGTCAAGGCCATGCCCCGCCCCCGTTCCCTGACCCCGGCCCAGCTCGCCGACGCGGCGCTCGCGGTGCTCGACCGGGACGGCCTCGCCGGCCTCACCATGCGCGCGGTCGGCGCGCAGCTCGGCACCAGCACGATGGGCCTCTACCGCTACGTCGCCGACCGCGACGAGTTGGAAGCGCTCGTCGTCGAGCGGGTCCTCGAACCGGTCGACACCCGCCCGCCGCCCGACGTCCCGTGGGCGGACGGCATCCGGGACCTGGCCGAGCGGGTACGCCGCGCGGTCGGTCTCCACCCGGCAGTGGTGCCGTTGCTCCCCGCGTACCGGCACCGCTCGCCGACGATCCTGCGCTGGGGCGAGGCGGTGCTCGCGGTGCTGACCGGGGCCGGCTTCACCGGCACGGGACGGGTGATCGCGTTCCGCGCCCTGCTCGGCTACGTGGTCGGCGCGATCCAGATGGAACACCTGGGCGCGCTGGCCGGGCCCGGCACGGCTGTCATCGCGGCGCTGCCCCGCGGCGAGTTCCCCCTGCTCGCCGCGACCGCGCGCGACGCCGGCGTGGTCGTACCGGAGGACGAGTTCGGCGGCGGGCTGGACCTCCTGCTCGACGGGCTGGCCCGGCGTCTCGACAGGTAGGCGCACTGGTGGGACCGGCGGGCGCGGCGCCGGGGCGTACCCCCGACACCGCCCCCTGTGCCCGCCGGCCGTCCGTCACCGCGCCAGCGCGGCCCAGCTCGGCGTCACCGGAGCCCGCCGCAGCGGCATGCCCGCCTCGGCCGGGGTCCGGTCACCCTTGCGCTGGTTGCACGCGTAGCAGGCGGCGGTGGTGTTCCCCCAGGTGTTCCGGCCACCGCGCGAGCGGGGCAGGACGTGGTCGATCGTGCTGGCCGCGCCGTCGCAGTAGGCGCACCGCCGCCGGTCGCGCGCCAGCACCCCGGCCCGGGACCAGGCCGGGCCGGCGCTGAACCGCCAGCGGGTCACCACGTACCGGACGAGGCGGACCACCCGCGGCAGCGGGAAGACGCCGATCACCCGGTCCGGCTCGGCCTCGTGGATCTCGGCGACTCGGCGGCAGAGCATCCGGATCGCGTGCTTGACGGTGACCCGGTGCAGCGGGCCGAGGTCGGCGTTTATGACGAGGACGGCGTCCACCGGGCTCTCCCTTCACGATCGGCGGTACGGCGACGAAAAAGCCGCCCGGTCCACGGGACCGGGCGGCGACGACGGGGACGCGCGACGCGCGTCAGTCGTGCCCTCCGGGCCAGGGACCGTGTTCCCGGCAGCCGTCGCCGAGCAGCCACGACGTCATCGTGGTGGCGTATCGCAGCGACATCGACGGCTCCTGGAACGGTGGTTGACCTTGCTCGCTCACGGTAGATCGATTCGGGAATCGTGGCCAACGTATTTCGATCCGTCCTCGGTGGGTCGCCGCTGCCGTCCGGCCCGGCCGGCGCTTCGCGCGGCGGCGAGCGGCCGGTCGATCCGGGCGGTCATCTGCACCACCAGCTCGCTGTCCAGCAGCGGACGGTTCACCTCGGCGGCCACCGACAGCGTCGGCGTGGAGATCGACCGCCAGATCGCGGTGAGCCCGGCGCCGAGGCCGACGAGCGCCACCGCCGCCCGGGTGGTGGGGGAGCCGGCCGCCGCGGCGGCGCTGACGCCCACCACCGCCAGCAGCACCACAAGCAGTGGTGCCAGCACCGGCCAGAAGATGCCCCGGGCCGCCTGCGCCACCAGCTTCCGGTCCCGGATGACGACGTTGCGGGCGATCACCGCCCAGTTCTCCTCGTCCAGCAGGTCGCGCGGATGCAGCCCACCGGTGAGCACGTCCTGCCACAGGTCGCCCTGGTTGCGCAGCTCCCGGGCCAGGTCGGCGAGTCCGGCCTCGCCCGGGTCGCCGACGGTGGCCCGGCCGACAGCCGTGGCCCAGGCGGCGAGCGAGCGGCGCACCACGGCGGCCGAGTACGGCGGCAGCACGCTCGCCAGCTCGTCCAGCCACCTGCCGATCTGGAGGTGCCGGCCACCGAACCGGCCCGGGAGCCGGTCGGCGTCGCCGCGCCGTACGGTGTCGGCGAGCGAGCGCCCGAGCCGGTACGCCACACCCACCCGGTGGTTCGTCGCCATCGTCCAGCGCAGCACGTCGATGTTGAGGTCGTCGAGCGCCCGCAGCAACGGGTCCCGGTCGGCGCCGGTGGCGCGGCGGGCGGCGGCGGTGGACGGCACGGTACGGCCCGCCGGGGTCAGCGGCGCGATCTGGGCCAGCGCCACGTCCACGCCGTCCAGGTACATGCCGAGCCGGTGCCACCCGGCCAACTCGGTCAGGTTCGACAGCTTCGGCGGCGCGGCCACCGGCCGGTGTCCGCCGTCGGTCAGGTCGGCGGTCTGCGCGTGGTGGTAGGCGTCCGCCATCGACCAGCCGAGTCGCAGCGCGGTGACCACCGCGGTCCGCTCGTCCCGTGGTGTCCCGTGCTCCTCGTCGCGCCGCTCGCGCGTCGCGGTGCTCACCGCCCGACCTCCCGTGTCACCGGATCAGTCGAGCGTAGAGGCGCTTTTGCCCGCCTATGACCGTTTCGGGTTCACCCTGCCGGCCAGCAGGCCGCGCGGACGGATCGAGCGGACCCGCTCGGCCGCCGCCCCCTCGGCACGCAGGATGTGGTTCGCCGCGATGATCCCGGTGGCCGCCGACCGTTCCATCAACGCGCTCGGGAACTCCGTGCGGATGCCGTCGCCGGCCAGGTAGAGGCCCGCCGCGTCGGTCTTCACCCCCGGACGCCCGGCGTGGCTACCCGGCGTGAACGCCGGTGCCTGCGCCTCGACCCGGGCGCGCAACTCGCGTACCCGCAGATCGGCCACCTCCGGCCAGAGCGCGGTCAGCTCCCGCAGCATCCGGGCGGCCAGCTCGTCGGCCGGCACGTCCGGCTCGCAGGCGTACGCGTGCAACTCCACCACCGAGCCGCCGGTCCGCTCCGCCCAGCGGCGGGGCTCGTCCTCCAGCCGGTGGTAGAGCGTCACCGAGTCCAGCGTGGGCTGCCGGGAGACGCCACTGAACACCGCCCGGTCCGGGCGGACGTCCCCGTCCATCCAGTACCGCGCCACCGCGTACGGCGGTCCGGGTGTGCCGAACGCGGGCATCCGCGCCACCAGCTCGGGTGCCGCCGCGACCAGGCCGGGCGAGGCGGCGACCAGCGCGGCGAGCGCGGGCGGGTCCACCGCGAGCACCACGTGCGGCGCCTCCCAGGCGTCGCCGTCCGCGCCGGTGACGCGCCAGCCCTCCGGGGTACGGTCCAGCCGGGCCGCCGGAGCGCCGGTCAGCACCCGGCCGCCGTGCTTCTCCACGTGCCGGGTCAGCGGCTCCCAGATTGCCGTCGCGTAGTCCCGGTCCGGGCAGTCGAACGCCAGCCCTTCCGGGTTGCCGAGCAGGTAGAAGTGGAACTGCGCGATCATCTCGGCAGCCGACATCTCCGCCTCGTGGTTGAAGAACGAGTGGGAGAAGACCTCGAAGAGCATGGCTCGCGCCCGGTCCGGCAGGCGCAGCGAGGTGAGCAGCTCGTCGGCAGTGCGCTCGTCGAACTCCTCGTAGGTGCGCACCGGGTCGTAGGTGAGCAGCGGCAGCGCGGCGTCTCGATCCATCGTGCGCAGGTCCGCCAGGCGCAGGCTCGGACTGCGCAGCAGCAGCGCCAGCAGGTTCGCCGGCGGCGCGGGCGGCAGCTTGCCGAACTCCTCCGTGGGCCACTGCTCGGACAGGATCGGGTAACTCGGGATCGGCTTGAGGAAGCCCAGCTCCGGATCGACGCGGCGCAGGATCGAACGCCAGTTCCAGTACTGCCGGAAGAACGCGTGGAAGCCGTGCTCGTTGCGCTGGACGCCGTCGGGCAGCTCCTCCGGCCAGGCGCCGAGCCGGCCGCCGAGGTGCGGCGCGGCCTCCAGCACGGTCACCGCCACTCCGCGCTCGGCCAGCACCACCGCCGCCGACATGCCGGCGATGCCGCCGCCGACCACGAGTGCCGCGACCGGTCGCGACACGCGGGGAGCGCCACCGCCGCCCGGGTCCACCACGTGCTCGCGTACGCCGATCAGGCGACCTACCACTTGCGACAGACTCACGGGGGCATCCTTCAGTCGGTGGTCCCCCCAGTCTGCCCGAGGTGAAAGGAAGGGGCCCTTTTTAACGCATACGGATGTGCGGGGGCCCTTCTTAACGCCGGGCGGCCCGGTTACGTCCGCGCCGCGCGCCGGCCGCCCGCGCGCCGAGTGCGCCGCGCAGGGGGCGCGGGGGAGGTGTTAACAAGGGGCCCTTCCTCTACCGGAGGCGTTAAAAAGGGGCCCTTCCTTTCACGGCAGGCAGTGGCGGGGGCGGTCGGAGGGGGGCCAGACGTACTCCAGGTCGGGGGAGACGTCGGTGAACAGCCGCGCATAGTGGACCGGGTCCTTGCGCAGCAGCGACGACCGGTGGCTGCGGTGCAGGTCGTCGCGGCCCAGCCAGGGCGGCAGCTCACCGGCGGCGGCCAGCTCGTCCTGGGTGCGGATCACGGCGATGCCGCAGGCGGTGGCGAGGTCGGTGGCGAGCGTGCCGGCGCAGGTGTCGGCCCGGCCGGGCTCGCACCACACCGCGCACATGTCCAGCCCGTACCGGGTCAGCGCCTCCTCGTACCCGGCCCACATCTTCACCGCGGGATGGTTGCGCCAGCCGTAGTCCGGCCGGGTCAGGCCGCGCAGCACCTGGATCGTCTCCACGCGCTGCTTGCCCAGCCGCTTCTGGTCCAGCGTCCGGGCGCTGGCCAGGAAGTCCGGATACGGCAGGAAAGTCTGCATGCCGGTGCTCTACCCGTACCCGGCCACGCCATGCGTTCATGATCGAGGGGGCTGCGCGTACCGCGAGCGGCTGACTACCATCCGGACATGGCCGAGCCCCTGCGTGACCGCGCACGCCGCGCGACCGGCTGGCGGCTCCGGATGAACGGGGACGAACGCCCCCACTTCGTGGTGTGCGGCTCCGATCCGCTCGCCTACTGGGTGGTCCGGTCGCTGCTCGCCACCGACAGCGCCGACGGGCGGGTGCGGGTCACGCTCGTGGTGCCGGCCCGCCGCCGGTCCGAGGGCCCGGACGGGCGGGACGTGCCGGGGGTACGGGTCGTCACCGCCGAACGCCTCGACGAGGCGGCGTTCCGCCGGGCCGGACTGGCCGGCGCGGCCGGGCTGGCGCTGCTGAACCAGGACGACGTGGGCAACATGCACGCCGCGCTCTGCGCCCAGGAGGTCGAGTCCCGGCTGCGCCTGGTGGTACGCATGTTCAACACCAACCTGGCGGACGGGCTGCGCCAGCTCTTCCCGGACTCGGCGGTGCTCTCCGACGCCTCGATGGCCGCGCCCGCCTTCGTCGCCGCCGCGCTGGGCGAGGTGGCGCCGACCCACTTCCGGCACGCCGGGCGCACGCTGTACGTGGCGCGGCGCGACGACGTACGCCCGCAGGACGTGGTCTGCGGCCTGGCCGTCACCACCGACCCGGACCTGGTCCGGGTGCTGCCCGCCGACGAGGCCGCGGCCGACGTGGTACTGGCCGAGGCGACCGGCCGGCCGGCGGGCACGGAGGTGGCCGCGCGGCGGCTGGTGCGGGCGCGGCGGCGACGGCAGCCGGCGGCGGTGCTGCTGCGCGCGGTCCGCCACTTCGCCACCCGCAAGATCGGCATCGCGGTGCTGGTGCTGCTCGGGGTGATCGCGGTGCTGGGCTGGCTCAACGCGCGGGCCGCCGACGTCAGCTGGAGCGAGGCGGTCTACCTGACGCTGGTCACCACACTCACCGGCCAGGACCCGGACGTCAACAAGCCGGTCGCCGCCCAGGTCATGCAGGTGGTGCTCAACCTGGCCGGGCTGGCGTTGATCCCGCTGATCACGGCCGCCGTGGTCGACGGCGTCGTAAACGCCCGGCTGGCGCTGCACGCCGGGCGGGTCCAGCCGGACCGCTCCGGGCACGTGGTGCTGGTCGGGCTGGGCAACATCGGCACCCGGGTGATGGCCCAGCTGCACGACTTCGGCGTCGAGGTGGTGGCGATCGACAAGAACGCGGACGCGCGGGGCGCCGCGCTGGCGCACCGGCTGGGGGTGCCGCTGATCGTCGGCGACGCGGGCCGGGAGGAGACGCTGCGGTCCGCGTCCGTCGACACCTGCCAGGCGCTGGTGGTGGTCTCCACCGACGACGGGACGAACCTGCGTGCCGCGCTGATCGCCCGGTCGCTCGACCCGGACCTGCGGGTGGTGCTGCGGCTGTTCGACGGCGACTTCGCCGAGCGGATCCAGCAGGCGTTCGGCATCGGCATCTCGCGCAGTGTGTCCTATCTGGCCGCGCCGTCGTTCGCGGCGGCGCTGCTGGACCGCGCGGTCGTCGCCACCATCCCGGTCGACCGGCACGCGCTGCTGGTCACCGAGGTGCCGGTGGTGGCGGGCTCACCGCTGGACGGGCGTCCGCTGAGCGCGGTGGCCCGGCCCGGCGAGGTACGCCTGCTCGCGTACACCCGGCCGAACCAGAAAGCCGACTGGACGGCCGATCCGCGGATGGTGATCCAGGCCGGTGACCGGTTGACTGTGGTGGCCCGGCGGGCCGGGCTGACCGCGCTGCTGCGGGAGACCACGCCCGCGCCGCCGCCGGCGCCCGCCGGTCCACCCGCCGCGCGCCGCCCGGAGGAGTGACCGGCCGCGTCAGGCAGGTCGACGACGGCGGCGGACGGCGTACCCGAGCGCGCCGAGCGCGAGCACGCCGAACCCGGCGAGCACGCTCGGCAGCGGCAGGTTGACCGCCAGCACCAGGCAGCCGACCAGCCCCAGCGCGGCGAGCACCCGGGCCGGTACGCGGCGGGCCGGGTCCGGGCCGAGCGTCAGCGCCGCCGCGTTGGTGATCGCGTAGTAGACCAGCACGGTGCAGCTGGAGAAGCCGATCGCGCCCCGGACGTCGCCGACCGCGACGACGGCGATCACCACGGCGGCCACGGCCAGCTCGGCGCGGTGCGGCACCCGGTGGCGCGGGTGCACCGCCGCGAGCACGCGCGGCAGGTCCCGGCGGCGGGCCATCGCCAGCGAGGTGCGACCGACACCGGCCAGCAGCGACAGCAGCACCCCGGTCACCGCTACCGCCGCGCCGGCCCGGACCAGCCAGGCCAGCCCCGGGTGCCCGGCGGCGGTCACCACCTCGACCAGCGGCGCGTCCGTGGACGCCAGCCGGTCGGCGCCCAGCACGCCGAGCGCGACCACCGCCAGCGTCAGGTAGATCGCCAGCACCGCGCCGAGCGCCAGCGGCACCGCGCGCGGGATGGTGCGCTCCGGGTCGCGTACCTCCTCGCCCAGCGTGGCGATACGCGCGTACCCGGCGAACGCGAAGAAGAGGAGCCCGGCGGCGGTGAGCACACCGCGTACCCCGAGGTCGGCGGGGGCGGTGAGCCGGTCGGCCGCCACCTGCGGCGCGCCGGTCACCGCCACCACGGCGAGCACCGTGAGCACCACCGCGACCAGCACCCGGGTGGCGGCGGCGGTCTTGCCGATGCCGCGCAGGTTCACCACCGTCACCGCCACCACCGCGAGGACGGCGACGAGCCGCGCCCGCCCCGGCCACAGGTACGCCCCGACGGTCAGCGCCATGGCCGCGCAGCTCGCGGTCTTGCCGACCACGAATCCCCAGCCGGCCAGGAAGCCGGCGAACGGGTGCAGCCGTTCCCGGCCGTAGACGTAGGTGCCGCCGGACTCGGGGTAGCGGGCGGCGAGCCGGGCCGAGCTGGTGGCGTTGCAGTAGGCGATGAAGCCGGCGACCGCCAGCGCGACCAGCAGACCGACGCCGCCGGCTGCCGCCGCGGCGGGGGCGAAGACCACGAAGACGCCCGCGCCGAGCATCGAGCCGAGACCGATGACGACCGCGTCGGGTACGCCGAGTCGCCGCGCCAGTTGTTCCACACCGGCAGCCTAGGAGCGTGCGGTGAACAGCGGGTGCGGTCGCCCGGTCAGCCCGGCGCGGACCAGTCGACCGGCCGCCGCCAGTCGCCGAGCCGGCGCGGCAGCGGCAGGTCGTCCCAGGGCACCCGGCGCAGCAGCCGGTCCAGCAGCAGGCCGAGCAGCAGACCGGCGATCGAGTCGGTGAGCCAGTGCCAGCCCAGGTAGACGGTGGTGCAGAAGACCACCGCCGGGGGCACCACCCGGACCACGGTGACCAGCCGGGGCGGCACGGTCCGGCCGACCGTGCGCACGAGCGGGGCCAGTAGCAGGGCCAGCACGCCGTACCAGACGATCGCGTTGGCGACGTGCCCGGACGGGTACGACTGGGCGAAGCGGACCGGCAGGTCGTGCTGGAACAGCGGCAGCGTCTGCTCGGGCGACAGGAACGGCTCCTTGACCGAGGCGCTCGGCGCCGGCCGGGCCGTCCACACCTTCAGCGGGCCGATCGTGAAGAACGTCAGCACGAACGCGACCACCGGCGGCAGGATCGGCCGCACCGAGCGCAGCCGCAGCGCCAGCAGCACGCCCAGCCCGGCCGCGAGCAGCGTCAGCGGGGTGCCCTGGCCGAGCAGGTTGAGCGTCATCGCCACCCAGCGGGCGGCGGTCGGGCGGTGCTCGTCGGACCAGTCGGCGACGGCCCGGTCGAGCCCGAACAGGTGCCCGGAGGCGAGCGCCACGGTGATCGCCACCACTGCCGCGAGCAGCAGCCCGTCGAACCACCACCCGGCCGGCCGGACCGGCCGCAGCCGCAGGTGACCGCGTACCCCTGAGGTCTGACGCACGCGACCACGCTACCGGCCGCCGACGGCGCCGGGGCGGCGCGGGCATCGGCGGCTGTGTGCCGAGCCACGAAGGGAAGCGCGGTCCGGGGGTGAGCGGTCACACTGGTTGCCGTGCGGATCACCTCGGCTCTCGTCGACCCGGCGCTGCTCGACCTCCCCTGGTCGACCCCGCTGGAGCAGTGGCCTGCCGAGCACCTGGTGGCGCTGCCGCAGGGCATCTCCCGGCACATCGTGCGGTTCGTCCGGCTCGGCGGGTACGTCTACGCGGTGAAGGAGACCGGCGAGCGGGTCGCCGAGCGCGAGTACGACCTGCTGCGGGCGCTGGAGCGGATCGACTTCCCGTCGGTGGAGGCCGTCGCCATCGTGGCCGACCGGCAGAGCGACGACGGCGAGCCGCTGGACCCGGTGCTGATCACCCGCCACCTCCAGTTCTCCCTGCCCTACCGGGCGCTGTTCTCCCGCACGCTGCGGCCGGAGACCATGAACCGTCTGCTCGACGCGCTCGCGGTGCTGCTGGTCCGGATGCACCTGACCGGTTTCTTCTGGGGCGACTGCTCGCTGTCCAACACGCTGTTCCGGCGGGACGCGGGCGCGTTCGCCGCCTACCTGGTGGACGCGGAGACCGGCGCGCTGCACCCGTCGCTGTCCAACGGGCAGCGCGGCGAGGACCTGGAGATCGCCCGGGTCAACATCTTCGGCGAGGCGCTCGACCTGCAGGCCGCCGGCCTGCTGCACGAGTCGATTGACCCGGAGGTGGTCTGCGAGGAGGTCGTACGGCGCTACGAGCAGCTCTGGCACGAGATCACCTACGAGCAGCAGGTCGAGCGCGCCGCCCGGCACGACATCGAGCGCCGCATCCGCCGCCTCAACGAGCTGGGCTTCGACGTGGCCGAGGTGGCGATGTCCACTGTCGACAACGGGCGTTACCTGGTGCGGCCGAAGGTGGTCGACGTCGGCTACCACACCCGGCGGCTGCTGCGCCTCACCGGCCTGGACGCGGAGGAGAACCAGGCCCGCCGGCTCCTCAACGACCTGGACGCCTACCGGGTGGAGAGCGACCTGACCGACGAGCAGCAGGCGGCGCACCGCTGGCTGACCGAGGTCTTCGAGCCGGTGGTCCGGGCGGTGCCCGCGCACCTGCGCCGCAAGCTGGAGCCGCAGGAGCTGTTCGCCCAGATCATCGAGCACAAGTGGCTGCTCTCCGAGCAGGCCGGGCGGGACGTGGGGATGCGCCGGGCGGTGCAGTCGTACCTGGCGGACGTGCTGGTGCACCGGCCGGACGAGCAGGCGGTACTCGGCGTCGAGGTGCCCACCGCCTGACCGCCGGGCGGGTCACTCCACCCAGTTACCGCCGCGCATCACCCGTACCACGTTCAGGTCGTCGTCAAGCACCACCAGGTCGGCGCGCAGCCCGGCGACCAGCGCGCCGACCCGGTCGCCCAGGCCGATCGCGCGGGCCGGGGTGGTGGCGACCATGCGGCAGGCGTCCGGCAGGGCCACGCCCGCGCCGACCGCGTGCCGCAGCGCGGCGTCCATGGTGAGCGTGCTGCCGGCGATCGCGCCGTTGTGGGCGAGCCGGGCCTCCCCGCCGGCCACGGTGACCGCCTGGCCGCCCAGCTCGTACTCGCCGTCGGGCATGCCGGCGGCGGCCATCGCGTCGGTGATCAGCGCGGCCCGCTCCGGGCCGGCCACCGAGGTGGCGAAACCGAGCATCCCGTCGTGCAGGTGCACCCCGTCGGCGACCAGCTCGCACACCACGTTCGGGGCCTCCAGCAGCGCCACCACCGGGCCGGGCTCACGGTGGTGCACCGGGCGCATCCCGTTGAACAGGTGGGTGCCGACCGTCGCGCCCGCGGCCACCGCCGCGCGGGTCTGCTCCCAGGTCGCGTCGGTGTGCCCGACCGCCGCCACCACGCCCTGCGCGACAAGCAGCTCGATCGCCTTGGTGGCGCCGTCGCGTTCCGGCGCGAGCGTGACCATGCGTACCGCGCCGCCGCCCAGCTCGATCAGCTCGGTCAGCTCGGCCGTGGACGGGTCCCGCAGGAACTCCGGGTTCTGCGCGCCGCAGCGGTCGGCAGACAGGTACGGGCCCTCGAAGTGGACGCCGGCGAGCACGCCGGACTCGACCAGCGGGCGGTAGGCGGCGGTGGCGTCGCGCATCAGCTCGAACGGGGAACTGACCAGGCTGGCCAGCAGCGTGGTGGTGCCGTGCCCGAGATGGAACGCGGCGGCCTGCCGCGCCGCCTCCGGGTCGCCGGTGGTGAACGTGTGCCCGCCGCCGCCGTGGGTGTGCATGTCCACGAAGCCCGGCACGATCCAGTGCCCGTCGCGCACCGACGGATACTCGGCGACGGCGGTGATCCGCCCGTCCGCGATCTCCACGCAGCCCTGCCGGATGACGCCGGTCGGGGTCACCACCTTGCCGGTCACGCGCCGGGTCATCGACTCTCCTTCACCAGGGTGTCCAGGGCCAGCAGGGCGGCGCCGAGGCAGCCGGCCTCGTCGCCGAGGTCGGCCGCGACCAGGCGCGGTTCGCGATGGAACGTCAGCCGCTCGCGCAGCGCCGCCCGCAGCGGGTCGAACAGCCGGGCACCGGCCTGGGCCAGCCCGCCGCCGAGCACCACTGTCGACACATCGTAGAGCGCCTGCCCGGTGGCCAGTCCGTCGGCGAGCGCCTCGACCGCGTCCTGCCACACCTCCACGGCGAGCGGTTCACCGGCCGCCGCGCGCTCGGCCACCTGGGCGGCGGTGGTGGGCGCGCCGGACAGCTCCGCGTACCGGCGTCCGATCGCCGAGGCCGACGACACCGCCTCCAGGCAGCCGGTCCGCCCGCAGCCGCAGCGCGGCCCACCGGGCCGTACCAGGATGTGGCCGATCTCCCCGGCGGCGCCGTGCGCGCCGCTGGCGGCCGACCCGTCGACCACGTGGGCGGCGGCGATGCCGGTGCCGATGGCGACGAACAGGACGTGGCCGGCGTCCCGCCCGGCCCCGAGGCGCGCCTCGGCCAGGCCGCCGGCACGCACGTCGTGGCCGAGCGCCGCGGGCAGTCCCAGCCGCGTGCCCGCCAGCTCCCGCAGGGGTACGTCCCGGAAGCCCACATTCGCCGACCAGACCGCCAAGCCGCGCGCCTCGTCGACCACTCCGGGTACGGCGATGCCGCAGGCCACCGGCGCACGGCCGTCGGCGCGGGCCTTGCCGGCCAGCCCTTCGGCCACGTCGAGGATCGTGCCGACCACCGCCTCCGGGCCGCGCTGCGCGCCGGTGTCGTGCCGTTCGGTGTGCACTGTCGTGCCGTCCGGCCGGACCAGGGCGCACTTCATCCCGGTGCCGCCCACGTCCAGCGCGACGACGACCTCGTCGCCTCCACTCACGCCGTGGGCTCGCTTCGCTCGCTCACGCCGTGCTGACTGGGCATGCGCTCACGGCCCTCGCTGCGCTCGGTGCGTTCGCTCATGCCAGGACCACGGACCGGGTCAGGTGGCGCGGCGCGTCCGGGTCGAGGCCACGGGTGGTCGCGAGCGCGACCGCGAAACGCTGGGCCAGGATCAGGTCGGCCATCGGGTCGACCGGGTTGCGCCCGGCCGCCCAGCTCGTCAGCACCGTGCGCCAGCCGTGAGTGCGGCTGTGCACGAACGCGGCGCCGGTGGCGGCCACGTCCTCCGGCAGGCCGTCCGGGATCTCGCCGAGCGCCCACACCAGCCGGCCGGGGGCGGCGACCGAGATCGGGCCGTGCCGGTAGTCCATCGCCGGGTACGCCTCGGCCCAGAACGTGGCCGCCTCGCGGCACTTCAGCGCGGCCTCCTGGGCCAGCCCGACGGTCCAGCCGCGGCCGAGGAAGGTGACCTGCTCGATGCCGGCCGGGTCGATCGGCAGCGGGGCCCGGACGGCCACCTCCGCGTCGGCGGCGAGCCGGCTGAGGTCCTCGCCGAGGTGGGCGCGCAGCAGCGCGAGCGCGGTGGTGGCGAAGCGGGTCTGCACCACCGACCGCTCGTCGGCGAAGGGGAGCGCGACAGTGGCGTCCGCGGACGCGACGGCGGCCGAGTCCGGGTCGCCGACGAGGACCGTGGTGGGGATCCGCCCGCGCAGCGCGGCGAGCAGGTCGAGCACCTCGGTGGTGGTGCCGGAGCGGGTGATCGCGATGAGCCGGTCGTAGTGGCGGCCGGTGGGGAACTCGCTGGCCTGGAAGGCGTCGGTCTCGCCGTGGCCGGCGGCCTCGCGCAGCCCGGCGTACGCCATGGCCATGAACCACGACGTGCCGCAACCGACCACCGCGACCCGCTCGCCGGGGCGCGGCAGGCGCTCGGCGACGGTCGGAGCGAGTCGCGCCGCCTCCCGCCAGCAGTCGGGCTGGCTCGCGATCTCCGCGTGCACGTACGCCATGACAACTCCTCGCCGGGAAAAACCCTTGCGCAATACGGCGCGATACTGCCGTCTTTCGCGCGTCATTCTGCGCGAAGCGGCGTGGTTGTGGCAACTGTCTCCAAGTTCGCGCAGCGAAGGCTTTTGCGCGGACTGAGTTTCGCGCACTAGTGTGCACGCAACCGATCACCGTTCACGCATAGTCAGGGAGGCCCCAGCGGTGGACCGCTACGCGCGCTGGAACGCGCTGCTGGAGATGCTGACCGACAGCGGCCGGGTCACCGTCGAGGAGGCGGCCGACCGGCTGGACGTCTCCCAGGCCACCATCCGGCGTGACTTCGACCAGCTCGCCCAGCAGCAGATGATCACCCGCACCCGGGGTGGCGCGGTCGCCAACGGCGTCTCCTACGACCTGCCGCTGCGCTACAAGACCGCGAAGCACTCGGCCGAGAAGCAGCGGATCGGCACGGCCGCCGCCGCCCTCGTCTCCCCGGGCACCGTGGTCGGCCTCAACGGCGGCACCACGAGCACCGAGGTCGCGCGGGCGCTGGCCGTACGCCCCGACCTCAACACCAGCGCGGAGGGCGCCCAGCTCACCGTGGTCACCAACGCGCTGAACATCGCCAACGAGCTGCTGGTGCGCTCGCGGATGAAGGTGGTGGTGGCCGGCGGCGTGGTCCGGCCCAAGTCGTTCGAGCTGGTCGGCCCGCTGGGCGGGGCGCTGCTGCGTGAGGTCACGCTCGACGTCGCGCTGCTCGGCGTGGACGCGATCCACCCGCAGCTCGGCGCCGCCGCGCACCACGAGGGGGAGGCGGCCATGAACAGTCTCATGGTCGCCCGCGCCAAGCGGGTCGTCGTGATAGCCGATTCCTCGAAGCTCGGTGGGCACGCGTTCGCCCGGATCTGCCCGGTGGACCGGGTCGAGACGCTGGTGACCGACTCCGGCGCGTCCCCGGACGTGGTGGCGGCGTTCCGCGAGGCCGGCGTCCACGTCGTCTGCGCCTGACGGCGCAAGGAAGGGACCCTTCTTAACGCCTGCGGTAGAGGAGGGGCCCCTTTTTAACGCGCCTCGACGCGCCTCGGCGCGCCGACACTGCATACCGGGTATTGCCATCCGGTGCATACCGCGTATGGTGTCGCTGACGCCTACTTATCGGGGGAGGTCAGCTGTGTCGGCTGTCCTGGAGATCGAAGGTCTCCGCAAGACGTACCGGAGCCGGAAGCGCGGGGTCCGCCACGCGCTCGACGGCTTCGACATGCGAGTGGAAGCCGGCCAGGTGCACGGCTTCCTCGGCCCGAACGGTTCGGGCAAGACCACCACGCTGCGTACGCTGCTCGGCCTGATCAAGCCGAACGGCGGCCGGATGGCGATCCTCGGTCAGGAGCTGCCGCACGCGCTGCCGGCCGTCGCCGGGCAGGTCGGCGCCATCGTGGAGAGTCCGCAGTTCTTCCCGCACTTCAGCGCGCGGGACACGCTGGGCCTGCTCGCCCAGGCGGGTGAGCTGCCCAAGCAGCGCGTGGACGAGGTGCTGGAGCTGGTCGGGCTGCGCGACCGGGCGGGTGAGCGGGTCAAGACCTACTCGCTCGGCATGAAGCAGCGCCTCGCGGTCGCGTCCGCGCTGCTCAAGAACCCCAAGCTGCTGATCCTCGACGAGCCGGCGAACGGCCTCGACCCGGGCGGCATCCGGGAGATGCGCGGGCTGATGCGGGAGCTGTCCGAGGCCGGGATGACTGTGGTGCTCTCGAGCCACATCCTGGGCGAGATCCAACTCATCTGCGACTCGGTCACCATCATCTCGCTCGGCCGCCGGGTCGCGTTCGGACCGGTCGACCAGGTGCTCGCGGCCCACTCCCAGGGCGCCGTGCGGGTACGCCTGGAGGCGGTCGACGACCTGCCCCAGGCCGCCGACGCGCTCAGCCGTGCCGGGGTCGGCGTGACCGCCGAGCCGGACCACCTGATGCTGTCCGGTGTGGACAAGCCGGCCACCGTCAGCCGCCTGCTCGCCGAGCAGGGCCTGTACGTCAGCGAGCTCACCCCGGTCGCCGTCGACCTGGAGAGCGTCTTCCTCGAACTGACCGCCACCGCGCCGGTCCCCGGCCAGCACCGTCAGGTCGATCAGTCCGCCAAGGTCGACCAGACCGGCACCGCAGGAGGTTGGGGCGCATGAGCCTGTTCGTCACCGAGCTGCGCCGGCTCGGCAAGCGCCGGCTGACCCGGCTGATGCTCGTCCTGCTGCTCGTCGGCCTGGCCACAGTGGCCACCGCGTTCAGCTTCTCCAGTCAGAAGCTCTCGCCGGACGTGGTGGCGGCGGCGGAGGCCGACTCCCGGGCCCAGTACCAGCAGGCGACGGAGGGGTGGAAGCGCAGGGTCGCCGCGTGCGAGGCCGCGCAGGCCCGCGGTGAGCAGACCGAGGAGGAGTACGGCCCGAACTGTGGCAAGGACTACGCGCCGCAGCCGGACATGTTCGACCCGAAGTGGAACCTGCCCTACCAGTTCGACTTCCGGGCCGAGTTCCCCATGTTCATCGCCGTGTTCGCCGCCTCCGTGGCGCTGTTCGGCTTCATCGTCGGCGCCTCCTTCGTGGGCGCCGAGTGGAACACCGGCGGGATGATGAACCTGCTGTTGTGGCGACCGAAGCGGCTGACCGTGCTGGGCACGAAGCTGGCCGCCCTGCTGACCACGGTGTTCGGCCTGACCGTGGTGCTCGGCGCGCTCTGGACGGCGGCGTTCTGGCTGATCGCCGGCCAGCGGGGCAGTACCGCGAAGATGACCGCCGGGGTGTGGCAGTCGATCGGGCTGGACGGGCTGCGCGCGCTGGGCATGACGCTCCTCGTGGCGGCGGTCGGGTTCGCGCTGGCCTCGCTGGGCCGGCACACGGCGATGGCGCTCGGCGCGGCGGTGGGCATCTTCGCGGTGAGTGAGATCGGCATCCGGATCGCGGTCGCCGTGCTCGGGGTGCAGTTCGGCGACCGGTACGTGCTCTCCACGTACGCCCAGTCGTGGTTCCTGAAGCAGGCGGAACTGTTCGACTACGACACCTGTCAGTTCTCCCAGGGCGCCTGCGAGCCGGCCACGTACGTGGTCACCTGGCAGCAGTCGGCTGTGGTGTTCGGCGTGGCCCTGGTGGGCGCGGTCGTGGCCGCGTTCTGGACGATGCGGCGGCGGGACATCGCCTGACCTGGTCCGCGCCGCCGGCTCCCCCCGGCGGCGCGGACCCCGCGTCCGATGCGGCCGGGGGCGGCCCTGGTTACGCTGGGGCTCCCCCGGCCGGCGCGCTCCGCGTGCCGGTCACCCGCCGTCGGAGAGGAGCGCCATGTCCGCCGACGCCTCGCAGCGGGCCGCCGTCGACCCGTCCGGCCCGGCAGCGGGTACGCGCCACGCGGGCGGGACGGTTCCGCCACCGCGCACCGCTCCGCCCGTCGAGTCCACCGCACCGTCGGAGCCGTCGGAGTCCGTCCGGCCCGGGTCACCGCCCGTCGAGTCCACCGCGCCGGTCGAGCAGCCCGGTCCGGAAGCGGCGGATACGGGCGCCGCGGGCACGACGCCGGCCGGCCTCACCGAGCGGGAGCAGCGGATCCTCGCCTTCGAGGCGCAGTGGTGGAAGCACGCCGGAGCCAAGGAACAGGCCATCCGGGACACGTTCGGGCTCTCCGCGACCCGCTACTACCAGCTGCTCAACGCGCTGCTCGACCACCCGGCCGCGCTCGCCGCCGATCCGGTGCTGATCGGCCGGCTGCGCCGGCTGCGCTCGTCGCGGGCCCGCAACCGGCGGCGCTGACCCGCCTCACTTCTCGTACGTGCGCAGCCCGTTGCCGATGGCGAAGAACGTCGGCGCCCACTCGCCGATGAAGATGCCCCAGCGGTCCGCCCGCGCCACTCCGGCGCGCTCCATGTGCTTGGAGAGGAACCAACTGGTGACCGAGAGGCCGATGCTGACGAACCCGGCGAGGTATGCGTGCTCCGCCCGGATGCCGCCCTCGTGCAACCGCTCCAACATCTCGAATCCCCCTGTCACCGGGACCGACCCGGTCGCGTCCGACGCTACCGAAAGTGCGGGAGTGATGACGCAGGGTTACCCCGATCGGGCCGGTGGCGGATGACCTGGCGCGGGCCGGGTAGGCGGCCGGCGACGACGAACGGAGGCGACGATGGGAGCACCGGACCGCCGGTACGCGATCGGCAGCAGGCCGGCCCGCCCGGCCGGGGAGGCGCCGGTGATGCGGGTGCGTTCCGCCTCCGACCCGGCGCCGGGCCGCCCGGAGAACGAGGACGTGGTCTTCCGGATCGGCCCGCTCGTCGGCGTCCTCGACGGGGCCACCGTGCCGGAGGGCTTCGACACCGGATGCGTGCACGGTCCCGCCTGGTACGTCCGGCACCTGGCCGCCCGGATCGGCCTGGCGATCGCGGCCCGGCCCGCCGCCACGCTGATGAGCAGCCTCGCGGCGGCGATCCTCGCGGTCCGGGCCGACCACGGCGGGACGTGCGACCTGGACCATCCCGGCACCCCCTCGTCCACCGTCTGCCTGCTGCGGGAAAGCGGCGACCGGGTCGACTACCTGGTGCTCTGCGACAGCCCGCTGGTGCTCGACACCGACCGCGGGATCGAGGTGGTCACCGACGACCGGCTCGCGGACGCGGTGGCCGACCTGCGTCGCAGCGCCGCCGCGCTGCCCGACGGCGAGACCGACCCGGCGACCCGGTTCCGGCGGGCGACGACGGTGCAGCGGACCCGGATGAACCGCACCCACGGCTACTGGGCGGCGGCGAGCGACCCGGACGCGGCGTACCACGCGCTGACCGGCACGCTTCCGCTGCGCGGTCCGGGTGCGCTGCGCCGGGCCGCGCTGCTCAGCGACGGCGCCTCCTGCGCGGTCGACCAGTTCGGCCTGTTCGACTGGGCCGGGCTGCTGGAGGTGCTGACCGTGGCGGGCCCGGAAGGGCTGATCGACCGGGTCCGCGCGGCCGAGCGGGACCACCCGGAGCGGCTGCGGCGGCGCAAGCGCACCGACGACGCCTCGGTGGTGCTGTGCGAGTTCGCTCCTCCGGCGTGAGCACGCTCACGCCGGAACACCCGGTCGGATGACAACGCAGCGTGAGGCGGAACACCCCGGGGGTACGACCGGCCGAGGCGGTCGGCCATAGCGGCAATCCGGGCCCAAAGGGGTGGACGGCCCGGACAGGTAGCGGCAGACTGCGCCTCGTGACGGGTGCGGTACGGCTGGAGCCGGTGGACGAGCGGAACCTGGAACCGTTGCTCTCCGTAGCGGCGGCGGAGGCGGAACCGGAGGACGTGATGCCTCCGGTGCAGGCGCCCGCGGGCTGGTCGCTCGCCCGCCGGGACGCGTTCCGGGAGTTCCACCGGGCGAACCTCGGCGGACTCGACGGCCCGACCCGCACCGCCATGTACGCGATCGTCTCCGGCGGCGAGGTCGTCGGCATGATCCGGATGACCCGCCGGGACGAGCCCGGCACTGTGGAGACGGGCATGTGGCTGGGCCGCTCCGCCCGGGGCCGGGGTCTCGGTGCCGCCGCGCTGCGGCAGCTGCTGCACACCGCCGCGGCGGCCGGGATGCACACAGTGGTCGCGGACACCACGCCGGACAACGCGGGCGCTCTCTCCGTTCTTCGTAAATGCGGTGCGGAATTGCGCGAGGAGGGCGGAGAAGTGCACGCCCGAATGTGCCTCGACTCGGCGCTGCCGATCCGCTGAAACCCGTTCTTGCAGCTCCCTGGCGCTTGACGTGAAGTTTCGGCCGCCTTTTCCGTTCCCCTGAGGAAATGTTTTCCCAACGGGGTGACGGGTAGTTCGCGCCCCGGGGAGTGCGGAGGAGAGCGGATGAAAAGCGGAGCACGGGTGGCGCTGGCGGTGGGCTTCGGCTACCTGCTGGGTCGCCGGAGGAAGATGCGTACCGCGTTGACGCTCGCCGCGGCGGTCGCCGCCGGGCGGGCCAGCCAGCGTCCCGGCGGCATCAAGCGGCTCGGCGCGGATCTGATGGGCGCCAGTCCGCAGCTGCGCAACCTCGGCGGGCTGGCGCCGCCGCTGGTGGCGGCCGGGCGGGCCGCGGCGACCGCCGCCGCCGGCAGCGGCATCGACGCGATCGGCGGCCGGCTGCGCGACGGGGCCGACGCGCTGCGCCGCCGGAGCGGCCCGGGCCGGCCGGACGCCGAGCGTTCCGCGCCGGACGAGGAACCGGAGCTGGACGAGCAGCCCGAGGCGCCGGACCGACAGCAGCGGGGGCGGTGACGATGGCGACGACCGATCTGACCGGCCGGGTACGCGACGAGATCGGCGGCGAGCTGCGCAACCTCGCCGCGGCTCTCGGTGAACGGGCCGTCCAGGCGATCAGCGACCGGGTCACCGCCGCGACCGGACGACTCAGCGAGTACGCGCAGCAGGGCGGCGACCCCGGCCTGGTCGCCGCCGCCACCGGCGCGCGGAAGCTCGCCGAGGGCAGCTCCCCGGTGAAGGCCATGTTCCATGCCGGCGTGGCCGGCGGTAGGGAGAAGCTGATGGCGGCGTTCGGCCGCAAGGGCGGCGGCGACGGCGGCCGGAAGCTCAAGGTCACCAACATCGTCGAGACCATCGAGGTCGGCGTACCGGTCCGGGTCGCCTACAACCAGTGGACGACGTTCGGCGACTTCCCGAGCTTCATGAAGAAGGTCGAACAGGCCGACTGCGACGACGAGAAGATGACCTGGAAGGCGCAGGTGCTCTGGTCGCACCGGACCTGGGAGTCGACGATCGTGCGGCAGATCCCGGACCGGCTCATCCACTGGCGGTCCACCGGCGAGAAGGGCTCGGTCGACGGCAGCGTCAGCTTCCACGAGGTCGCCCCGGAGCTGACCCGGATCCTGGTCGTGCTGCAGTACCACCCGCAGGGCTTCTTCGAGCACACCGGCAACCTGTGGCGGGCCCAGGGCCGCCGGGTCCGGCTGGAGCTGAAGCACTTCGTCCGGCACGTGATGACCCGGACCGTGCTCGACCCGGACGCGGTCGAGGGCTGGCGCGGCGAGATCGAGGACTCCCAGGTCGTCAAGGACCACGAGACCGCGCTCCGGGAGGAGCGGGGAGAGACCGGGCCGGCCGACGACGAGTACGCCGCCTACGACGAGGGCAACGACTTCGCCGACGACGAGTACGCCGACGAGCCGGTCCTCACGGCACCGGAGCGTGCCCGCCGCCGCGACGAGCGCTGACCGGTCAGGACCGGCCGGCGGCGTACGACTCCAGGTGCGCGAGCTGCACCGGGTCCAGCGACGGCCGGACACGGTCCCGGGCCGCACCGACGTGCGCGGCAGTCACGGTGCTCGCGTTGAGCGACTCCCGCATGGCGGCGAGCGCCGCCTCCCGTACCAGCGCGGCGCAGTCGGCGGCGGAGAAGCCGTCCAGCTCGGCGCCGAGCGCGTCGAGGTCGACGTCCGGCGCGAGCGGTACGCCCCGGGCGGCGGCGCGGAGGATCTCCGCGCGGGCCGGCCCGTCCGGCGGCGGCACGTAGACCAGACGTTCCAGCCGGCCGGGACGCAGCAGCGCCGGGTCGACCAGCTCCGGCCGGTTCGTCGCGCCGACCACCACCACGTTGCGCAGCGCCTCCACCCCGTCCAGCTCGGTGAGCAGCGCCGCCACCACCCGGTCGGTGGTGCCGCCGTCGCTGGCCTGCCCGCGAACCGGGGCCAGCGCGTCCACCTCGTCCAGGAACACCAGCGTGGGCGCGGCCTGGCGGGCCCGGCGGAACAGCTCCCGCACCGCCCGCTCGCTCTCACCCACCCACTTGGAGAGCAGCTCGGCGCCCTTCACCGACAACACGTTCGCCCGCCCGGACCCGGCCAGCGCGGTCACCAGGTAGGTCTTGCCGCAGCCGGGCGGCCCGTAGAGCAGCACCCCGCGCGGCGGCGTCACGCCCAGCCGGGCGAACGTGTCCGGGTAGGTGAGCGGCCAGAGCACCGACTCGGTGAGCGTCTGCTTGACGTCGTGCAGTCCGCCCACGTCGTCGAGCGTCACCGACGCCAGCTCCAGCGTGGACACGGACATCGTCGTCGGCCGGACCACCTCCAGCGCCTCGGTGAAGTCCGTCATCGCCACCGTCGGCGTCTCCGCCGTCTTCTGCCGCAGCGCCGCGCGTACCCCGGCCTCGCGGACGAGCGCCGCCAGGTCCGCCGCGACGAACCCGGGGGTACGGCCGGCCACCTCGTCCAGCCGTACGTCGCCGGCCAGCGGCACCTGCCGGGTGAGCACTGTCAGCTGTTCCCGGCGCAGCGCCGCGTCGGGCAGCGGCACGGTGATCCGCAGCGCCAGCAGATCCGGGCCGCGCAGCCCCGGGTCCACCGCCTCCGGTCGCCCGCTGGTGCAGACCACCGCCACGCCGGCCCGCAGCGCCTCGGCGACCACCTGGCGGAACACGGTGGCCAGCGGACCCGGCTCGTCGGCCGGGGCGATCGCCTCCACGTCGGTGACCAGCAGCACGGCCGGTCCGCCGGCGCGTACCGCCGACGCCGCCTCGCGGAGCCTGCGGGCCGCCGCGTCGTTCGTGAGCGCGGCCAGCTCCGGCGCCCAGAGCGGGCGCAGACCCGCGCCGACCCGGGCCGCGACGGCGCGCACGAGCGCTGACTTGCCCGAGCCCGCCGGTCCCTCCACCAGCACGCCGAGCGAGACGGTGGTGCCGAGCCGGCCCAGCACCTCACGGTGGTGGAAGCCCAGGTCCAGCAGCTCGGTCAGCTCCTCGGCCTGGGCGCGCAGGCCGGGCAGCTCGTCGACGTCCGGGGCGTCCTCCGGGCCGAGCAGGCCCTCGGCCCGTTCCGTCCCGGCCGGCGCGGCCGAGGGGGCGGAGACGGGCGCGCCCGGGGACACCGGGCCGGAGCCCCGGGTGGCCGGACCGTGCTCCCAGCCCACCACCGTGTCCATGGTGACGAGCGCGCCGGCCGCCGGCTCGACGGACACGACGTTGAGCAGCGTGCTGGTCCAGGCGTACCCGACGGAGCTGGCGAGACTGCGCCGCGCGGCCTCGATCAGGCCGCGCACGGCGGCGTCCGGGAGCACGTCCTGCGGCAGCAGCGAGACGTCGTCGCCGGGCGTGACGACCTTGCCGAGCAGCGCGAGCCGCAGCATCTCCGGCGGGACCGCGGCGACCACCGCGGCCGGGCCGGCCAGCGTGAGCCGGCGCGCCGGGGTGGCCGGCAGCGGGCTCACCGTCACCTGGCCGCCGGCCCGCAGCCCCAGGTTGCCGAGCAGCAGGTCGTCGGCGTGCAGCAGGACGCCGCTGGTGCCCGGGTCGGCGGCGGCCGCGATGCCGGCGGTCGTCCGGCGGCCGGTCAGCCGCACCGGATCGCCGGGGCGCAGCGCCAGCGCGGTGAGCACCTCGGGGTGCAGGCGTACCACGCCGCGGCGGGCGTCGAGCGCGGCCGGCCGCAGCGTCGCGGTCAGGGTCAGATCGGGTTCCGCCACCCGCCGACAGTAGCCGCCGTGACCACGAGGTGCCGCCTCAGCGCGGGTCCGGGCCGTCCAGCAGCGAGGGATCCCGCCGGATCATCTCCGCCAGCCGGGCCGCCGGGTCCGACTCGACCGAGTCCTGCCCGGGGGCGGGCACCGTCTTCACCGACATGGGCCACGCCGGCGGGGGCGTCGGCGCCGAGGTCGGGCCCACCGTGACCGCAAGGCCCGACCAGGAGACCCGCAGCGGGTACGCCTGGTCGCCCACTTCCACCCGCAGCGTGACGGCGACCCCGGGGTGGTCGGCCACGACCCGCCGGACCGCGTCGGCGACCTCCTCGACCGGGTCACGCCGCGCCGGCGCCGCGCCGCCCCGCAGCCGGTACGCGCCGTGGCCCGCCCGCCCGTTGCCCGGCTCCGCCGGCAGTTCCTCCGGGACCACGTCCTGGTCGGTCCCGCCGGCCGGTTCGCCGGGCGCCCGGCGGCGCATCGCCTCCTCGCGCCGCGCCATCCGGGCCAGTGTCTCGTCCAGATCACCTCTCATGGCGTCCACCCCTTCGCCAGACAACGGATCGAAACGACTGTCGGTGTTCAGCCCGCCCGTGGCTGCGGGGCGGGCCCGTCGCCGCGCCGCCCCGAACGGGTCGCCCGGTCCAGCGCCCGGTCCAGGACGACCAGCAGGGCGTCCCGGACGGAGAGCCGGTCCCGGGCGTCGAACTGCACGAGCGGCACGTGCTCCGCGATCGCCAGCGCCCAGCGGATCGACGGCAGGTCGAGGGCCAGCCGCCCGTCGAAGGCGTTGACGCCGACGGCGAACGGCAGCCCGGAACGTTCGAAGAAGTCGATGGCCGGATAGCAGTCGTCGAGGCGGGCGCTGTCCACCACCACGAGCGCGCCGAGCGCCCCCCGGGCCAGGTCGTCCCACATGAAACCGAACCGCGCCTGACCGGGCGTACCGAAGAGGTAGAGCTTGAGGCTGCGGTCGATGGTGACGCAGCCGAAGTCCATGGCGACGGTCGTGGTGGTCTTCCCGGCGACGCCGCCCGGGTCGTCGATGCCGATCCCGACGGTGGTCATCTCGGCCTCGGTGGTCAGCGGCGCGATCTCCGAGATCGCCCCCACCGTGGTGGTCTTGCCGACCCCGAACCCGCCGGCGATCAGGATCTTGACCGGGATCGGCGGGCGGGGCGCCGGGACCCGGCTCACGATCGGGGCCGGTTCCTGGGGCGGCACCCCGGGCGGCAGGTACGGCAGCGGCGGGGTGGGCGGTGGCGGTGTGGCGCGGCCGATCAGCGGGGCCGGTCCGCCGTAGCGGCTCGGGGCGCTGTTCGCGGACGGCCCGCCCAGGGCCGCCGCCGGCCATTCAGGAGATCGCACGAAGTCCATCAATCACTCGCAGGATGATGTCGGGATCGAGGGCGTCGTCGCCGTCCGCGACGTGCACGTCGAGATGGCCGGCGGCGCGGAGGTCGCCGACGAGTACCCGGGTCACACCGAAGTGCATCCGGGTCCGGGCGGAGATCTCCGCCACCGAGACGGGCTCGGCGCAGATCGCGACGATCGCCGCCAGTTCCGGGGACAGCCGGGCCGTCACCGCCCACGAGGTGCTGCCCGGACGAGCGGTGACCTGGGTCTCCAGACCGATCGCCGGGTCGCCGTCCACTCGTCCGGCGGTCAGCACGAACGGGCGCGGGCCGGTCGGCTCCCCGTCGCCCGCGTCCGGCTCCGGAACCGGAACGGACGCGTGCAGGAAGGGGCGGACCCGGATGCCGGGTTCCGGCTCCGGGTCCGCGCCGGCGGCCCCCGGGATCATTGCTGAACGGCGTTCTTCAGCTCGGCGATCAGGCGGGGACTCAGGGCGCCGCCGGCCCGGCCGGCGAAGAGCGTCATCTCGTACGCCACGGTGCCCAGGTTGGCCGTCCGGTCGGCGACGACGCCGAGGACCGAACCACTGCTGATCGCGCTGATCAGCAGGTAACCCTCGGCCATGTCGACGATCACCCGGTTGAGCGCGCCCAGCGCGTACCAGCTCGCGGCGCCTCCGGCGAGGCTGGTCATGCCGGAGACCACGGCGGCGAGCCGTTCCGCGTTGGACCGGTCCTTGATGGCGGACATGGCCATCAGCAGCCCGTCCGAGGAGACCGCGATCGCCTCCATCACCCCGGCGGTGCTGGAGGTGAACGAGTCGAGCAGCCAGTTGAAGGTGCGCGCCTCGGGGCTGAGGTCGCCGGCGGCGCTCTGTTCGATGTTGTCGTGCAAGAAGGGGCTGGTCACCGTGATGGGTCCTCTTCGTAATGACGGTCTGGGCTGACTTCGCGCAGAGCGCGGGCGACGCCCGCCTCGAATTCGTTGACGAGATTGCGGACCTCGACGGGGTCGCCGGGGTCGGAGCTGGCCGGGGGCGTGGACTGGACCGGGGTGTCGGCCAGATTCGCGCCCGGCACCCGCCGGCTCAGCCGGGGACGCTCCGTTGCGGGCGGGACGAGGGTGGTGTGGCCCTCGGCCCGGCGTACGCCGTCCTGGAACGCCTCGACCAGGGCCCGGACGGAGGCCGGATCGGCCGGTACGCCGATCAGCGGCCCGCCGGTCGCCGGGGCGGCCGGGGTGGTGGGCGCGGGGGCCGGGAGGTTCGCGCCGGGCACCCGCTGCCGGATCGGCGACCGCGTGCCGGGCCGTCCGGTGGGCGGGCCGACCGGTTCCGGCCCGGCCGGGACCGACGGGCGACCACCGGCGGGGGGTGCCGTGCGGGCCGGACCGACCGGCGGGGCCGACGCCGGTCCGGCGGTCGGTACGGGCGCGGACCCGACGGTCGGCGTGCGCGCCGGCCGGACAGCCGGTGGCGACGACGGCCCGACGGCCAGGCCGGCCCCGGCGGCCGGTGCGAGGGCCGGGCCGGCGGGCGGCGTCAGGGCCGGACCCGCCGGTGGGGTCAGGGCTGGGCCGGCCGGCGCGGTGCGGGTCGGGCCGGTCGTCGGCCCGGCGGCCGGGGGAGCGACCGGGACCGGGCCGACGACCGGTGTCGGCGGGGAGGTACGGCCGGGGTGCGCCACCGGCCCGGCCGGCCGGGTGGCGGGCGCACCTGCGGCCGGCGGCCAGGCGGGCGGCGCGCCGGCGGTGGGCAGGCCCGGATCCTCGGCCGGCTCCGGAGCGTCGTCCCGCTTGCCGAAGGCGTTCCACGGGTCGCCGCTGGACATGCTGCGGGTGGCCCGGCTCAGCAGCTCCGCGTCGAAGCCGGCGGGCGGTTCGACCGCTGCCGTCCCGTGCTCGTGCCCGCCGGGCGGCACAGCGGCCAGCGTGGCGGTGGCGAAGACCGGCTCGGGGCGGCGGACCACGAGCGAGTCGGCCGGGACCTCCAGGGTGGCGGTGACTCCGCCCCCCGGGGTCGGCGTCAGCCGGACGTGCCAGCCGTGCCGCCGGGCCAGCCGGCCGACGACGAAGAGGCCGAGCACCTCGGTCGGGGCGAGGTCGAGCCGCTCCCGGCGGTCGAACCGCGCGTTCTCCTCGGCCATCCGCTCCTCGGTCAGGCCGATGCCGTGGTCGACCACCACGAGCCGGGCGCCGCCGTCGGTCAGCTCGCCGGTCACCACCACGCGGGTGTGCGGCGCCGAGAAGGAGGTGGCGTTCTCCATCAGCTCGGCCAGCGTCAGCACCAGGTCGCCGACGATCGCCGGCGCCGCCGCGACGCCGGGCGGCACCTCCACGTCGACGCGGGTGTAGTCCTCGATCTCGCCGAGCGCGAGCCGGACCACGTCGGCCAGCGGGACCGGCGCCACGTGGCCGTCCGAGCCGGTGGCGCCGGAGAGCACCACCAGGCTGCCCGCGTTGCGGCGCAGACGGCTGGAGATGTGGTCCAGCCGGTACAGGTGCTCCAGCCGGCCCGGGTCCGTCTCCTGCCGCTCCAGCCGGTCGATGAGCGCGATCTGGCGGCCGACCAGGTTCTGGGTACGCCGTCCGACGTGGCCGAACATCTGCGCCACGTTGCGGCGTCCGGCCACCTGCCGCTCGACCAGCCGGGCGGCGGTGTGCTGCACCCGGTCGAACGCGCGGGCCAGCTCACCGATCTCGTCCCGGGCGCTCACCTCCACCGGGTCGAGGCGTACCGGGGGCACGCTCTCGGACTCGTCGTCGGCGACCCGGGTCAGCTCCGCCTCGGCGACCCGGGCGACCCGCTCGGCGGAGCGGGTGAGCCGGCTCAGCGGGCGGGCGACGGTACGGGCCACCGTCATGCTCAGCAGCACCACGACCAGCAGGATGACGCCCGCCGCCACGGTGACCAGCCAGGCCGCGGTCAGAGCCTCCCGCTCCCGGGCGCGGGTCTCCGCGATGACGTCCGCGACGACCTTCTTCTCGACGAACTGGCCCAGCGTGATCATCGACCGGGACGCGGGGAAGAGCACGTCCAGCGAGACCGGCGCGATCGCCGCGTCGGGGTCCCGGAGGCTGTCCACCAGGAACGTCGGGCTGGTCCGCGCGGCCACCGCCGCGTCGTCCAGCTCGGCCACCTTGAGCTGCTCCGGCGTGATCAGCCGGCGGAAGCGCCGGTTGTCGACGTTGAGCGCCGCCATGCACGCCACGAACGACCGCGACATCCGCGGGTCGCCGGTCGCCTTGACCAGCACGATCTGGGTGGTGCAGGAGCTGAGCGCCTCGTCGACGCGCAGCAACGCGTCCAGGGCGAGCACCTGCCGCCCGGCGGCGGTGTCGGTGTCCACCTGGTACGGCAGTCGCAGCGCGTCGATCAGGGCGGTGTCGACCTCGCTGAACGCGGTCAGGA
Source organism: Micromonospora sp. LHW51205 (assembly GCF_003315815.1). NCBI lineage: Bacteria > Bacillati > Actinomycetota > Actinomycetes > Micromonosporales > Micromonosporaceae > Micromonospora > Micromonospora sp. LHW51205. Next base: position 283,843 of record NZ_QMEZ01000005.1, on the reverse strand, counting down.
TCTGGTCCGGCCTGGCCCGGCCGGCGAGCGTGGCGGTGCGGACGTCGTCCAGCTTGCGTACCCCGTCGAGGCTCTCGCGGACCGTCGCCGGCAGCGTCTCGGCGCGCAGATCGGCGACCCGGTCGTCGACGGTGGCCGACTTCTGGATCAGCTCGGTGCGGGACACCCGTCCGAGCAGCAGCCCGACCGAGAGCAGGCGTTCCTGCTGGAGATCCTGGACCAGGCTGCCGACCCGGCTGGCGATGCGGACCGTCTCGGCGGTGTCGGCGGCCCGCTGCGCGGCGGCCACCCGGTCGATGACCACCGGAACGGCCAGCCCGACCATGCTGAGCAGCGGGATGATCACCAGCAGGGCGAGCTTGCCCCGGATCCGTAACCTAGCGAGCAGCATCGAACGGCCTCCACCGGTCGGCGTCGCCGCCCCGGCCGACGGCGACCGGCTGGCGGTCACCCTCGGACACGGTGATCGGCGGGTCAGCGTGGACCGCCGGTGGCGGTCCGGCCTCGGCCGGCGTGCGGCGCGCCGGGGGAGGGCCGGCGGCCCGCGCCCGCCGTAGCGCGGCGAGGTGCAGCGCGGCGATCCCGGCGAGCAGCGCGACAGCGGTGCCGGCCGCGGCCCGGCCCAGCAGGCGGTCCCGGTCGATCGCGTCCAGCCGTTCCTTCAGCAGCGCGTCGAGCTGGTCGAGGATGACCGTCCGGAGCTGCTTGGCGGCGTTCTGCGCGGTGATGCCGGCCTGGGTGAGCTGGTCGGTGCTCGGCGCGGACCGCCCGCCGCCGGGCGCCGAGTACACCGAGAACGTCTCCAGCGAGCGCTGGTAGGTGTCCAGCGGGGTGAGCACGTTGGCGCCCAGGTCGGTGCTCTCCGAGCTGTCGACGGCGGAGCGCAGGTCGGCGACGAGGTCGGTGGCCGGGCCGAGCGCGGCGACGCGCAGCTCGGCCAGTTCCGCGCCGGTCCGCGCGCGCTCGGCGGCGGGGCGCTTGGCCGCCAGCCGGGCCAGGTCGACGAGCCGCCCGGCCAGCACGGTCGCGGTGGGCAGGTCACCGCCGATGCCGTCCTGGAGGAAGAACGAGTCCGAGCGCGGGTCGCGGATCAGCCCGGAGCTCTCCCGCACCTTGCGGTAGAGGGCCAGGAGCAGGTCGGACGCCTCGCCGTAGGCCCGGAAGGCCGCCTCGGGGTCGCCGAGCCCGCGGTCCGGCAGCGACTCGAGCTTCGCCCGCAGCCCGGCCCAGCGCTCGTGGGTGCGCAACTCGTCGCCGACGGCGCTGTCCACCTCGGCGACGCCCTCGATCGCGGCGGTGAGCGCGCCCCGGGAGACGGCTCCCTCGGCGACCGCTATCGCCTGGGCCTCCACCAGCGCGTCGGTGATCGGGCCGAGGGCACGCAGGTAGCGCACACCGAGCCGTTCCCGGCTCGCCAGGTCGTGGTCGTCCGCGGCGCTGCTCTCGGACTGGGCGAAGATGAACCCGAGCGGTACGAGCAGCGCCAGCACCAGCAGCAGGGGAAGCGTGCGGCCCGGTACGGCGGGCCGCCGACGGACCCGCGGCGCGGGGACTGTCATGGTGTGTCTCCTCCGGCGACGGCGGGGCGTTCGGTGCCCCGGGAGGTCGCCGTACGCAGTCCCGTGCACCGGACCGGAAAAGTAGCCGAACCGGACGTCTGTGCAACCTCGGCCGATGAGTCGGCTTCACGTCAGTCCATTCTGGGCGACGCTGAGTGAGCTTCGACGTCACTCAGCGTCCGATCATGTTGCCGAGAAGTGACATCGACGATGGTTTGCGCGTGTAGATGTGAATTCACATGATCCGAACATGTGCCGCTGGGATGCTCTGGACCTTTGGCGGACGACGGTGGGCGAACGACGAACGGCGCAACCGGACGGACGTACGGCGGATCTCAGCGAATGCACAGCGATCGGCCCGTACCGTGTGCCGCATGAGATCACCAGTCGCGCGGATCCGGCGCGCCCTGGCCGGACGCCCACGCCGGATCGTCGCCGTCGTGGCGGTGGTAGTCCTCGTCGCCGCCGCGCTCGTCTGGGTGGCCCGGCCGCAGAGCCCGGACTTCCGCACCGAGTCGGCGCTGGTGACGGTCCGCTCCGGGCCCTCCGGTGACGAGCCGGTCGAGCTGGACACCACGCTCTACCTGCCGGACCGCGCGTCGGAAGCGAACCGCGTGCCGGCGGTGCTGCTGGCGCACGGGTTCGGTGGCACCAAGGACTCGGTCCGCTCCGACGCCGAGGACCTGGCCGCCCGGGGGTACGCGGTGCTCACCTGGACCGCCCGCGGCTTCGGGCGCAGCGGCGGCCAGATTCACCTGGACAGCCCCGACTACGAGGTGCGGGACGCCCAGCGCCTGCTCGACCGGCTCGCGGCCCGGCCGGACATCCGCCTCGACTCGCCGGGCGACCCCCGCGTCGGCGTGGTCGGCGGCTCCTACGGCGGCGGCCTGGCCTTGCTGCTGGCCGCGCAGGACCAGCGGGTCGACGCGATCGTCCCGATGATCACCTGGAACGACCTGTCCCGCGCGTTCCTGCCGGAGAGCACCGGCCGGCAGCCCACCGACGGCGTGTTCAAGAAGGGCTGGGCGGGGATCTTCTTCGGTGGCGGCGGGAACGCCGGCTCCGGTCCGGCCGGGATCTCCGGGGCCACCGCCGCCGCGCCGGAGGGCGCGCCCGAGTCGGCCGGACCGCCGAGCCCGCAGCCGGGCGCCGGTCCCGGTACCGGCTCCGGTCGTGCGCCGGCCGGCGCCGCCGACCCGTCCTGCGGGCGCTTCGCCGCCGACGTCTGCGCCGCGTACCTGCGTATCGCGACCACGGGCCGGGCCGACGCGGCGGCGGTCGAGCTGCTGCGCCGGTCGTCGCCGGCCGGCGTGCTGGACCGGATCAAGTCCCCGACGCTGCTGGTCCAGGGCGAGGCGGACACGCTCTTCCCGCTGGCCGAGGCGGACGCCAACGCCCGGGGCATCGCCGCCGCCGGCACGCCGGTGCGGGTCGCCTGGTTCACCGGCGGCCACGACGGCGGCTCCGGACCCACCTCCGACTCCGACCGGGTGAAGTTCCTGACCGCGCAGTGGCTCGACCACTACGTCAAGGGGGACGGGGCGGCGCCCGGCGACACGTTCACGTTCTCCCGCATCGCCGGGTTCGACGCGCTCGACCGGGGCCTGGTCGCCACCGGCTTCCGTACCGCCGACTATCCGGGCCTGGCCGGGGAGGACCGCCGCGAGGTCACGCTCGCCGGTCCGCCTCAGCCGGTCGCCGTACCGCCCAACGGCAACCCGGCGGCGATCTCCTCGGTGCCGTTCGCCGGCGCGCTCGGCTCGCTGCTGGACGGCGTGGCCGGTGACATCCCCGGCCAGCACGCCCGCTTCGAGTCCGCGCCGCTGGACGAGCCGGTCGACGTGGTGGGCGCGCCCACGGTGCGGATCCGGGCCGCCTCCCCGACCGGCGAGGCGGTGCTGTTCGTGAAGCTCTACGACGTCGACCCGCAGGGGGCGGCCACGCTGCCGTCCGGCCTGGTCGCGCCGGTGCGCCTGACCGGCCTGCCCAGCTCGGTCGACGCGGCCACGCCGGTCACCGTCACGCTGCCGGGGATCGTCCGGCGGGTCGAGGCCGGGCACCGGCTGCGGCTCGTGGTGGCGACGTCGGACCAGGCGTACGCCTCGCCGGCCGAGCCGGCCGTGCACACGGTGGCGCTGGCCGACGGGCCGCTGACGCTGCCCACCGTCGAGGCCACGCCCATCCCCACCACGGCAGTGGTGTGGCGCTGGGCGCTGGCCGGTCTGCTCGCCGCAATCGTGCTCGGGCTCGTCGTGGTCGTGCTGCTCACCCGCCGCCGGCACCGCCGCCAGGACAACTCCGTGCACCCGGAGTACGCGGGCGTCCCGCTCGCCGTGCGCAACCTGCGCAAGGAGTACGCGGACGGCTTCGTCGCGGTCTCCGACGTCGACTTCGAGGTGCACCCCGGGCAGGTGGTCGGCCTGCTCGGCCCCAACGGCGCGGGCAAGACCACCACGCTGCGGGTGCTGATGGGGCTGACCCAGCCCACCGCCGGGGAGATCTACGTCTTCGGGCACCGGCTGGTGCCCGGCTCGCCGGTGCTGTCCCGGATCGGCGCGCTGGTCGAGGGGCCGGGCTTCCTGCCCCACCTGTCCGGCCTGGACAACCTCAAGGCGTACTGGCGGGCGACCGGGCGGCCGTGGGAGGACGCGCACTTCGACGAGGCGCTGGAGATCGCCGGCCTGGGCGACTCGGTGCACCGGCGGACGAGGAAGTACAGCCACGGCATGCGGCAGCGGCTGGCCATCGCCCAGGCCATGCTCGGCCTGCCCGAGCTGCTGGTGCTGGACGAGCCGACGGACGGGCTGGACCCGCCGCAGATCGCCGAGATGCGCCGGGTGCTCCAGCGCTACGCCACCGACGGCCGGGCGGTGCTGGTCTCCAGCCACCTGCTGGCCGAGGTGGAGCAGACCTGCACGCACGCCGTGGTGGTGAACAAGGGCCGGATCGTCGCCTCGGGTCCGGTCGAGGAGATCGTCGGCGAGTCGCCGAGCGTGCTGTTCGAGGTGAGCGACCCGGACGCGGCGCGTACGGTGCTCGACCGGCTCGACGGCGTACGGGTGCTGCCCGACGCCGAGGGCGCGCTGGTGGTCGACACCAACGGCACCGCGCGCAGCGAGGTGGTGGCCGAGCTGGTCCGGGCCGGTATCGGAGTGGACCGGGTGGTGCCCCGGCGCCGCCTGGAGGACGCGTTCCTCGCCCTGGTCGGCGAGAACTCTCGGGGAAGCGGGGACCGGTGATGGCGGGTTCGTCTGTGGCATCGTCGCCTGGTGGCGGCACGTCCGGGCCCGGCGCGGGCGGTGCGGCGGCCGGTTACCGGCCCTCGGCCACGCTTCCGTTCGCCGCGGAGTTCCGGCGGCAGGCGTCGCGCCGGCGTACCCAGCTCGCGCTGGGGTTCATGGTGCTGCTGCCGCTGATCATCCTGGTGGCGTTCCAGTTCGACTCCGGGGACGACGACCGCGGCGGGCGGGGCGAGTTCTCCAGCCTGGCCGACCTGGCCACCTCGGGCGGGCTCAACTTCACCCTGTTCTCGATCCTGGTCTCCGCGTCGTTCCTGCTGGTCGTGGTGGTGGCGTTGTTCTGCGGCGACACGGTGGCCAGCGAGGCGAGCTGGGGCAGCCTGCGCTACCTGCTGGCGGTGCCGGTGCCCCGGGCCCGGCTGCTCGCGGTGAAGCTGGTCGTCGCGCTCGCGTACTCCGGGCTGGCGCTGCTGTTGCTCGCGGGCACCGCGCTGCTGGTCGGCACGCTGCGGTACGGCTGGAAGCCGTTGAGCAGCCAGGTCTCGGCCGAGCTGGCCCCGGCCGACGGCTTGCTGCGGCTGCTCGGGGTGCTCGGGTACCTGGCGGTGGTGCTGCTGGTGGTGGCCGGGCTGGCGTTCCTGCTGTCGGTGACCACCGATGCCGCGCTCGGCGCGGTCGGTGGCGCGGTGCTGCTCTGGATCCTGTCCAGCATCCTGGATCAGATCACCGCGCTGGGCGGGCTGCGGAACCTGCTGCCCACCCACTACAGCAGCGCCTGGCTGGGGCTGCTGTCCACGCCGATGCAGACCGACGACGTGGTCAAGGGCGCGTTCTCGGCAATCGTCTACGCCACGTTGTTCTGGAGCCTGGCCTTCTGGCGTTTCACCCGCAAGGACGTCACCAGCTGAGGTGACTGTCGGGGGTACCCGCATTGGCGCGTCCGCCCATATCATGGGAGCGTTCCCATGCAATTGTCCCGCCTGCAAGGAAATTGATTAACATCGATACGTGCAATCGCCATCCTGGAGCGGTCAAACACCCGCCCCAGGAGGTCACACATGATTCCGACCCAGCTCAGCGGCCCTGTCCTGTCCCTGTTCCGCGCTGTTGTGGGGCTGCTGTTCCTATGCCACGGCGCGGCGTCGATATTCGGCGTCCTCGGCGGTAACCGAGGCTCCGGCGAGGCCGTCCCGTTCGCCACCTGGCCCGGTTGGTGGGCGGCGCTGATCCAGCTCGTCTGCGGCGTGCTGGTGCTCGTCGGCCTGCTCACCCGTCCGGCCGCGCTGCTCGCCTCCGGCTCGATGGCGTACGCGTACTTCACTGTGCACCAGCCGCAGAACCTGCTGCCGCTGCAGAACGGCGGCGAACTGGCGGCGCTCTTCTGCTGGTCGTTCCTGCTGGTCGCCGTGCTCGGCCCGGGCAACTGGGCGCTGGACGCGCTGCTCGCCCGCCGCCGCGCCGCCCCGGCCGAGCCCGCCACCGCGTCGCCCGCCTCGGTTCCGGTCTGATCCGCCGCCCGGCGAGATCGCGGTACGGGAGGGCGCTTCCGTGCCGCGATCTGAGTCAGAGCGGGTTGACCGGCGAGGTCGAGGGGGCCGGTGGATCGGAGCGCGGGGGCGCCTGCGTCGCCGGGTCGGCGTCGCGGCGCTTCCAGGCGCTGACGCCGAGCCGGCCGGTGTTCCCGAGGTCGATCGGCCCGTCCAGCTCGACCGGGTACGCCGGCCGGCCGGTCGACGGGGCGACGTCGAGTTCGGCGCCCGCGGTGGCCACCACGGTCGGGTCGGTGACGAGGTTGCGCCAGATCAGCGCCGCGCCGGCCCGTTCGCCCGGCGCCAGCACGATCCGGGTGGGCGGGTGGTCGAAGCCGGCGGTGATCGGCGCGGCGCCCGGGATGATCCGTACCGCTATCGCGTCCCCGTCGGCGTCCCGGAGCGCGACCGCCGGATAGCCACGCAGCTCGTACGGGCGGTCGCCGCAGTTGACCAGGTCCAGGCCCATCGCCCGCAGCCCCATCGCCGCGCTCACCCCGAGCCCGGTGATCCGGATGCCCTCCGGGGAGCACGTGGCGGCGGGCTCGGCACCGGGCCGGGGTGGTGCCGACGGCGGCCCGTCGACCGGGGCCGGTGCCGGGGTGCAGCCGGCGAGCAGTGCCGCGCCGGCGAGGAGCCCGATCCGGGCAGTCGCCTTCCGCATCAGGCGATCATGTCATCCCGCCGGGAGTGGCGGGGGAGGCTGATCATTGCGGCCGGGCGGGCGCGGTGAGGACGGCGTCGAGCAGGCCCGGGTAGAGGCGGTCCAGCTCGTCGCGGCGCAGCCGCACGTACCGGGTGGTGCCGGCGATGCGGGTGCGGGTCAGCCCCGCCTCGCGCAGCACCTTCAGGTGGTGGCTGCGGGTGGCCTTGGAGACGCCGAACTCGAACGAGCCGCAGGCGTGCTCCCCGCCCGGCGCGAGCGCGCGCACGATCTGCAGCCGCACGTCGTCGGCCAGCGCCGCCAGCACGGCGGTGACCGGGACGTCGCGCAGCTCGGGTTCGTGCAGCTCCATGTGACTACGATAACCCATGTTCGACAATCGTCGAACAAGCTCCTAGAGTCGTGGCGTTTGGTTCGACGATATTCGAACATAGGAGCTGGGATGCGCTTCCGTTCCGCCGCCTTCCCGATCTTCGCAGTGCTCAGCTGGGGCGTCATGTTCCCCGTGCTGGCGAGCGCGCTGACCCGGGTGGACGCCCTCAACCTGACCACCACCCGGTACGTCCTCGCCACCGCCGTGCTGGTCGCCCTGCTGCTGGCCCGCGAAGGGCTGGCCGCACTCGCCACGCGCGGGCGCGCGGCCGAGGTGTGGCTGCTCGGCGCACTCGGCTTCGCCGGCTTCAACACGCTGACGAACCTCGCCCTCGGCCACGCCACCCCGCAGCAGATCGCGCTGTTCGGCGCCACCGTGCCGCTGATCACCCAGCTGGTCCGCTGGGCGCGCGACGGCGTACGCCCCCGCCCGGCGCTGCTCGGCCTGGCACTGGTGGCCCTGGTCGGCGTCGGCCTGGTGATCACCCGCGGCCGGCTGGACGGGCTCGGACAGTTCGGCGTCGGCGGGCTGCTCATGCTGGGCGCGGTGATCGGCTGGGCCTTCTACACGCACGGCGCGAGCCGGTTCCCCGAATGGTCGGCGCTGCGCTACACCACGCTGACCGCCGTCACGGGCATGCTCGCCATGCTCGCCGCCAGCGCCGTCGCCGACCTCACCGGGCTCCAGCACGCGCCGGCCGCCGCCGACCTCGTCGCGGTCGCCCCGCAACTGGCGTACGCGGTGCTGATCGCCGCCGTCCTCGCGGTGCTGGCCTGGAACACCGGTGTACGGCGACTCGGCCCGGCCGACGCCGCGCTGTTCATGAACCTGGTGCCGGTGGTCACGTTCGCGGTGCAGATCCTGCGCGGGTACCGGCCGGTCGCGATCGAGCTGGTGGGCGCCGGGCTGACCATCGCCGCCCTGGTGGCCGCGAACCTGGTCACCCGTACCCGCCCGGCAGCCGTGACCACGACGGCGCCGGAGCCGCTCGCGATGGTGGACCGGCCCGCCGTGGTGGAGCCGGCCGCGGTGGTCGGACGCTGAGCCGGCCCACAGCGTGGGATCCCGGGGTGGCGCGGCCGTGAGCAGCGCATAGACTCGGCGGCACAACTGAATACCTCATCCAGAGGGGCTGAGGGATACGGCCCGACGACGCCCCGGCAACCACCCGCACGCTCGACGACGAGCGACAGCGGGCAGGTGCCAATTCCGTCCCCGCCGCACCCGGCGATGCGGGGAAAGATGAGAGGAAATCCTCGACATGACGTCGACGCTTCCCGCCGCCACCGGCATCGACACGACCCTCAGCCCGGCCCGCGCCCTGGTCTGCCGCGCCTGTTCGGCGCGCTACCCGCTGGCCGCCCAGCACGCCTGTTACGAGTGCTTCGGGCCGCTGGAGGTCGACTACGACACCGCCGCGCTCGCCACCGTCACCCGGGAGCAGATCGAGGCCGGTCCGGCGAACATCTGGCGGTACGCGGCGCTGCTGCCGGCCGGTCAGGACCCGGACACCCGGGTCACGCTCGACCCGGGGCTGACCCCGCTGGTCGCCGCCCCGAACCTCGCCGCCGAGCTGGGACTCACCGCGCCGCTGTGGGTCAAGGACGACAGCGCGAACCCCACCCACTCGTTCAAGGACCGGGTCGTCTCGGTGGCGCTGACCGCGGCCCGGCAGCTCGGCTTCACCCGCTATGCCTGCGCCTCCACCGGCAACCTCGCCAACTCCGTCGCCGCACACGCGGCCCGGGCCGGCGTGCCGTCTGTCGTCTTCATCCCCGGCGACCTGGAGCAGGGCAAGGTCGTCACCACCGCTGTCTACGGCGGTGACCTGGTCGCCATCGACGGCTCGTACGACGACGTGAACCGGCTCTGCGGCGAACTGGTGGAGACCGACGAGTTCGAGGACACCGCGTTCGTCAACGTGAACGTGCGGCCCTACTACGCCGAGGGCTCCAAGACGCTCGGCTACGAGGTGGCCGAACAGCTCGGCTGGCGCATCCCGGCCCAGGTGGTCATCCCGATGGCCAGTGGCGAGCTGCTCACCAAGATCGACAAGGCGTTCGCCGAGCTGGTCGAGATCGGCCTGGTCGAGGCGCCGGCCGGTGGCTGGAAGGTGTTCGGCGCGCAGTCGGCCGGCTGCAACCCGATCGCCACCGCGCTGCACGGCGACACCGACACGATCACGCCGGTCAAGCCGACCGGCATCGCCAAGTCGCTGAACATCGGCGACCCCGCCGCCGGGCTGTACGCGCTGGAGGCGGTGCGCCGTACCGGCGGTTGGATGGACTACGCCGACGACGACGAGATCCGCGCCGGCATCCGGCTGCTCGCCCGTACCACCGGGGTGTTCGCCGAGACGGCGGGCGGCGTGACGGTCGCGGTGTTGCGCAAGCTGGTCGAGTCGGGCCGGCTCGACCCGTCCGCCGAGACGGTCGTGTTCAACACCGGCGAGGGCCTGAAGACGCTCGACGCGGTGGCCGCCCAGGTCGGGCCCACCCACCGCATCAAGCCGTCCCTGCGCGCCGCCCGGGACGCCGGCCTGCTGTCCTGACCCGGAGCCCGGCGCCTCGGCCGGGTGGGGGAGGTGGGGCTCGCCCGGGTGGGGGATCGGGTGAGACCGGTGGGTAACCGGTGATGTGCGGTGAGTGCCAGAAAACCACCCTCAAGGACTTGACGGCAGGAACCGGACGGCGCAAGATGCTTCGTGCGGGAGGGCATCCGCCGGAGACTTTTCAAGTTCTTGCGACCCAACGCCGGAGGCGTTGTGCGGACGTCCCTCCCGACCAACGTCCGAAGAGGCCAGCGGAAAACCGCTGGCCTCTTCGCTGTGTCCGGCGCACCCTGGGTGACATGACGCTGACCGTGACGCCGCTTGATCCCGCCGACCGGCAGACGCTCGACGCGGCGTACCGGATCGCCTGCGCCGCCCAGGCCGTCGACGAGCCGGACCTCCCGCCGATCTGCCGCCGCCGCTTCGAGGCGCTGCTGTCGCACCCGATGCCCGGCATCGAGGGACGCTGGCTCGTCGCCCGCCTGGACGGGCTGCCGGTGGGCTGGCTCCGGTTGCACCTGCACACGATCGAGAACACCGAGAACGCGACAGTCGAACTGACCGTCGACCCGGCGTACCGGAGGCGCGGCATCGGCCGCGTGCTGCACGAGCACGGCGTGCGGCTGCTCCGCGAGCACGGCGGCAAACGCCTGGTCGGCTCGACCACCGCCGCGCTGCCCGGCGAGGAGGACCGGGTCTTCCCCGGCGCCGCGTTCGCCGCCGCCCTGGGCGCCAAGCCGGCGCTGGCCGACGTCCGCCGCCGGCTCGACGTGGCCGGCCTCGACCGTGACCGGCTCGCCGCGCTGCTGGCCCAGGCCCGCACCGCGGCCACCGGATACCGGCCGGTGCGGTGGCGCGATCACACCCCCGAGGAGTACGTCGCGGACGTCGCCTACCTCCAGGGCCGGCTGCTGCTCGACGCGCCGATGGGTGAGCTGGACTGGAAGCCGGAGCGGATGGACGCGGCGCGGGTACGCGACGCGGAGCGGGCGCTCGATGCCCGGGGCGTACGCCGGTACAACACCGGCGTGGTGCACGAGGCGACCGGCCGCCTGGTCGGCTGGACCCAGCTCGGCCTGGACGCGAGCAGCACCGACCACGCCTGGCAGGAGATCACCCTCGTCGACCCCGACCACCGCGGCCGCCGGCTCGGCCTGCTCTGCAAGGCGGAGAACCTGGAGTACGCGCTGACACACGAACCGGCGTTGCGGGCCGTCGACACCTGGAACGCGGTCGCGAACCGGCACATGATCGCGATCAACGAGCAACTGGGCTTCCGCCCGGCCGCCGGTTCCGTCGACTGGCAGTTGACGATCTGAGTTGTGACACGCCCCTACTGATCTGGTGCCTTTCTGTTGCATGATGGCGGGCATGACGGAGACCCCGCACCCCCTGTACGACAGGCACCGCGAGACCCTCGACCGGGCGCTGACCGCGATCGCGGAGCGCGGGTACTGGTCGGCCTACCCCGAGTCGCCCAGCCCCCGGGTGTACGGCGAGACCGCCGCCGCCGACGGCAAGGCCGCCTTCGAGGCGTACCTGGGTGGCGACTTCCCGCTCGACCAGGCCGGTGACGGCACCACGGTCGCCACCGAGGTCAGCCCGTTCGGCGTGGCGCTGGACGTGCGCTACCCCCACGCGAGCGCCGACCAGCTCGTGTCCGCCGCGAGCGCCGCGCTGCCCGCCTGGCGCGACGCCGGCCCGCAGGCCCGGGTGGGCGTCTGCCTGGAGATCCTCGCCCGGCTGCACGGGAACATCTTCGAGCTGGCCAACGCGGTGCAGTTCACCAGCGGCCAGGCGTTCGTGATGGCGTTCCAGGCCGGAGGCGCGCACGCGCTGGACCGGGCCCTGGAGGCGGTCGCCTACGCGTACGCCGAGATGACCCGCCACCCGGGGACCGCCGGCTGGGAGAAGGCCGCGGGCAAGGGCGACCCGCTCCGGATGACCAAGACGTTCCACGTGGTGCCGCGCGGGGTCGCGCTGGTCATCGGCTGCAACACGTTCCCCACCTGGAACTCGTACCCCGGTCTGTTCGCCTCGCTGGCCACCGGCAACCCGGTCGTGGTGAAGCCGCACCCGCGCGCGGTGCTGCCGCTGGCGATCACCGTGAAGTACGCCCGCGAGGTGCTCGCCGAGGCCGGGTTCGACCCGAACCTGGTGCAGCTCGCGCCCGAGGCGCCCGGCGAGAAGCTCGCCACGACGCTGGCCCTGGACCCGGCCGTGAAGATCGTCGACTTCACCGGCTCCACCGAGTACGGCGACTGGCTGGAGGCGAACGCCCGGCAGGCGGCCGTCTACACCGAGAAGGCCGGCCTGAACACGGTGGTGATCGACTCCACCGACGACTTCGCCGGGCTCTGCCGCAACCTCGGCTTCACGCTGACGCTGTACAGCGGCCAGATGTGCACCACCTCGCAGAACCTGCTGATCCCGCGCGACGGAATCGAGACCGACCAGGGGCACAAGAGCTTCGACGAGGTGGCCGCCGGGATCGCCGGCGCGGTCGCCAAGCTGACCGCCGACCCGGCCCGGGGCGTCGAGCTGACCGGCGCGATCGTCAACGACGGCGTGCTGGAGCGGCTGGACGAGGTCACCAAGGTCGGCGAGCCGGTGCTGGAGTCGCGCGTAGTCGAGCACCCGTCCTTCCCCGGCGCGGTGGTGCGTACGCCGACTGTGGTGAAGCTGGACGCCTCCGACACCGCCACCTACTCGCGGGAGTGGTTCGGGCCGATCTCGTTCGCCATCGCGACCGACTCGACCGAGCACAGCCTGCGCATCCTGCGCGAGACGGTGGGCGAGAAGGGCGCGCTGACCGCGGGCGTCTACTCCACCGACGAGGCCGTGCTGGACGAGGCCGAGAAGGCGGCCATCGACGCCGGGGTGCACCTGTCCTGCAACCTCACCGGCGGGGTGTTCGTCAACCAGTCGGCGGCGTTCTCCGACTTCCACGGCTCCGGCGCGAACGCGGCGGCCAACTCGGCGCTGACCGACGGCGCGTACGTGGCGAACCGGTTCCGCATCGTCCAGAGCCGCCGCCACTCCTGAAAGGAGGGGCCCCTTCTTAACGCCTCCGGTATAGGAGGGGCCCCCTCTTAACAACTGCGCCCGGTCGGCCTCACGCCGGGCGGCGCATCTGGAGTTCGTGCAGGCGGGGGATTCTGGGGTGCGGCACGCGTACGCCGGTGTCCACGAAGCCCAGCTTCTGGTAGGCCCGGTAGGCCCGGTCGTTGCCGACCACCACCTCCATCATCAGCTCGGGCCGTCCGCAGGCGCGCGACCAGGCGGCCACCTCGTCGACGAGCGCGGCGAGCAGACCGCTGCCCCGTCGGGCCGGCGTCACGTAGACCGCGTAGACGAGCGTCAGGCCCGGCTCGTCCGGCGCGGCGGTGCCACCGGCGTGGCCGACCAGCCGGCCGCCCGGGTCGGCCACGAACTGGGCGGTGTGGTCGCCCCGGGAGACGGCCGCGACCCGGGCCGCGAACTCCGCGTGCGGCCGGGCGGCGGCCTCGGCCACCGTCTCCAGGAAGGCCAGTGGGGAGTCGGCCAGCATCTCCAGCCGCAGCGCCCGCATCCGGGCGGCGTCGGTCGGCCGGACCCGGCGAACGGTGGTCGTGGTGGGCGCGCTGGTCATGCCGCATGCATACCGGACGGGCCGGCGCAGGCGCGTGACCGGGGCCGGGTACCGCCCGGAATATGCCCGATTTGTGGTCGTGCGCCGTCGTCACGCCTCGTGTAGCGTGCGATTTCGGTCACCGAATTCAGTGGTCGTCGCCGATCGCTGAACCGGTGTGCTACCGGTGCCGGTCCGCCGGTTTCCGGGTGTTGGAACGCCGCGCAGAGTGAGGAAGTGCACCGTGGCACAGGGCACCGTGAAGTGGTTCAACGCCGAAAAGGGCTACGGCTTCATCGCCGTCGACGGCGGGCAGGACGTCTTCGTCCACTTCTCCGCGATCGAGATGGACGGTTACAAGGCGCTGGACGACGGCCAGCGGGTCGAGTTCGAGATCGCGCAGGGGCAGAAGGGTCCGCAGGCCGAGCGGGTCCGCGTCATCGCCTGACCTCCGCCCGCCGGGCGGTTCCGCAGCCGGGTCCACCGACCGGGGGGCTGCGCTGTGAGCGTGCACCATGGAAGATCATGAGCCGTTCCAGCCGTAGCCGCTGAGGAGGGCCCATGTCCGATCTGCCTCCGCCGGGTTCCACCGAACCGGTGTCGCCGACGCCGTCCGGCTCTCCGGCCGACCCGACCGCGCCTCCGCCTCCGGCCACCGATCCGGCGTCGTCGGCGGGCGCCGGGCCGTCCGTGCCCGCTCCCGGCCCGGCGCCCGCCGATCCCTGGGCCGACCAGACCGGCTACGGCCCGAGCATTCCGCATCAACCCGGGTACGACGCGCAGCCCGCCCACCCGAACCCGTCCGGCCCGGCCACTCCCGCCGACCCGGCCACCCCGCCCGGTGGGGGTGACCCGGCCGGCTGGACCGCGCCGGGTGCCGCCCCGCCCCCCAGCTACCCCACGCCGCCGGGCTACCCCACGATGCCGGGCTACCCGGCTGGTCCTCCCCAGGCGGGCTGGCCCGGGTACCCGGCTCATCCGATGCCGGGCGCCGCCTACCCGGTGGCCGCCGGCCCCGGTGCGTACGCCGGCTGGTTCCCCGGCATCGACCCGCAGGACCCGCTCGTCAACCCGCCGCACGCGGGCATCGGCCCATGGTTCGCCCGTTGCTGGGGGGCGCTGCGGCGCGGTTGGCGGCAGCTCCTGCCGATCGTGCTGCTCACCCAGGTCCCCCCGGCGATGGTGATCGGCGTCCTCACGCTCGTCCTCAGCCCCGACGGGCAGATGGCGACCGCGCCGGACGGGTCGCCGGTGCTGCCGGAGGACTTCTGGGCGCAGACGCTCGGCTTCTACGGCGCGATCCTGTTCGCCGGGCTGATCTTCGGCGCGCTCCAGGCGATGGGCTGGGCGGCGGGCACCTGGGTGATCGCCCGGCAGGCGGCCGGTCAGCCGGCCGGGCTCGGCGCCGCCTTCCGGTACGGGCTGAGCCGAGCCCTCGGCCTCTGGGGCTGGACCATCGTGGTGTCGCTGCTGGTCACGCTCGGCGCCTGCTTCTGCCTGCTGCCCGGCCTCTACGCCGCGCTCGCGCTCGCCCTGTTCGGTCCGGTCTACCTGTTCGAGCGGCGGGATCCGGTCGGGCGGTCGTGGCGGATGTTCCACAGCCGGTTCGGCATGGTGCTGGGCCGGGTCGCGCTGGTGGTGGCGGCGTTGGTCGTGTCGACGCTGCTGGACGTCGTGCTGAGCGGGATCAGCGGGGCGCTCTTCGGGCTCGAGCCGATGGGCGCCGTGGGCACCGCGATCGGCGCGGTGACGCTCACCGTTCTCAGCGCCGTGGTGGCGGCTCCGGCCTACCTGGCGCAGCAGGTGGGGCTGGTGGTCACGTACGCCGAGCAGCGGGCCCAGGAAGGCCCGGTGACCGCGGCTCAGCTGGCGGCGGAACTCGGCTGAGCGGGGCGGTCGTGCTTGCACTCGGCTAGGGAGAGTGCTAAACAAGTCATTGGCACTCGCATACGGTGAGTGCCAGAAGGTCGGGGCGGTAGGGCCACGGCCGCACCGGTGTCCCAGGTGGCGCCGGAGCGGTACGGGGCCGGTCGTCGCGGGCTGTCCGGCCCGACCGAGGAGACGTCGTCGTCGCCAGGTGGCGACGTCCCCAAGGTGCGTACACCAGACGGCCCATCCGGGCATCCCGGGTGGCCCGTGAGTGTCCAGGAGGACAACGCCGTATGGCCAAGATGATCGCGTTCGACGAAGAGGCGCGCCGCGGCCTCGAGCGGGGCATGAACCAGCTCGCCGACGCCGTGAAGGTGACGCTCGGCCCCAAGGGCCGCAACGTCGTGCTCGAGAAGAAGTGGGGTGCCCCCACCATCACCAACGATGGTGTGAGCATCGCCAAGGAGATCGAGCTCGAGGACCCGTACGAGAAGATCGGCGCCGAGCTGGTCAAGGAGGTCGCGAAGAAGACCGACGACGTCGCCGGTGACGGCACGACGACGGCGACCGTCCTGGCCCAGGCTCTGGTTCGTGAGGGTCTGCGCAACGTGGCCGCCGGCGCCAACCCGATGGCCCTGAAGCGGGGCATCGAGGCCGCCGTGGCCAACGTCTCGGAGGAGCTGCTCAAGCTCGCCAAGGACGTGGAGACCAAGGAGCAGATCGCCTCCACCGCCTCCATCTCCGCCGCCGACCCCAGCGTCGGCGAGATCATCGCCGAGGCGATGGACAAGGTGGGCAAGGAAGGTGTCATCACCGTCGAGGAGAGCAACACCTTCGGCCTGGAGCTCGAGCTCACCGAGGGCATGCGCTTCGACAAGGGCTACATCTCCGCCTACTTCATGACCGACCCGGAGCGTATGGAGGCCGTCTTCGACGACCCGTACATCCTGATCGTCAACAGCAAGATCTCGTCGGTGAAGGACCTGCTCCCGATCCTGGAGAAGGTCATGCAGTCGGGCAAGCCGCTGCTGATCATCGCCGAGGACCTGGAGGGCGAGGCCCTGGCCACCCTGGTGGTCAACAAGGTCCGTGGCACCTTCAAGTCGGTCGCCGTCAAGGCGCCGGGCTTCGGTGACCGCCGCAAGGCCATGCTGACCGACATCGCCATCCTCACCGGTGGCCAGGTCATCAGCGAGGAGGTCGGCCTCAAGCTGGACGCGACCGGCCTCGAGATGCTGGGCCGCGCCCGCAAGGTCGTGGTGACCAAGGACGAGACCACCATCGTCGACGGCGCCGGCGACGCCGAGCAGATCCAGGGCCGGGTGAACCAGATCCGGGCCGAGATCGACAAGAGCGACTCCGACTACGACCGGGAGAAGCTGCAGGAGCGTCTGGCCAAGCTGGCCGGCGGTGTTGCGGTGATCAAGGTCGGCGCGGCCACCGAGGTCGAGCTGAAGGAGCGCAAGCACCGCATCGAGGACGCCGTCCGCAACGCGAAGGCCGCCGTCGAGGAGGGCATCGTCCCGGGTGGTGGCGTCGCGCTGGTGCAGGCCGGCAAGACCGCCTTCGACAAGCTGGACCTGGCCGGCGACGAGGCGACCGGCGCGCAGATCGTCAAGATCGCGCTGGACGCCCCGCTGCGGCAGATCGCCGTCAACGCCGGCATGGAGGGTGGCGTCGTCGTCGAGCGGGTTCGCAACCTCGACCCGGGTCACGGCCTCAACGCCGCGACCGGCGAGTACGTGGACCTGCTGGCCGCGGGCATCATCGACCCGGCCAAGGTGACCCGTTCCGCGCTGCAGAACGCCGCGTCGATCGCCGCGCTGTTCCTCACCACCGAGGCCGTCGTGGCGGACAAGCCGGAGAAGACCCCGGCCGCTCCGGCGGGCCCGGGTGGCGGGGAGATGGACTTCTGAGTCCAGCTTCACCCAGTACGCCGAAAGGGGCGGGCCGCGTCAGCGGTCCGCCCCTTTCCGTGTGCGTGTCAGGTGGGCAGCGGGCGCTGGTTGCGTCGCTTGTGCGTCCGGTCGTACGGCGGCAGCCGCCGCGGCTCGTCCACCGGCTGCCGTTGCTCCTCCACCGGTGGCCGGTCCGCGCCGGTCAGCTCGGCGAGCTGCTCGGCGTCGCCGATGTCGAGCCGGTCGAACGGGAGCTGGCCGGGAAGCTCGTCGGACGGTTCCTCGGCCCGTTCGTCATTCGTGGTCATGCACCGCCTCCTCTGCCCCCGACCGTAGAGCCCGGTCGATGACGAAGGAGGTCGAATGACGCTATTAGCGTCTATGCCCCTTTGATGGCTTTCCGGTAGAGGAAGAACACCCGTTCGATCCGGGCCCCCGCCGCGTTCGAGTAGAACGGCACCGGCCCCACCCAGCCGATCTGCGCCGCGCCGATCCCGGCCGCCGCCTGGTCACGCAGGCAGCGGCGCAGCAGCACACCACCGATCCCGGAGCCCTCCGCCGCCGGTGCGGTGCCCATCGGCCCGAACCAGCTCGGCCGGGCCGACCCGTAGGCGGCGAAACCGAGGATCTCGCCGTCCCGCTCGGCCAGGTGCACGCCCGCGTCCGGCCGCCCCACCGAGCCGGCCAGCTCACCGTCCCAGGTGCCGCCGAACGTGGACCTGGCGAACGCGGCGAGCGCCGGCAGGTCGTCCGGGGTGGCCCGGCGTACCGTCACGCCCCGCCCGGCCAGCCGCCGCTCGGCGGCCTCGGTGGGACGCAGCGCCACCGACCCCTCGGACAGGTCGGCGGTCATGTTCCAGGCGGTCCGGTCCTGCCGGTAGCCGAGCCGCTGCGCGGCGCAGACCGCCGGGGTGTAGCGCACGTCGATCCCGGGCCAGGCGTAGTGCGGCGGGTTGCCGGCGAGCAGCACCTCGGCCGCGCCGAGCGCGCCGAGCCGGCTCTCCGCCTCGGCCAGCAGCGCCCCGCCCACACCCTGGCGGCGCTCCGGCGGGGCGACCGCGATCAGGTCGACGTGGCCGAGCCGCGGATCGGCTGCCGACAGCGACCCGACGAGCACCCCGATCAACGCGCCGTCGCGTACCGCGCCGAGCCGCAGCACCGGGCGGTCGGCCCCGGCGCGTTCCGCCACGGTGACCACCACCGCGGACGCCTCGACCGCGTCCTCCGGCAGGTCGAGCGACACGCGGCACAACTCGACCACCTCGGGCAGCCGGTCCCGGCCCAGCTCGATGATCTCCACGTCCATGGACGCCGACAGTAGGGCATCGGCAGGCCAATGGACAGGGTTGTTAACCGGTGGCGGCCGCCCGGGCCGCGCGTACCGCCGCGTACGCGTCGACCAGCCCGGCGCCGGAGACGTCCCGCGGTCCGCCGCAGGCCTCGGCGGGTTGCGGGACCGGCTGCGCGGTGTCGCGCAGGATGGCCCGGGTCCGTTCCAGGTCCCCGACCAGCGCGGGGTTCGCCGACCACATCAGCGCCACCACGCCCGCCACCTGCGGCGTGGCCATCGAGGTGCCGTCCAGCGTCGCGTACCCGCCGCCGGGCATCGCGGAGAGCACAGCCGCGCCCGGGGCGACCAGGTCCGGCTTGGCCACGCCGTCCGGCGCGGGACCACGGCTGGAGAAGTCGGTGACGCGGCGCTGCCGGTCCACCGCCCCGACGGTCAGCACGTCCGGGTACGGCGCCGGCGGGTCCACGATCGAGCCGCAGGACGGGCCGGTGTTGCCGGCGGCGGCCACCACCAGGATGCCGGCCGCGGTCAGCGCCGCGCTCGCCGGGCGCAGCGCCCCCGGATCGCAGCCCTCCAGCGGCGGGCAGCCCCACGAGTTGGTGAGCACGTCCGGGGCGCGCGCCGGACGGCCGTCGGTGAGCGGGTTCCCGCCCGGCGGGAACGGGGCCAGCATGAACTGGAGACAGTCGAGGTAGCGGGCCGGGCTGCCCAGGTTGCGGTCCAGGTTGACGCAGCCGACCCAGCTCGCGCCGGGCGCCACGCCGATGCCGTCCCGGCCCACCGCGCTGCCCAGCGTGTGGGTGCCGTGGCCACCCCGGTCGGCCGGGGCGCGGCGGTCCTCCCACGGGTCGTACCAGGAGTCGTCGCCACCCCGGAAGCCGCCGGCGAGCGCCGGGTGCCGGCCGTCCACTCCGGAGTCGGAGCTGCCCACCACCACGCCGGAGCCGGTGACGCCCAGCTCCGACCAGACCCGGTCCGCCCCGATCAGCGAGATGTTCCAGGCCGGTCCGGTCGGCGCCGGGGCGTCGCCGCGCGCCGTCGGGGCGAGCGCGGGCAGCGGACGCAGCCGCTGGCTGACCAGCACCCGGGCCACCTCGGGCCGGCCGGACAGCCAGGCCCGCACCGCCGGGCCGCCGTCCGTCTCGATCGCGTTGACCAGGTAGTACGGTGTCGGCTTCAGCCGCATGTCGGTCAGCGTGCGGCGCAGGTCGCGCTGGGTGCGGTCGGCGGTGGCGACCAGCCGCCGGTAGACCTCGGTCGCCCGGGCGTCCCGCCCGGCCCGTCCCGGCGTCCCGGCCGGCAACCCGGTCAGGTCGGCCTGCTCGCGCAGCACCACGAGCAGCCGCTCGCCGTGCAGACCCGGCTGGCCGGGGACCACGTACACCACGGCGACGGCGACGAGCAGCGCGGCGGCGGCGAGCGCGGCCGGACCGCGCCGGGGCGCGCGGGCGCGGGACCGGGCGAGCAGCACGCCGTACCCGAGGGCGAGCAGGACCGCGACGGCGAACGCGACGCCGGTGCCCACGGCGACCCAGAACGGCGTGTCCCGGGTGGTGGCGAGCAGGAGGGTGATCTCGTCCGGGTCGGTGAAGGCCAGCGGCCCCAGCAGCGCCAGCCCGATCAGCCAGCGCACCGGCGCCGGTCCGGCCGGGCGGCGCGAGTGCCGGGCCGCCGCCTCCAGCGCGGCCAGCACGAAACCGAGCGGCGGCAGCAGGAACAGCGCCGGCAGTTGTACGCCGGACTGCCCGGCGGCGGCCGCGAGCGGCGTCAACGCGACGCCCGCGACCAGGCCGCCGACCAGCACCAACCGGGCCGGACCCGGCCCGAACGCGGCCCAGAACCGGGCGCCGAGCAGCGCCCCGGCGAGCGTGCCGAGCGCGGCGGCGGCCAACCCGGCGAGCACCGTCTCCAGCGCCCCGCCCAGCGCGCCCACCCACGCCCAGGGCAGCAGCGACGCCAGCCCGGCCGCGACCGCCAGCAGCGACACCGTCCCGAAGCGGCCCTCCGGGACCGCGTCCACGGCGACGGGCGGACGCACGCGGGCCAGCCGGGCGGCGACGAACGCGAGCACCGCGGCGGTCACCGCCAGCGCGGCCAGGTACGCCTCGTGGTGCACCGGCGGCACCATCCGCAGCAGCGTCGTCGCGCCCAGCGCGACCACGGCGGCGGTCCAGGCGCGGCCGGTCGCCCGCAGCGCGGGGGAGCGGGGCGCCAGCGCCAGCGCCAGCGAGGGCGCCCCGGCCAGCAGCACGGTGACCACCGCCACCACCGGCCAGACCGCCACCGCACGGTCCAGGCCCATGACCAGCATGACCTGCTCGACGAGCCAGCCGCCGACCTGACCCGGAACGGTCACCAGCACGACCCAGAACCCGGTGAGCACGGCCGCGACGACCGGCCACGGCCCGGTCTCACGCGGTGGCGGCGGCGGTACGGGCGCGAACGGCGGGCCGGTCAGCATGGTCATCACGGTACGGCCGGGCCGTGTCGCCGCGCGCCCCGGACGGTTACCGTGGACGGGTGCGCGACCCCAACGTGTCCCGATCCGTGGCCGGCCAGCTCTCCGCCGAGCGCCGCGCCGACGACCTGCGCCGCCTTCGGGCCGAGCGGTTCGACGTCCTGGTCATCGGCGGCGGGGTGACCGGAGCGGGCGCCGCGCTCGACGCCGCGTCCCGCGGGCTGAAGGTCGCCCTGGTGGAGGCGCGCGACTACGCCGCCGGCACCTCCAGCCGGTCCAGCAAGCTGATCCACGGCGGCCTGCGCTACCTGGAGCAGCTGGAGTTCCACCTGGTCCACGAGGCGCTGACCGAACGCGGACTGCTCGCCACCCGGCTCGCCCCGCACCTGGTCCGTCCGGTGCCGATCCTGGTTCCGCTGCCCGCCGAGGGCGGCGCGCGGGACCTGCCCCGGCGGTTCTTCCGCCGCTCCTACTACGGGCTCGGCGTGGCCGCGTACGACGCGTTCGCCGGGGTGTTCGGCGGCGGGCGGGGGATGCCGCTGCACCGGCACCTGAGCCGCGAGGGCACGCGCCGGATCTTCCCGAGCCTGCGTCCGGACAAGCTGGCCGGCGCGATCCGCTACTACGACGGTCAGGTCGACGACGCCCGTCTCGTGGTGACGCTGGCGCGTACCGCGGCGAGCCTCGGCGCGACTGTGGTGACCAGCGCCCGCGCGGTCGGCCTGACCCGCCAGGCCCGCGAGGTCACCGGCGTGCGGGTACGCGACCTGGAGGCGCCGGCCGGCTCGCCGGACGCCGAGTTCGAGGTACGCGCGCGCACCGTGATCGCCGCCACCGGCGTGTGGAGCGACGACATGTCGCGGATGCTCAACGACGTCGGGCTCCGCCCGAAGCTGCGGGTCCGGGCCTCCAAGGGGGTGCACCTGGTGGTGCCCCGCTCGGCGATCGTCGGCGAGACCGGCCTGATCCTGCGTACCGCCACGAGCGTGCTCTTCGTGATCCCCTGGGGCGGGCACTGGATCATCGGCACCACCGACACGGACTGGCAACTCGACAGGTCCCACCCGGCCGCGACCGCCAGCGACATCGAATACCTGCTCTCCCAGGTCAACACGGTGCTGGACCGGCCGCTGACCACCGCCGACATCGAGGGCGTCTACGCCGGGCTGCGCCCGCTGCTGGCCGGCGAGGCGGACTCCACCTCGAAGCTGTCCCGCGAGCACGCCGTGGTGGAGCCGATGCTCGGCCTGCTGCTGGTGGCCGGCGGCAAGTACACCACCTACCGGGTGATGGCGTCGGACGTGGTCGACCGCGCGATGCACCGGCTCGGCCGGACCCGCCCCTCGCGTACCGCCGACCTGCCGCTGCTGGGCGCCGACGGGTACGCGGCCCTGTGGCGGGACCGGGCCGACCTGGCCCGCCGGCACGGAGTCGCGGTCGGCGTGGTCGAGCACCTGCTGGAGCGATACGGCAACCTCACGCTGGACCTGCTCGCGCTGGTCGACGCCGATCCGCTGCTCGGTTCGCCGCTGGCCGGCGCGCCGGAATACCTCGCCGCCGAGGTGACGTACGCCGCCCGCGCCGAGGGCGCGCTGCACCTGGAGGACGTGCTCACCCGGCGTACCCGGATCTCGATCGAGACCAGCCACCGCGGCCTGGAGTCGGCGGAGCACGCCGCGGAGCTGATGGGCGCGGTGCTCGGCTGGGACGCGGCGACCCGGGACCGGGAGGTGGCCCACTACCGGGCGCGGGTGCTGGCCGAGCGGGAGTCGCAGCTCATGACGGACGACATCGCCGCCGACGCGGCCCGCCTCGGCGCGCCCGATGTGCGTGGTTTCGCAGCAGACCGAGGGACCGACGGCCCGGGCGTTGAACTTCCGGCCTCCCCCAGGTAGGGGATCCCCACCCCGGGCCGCTCGGCCGGTAGTGCGCGCTACCTACGGAAGTGTAGGTTTCCCCGCGTGGTCCGCCCATCATGGTCGTCGCGCGTCCCCGCCCTGTCCGCTGCCGTCCTGCTGGCGACCGCTCTGACCGGATGCGCCTTCGGCCGGGCCGAAGGCGCCACCGCGCCCGGAACAGCGGGAACAGCCAGCCCCACCCCGGCCGGCAAGCGCGTCTCCCTGGTGCAGAAGCTCGGCGACGAGGGCCCGATCCGCCACCTCGACGTGGACCCGTCCGGCCGCTGGCAGTGCCGCGACTGCGCCGGTGACGGCGTGGACGCCACCGGCACGCTGAGCCCCGAGCAGAGCCGGCGGCTCCAGCGGATGCTCGCCGACCCGGCGCTGGCGAAGGAGACCGACGAGGCCCGCGGCTACAAGCAGGGCTGCATCGGCGTGCTGACCTCGACGTTGCTCGTCCCGCCCGGCCTGACCGTCACCATCCAGGACTGCCCGGGCGAGCCGAAGCCGAAGGTGGCCTACGACGTGCTGCTGCTCGTCACCCAGGCCACGCCCGCGGAGGACAAGGGTTAGAACACCTTGCCGGGGTTGAACAACCCGGCCGGGTCCAGCGCCGCCTTGATCGCCTGGTGCACCCGTACGCCCACCGGGCCGATCTCGCGGGCCAGCCAGTCCCGCTTGAGCAGCCCCACGCCGTGCTCCCCGGTGCAGGTGCCGCCCAGCTCAAGCCCGAGCGCCATGATCTCGTCGAAGGCCCGCCGCCCCCGGGCCAGGCTGTCCGGGTCGGCCCGGTCGACCACGATGTTCGGGTGCATGTTGCCGTCGCCCGCGTGACCGACCACCCCGATCGGCACCCGGCACGCCTCGGCGATCCGGGCCACCCCGTCCAGCAGTTCCGCCAGCCGGGCGCGCGGCACCGCCACGTCGTCGATGACCAGGCCACCGTTGCCGCCGGGGTAGGTCTGCGCCGCGAACCGCTCCATCGCCGGGTGGGCCAGCCGCCGGGCCTGCAGCAGCGCCGCCGCCTCGGTCGCGTCGCCGGCCGCGTAGACCTCGTCGGCGCCCGCCGCCGTGCACACCTCGGCCAGCCGGGCCAGGTCGTCGGCGGCCCGGGCGCCGGTGTCCACCGCTGCCAGCAGCAGCGCCTCGGCATCGGTGCGCAGACCCATCGGCCGGTACGCCTCGATCGCCCGCAGATGGGTCCGGTCCAGCAGTTCCAGCAGACTCGGGGTGAGCCCCCGCCCGGCGATCCCGGCGACCGCGCCACCGGCCGTGGCCACCGTGGGGAAGACCGCGACCAGTGTCAGTGACTGCTCCGGGGCCGGACGCAACGCCACTGTCACCTCGGTGATCACGCCGAGCGTGCCCTCCGAACCGACGAAGAGCCGGGTCAGGTCGTACCCGGCGACCCCCTTCGCGGTACGCCGCCCGGTGCGCAGCACCTCGCCGGAGGCGAGCACCACCTCCAGGCCCAGCACGTACTCGCCGGTCACGCCGTACTTCACGCAGCACATGCCACCGGCGTTGGTGGCCACGTTGCCGCCGACCGTGGACGACTCCCACGAGCCGGGATCCGGCGGATACCAGAGGCCGTGCTCCCGCACCGCGCGGGCGAGCGCCGCGTTGACCACGCCGGGCTGCACCACGGCGATCCGGCCGACCGGGTCGATCTCGCGGACCCGGTTCATCGCCACGGTGCTCACCACCACCGCGCCGTCCACCGCGTTCGCCGCGCCGGCCAGCCCGGTCCGCGCGCCCTGCGGCACCACCGGTACGCCGTGCCGCCCCGCCGCCCGGACCACCGCCACCACGCCCTCGGTGTCACGGGGCCGGACCACCACCAGCGGGACGCCCGAGTCGCACAGGTCGGCCTCGTCGCGGGCGTGCCCGGCCAGCAGGTCCGGGTCGGTCAGCACGGCGGCGTCGCCGAGCGCGCCCCGCAGGTCGTCGAGGAGGGGATGGGCGGCCATGCCGGGAAGGCTACCGGCGTACCGTCTGTTGCCGTGCTCTACCTGGACCCGCCCGCCGTGCCCTGGCGCGGCCGGCTCTGGTCGCACCTGATCAGCGACGTCTCGTACGCCGAGCTGCACGCGTTCGCGGAGATGCTCGGCGCGCCCCGGCGCGGCTTCGACCGGGACCACTACGACGTGCCCGCCGAACGGTTCCGGGCGGCGGTGTGGCTGGGCGCGACTGTCGTGCCCTCGCGGGAGATCGTCCGGCTGCTGCGGGACACCGGCCTGCGCCGTCCGAAGCATCGCTTCTCAGGCCAGCGCGGCCAACTCCCGGGACAGGTTGGCCCGGGCCCGGGACTCCCAGCGGGCGTGCGGCTCGGGTAGCCGGTACAGCGCCGGCAGCGCGAGCAGGTGCCGCAGCGCCGCCGACCGGCCGGCGCGGAAGTCCGGGTCGGGCACGTGCGCGTACTCGGCGCGGATCGCGGCGGCGTACCTGTCGTAGCGCTCCCGCGGGGCCGCCAGCACCGCCAGGTCCGCGTCGCAGAGCAGCGCGCCGTCCGGGTCGTCCGGCCCGACCGCGTGACCGGCGGTGAGCAGCACCAGGCGGCGTACCCCGGTCACCGTCGCGGCCGGGAGCCCGGCGGCGGCCAGCAGCTCGCCGCCGAGGTCGGCGCTGGCCCGCTCGTTGGCGTCGCCCGCCGCGCGCGGGTCGTAGACCGCGTCGTGGCACCACGCCGCGAGCCGGACCAGGTCGGGGTCGCGGGCCAGCCCGGCGTACGCGTCGACCACGTCGAGCACCGCCCGCAGGTGCGCCTCGTCGTGGTAGCGCCGGTGCGGCTCCCGCCAGCCCGCCAGCAGCCGGGCGCCGGCCCGCTCGACAGCCGCCGGATCGGTCGCGCCCGCCGCCCGCGCCGTCTCCCGCCACCGTGCCGTCAGGTCGTCCATCGGATGCAGTCTGCCCCCTTCGGCCCGGGTAGAGGGATTCAGCCGGGGCGGTACGGGTAGTACCGGCCATGGCCCGGGACGGACGACTGCAGTTCTTGCGTCGCGGAAAGCTGCGTGAGGGGCGGGCCGACCGCGACGGGCAGCGGATCGCCTCCGCGATGGAGGAGCTGCGGCACCGGGGCAAGGCGACCCTGCACGACCGGCTGCACCGGGTCCGGACCGCGTTCGGCCTGGCGGTGCAGGCCGGGCTCGCCGCCGGTCTGGCGTACCTGATCTCGCACCGGCTGCTGAAGAACCCCCAGCCGGTCTTCGCCCCGATCTCCGCCGTCGGCACGCTCGCCGCCTCGGTGGGGCAGCGGTTCCGGCGTACGGTCGAGCTGATCGCCGGCGTGGCCGTCGGCGTGCTGGTCGGCGACGCGCTCATCTACTTCGTCGGCACCGGCGCCTGGCAGCTCGCGCTCGTGGTGACCTCGGCGATCCTGCTGAGCATCTTCGCCGGGGCGAGCGTGGCGATCGTGATCCAGGCCGCGGCCACCGCGGTGCTGATCGTGACGCTCAGCCCGTCCACCGAGAACCTGGAATTCCCCCGCTTCATCGACGCGTTACTCGGTGGCGGCATCGCGCTGCTCGTCACCGCCATCCTGCTGCCGCTCAACCCGCTACGGGTGATCAACCGGGCCGCCCGGCCCGCGTTGGACCTCCTCGCCGACCAGCTCGACGCCTGCGCCGAGGCGCTGCGAAACCAGGACCGGGAGGCGGCCCAGCGCGCGCTGTTCCGGCTGCGGGAGAACAAGGAGGAACTGGCCGCCCTCTCCGAGGCGATCGAGGGTGCCAAGGAGACCAGCACGCTGTCCCCGGCCCGCTGGCACCGGCGCGGCGAGCTGACCCACTACGCGGAGGCGGCCGACCCGATCGACCGGGCCATGCGCAACACCGGCACGCTGATCCGCCGCGCGGTCACCATGATCGAGGACGACGAACCGGCCCCCGAGCCGATGCCGGACGCGATCGGTCATCTGGCCGAGTCGGTGCGCCTGCTCCGGCACGAGTTCGCCGCCGGGCAGGAGCCGCAGGAGGCCCGCGAACGGTCGCTGCGCGCGGTGAGCGAGGCCGGCCGGGCGTACGCCGAGGGGGTCGGCTTCTCCGGCAGCGTGGTGATCGCGCAGGTGCGTACCACGGCGAGCGACCTGATGGTGGCCTCCGGTATCGAGCAGGAGGAGGCGAACCGCCTGGTCCGGCAGGCGTTCGGCGAGAAGGAGCACCGCACCGGCCCACCCACCGACCGCAACCCCGCCGCCCACCCACCCACGGCCCCCCCAGTCGGCTGACCCGCCCCCGTCCCGCCGCCCGCCCGCCGCCTGCCCGCCCCGCCGCCTGCCCGCCGCGTTGATCAAGGAGTTTGTGTCCCTCCCGGAGATCAACTCGGACCCAAACTCCTTGATCACCTCCATGGGGGCCGGCTGATCATGAAGTTGGCTGGCGGGAAAGCGCTTTCTGTGACCGCTAACTTCATGATCGCCCCGATGGGGCCCCCGGGGGGCGAGATCTTGGTACGGGGACGCCCCCACCGGGGCGTCCCCGTACCAAGATCTCTGGCTGTCGTGGGTGCGGACGGGCCGGTTGCTCTTGGGCGGGAGGGGGAGGGGGGTTGGGTTAGGGGAGGTGGGACAGGGCGGTCAGGAGGGCGTCGACCTGGGGCTCGGTGGTGCCCAGGCCCAGGCTGGCGCGCAGGGCGGTCGGGGGCAGGTCGGTGCGGCCGGTACGGGCGGCGGCCTCGGCCAGCAGGCGACGGGTCAGCGGGTGGGCGCAGAACAGGCCGTCCCGTACCCCGATCCGGTGCCGGCTCGCGAGATGCGCGGCCACGTCTGCGGAGTCCCGCCCGGCGACCACGAAGCTGACGATGCCCACCCGTGGGGCGTCCGGGCCGAACATGCGCAGCTCGACCACGTCGGGCAGCGTGGCGAGGCCGCGGCGCAGCCGGGTCAGCAGCGCCTGTTCCCGTACGTGCAGCGCCTGCCGGTCGGCCTCGCCGAGCGCGGCGCAGACCGCCGCCAGCGCCACCGCGCCGAGCAGGTTCGGGGTGCCGGCCTCGTGCCGGGCCGGGCCGGTGGTCCACCGCACCTCGTGCGTGGCCGCGCCGACGTGGCTGGTGGCGCCGCCACCGGCCAGGTACGGCGGGGCCGCGTCCAGCCAGTCCGCCCGCCCGGCGAGCACGCCCGCGCCGAACGGGGCGTACAGCTTGTGGCCGGACAGCGCCACGTAGTCCACGTCCATCGCGGCCAGGTCGACCGGGGCGTGCGGGGCGAGCTGCGCGGCGTCGACCAGGATGCGGGCGCCGTGCCGGTGGGCGACCCGGGCCAGTTCGGCGACCGGCCACACCTCGCCGGTGACGTTGCCGGCACCGGTGACCGCGACCAGCACCGGCAGGCCGGGCCGGGCGTCGCGGGCCAGCTCGCCGAGCGCCGCCGCGAGGGACCGGACCGCGCCGGCCGGGCTGTCCGGCACCGGCAGGCGTACCGAGCCGCGCGGCCAGGGCAGCAGGTTGGCGTGGTGCTCGCCGCCGAACGTGATCACCGTGGTGCCCGCGGGCAGCGCACGGGCCAGCAGGTTCAGCGCGTCTGTGGTGTTCCGCGTGAAGATCACGTGGTCGTCGGGGCGGGCGCCGAGGAAGTCGCCGACGGTCTGCCGGGCCTGCTCGTAGGCGAGCGTGCAGCGCCGGGACAGCGCGCCCGCGCCGCGATGCACGCTCGCGTACCAGGGAAGGAGCCCGGCCACCGCGTCGGCCGCGGCCCGCGCGCACGGCGCGCTGGCGGCGTGGTCCAGGTTGATCTCCCCCGGTACGCCGAGCACGCCGAGCGGGTCGGGCCGGACCGGCGCGGGCAGCACTGGCGACGGGGGTACGAGAGTGAGGGTCATGCCGGAGCCTCCCGGGTCACAGGTGGACCCCGGGTGGTGCCGGGACGGGGTCCGCGCTTGCCCAGCACGCGGAGCGGCGCTGGGCCCGGTCATCACCCGGGGCACCCCACCGCGAACCTCGACGAGGGTTGCCGGCCAGCAAGCCGGGGCTTGACGCTGGCGCTCGTGACCTGTTCGGGAGCATAGCCGTAGCGTTCGGCCCGGACCAGTGGGTCGCGGGTGACTACGCTGACCGCATGGCCGACACCCCGCCCGGCGGAGCCCTGCCGCCGCCGCCCGCGCCCGCCGCCCCGTCGCCGGGAGGGCCGACGCCCCGGATGCCGCTGCGCCGGCTCGGCTGGCGGCGCTTCCTCGCGCTGGCCGGTGTGGTGCTGCTGATCGCGGCCGGCGCGCTGTTCATGGTCTTCACGCTGGGCGAGAGCCTCGGCGCCGAGGCGCTGCTGGTGGGCCTGGTCGCGGCGATCCTGCCGGTGCCGGTGCTGGTCTCCTGCTTCCTGTGGCTCGACCGCTACGAGCCGGAGCCGTTGAAGTATCTGATCTTCTGCTTCGCGTGGGGCGCCTTCGTCTCCACCGCGATCTCGCTGCTGGTCAACGAGACCGGCGCGCGGCTGTTCGACGACCTGGGGCTGCCCGCCGCGCTGACAGCGGTGCTCGTCGCCCCGTTCATCGAGGAGCTGACCAAGGCGGCGGGCCCGCTCCTGGTGCTGATCTTCCGGCGCCGGGAGTTCTCCGGGATCACCGACGGCCTGGTCTACTGCGGGCTCTCCGCGGTCGGCTTCGCCATGGTCGAGAACATCCTCTACCTGGGCGGGTACGGCTACCGCACCGGCGTGGAGCAGTACGGCCCGGCCACCGGCGCGCAGCAGGTGATCGCGATCTTCATCGTCCGGATCCTGCTGTTCGGCTTCGCCCACCCGCTGTTCACCTCGATGACCGGCGTCGGGCTGGGCGTCGCGGCGCGTACCGCCGACCGGCGGGTACGGGTGCTCGCCCCGCTGGCCGGCCTGCTGCTGGCGATGATCCTGCACGGCACCTGGAACCTGCTGCCCTCGCTGGCCCAGGCCACCGGGCAGACGGTGATCGTGCTCTACGGGTACATCGGCGTGATGGTGCCGATCTTCTTCGCCATGGTGGGGCTGGCGATCTGGCTGCGCGCCTGGGAGGGCCGGCTCACCGAGCGCACGCTGCCGGACTACGTGCGGGCGGGCTGGCTCACCCCGCCCGAGGTGGCCGCGCTGGGCAGCCTGGGCCGCCGGCACGCGGCGCGTACGTGGGCCCGGCGGGTCGCCGGTGACGGCGGGGTGAAGGCGATGCGCGGCTACCAGTTCGCCGCGACCCGGCTCGCGCTGCTGCGCGACGGCATGCGCCGGGGACTGGACCGCAAACCCGCCGAGCGGGAACGGACAGCGCGGGAGGAACGGGAACTGCTGGAGGCGATCTCCGCGTACCGGTCGTTCTTCGTCGGCCGGGACCCGCAGGCGCCGGTCGGGGTCTGGGACGGTCAGCGCTACCACCTGCGGTTCCCGGACGGTTCGCAGCGCCCGGTGGAGGCGCCCGACGACCCGGTGGTGCCGATCCCGGTGGTGCTCGCCGCGCCGCCCGCGTACCCGCCGCCCGGCTACGGCCCGGGCGGCTGGCACGGCCCGGGCGCGCCCTGGCATCCCGGGCGCTGACGGGTCAGCTCATCAGGCCGGTCAGGAAGTCGCCGAGCCCCTGGGCGATGGCCATGAGCGCGGCCCCGATCCCCCTGAACACCTGCGCGGCCCCGTCCGGACGGAACGCCATGAAGTAGATCAGGAACGCGAGGAATCCCCAGGCGAGGATCTTCTTGATCACTACCGGCATGGTGTCCCTCCCCAGGGCGCTCAGGTGCCTGGGCTTCCCGCCGGGAAGCGCCGCAAACGGCGCCGATGCCGGGTCGGAGGGTGGAGAGCCGGATCAGAGGTAGAGGCCGGTGGAGCCGGCGGCGGTGCTCTCCACCCGCTCGGCCGCCACGGCGTGCACGTCCCGCTCGCGCAGGAGCACGTACGCCCGCCCGTGCAACTCGACCTCGGAGCGGTCGTCCGGGTCGAAGAGCACCCGGTCGCCGGCCACGATCGAGCGGACGTTCGGCCCGACGCCGACGGCTGTCGCCCAGGCCAGCCGCTTGCCCACGGCGGCGGTCGCGGGGATCACGATGCCGGCGGTGGAGCGGCGTTCGCCCTCGGCGCCCTCGGTGCGTACCAGCACGCGGTCGTGCAGCAGGCGGATCGGCAGCCCGGCGTCGAGACTCTGGTCGGCGGTCACGCGAAGACGCTACCGCGTGCCCGGCTGTCGATTCCGCCGTGGTTCGCAGGAGCGCCGGGCGGGCAATGTGTGGCCGAGCCGCCCTAGGGTGGGGCGAGCAGACGTATCCTGTGCCCCCTGCGACGTGGTGGGGCCGACTTTGCCGGAGGTGCGCTTGAGCCGCTTCGAGCGGATGCGCGGACGGCTCCGCCGCGCGTACGAGTCGGGCCGGGAGGCCGCCCGGACCCGCCGGGCCGACCCGGAAGCGGCGCCGGGGGAGGCAGGAGTGGCCTCGCCCGCGTCACCGGGACCGTCGGCGTCGCCGGAGGCGACTGTGGTGGGCGTCGAGCCGCCGGCCGCGATGCACTCGTCGACTGTGAGCCGGGACGACACCGAGGTGCCGCACGCGCTGCGGATCACCGCCGCGTGGTGCTGGCGGCTGATCGTGATCGGCATCGTGACCTGGGCGCTCATCAAGATCATCGGCACGATCAGCATCGTGATCATCCCGCTGACCGTCGCGCTGCTGCTCTCCGCGCTGCTCGCCCCGGCGGTCGGCTGGCTGCTCCGGGCCCGCCTGCCCCGCTCCCTGGCCACCGGTGTGGTGCTCGTCGGCGGCCTGGCCGCCGTGGTCGGCACGCTGACGCTGGTGGTCAACGAGTTCATCAAGGGCGTACCGGAGCTGAGCGAGAAGTCCTCGCAGGGCATCCGGCAGATCCAGGACTGGTTCAAGACCGGCCCGCTGCACCTGTCCGACAGCCAGCTCGACCGCTACATCAACGAGGCGCAGAACTGGATCAACGGCAACACCGAGCGGTTCACCAGCGGGGCGCTCAGCACCGCCGCCACGCTGGCCGAGGTGCTCACCGGCACCGTGCTCGTGCTCTTCGCCACGTTCTTCTTCCTGCGTGACGGCAACTCCATCTGGCGGTTCCTGGTCCGGCTGCTGCCGGTCGCGGCCCGCTGGAAGGTCGACGACGCCGGTCGCGCGTCCTGGGCGACGCTCGGCGCGTACGTGCGGGCCACCGTGCTCGTGGCCTTCATCGACGCGGTCGGCATCGGCATCTTCCTGGTGCTGTTCGACATCCCGTTCGCGTTCCCGCTGGCCGCGCTGGTCTTCCTGGGCGCGTTCATCCCGATCGTCGGCGCGTTCCTGTCCGGCGTGGTCGCAGTGCTGGTCGCGCTCGTCGACAGCGGCCCGGTGACCGCGCTGATCATCCTCGGCGTGGTGGTCGGGGTGCAGCAGGTAGAGGGCCACGTGCTCCAGCCGCTGATCATGGGCCGGGCGGTGGCCATCCACCCGCTCGCCGTGATCATCGGCATCGCCGCGGGCGTGGTGCTGGCCGGCATCGCCGGCGCGCTGGTCGCGGTGCCGCTGATCGCCGTGCTCAACACCGCGGTCCGGCGGCTCGCCGCGCGTACCGTGCCGGACACCCCACCGGACGCGGTGGTGGTCGCCTCCCAGGCGCCCTGACCCGCACGACCCCCTGACGCCCGTGTCGCCCCGCCCGGGGAGGCGCGGGCGTCAGCTCTTGGCGAGCCGTTCCAGCGCGCCCCGGGCCACCTCGGGCCGGGTCGTGTACCAGAACGGCGGCAGCGAACGGCGCAGGAACGGGCCATACCCGCGCGCCGTCTCCAGCCGCGAGTCGAGCACCGCCACCACACCCCGGTCGCCGGTGGCCCGGATCAGCCGGCCGACGCCCTGGGCCAGCCGGACCGCCGCGATCGGCACGCTCACCGCCGCGAAACCCGAGCCGCCACCGGCGTCCACCGCCGCGGCGCGCGCCGCGGCGAGCGGCTCGTCCGGCCGGGGGAACGGCAACCTGTCGATCACCACGAGCTGGCAGGCGTCGCCCGGCACGTCCACCCCCTGCCAGAGCGACATCACCCCGAACAGGCAGCTCTCCCGCACCTCGCGGAACCGGCGCACCAGCAGCGGCAGCGCCTCCTCGCCCTGCAGCAGCACGGGCAGGTCGGTCCGCGCGCGGACCAGCTCCGCCGCCTGCTGCGCGGCCCGTCGCGACGAGAAGAGCCCGAGGGTACGACCACCGAGCGCCCCGACCAGCGCCAGCAGCTCCTCACCGGCCGGCCCGGGCAGCCCGGAGACGCTGGGGCGGGGCAGGTGCGCGGCCACGTACAGGATGCCCTGCCGGGCGTAGTCGAACGGTGAGCCGACGTCCAGCGAACTCCAGCCCGGCCCCTCGGTGGCCGGCACGGTGCCGATCGACGCCCGGCTGCCCTCGGCGGCGGCCACCGGCGGCGTGACCGGGGTGCGGCCCGCGGCGGCAGCGGTGGCGATCGCGGCGGCGGCCGGGGACGGCGGGGCGGGCGGCGGCGCGTCCAGCCCCAGCGCCCGGGCCACCGTGTCGAAGCGGCCGCCCAGCGCCAGCGTCGCCGAGGTGGCGACGACTGTGCGCTCGTCGTACAGGTGGGTGGCGAGCGTGCCCGCGACCGACAGCGGCGCGACCACCAGCGCCCGGCGGCTGCCGTTGTCCGGCTTCTCGACCCAGGCGACGTCGTGGTCGGCCTCCTCCAGCAGCCGCTGCGCGGTGGTGGACAACTCGTCCAGCACCGCCTTGGCCTGCTGCTTGCGTACCGGGTCGGGGTCGTCGGACTTCACGTCGCCGATCGCCTCCAGCGCGGCCCGGGTCGCCGAGTCCAGCAGCGTGCACGCCTCGCGCAGCGCGGGCGGCAGACCGGCGGTGAGCCGCCCGGACGGCGCCTCGGCCAGCCCCACGGCGAGCGCGTCACCGGCCTCGGTGAGCCGCTCGGCCAGGTCCGGGCGCAGCAGCGGCCGGGCCCGGCGGGTGGACCTGTCGATCAGCTCCGGCACCAGCTCGGCCTGGGCCGCCGAGGAGACCCGGTCGGCCAGCTCGTGCGCCTCGTCCACCACCAGCAGCTTGTGCGGCGGCACGATGTGCCGACCGGCGAGCATGTCGACGGCGAGCAGGCTGTGGTTCGTCACCACGATGTCCGCCTCGCGGGCGCGCGCCCGGGACGCCTCCGCGAAGCACTCCTGGCCGAACGGGCAGCGGCTCGCGCCCACGCACTCGCGCGCCGGCATGGAGACGGTGCGCCACACCTGGTCGTCCACGCCCGGATCCAGCTCGTCCCGGTCGCCGGTGGCGGTCTCCTCGGCCCAGTCACGCAGCCGCTGCACCTGCTTGCCCAGGCGGCCCGCCTCGCCGAGCCACTTGGTGCCGCCGTTGCCGGGGCGCGGCGCGTCGAAGAGCGCGTCGTCCGGCTCGTCCTCGACCGAGCTGTCCAACCTCGCCAGGCACAGATAGTGGTGGCGACCCTTCAGCACGGCGAACGTGGGGCGCCGGCCCAGCACCGGCTCGACCGCGTCGGCCAGCCGGGGCAGGTCGTGCTCGACCAGCTGGGACTGCAACGCCAGCGTGGCGGTGGAGACCACCACCGGCCCGTCCACCGTCAGCGCCGGCGCGAGGTAGGCCAGGGACTTGCCGGTGCCGGTGCCGGCCTGCACCAACAGGTGCTCGCCGGAGGCGATGCTGCGCTCGATCGCCTCGGCCATCTGCTGCTGACCGGGCCGGGCCGCGCCGCCGGGAACCGCGCCCACCGCGGCGGTCAGCAGCTCCCCGGCGCCGGCGCGACCACTGCGGCGCTTCTTCGGGACGGCCGGGCCGGTGGCGGTGCGGGACGGGGTCACCGTGCGACCGTACCCGCCGGCACCGACGGGGGTCCGGTCGCTCCGGCGGCGTGGCGGGACGGCGGGTCGCGTCCGGTTACCTCCCGATCGCGTGGCGTGGCCGGAATCGGTTAGGGTGCCAGGCATGCCGAGCGACGTGGTCCGCGTGATCTACCGCAAGTACGACGGCAGCGCCCACCGCGACTACCCGGCCCGCCGCCTCGCCGAGGACGATCTCGGCGTCTGGCTCGGCGTGCCCGCCGGCACCGAATCCGTCTACCACGGCCGCCCGTCCGTCGAGCAGATCCCGTTCGTCCTGCTGGTGCCCCACCACGGCTGGTGGACCGGCATGTTCAACCCGCCGCCGCGCACCAGCGAGGTCTACTGCGACATCGCCACCCCGGCCCGCTGGGAGGGCGCGGAGACGGTCCACCTGATCGACCTCGACCTTGACGTGGTGCGCCGCCGCGAGACCGCAGTGGTCGAGCTGCGCGACGAGGACGAGTTCGCCGAGCACCGGGCCCGCTGGGGCTACCCGGACGACGTGGTCACCGAGGCCGAGGCGGCCGCCCGCTGGCTGCTCGGCGCGCTCGGCGACGGCACCGAGCCGTTCGCCACGTCGTACCGGAAGTGGCTGGCACTGGTGGTCTGAGCCGGCTCACCAGCGCGGCGGCCAGACGGCGTCCGGCCCCAGCGGCGGCAGCTCGCCGACCTTGTCCGGGTTGAGCTGGTTGAACACCCCGGTGACCCGCCCCTCGTGGACGGCGAACGAGGTGACGATCCGCATGGTCCGCCCGTCCCGGTAGGGGACCTCCGACTGCCAGCCCAGCGTGCCGTCCACCACCACCGGCCGGACCCGCATCGCGCCCCACTTGCGGGCCTGGTTGAACAGGCCGAGGAGCAGGCGACCGGCCGCCTCCGCGCCGACAACCGGCTGGCGGGCCGCCGGGAAGTGGCCGCCGGAGTCGCCGATCGCCACCACGTCGGGTGCGAGCACCCGGACCAACTGCTCCAGCTCGCCGGACTCCACGGCGGCGACGAACGCGGTGAGTACCCGTCGCTGCTCGGCGAGGTCGGCGCTGTGCTGCGGCGCGTCCGGCCGGTGCACCGCCCGCCGGGCCCGCGACGCGAGTTGACGCGCCGCCTCCGGCGTGACCGCGAGGACGTCCGCCACGTCGGAGAACGGCACCGCGAACACGTCGTGCAGCACGAACGCCACCCGCTGCTCCGGCGTCAGCCGTTCCAGCACCACCAGCAGCGCGGTGCCGATCTGGTCGGCGCGTACCGCCCGCTCGGCCGGGTCGGGCGCGAACCCGTCCGCCGCCGGCACGGTGGTCACCACCGGCTCGGGGAGCCACTGACCCGGGTACGCCTCCCGGCGCACCCGGGCGGAGCGGAGCACGTCCAGGCAGATCCGCGAGCAGGTGGTGATGAGCCAACCGCGCAGATCGCGTACGCGGGCGCGCTGCTCGGGGTCGCTCAACGCGCCGGAGAAGCGCAGCCAGGTCTCCTGGACGGCGTCCTCGGCCTCGCTGCGGCTGCCGAGCATCCGCCGCGCGACCGCCAGCAGATGCCCCCGCTCCGCTTCGAACTCCCCCGTAAGTTCATCCACCCACCCATTCTCCCGCCCCACCACCCGCCCCGGCACCCCGCCGCCCACCCGCGCCGATCTTGCGCTTGCCGCCCCGGCAAAAGCCGCTTTCCGGATGCACCAGGGGCCGCAACTGCAAGATCAGCGGGGTGGGGCGGGCGGGAAAGGGCTTCGGGGGTGAGGATCGGGGGATGAGTGAGGTGGTGGGGCCCGAGGGCGGGCCGATGCGGGAACTGCTGCGGGTGGGGCCGGGGGCGGTGGATCTGGCGGCGATCGACCCCCGGTCGACGCCCGGGCTGCCGGCGGTGGCGGGGCGCGGGCCCGCGCGCAAGGAGTGGGCACGTGCCCAGGTCGAGCTGGTCGGCGCGGAACTGGGGCGGCAGCAGGAGATGCTGTACGCCTCGGCGCAGGGCGCCGCCGGACCGGGCGGTGCCACGAGCGCGCCGGCCCAGGCGGGCGCGGGGCTCGGTGAGGGCCGGCCGCGCCGGCTGCTGCTGGTGCTCCAGGCGATGGACTGCGGCGGCAAGGACGGCACGGTGAAACGGGTGGCGGGCGCGATGAACCCGCTCGGGCTGCACATCCGCTCGTTCGGGCCGCCCACCGAGGAGGAGCTGCGGCACGACTTCCTGTGGCGGGTACGCCGGGCGCTGCCGCCGCCCGGGTACGTGGGCGTGTTCAATCGCTCGCACTACGAGGACGTGCTGATCGCCCGGGTCGAAGGGCTTGTCGACGAGGCGACCTGGCGGTCCCGGTACGCGATCATCAACGACTTCGAGCGGGAACTGGCCGAGCAGGCGGTGACCGTGATCAAAGTCATGCTGCACATCTCGTACGCGGAGCAGGGCGAGCGGCTGATGCAGCGGCTGACCGACCCGACGAAGTTCTGGAAGTACAACCCCAGTGACCTGGACACCCGGGCACGATGGGAC
Organism: Micromonospora sp. LHW51205; assembly: GCF_003315815.1. Classification (NCBI taxonomy): domain Bacteria; kingdom Bacillati; phylum Actinomycetota; class Actinomycetes; order Micromonosporales; family Micromonosporaceae; genus Micromonospora; species Micromonospora sp. LHW51205. The sequence continues at coordinate 246,657 of NZ_QMEZ01000005.1, read as the reverse complement.
GACTACCAGGCGGCGTACGCCGAGGCGATCGAGCGGTGCGGCGCCGACGACGCGCCCTGGTTCGTGGTCCCGGCGGACCGCAAGTGGTACCGGGACTGGGCGGTAGCCCACCTGCTGCGCGAGACGTTCGACGAGTTGCATCTGGGGTATCCGCCTGCCGATTTCGACGTTGAACGGGAGCGTGACCGGTTACGGAGCCAACTCGGCGGGTGATCAGGTGAACGGAAGGTGAACGAGCGGTGAATCGGGCTTGACCAGGGGTGGGCCGATCGAAAGCCGCCTGGACGCGATCCCTAGCATGCGCAATGCAGACGCCCGGGCGGCGACGGCCACCCTTCCACCGACACGACGAGGTCCGTGCTGTGAAGTTTTCCTTCCGTCCCACCGAGGGCGCCTTCTACGAGCTCTTCACCAGGGCCGCGCAGAACCTGGTCAAGGGGACCGACCTGCTCAACGAGCTGGGTCTGCCCGGCGCCGACGTGCAGTCGATCAGCGAGCGGCTGACCGACATCGAGCACGACAGCGACCAGATCACGCACGAGCTCTACAAGAAGATCAACTCCACGTTCATCACGCCGTTCGACCGGGAGGACATCTACCGGCTGGGCTCGCTGCTCGACGACGTGATGGACCACCTGGAGGCGGTCGGCAATCTGCTCTACCTGTACGGCCTGACCAAGCTCCCGTCCCTTCCGCGTGAGCTGCACGAGCTGGTCAACGTGCTCGACCTGCAGGCCAAGCTCACCGCCGAGGCGATGCCCCGGCTGAAGTCGATGAAGGATCTTGAGGACTACTGGATCGAGTGCAACCGGCTCGAGAACGACGGCGACCAGGCGTACCGGATGCTGCTGGTACGCCTCTTCTCCGGTGAGTACGACGCGCTCACGGTGCTGAAGATGAAGGAGGTGGCCGACGAGCTGGAGGCCGCCTGCGACGCCTTCGAGCACGTCGCCAACACCGTCGAGACCATCGCGGTCAAGGAGTCCTGATCCAGTGAGTCCCGAACTCATCGCCGTGCTGGCGGTGATCGCGGTCGCCATGGCGTTCGACTACACGAACGGCTTCCACGACGCGGCGAACGCGATCGCCACCAGCATCTCGACCCGGGCGCTGACCCCCCGGATCGCCCTGGCGCTGGCCGCCGTCGGCAACTTCGTCGGCGCGCACTTCGGCGCCGGCGTCGCCAAGACGGTCGGCGACGGCCTGGTCACGTTGCCGACCGGGGTGGAGAGCCTCGGCGTGGTCTTCGCCGGCGTGCTGGGCGCGATCATCTGGAACCTGATCACCTGGTACTTCGGCCTGCCGTCCTCCTCCTCGCACGCCCTCTTCGGCGGCCTGGTCGGCGCGACCCTGTTCGCCGCCGACGGCATCGTCCAGTGGGGCACCATCATCGAGAAGGTCCTCATCCCGATGGTGCTCTCGCCGGTGGTCGGCCTGGTGCTCGGCTTCCTGGTGATGCTGGCGATCATGTGGCTGTTCCGGAAGGGGCAGCCGGGCAAGCTCAGCCGCGGCTTCCGCTGGGCGCAGACCGCGTCCGCCGCCGCCATGTCCGTCGGCCACGGCATGCAGGACGCCGCCAAGACCATGGGCATCATCGTGCTGGCGCTCTACACCGGTGGCTTCCAGGAGAGCAAGACCCACATCCCGGGCTGGGTCTTCTGGACCTCCGCGGCGATGCTGGCCGCCGGCACGTACGCGGGTGGTTGGCGGATCATCCGGACGCTCGGCCGGAAGATCATCGACCTCGGCCCGGCGGAGGGCTTCGCGGCCGAGACCGTGGCCAGCGCGGTGCTCTACTTCAACGCGCTGGTGCTCAAGGCGCCGATCTCCACCACGCACACGATCACCTCGGCGATCATGGGTGTGGGCGCGACGAAACGGCTCTCCGCGGTGCGCTGGAACGTGGCCGGCAACATCGTGATCGCCTGGATCATCACGTTCCCGGCCGCCGCCGCGATCGCCTGCCTCGCGTACCTGCTGGTCCGCCCCCTGTTCTGAGCTCCCGCGCAACGACGTCGAGGGGTTCCCCGCCGTGGCGGGGAACCCCTCACGCGTAGGAGACGCCGATCCGGGCCTTGATGTCGTCGATCAGGCCCATCACCTCGAGCGTGGCGGCGTGCGGCACCAGCGGGCTCTCGGTCAGCCCGGCCGCCAGGCAGCGCTGCACCTCGATCGCCTCGTACTGGTAGCCGCCGCCGGTCAGGTCCGCCGGGATCGTCTCCGGCTCGGCGCCGGCCCGGTGCAGCACGGCGTGCGCGGGCCGGAAGAACAGCTCGGGCAGGTCGATCCGGCCGGTCGTGCCGGTGATCGACGCGGTGATCGCTGTCGCGCCGACCATGCCGCAGCTGAGCGTGGCGACCGCGCCGGAGTCCCAGCCGAGCACCATGCCGGTGTTCTCGTCCACCGCCTCCGGGGTCAGCTTCGCCCACGCCTGCACGTGCTGCGGCACGCCGAGCACCAGGTGGGCCAGGCTCAGCGGGTAGACGCCGAGGTCGAGCAGCGCGCCGCCGCCGAGTGTGCGGGCCCGCATCCGGTGCTCCGGCGGGAACGGGCCGGCCACGCCGAAATCCGCCCGTACGTGCGTCACCTCGCCGATCGCGCCGTCCCGGATCAGCTCCAGCACGCGCAGGATCAGCGGGTTGGTCCGCATCCACATGGCCTCCATGAGGAACAGACCCCGGGCGCGGGCCGTCTCCACCAGCTCGGTGGTGGTCGGCAGGTCCAGCGTGCACGGCTTCTCCACCAGCACGGCCTTGCCGCCGGCCAGGCACGCCAGCGCCGCCTCGTGGTGCGCCGCGTGCGGGGTGGCCACATAGATCGCGTCCACGTCCGGGTCCGCGGCCAGTTCCGCCCACGAGGCGTACGCCCGCGGCACGTCGTGCCGGCGCGCGAACAGTTCGGCGCTCTCCCGGGTACGCGAGCCGACCGCGACCAGTTCGGCGTCCGGCACCAGCCGCAGGTCCTCGGCGAAGCGGGCGGCGATGTTTCCGGTGGCCAGGATTCCCCAACGCGTCATGCCCGGCACGCTATCCCTTCCCGCTGCGGGACCGGCAGGGTGATCCACCGGTCGGGACGGCTCAGCGGGGGGTGTCGGCGACGGCCAGGGCGGCCAGTTCGATCGTCGCCCGCCGCGTCGCCAGCGTCGGCCGGTCGGGTTCCAGGTGCGCGTACGCGGCCCATGCCCCGGTCGAGCCGTCGAGCTGTTCCCGCAGGATGTCGGCGTGCCCGGCGTGCCGGTTGGTCTCGGCCAGCACGTGGACCATGACGTTGAACAGCTTGACGTGGGGGCGGGGCCACCACGGCACGTGGCCGGGCGCGTCGATGGGGAGGGCCTCGATGGTCGCGTCCGCGTGCTCCCACGCCCGTCGGTAGCGGCCGATCACCTCCTCGCGGGTCTCGTGCTCGGTCGCCCACATGTCGGCGCCGTCCGGATCCGGATCGTCCCACCGGGGCAGCGGTTCCGGGAACGGCCTGCCGAACACCTCGCCGAAGTACCGGGCCTCTGTGAACGCCAGGTGCTTGACCAGGCCGAGCAGGTTGGTGCCGGACGCGGTCAGGGGGCGGCGCACGTCGTACTCGGACAGCCCGTCGAGCTTCCACAACAGCACCTCGCGGATCTGACGCAGGTCGTTGTGCAGATACTGCTTCGCGAAGTCGTCGATCACAGGTCACCACCCTGCCAGGCGCGGCCGGCCGCCGTAGCCCCGTGCCTGCCGGTGGCTGCGCCGCGGTCCAGCGGCGCACGGCTGAGCGCACGCGCCGATGCTCCGGCTGCGCCCGCTTCCGGGCGGCTGAAGTCGCTCCATGGTGACCACGTAGCGTAAAGATTGCTGAGAGTGATGGCTTTCGTTCGCCTGATCACCGAGTCGGGCACCCAAAAGCGACCAGGCGGACATAAGACAGCTCTCTTTCGGGCTGACCCAGTCGCCTCTCGCCGACTTTGCTCTGCAGCCGCATGCACACTGCTCACGGAAGGTCGCCGATGCGGATCTGGCTGCAGAGCAAAGTCGGCGGAGGAGTGACCCCTGGTCGGGCGAAAATACTACCCAGTGTGATCGGGTCGCCCGCTGGGGAGCGCGGGTCCCGCGTGCCCCGGCGAGCGCGACCGGACTGCCCACCGTGTCATGCCCGGCACGCCGCCCGTAGGAACGTCAGGCGTCTCCCGTGCCATCGCGCCCGGCCCTGGATGCCCCGGGCTGCGGCGTGGCCACCAACCGCTGGCTCGCCCGGGCCGGACGGCCGTTCATCGTCTCCACTGCGACTTCGCGGCTGGCGACGAGGTGGAAATCGCCAAAGAGATGGTCCAGCCAGTCGGTGGTGTGGTGTCGGCACACCGCCCCGTCGTCGGTCTCGAATATCCCGTAGGTGCCGTACTTGGCTGCGAACCGTCCGTACCGGGAACGGTTACGGTGATCCTCCTGCAGGCACAGGTCACTGACATAGATGAGCCCGCCCGGCCGTAGCACCCGACGCAACTCCGTCACCAGCTCCCGCTGTCCGGCGTCGTCGGGTATGCACGTCAACACCGCGAACAGCAGCACCAGGTCGACGCTGTCCGCCTGGTGGTCGAGCTGCGGAGGATTGGTGAGAACCGTGAATTGCGCGCCGGCCTGCTCGTTCTTCGCGCGGCTGACGAGACGGGGCGCGACATCCACCCCCTCGACATTCTCGAAGCCCTGCTGCACGAGCAGCCCCGCCAGCCGACCGTAACCGCACCCGTAGTCGAGAACGCGTGCCCGCCGATCGATGCCGTTCAGCCACGGAAGTGCGACCGGGTGGCCGAAAGTCTTCGCGGCACCCTTGGAGTTCCAATACCCCACCTGATTGTTGAGATCCGTCATCCGAGGAGTATCGGCGCAATCGGCGGAGGGCGGCGGCATCGGGCGGCGGGGCGGCGTCGCCCGTTACGGCACTAGGCTCGGCCGCATGACGATCGACGGCTTCGCCGCACCCCCCGCCCTGGTGGAGCACGCCCGCCGGTTCCGGGCCGAGGGCGCCGTACCGGCCGTGCCCCGGGTCGCCGCCACCGTGCTGCTGCTCCGCCCGGCCGGCGACGGGTTCGAGGTCTACATGATCCGCCGGGTGGCGGCGATGACCTTCGGCGGCATGTACGCCTTCCCCGGCGGCGGCGTGGACCGCTCCGACTCGGAGGCGCACCTCGGCTGGGCCGGCCCGGACCCGGCGGCGTGGGGTGTGCGGCTCGGACTCGACCCGGCGGCCGCGCAGGCGGTGGTGTGCGCCGCCGCCCGCGAGGTCTTCGAGGAGGCGGGCGTGCTGCTCGCCGGGCCGGACCCCGACACGGTGGTCGGCGACGTGAGCGGCGACGACTGGGAGGCGGCCCGGCAGGACCTGGAGGGACGGCGGGTCGGCTTCGCGGACCTGCTGGCCGGGCGCGGCCTCACGCTCCGGTCCGACCTGCTGCTGCCGTGGAGCCGGTGGATCACCCCGGAGTTCGAGCCGCGCCGCTTCGACACGTACTTCTTCGTCGCTTTGCTGCCCGAGGGGCAGCGGACCCGGGACGTGTCCGGCGAGGCCGACCACACGCTGTGGCTGCGCCCGGCGGACGCGCTGGCCCGCGCGGAGGCCGGCGAGCTGACCATGCTGCCGCCGACCATGGTCACGCTCGCCGAGGTCGCCGCCGCGGGCGACCTCGGCGGCGTGGCGCGGGATGCGGCAGAGCGCGACCCGGGTACGCCGATCCTGCCGTACATCGAGGGACTGGACGGCGCCGAGCCCAGCTTCCGCCTCAGCCGAAGCGACCGGTGATGTAGTCCTCGGTCTTCTTCTGGCTCGGGTTGCTGAAGATCTTCTGCGTGTTGTCGTACTCGATCAGGCGGCCCGGGTCGCCGGTCTTCTCGATCGAGAAGAATGCGGTCCGGTCCGACACCCGCGCGGCCTGCTGCATGTTGTGCGTGACGATGATGATGGTGAACTTGTCCTTGAGCTGGAACATCAGGTCCTCGATGGCCAGCGTGGAGATCGGGTCCAGCGCCGAGCAGGGCTCGTCCATCAGCACCACCTGCGGCTCGACCGCGATGGTGCGGGCGATGCAGAGCCGCTGCTGCTGACCGCCGGACAGGCCCGCGCCGGGCTTGGCGAGGCGGTCCTTCACCTCGTCCCACAGGTTCGCCGAGCGGAGCGCCCGCTCGGCGGCCTCCTCCAGGATCGACTTGCGCCGCACACCGTTGAGCCGCAGGCCCGCCACCACGTTCTCGAAGATGCTCATGGTGGGGAACGGGTTCGGCCGCTGGAAGACCATCCCGATCATCCGGCGGACCGCCGTGACGTCCACGTCGCGGTCGTAGATGTCCTGGTCGTCGATGGTGAGGCTGCCCTCGACCCGGGCGCCGGGCAGCACCTCGTGCATCCGGTTGATCGACCGCAGGAAGGTGGACTTGCCGCAGCCGGACGGCCCGATCAGAGCGGTGACGGTCTTCGGCTCGACGGTCAGGTTGATGTTCTCGATCGCCTTGAACCCGCCGTAGTAGGCGGTCACGTTCGTGGCTTCGATGCGCTTGGCCATGGTGGCGGTACCTCCGGGGTTCATCGGCCGAGCCGGTTGCGGCGGGACAGCAGCTTCGCCGCCACGGTGAGGACGAGGACGAGGGCGACCAGGGTCAGCGCGGCGGTCCACGCCCGTGCCGGCGAGTACCTCGACGCCTCACCGGCCTGCTGGTAGACGAAGAGGGCCAGCGACGACTGGTTGTTCTCGAACGGGTTGAAGTTGATCGCCGCGCCGCCGCCGGCGACGAGCAGCACCGGCGCGGTCTCACCGGCGGCCCGCGCGATGGCGAGCATGACGCCGGTGACGATGCCGGGCAGCGCGGTCGGCAGCACGACCCGCAGGATGGTCTTCCACTTCGGTACGCCCAGGGCGTACGCGCCCTCGCGCAGCGGCGCGGGCACCAGCCGGAGCATCTCCTCGGTGGAGCGGACCACTGTGGGCAGCATCAGCACGCTCAGCGCCAGCGCGGCGGCGAAGCCGGAGAAACCGGGCCGCCCGTCGTTGAACCGCGGCGAGACGATCAGCACCCAGAAGGCCAGCACGAACAGGCCGGTGACGATCGACGGGATGCCGGTCATCACGTCCACGAAGAAGCGGATGGTGAACGCGAACCGGCCCCGGCCGTACTCGACGATGTAGATCGCGCAGAGCACGCCGAGCGGCACCGTGATCAGCGTCGCGATGCCCACCTGCTGCAGCGTGCCGACGATCGCGTGGTACGCGCCGCCGTTGGCGTCCCGCGACCCGATGTTGTTCATCGAGGTGCCGAAGAAGTTCGCGTCCAGCCGCTCGGAGCCCTTGCTGACCAGCGTCCAGACCACCGAGGCCAGCGGCAGCACGGCGAGCACGAACGCGGAGTGGATCAGCGCGCTCCAGGTCCGGTTGCGGGCCGACCGGCGGCCCTCAACCGCGTTCGCCGCGACGAACAGACCGGCCAGGTAGAGCAGCGCGCCGACCACCACGACCAGGACCGGGCCGCCGATGCCGGCGCCGTACACGATGCCCGCCGCGAGCAGCAGCGCCGCGACGGCGATGGCCGGAGCGGCGTACGCGGGAAGTCGCCTCGCCCGCAGCGTGGCCGGCTGGGCCGGCGGGCGCGGGCGGCGGGAGGTGAGGGTGGTGGTCATGCGGCCGACTCCGTGAACTCGCGCCGCCGGTAGATGATCGCCCGGGCGGTGATGTTGACGATCAACGTGATCGCGAACAGCACCAGGCCGGAGGCGATGAGCGCGCCCCGGCCGGTGTCGTTCGCCTCGGCGAACCGGTTGGCGATGTTCGCGGCGATCGAGTTGCCGCCGCTGGCCAGGATGTTGAACGAGATGGCGTACGTGGAGCCGAGCGTGAGCGCCAGCGCGATGGTCTCGCCGAGCGCCCGGCCCAGGCCGAGCATCACCGCGGCGATGACGCCCGGACGCCCGTACGGCAGGACGGCGGTGCGGATCATCTCCCAGCGGGTGGCGCCGAGCGCGAGCGCGGCTTCCTCGTTCGCGGTCGGGGTCTGCCGGAACACCTCGCGGGACAGCGAGGTGATGATCGGCAGCACCATGATCGCCAGCACCACGGAGCCGAGCAGGATCGAGTTCCCGTACGGGCCGTCGCCGAAGATGGGGATCCAGCCGAAGTACCTGTTCAGCCAGGCGGACAGGTCGGCGACCGGCTGGGCGAAGTAGTCCCGGCCCCAGAGGCCGAAGACGACGCTCGGCACGGCGGCCAGCAGGTCGATCAGGAAGCCCAGGGCGTTGCCGAGCCGCCGGGGCGCGTAGTGCGACAGGTACAGGGCGATGCCCAGCGCGACCGGCACCGCCATGAGCAGCGCCAGCAGCGAGCTCAGGACGGTGCCGAAGGCGAGCGCGCCGATGCCGAACTGTGGCGGGTTGTCGTTCGGGAACCAGCCCTCGAACGTCCAGAACGACTCGGTGTTCGCCCGCAACGCCGGGACGGCCTTGGCGACCAGGAAGATCGCGATGGCCGCGATGACCACCAGGACCGTGGTGCCGGCGGCCAGGGTCAGGCCGCGGAACGCCCGTTCCGCGCCGAAGGCGCGGGCCCGGGGGAGGGCGCCGCCGCCGCCGAGGCCACCGTCGGGGCGGCCCGGGTTACCGGGGCGCTCGGCCACACGCGCCGAGGCACCGGCGGGTCCCTCGTGGCTCGTGGCCACGGGAGTCCCGCCGGTGCCGGCGTGGGCCGAGCGCTGAGGGGTGTCACCCATCTGCTCGCTCGCTTCGCGTTGAGGAGGTGTCGGTCGGGAGCGTCAGGAGAGGCTCTTGACCGCGGCCTCGACCTTGGTGCGGACGGTCTCGGGCAGCGGGGCGTAGCCGAGCTCGACCAGCTCCTTCTGCCCCTCGGCGCTGGCGGCGTGGCCGAGCAGGCCCTTGACCAGCGGCAGCTTGTCGGCGGCGAGGCCCTTGCTGCAGACGATCTCGTAGGTCGCCAGGACGATCGGGTACGCCCCGGCCTCCTTGGTGTTGTAGTCGATCGACATCTTCAGGTCGTTGCCCTGACCCTCGAACTTGGCGCCGGCGATGGTCTTGCCGGCCGAATCACCGGTCAGCTCGACGAACTCGCCGTTACCGTTCTTGACCTTCGCCATCTTCAGGTCGGAGTTCTCGGCGTACGACCACTCGACGTAGCTGATGGTGCCGTCGGTGCTCTTGACCTTGCTGGCCACGCCGTCGGACTTGGCCGCGCCGACGCCGCCCGGGGCCTTCCACGCCTTGGAGTTGCCGAGCGTCCAGTCCGCCTCGGCGGTCTTGGAGAGGTACTTGGTGAAGTTGTCGGTGGTGCCCGACTCGTCGGAGCGGTGCACCGCCTGGATCGCGGTCGACGGGAGCTTGGCGTCCGGGTTGTCGGCCTTGATCGCCGGGTCGTCCCACTTGGTCACCTTGCCGGCGAAGATCTTCGCCAGGGTGGCCGGGCTGAACTGGAGGTTGTCCGCGCCGCTGACGTTGTAGACCACGGCGACCGGGCCGATCACCATCGGCAGGTTGAGCGCCTGGCCGCCGACGCACTTGGCGTCGGCCTGCGGCTGCTCCTCCGGCTTGAGGGGGGAGTCCGAACCGGCGAAGTCTGCGGTACCGGCGATGAAGGCCTGGATGCCGGCGCCCGAGCCGCTCGGCTCGTAGTTGATCGTGGTGCCGGCGCACTTCTGCTGGTACGCCTTGATCCACTCGGCCATGGCGTTCTTCTGGGCCGAGGAGCCCTGCGCGTTCAGCGTGCCCGTCGCGCAGTCCACCGCGGCGGTGGAGCCGGAGGCGCCGGCGGGCTCGTTGTTGTCCGAGCCGCAGGCGCTGAGACCGAGAACCGCGGTAAGAGCGAGACAGGCGATGGCGCCGTGCCGCTGGAGCTTCACTTCAGGGGTTTCCCTTCACGTCTTTGGTCAGGTCGCCCGGAGTGCCGGGGGCCGGCGCTGACCGGCTGACACGAAAGGTAGGAGGGCCAGGTGGACGGTTCGCCGGACGCAAGTGAACGCGCGGTGAACACGTTCAGCCGACGAGATGGCCGTACGCTGAGGAAGGGTTGTCCATTTCGTGAACTAGCAGCCTGGTATCGCCTTTATGGCGATTTTCCGGGGCCGCGGAACGCTCAGCCGCGCTGGTAGTTGACGTGCGCGGACCACATGGCGAAGCCCAGCCGCTCGTAGAGCGCGACCGCGGCGGTGTTGCTCTCGTCCACGTAGAGCATCACCCGGTCCAGCCCGCGCTCGTCGCGCAGGTGGGTCAGGCCGGCGGCGGTGAGCACCCGGCCCAGGCCGCCCCGGTGCGCGGACGGGTCGACGCCGAGCACGTAGACCTCGCCGATGCGGGCCGAGCCCGGCCGCTCGTGCACCTTGGTCCAGTGGAAGCCGAGCAGCCGCCCGGTCGTGGAGTCGACGGCGAGCAGGAAGCCGGCCGGATCGAACCACGGCTCGGCGATGCGTACGCGCAGGTCGTCGAGTGTCCACTTGCCCTGCTCGGGGTGCTGGGCGAAGGCCGCGTTGTTCACCGCCAGCCACGCCTCGTCGTCCTCGCCGGGGCGGAACGCGCGCAGCGTCACGCCGTCCGGCACCACCGGCTCGGGCAGTTCGGGGGTCAGCGGACGGCGCATCTGCCAGAGCACCCGCGCCCGGGCGAAGCCCAGGTCGACAGCGAGCGCGGCGGCCGACGGGTGGTCGCCGTGGGCCCAGGCGCGCAGCGGACCGGGCGCGGCGTCCACCACGCCCCGGGCCAGCGCCCGGCCGACGCCGCGCCGCCGGTACGCGGGATGCACGACCAGTTCGGCGCCGACGCCCTCGGCCGGGGCGGTGACGTCGAGATGCGCGTACCCGGTGAGTGTGCCGTCGGCGGTGCGGGCGGTGAGGTGCACGGCGGGAGCCTCGGGGTCGCGCAGCCGCAGCAGCACGTGCTCGTCGAGCGGGTCGGCGCCGTCGGCGTCACCGGCGGCGCGGGCCAGCGCCAGCACCTCGGCGACCTCGGCCGGCGTCAGGCGGTCCGCCCGGTCGATCCGGTCGCTTGCGGGGCCACTGGTCGGCTCGGGGCTCATCTGAGTCACGGTAGCCGCCGTCCGGCGGCGGTTCGCGCCGGACGAGGGCGGCGGTCGGTGGCGCTCGTCACTGCGGGCCGACGGGCAACGACTCCAGCTCGAACCGCGCCAGTATTTCGGGCAGGAGTTGCTGCAACGCCGCGACCGTGCCGGAACGGTCCCCGCCCGCGTCGTGCATGAGCACGATCGCCCCCGGTCCCATCTGTGTGCGGATCCTCGACTCGATGGTGAGCGCGCCCGGCGCCCTCCAGTCCGACGGGTCCACGCTCCAGTGCAGCGGGGTGAGGCCCAGGTCGGCGCAGGCCGAGATCACCGGGCGCGTCCAGGCCCCGCCCGGCTGGCGGTAGTACGCGATCCGCGCCCCCGGCGCGGCGGCCAGGATCGCGTCGTTCGTGCGCAGGATGTCGGCCCGGATCGTCGCCGGGGACCGCTTGCCCAGGTCGACGTCGTGCTCCCAGGAGTGGTTGCACAGGGTGTGCCCCTCGGCGACTATCGACCGGATCAGATCCGGATGGGCCTCGGCGTTCTCGCCGACGACGCAGAACGTCGCCTTCACGCCGTACTGGGCCAGCAGCGCGAGCACCTGCGGGGTCCAGCGCGGATCGGGGCCGTCGTCGAAGGTCAGCGCGACCCGGGACGAGCCGGTGACGACCAGGCTGCCGTACGGGCCGTCGCCGCCCGGTTCGACCGGGGCGGCGTCCGGCGCGGCGTCGGGGCTCGGCCCGGCGGTGGCCCGGCCGCCGGGGAAGTCCGTGCTGGGCGGCTGGTCGGCGTAGCGCGGTCCGTTGAGCGCGGTGGTGGCGCCGGCGTTCGACGGCGGGTGTTCCGGGACCAGGCTGCGGCCCAGCGCGAACGCCGAGCCGAGCAGGCCCGCGAGCACCACGGTCACGAGCCCGGTGGCGCGCAGCGTCGGGCCCCGCATCAGCGGCACCGGCCGTTCGTCGCCCCCGTGTTCACCGCACGCACCGCCGCCCCCTTTGCCCGGTAAATCCGGCAGTCAGGATATGTCTGACTGATCGGGCAAAAAGGGCGTTCTCCGGAAATGCCCCCTACCGGAGTGGGGCGTGGGCGGTCAGACCGGCAGCGGCGCGGGCTCCGACTCCGGCAGCGAACGCGACGGCGGGACGACGAACTTGTAGCCCACCTGGCGGACCGTGCCGATCATCGACTCGTACTCCGAGCCGAGCTTGGCGCGCAGGCGCCGCACGTGCACGTCGACCGTGCGGGTGCCGCCGAAGTAGTCGTAACCCCAGACCTCCCGCAGCAGCTGGTCCCGGGTGAACACCCGCCCCGGGTGCTGGGCCAGGAACTTCAACAGCTCGAACTCCTTGTACGTGAGGTCGAGCGGGCGGCCCTTCAGCTTGGCGGCGTAGGTGTCCGGGTCGATGTTCAGCTCACCGGCCCGGATCGAGCCGCCGGCGCCGGCGGTCGCGTTGCTCAGCCGGCCGACGGCGAGCCGCAGCCGGGCCTCCACCTCGGCCGGCCCGGCGCCGGCCAGGATCACGTCGTCGACACCCCAGTCCGCGTTGAGCGCGATCAGGCCCGCTTCGGTGACCACCGCGACGAGCGGTACGCCGAGCCCGGTGGCGTGCAGCATCCGGCACGTGGCGCGCGCCTCGCTCAGTTCGGAGCGGGCGTCCACCAGGACGGCGTCCGGCGTGGGGCCGGAGACCAGCGTGCGGACGTCGCGGGGTGCGGTGCGGACCGAGTGCGGCAGCAGGTCGAGTGCCGGCAACACCGCCGACGGCTCACCGGCCCGTGCGGTCACGAGCAGCAGGAGCTCCACGATCACCTCCGTCCCGGCGGCCCTTCGGCCGCGCGCGACCAGCGACACGCCCGGGTGAGGGCGGCGCTGTGAACTTGCGTGGGTCCCGGCGTCGCTGACGGGCGGGTAACGGCCTGAGCGTAACCGATGGACCCGCCGTCACCTCCGGGGTGCTTTCCCGTTTGCCCCTTCTGCCCTTGATCGCGGTGCAGGTTTTAACGTCACCGAAACCGGGACCTCCGCCGAGCCGCCCGGGTCTGGCACGATCGGGGCGTGTTTCCCTCCACCTCGCGCGACACCGGTCGTGAACCGTGGGCCGACGACCCGTCCGCCGGGCCCTCCGGCCCCGCCCGTGGCTACCCGCCCGCCCCGCGTACCGGCCCCGCCGACGAGGAGGGCGACCGGCCGGAGCGGAAGGGACCGCGTCGGCTACGGAAGGGCGGACCCGGCCGGCGCGCCGACGACGAGTCCGACGAGGCGCCCGAGGAGGAGATGCCACCGGTCCCGGTCCGCCGGCCGCTGGCGCTCACCGTCGCCGGCTTCGCCGCGCTGCTCGGCGTCGGCCTGGTGCTCGGCGCGCAGACCTCCGGCCCCGGGCACCGGCTGCCGTTCGCGGCCATCATCTTCGGCGTCCAGATGCTCTTCGTGCTCGCCTGGACGATGGCCATGCGACCGCCCGCCCTGCTGGTCGTCGCCCTGGTCAGCGCCGGCACGGCCGTGATCGCCGACGTCGCGGCGGTCCAGTCGGACATCGCCGGCCTGGCCCCGCTCGGCTACGCCGCGGCCGCCGGGCTGCTGCTCGCCGTGCTGGGGCAGCTCGTCCGGCGGGTGGACCGGGTCCGGGTGACCGACTCGCTCGGCGGCACCCTGCTCATCGTGGTGGGCGTGGTCGCCTTCGGCACGCTCGTCGTGCTCAGCCGGATTCCCAAGGGCACCCAGGCGATCACGGTCTGCCTCACCGCCGCGGGGGTGGCGTTGCTGGTGGCGCGGCTCACCGACGCGGTGGCGCCGTGGCCGCGGCTCGCCCCGCAGGTGCCGCGCGGCGCGGCCGGCGTGGTCGCGGGCGCGATGCTCGGCACCCTCACCAGCGCCCTGCTCGGCAGCTACCTGGTCGGTTTCACCCCGACCAGCGCCGCCCTGGTCGGCGTGGTCAGCGCCGCCACCGCCGTCCTGGCCGACCTCGCCGTGGGGTACGCCGAGGCGGGCCGCCTGATGGCCGGTGAACCGCCGACGATGTGGGTGGCCCGGCACATGCAGGGGCCGCTGGGCGGATTCGCGCTGGCCGCGCCGGCCGCGTACGCGATGTGCGTGCTGTTCCTCTGACGCGGTTGGGGAAGATTCGCCTCGGGTAAGTACGGTTGCGCCGCGAGACGCGGTGACGGCGGCGAGGACGGGAGGCGGCGTGGCAGAGGCGTATCCGGCGGAGGGCCGACCGCGGCGACGCGGCCGGAAGGTGCTGATCGGCTTCGTCGTCCTGCTGCTGGTGCTGGTCGGGCTGCTCGTCGTCGCCGACCGGGTCGCCGCCGGGGTCGCCGAGCGGGCGATCGCCGACCAGGTGCGGCAGGAGATCGCCAAGCAGGACGCGCAGTCCGCCGCGCCGCAGGTCGAGGTGGGTGGCTTCCCGTTCCTCACCCAGGTGCTCGACGGCCGGTACGAGCGCATCTCGATCCAGCTCACCGACGTGCGCGGCGCCGTCCAGGGCGACGCGGTCGAGGTGCCGAAGCTGGACGTGGACGCGCGCAACGTGACCGCGTCGCTGGACACGCTGCGCTCCGGCCGGGGCGACGTGGTGGCCGAGAGCGTGGACGGGCGGGGCACCGTCACCTACGAGAGCCTGGCCAAGCTGCTGGACCGCCCCGGGCTGACGCTCGGCGAGCGCAACGGCAAGCTCGCCGTCACCGCCCCGGTGGACATCCTCGGCGTCAAGCTCACCGTCAACGGCACCGCCGACGTCACGGTGGCCGGCGGCAAGGTGGCGCTGCGCTTCAACGACCTCACCGCCGACGGCCTGCCGAACGTGCCGCTGGCCCGGGCCGCGCTCACCCGGTACGCGCAGGGCATCTCGATCGACGTGCCGCTGCCGGAGCTGCCGTTCCAGCTCAACCTGCGCAAGGTGGAGCCGAAGCCGGAGGGCCTGGTGGTCACGGCGGACGCGGCGAACGTGCCCATCAACTCCGCCGGCTGAAAGCCGTACACGGCCGGTCCGGGGAGCGGGCCGGCCGTCCCGGATGCTGGTCGGCCTGGTGGCAGCTGTGGCGTGGGCTGGTAATCTCCCTGCCCATGGGGACCCACCTCACCAAACGGCGCGCGGTCGACCTGTGCCGCGTGGCCACCTGCCTGTGTCGCCCCGTCATCTGACGGCGGGGCTGTCTCCGGCCGCCTGAACGGCGGCCACCCAGGGTCCACGAACCTCTCCCGGTTCCCCTCAACGCCCGGCAGCGGCGCCGTCGCACGTACCCGTGATCCGTTCCTAGCTCTGGGTCCCGCGCGTGGTGCGACAACAATCGACATCGATCTCCGCGCGCAGGCTCACCAACCATCCTCACCAGGGAGTGATCTGATGAGTCGCGACACCGCACTCGTTTCGGCCGAGTGGGCCGAGAAGAACCTCGGCGCCCCGGGCGTCGTCTTCGTCGAGGTCGACGAGGACACCTCGGCCTACGACACCGGGCACATCGCCGGCGCCGTCAAGCTCGACTGGCGTACCGACCTGCAGGACCAGGTCCGCCGGGACTTCGTCAACAAGAGCCAGTTCGAGGCGCTGCTGTCGGACCGGGGCATCGCCAACGACGACACCGTGATCCTGTACGGCGGCAACAACAACTGGTTCGCCGCGTACGCGTACTGGTACTTCAAGCTCTACGGCCACGGCGACGTCAAGCTGCTCGACGGCGGCCGCAAGAAGTGGGAGCTGGACGCCCGTCCGCTCGTCACCGACGTGGTGGAGCGGCCGAAGACGCAGTACGTCGCGCAGGAGCCGGACACCTCGATCCGCGCGTTCCGCGACGAGGTGGTAGCCGCGATCGGCACCAAGAACCTGGTCGACGTGCGCAGCCCCGACGAGTTCGCCGGCCGCCTGCTCGCCCCCGCCCACCTGCCGCAGGAGCAGGCGCAGCGGGCCGGCCACATTCCGACCGCGATCAGCGTGCCGTGGTCCAAGGCGGCGAACGAGGACGGCACGTTCAAGTCCGACGACGAGCTGCGCAAGATCTACGCCGACGCCGGGCTGGACGACAGCAAGGAGACGATCGCGTACTGCCGGATCGGCGAGCGCTCCTCGCACAGCTGGTTCGTGCTCCAGGAGCTGCTCGGGCACCGCAACGTGAAGAACTACGACGGTTCCTGGACCGAGTACGGCTCGCTCGTCGGCGTGCCGGTGGCGCTCGGTGACGAGCCGGGGGAGGCCTGATGACCGCCACCTCCGCCGCCTCGACGGCTGCCGCCGGCTGCGCCGCGCCGGACCAGGCCGCCCCCCTCCCGGCCAGCCTGGACCTGGAGAAGGAAACCGTCATCACCGGCCGTGTGCTGTCCGAGTCCGGCGAGGTCGTGCCGGGCGCGTACGTGCGGTTGCTCGACTCCACCGGTGAGTTCACCGCCGAGGTGGTGACGTCGCCGGCCGGGCAGTTCCGGTTCTTCGCCGCGCCGGGCTCGTGGACGCTGCGGGCGCTGTCCCGCCAGGGCAACGGCGACACCGCCGTCGCCGCGGCTCGCGGGATCAACGAGGTGACCGTCTCGGTCGCTGCCTGACCCACGCTCTGATCGTGGCCCGCCACCCCAGCCGGGTGGCGGGCCACGAGCCGTTCCGGTGACTGTGCGGCTTGCCCGTGGCTGGCAGGCTGGACGGCGGCGCGCCCCGGACGCGCCGGAGGGGGATCAGGTGCCCGACGACGCCGCCGCCCACGCAGTTCGCTATCTGATCGACTTCATCGACGGCAACCGGGGTGAGGAGATCGCCCGCGAACTCCAGCGCACCGCCGGGTCCGGCCGCGCGCGCCCGTTCGACGTCTCGGTCGCCAGCCTCGACACGGACCTGTCGTTCCTCACGAAGCGGGCCACGCTCGTCACCGGCAAGCTGGTCCTCTCCCAGCCGGGCGGCAAGCACTGCTACCTGGCCAACCGGGAGACCTGCAAGTGGTGCGGCAAGGACCCGGAGCACTGCGACCCGCGCTGCCGGTACGAGGACATCCGAATCGACCAGCTCTACGCCGAATGCGACGACCTGGACCGCCTCGGCGCGTACCTGCGGGACTGCGCGCCGCTGCTGGAGCTGGGGCAGCTCGTCTACTTCCCGCAGACCTTCCGCCGCACCCACCTGGAGTCGCGCGCGCCGGACTCCCAGTCGACCTCCTCGCCGTTCGACACGATGGGCCGGATCGAGCTGGGCGACAACCCGGACCGCACACTCGACCTGATCGTCAAGGGGCACCGGGTCGTCGACGTGCCGAGCGGGGATCCGGTGAAGGCGCGGCTGGTGACCCCACTGCTCCAGCTCGACCTGCCGATGCTGGAGGGCACCTCGCTGCGGGACTACTGCGCCATCCTGACCCAGGAGAGCGACGCGCTCGCCGCGACCCAGGCGTACCTGCGCGGTCGGATGCTGGACGTCGACACGGATCCGGACAAGGCGCTGGTGCAGCTCGCGAAGCTCGACGCGGAGATCCAGGAGGGGGTGCGGGCGGCTCGCTCCGAGGTCGCCCGGGTGGCCCGGCGCTCGGCGGTGCAGGCCGCGGGCGCCGCGGTGGCGACCGTCGCCGCGACGCTGGTGGCGGTCGAGGGCACCCACCTGGCACCGGTGCTCGGCATGCTGGGCGCGGGCGGGTTCTTCTCCGCGGTGCTCGCCGCCGACCAGTACGCCGACCGTCGCGGCGAGCTGCGGCAGCGCCCCTTCTACCTGCTGTGGCTGCTGTCCCGCCGGTCCGTCCCGGCCTGACCGGGCGTGCCGAGGCGCGGCCGGGCGCCTCGCCGGCACGTGACACCATTGCCGGGTGACTGCCGTCGAGACGGGCTACGCCCCGCCCAACCCTGGAGATCAGCCGGGTGCCGGCCGGCGTCGGCTGCGCTGGCTGACGGCCGCCACCATGGCGTGGGCCGTGCTGCTGGCCGGGCTGACCTGGTGGTCGGTGCGGACCGACCCGCCGACGGTCAAGGAGCAGCGCTCACTGGACCAGGCCGGTCCGGTGGTGGACCGGGCGATCGGCGAGCTGACCGGCGCGGTCGGCGCCGACGGCGTACCCGCGCTCGTACCGGACCGCCTGGAACGCGGCTGCCGGATCACGCCGATGGACTCCGGCGCGACGCTCGAGCGCGGCGTCGAGGTGGCGATCGGCGGCGACGACGTACGCGAAGTGCTGCGACGCGTCGCCGACCGGCTGCCGCAGGCGTGGCGGGCGGGCGTGTCGACGTTCGACGGCGAGCCGCTGCTGCGCGCCGACGCGGGCGACTTCGTCGCGGTCGAGGGCCGGGCCGACGGCCCGGGCCGGATCCTTCTGACCGCCGCGACCGGCTGCCGGCCGCTGGGTTCCGGCTACCGCGCGCCGACCGCCGACGCCGCTGCCGAAGCCGCCGCGCTGGCGTCGGCGCTGGGCCGGTGGGGCGGCGCGACCGGCGCGGTCCAGGTCCTGACCGCGCCCTGCCCCGGTGGGGGCGCGGCCCGCACCGCCCGGGGTGAGGCCGCCGCGCCGGCGGATCAGCCGCTCGCCGCCGCGTTCGGCGGTGGCGTCGCGCCGGTGGTGGACTCCGCCGACCGGTACGCGCGCCCCGGCGAGCCGGCCGTGCTGGCCGAGCGGGCCGACGAGCGGGTGCGCGTGGCGGTGACCACGCCCTGCCCGGCCTGACTCACCGGCCGGGCAGCCCGAGCGGCGGCGGTGCCGGTTCCTCGTGCGGTTCCCGGCTGCGGCCCAGCGCGTCCACCCGGCCCCAGCGGCCCGGGATGTCGAGCAGTTCCACCCGGCCCATCCCCGGCGGTACGGCCGGGTCGATGATCAGGTGCTCGCCCTGCGGCTCCAGTCCCAGGATCACCCGTAGCAGCAGCAGAGGCGTACCGGCGGACCACGCCTGCGGGCTGCACGCGGTGGGGTACTCCACCGGGTAGTCGGTGAGGCCACGTTCGTAGCCGGCGAACACCTCGGGCAGCCGCCCGTCGAAGAAGTGCGACGCGCTGAGCAGCGCGTCGCAGATCCGGCCGGCCTCCTGCCGGAAGCCGTACCGCCACAGACCCCAGGCGATGATCGAGTTGTCGAACGGCCACACCGTGCCGACGTGGTATCCGACCGGGTTGTACCGGCCCTGGTCGTCGGCGAGCGTGCGTACCCCCCAGCCGGAGAACAGGCGCGGGCCGAGCAGATGGGCGGCGACCGCGGGGGCCCGGGACTCGTCCACGATGCCGCTCCACAGCAGGTGGCCGATGTTCGAGGAGAGCGCGTCCACCTGCCGCCCGCGCGGATCGAGCGCCAGCGCGTAGTACTCCCGGTCGGCGATCCAGAAGTCGCGGTTGAACCGTTCCTTCAGCGCCGCCGCCTCCTGCTCCAGCCGGTCCGCGTACGCCGGATCCTGCCAGTAGGTGCGGGCCAGGCGGGCGCCGCGCATCTTCGCGTCGTACGCGTACCCCTGCAGCTCGCAGGTGGCCCGGGGGAACTCCGGCATCCGGCCGTCGGCGTAGGAGATGGCTTCCGGTGAGTCCTTCCAGCACTGGTTCGGCAGCCCCGTCTCCGGGTTGCGGGACATGTACCAGACGTAGCCGGTGCCGAGCAGGTCCCCGTACGTGTCGAGCCAGGTCAGCGCCGCCCGGGTCTCGTACTCCAGCTTGCGTACCAGATCGGCGTCCCCGGTCCACCGCTCGTACTCGTCGAGCAGGATCACGAACAGCGCCGTCGTGTCGGCCGCGCCGTAGTACGGCGAGTGCGGCTGTTCCTCGAATCCGGCGCTCTCGCCGTAGCGCAGCTCGTGCAGGATCTTGCCCGGCTCCTCGTCGCGGAAGTCGTCGACCCGGCTGCCCTGAAGACCGGCCAGCATGATGATCGTCGGTTTGACCAGGTCGGGGAGGAACGGCAGCACCTGGAGCGAGGTGAAGATGCTGTCGCGGCCGAACAGCGTCATGAACCAGGGCAGGCCGGCCGCGAGCAGCCGGACGCCGAGCGTGATCGACTCGTACCGGAGCGCGGCCAGGTCGTTGAGGCTGCGCCGGTACGCGCTGGCCAGCGGCTCGCAGTCGCAGCCCAGCTTCGGCGCACGGCTGATCAGGGCGCTCTGCTCGGCCTCGATCTCGGCTGCCGTGCGCTGGCCGCCCAGCGGCAGGATGGCCCGGATGTCCTCACCACGCGCGCCGTAGATGATGGTGCTGACGTGCAGCCGGGTGGTCCACTCGCCGTGCGGGCTGATCCGGACCCGGAAGGTCATCCCGTCCGCGTCGACCTCGACCGGCGCGCTGCTGGTCACCAGCGTCTCGCGGCGGAACGCCTCCCGGCGGTAGGTGAGCCGCAGGCCGTTCGGTTCCACCGTCGGCGTGGTGAGTCCCTTCTTGTCGCGCCGGTTCTTGATCTCCAGGAGGTCGGCGAAGTCGGAGCCGATGTCCAGCCGGAGGTGGAACTCCTGTTCCTGTTCGGAGTGGTTGAGCACGGTCAGTTCCTCGTCGAGGCTGCCGCCGATGGCGCGGCTGCGGATCACCGAGACGTTGGCGTCCAGGTAGTGCGTCGGCTCGCCGGGGACCAGGAAGAACCGCGTCTTGTACGACAGCGAGTCGTCGATCGAGAGCGCGTGCAGACGTTGCCCGTCGATGGTGAGGAACCAGGTGGACAGGAACCGGGTGTCGAAGGAGAACAGCCCGGTGGGGAAGTCGTACGACGGTTCGATGTTGCCGCGATCGTCGCTGACCAGGAACGTGTTGCCGTCGAGGATGCTGACCCGGTCCTTCACACCAGCCGCCGGACGTGCTCGCGGGCGGCGTCCCGGGGGTCCCGCACGTCGGGCCGTTGCGGCAGGAATCGGCGGAACGCCAGGAACAGCACGACGTGGCCGCTGAACGTGGCCTCGTTGCGCAGCACCGCCGCCATGCCGGCCGCCCGGCCGGTGACGAGCTTCTCGAACAGCTCGGTGGACAGCGTCAGCACGCCGTCCGCCGGCCGTAGCTCCTCCCGGCTCACCTGTGCCGTGCCGGGGGCCAGCGTCACGTACCAGTGCTCGGTGCGGTTGCCGTCGGCCAGGTCGATCTGGAGTGTCCCGCCGATCGGGCTGTTCAGAACGGCTGCGGCACGCGCCGGCAGCGACGCGAAGAACTCCTGGATGGCCTGACTCACATTCGCATGGTAGGCAGCATCCGGACATGCCGGGTCAGGATCGGCGCACTGGGCAGAATGGACAACCCGGGCCGGTTGTCAGTAGACCAGCGCCTGTGCGCCCTCGGTCATCGCTTCCTCGACGAACACGGCTGCGCCCGCGATGCGCACGCCGGGGATGACGTCGCCGGTGCCGATGTCCCGCCGGGCCGCGCACTGGGTGCAGGCGGTCACCCGGCCGGTGGCCAGGACGACGTGCAGCAGCTCGCCCAGTGGCGCGGAATGCGGCAGCTCGAACGACTCGGCCCGGCCGGGGAGCGCGAACCAGGTCGATTCGCCGGTGAGCCAGAGCGAGACGTCCACCCCGGCCGCGGCGGCGGTGGCGGCGACTGTGAACGCCTGGGCGCAGCGTTCCGGGGAGTCCGCGCCGGCGGTGGCCTTGACGACGAGAGAGCGCGCCATGCCACCCAGCATAGGATGGTCCGGATGGTTACCGAGATCGGGTTCGTCAGCCTGCTGGTCGCCGGCCTGGGCGCGCTCGCCGGTGGCCTGGCCTATCTCGCGGTCCGCATAGCTAGAGGTAAGTGGTGAATCTGTGAGTGAGAATCCGCTTCAGCCGCCGTGGTTGAACGCGCCGCCGGTCGAGGAGTACCCGTACGAGGAGAGCCACGACCTGCGCGTCGGCCCGAAGCTGCACCCGAGCCTGGACGGCCTGCTGCCGTACATCGGGGTGTGGCGCGGCCGGGGCCGGGGTGGGTTCCCGACGATCGAGGACTTCGACTACGCGCAGGAGATCCGGATCAGCCACGACGGCCGGCCGTTCCTGTTCTACGAGTCGCGGGCCTGGATCCTGGACGAGCAGAGCCGTCCGGTCCGGCCGGCCGGCCGCGAGGTGGGCTGGTGGCGTCCGGTGCTCGACGGTGAGCGGGTCACCGACGAGCTGGAGGCGTTGATGACCACGCCCACCGGCGTGATGGAGCTGCACATCGGCAAGCGCAAGGGCACCCAGATCGAGTTCGCCACCGACGCGGTCGTGCGTACCGCGACGGCGAAGGAGGTCACCGCCGGCGCCCGGCTGTTCGGCATCGTCGAGGGCGCTCTGCTGTACGCGCAGGAGATGGCCGCCGTGGGTCAGCCCTTGAGCCCGCACCTCTCCGCCCGCCTCACCCGGGTGGCCGGCTGACCCGTCCCGCTTCCCCGGTCGATCATGAAGTTGACGGCGTCGGCTGCCCGATTTGTCACCGCCAACTTCATGATCAACGGGGGGGGGTCGGGGGAAGTTCAGGAGGGCCTGGATGCGGGGGGTCAGGGGGGAACTCGGGCGGGGGGTTCCGTTCAGGGTTGTGACCTCCGTGGGGCCGCGTAGGGAGCTGGTCAGCCAGATCGCCTCGGCGGCGTGCAGGTCGGGCACTGTGGGCAGGTGCTCGGCCGGGGTCAGGCCCAGCTCTCCGGCGCGGCTCAGCAGGTG
This sequence comes from Micromonospora sp. LHW51205, assembly GCF_003315815.1. NCBI lineage: Bacteria > Bacillati > Actinomycetota > Actinomycetes > Micromonosporales > Micromonosporaceae > Micromonospora > Micromonospora sp. LHW51205. The sequence continues at coordinate 224,131 of NZ_QMEZ01000005.1, read as the reverse complement.
GTGGGCGGTCACGCCGGGCAGGATTCCGGTCTGCGCCGCCGGCACCGTGCAGAGCGTCCCGCCGCGCAGCCACACCACGTTCGCGGTGGGTCCCTCCAGCACGTAGCCGTCGGTCGAGACCCAGAGCACGTCGTCCACGCCCGTCCGCTGCGCCCAGCGCCGGGCGGCGGTGCTGAGCGCGTACGAGGTGGACTTCACGCCGTTCGGCAGCCACCCCAGCTCGGGGCGGGACCGGGCGGCCACCCCGAGCGGCAGCGTGGCCACCGTCACCCCGGTACGCCGAGCCAGCCGGGCGGCGGCGGGCACCTCGCCCAGCGTGGCGTACACCGTGGCCCGCCCGCCGCCCTCCGGCCCTCGCGTGCACACCAGCCGCAACGCGCCCTCGGTCTCGGGCGGCCAGCCGGCGCGGACCGCGTCCAGCAGCTCGACGAGCGCGTCGTCCGGGGGCAGCGGCAGGTCGATCGCCGCCGCGCCCGCCCGCAGCCGGGCCAGGTGCGGCTCCAGCAGCCAGGGGACCCCGTCGCGCAGGTGCAGCGTCTCGAACAGGCCGTCGCCGTGCAGCACACCCCGGTCGTCGCCGCGCACCACCGGCTCACCGGCCGGTACGAGCCCCCGGCCGAGCACCGCCACCCGCGTCGCCTCCACGGGCGCAGCGTAGTGGCGTACCCCGGCGGCGGACGGACCGGCGCGGCGGCCGAACTATGATCGAAGGGTGTCCGAATCCTCCCTCGCGGAAATGCTCCGCGCGCGCGGGCTGCGGCTGACGGCGCAGCGGCAGCTGGTGCTCCAGGCCGTCCTCGACCTCGGGCACGCCACCCCGGAGCAGGTACACACGGCGGTCCGCGAGGTGGCGGCCGGCGTCAACATCACCACCATCTACCGCACCCTGGAACTGCTGGAGCGGCTCGGCCTGGTCACGCACACGCACCTCTCGCACGGCGCGCCCACCTACCACGCGGCCGGCGAGCACCAGCACGTGCACCTGGTGTGCCGGGAGTGCGGGGCGATCGACGAGATCTCACCCGAGATGCTCCGCCCGCTCGCCGACCAGCTGGCCGACCAGCGCGGATTCCAGGTCGACATCGGGCACGTCGCGCTCTTCGGAGTCTGCGGCCGCTGCACACTGAACGGGGAACACGCATGATCGACATCGCCGGAGCGGTGACCACCGACAGCATCGACGACCAGACCAGGGACCAGCCCGAGCCGGCCCACCGGGCGGCCGGTGTCGCGCCGGTGGCCGCGCACTACGGCGACCCGATGCGTGAGCAGCGGCTCCTGGCCACCGGCGTGGCCCTGGTCGACCGGTCGCACCGGGGCGTGGTCGCGGTGCCCGGCGAGGAACGGATCAGCTGGCTGCACACGCTCACCAGCCAGCACCTGGCCGCGCTGGCCCCCTGGCAGGGCACCGAGCTGCTGGTGCTCTCCCCGCACGGGCACGTCGAGCAGCACGCGATGGTCGCCGACGACGGCGAGACCACCTGGCTGGACACCGAGCCGGGCATGACCGGCGGCCTGCTGTCGTACCTGGAGAAGATGCGGTTCTTCAGCAAGGTCGACCCGCGCGACGCCACCGCCGAGTTCGCGCTGCTGTCGCTGGTCGGGCCGGAGGCGCCCGGCGCGCTCGACACGCTCGGCGTGACCGGGCTGGCGGCTCCCGACGTAGCGGCGGTGCCGGGTCCGAAGTTCCGTTCCGGCGAGCTGCCCGCGCGGCCCTCCGTGGTGTACGACGTCAAGCCGCTACCGGTCGGCGGCTGGGCCCGCCGGGTGGCGCTCGGCGTCGACCTGCTCGTGCCCCGCGCCGCCGTGGACGGGGTGGTCGCCGAACTGCGCGGCGCCGGGGTGCCGGTCGCCGGGCTGTGGGCGTACGAGGCCGTCCGGGTCGCCGCCAAGCAGGTACGGGCCGGGGTGGACACCGACCACCGGACGATCCCGGCCGAGGTGGACCTGATCGCCCCGGCCGTGCACCTGGACAAGGGTTGCTACCGGGGCCAGGAGACGGTGGCCCGGGTGCACAACCTGGGCAAGCCGCCCCGCCGGCTGGTCCTGCTGCATCTGGACGGCGTGGCGAGCGACCAGCCGCCGGTGGCCGGTACGCCGGTGACGCTCGACGGCCGGACGGTCGGCTTCGTGGGCACCGCCGTGCAGCACTTCGAGCTGGGTCAGGTGGCGCTCGCCGTGCTGAAGCGCAACACGCCCGACGATGCCCGCCTGCTCGTGGGCGAGAGCGCCGCCGCCATCGACGTGTAAGGAAGGGCCCCCTATTAACGCCTCCGGTAGAGGAAGGGTCCCTTCTTAACGCCGCCCGCACCGGAAATCCTCCGGTCGACCCGACGTTGGGCACCGGTCTAGGATCCGGGGCATGACGACAGGGACGTTGATCACGGTTGCCCCCACCGGCGCGGAGTCGGCGAAGGCTGAGGTGCCGGCGCTGCCGGTGACGCTCGACGAGCTGCTGCTGACCGCCAAGGAGTGCGAGGCGCTCGGCGCCGCCGTGATCCACGTCCACATCCGCGACGACGAGGCGCGGCCCACGCTCGACCAGGGGCGGCTGCGCGACACCGTGGCGGCGCTGCGGGAGAGCACCGACCTGATCGTGCAGCTCTCCTCCGGGGGTGCGGTGACCGACCCGGAGTCCGCCCGGCTGGCGGTGCTCGACGCCGCGCCGGACATGGCCTCCTGCACCATGGGCACCGTCAACTTCGGCGACGACGTGTTCCTCAACCGGTGGGAGTTCATCGTCGACCTGCACACCCGGATGCAGGAACGCGGCGTCGTCCCCGAGTACGAGATCTTCGACCTGGGCCACCTCACCGCCCTGCAGCGGCTGCTCGGCAAGTACGGCCTGCCGCACGGCGGGCACGTGCACGTCGACTTCGTGATGGGGGTGCCGGGTGGCATGCCCGGCACCACGGCGACCCTGGTGGCGGCCCAGCAGATGCTGCGTGACCTGCCCGAGGGCACCACGTTCGCGGCCACCGGCATCGGGCGCAGCACCATCCCGGTGATGCTGGCGTCGCTGTCGACCGGCGGCCACCTGCGGGTCGGCATGGAGGACACGGTCACGTACGCCAAGGGGCGCCCGGTGGAGTCCAACATGCAGCTCGTCGCGCGGGCGGTCGGCTTCGCCCAGCTCGCCCAGCGGCCTCCGCTGACCACCGCCGAGGCCCGTACGCTGCTCGGTCTTCCGGCCACCGGCGGGTAAGCGGCGTACCGGCCGCCGGCCCTGTACGGCCCCGGGCGACGCCGCAGGTCACCCCGCCGTCGGCCGGGCCCGCCCCATCGGTACGGTCCATTACGTGGGAAAGACGTACGAGGGCGGCGCGCCGCTCGCCGAGGTGGTCCGGTCCGGTTTCGTGGAGGGCTTCCACCGGGGTTCCGTGGTGGTGCTCGACGCCGCCGGAGCGCCTGTCGCCGGGGCCGGAGACGTGACCTCGCCGATCTTCCCCCGCTCGTCCAACAAGCCGATGCAGGCGATCGGGATGCTGCGGGCCGGGCTGCCGCTCACCGACCCGGCCGACCTGGCGCTCGTCTCGGCCAGCCACGCCGGTGAGGAGTTCCACATCGAGCGGGTCACCGCGTTGCTGCGCGGCGGCGGCCTCACCGGGGACGCGCTGCACTGCCCGCCGGACCTGCCGGTCGGCGAAGCCGCCCGGGAGGCGGTGCTGCGGGCCGGCGGCGGTCCCGCCCGGGTGCTGATGAACTGCTCCGGCAAGCACGCCGGCATGCTGCGCACCTGCCTGGCCGCCGGCTGGCCGCTGGACGGCTACTGGCGGCCCGAGCACCCGCTCCAGCAGCGCCTGACCGCCACGATCGAGGAGTTCACCGGGGAGCGGGCGGCGGCGGTCGGGGTGGACGGCTGCGGCGCGCCGGTGCTCGCCGTTTCGCTCACCGGGCTGGCGCGGGCGTTCCTGCGGCTGGTCGACGCCGAGCCGGGCACCGTCGAGCGGACTGTGGCGGACGCGATGCGCACGTACCCGGAGCTGGTCGGCGGTACCCAGGCCGAGGACACGCGGCTGATGCGCGGCGTACCCGGTCTGCTCGCCAAGATCGGCGCGGAGGGTGTGATCGCGGCGGCGGTCCCGGGGGTCGGCGCGGTCGCGCTGAAGATCGACGACGGCGCGGCCAGGGCCCGCATGCCGGTCCTCGTCTCGGCGCTGTCCCGGCTGGGCGTCGACGAGCCGATCCTCACCGAGTACGCCGAGACCCCCGTGCTGGGCGGCGGCCTCCCCGTAGGCGCAACCCGCCCCCTCTGGTAGCCCCACCCCGCCCTCCATCCCCGTCGATCTTGCACTTGCTGCCCAGGCGAAACGCGCATTCCAGGCGCACCGAGGGCCACAAGTGCAAGATCAACGCGGCGAAGGGAGGGAGGGGGCGGTCAGGGGAGGAAGGGGAGGAGGGCGGTGTTGGTTTCGGTGGGGCGCTCCAGGGGGAGCAGGTGGGCCGCGTTGTGGACGTCCGGCATGCGTATGCCCCGGGGGGCCTCGTCGGCGATGCGGTCGGCCAGGCGGCGGATGTCGGCCAGGTCGTCGGCGCCCGTGCCGACCAGCACCGGTACGCGCAGCTCGCCCAGCCGGTCGATCGCCGGCGGGTCCAGCTCGTCGACGTCGACCGCGCTCAGCGCCTGCTCGGCGGCGAGCGCCCGGCGGTCCATCTCCTCGGCGAACCGGATCAGCTCCGGGTCGACGTCCTCCGGGCGGCGGGTCGGGCCGACCACCCAGAACCGCACCTCCCCGGCGGCGGTGGCGGCGAAGTCCTCCGGGTCCACGTCGCCGACCAGGTCCTCCCAGAGCTGCTCGGTCTCCTCGGACCACTCGTTGCCGGAGACGGGCGCGCCGAAGAGCGCCAGCGCCGAGACCCGCTGCGGGTGGGCGAGCGCGGTGTCCACCGCGACCCGGCCGCCGAACGAGCAGCCGACGAACGCGGCCTGCTCGATGCCCAGCGCGTCGAGCAGCCCGATCACGTCGTCGTGGTGGGCGAACGGCGCGGGCGGCAATTCCGACTCGCCGTAGCCGCGCAGGTCCAGCGCGATCACCCGATGCCGCTGGGCGAGTGCCGGGATCTGCCCGCGCCACATCCGCCGGTCGGCGATGCCGGCGTGCAGCAGCACCACGGCGGTGCCGGTGCCGCTCTCGTCGTACGCGAGCTGGGCACCGTTGATATCGATCTTGGTCACGGGGGAGAACCGTACGGAACGGACATGGGCTCCGCAACCCGCCATCGGTGACCCTGCTAACTCTGGCTAGCGTTTTGCTTGCAGCAGTTAGCGGACCGAGCTAGCGTTGAGTCATGGCCACCAGCAAGGACCTTCCCGATGTCGGCGGGTTCATTCGCGACCTGCGGCGCAACGCGAAGATCTCACTGCGCCAGCTCGCCGAGCAGGCGGGTGTCAGCAATCCCTACCTGAGCCAGATCGAGCGAGGGCTGCGCAAGCCGAGCGCCGAGGTGCTCCAGCAGCTCGCGAGCGCGCTGCGCGTCTCCACCCCGGCGATGTACCTGCGGGCCGGGCTGCTGGACGACAAGGAGGGGCAGGGCGTGCTCGCGGCGATCGCCGTCGACCCCGAGCTGACCATGGCCCAGAAGCAGTCGCTCACCCAGATCTACGAGACGTTCCGGCGCGAGAACGCCCGCCTGGCCGAGGCGACCGAGGCCGCCGGGGCGGCGGAGACGGCCGAGAAGGCCGCCGCGACCGAGCCGGCCACCGCGCCGGAGGCCCCGGCGACAGTGGCGGCGGCCGCTACCGGTCCGGTCACGCCGGAGGGCACGCCGACCGAGGCGGTCCTCGAATCGGTAGCCGTCACCGAAGCGGGTGCCGCGCCCGCCCCGACCACCGCGCCCGCCCCGACCACCGCGCCCGCCCCGACCACCGCCGCCCCTGAGCAAGCGGCCGCCCGCCGGGCGGCCCGGAAGGCCGCCGGTGCGGCCGAAGAGGAGCAGTCATGACCACCCAGCCGAAGACCAACCGCATCCCCGCACCCCTCTACGCCGCCGCCGGCGCCGGTGAGCTGGCCCTGGAGCAGCTGCGCAAGCTGCCCACCGTGGTCAGCGGCCTCGGCACCCGGGTCGTGACCGACCTCGGCGGCAAGGCCGTCGTCACCGGTTTCGAGCTGCGCCAGAAGGCCACCGAGACGCTGAAGACCGCCAACCAGACCGCGACCGGGCTGCGCGAGCGCGCCGTCGCCACCGACCTCGACCAGCTCCGCGAGGCCGCCAACCTGGAGAAGCTGCGCGAGGCGGCGAACCTGGAGAAGCTGCGCGAGGCCGCCAACCTGGACAAGCTCCGCGAGGCCGCCACCCGCAACGCCGCCGTCGTGGTGGCCGGCGCGCACGCCGCGCAGGAGCGCGCGCTGGCCGCGTACGCCGAACTGGTCGCCCGTGGTGAGCGTGTCGTCGGCGCCGGCGTGCTGGAGGCCGCCGACACGGTGAACGCCGACATCCAGGCCACCGAGGCCACCGGCACCGACGTGGCCCCGAAGGCCGAGGTCACCCCGAAGGTCGCGGTCGCGACGAAGACCGAGGTGGCCGCGAAGCCGGACACCGCCGCCGCGACGACCGATGTGCCCAGCCCGGCCGAGGTGGCCGAGGCGGTGGCCGCCAAGCCGGCCGCGGTGAAGCGCACCCGCGCCACCAAGGCGACCGCCACCAAGGCCGTCGCCAAGACGACCGCCACCAAGGCCACCAAGCCGGCCACCCCGTCGGCGAAGCTGCCGAAGGCCACGAAGCGGACCCGCCCGGCCGCCGAGTGACCTGATGCCCCACCGGACCCCGGACAACGTCTTGTCGGACGTTTCCGGGGTCTCGGCATAAGCTTGCCCCCATGGCCATCGCCGCGCCGATCTTCGCGTTCGCAGTCCAAGACGTGATCCAGCTGATCCTGCTCGTCTTCGCCCTGGTCGTACAGGGAGTGGCGCTGGTGCACGCGGTCACCCAGCGCGGCGACGGTTTCGCCGCGCTCGGCACGCTGCCCAAGGGCGGCTGGGTCGCCATCCTGGCGGTCTGCCTGCTGCTGACCCTGCTCGGCTTCGGCCCGATCAGCCTGTTCGGACTGATCGGCATCGCCGCCGGTCTGATCTACCTGCTCGACGTGCGGCCCGGCCTGCGGGACCTGCACGACGGCCGAGGGTCCTGGTGAGAGGTTTCCGCTGGCCTCCGCCGCCGGACGGCGGTCCCCGCACCTGGGGGCCCGGCCCCGGCGCGCCCCGAACCGGGCGTCCCGCGCTGCCCGAGCCGGAGACGGAGCTGGTCGCCACCCCGCACGGGGTGAGCCTGGAACGGCTGGTCACCGGCACCGGTGACCCAGTCACCGTGTTCGCGCACGGGCTGGGCAGTGGCATCGCCACCACCCGCCCGTTCGGCAGCGGCGTCGCCGGGCGGCGCGTCTTCTTCCAGTTCCGCGGGCACGGCCGCTCCGACTCCCCGCCCGGCCCGTGGACCTACCTGGACCTCGCCCGTGACCTGCGCGCGATGGCGGACCTGAGCGGCGCGACCCGGGCGTTCGGCGCGAGCCTCGGCGCGGGCGCGCTCTGCCGGCTGCTCGCGGAGAGCCCGGAACGCTTCGAGAGACTCGTCTTCTTCCTGCCCGCCGTGCTGGACACACCGCGCGGCGAGGTGGCCCGCGCCCGGCTCACCGGCCTGCTCGACGCGGTGGCCGAGGGCGACGCCTCGGCGCTGGCCGACGTGGTGTCGCTGGAGTTGCCGCCGTCGGTGCGCAACACCCCGGCCGGCTGGGCCTACCTGCGGCAGCGGCTCGACCAGTTGTTGCGCGACGGGCTCGCGCCGGGGCTGGCCGACCTGCCCGCCCAGGCCCCGCTCGACGACGCCGGGTCGCTCGCCGCGGTCACCGCGCCGGCGCTGGTCATCGCCGCCGCCGACGACGACCTGCACCCGGTCGCCGTCGCCGAACGGCTCGCCGCCGCGCTCCCGAACGCCACACTGCACGTGTACGACAGGCCCGGCGTGCTCTGGACCGAACGCGCCGACCTGCGGGGGCGCGTCTCGGAGTTCCTGAACGGGTAACGTCGCCGTCCATGGGCGTCACACACCACGGCCGTACGCACCGGCTCGACCTCGCCGACCCGACCCTGCGCGAGTGGACCTGCCGGGTGCTGGCGGCCGATCCCGAGCAGGGCATCGTGCTGGACCGGTCCGCGTTCTACCCGGGCGGGGGCGGGCAGCCGCCGGATCACGGGGTGCTGCTCTGGCAGGGCGTACAGACCCGGATCGTCGGCACCCGCAAGGGCGACGACCTGTGGCTGATCCCGGCCGAGGGCGACCCGGTGCCGCCGGTCGGCACCGAGGTGGTCGGCGCGGTGGAGGACGCCCGCCGGACCATGCTGATGCGTACCCACTCCGGCCTGCACGTGCTCTGTGGCGTGGTGTTCCGTGACTTCGGCGCGCTCGTCACCGGCGGCAACATGGAGCCCGGCGAGGCGAGGATGGACTTCAACCTGCCCGAGGTGCCGCCGGACTTCAAGGCCCGCATCGAGGAACTGGTGAACGCCGAGGTGGCCGCCGATCGGTCGGTGGCGGTGCGGGTGCTGCCGCGCGCCGAGGCGCTCGCGCTGCCGGACATCATCCGTACCCAGTCGAACCTGATCCCGCCGGAGGAGCAGGAGGTGCGGATCGTCGACATCGTCGGGCTGGACGTGCAGGCCGACGGCGGCACGCACGTCGCCTCCACCGCCCAGATCGGCAAGGTCCAGGTGGTCAAGGTGGAGAGCAAGGGGCGGGCCAACCGCCGGGTACGCGTACGCCTGGCGGACTGACCCGCTCAGCGCGGCAGGTACGCCGCCCGGACGGCGAGCAGCCAGCGTTCCACCGTCTCCTCGTCCGGGCGCTCCGGCAGCGGTGAGCGGATCCGGTCGAACTCCGCCTCGGCGTCCGCCACCAGTGCCTGCGCCTCTTCCAGCGCGCCGCCGGAAACCCGTTCGCCGAACGCGCGGAACCACTCCGGGTCGGCGAGGCGGATCTCCAGTACGCCTGTCGCGTACAGCACCCGGCCCTGGTGCAGCAGCCGGGCCAGGTGCCGGGCGTGCTTCGCCGAGCGCAGCCGCCCACCGGCGTCGGCGGGCCGGCCGGCGAGTTTGCGGAACTGCTGCGCGGCGTACCCGAGGTAGGCGTCACGGACGCGCGGCGCGCTGAGGAACGCCGACCGGATCGCGATCAGCTCCTCACCGAACCCGGTACGGGTCTCGTAGCAGTCGTCGGGCAGCCACATCAGCTCGGTGGCGGTGGGGTTGCCGCTCAGCGCCAGCAGCGCGTACTTGCGGGCCTCGTGCAGCGTGACGTCCGGGTCGGTGGTGACCACCGACTCGCGGGGCGGGCGCAGGCCGTGGAACGCGACTGTGGGCGCGGCGAACACGCCGAGCCGGTCGGTGTCCGAGCCGGGTCCGGCCAGCCCGTACGCGACCGAGCCGACGATCCCGGACAGCAGCAGGTGCATACCGGTGATGATCGCCCATCCGGTTCGTTCGGGAAACCGGACTTCCGTTGTCAGGTATCGCTGACACGGTGATCCCATGAACTCACCACTGACCGGAACTGTCGCGCTCGTCGCGGGCGCGACCCGGGGCGCCGGCCGGCAGATCGCCGTGCAGCTCGGCGCCGCCGGCGCCACCGTCTACGCCACCGGCCGCACCACCCGCGAGCGCCGCTCCGAGATGGACCGGCCGGAGACCATCGAGGAGACCGCCGAGCTGGTCACCGCCGCCGGGGGCACCGGAATCGCCGTCGCTGTCGACCACCTCGACCCCGAGCAGGTACGCGCCCTGGTCGAGCGGATCGACGCCGAGCAGGGCCGCCTCGACGTGCTGGTGAACGACGTCTGGGGCGCCGACCCGCTGATCACCTGGGAGAAGCCGGTCTGGGAGCAGCCGCTCGACGCCGGTTTCCGTACGCTGCGGCTGGCTGTCGACACGCACATCATCACCAGCCACTTCGCGCTGCCGCTGCTGATCCGCAACCCGGGCGGCCTGGTCGTCGAGGTCGGCGACGGCACCAAGGAGCACAACGACAGCGAGTACCGCCTGTCGGTCTTCTACGACCTGGCGAAGGTGTCGGTGAACCGGCTCGGCTTCAGCCAGGCGCACGAGCTGGCCCCGCACGGCTGCACCGCCGTCGCGCTCACGCCGGGCTGGCTGCGCTCGGAGGCGATGCTCGAACACTACGGCGTCACCGAGGCGAACTGGCGTGACGGCGCGAAGACCGAGCCCCACTTCGTCATGTCGGAGACGCCGGCGTTCGTCGGGCGCGCGGTCGCGGCCCTGGCCGCCGACCCGGACCGGGCCCGCTGGAACGGCAAGTCGCTGGACAGCGGCGGTCTGGCCCAGGTGTACGGCTTCACCGACGTCGACGGCAGCCGCCCGCACTGGGCCCGCTACTACGAGGAGGTGGTCAAGCCTGGTAAGCCGGCCGACCCGGACGGCTACCGCTGACCGTCGGCCGGCGGATCGGTGTAGAGCGCCGCCGCGCGGCGGGCCGCCTCGGCGAAGCGCGCCCGCAGCCGCGGCGGCGCCAGCACCTCCACCTCCGGGCCGAGCGCCAGCAACTGGGTGTACGCCACGTCCACCGACTCGACAGGCAGCCGCAGCACCAGCCGGCCCTGATCGTCCGGCGGACCGGCCGCGTCGACCGCCTCGGTGTAGACGAACGGCGCGTCCACCAGGTGCCGAAGCGCCCGCAACCCGGCCGGGCCGAGCCGCACGGTGACCCGCTCGCGTAACAGCTCGCGCAGGAACGCGCCGGCCTGTTCCCGCCAGTACGCCCCGAGGTCGAAGTCCTCGTCCCGGTCGAAGCCGTCGGCACCCACGTCGACCGCCACCACCCGGTCCACCCGGTACGTCCGCCAGGCGTCACCGACCCGGCCGACCAGGTACCAGACCCCGTTCTTCAGCACCAGCCCGTACGGCGCCAGCGTGCGGGTCACCTCGCGGTCCCCGCGCCGGTAGCGCAGCTCCACCATCAGGTCCCGCCAGACGGCCCGGGCCAGCTCGGCGAGGGCGGGCGGGGGCGCGGTCTCCCGGAACCAGCCGGGGACGTCCAGGTGGAACCGCTGCCCGGTACGCGCGGGCGCGTCCCGCAGGCTCGGCGGCAGCGCGGCGAGCACCTTCAGCTCGGCGGCGGCCACCGAGTCGGCCAGTCCCATGTCCCCTGCCGGTCCGGGCAGCCCGGCCAGGAACAGCGCCTCGGCCTCGTCCCGGCTCAACCCGGTCAGCCGGGTCCGGTAGCCGCCCAGCAGCCGGTAGCCGCCGGCCCGGCCCCGGTCCGCGTACACCGGGACACCGGCGGCGGAGAGCGCCAGCACGTCCCGGTAGACGGTCCGCTCGGACACCTCCAGCTCGCGGGCCAGCTCGGCAGCGGTCATCGTCTCCCGCGACTGGAGCAGCAGCACAAGCGAGATCAGCCGGGACGCACGCACCGGCCCATTGTGGTGCACCGGCAGATTAGGCTGTGCCGTCGTGAACGCCTCCCGTACGATCGCGCCGGTCACCGGCGCGGCCACCCGCTTCCTCGGCGGCGCCGGGCTGCTGCTGCGCGGCTTCGGCATGTACGTCCGCAGCCCGAAGCTGATGCTGCTCGGCGTGATCCCGGCGCTGATCACCGGCGCGCTCTACGTGGCGTTGTTCGCCACGCTGCTCTACTTCGTCGGCGACCTGGCGGGCTGGCTCACCCCGTTCGCCGACGACTGGTCGTCGCCCTGGCGCAATCTGCTGCGGGTCGCCGCCGGGCTGGCGGTGGTCGGGGTCGCCGGGCTGGTCGGGGTGCTCACGTTCACCGCCGTCACGCTCGTCATCGGCGACCCGTTCTACGAGGCGATCTCGGAGCGGGTCGAGGACCGGCTCGGCGGCACCCCCGGCGCCGTGGACGTGCCGTTCTGGTCCTCGCTGCGACGCAGCCTCGCCGACTCGTTGCGCCTGGTGGCGCTGTCCGCGCTGATCGGCGTACCCCTGTTCGCCGCCGGTTTCATCCCGGTGGTGGGACAGACGGTGGTCCCGGTGGTCGGTGCCCTGGTGGGTGGCTGGTTCCTGGCGCTGGAGCTGGTCGGCGCGCCGTTCTACCGGCGCGGGATGCGGCTGCCGGACCGGCGGGCGCGGCTGCGGGCCGACCGGCCGACGGCGCTCGGCTTCGGGGTGGCGGTCTTCCTGTGTTTCCTGATCCCGCTCGGCGCGGTGCTGGTCATGCCGGCCGCCGTGGCCGGGGCCGCGCTGCTGGCCCGCCGGTCGCTGGGCCAGCCGATCGAGGAGAGCTGAGATGGACACCGTCCTGATCGAGGGGGACATCACCGCGCAGCAGGTCGACGCGATAGTCAACGCCGCCAACTCGTCGCTGCTCGGCGGCGGGGGCGTGGACGGCGCGATCCACCGGCGCGGCGGCCCGGCGATCCTGGAGGAGTGCCGGGCGCTGCGCGCCTCCCGGTACGGGCGCGGGCTGCCCACCGGCCAGGCCGTCGCCACCACCGCCGGCAACCTGCCCGCGCGCTGGGTGGTGCACACGGTCGGGCCGGTCTTCTCGCCGGGCGAGGACCGCTCGGCGCTGCTGCGCGACTGCTACGCCAACAGCCTGCGCGTCGCCGACGGGCTGGGCGCGACCCGGGTGGCGTTCCCGCTGATCTCCGCCGGGATCTACGGCTGGCCGGTCGAGGACGCGGTGGCGCAGGCGCTCACCGTGCTGCACGCGGCCACCCCGGTGCACGTCACCGAGGCGCGGCTGGTGCTGTTCGGCGCCGATACGTACGCCACTGCGGTGCGGGTGGCCGCCGGGCTCAGCTGAGCGTGCGCCGGCACGACCACTGGCTGTCCACCGGCCGATAGCCGAGGGCCGCGTTGATCGCCAGCATCGGCGCGTTCGCCTCGTCGTTCGAGGTGTACGCGGTCCGTACGCCGCGCGCCGCGGCGGCGTGCAGCGCGGCCTGCTTGGTCAACCGGGCCAACCCCCGGCCCCGGTACGCGGACAGCGTGCCGGTGAAGTCCGACCACATCCGGTCGCCGTCGCGTTTCACCAGGCTCAACGCGACCAGCTCGCCGTCCACCTCGGCAACCGTGCTTGCCTCCCGATCGAGCCCGAGGTTCTCCCAGCACTCGTGGTGCCAGAGGTCGTAGTCGAGCGTGTCGGTCGGCACGTCACCCGGCTCGTCCCGGGCCGACTCGGCGTCCACCCGGTGGACCCGGCGCGGGTCGAGCCCGGCGGTCGGCAGCAGCCGTACGCCCGGCGGCGGCGTCGGCATCGGCGGGGCGGTGCGCAGGTCGAGCGCGGAGTAGCGCAGCTCCCGGCTGGGCGTGAAGCCGTGCCGCTGCGCGAACGGCAGCGACTCGGTGCGGGCGTGGGCGAGCACCCGGGTCGACCCGAGCGCCCGTACGCGGCCGAAGGCGTGGTCGAACAGGGCGGTGCCGATGCCCTGGCGGCGGTGGTCCGGGTGGACGTGAAGCATGGCGATCTCCCCCACCCCGGGCGTCGAGGTCTGCGTGTTGCGGTACGCCGACGCCCAGCCGACGACGTCGCCGTCCGCCTCGGCGACCCAGGCCGCCCAGTCCTCGCCGGGCGGTGGTTCGGCGATCATGCGGCGGGTCGACTCGACGCCGCGCACCAGATACGGATAGACGAGCGCGCGTAACGCCACCACGGCGGGCGCGTCGTCGGGACGGGCGGGACGGATCTCGGCTGCACTCATCCGGCGGACCCTAGACCCGCCGCCACCCGCCCCGCGACCGGTTAACGCGGAGCGGGCTGTTAACAAGGGCCCCCTCCTCTACCTGAGGCGTTAAGAGGGGGCCCTTCCTTACGCGGACTCGCGCAGCACCAGCTCGGTGGGCAGCACCAGCGCCTGCTCGACGTCCTCGCCCGCCGCGATGCGCAGCAACTGCCGGGTCATCGACCGGCCCAGCTCCACTATCGGCTGCCGCACGGTGCTCAGCGGCGGTTCGGTGTACGCGGCCGTCTCGATGTCGTCGAACCCGATCACTGCCACGTCCTCGGGCACCCGCCGCCCGGCCTCCCGCAGCGTCCGCAGGGCGGCGTGCGCCATCAGGTCGGAGGCGGCGAACACGGCGTCCAGTTCCGGGTCGGCGGCGAGCAGCTCCCGCATCGCGGCGGTGCCCGACTCCCGGGTGAAGTCGCCGTACGCGACCAGCTCCGGCAGCCCGGCCTCGGTGATCGCGCTGCGGTAGCCGATCAGCCGCTCGATTCCGGCGACCATGTCCTGCGGCCCGGCGATGGTGGCGATCCGACGGCGTCCGCTCGCGATCAGGTGCTGGACCGCCGTGCTCACGCCGCCTTCGTGGTCGACGTCCACGTACGGCACGTCGGCGCCGTCCAGCGGCCGTCCGCTGCACACCACCGGGATGCCGAGGCGGGCCAGCCGGCCGGGCAGCGGGTCCTCGCCGTGCAGCGAGGCGAACAGCACCCCGTCGACGTGCCGCCCGGTGGTGTACCGCTCGACCCGTTCGTGTCCGGCCGGTGAGCCGGCGAGCATCAGCACGAGCTGCTTGTCCGCCGCCTCCAGCTCCTGCGCCGCGCCCCTGATGATGCCCGGGAACACCTGGTCGTCGGAGAAGACCCGGGTGGCCGCCTCGGGCAGCACCAGCGCCACCGAGTCGGTCCGCTGGGTGACCAGGCTGCGGGCGGCGAGGTTCGGGACGTACCCGAGTTCCTCGACCGCCCGGCGTACCGCCTGCCGGATCGGCTCGGCCACAGTGGTCGAGCCGTTCACCACCCGGGAGACGGTGGCCCGGGACACGCCGGCCAGCCGGGCCACCGCCTCCAGGGTCGGTCGCTGTGCCGTCGTCATCCCCGTAACCACCACCTCGTCACAGCCCGTTCCGGGCGATCACCTCCTGGTACCAGCGGGCGCTGTGCTTTGGTGTGCGCCGCTGGGTCAGGTAGTCGACGTGGACGATCCCGAATCGCTTCCGGTAACCCTCGGCCCATTCGAAGTTGTCCAGCACCGACCATACGAGATAACCGCGCAGGTCCACGCCGCGGGCGATGGCTTCGTGCGCCGCGCGCAGGTGCCCGTCGAGGTAGGCGACCCGGTCGGTGTCCGCCACCCCGCCCTGCTCGTCGAGGTCGGTGTCCGGAAACGCCCCGCCGTTCTCGGTGATCATCAGGGGCAGCCCGGGGTGGTCGGCGGCCACCCGTTCCAGCAGCCGGGTCAGCCCGGCCGGCTCGATCGACCAGCCCATGTCGGTGAGCGGCCCGGCCGGCGGCAGGAACTCGACGGTCCCGGCGGTGCCCGGGTACGCGTCCCCGCCCGCGCCGCCCGCCCGCCCGGCCACGTAGGTGGGCGCGTAGTAGTTCAGGCCGAGCAGGTCCAGCGGCGCGGCGATCAGCTTCTCGTCCCCGTCCCTGATGAAGTCCGGCGCGACGATCCGGCTGACGTGGGCCAGCACGTCCGCCGGGTAGCCGCCGCCGGTGAGCGGGTCCAGGAAGATCCGGTTGTGCAGGCCGTCGACCAGCCGTACCGCCTCGGCGTCCGCGGCGCTCGCGGCGTCCGCCGGCTGCACGTCGGCCAGGTTGAGCGTGATCCCCAGCGTCTCCACGCCGGCCGCGCGCAGCGCCCGCGCCGCCAGGCCGTGGCCGAGCAGCAGATGGTGTACGGCCCGGAACGCGTCACCGGCGTTCCGCCGCCCCGGCGCGTGCACCCCGGAGCCGTACCCGAGGTAGGCCGAGCACCACGGCTCGTTGAGCGTGGTCCAGGTGCGGACCCGGTCGCCGAGGCGGCCGTGCACGGCGAGCGCGTACTCGGCGAAGTGCTCGGCGGTCTCCCGGACGGTCCAGCCGCCCCGGTCCTCCAGCGCCTGCGGCAGGTCCCAGTGGTAGAGCGTGACGATCGGGTCGAGGCCGGCGTCCAGCAGCGCGTCGGTCAGCCGGTCGTAGAAGTCGAGCCCGCGCGGCTCGACCGGGCCGGTGCCGTCCGGCCGCACCCGGGGCCAGGACACCGAGAACCGGTACGCCCGCAGCCCCAGCTCGGCCATCAGCGCGACGTCCTCGGCGTACCGGTGGTAGTGGTCGCAGGCCACGTCGCCGGTGTGGCCGGCGAACACCGCGCCCGGCGTACGGCTGAAGGTGTCCCAGATCGACGGACCGCGACCGTCCTCGCGGGCGGCGCCCTCGATCTGGTACGCCGCGGTGGCCCCGCCCCAGACGAAGCCCTCCGGGAATCGGACGTTGCTCATGCCTTGACCGCACCTTCCATGATGCCGCCGATGATCTGGCGGCCGAAGACGATGAACACCAGCAGCAGCGGCAGCGTGGCGATGGCCGTGCCGGTGAACACCTGCGACATGTCCTGGTAGTACCCGTCGGAGAGGGCCCGCAGCGACAGCTGCACCGTCGGGTTCTCCGGGTCGTTCAGCACCGCGTACGGCCACAGGAAGTCGTTCCAGGTGGTCATGAACGTGAGCAGGCCGAGCACGGCGGCGGCCGGGCGCAGCGCGGGCAGCACCACGTTCCAGTAGATCCGGGCGGTGTTGCAGCCGTCCATCCGGGCCGCCTCGATCAGTTCGGTGCTGACCGCCTGGCCCGCGTACTGGCGCATCATGAACACGCCGAAGCCGGTGACCAGCGCCGGCACGATCACGGCGGGCAGCCGGTCGTTCCAGTTCAGCTTCGTCATGAGCAGGTAGAGCGGGATCACGCCGAGCTGCGTCGGGACCATCATGGTGGCGACGATGACCAGCAGCAGCGCGTTGCGCCCCCGGAAGCGCAACTTGGCGAACGCGAACCCGGCCAGCGTGGAGAAGAACACCACCGAGATCGTGACTGTGGTGGCCACGATCGCCGAGTTGATCAGGCCGGTCAGGAAGTACGCGTCGGTGTTGTCGAACAGCCGGGCGATGTTGGCGCCGAGGTTGCCGCCGGGGGTGAGCGGCGGCGGCACCTGGCCCATCGTGTCGCTGGTGCGGCTGGCCACCACGAACATCCAGTAGATCGGGAAGATCGACAGGACGGCCGAGAGCGTCAGCGCCAGGTAGGTGAGCCGGCTTGCCGACCAGAGGCGGGTCATCGGGAGACCTCCTTGCGGGAGCCGCCGCCGAGCCGGCGCAGGAGCAGGACGTTTATCGCCGCGACCACGGCGATCAGCGCGAACAGCAGCCAGGCGACCGCCGACCCGTAGCCGAAGTTGTAGTGCGGCGCGAAGGCGTTCTCGAACATGTACATGGTCACCGTCTGCGACTCCCGCAGCGGTCCGCCGCGGATCGCGTTGGTGCCGGAGTTGAACATCCGCGGCTCGGTGAAGAGCTGGAGGCCGCCGATGGTGGAGATGATGACCGCGAAGATGATCGTGGGCTTGAGCAGCGGCACCGTGATGGACCAGAACTGGCGGGCCCGGCCGGCGCCGTCGATCGCCGCCGACTCGTACAGGTCGCGGGGGATGGCCTGCATGGCGGCCAGGAAGATCAGCGCGTTGTAGCCGGTCCAGCGCCAGTCGACCATCGTGGAGATGGCGACCCAGGCGGCGAACCGGTTCGCCTTCCAGTCGATCGCGCTGATCCCGACGTGGTCGAGCACCCAGTTGATCATGCCGAACTCGCGGCCGAACAGGACTGCGAACACGATCGCCACGGCGGCGGTCGAGGTGACGTTCGGGATCAGCACCGCCATCCGCCAGGTGGTACGGGCGCGCAACTGCCGGTTGAGCAGGTTGGCCAGCCAGAGCGCGGCGAGCAGCTGCGGGACCGTGGAGATCACGAAGATGCCCAGCGTGTTGACCACCGAGTGCCAGAAGTCCGAGTCGGCGAGCAGCTGGGTGTAGTTGTCGAAGCCGATGTACGGGTGTTCGGCGCCGAGCAGGTCCCAGTCGTGCAGCGAGACCCAGAACGTGTACGCCAGCGGGTACGCCCCGAAGACGCCGAACAGCAGGAAGAACGGGGCGATGAACAGGTACGGCGAGTACTTCGTGTCGAGTCGGCTGAGCCGGTTGCCCAGGCCGGGACGGGTGGGGCGGGGTGCCGGTGCGACCGGCGGGCGGGCGTCGAGCTGGACGGCCATGACCCGGGACTCCTTTCCGCCGTGCGGGCGGCCCCCGTGGCCGGGTGGCCGCCCGCACGCGCTGCTCGGGTTACTTGGCGGCGGCCTTCTCGGCGTTGGCGACCGCGTCGCTCCAGCCCTGTTCCGGGGAGCGCTTGCCCAGCTCGACGCTGCGGACGGCGTTCTCGACCTCGGTGCGTACGGCCTGGTTCTTCGGTCCCATGTAGACCGGCTTCAGGCTCTTGGCGCCCTCGGCGAAGATCTTCCCGACCGGCGCCTCGGAGAAGTAGGCGTTCTTCGAGTCGATGATCGCCGGGTCCTCCAGCGCCTGCGGCGAAGAGGGCAGGGGACCCTTCGCCTTGAACGCGCCGATCTGACCCTTGGCGCTGGTCAGGAACTTGGCCAGCTCGATCGCCTCGGCCTGGTGCTTGCTCTGCTTCGGCACGGCGAGGAACGAGCCGCCCCAGTTGCCGCCGTTGCCGGGGATCTGGGCGATGTCCCACTTGCCCTTGGCGCCCGCGCCCGCGTTGCCCTCGATCACGCCGGTCATCCAGGCCGGGCAGGCGATGGTGGCGAACTTCGACTGCTTGAACGCCGACACCCACTCCTCGGACCAGGAGCCGTACTTGCCGGACAGCCCCGAGTCGATGATGTCCATCGTGGTGTCGTACGCCTGCTTCACCGCGGGGTTGCTGCCCACGACCAGGTTGTTGCTGGTGTCGTAGTAGCTGTAGCCGCTGCTGTTGCCGGCGGTCTGGAGCAGGATGGTGTTGAAGGTGTTGGTCGCGGCGTCCAGGAACGACGCGCCGGTCTTCTTCGCGGTGAACTGCTCGCCGACCTTGATGTAGTCCTGCCAGGTGGGCCAGAGCTTGGACACGGCCTCCCGGTCGGTGGGCAGGCCGGCCTTGGCGAACAGGTCGGTGCGGTAGCACATCGCCATGCCGCCTACGTCAGTGCCGAGGCCGATGAGCTGCTTGCCGTCGGCGGTGAGGCCCTGGTTCCACTTCCAGTCGAGGAAGTTGCCCTTCAGGTCGGCCGCGCCGTGGTCGAGCAGGTTGACGAAGTTCTGCGGGTTGGCCTTGTACTCGACGAGCAGGCCCTCCTCGATGGCGACCACGTCGCCGGCGCCCTTGCCCGCGGCGAGCCACTGGGTGAGCTTCGGGGAGTACTCGTCGAGGTTGCCGCCGGTGCCGCGCTCGACGATCTTCACGCCGGGGTGGCTGGCCATGTACTCCTGGTAGAGACCGGCGTAACCGAACTGGCCGAAGACGTCGACGGTGAGCGTTATCGGCCCGTCGGCGGCGGCATCGCCGCCGCCGCCGCAGGCGGTGGTGCCGAGCAGCGCGGTGGCGGCGACCACTGCAACCGCCGCCAGGCGGCGGCGCGTGAAGGTGAGCATGCTGTCCTGACCTCTCGGGTCGTCGAAACGGGTGGTGGAAGGCGGTTCCGGAACTTAGAGAGCGCTCTCACGACAGCGTGGTGGAGGGTCACGGACCTTGTCAAGAGAGCGCTCTCAGAGCTGTCCGAAAAGAAACGGAGAGGGGCGCCCGCCGCCCCTCTCCGTCCGGTGCCCGTCGTCAGCCGACCCGCAGGCCCCCCAGCAGGGCCGGGTCGCCCGCCACGTCCAGCGCGTCGAAGCTGATCCGGCCCATCAGCGCCAGCAGCAGATCGCTCGCCGTGCCGGCCACCTGTGCCCGGGCCCGGTGGTCGTCGTGGTCCAGGATCGTCGCGGTGTCCAGCAGCGCGACCCCCTCACCCCGCAACCGCAGGTACCACTCCTGGGCCGCGTCGGTCGCGGTCAGCTGCACCACGCCGCGCCACTGCCCGGGCTGCACCCGCCGGCCCGCCGGCAGCCAGGTGTCCAGCACCTCACTCACCCCGTCGGCCGCGAGCTTCGCCTCGATCGGATCACCCGCACCGATCGCGAGCTGGGCGTCCCAGCGGTGCACGGCCGTCTCGTGCGCCATCCGGCGCGGCCAGAAGGCCGCCTTCTTCGGCTGCGGCGCGAAGTTCCAGGCCGGCGCCTCCGGATCCGCCGCCTCCAGCAGCGCGGTGATCCGCTCGTACTCCCGCACGTACCACTGGGCCGGCGTCAGGTCCGCCGGCGGCTCCGGGTCGTGCCGCTCCGGGCGGGTGGTGCCACCGGCGGTCAGCACGGTGCCCGCCCAGACGTACACGCGGGTCAGGTGATGGGCGAGATCGGTGACCGTCCAGCCGGGACAGGACAGCACGGGTGTCTCGGGCGGCGCCTCCGAAACCGCCGCGGCGAAGGCGGGACCCTCCGTGCGCAGCGCGCCGATCCAGAAGTCCTTCGTGTGGTGCAGTCTGCTCATCGCCATCCTCCCGGGGGTGACCGGGCCACCAGTGGGTGCGCCGGCTACCCCTCAGCCTAGGGTGAAAGGCGTGTCAGACGTCTACGCCGAACCGGCTACTGCCGGTGAACCGACCGATCCGGCCACCCTGGCGCGCTACACCACGCTCCGGCTCGGCGGACCCGCCGGGCGGCTGGAGATCGCCGAGGACGCCGCCCAGATCGTGCGAAAAGTGCAGGAAGCGGAGGCCCGCGAGCAGGCCGTGCTGGTGCTGGCGGGCGGCAGCAACGTCGTGATCGGCGATCAGGGCTTCCCCGGCACCGTCGTGCTCGTCCGCTCGCGCGGGTTCCAGGCCGTGGCCGAGGAGGGCGACACCGTCACGGTACGTGTCGAAGCCGGCGAACCGTGGGACGACTTCGTCGCCGCCACCGTCGAGCGCGGCTGGTCCGGGCTGGAGTGCCTCTCCGGCATCCCCGGCTCGGCCGGCGCGACACCGATCCAGAACGTCGGCGCGTACGGCCAGGAGGTCGCCGAGACCATCGTCGCCGTCGAGGCGTACGACCGGACCGAACGCCGGGTGACGCGGATCGCGGCGGCCGACTGCGGGTTCGTCTACCGGGGGAGCATCTTCAAGTACAGCGACCGCTGGGTGGTGCTCTCGGTCGACTTCCGGCTCACCCGGTCCCCGCGCTCCGGCCCGGTCCGCTACGCCGAACTGGCCCGGGCGCTCGGCGTCGAGGTCGGCGACCGGGTGCCGCTGGCCGACGCCCGGTCCACCGTGCGGAAGCTGCGCGCCGGCAAGGGCATGGTGCTGGACGCGGCCGACCCGGACACCTGGTCGGTCGGCTCGTTCTTCACCAACCCGGTGCTGCCGGGCGAGGTGTTCGAGCAGGTACGGGAACGCGCCGCCGAGGTGGGTGAGCCGCCGCACTGGCCGGGCGCCGACGGCACGGTGAAGGTCAGCGCCGCGTGGCTGATCGACAAGGCGGGGTTCGGCAAGGGGTACGCGGGCCCGGAGGGCGTCGCCATCTCCAGCAAGCACACGCTCGCGCTCACCAACCACTCCGGCAGCGCCAGCACGGCCGCGCTGGTGGCGCTGGCCCGCGAGATCCGAGACGGCGTCCAGTCCCGCTTCGGCGTAACCCTCCACCCCGAACCAGTCCTGATCAACTGCACCATCTGACCCGCGCCCCCGCCCCCCGCCCCCTCCCACTCCCCCTCCCACCCCCGCGATCTTGCACTTCCGGCCCTCGGTCCGAGCGGTTTGACCCGTTCTGCCGGGGCAGCAAGTGCAAGATCAACGCTGGACTCGAAGGGTCCCGGCGAGGGTTCCAGGGGAGGGGTGACGTCTCCCTTGATCTTGGAGTTGTGGTGGCTCGTGAACTGGGCCAAACGAGGCAAGGTGGGCGCCACAAGTCCAAGATCGGCGGGGCGGTGGGCGGTGGGCGGGGGCGGGCGGGTCAGCGGGGGGAGATGGCGGGCCAGGGGAGCGTGAGGTTGCCGTGGCGCCACGTACGAGGGCTGTCCCGGATCGGCCAGCCTGACTCCTTCACCGCCTCTACCGTCCGCAGCCAGCGCTGCCGGGGGCCGAACGGGGCGTAGCCGGCGGCCGCGCGCCACGCCTGCTCCAGCGCCTCGATCAGGTCGTGGATGCGTTCACCTGGGACGTTGCGGTGGATCAGCGCCTTCGGCAGCCGCTCGGCGAGCGTGGCCGGGCTCTCCAGCGTGGTCAGCTTCGCCGACAACGTGAGCGTGAGAGGGCCGGTGGCGTCCAGCAGCACCCAGGAGCCGAGCCGCCCCAGCTCGTCGCAGGTGCCCTCGACCAGCAGCCCGCCGGGCGCGAGCCGCCCGGTGACTGTGTGCCAGGCGTCGGCCACCTCGCTCTCGTCGTACTGGCGGAGCACGTTGAACGCCCGCACCAGCGCGGGACGCAGTCCGGCCAGCTCGAAGCCGCCCCTGGCGAACGTCAGCCCGGGCGGGTCGGCGGCGGGCAGGGCGGCGGCGACGCGTACCGGATCGATCTCCAGGCCGACCACCCGCACGTCGGCGCGGACGCCGGCCGCGAGACGGGCCCGCAGCTCGACCGGGGTGACCGGGGTGGCGCCGTAGCCGAGGTCGACCACGAGCGGGTCGGCGGCGGCGCGCAGCGCGTCGCCGCAGGTCTCGACGATCCAGTTGTCCACCCGCCGGAGCCGGTTGGGGTTGGTGGTGCCCCGGGTGGCCACGCCGAGCGGACGCTCCATCAGGACTCCCGGTGCACCTTGTGCTGTGCGGCCTGGGCCAGCGGGCGGACCACGAGCCGGTCGATGTTGACGTGGTGCGGGCGGGTCGCGCACCAGGCCACGCAGTCGGCCACGTCGTCGGCCACCAGCGGTTCGGCGACACCGGCGTAGACCGCCTCGGCCCGGTCGGCGTCACCGCCGAAGCGGACCAGGCCGAACTCCTCGGTCTTCACCATGCCGGGGTCGATCTCGATCACCCGGACCGGTCGGCCGCACAGTTCGAGCCGCAGCGTGCCGGCGACCGCGGTCTGCGCGTGCTTCGCGGCCGTGTAGCCGCCGCCGCCCTCGTAGACGACGTGCCCGGCGGTGGAGCTGACGATCACGATCGTGCCGGCGCCGGAGCGCTCCAGCGCCGGGAGCAGCGCCTTGGTGACGCGCAGCGTGCCGAGCACGTTGACGTCGTACATCCATTGCCAGTCGCCCACGTCGGCCGTCTCGACCGGGTCCAGGCCGCGCGCGCCGCCGGCGTTGTTGACCAGCAGCGTGACCGGCCCGGGGGCGGCCTCGGCCGCGGCGGCCAGCCCGGCGACCGACTCGTCCGAGGTCACGTCGCAGGCCACCGCGCTCGCCGCGCCGCCGGCCGCCTCGATCTCGGCGACCAGCGCGGCGAGCCGGTCGGTACGCCGGGCGGCGGCGAGCACGTGGAATCCCTCGGCGGCGAGCCGGCGGGCGGTGGCCGCGCCGATCCCGCTGGACGCCCCGGTGACGATGGCGACTGAAGTCATCCGGACATTGTCCACCGCCGCCCGGCCGCGCGCGGTGATGAGGTCCGTCACGCCGGGGACCCGGCGAAGGGCATTTCCGAACCCCGATGGGGAAGATGAGATCCGGCACACGGGTTGACCGAGAAGCGCCGGTCGTGCGGGACGGCATCAACCGTGACAGAGGGAGCGGACGTGGCGGATTTGCACACCGGTGTCGGTCGTCAGCGAGGTGCCCTGCCGTGGCCGCGGCCGCGCCGTATCGCCACGCTCTCGGTGCACACGTCGCCGCTGCACCAGCCCGGCACCGGTGACGCGGGGGGCATGAACGTCTACATCCTGGAGGTGGCCCGGCGGCTGGCCGAGGCCGACGTCGAGGTGGAGATCTTCACCCGGGCCACCGCCGGTGACCTGCCCCCGGTGGTCGAGGTGGCGCCCGGCGTGTCCGTCCGGCACGTCACCGCCGGGCCGCTGGAGGGGCTGACCAAGGAGGAACTGCCGGGCCAGCTCTGCGCCTTCACGGCCGGGGTGCTGCGCGCCGAGGCGGCCCGCCCGCCGGGCCACTACGACCTGATCCACTCGCACTACTGGCTCTCCGGTCAGGTCGGCTGGCTGGCCAAGGAGCGCTGGGGCGTACCGCTGGTGCACACCGCGCACACGCTGGCGAAGGTCAAGAACGCCCGCCTCGCCGCCGGGGACCGCCCCGAGCCGAAGGCCCGCGTGATCGGCGAGGAGCAGGTGGTCACCGAGGCGGACCGGCTGGTCGCCAACACCCGGGTCGAGGCCCGTGACCTGCTCGACCGGTACGCGGCCGACCCGGACCGGGTGGCGATCGTGGAACCCGGCGTCGACCTGGAGCGGTTCCGTCCCGCCGTCGGTGACCGGGACGCCGCGACCCGGGCCGCACGCCGCCGGCTCGGCCTGCCGGCCGACGGGTACGTGGTCGCGTTCGTCGGCCGCATCCAGCCGCTCAAGGCGCCGGACGTGCTGGTCCGTGCCGCCGCCGCGCTGCGTGAACGGGATCCGGCGCTGGCCGACGAGCTGACCGTGGTGATCTGCGGCGGGCCCAGCGGCAGTGGCCTGGACCGGCCCACCGCCCTGATCGAGCTGGCGCACGCGCTCGGCATCGCCGACCGGGTGCGTTTCCTGCCGCCGCAGACCGGCGCGGACCTGCCCGCCCTCTACCGCGCCGCCGACCTGGTCGCGGTGCCGTCGCACAACGAGTCGTTCGGCCTGGTCGCGCTGGAGGCCCAGGCGTGCGGCACGCCGGTGCTGGCCGCCGCCGTGGGCGGCCTGGTCACCGCGGTACGCGACGGCGTCAGCGGCATGCTCATCGACGGCCACGACCCGGTCGACTGGGCCCGGGCGCTGGCGCGCCTGCTGCCCGATCCGGTACGCCGTGCCGCGCTGGGCCGGGGCGCCGAGCGGCACGCCCGGGACTTCTCCTGGCACCGCACCGCCTCCGGCCTGCTCGCCGTCTACGGGGAGGCGATCACCGAGCACCGGGCCCGGCTGGCGCGGCGGCTCGGCGACCCGGCGATGCTGTGCTCCTGGTGATCACCCGTCCGGCGGCCCCGGTCGACCGGTCGTAGAGTGGGTGCGATGAGCCGCAGGAGTGAGGTCGCCGCGCTGATCGAGTCCGTCTGCGCCGAGCGCGAGCTGGAGTGGGAGTCGACCGGCGAGGCGTCGTACGCGGTGACCCTGCCGGGCACGCACAAGCTCAAGACGATCTGCAACCTGATCGTGGGCGAGCACGCGCTGCGGGTCGAGGCGTTCGTGATGCGCCAGCCCGACGAGCGCCGCGAGGAGCTGTGGGCCTGGCTGCTGCAGCGCAACGCCCGCATGTACGGCGTCTCGTTCTCCATCGACGCGGTCGGCGACGTCTACCTGACCGGTCGGGTCAACCTGGCCGGGGTCGACGCCGACGAGCTGGACCGGCTGCTGGGCTCCGTGCTGACGTACGCCGACGAGTCGTTCGACAGCATGCTGGAGATCGGCTTCGGCACGGCGATCCGCCGGGAGTGGGAGTGGCGGGTCAAGCGCGGCGAGTCGACTGCCAACCTGGCCGCGTTCGCGCACCTCTTCGAGCCGTCCGCCACTGCCGGATCGCCCGCCGGAGGTTCGGAGCCCTCCTGACGGGTATGCCGCCCCGCGCGGTGCGGAGCATTGGGACCCACCGCGGGCCGAGGACGGACTGTCGAGGAGCGTGTCCCATGGCTCAGCGCAACAGCTCAGGTCGCGGCACGACTGCGACCCGGACCAAGCGGCAAAGCGGCAACCATACGCCGAACACCCCGAGGGTGTCGGAGTCGGCGATCTCCCGGATGAAGGTGGACGACATCCGCAGCCAGCTCAAGCGGCGCGGGGTCTCCGGGATCTCCGCGCTGCGGAAGCCGGAACTGGTGAAGACCCTGGCGCGGACGATGCGCGGGGAGGGCGGCGCCGCGCGGCGCAGCTCCGGACCGGCCGGGCGGCCGGCCGCGACCCGCAAGAGCACCGCCGCGAAGAAGACCACTGCCCGCCGGGCCACGTCGCCGGCCAAGTCCGCGCCGGCCGCGCGGGCCACCGGTGCCAGGGCCAAGGCGACGGGTACGCGCAAGGCGGCCCCCGCCCGCGCCAAGGCCACCTCGTCGCGGGCGACCGCGACGCGCGCGAAGGCGGCCCCGTCCCGCGCGAAGGCCACGCCCGCCCGGGCGAAGAAGGCGGCTCCGTCGAGGGCGAAGGCCGCTCCTTCGCGCGCCAAGGCGGCGCCGGCCCGGAAGGCGACGTCGGCTCGGGCGCAGAGCGCGCCGACCCGTGGGCCGGCGTCCAGCCGGTCGATCGGATCGTCGCAGCTCATCACGTCGCTCGCGGACCGGCCGGAGCGTCCGGGCCGCAGCCTGGTCACCCGTAACCACGAGGTGATCCAGCGCTGGGCGCGGGCGCGGGGCGCGAAGCCGGCCACCATCGCCGGCACCGAGCGTGCGGGCCGGCCCGGGGTGCTGACGTTCAACATCCCCGGCTACCGGGAGAGCAGCCGGATCCGGGAGATCACCTGGGACGACTGGTTCCGGACGTTCGACCTGCGGCGGCTGAACCTGATCTACCAGGAGCAGATGCGGGACGGGCGGCAGAGCAACTTCTTCCGGACCGAGAACCCGAATCGCGAGGACGGCTGAGGTTTACGGGAATGGACCCCGGGAACCCGGTGTTTGCCATCCCAGGGACCGCAGCACGGACAGCCGGATTCCCGACACGGACGCTGTGACGGGCAAGACAGCGATCTGGGTTGAATCCGGAATCTGGGCGAACTAACTTTATTGCACCGCGTCACGCTTGTTTCCGTTCGGGGGAGCGGTGGATCGATCAGATCCGCGCAGGCGAGATGCGAAGATCGGGTGGAGCACGCCGTTGGGGGACGGTGCCACCCGTGGAACCGGCGGCGCGAGCGGGCGACGCTTACGGGGGTGAGTGTCGCCCGCCGCCGCCGGGCGTACGGTCAGAGCGCCCATCTCGACGGGGGTCGGGATGGGCGCTCTGCCGTTGTCGGCGCTCAGCGGGCTGACGAGACCGGTTCCACGGCTGCCGCCCGCAGCGCGGCGACCCGGCGCTCCCGGGGCGGCCCGGCGAGCAGGTGCCCGGCGGCGGCCAGCAGCCCGAGCACGCCGACCACCAGCCAGTGCCGCTCGCCCAGATGCTCCAGGCTGAGCCCGCCCAGCGCCGGCGCGACGAACGACGCGGCCGGGAACGTCAGGTAGAACACCGACTGGTAGCGGGCCCGCAGCTCGGGCGGGGCGAGGTCGGCGTTGATCTGCGCGTTCGGCGGTGCGGCGAGCATCTGCCCGGCCGTCCAGACCA
This sequence comes from Micromonospora sp. LHW51205, assembly GCF_003315815.1. NCBI lineage: Bacteria > Bacillati > Actinomycetota > Actinomycetes > Micromonosporales > Micromonosporaceae > Micromonospora > Micromonospora sp. LHW51205. The sequence continues at coordinate 197,035 of NZ_QMEZ01000005.1, read as the reverse complement.
CCGCCGCGCCGAGGTAGAGCGGCAGCCCGTCGGCGACTGTCAGCGTGCCGAACCCGAGCGCCATCAGAGCGGTGGAGGCGGCCAGCACCGTCGACTTGCGGTACGGCTCGATGAGCCGGGGCACGAACAGCTGCCCGACCACGATGAGCGCCCCGCCGAGCGCCACCACCAGCCCGTACGCCGACGGGCGCAGGCCGTCCGCGCGCATCGCCAGCGGCATGATCGTCGAGGTCTGCATGGTCAGCACGGCCAGCAGGAACGTCAGCCCGACGAACACCAGGAACGTGCGGTCGGTGAGCGCGGTGTGCAGCCCGGGACGGCGTCCCATCACCGCCCGTGGCGTGAGCGCCGGCCGCCGGGTGAGCGTCTCCGGCACCTTCAGCGCGATCACCACCGCCGCCGCCAGCGTGGCTGCGGCGTCGACCAGGAACAGCGCGGTGAAGCTGGCCTCGGCGAGGATTCCGGCCAGCAGCGAGGCCACCGCCATGCCCAGGTTGAACGCCCAGAACTGCAGGTTGAACGCGCGGGAGCGGCGCGCCTCGGGCACCACGTCCACGATGGCCGCCACGAACGCCGGGCTGGGCATCGAGTGCGCCACCCCGACCAGCGTGGCTAGTACGGCGATCACCGCCAGGTGCGTGGTGAACGCCAGCGCCGCCATCAGCCCGGCGGCGACCAGGTGGGCGGCGAGCAGCGTGGCCCGCCGTCCCCAGCGGTCCGCCAGCACGCCGCCGAGCAGCGTGCCGGCCGCGCCGCCGATCCCGTACGCGCCGACCACCAGCCCGGCCAGCGACGGCGGGGCGCCCCGCGCGACGGTCAGGTACAGCGACAGGAACAGCAGCGCGAACGCGCCGGCCCGGTTGATCAGCAGGCCGGACCAGAGGTACCAGAACGTGGCGGGGAGCCCGCCGGCCGTGTCGTCCCACCAGCGCCGCAGGCCGTGCACCAGTCCTCCAGGAAGGTTTCCTTACCGATTCCGTCCCGTACGGTATCCACCCGCCTCGGGGCGGTCGCGTCGGGGCGTACTCAGGAACCGGCCCGGACCGGCGCGGCGGGTGCGGTGGCCGCGGCCTCGGCCGCCTCGGGCGCCGGGGAGGCGGTGGCGGTGACCGGCGCGACCGGCGTGCCCACTGCGCGCAGCGCGAGCGCGCGGCGCTCCCGGGCCGGGCCGGAGATCAGGTGGGCGACGGCCGCCACGACGCCGATGCCCGCGCAGCCGAGCCAGAGCGTGCTGTTGCCGGCTTGCTCGCGGACCAGGCCGCCGAGGATCGGCGCGGCGGCGCCGGCGAGCTGCCAGGACAGCGAGAAGACGCCCTGGTAGCGGCCGCGCAGCGCGGCCGGGGACAGCTCCGCGATCAGGGTGGCGTTGGACGGCGAGTTGAGCATCTCGCCGACGGTCCAGATCAGCACGGTCAGGCCGTAGAGCCAGACCGTGTCGGCGAACGCGGTGAGCCCGAAACCGGCGCCCATCACCAGCGACGCGAGCGCCAGCACGTGTGAGCGACTGCGGCCCTTGATGAGCCGGGGTACGAAGAGCTGGCCGACCACGATGAGCACGCCGTTGAGCGCGATCACCGAGCCGTACGTGGCGGGGCTGAGCCCGGAGTCGCCCATGGCGATCGGCAGCATCGAGATGTGCTGGAGGAACACCAGCGCGGCGAGCAGGTTGAGCGCGACGAAGCCGAGGAACACCCGGTCGGCGAGGATGGTGCGCAGCGCGCCGGCCGGCGCCGGCATCCCCTTGACCGGCAGTACGGTGACCGGGCCGCGGGTCTCGCCGACCTTGGCGAAGATGATCAGCGCGGTCACGAGTGTGGTGGTCGCGTTCACCAGGAACAGCAGCAGGTAGCTGCCCTGGGCGGCGAAGCCGGCGAGCACGGCGGCGCAGGCGAAACCGAGGTTGATGGCCCAGTAGTTCAGCGAGAAGGCGCGCAGCCGGTCCTTGTCCGGCACCACGTCGACCATCATCGCGCCGAAGGCCGGGCGGGCCGCCTCGGCGAACGCGCCGAGCAGCAGCGCGCCCACGGCGACCGCCCAGAGCGGCCGGGCGAGGCCCAGCGCGATCATCATGCCCGCCGCGCCGACGTGCGCGACGAGCAGCGTGGGCCGCCGTCCCCAGCGGTCGGTCAGGGTGCCGCCGATGGTGGTGCCGACCGCGCCGCCGGCGCCCCAGAGACCGATCACCAGACCGGCCTGGGCGGCGGAGAAGCCGCGTTCCTGGGTCAGGTAGATGGCCAGGAAGATCAGGACGAACGAGCCGAGCCGGTTGATCAGCGTGCCGGCCCAGAGGTACCAGAACGTCCGTGGCAGGCCACCCGCCGTGTCCTGGAACCAGCCTCGTACCGTCCGCATCCCGACGCCCCCGTGTGGTAATGACCGACCTGTTTAGAACGCCTTACAACCTAGTGCCGGGCCGGAGCCGTGGTCATCAGGTTTTCCACGTGGTGGTCGTCACGACCGGTCGGCGCGTGCCCGTCGCGCCGGTACGGCAGGATGATCGGCATGACTGCGAGCGAGGGGCCCACCGTCGGGACGCTGGTCCTGCTGCGGCACGGCGAGAGCGACTGGAACGCCAAGAACCTCTTCACCGGCTGGGTCGACGTCGACCTGACCACCAAGGGAGAGACCGAGGCGCGGCGCGGCGGCGAGCTGCTCCGCGAGCACGACCTGCTGCCGGACGTGGTGCACACGAGCCTGCTGCGCCGGGCCATCCGCACCGCCGAGCTGGCGCTGAACGCCGCCGACCGGCACTGGATCGCGGTGCGCCGGTCGTGGCGGCTCAACGAACGCCACTACGGCGCCCTGCAGGGCAAGAACAAGAAGCAGACCCTCGACGAGTACGGCGAGGAGCAGTTCATGCTCTGGCGCCGGTCGTACGACACGCCGCCGCCGCCGATCGACGACGCGGACGAGTGGTCGCAGGTCGGCGACCCCCGGTACGCGCTGCTGCCGACCGAGCTGATGCCGCGCACCGAGTGCCTGAAGGACGTCGTCGACCGGATGCTGCCCTACTGGTACGACTCGATCGTGCCGGACATCCTGGCCGGCCGGACGGTGCTGGTGGCCGCGCACGGCAACTCGCTGCGCGCCCTGGTCAAGCACCTCGACCAGATCTCCGACGAGGCGATCGCCAAGCTGAACATCCCCACCGGCATCCCGCTGCGCTACGACCTGGACGCCGACCTGCGTCCCCAGGTGCTCGGCGGCACGTACCTGGACCCGGACGCGGCCAAGGACGCCGCCGCCGCGGTAGCCAACCAGGGCCGCTGAGCTTGGTGTAAGGAAGGGTCCCTTTTTAACGCCTGCGGTAAAGGAAGGGCCCCTTATTAACGCTCGCTGTTAATAAGGGGCCCTTCCTTGCGCGCGGGCCGGGGTCAGGCGGACGTCGAACCGGTGATCAGGTAGACCACGTGTTCGCCCGCGTTCACCGCGTGGTCGGCGAAACGCTCGTAGAAGCGACCCAGCAGCGTCGCGTCGATCGCCGTCTCCACCCCGTACGGCCAGTCGTCGCCGAGCAGCACCCCGAACAGGCTCCTGTGCAGGTCGTCCATCGCGTCGTCGTCGCCGTCCAGCTCGGCGGCCACGTCGGCGTCCGGCTTGGCCAGCACGGCACCGATCTTCTCGGCCATCCGGTCGGCGATCCCGGCCATGTCGGTGAAGACCGGCCGCAGCTCCGCCGGGACGGCCGGGGACGGGTGCCGGCGCAGCGCCGTCTTCGCCACGTGGTCGGCCAGGTCACCCATCCGTTCCAGATCGGCTGCCACGTGCAGCGCGGTGATCATGGCACGCAGGTCGGAGGCGACCGGCGCCTGCCGGGCCAGCAGGTCGCAGACCCGCTCCTCCACGTGCCGGTACAGCTCGTCGATCTCGGCGTCCCGCGCGATCACCGTCTCGGCGGCCGTCCGGTCGGCGGTCAGCAGACCCTTCGTGGCCTGCCGCATGGCCGCGCGTACCGCCTCGGCCATGTCCACCAGCAACTGGCTGACAATCTGCAGGTCGGCCCGGAACTCGTCGCGCATCGTCACTTCCTGGGGTCGGTGCCGCGACCCCGAGGGGTACGGCGGGAGCAGGTGCGCGCCCCACGCTAGGCCGAACGGTCGGCACCAGGATGAACGTGGGTGAACGACGCGGGGCCCGCAGGTGAACTTTGCCGGAAGCGAGAGTGGTTCGTCCCTTTGTGCCCGATCCCTGGGTTAACAATGACCCTACGATCGCCGGGTGGAATGGGCGGTGGCGGTCGCGGTGGCCGTGGCGCTGGTGACCGGGCTGGTCGCCGGGGCGACGCTGTCCGGACCGGTTGAGCAGTGGCGGCGCCGGCGGGCGTCGCGGGGCGGCGGGACCACCCGTCGTGACGCAGGGAGGCCGACGATTCCGGACGACCAGCAGGGGGGCCTATCCGGGCTCGGACGCAAGACGATCGACTCGCTACGCGCCGGCGTGGTGGTGCTCGGCCCGGACGACGTGCCGGTCCTCGTCAACCCGGCCGCCCGGGCGATGGGTCTGCTGCGTACCGGGGCGACACCCGGCTCGATCGCGGCGCACCCGTTGATCCGTACCCTCGCCGGGCAGGTCCGCCGCACGGGCGTGCGGCGCGAGATCGAGCTGGACCTGCCCCGGGGCCGCGACGGCGGTGGCGACAACCCGCTCGGCGTGCACCTGCGGGCGATGGGACTGGGCTCCGGCTACGTCTCGATCGAGGCGGTCGACGTCACCGAGTCGCACCGTCTCGCCCGGGTACGCCGGGACTTCGTGGCTAACGTCAGCCACGAGCTGAAGACACCCATCGGCGCGCTGCAACTGCTCGCCGAAGCGCTCGTCGACGCCACCGAACCGGCCTCCGACGGCGCGCCCGACCTGTCCGAGGACCTGGTCGCCGCGCGGCGGTTCGCCGAGCGGATCCAGCACGAGTCGACCCGGCTCGGCCGCCTCGTGCAGGAGCTGCTGGAACTGACCCGCCTCCAGGGCGCCGAGCCGCAACCCGCGCCCGAGCCGGTCTCGGTGGACTGGGTGCTCGCCGAGGTCGTCGACCGCACCCGCACCGCGGCCACCGCCCGCCGGGTGGAGATCGCCGTCGGCGGGCAGCGGGGCCTGACCGTGTACGGCAGCGACAGCCAACTCGCCACCGCGGTGGCGAACCTGGTGGAGAACGCAATCACCTACTCCGGCGAGGACACCATGGTCCGGGTGACGGTCACCGGAACCGACGAACACGTCGAGATCGCCGTGGCCGACCAGGGCATCGGCATCGCCCCGAACGACGTGGACCGGATCTTCGAGCGGTTCTACCGCGCCGACCAGGCCCGCTCCCGCGCGACCGGCGGCACCGGCCTGGGACTGGCCATCGTAAAGCACATCGCCAGCAACCATGGCGGCCGGGTGGACGTGTCGAGCACTCTTGGTGGGGGGTCGACGTTCACCCTCCGGTTGCCCGCCCGCCCCCCGGACGACCTGGAGACGACACTCGCCTCCGCTGGGATCGAGGCCGGCCCGGCCGAGCTCCGGCAGGTCTGACCACAGGAAAGGAAACACCCGTTGAGCCGCGTACTGGTGGTCGAGGACGAGGAGTCGTTCTCCGACGCCCTGTCCTACATGCTCCGCAAGGAGGGTTTCGAGGTCTCCGTCGCCGCGACGGGCACCGACGCCCTCACCGAGTTCGACCGGACCGGCGCCGACATCGTGCTGCTCGACCTGATGCTGCCGGAGATGTCGGGCACCGAGGTGTGCCGGCAGCTCCGCCAGCGCTCGCACGTGCCGATCATCATGGTCACCGCGCGGGACAGCGAGATCGACAAGGTGGTCGGCCTGGAGATCGGCGCCGACGACTACGTGACGAAGCCGTACTCGCCGCGTGAACTGGTCGCCCGCATCCGGGCGGTGCTGCGCCGGCAGAGCGCCGAGTCGAACGAGACGGGCGCGCCGACGCTCGCCGCCGGCCCGGTCCGGATGGACATCGAACGGCACGTGGTGACGGTCGGCGGCGCCGGGGTGCAGCTTCCGCTCAAGGAGTTCGAGCTGCTGGAGCTGCTGCTGCGCAACGCCGGGCGGGTGCTCACCCGCGGGCAGTTGATCGACCGGGTCTGGGGCGCCGACTACGTGGGCGACACCAAGACGCTGGACGTGCACGTGAAGCGGCTGCGCTCCAAGATCGAGCCGGAGCCGTCCGCGCCGCGCTACATCGTCACGGTCCGAGGCCTGGGCTACAAGTTCGAGCCCTGACCCCCGGGCCGGCCACCCGCCCGTCCCCCCGTCCACGCCCCCCGTCGATCTTGGAGTTGTGGCGCCCAGGATGCCCGGCTTGACACCTTTCGCGAGGCACCACAACTCCAAGATCGCCGACCCTCGGGGCCTCCCGGGGGAGTTCTCGACCCCCACTCCGCCCAGCCCTCCCTCGATCGCGCGATCTTGCACATTGGTGCCCCGCAAACCGGGCGAATCGGGTGCTCGGAGGGCGCAAACTGCAAGATCGCGAGGCCGGTCGCGGCCGCTTCGCTCCCCGTCCAGCGCATCCGTCCTGCCCGGTCGCGTCGATCATGAACTTGGCGGCACTTGGTGTCCGGTTTGTCACCGCTAACCTCATGATCAACCCGGTGTGGGGGCCTGGCGAAGGCTTGTCGGACCTTGGAGTTGTGGTGCCCGGGATGCCCGGTTTGGCGCCCTTCGTGAGGTGCCACAACTCCAAGATCGCGGTGATCAAGGAGTTAGTGGGCTCGTGGGTGCCGGAAAGGGCCGCAAACTCCTTGATCAACAGGGCGTGGAGCGAGGCGGCCGGGCCGGGCTCGGTGAGGTTTGGCGTGTGTGGGCGGGGTGTCGGGTTCGGTGGTGGTGGGCGGCACTCTGGTGGCGGAATCGCTGGCGGGTGCGGGGCGTTGTAACCGGGTGAACGACCGAGCAAGGCCGCGCCCCCCGAGCGCGTCGGCTGTGGGAACAGACCTCAGGCCGTTGAGTACGTGCGGCGGCGTGAGCCGCGGGGAATCATCCCGCCCGGCCGGTCGTTGAACACGGTTCCGACGACGTGAGCCCCGCGCCGCACCCCGACAGCGTGAGCTGGCCCGGGAATGATGCCGGGCCGACGGTCGTTGGACATCCTTCCGGCGCCGCGTAGAGGCCCCCGCCCCGCGAGCAGCCGGGATCCCCCTTGAGACTTTCTTGAGCGCCTGACGGTGCCCACGCACCCCCGGTCCCCCCGGGGGGTGTGTCGACCCCCGAATGGAGCCCCCATCATGAACACGATTCTGCGTAAGAGCGTTCTGGGTATTGCTGGTCTGGCTTTCACCGGTGGCGTGTTCGCCGGCCCGGTCGCCGCCCACGCGGCCGACACCACCCACGCGGTCAAGCCGGTCACCGCCACCGTGCAGTCCGACAAGCTGATCCCGCACGGCGTGCAGGGCGCCCAGTCCCGCATCGACCTCAATGACGAGCAGACCAAGAACGTGAAGGCGATCATCGCGGCGACGAAGAAGGCCGGCATGGACGAGCGTGCCGCGGTCGTGTCGATCGCTACCGCGTTGCAGGAGTCGAAGCTGGAGAACCTCGGCCACCTCGGTGACCGTAACGACCACGACTCGCAGGGCCTGTTCCAGCAGCGCCCCTCCAGCGGTTGGGGCACGGTCGAGCAGATCACCGACCCCGAGTACTCCACCACCGCGTTCCTGAAGGGTCTGAAGCAGGTCGACGGCTGGCAGGACATGCCGCTGACCAAGGCCGCCCAGACCGTCCAGGTCTCCGCCTACCCGGACCACTACGCCCAGTGGGAACAGCAGGCCGCCGACCTCGTGGCCCAGCACTGGAACAAGTAAGAGATACGAAGGCCGGCACTCCGAGACGGGGTGCCGGCCTTCACTCGCTTGCGGGTGCGGGGCGATCTGACCCTGGCGCTGCCGGGCGGCGCACAGCTCGGCCAGCTTCGCGTACGCGGGCGCGCCGATCAGCGCGGTCAGCTCCGGCCCGTACGAGACGTACATCGGCTCGGCGCCGACGTGCGCGTCGGTCGAGGAGGTGCACCACCAGTCGAGGTCGTGCCCGCCCGCGCCCCAGCCGCGCCTGTCGAACTCGGCCAGCGTGGAGATCAGCACCTTCGTGTTGTCCGGCCGCTTGTGCCATTCCTGGTCGCGGCGTACCGGCAGTTGCCAGCACACGTCCGGCTTGTACTCCAGCGGGTGCACCCCGTCGCGCAGCGCCTGGGCGTGCAGCGCGCAGCCGCCTCCGCCGGCGAAGTCGGCGTCGTTGAGGAACACGCACGGGGCGTCCACGTCGCGGGTGGCGGTACGCCGGGCCGGTGTCTTGCCGTCGACCGTGTCGTTCTCGGTCCAGTTCTTGAACCCGCGCCGGAAGTGCTGCCACGTCTCCGGCGTCAGCCGCTTGACCGCGGCCCGGACCCGCTTCTCGTCGTCGGAGTCGGTGAAGAACGCGCCGTGCGAGCAGCACCCGTCGGCGGCCCGTCCGGCGATGATGCCGTGGCAGCCCTGCCCGAAGATGCACGTCCAGCGGGAGAGCAGCCAGGTCAGGTCGGCGCGGACGACGTGCTTCGGGTCGGCCGGGTCGACGAACTCGATCCACTCCCGGGGAAAGTCCAGCCCGACCTCGCGGCTGCGCGGGTCCTCGGGGTCGTCCACCAGCACGTGAAGCTCGATCTGCCCTGTCACTCGGACCAGCGTACGCGCGGTGACCCCGCCCGGCCGCCGAGCCGACGAAACGTGTTGGCCCTAGGGTCTTTCCCATGCGACTGGGTGTCCTCGACGTCGGTTCCAACACGGTGCATCTGCTGGTGGTCGACGCCCACCACGGCGCGCATCCGTGGCCGGCGCACTCGGAGAAGGTGGTGCTGCGGCTGGCCGAGCAGATCGGTCCGGACGGCGCGCTCACCGTCGGTGGCGCGGACGGCCTGGTCAAGGCGGTCGGCATGGCCCGGGCGGCGGCGGACGGGCTGGGCGCCGAGGATCTGCTGGCGTTCGCCACGAGCGCTGTTCGCGACGCCACGAACGCCGCCGACGTGCTGGCCCGCGTCCGCGACGAGACGGGCGTACGCCTGGAGGTGCTCTCCGGGGCGGACGAGGCGCGGATGACGTTCCTCGCGGTGCGGCGGTGGTTCGGCTGGTCCGCCGGGCGGCTGCTGGCGATGGACATCGGCGGCGGCTCGCTGGAGCTGGCGGCCGGCATCGACGAGCACCCGGACGTGGCGATCTCGCTGCCGCTCGGCGCGGGCCGGCTGAGCCGGGAGCGGCTGGCGGTCGACCCGGCCGGCACGGCGCCGCCGTCGGCCGAGGCCGTGGAGGAACTGCGGGCGTACGTGGACGCGCAGCTCGACCCGGTGGTGGAGCAGTTGACGGCGGTGGGCTGGGAGCGTCCGGTCGCCACCTCGAAGACGTTCCGCACGCTGGCCCGGCTGGCCGGGGCCGCTCCCTCCGGTGCGGGCCTGTGGGCGCGGCGCAGCCTGACCCGTACCGGCCTGCGGCAGGTGCTGGGGTTCATCAGGCACATCCCGCCGGCCCAGTTGCCCGAGCTGGAGGGGGTGAGCGCGCAGCGGGCGCACCAGTTGCTCGCGGGCGCGGTGGTGGCCGAGGCGGTGATGCGGCGGCTCGGTGTGGACGGCGTGGACATCTGCCCGTGGGCGCTGCGCGAGGGCGTCATCCTGCGTCGGCTGGATCAGCTCGCGCCGATGTGACCGTACGAGCGCTCTGGGTTGCTTTGCGGTTGCTCGTCCCGATGCTCGCTGGCGGTTGGAGCTACCCTCGGAGGCGTGACCTACCGCGTTCCGGTACTCCTGTCCACGTCCTCGGTCTTCCCCGAACGGACCGCGGCGGCGTTCCAGCTCGCCGCCGAACTCGGCTACGACGGCATCGAGGTGATGGTCTGGACCGACCCGGTCAGCCAGGACGCGGGCGCGCTGCGCGGCCTCGCCGAGCACTACGGCGTCCCGGTGCTGTCGGTGCACGCCCCCTGCCTGCTGGTCACCCAGCGGGTGTGGAGCCCCGACCCGTGGGAGCGGCTGCGCAAGGCCGCCGAGCTGGCCGAGACGCTGGAGGCGCCGACCGTCGTGGTGCACCCGCCGTTCACCTGGCAGCGTGACTACGCGCGTACCTTCGCCGACGGGCTCGACACGATCGCCGGGCAGTTCGGCGGCCTGCACTTCGGGGTGGAGAACATGTACCCGGTGCGGATGGCGGGGCGGCAGTTCGTCCCGTACGCGCCGGGCTGGGACCCGACCGAGATCGGGTACGCCTCGTACACGCTCGACCTGTCGCACTGCGCTGCGTCGCACACCGACGCGATGGCGATGGCCGACCGGATGGGTTCCGGCCTGGCGCACGTGCACCTGGGCGACGGCACCGGCGAGGGGCGTGACGAGCACCTGGTGCCCGGTCGCGGCGGGCAGCCCTGCGCGGAGATGCTCCGCTCGCTCGCCGGCCGAGGGTTCAGCGGCACGGTGGCGGTAGAGGTGACCACCCGGGGCGCGAAGAGCCGGGCGGTCCGGGAGGCGGACCTGCGTGAGTCGCTGGAGTTCGCCCGGGCGAACCTGACCGCCGCCTCGCCGGTCGACGCCTGACCGGGGCGCGCCGCCCCGGAGGTCAGCTCACCGGGGACAGCGGCTGCGCGGGGACGGCCTGCTCGCCGACCGCGGCCCGCTTGCGGGCCCGATGCGCCGCCACGTGGGAGCGGGTGGCGCAGCGCTCGGAGCAGAACCGCCGGCAGCAGTTGGACGAGGTGTCCAGGTAGACGTTGCCGCAGCGGTCGTCGGCGCAGACCCCGAAGCGGGCGCTGCCGTACTCGCAGAGCCACACCGACAGGCCCCACACCGCGCCGGCCAGGTATTCGGAGGAGACCGACGCGCCCCGGCTGGTCACGTGCATGTGCCAGTCGGAGGAGTCGTGGCCGGAGATGCGCGGCTGCACCGGGAACGCCTCCAGCAGCGCGTTCAGCTCCGCCACCGCTTCGTTGTCCCGGCCCGAGGTGCCGTACTCGAAGACGTCCCGGAGTCGCTTCTGCGCCCGCCGGAAGATCGCCAGGTCCCGTTCCGCGACTTCGTCGCGCATCCAGCCCTGCTCGTCCGAGAAGACAGCCCGTAGGCCGTCCAGGTCGTCCAGCCGGGCGTTGACGAGCTCGACCCCGGTCCGGGCGTACGCGTCGAAGTTCACGACACCAACGGTAGACGACTCACGGCAGACGCGGTGCGTCGATGTAGTGGGGCAGGAACCGCGCGTAACCGTCAGTGATGAGGCTCTCGCTCTCCCGTACGCCGGCGCCGGCTGACTCGCCGTCCACGATCCAGCTGCCGAGCACCGTCCGGTTGCCCTCGAACTCGGGCAACGCGCGGAACTCCTGGAAGCAGAAGCCCTCGTCGCCGTAGATCCCCGGGTTGGTGATCTCGGTGCCGCCGGTCACGATGCGTACCGAGCCGCCTTCGCGACCGAGCAGCGGCTTGGCCACGTACTCGGTCATGCCGCGCGGTGAGTCCAGGTACGCGGGCAGCAGGTAGTCGTGCCCCGGGTACAGCTCCCAGAGCACCGCCAGCAGCGCCTTGTTCGACAGCAGCAGCTTCCAGGCCGGCTCGATCCAGGTGGTGGGCGTGCCCGGGTCGAGCGCGGGCCGCCCGTACGGCTCGGCCAGCATCCACTCCCAGGGGTAGAGCTTGAAGCAGGTGGTGATCGGGCGGTCGTCGGCGTCGACGAAGCGCCGCCCGTCCCAGCCGACCTGCTGGATCGGCATGAGCGTCACGTCCAGCCCGGCCTGGCGGGCCGTCTCGGCCAGGTAGCCGGCGGTGATCTGGTCCTCGCCCGACTCCTCTTCCTCGGACCAGAGCACGTGCGTCCGGCGCTCGTGCAGCCCGGCGCCGATCTTGGCCCACGCGCCGACCAGCCGTTCGTGCAGGCTGTTCCACTGGTCCGCGTCCGGGCGGGTGTGTTCCAGCCAGTACCACTGCACGATGCTCGCCTCGACCAGCGCGGTCGGGGTGTCGGCGTTGTACTCCAGCATCTTCGGCGGGCAGCTGCCGTCGTACCAGAGGTCGAACCGGCCGTACAGCGTCGGCGGGCTCTCCCGCAGCGAGCGGGCGACCGCCTCGGCGGCCCACTCGGGGATGCCGAACTCGGCGTACCGGTTGCGGGCCACCACGTGCTCGGCGGCGGCCACCGACATCCGGTGCAGCTCCTCCGTCGCCTCCTCCAGGCGGAGCACCTCGTCGAGCGTGAACGAGTACGCGGCCGTCTCGTCCCAGTACGACATGACGTTGCCGTCGGGCAGCTCGGTGTCGACGTACACCAGGCCCTGGGCCCGGATGGTCTCGTCCCAGCCGGGGCGCGGCGTGCTGGCCTCGCGGCGCACGTCAGCCGCCGCAGGAGGCGAGGTGGCTGCCGAAGCCGCCGCGCTCGGGCAGCGCGGCGGTCGTCGGGGCCGGCTCGCCGCGCGCGGCGGTGGCGGTCGCCGGCACACGCAGGGCGACCGCGACGGTGTCGCCGCCCCCGCCGGCCGGTCCGAGCGCGCAGTCGTCATCGTCGTCGTCGTAGCCGTTGTTGCAGCCGGAGAGCGCGAGGGCGAGCGCGGTCAGCGCGCCGAGCTGCACGGAGGCCGAGCGGAGCCGCCGCCGGGGGTGTCGTCGATCCACGTGAACGTTGTAGCCGATCGACGCCAGCCGGGGGTGCCCGCCCCGGGTCCGCGCGCCGACCCGAGCGGGCCTCGGACGCGCCCGGCGGAGGGCCGGTGATGAGCGTTACGCTCGGCTCATGCTCCGTTCCGTCATCCTCGCCGCCTCCCGGTCTTCCCAGGTGGAGCGGCTCGTCGCGACGGCCCCGTTCACCCGGGACGTCGTCCGCCGGTTCGTCGCCGGCGCCGCCACCGACGACGCGCTGCGCGCCACCCGCGAGCTGGTCGCCGACGGCCAAGCGGTCACCCTCGACTACCTGGGCGAGGACACCGCCACCCCGGAGCAGGCGAACGCCACCCGGGACGAGTACCTCACGCTGCTGAGCCGGCTCGGCGCCGCCGGGCTCACCCCGGCTGCCGAGGTCAGCGTGAAGCTGTCCGCGCTGGGCCAGATGTTCGACGAGCAGCTCGCGTACGACAACGCGCGGGCGATCTGCGCGGCGGCCGACGCGGCGGGCACCACTGTCACGCTGGACATGGAGGACCACACCACCACCGACTCGACGCTGGACATCCTGGCGAAGCTGCGCAAGGACCACCCGTCGACCGGGGCGGTGCTCCAGGCGTACCTGCGGCGGACCGAGTCGGACTGCCGGGAGCTGGCCTCCGCCGGGTCGCGGGTGCGGCTGTGCAAGGGCGCGTACAAGGAGCCGGAGTCGGTGGCGTACCAGTCGGCCCGCGAGGTGGACAAGTCGTACGTGCGCTGCATGAACGTGCTGATGTCCGGCGACGGCTACCCGATGCTCGCCACGCACGACCCGCGGCTGATCGCGATCGGCGAGGACCGCGCCCGCTGGTTCGACCGCGACCCGGCCCGGTTCGAGTTCCAGATGCTCTACGGCATCCGGCCGGAGGAGCAGCAGCGCCTGGTCGGCGAGGGCTACACGGTGCGGACCTACGTCCCCTACGGCGACCAGTGGTACGGCTACCTGATGCGCCGGCTCGCGGAGCGCCCGGCGAACCTGGCGTTCTTCGGCCGCGCGGTGCTGTCGAAGAAGTGAGTCAGTCGTTCGACCAGGCCCGGGTGCACAGCACGAGGCGGTAGCCGTCCGGGTCGGCGAACGTGACACCCCACCTGTCCCAGTACGGGCCGGCGGAGACCCTGGTCCCGCCGGCCCGTTCGATTCTCGGGACCAGTTCGTCGTCGGGTGGTCCGTCGAGGTAGAGCACGAAGAGGTCCTCGTCGGTGGGGCGCGGCTCGACCGCGAGCGTCGAGCCGCCGACCAGCTCCAGGTGCCAGCCGGCCCCGGGCAGCCCGAGCATCACCAGGTCGCGGCTCGGGCGGGCGAGGCGTACGTGGGTGTCGGCGGTGATCGGCATGTGCGGGATCGTGCGACCTCATCCCGGGTTGAGGTCAAGCTTGACGCGTCTTGGCTAATAGCATTAGCTTTAGGGCTATGACAGTTAGCCAGGTGACGCGGGACGGCGGCACTATCGCGTACGAGGTGCACGGATCGGGCCCGCTCGTGGTGCTCGCGCACGGCATGGGCGAGAACCGGGCCGCCTTCCGGCACCTGACGCCCCGGCTGGTCGCGGCCGGCTACCGGGTGGCGGCTGTCGACGTACGCGGGCACGGCGACTCCAGCCCGCGCTGGCCCACGTACGCCCCGGAGCACGTCGGCGGCGATCTGCTCGCCGTGGTGCGGGCGCTCGGCGGAGGCCCGGCCACCCTGGTCGGCAGCTCCTCCAGCGGCGCGGCAGTGGTCTTCGCCGCGGCCGAGGCGCCGGAGCTGGTCAGCGGCATCGTGCAGGTCAGCCCGTTCGTCGGCACGCCCAAGCCGAACCCGCTGATGCGGGCCGCGCAAGCCGTCGTGCTGCGCAGCCCTCGGCTGTTCGGGCTGTTCCACCGCACGCTGTTCCCCTGCGGACGCCCGGCGGACGACGCCGCGTACCGCAAGGAACTGGTCGCCAAGCTGCGCGGCCGGATGGCCGCCGTGCGCGGCGTGGTCGCGCCGGCCGACCCGCACTGGACCGCGCGGGCCCGCGACGTGAACCGGCCGGTCCTGGTGCTGATGGGCACCAAGGACCCGGACTTCCCCGACCCCGGCGCGGAGGCGCGGGCCGCGCGACGACTGTTCGCCGTCGCCGAGGCGCGCATGATCGCCGACTCCGGCCACTACCCGCACGCCGACCAGCCCGACGCCACCGCCGCCGACCTGGTCGAGTTCCTGGCGGTGACCGCGCGTGCCTAGGGCCGGCCTGACCCCGGCCACAGTCGTGCGGGAGGCGGCCGTGCTCGCCGACAAGGTCGGCTACGAGAAGCTGACGCTGGCCGCGCTCGCCGCCCGGCTCGGCGTCGCGCTGCCCAGCCTCTACAAGCACGTGCGCGGCGTGGACGCGCTGCACCAGCAGCTCGCCGTGCTCGCCACCGCCGAGATCGCCGACGTGCTCACCACCGCCGCCGCGGGCCGGGCCGGCGGCGACGCGTTGCGCGCCGTCGCCGCCGCCTACCGGGCGTACGCGCGGCAGCACCCCGGCCGCTACCCGGCCGCCCAGCGGGCGCCCGACCCGGCCGACGCCGAACACCTCGCCGCCGGTGAGCGCGCGGTCGGCGCGATCCGGGCGATCCTGCTCGGGTACGGCCTCGACGGCGACGACGCGATCGACGCGATCCGGATGTTCCGGGCCGCCGTACACGGCTTCGTCGCGCTGGAGGCGGCCGGCGGATTCGGGTTGCCCCGCGACACCGACCGTTCCTTCGACCAGCTGATCGCGGGCCTGGACCGCGCCTACCGTTCCTGGGGAGACCGATGACCGCGCTGCTGCTGGGCGTGATCTTCCTGCTGGAGCTGGCCCTGCTGGGCTCGGCCGGATACTGGGGCTTCACGCTCGACGTCGGCTGGCCGCTGCGCCTGCTGGCCGGGCTCGGCGCGCCGCTGGTGATCGCCGTGGTGTGGGGACTGTTCTGCTCACCGCGCGCCGCCGTGACGCTGCCCGACCCGGCCAAGCTCGCCGTCCAGGCCGCCTGCTTCCTCACCGGCGGCGTGCTGCTCGCCCTGGCCGGTCATGCCGTGCCCGGCGTGGCCCTGGTGGCCCTCTGGGCAGCCGACAAGGCCACGCTGACGCTGACCGGCACCCCGATCTGAGAGATCTTGGAAGAATTCGGCCCCTCTGGGGGCCCTTTCCTTCCAAGATCTCGGAGCGCGGCGGAACAGCGGCGGGACTCTTTCCCGGAACGCCCGATTGGTCGTACCCTTCGCCGGTGACCGACGGCGACGAGCAGCCTCCCGGCCGGACGACGGACGGCGACGAGCATCGTCCCGCCGTCGATGCCGTCGATGCCGTCGATGCCGTCGATGCCGTCGACAAGGCGAGCGCCGCCGACGCGGTCGCGGCCAACCTCAGCGCCAACGCCGGCGCTGACGACACCCGCGCCGAGACCGCCCGCGCGGCTGACGCCGGCGCCGACAGCGCCGAGGTGGACGCCGCCGTTGACACCATGGCACCGGCACCGGCGTCGTTGCCGCACCCCGTCGCGGTACCCGCGCCGTACCCCGTACCCCTGATGCACGTGGGCGAGCCGACGCGGGCGGTGCGGAAGCGGCGGCGCTGGCCGCTCTGGACCGCGCTCGGACTCGCGCTCGGCCTGGTGGCGGGCGCGGTGCCCGGCGTGCTCCTGCGCGGGCCCGCGCCGGACGCGGCCGGACGGTCGGCCGCGAAGGGCGACCCGGGCACGGCGGCGCAGCGGCGGCTCGGCGAGCGGATGCTCGCGCTGCTGGACCGGCAGGCCACCGCGCTCGTCGGCGCCGACCGGGCCGGCTTCCTCGCCATCGCCGAACCGGCGGCGCGGCCGGCCCTGAGCCGGCGGTACGCGGCGCTGCGGGCGCTGCGCGTCACCGTGTGGCGGCCGGCCGCCGACGGGGTGCCGGAGGCGGCCGACGGGCAGCCCGGACAGTGGCGGCAGACGATCACAGTGGGGTACTGCTTCGTGGCGCCGGACTGCGCGCCGAGCACTGTGGAGCTGGACGCGCGCTGGCGGCTGGTGGGGGAGGAGCCCCGGCTGACCGCGCTGGAACCGTCCGGCACGGACCCGGCCGGCGTCCGGCCGTGGCAGGCGAACGACCTGGCCGTGACGGTCGGGAAGCGGGTGGTGGTGGCCACCACCACCGCCCAGCGGAGCAAGCTGCCCGGCCTGCTCGCCCAGGCCGAGGCGGCCGCCCGGGTCGCGGACCGGTACGCGGTCGGCGACGCGCGGCCGGACCGGTATCTCGTCTACTACGCCGGGAAGACCGAGTGGCGGCGCTGGTACGGCGGTGGCCGGCCGAAGTGGACCGCCGGGTACGCGGTCGGCGTCGGCGGTGGACGCCACGACGTCGTGCTCAACGCCCAGACCGTCACCCCGGACGGCGTCGACGACCTGCTGCGGCACGAACTCACCCACGCCGCCTCGCTGCCCGACCGGGGGTACGCCGACCGCGCCGACTGGTGGCTGGTGGAGGGGCTGGCCGAGTACGCCGGGGCCGACGGCCAGCCGGTCCACCGCTACGAGGGACTGACCGAGGTGCGCGACCTGCTGCGCGGCGGCTGGTCCGGGCGGCTGGAGGCGGTGGCGCCGGAGGCGGACGCGAGTGACAGCCGGGTCGGCGGCGCCTACGGCGTCGGCTACCTGGCCGTGCGGCACCTGGTCGACCGCTACGGCGAGCAGCGGATGCTCGACTTCTACCGGGCCGTGGTGCACGAGCGGCGGTCACCGGCGCAGGCCGCCGACGAGGTGCTCGGCGACCCGTGGTCGATGCTGCACGACGAGTGCGTCGCGTACGTGCGGGCCGTCGTCGGCTGACACGTCGACGCCTGTCGACGGGGTCGTAGCATGGGCCGGGTGGCCCGCACTCCCTCGCCGCGGCTGCCCGCGGCCCGCCGCCCCCGTCTCGTCACCGCGCTGCTCGCCGTCGTCGCCCTGACCGGCACGACCGCCGCCTCCTGCGGCGACGACGCCCCGGCGGTGACTGTCGCCGAGGTGGGCCGCGCCCCGGTCAGCGAGGTGATCGACGCGCCGGCCACCGTGACCGCACGGGCCGCGGCCACGCTCACCGCGCCCGCCGACGGCACGCTCGCCAGCCTGCGGGTCGCCCCCGGCGCGCGGGTCAGCCGCGGGCAGGTGCTCGCGGTGATCGACTCGCCGTCCGCCCGGGAGCGCCTGGCGCAGGCCCGGGAGGCGCTGCGCGCGGCGAAGCGGGCCGGCCGGGGCACCGGCACCGGTGACCTGGGCGGCAGCCGGCGGGGCACCGACCGGGCCGCCGACGAGGCGTTCGCCGCCGCCCGCGCCGCCGCCGGCAAGGTCGGCGACCCGCAGGTACGCGCCGCGCTGCTGCTCCAGGTCTCCTCGGCGCAGCGGCAGTACGAGTCGGCCGCCCGCGCCGCTGACCGGGCGGTCGCCCAGGTGCAGCGCGGGGTCGCCGGGCTGAACAGCGCCGTCGGCGCGCTGTCGGCCGCGCAGCGACTCCAGGCCCAGCAGGCGTACGACCTGGCGAAGGCGACTGTGGACGCGTTGACGCTGCGCGCGCCGATCTCCGGTGTGGTGCAGCCGGGCGGCACCCGGGCGGCGGCGCCGGCCGATCTGGCCGGGCTGCTCGGTGCGGCCGGTGGCGCTGCGGTGCCCGGTCTCGACCCGTCGGCGTTCGGCGCGGGCGGGCAGGGCGGACCGCCGCCCGGCGTGGACGACGCGATCCCGGCCGGTGGCCGGGTCACCGCCGGCACGCCGGTGCTGACTGTGGTGGACACCGGCCGGCTCGGCCTGCTCGCCGAGGTGGACGAGACGGACGTGCTGTTGGTGCGGGCGGGGGTGCCCGCCTCGGTCGAGTTGGACGCGGTGACCGGCGCGACGTACGACGCCACTGTGCGGTCGGTGGATGTGCTGCCGACCAGTTCGGCGCGGGGTGGCGTCACCTACCGGGTCCGGCTCGACCTCGGTGCCGGACGGATGGGTGAGGCCGAGGCCGCCCCGGCGCCCCGCCCCGGCATGAACGCGGTGGTACGGCTGCGGGTGCGGGAGGCCGCCGACGCGGTGGCGGTGCCGGCGTCGGCGGTGTTCTCCGCCGACGGGCGGGACGCGGTCTGGGTGTTGCGGGACGGCCGGGCCGACCGGGTGCCGGTGACGGTGGGCGTGCAGGGGCAGGACCTGGTGCAGATCGTCGACGGCGTACGGGCCGGCGACCGGGTGGTGGTACGCGGCGCCGACCAGGTCCGCGACGGCCAGGAACTCCCGTGACCGAACCGGCGGTCGAGGCGGTCGACGTCTGGCGCACGTACGAGTTGGACGGCGTCTCGGTGTCCGCGCTGCGCGGGGTGTCGCTCACCATCGACCAGGGCGAGTACGTGGCGGTGATCGGCCCGTCCGGCTCGGGCAAGTCGACGCTCATGCACCTGCTCGGTGGGCTGGACCGGCCCAGCGGCGGCCGGCTGGTGATCGGCGGCCGGGACGTCACCACGCTCACCGCCCCGGAGCTGGCGACGCTGCGCAACGAGACGATCGGCTTCGTGTTCCAGGCGTTCCACCTGCTGGCTCGTACGTCGGCGGTGGACAACGTGGCGCTGCCGCTGGTCTACCGGGGCGTCGGGGCGCGGCAGCGGCGGGAGCGGGCGGCGGCGATGCTGGGCCGGGTCGGGCTCGGCCACCGGCTGCACCACCGGCCCAACCAGCTCTCCGGCGGCGAGCAGCAGCGGGTGGCGATCGCCCGCGCGCTGGTCACCGAACCGGCGGTGCTGCTCGCCGACGAGCCGACCGGCAATCTGGACAGTGCCACCGGCGAGGCGGTGCTGGAGCTGCTGGAACAGCTGAACGCCGAGTCCGGGGTGGCGCTGGTGATGGTGACCCACGACCAGGAGGTGGCCGCCCGGGCGCGCCGGCGGATCGCGGTGCGGGACGGCCTGATCCGCTCGGACAGCGCTCATGATCGACCGCCGTCGGACAGCTCCGGCGTACCTGCGACACTGGACCCCGCTCCCAGCGCGGAGCCCCGGTCCGTGTCCGGAAGCGGCCCGGGGCACCCGCCCGGTGGCTCCGGTGGCGCCGCCGGTGCCACCGGGCGCCTTCCGCGGCCCGGGGAGCGCCCTCGCGCCGAGCAGCGCCGTACGTGGACCGGTGAGGACGCGGGATGAGGCTGGCCGAGGCGTGGCGGGTGGCGTGGGACGCGCTTCGCGCCAACCGGCTGCGCAGCGTGCTGACCATGCTCGGGGTGATCATCGGGGTGGCCTCGGTGGTGATCCTGGTGGCCATCGGCACCGGCACCAAACAGCAGGTCGAGCAGCAGGTCGAAGGGCTCGGCTCGAACCTGCTGCTGGTGGTGCCGGGCCGGATCGAGGTGGGCAACGCGCCGGTGGTCTCGCCGCTGGACCTCAGCGACGCCGACGCCGTCTCCCGGGTGGTCGGCGACCCCGGCCGGGTCGCGGTGACAGTGGCCTCCGGCGCGACCGCCCGGGCCGGCAACCGGTCCGACTTCACCACCGTGCAGGGGGTGCTGGAGACCACCCCGTCGGTGTTCACCAGATCGCTGTCGCGGGGCCGCTACCTGACCGGGGCGGACGTCGACACCAGCCGCCGGGTGGCGGTGCTCGGCGACTCGGTGGCCCGGGCGCTGTTCCCCGACCGGGACCCGCTCGGTCAGCAGGTCACGCTGGCCGGGGTGCGGTTCCGGGTGATCGGCGTCTTCGCGCCGCTCGGGCAGAGCCTCGGCGTGGACCGGGACGACGAGGTGCACGTACCGGTGACGGCGGCGCAACGGCTGTGGGGCACCCAGCGCATCGACGGCATCGCGGTGAAGGCGCCGGACCGGGAGCGGATCGACGAACTCGGCGAGCGGATCGTCGCGGAGCTGTCCCGCCGGCACCCGGACACCGAGTTCAGCGCCGTCACCCAGCGGCAGATCCTCGGCGTGCTCGGCGACATCCTGGGCGTGCTCACCGGTGTGCTGGCCGCCATCGCGGGCATCTCGCTGCTGGTGGGCGGCGTCGGCGTGTCCAACATCATGCTGGTCTCGGTACGCGAACGGACCCGCGAGATCGGCCTGCGCAAGGCGGTCGGCGCGCGTCCCCGGGACATCGGCGTGCAGTTCCTGCTGGAGGCGGTGCTGCTCACCTCGGTGGGCGGCCTGACCGGGATGGCGCTGGGCGTGGGCACCGCGCTGCTCGTCGACGCGCTCTCGCCGATCCCGGCGGCGATCACCTGGTGGTCGCTGGCGCTGGCGTTCGGCGTCTCCGCGGCGGTCGGCATCGTCTTCGGCGTGGTGCCGGCGCAGCGGGCCGGCCGGCTCGACCCGGTGGTGGCGCTGCGCGCGGAGTAGGCGTTACGGACGAGACACCCGTCCGGGCGAAAAACCCCTGGTGGACATCGGGTGAACGGCTGTCCCGCCATGATCAAAGGGTGGAAGGGATCGCGCAGGTCACAGCCGTCCCGCTACCGTACTGGTTACACGCGCGTCGCTCGTCGAGGCGGGAGCACCTGCCCGGTGACACGCGCCGGGCACGGGAATGGGTCGGTGAGCCATGGCCGGGTCGCAGTCCGACGCACGGCTGTCGGATGTCAGGTTCCTGACCGTCGCCGAGGTGGCGACGGTCATGCGGGTCTCCAAGATGACTGTCTATCGTCTCGTGCACAGCGGTGAGCTGACCGCGGTGCGGGTCGGCCGCTCGTTCCGGGTGCCCGAGCACGCCGTGCACGAATACCTCCGGGGCGCCTTCCAGGAGTCCGCCTGAGCACTCGGCGGGCCGGTCCGCCGAGTGCGACGAAAAGGGGCATCGACGGGGGCGCGTTGGTCCTGCTGACGCACTCCGGTTAGGCTGGACCACGACCGTGATCGCCCTCTGGTGTGCCCTGCCCACCACGCTGGTCCGGTCCGTTGTCCGCAAGCGGTCAAGGCGCCACCGGCGGTGGTGTCTTCCGGTCCGCCCCGAACGTTGCATCGAAAGGCTGTCGTATGGGCTCGGTGGTCAAGAAGCGCCGCAAGCGCATGGCTAAGAAGAAGCACCGCAAGCTGCTGCGCAAGACCCGCGTCCAGCGTCGCCGTCTCGGCAAGTGACCGGGGCCGGGCACTGGCCCGGCACCCGGCACCACTTGCCAACTGTCGACCCTCGGAGGCTCAGGTGATCAGGCCGTGGACGTCCCGGCTCGATCCCGCCTGCCGCGCAAGGCGCACGACATGACCCCCGGTGACACCTCCGGTGCCCCGGGGGTCGTCGTCGTGACCGGGGTCGGTCGCTGGCTCGGCGCGCACGTCGCCGCCCGGCTCGCCGCCGACCCGCGGATCGAGCGGGTCATCGGGGTCGATCCGGCGCCGCCCAACCCCGAGCTGGCCGACCTGCTCACCGACGTGGAACGGGTCCGTCTCGACCTCGACTCGCTCGGCGGTCTCCTGGCCGACCTCGACGTCGACGCCGTGGTGCACCTGGCGCTCGTCACCTCCCCCGACCCGCAGCAGGGCGGCCGGTCGGCGATGAAGGAACAGAACGTCATCGGCACGATGCAGATGCTCGCCGCCGCGCAGCGCGCGCCCCGGCTGCGCAAGCTCGTGGTCCGATCGTCCACCGCCGCGTACGGGGTGTCGTTCCGCGATCCGGCCGTCTTCACCGAGGAGACCGAGCCGCGCGAGGTGCCGCGCGGCGGTTTCGGCCGCGACATACTCGACATCGAGGGGTACGTCCGCGGGTTCCGCCGCCGCCGGCCCGACGTCACCGCGACCGTGCTGCGCTTCGCGCCGTTCATCGGGTACGCCGCCGACACCACGCTCACGCGCTACTTCTCCCAGCCGGTGGTGCCCACCGTCTTCGGCCGTGACCCGCGCCTGCAGTTCGTGCACTTCGACGACGCGCTGGAGGTGCTGCACCGGTCGGTCGCCGAGGACCACCCGGGCACGTACAACGTCGCCGGGCCGGGCGTGCTGTCGCTGTCGCAGGCGATCCGCCGGGCCGGCCGGGTGGCGGTGCCGGTGCTGGAACCGGGCCTGGCCGGGGTCGCCGCGATCGCCCGTAGCCTGGGCTTCGGCCGGTACGGCCTGGACCAGGTGGACCTGTTCGTGCACGGCCGGGTGGTGGACACCAGCCGGCTGGAGCGGGAGTTCGGCTTCACGCCCCGCTCGACCGCCGCCGCGTTCGAGGACTTCATCCGCGCCCACCACGGCGGCGTCGTGGTGACCCGGGACCAGTTGGCCGCGGCCGAGCGGTTGGTGCTGGAGAGCATCCGGCAGGTCCGCTCGACCGTACGGGAGCGTTCGTGACCAGCCCGGAGGAGCGGCGCGACGCGCGCTACGACGTACCGCTGGACGTGCCCGGGCCGGGCGCGGAGCCGGCACGGCGCAACGGACACCGCCGGGTGACCGCGCCGTCCGCCCGCCCGGCCGCGCCGGTCGAGCCGGACACCTCCGCCGACGAGCCCGGCACCCCGGCCGGGTCGGCCGCCCCGGGTCCGGCCGCGCACCGCCCGACGGCCGAGAAGACGGTGGCCAAGAAGACGGTCGCGAAGAAGGCCGTGGCGAAGAAGGCCGTGGCGAAGAAGGCCGTGGCGAAGAAGGCCGTGGCCGGCGACGCGCCGGCCGGTGACACGCCGCCCGGACCGGCGGTGGCCGACCGGCCGGGCGACCACTGGGACCGCAAGGTGGCCCAGGGCCTGGCGTTCCTGCGGCGGCGGCTCGCCGGTGACTACGAGGTCGACGAGTTCGGCTTCGACCCCGACCTGACCGACGCGGTCGTCCACCCGCTGGTCCGGCTGCTCTACCGGGACTGGTTCCGCACCGAGGTCAGCGGCATCGAGCACGTACCGGCCGAGGGCGCGGGCCTGGTCGTGGGCAACCACTCCGGCACCGTGGCGCTCGACGCGCTGATCCTCTCCACCGCGCTGCACGACCGGCACCCGGCGCGCCGCTACCTGCGGCTGCTCGGCGCCGACCTGGTCTTCCGGATGCCCGTCGTCTCCGAGATAGCCCGCAAGACCGGCGGCACCGTCGCCTGCAACCCGGACGCGGAGCGGCTGCTCGGCAACGGCGAACTGGTGGGCGTGTTCCCGGAGGGCTTCAAGGGGGTCGGCAAGCTCTACTCCGACCGCTACAAGCTCCAGCGCTTCGGCCGGGGCGGATTTGTCTCCGCCGCGCTGCGCACCGGCACGCCGATCGTGCCGGTCGCGATCGTCGGCGGCGAGGAGATCTACCCGATGCTCGCCGACATCAAGCCCCTCGCGCGGCTGCTCAAACTGCCGTACTTCCCGGTCACGCCGACGTTCCCCTGGCTCGGGCCGCTGGGCATGGTGCCACTGCCGAGCAAGTGGCTGATCGAGTTCTGCCCGCCGATCCCGACCGCGCACCTGCGTGACTCCGCCGACGACCCGCTCGTGGTGTTCAACCTCGCCGACCAGGTGCGGGAGACGATCCAGCAGACGCTGCACAAGCTGCTCGAACGCCGCCCCGACCCGTTCGGGCCCTGAGCGAACGCGCGCCGGCTCAGGCCTCGCGGTGGCGGCGCCGGTGCAGCGCCAGTCCGGCCGTGACCGCGCCGGCCAGCAGCCCGGCGGCGGCGGTGGAGGGCACGGCGATGCGTACGGCCCGCCGCCCGGTGCGGAAGTCGCGCACGTCCCAGCCCCGCTCGCGGGCCTGCCGCAGCAGCGCCGGATCGGGATTCACCGCGACCGCACGGCCGACGGCGGAGAGCATCGGCAGGTCGTTCGCCGAGTCGCTGTAGGCCGCGCAGCGGGCCAGGTCCAGCCCTTCCACGGCGGCGAGCTGGGTCACCGCCTCGGCCTTCGCCGGCCCGTGCATCAGGTCACCGACCAGCCGCCCGGTGTACGCGCCGTCGACCACCTCGGCCACCGTGCCGATCGCGCCGGTAAGGCCGAGCCGGGCGGCGATCACCCGGCCGATCTCCACCGGGGCGGCGCTGACCAGCCAGACCCGCTCGCCCGCGTCGAGGTGACGCTGGGCCAGGCGGCGGGTGCCGGCCCAGATGCGCGGGGCCATCAGCTCGTCGAAGATCTCGTCGGCGAGACGCTCGATGTCGTCCACCCGCCAGCCCTGCACGAACGCGAGCGCTGCCTCCTTGGCCTGGGACATGTCGCCCGCGTGCTCGGTGGCGAGCAGCCGGAACCGGGCCTGCTGCCAGGCGAAACGGGCCAGGTCACCGGTGGTGAAGTACTTCCGGGCGGCCAGCCCGCGGGCGAACCAGTAGATCGAGGCGCCCTGCATCATCGTGTTGTCCACGTCGAAGAAGGCGGCGGCGGTGGGGTCCGGCGGGATCGTGGTCGCGGGCGCCGACGGGGCCTCCGACCAGCCCGTGGTGTGCCCGTGCGCGTCGGTGCTGACGGTCACCTTCCGGGTTCCGGCCACGGTGACCTCCCTGCCTCGACGACCGCGTACGCCCTCCGCGTCGAGCGTATCCGGCACGGTGTGACGGGTGGGTGTCCGCCGGGAGAAGTGTGGCGCGGTCGGCGTACGCGCTCAGCGGTCGGCCGGGCAGGCCGCCGGGGCGGGCCCGAGCGCGTCGCTGGCCTGTGGCGCGGGCAGTCCGCAGGCGATCGCCTCGCGCAGCGCGTCGGCGCGCTTGCCGGCCGCGTCGAGCAGCGCCAGCGAGCGGCGGGTGCGGTCCCGCTCGGCGTGGTCGGGCCGGTCCAGCAGGCCGCTGACCACCCGGCGCTGGCCGGCCAGGAACGTGTCCACCGCGTCCAGCGCCACCGGGTCGGAACGCTGCGCCGCGACTGTGGTCAGCAGGCGTACGCCCTGCCGGGTGTCCGCGTCCATGTCGTCCAGGACGGCGCTGAAACCGAGCCGGTCGCCGCGTACCGAGGCGGCCTCGTCCAGCCGGGTGCGGGCGAAGTCGAGGAAGAGCTGCCCACGGCTGATGTCCGAGCTGGCGAGCGCGAGCTGGGCGCGCTCGGTGGAGCGCTTCATGCCGTACAGGGCGTCACCGGGCAGCGCGTTCTCGCTGGCGGCGGAGATGCCGGAGAGGGCGACCGCGCCGGCGGCCACGCCGACCAGGATCGCGCCCCGGGCCCGCGCCCGACGTCCGGTGATCGCGGGCAGCAGCGTTCCGCGTACCCCGGTGGTGGTCTTGGCCGGAGTGCCGACGCCCTCACGTTCGGCGGTGGCCACGAGCATCGCCCGCAGTCCGGTGCGGAACTCGGCGCCGGGCTCGACGTCGGGCCGTTCGGCGCTGAGCCGGCGGCTCACCTCGACGAGCGCGGTGAGTTCACCGTCCGCCTTGGACCGGACGTGGTGCCGGCGTCCGCCGTTGGCCTCGTCGAGGAGTTGCGCGAAGCGCTCGGCCCGCCGACGGGAGAAGAGGTCGCTGTCCACCGCGGCACCCCCTCTCGCTGGTCACGGCCGGGCGGCCGTCGTCGTCACCAGCGACCGGTGGCAGCGTGTGGCACCGAGTCGACCGGAACGGCCGACCCGACCCGCCGGACCGGGTGGCCCGGGGGACGCCGGGACAACCACTGGTCGCACCCGGAGAAACGGACCGCGCCGGTCGCCGGTTACGGCTGGGACGGCGGCGAAATCACCAAGAGTGATCGGCCTGCGTGGGGCGTCGGGCACGCGACAGCGCCCGGCGGTGGCGCCGGTGAGGAAACGGGACGGTGGCTGCCGGTCAGGAGTGGAAGCCGTCGGGCAGCAGGCGGGCCAGGGCCCGTACCGCGCGGTACTGGAGGGCCTTGATGGCGCCCTCGTTCTTGCCCATGGCACGGGCCGTCTCGGCCACCGAGAAGCCCTGGAGGAACCGCAGCACGATGCACTCCTGCTGCTCCGGGTTGAGCTGCTTGACGGCGGTGAGCAGGGCGACGTTGGTGATGTGCTCCACCACCGCCGCCTCCGGGCTACCCTCCGGACCGCGGTCCTCCCGGTCGGCGTCGAGGACGTCGCCGGTGGTCACCTCCAGCCGGTAGCGCCCCGACTTGAAGTGGTCGGCGACCAGGTTGCGGGCGATGGTGACCAGCCAGGCGCCGAGGTCGCGCCCCTGCCAGGTGAAGCTGCCGATCCGCTTGAGCGCGCGCAGGAACGTGTCGGAGGTGAGGTCCTCGGCGAGCTGGCGGTTGCCGACCCGGAAGTAGACGAACCGGAAGACGGTGTCGACGTACCTGTCGTAGATCAGGCCGAACGCCTCGGACTCGCCGGCCTGCGCGCGTTCGACGAGCGTCCACACCTCGGTGGCCGGGTCGGACGGGTCGGGGCGGCTGGGGAATCCGGTGGCGGGCGTGGCGGCCGGCACGGCGGGCAGGACGGCGGTGTCGCCTGTGGTCACCGCCGGCAGGATCGCGGTCTCCGCGGCGGACGGCTCCGCGCCGGTGGCCGCGTCACCGCGCCGGGCCTGCGCCGGCATGGTCGGGCGGGCCGGGCTGCCGAGGCGGCCGGCCGCGGGTTTCGCGTTGCCGCCGGGCGTCGCGGGACGCGCCGGCGCCTCGTTCGTGTGGTGCGCGCGGCTGCGTACGCGCCGCCCCTCGCCGCGTACCGCGAGCTGGCTCTCGGCGCTGCGTGGAGGCGGGTCCGCGCGCTCGTTGAGCGGGTTGCGCTGGGTCGGGCCGGTGACGCCGGCCGGCCGTTCGGCGTAACCGAAGGTGGTCACCGCGCCTCCCCGGTCCGAGTGGGCAGCGACCGCACCGGGCGCCACTGTGGTGCCGGGGGACCGGGTGGAACCCGGCCGGGCGCGGCCGGGTCGGGACGTGCCGACGGGCGGCAGATCCCCTTGAGGTGCTGGTCCAATGCGCTGACGGGCACGGGGGCCTCCTCGGGCTGAGGGGTGTCGACTCACGGCAAATGGGGTGAGCCGACCCGAGTGATGATAGGGCCAACGTCACCCACGCGTGGCAAGTCCGTTACACAGAGCGGAAGTATTTCCCGCCGGATCGCACGAATGGCGGACCCGTTGTCCGTCGCGTGTGGTTGACTTTCGCGCCGGATCGTGGTCCGCAGTGGAAAGTCCTGGTCGGAGCAGATTTTCTTTCCGCTCGGCGTGTCGCGAGGGCGGCTCGCACGGGTCGCCCCGGGTCGCTCGGCTCGTGCCGCTGGAGATCGTTATCCCGCGCTCGGGAATCCCACCGTACTGCATTCCCAGTCCCGTGTGGCGGACCCGGTGCCGTGTCCGGGCATGGTCCGGCGGACGCCGCTGTGCCAGACTCAGCCACCGTGCAGGACGCCGCCGAAAGCTCCGCGCCGAACCTCGCCGACCGGCTCCGCCGGGCCGCCACCGAACGGGGCGACCGGGCCGCGCTGCGCTGGCGCGAGCGGACGCTCACCTGGTCCGAGCTGGACGACGCGGTCACCGCCACCGCCCGCGCGCTGCTCGCCGACGCGCCGCCGGCTGCCGGACCGGGACATCCGCCCCGGGTGGCTGTCGCGTTCGGCAACACCCCGGACTTCGTGGTCACCTACCTCGCCGCGCTCCGGGCCGGCCTGGTCGCCGTACCGGTCAACCCCGCGCTCACCGCCCGCGAGCTGCGGCACGTGCTCACCGACTCCGGCGCGACGGTGCTGGTCGGCGCCCCCGAGGTGACCGCCCGGGTGGACCGCGCCGAGCTGCCCGGGCTGCGCGCCGTGCACACCGCGCCGCCGGTACGCGGCGACACCGGGCCGGACGGGTTCCCGGCCCGCGCCGGCGACGACCTCGCCGTCCTGCTCTACACCTCCGGCACCGAGGGACGGCCCAAGGGCGCGATGCTGTCGCACCGCGCGCTCGCCGCCAACCACGACCAGACCGACCGGATCGAGCCGCCGGTGGTCGGCCCCGACGACGTCGTGCTGCTCGCCCTTCCGCTGTTCCACGCGTACGGGCTGAACACGGTGCTCGGCGCCGTGGTGCGGCACGGCGCGACGGGTGTGCTCGTCGACGAGCCCGGCCCGTCCGGGGCGCTGGACGAGATCGCCCGGCACCGGGTCACGGTGCTCGTCGGCGTACCGTCGATGTTCCTGACCTGGGCCGAGGCGGAGCGTGACCCGGCCGCGGCGCTCGCCTCGGTGCGCGTCGCGGTGTGCGGCGCGGCGCCGCTGCCGCCGGCCGTCGGGGCGCGCTTCACCGAGTTGACCGGGCACCCGGTGCACGTCGGCTACGGGCTCACCGAGACCGCGCCGGTGCTCACGTCGACGCTCGTCGGCGGCGAGCCGAAACCCGGCTCGATCGGCCGTCCGCTGCCCGGCGTCGAGCTGCGCCTGACCGGCGCCGACGGCGTCGAGCTGTGGCGCGACGGCGCGCCCGCCGACGCCCCCGACGAGGACGAGATGGACCTCTCCGACGAGCTGGCCGGCACCGACCCCGGGCAGATCGTGGTACGCGGGGAGAACCTGTTCGCCGGTTACTGGCCGGACGGGCGGGGCGGGCCGGACCCGGACGGCTGGTGGGCCACCGGCGACGTCGCGTACGCCGACGGCGACGGCGACCTGTTCCTGGTCGACCGGCTCGGCGAGCTGATCCTGGTAAACGGCTTCAACGTCTACCCGCACGAGGTGGAGCTGGTGCTCCAGGCGCACCCCGGGGTGGCCGAGTCGGCGGTCCTCGGCGTGCCGCACCCGCGGACCGGCGAGACTGTGCGGGCGTACGTGGTCCGGGCGGCCGGTCCGCCGGTGACGGCTGACGAACTGCTCGCCCACTGCGCGCGTAACCTGGCCCGGTTCAAGTGCCCGACCGCCGTCGAGTTCGTCGACAGCCTGCCGTACTCGGCGATCGGCAAGGTACGCAAGACCGAGCTGCGCCCGGCGCCCGTGGTGCCGTCGCCGGCGTCGCCGACCGAGATCCGCACGGAGGTATCCGATGTCCAGTGACCCGAGGCTCATCCTGATCACCCGGCCCGGCTGCCACCTGTGCGACGACGCGAAGGCCGCGCTCGACCGTGTGGTCGCGGTCACCGGCGACCGGTGGGTGGAGCGGGACGTCACCGGCGACCTGGAGATGGAGCGCGACTACGGCGACCGGCTGCCGGTGGTGCTGCTCGACGGCAAGGAACACGGCTACTGGCGGGTCGAGGAGGACCGGCTGCTGCGCGACCTGACCACGCCGCAGCTCTAGCCTTAGAGTGCTCGGGTGACGGGTATGCGACGCCACCTCGTGTGGGACTGGAACGGAACGCTCCTCGACGACCTCGACCTGGTGGTCCAGGCCACGAACGTGGCCTTCGCCAGCGCCGGCGGGCCGGCGGTCACCGCAGCCGAGCACCGGGTCCGGTTCCGGCGGCCGATCGCCGACTACTACGCCGAGATGCTCGGCCGGGCCGTGGACGCCGAGGCGTTCGGCACGCTGGACCGGGTCTTCCACGACGCCTACCGGGCCGGGCTGACCACCTGCGCCCTGGCCGCCGACGCCACCACCGCGATCGAGTCCTGGGAGGGCAGCCAGTCGCTGCTGTCCATGTGGTTCCACGACGAGCTGGTGCCGACGGTGCACACGTACGGGCTGACGCCGCACTTCCGCCGGGTGGACGGGCTGCGTGCCACCGTCGGCGGCGGGCACAAGGCCGAGTGGCTGGAGAAGCACCTGGCCGAGCTGGGGCTGGGCGGGCACGAGGTGGTGCTGATCGGCGACTCGCTCGACGACGCCGACGCGGCCGCCTCGGTCGGCGCCCGCTGCGTCCTCTACACCGGTGGCCTGTCCGACCCGGACCGGCTGCGCGGCAGCGGCCACCCGGCCGCCGACACGCTCACCGAGGCGGTGACGCTGGCCCGCACGCTCGCCTGACCCGGCCCGGTCAGGCGCGCAGGTGGGCCAGGACGGCCAGGACACGGCGGTGGTGCGTGGTCGCGTCCGGCGGCAGGTCGAGCTTGGTGAAGATGTTGCGGACGTGCTTCTCGACCGCGCCGTCGCTGACCACCAGCGCCCGGGCGATGGCGGTGTTCGAGCGGCCCTCGGCCATCAGCGCCAGCACCTCGCGCTCGCGCGGGGTCAGCGACGCCAGCGGGTCGTCGCGCCGCCGCCGGACCAGCAACTGGCTGATCACCTCCGGGTCGAGCACGGTGCCGCCGGCGGCCACCCGGGCCAGGCCGTCGAGGAACTCGTCGATCGCGGCGACCCGGTCCTTGAGCAGGTAGCCGATGCCGCCGCCGGCCCCGCCCGCGGTGTCCAGCAGGTCGTCGGCGTACGACACCTCGACGTACTGGGACAGCACCAGGATCGGCGTACCCGGCACCCGGCGGCGGGCTTCCACCGAGGCGCGCAGTCCCTCGTCGGTGTGTGAGGGCGGCATCCGCACGTCCACCACCGAGACGTCGGGCCGGTGCGCCACCACCGCCTCGACCAGCGCGTCACCGTCACCGACGGCCGCCACCACCTCGTGCCCGTACTCGGTCAGCAGCCGGATCAGCCCCTCCCGGAGCAGTACGGCGTCGTCCGCGATCACCACCCGCATGGGTCCGGTGTCTATCACGCCCCGACCCGGCGGTCCGGGTCACCTCGGTAGTTCGGCGTGGACCCGGGTCGGGCCGCCGGCCGGGCTGGTCACCTCCAGCGTGCCGCCGGCCGCCCGGACCCGGTCGGCGATGCCGTTGAGCCCGTGGCCCTTGGCCAGGTGCGCGCCGCCGACGCCGTCGTCGGTGACGGTGATCTCCAGCCGGCCCACCTTCCGGGTGACCTCCACCCGGCAGGCGTTCGCCCGGCTGTGCTTCGACACGTTCGTCAGCGCCTCGGCCACCACGAAGTACGCGGTGCTCTCCAGCCCCGGATCGAGCCGGCCGGCGGCGGTGCCCAGGTCGTCGTCCACCACCAGTTCGGTCGGCACCAGCGCCCGGGCGGCCAGCGCGGCGAGCGCGCTGGGCAGGCCCCGGTCGACCAGGATCGGCGGCGCGATGCCCCGGGACAGCGCGCGCAGCTCGTCCAGCGTCTCCCGGGTCTGGGCCACTGCCTCGTCGAGCGTCTGCCGGGCCGCGTCCGGGTTGTCGGCGAGCTGGTGGCGGGCCCGGCCGAGGTCCATGGCGAGCCGGACCAGCCGCTGCTGCGGGCCGTCGTGGATGTCGCGCTCCAGCCGGCGCAGCGCGACCGCTTCGGCCGAGGCGGCGGCGCGCTTCTGCTCCTCCAGCGTGATGATCCGCTGCCGCATCTCGGCCACGCCGGTGAGCAGCGAGTACGCCAGCCCGGCCTGCAGGCGGGCGCAGCCGCGCGCCACCAGCGGGAGCGTGAACAGGGCGAACAGCCCGATCGCGGTGTTCAGGGCGATCCGCGCGCCGGCGCCGTCACCCATCCCGAGGAGCTGGCTCAGGTCCTGGTCGTCGACGCCGCGCGGGATGGCCCAGTCGTAGACGACGTAGAGCGTGCCGCCCAGGGCCAGCACCCACCAGACCACCAGCAGCACGAACGTGGGCAGGGCCACCAGTAGCCGGACGAACGCGTGCAGCAGGTCGAGCCACGACTGCGCGTCCCGGATCGGGGTGAACACCCGCCGCCAGAACCCGGCGCCCGGCTCCGGCCGGCGGTAGACCGGGCGTACCCGGGGCCGGTCCAGCACCGCGGCGAGCCGGAGCCGCTCGATGTCGGCCAGCCCACGGGCGGCGTAGAGGAAGCCGGCGAGGATCGGCAGGCCGAGCGTGGTCACCAGCAGCCCGGCGCTGAGTGAGATCCCCACCACCGCGAGCACGAAGCCGACGATCGCCAGCGGGAAGCCCACGAGTACGTAGGTGGTGTCGCGGGCGAGGCGGCGCAGCAGCCCGTGGACGGGGGACAGCGGAGTGGGCGCGGTGGCCAGTGGTGCGGCGGTCATGGTTCGAGGCTATGGGCGCGTGCCCCGCCGACCCATCCCGCACGCTGGCCTCTTGGGGGTGGGGTTCTCCCTACTGCAAAACGTGAGACTCGCCTCGCCACGCCGGTGACGGAGCGCTACGAGCCGCGCGCGATTGGTCAGGGAAGTCGGGATTGAGCAATAATCGCCACGCGCCGCCAAGGGAGGCGGTCGATCGATCTTGCGGGAATGGAGGGGCAGGTGAAGGCGCGTCGCGAGCTTTCAAGATCGCGATTTGTGCACCTCTTCACAAGCGCCTACTCTGTAGTTCCGACGCGCCCTGCTAGCACAGCCGGCAATCTCGGTCGCCAGCGGGAGTCCCGAAACGACCGGCCCCCGTCGCTGGTCGAGGATCGCACCGCACGGAGTCTCATGAGTCAGCACCGTCAACCAGGCGCGCCCGGCCGCACCGGTGCCGTACCGGCGCTTCCGGACCTGCCCGAGGCGACCGTGTCCCGGCTCCCGGAATACCTGCGTGCGCTGCACACGCTCGCCGACTCCGGGCACGAGACGGTGTCCAGCGAAGGGCTCGCCAACGCGGCAGGCGTCAACTCCGCGAAGCTCCGCAAGGACCTGTCCCACCTCGGCTCGTACGGCACCCGGGGCGTCGGCTACGACGTGGCGCTCCTGGTCGACCAGATCTCCTCGGTGCTCGGCCTCACCCAGTGCCGGGCCGTCGCGCTCGTCGGCGTCGGTAACCTCGGTCACGCGCTGGCCGGCTACGACGGCTTCGCCAACCGCGGCTTCCGTATCGCCGCGCTCCTCGACGCCGACCGGTCCCGGGTCGGCGAGCGGATCAACGGACTCGTCGTCCAGCACATCGACGACCTGCCCCAGGTGGTCGCCGAGGAATCGATCTCGATCGGCGTCATCGCCACGCCCGCCCCGGCCGCCCAGGCGGTCGCCGATCAGCTGGTCGCCGTCGGCGTGACGAGCATCCTCAACTTCGCGCCCTG
The DNA here is from genome assembly GCF_003315815.1 of Micromonospora sp. LHW51205. NCBI lineage: Bacteria > Bacillati > Actinomycetota > Actinomycetes > Micromonosporales > Micromonosporaceae > Micromonospora > Micromonospora sp. LHW51205. The sequence continues at coordinate 163,783 of NZ_QMEZ01000005.1, read as the reverse complement.
CGTACTCTCGGTCCCGGACGGGGTCGACGTGCGCAAGGTCGACCTCGCCATCGAGCTGCAGATCCTGTCCTTCCACGAGCACCGCAAGGCGTCGCTGACCGCGCTCCCCGCCACCGGCGGGACCGCCCTCACCGCCCTGCCCGGCGGACTCGCGGCCACCGACACCCAGGAGGCGATCGGCACGTGAAACTGCTCGTCGTCGGCGCGTCCTACCGCACCGCCCCGGTCGCCATCCTGGAACAGCTCGCCGTCCCGCCCGCCGACCTCACCCGGACGCTGGACCGCCTGATCGCCCAGCCGTACGTCGCCGAGGCCGTCCTGGTCTCCACCTGCAACCGGGTGGAGGTCTACGCCGCCGTCTCCGGGTTCCACGGCGGACTCGGCGACATCTGCGCGGTCCTGGCCGATCAGGCCGGCTGCCAGCCGGCGGCGCTCGCCCCGCACCTCTACGTGCACTACGACGCCGCCGCCGTGGACCACGTCTTCCGGGTGGCCGCCGGGCTCGACTCGATGGTGGTCGGCGAGGCGCAGATCCTCGGCCAGCTCCGCGACGCCTACCACTCCGCCGGTGGCGCCGACTCGGCCGGCCGCCTGCTGCACGAGCTGATGCAGCAGGCGCTGCGGGTCGGCAAGCGCGCGCACGCCGAGACCAACATCGACCGGGCCGGGCAGAGCGTCGTCACCGCCGCCCTGGACCTCGCCGCCGAGATGCTCGACGGCGAACTGGCCGGGCGGCCCGCGATGATCGTCGGCGCGGGCGCGATGGGCTCGCTGGGCGTGGCCACGCTGTCCCGGCTGGGCGCCGGCCCGCTCACCGTGACCAACCGGGGCGCCGCCCGTGCCGTCCGGCTCGCCGAGTCGTACGGCGCGTCCGCCGTGCCGATGGCCGAGCTGATCACCGCGCTCGCCGACGTCGACGTCGTGGTCGCCGCCACCGCCGCCACCGAGCCGGTGCTCACCCGCGACGTGGTGACCCGGGCACTGGCCCGCCGGGACGCCGACCGCGGCCCGCTGGTCCTGCTCGACCTGGCCGTACCGCGCGACGTCGAGCCCGGCGTCGCCGAGCTGCCCGGCGTCGAGGTCGTCGACATCGACCGGATGGCCGCCGTGCTCGCCGACGGCCCGGCCGCCGCCGACGCCGCCGAGGTGGCCCGGATCGTCGCCGGTGAGGTCGAGTCGTTCCTGAGCTGGCTGCGCGGCGCCGACGTGGCGCCGACGGTGGCCGCCCTGCGCGGCCGGGCCGACGACGTGGTCGCCACCGAGCTGCGCCGGCTCGGCCAGCGCCGCCCCGACCTCAGCGACGACCAGCGCGCCGAGGTGGCCCGGACCGTGCACCGGGTCGTCCAGCGACTGCTGCACCAGCCGACCGTACGGGTCCGCCAGCTCGCCGCCGAGCCCGGCGGCGACCAGTACGCGGCGCTGCTGCGCGAGCTGTTCGACCTGGACGTTCCGCAGACGTCCCCGGTCGACACCGTTCCCGACGTGGTCGCCACCGATCTCGACGGGCGGCCGTCGTTCGACGCCGCCGACATCCCGCCCACCGGAGGTGCGCGATGACCGCCCCACTGCGCCTCGGCACCCGGGGCAGCGCCCTGGCGATGGCCCAGTCCGGCCACGTGGCCGAAGCCCTCACCGCGGCCACCGGCCGCCCGGTCGAGCTGGTCGAGGTGGTGACCGCCGGGGACAAGTCGACCGCCCCGGTGCAGCGACTCGGCGTCGGCGTGTTCGTGTCCGCGCTGCGCGACGCGCTGACCGCCGGTGAGATCGACTTCGCCGTCCACTCGTACAAGGACCTGCCCACCGCGGCGGCGCCCGGCCTGCACGTCGCGGCCGTGCCGCCCCGGCAGGACCCGCGCGACGCGCTGGTGGCCACCGACGGCCGTACGCTCGCCGAGCTGCCGCCCGGCGCCCGCGTCGGCACCGGCGCGCTGCGCCGGATCGCCCAGCTGCACGCGCTGGGCATGCAGTTGGAGGTCACCCCGATCCGGGGCAACATCGACACCCGGCTCAGCCGGGTGCTCGGCCCGGACGCCGACCTCGACGCCGTCGTGCTGGCCCGCGCCGGGCTCAACCGGATCGGCCGCGCCGACGTCATCACCGAGACGCTCGACCCGATGCTCATGCTGCCCGCGCCCGCTCAGGGCGCGCTGGCCGTCGAGTGCCGGGCCGACGACCAGGACGTGATCGAGATGCTCGCGCTGCTCGACCACGAGCCGTCCCGCGCCGCGATCACCGCGGAACGGGCGCTGCTGGCCACCCTGGAGGCAGGATGCAGCGCACCCGTGGCCGCGTACGCCGTCCTCGCCGAAGGCGAGCCCACCGACGAGGGCGACGTGATTCAGGAGATCTACCTGCGCGGTGCGGTGATCAGCCCGGACGGTTCGCGTGACCTCCGGCTGTCCCGCACCGGAACGCCCGCCGACGCGGCGGAGATCGGCAAGGCACTCGCCGCCGAACTCCTCGAACTCGGCGCCGACTCGATCCTCGGCCAGGACGCACAGGCCGGCCCGGGGACCCAGCAACTTGGGAGCACAGAATGACCCGCACCCGTAAGCCCGTAGGCCAGATCGCTTTCGTCGGGGCCGGTCCCGGCGACCCCGGCCTGCTGACCCGCCGGGCGCTGGACGCCCTGGTCGAGGCCGACCAGGTGGTCTACGACCGGGGCGTACCCGAGTCGCTCCTGGCGCACGTACGCGCCCAGGCCCGGCCCGACGCCGAGTTCAGCCCCGCCGAGGGCGTGCCGGGGGACGTGGCGAAGGTGCTGATCTCCGCGGCCCGGTCCGGGCAGAACGCCGTGCACCTGGTCGCCGGTGACCCGTTCGGCCACGACTCGGTGGTCAAGGAGGTGCAGGCGGTCGCGCGTACCGCAGCGCACTTCGAGGTGGTGCCGGGCGTCGGCCAGGCCGAGGGCGTGGCCACCTACGCGGGTGTCCCGCTGCCGGGCGTACGCACCGCCGCCGACGTCGAGGACGTCACCGCGCTCGACTTCGACGCGCTCGCCACGGCCGTGGGCCGGGGTTCGCTGGCGCTCGCCGTGGACGCCGGTGACCTGGCCGCCGTCCGGGACGGCCTGCTGGCCGCCGGCGTCGACGGCACCACAGCGGTCGGGGTGACCGGCGACGGCACCGGCGAGACGCAGTACACCACCACGTCGACTGTCGACTCCTTCGTCGCGGCGGCGCTCGGCTTCACCGGCCGGGTGGTGCTCACCGTCGGCGCGGCCGTCACCGACCGCGACAAGCTGAGCTGGTGGGAGAACCGCCCGCTGTACGGCTGGAAGGTGCTGGTGCCCCGCACCAAGGAGCAGGCCGGCGTGATGAGCGCCCGGCTGCGCGCGTACGGGGCGATCCCGTGCGAGGTGCCGACCATCGCGGTCGAGCCGCCGCGTACCCCGGCGCAGATGGAGCGGGCGGTCAAGGGCCTGGTCGACGGCCGCTACGCCTGGGTGATCTTCACCTCGGTCAACGCGGTCCGGGCGGTGTGGGAGAAGTTCGCCGAGCACGGCCTCGACGCCCGCCACTTCGGCGGCGTCAAGATCGCCTGTATCGGTGACGCCACCGCTGAGGCGGTCCGCGCGTTCGGCATCCAGCCGGAGCTGATCCCCTCCGGGGAGCAGTCCTCCGAGGGCCTGCTGGCCGAGTTCTCGCCGCACGACGAGGTCCTCGACCCGGTCGGCCGGGTGCTGCTGCCGCGCGCCGACATCGCGACCGAGACGCTTGCCGCCGGGCTCACCGAGCGGGGCTGGGAGGTCGACGACGTGACCGCGTACCGGACGGTGCGGGCGGCCCCGCCGCCGGCCGAGATCCGCGACGCGATCAAGTCGGGCGGGTTCGACGCCGTGCTGTTCACCTCGTCGTCCACGGTGCGGAACCTTGTCGGTATCGCCGGGAAGCCGCATGCGCGCACGGTTGTTGCAGTGATCGGGCCCAAGACGGCGGAGACCGCCACCGAGTTCGGCCTGCGGGTCGACGTGCAGCCGCCGCACGCCTCGGTGCCCGACCTGGTGGAGGCGCTCGCCGCCTACGCCGTCGAGCTGCGGGAGAAGCTCGCCGCCATGCCGGCGAAGCAGCGCCGGGGCTCCAAGGTGCAGGGCCCGACCGCCCTGAGGTTCCGCTGACAGGAGGCTCCCTCATGCCGTACCCCGAGATCCGGCCCCGCCGGCTGCGTCGCAACGCGGCCGTGCGGCGGCTGGTCTCCGAGACCCGCGTCGACCCGGCCGAACTGGTCGTGCCGATGTTCGTCAAGGAGGGGCTGACCGAGCCGAGGGCGATCGCGTCGCTCCCGGGAGTGCTCCAGCACTCCCGGGACTCGCTGCGCAAGGCCGCCGTCGAAGCGGTCCAGGCCGGGGTCGGCGGGATCATGCTGTTCGGGGTGCCGGCGACGCGCGACGAGACCGGCTCCGGCGGTGTCGACCCGGCGGGCATCCTGAACGTGGCGATCCGGGACGTGGTCGCCGAGGTCGGTGACGCGACTGTGGTGATGAGCGACCTCTGCCTGGACGAGTTCACCTCGCACGGGCACTGCGGCCTGCTCACCCCGGACGGCGGGGTCGACAACGACGCCACGCTCGCCGCGTACGCCGACATGGCGGTGGCCCAGGCCGCCGCCGGGGTCCACATGGTCGGCCCGTCCGGGATGATGGACGGCCAGGTCGGCGTGGTCCGCAAGGCGCTCGACGCCGCCGGGCACCAGGACGTCTCGGTGCTCGCGTACGCGGTGAAGTACGCCTCCGCCTTCTACGGCCCGTTCCGCGACGCGGTGGAGTCGGCGCTGGAGGGCGACCGGCGAACCTACCAGCAGGACCCGGCGAACCTGCGCGAGTCGCTGCGCGAGGTCGAGCTGGACGTGGCCGAGGGCGCCGACATGGTGATGGTGAAGCCCGCGCTGCCCTACCTCGACGTGGTGTCGGCGGTCCGGGCCGCGGTGGACGTCCCGGTCGCCGCCTACCAGGTCTCCGGCGAGTACGCGATGGTCGAGGCGGCCGCCGCGAACGGCTGGATCGACCGGGAGCGGGTGATGCTGGAGACGCTCACCTCGATCCGCCGGGCCGGTGCGCAGATCATCCTCACCTACTGGGCGGTCGAGGCGGCCCAGCTGCTGCGCGAGCGCTACTGACCCTCGCCCGGCCGCCCGGCGTCGGACCCGGGGCGGGCTCGCGCCGGCGCGCGTGTCGTGGCGCGTCGGTGAGATCCGCGGGCGGTGCGTTGCCTCAAGTTGTCCACAGCCAGACGCGGTAGCTCACAGTAGTTTTCAGGGCGGCAGGCGCTATGCCCCTCAGCCGACTTTGCTCTGCAGCCACGGGCGCAACTGTCACGAAGCGTAAGCAGTGCTTCGAAGGCTGCAGAGCAAAGTCGACTGAGGTGGTCTTCCTTGGCTCGGCTATTTCGAGCATTGTGTCCGGATTGGTTGTTATTTGTCTTGAGTGTGCGGCGTTCGCTTCGGCAGTACTGGCTAACGCACAGTGATGTCACGCCCCGTGTGCCTTGAGTGGGGCGGTTGACGCACGGCGAGGTCTGGTCGGGCGGCGGATTCCAGGTTTTCCACAGGGGTGCGGAGCGGGGTTCGCCCGGGTGCATCCGAGCACGGTCGGGCGGATCGAGGCGGGCAGCCTGACACCGAGCCTGGCCATGCTGTCGCGCATCGTGGGCACGGCCGGCTTCCGGCTCGTGGTCGTCGACGAGGCCGGCACGGTGCTCAAGCCGATGCGTGACCGGGCCGACCTGCGTGACGGCGCGGAGCGGCGGTACCCGTCCCACCTCGACGTCGTCACCGACCCGGAGCCGGGGGAGTGGTGGGCCGACCGGTACGGGCTGGCCCGCCCGCCGGAGACCTTCTACCGCGACCGGGCGGTCCGGGACGCGCTGCGCCGCCGCAGCCAGTGGGAGGTGCGGGTGGCCAAGTACCGGAACGTGCCGCCCCCGCCCGATCCGCAGCGGTGCGGATACCGCGGCGGCCCGCCGATCCGCCCATGAGCGAATCGACGGGCCGCCGCCCGGAACACCTGTCAGTCGTCGTTCAGGATCGTCCCGACGCCGGACGGGTCGGCCAGCCGCAGGCCCGGCACACCCGCCACGTACAGCGTGAGCTTCTCGTCCGCCTCGCGCTTGCGGTCGCCGCGCACGGTGACCGGGAACGCCAGCGAGGTCTGGCCCGCGGGGAGCAGCTTGCAACCCACGTACGGGTCGTAGTCCGACCCGGCCTGGGCGGTCGTGCCGTAGGTGGTCGCGCAGATCAACGCCGGCTCGGAGAGCGGGCGGGACACGGTGACGGTGAACGTCATCGCGCGGGTGCCCTTGTCGCCCTCTGCCACCGAGGTGTCGGCCACCCGCAGCGAGGCACGCGACCGGAACCGGGCCACCTGCGGGTCGTGGTCGCTGGCGCCCCGGTCACCCAGCTCCGGCGCGTCGGTCGGATAGTCGGCGTTGATGTGCGCCGTCCGTACCTGCACCAGGTCGTCGTGCATCGGGTCGTTCACGAACAGGTTGTCCAGCGTCTGCGCCTGGCCGCTGAAGGTGTACGAGTACGCCGACGCGGGCGCGTCCGCCACCAGGTCGTCCCAGAGGTTGTGCAGCCCGGCCTCGTACAGCGGGGCGAGCTGGTCCGACGGGGTCGGGTTCTGTGCGGTGGCGATCGGGTCGTCCGGGCGGGGGAACACGTTCAGGTCGCCGCCGTAGACCACGCGGGCGTTCGGGTCGCTCGCCTCGACCGCCGCGACGATCGCGGCGCCGTACGCGGCCTGCTCGCGGCGCTGCCCGACCCGGCTGTCCGGCCCGGACGAGAAGTGGTTGGCGACCGCCCAGAGCGTGAACCGCTCGGTCGAGCCGGGCGCGGCCTTGACGGTGAACCGGGCCAGCTGGGCCGCGCGGGTGTAGACGTTGCTGCCGTCCACGCCGGTCGACCGGTCCACGTCGGCGGGCAGCACCGCGTTGAACGCCTTCGGGTTCTGCACGTCCGTGTTGGACGCGAGCGCCGCCGAGCGGTACTGGACGGTCGGCGCGGAGCCCAGCAGCGGGTCCGCGGCGGTCGCCTCGGCCAGCGTGAGCCGGTCGGTGCGGTAGAGGAACGCCGAGGCGATGCCGCGGGCGTCCGCGCCGGTGCGGTCGTACGCGGCGGCGTAGGCGGGGCCGCCGTTGGCCGCGATGGCCAGCGCCAGCTCCTGCACGGTGTCCGGCGCGCCGTCGGCGTTGTTCGTGTCACCGCACGCCAGGGCGCCGTCGACCACCGAGCAGATGTCCTGGTCCTCGGCCTCCTGCACCAGGATCAGGTCCGGGCTGTGCAGCGAGTTGACGATCTGCCGGGCCTGCGCGGCCAGCTTGGCGGCGTACGCCTCCTGGCTCGCCGGCACGTAGTCGAACGGCGGGCTGACCCCCGTACATCCGGTGTTGCCGGCGAAGTCGCAGCCGTCGAACGGGTCGTCCCGGTAGTCGTACAGGTTCTCCACGTTGTAGGTGGCGATCGCGACCTCGCTGCCGCGGTCGGCCGGCTGCGGCGGGTGGTTCGCGGCCGGGTCCGCGCCACCGGTCAGGGTGAGCTGCTCGGGCTGCACGCTGTACTTGCTGAACGCGTACGACACGGAGCCGTAGGCGTCCTCGGTCAGCGTGTCGAACGTGCGCGCCTCGGGCAGCAGCGCGCGGGAGTCACCGGCGGCCGCCTTCACGCCGCCCGCTCCCAGCAGGATGCGCTGGTTGTTGCCGTTGTCGAAGAGCGTGCCGGGGATGTCGTCGAGCGGGTGCGCGTCCCGGAACACCCGGCGCGCGTACGGGTCGGACCGCTTCATGACCGGGTCCTCCCGGTCCAGCACGTAGATCTCGGAGTCGGCGGTGGAGGAGTAGATGTGCCGGGGCGCGGATACGCCGCTGCCGGCGCGTACCCGCATCCGCTCGCCCTCGTGCCGCTCCCAGAACAGGTCGGCGGCGGCCGCCTCGGCCGGCGGGACCGCGTCGTCGACCCGGACCGCGGTGTCCACGTCGAGGCCGGAGTCGAGCTTGCGGACCAGCGAGGCGCCGGAGAGCTGGGTCTGGTTGAAGTACTCGGAGACCCGGCCGCGCAGCACTACCTCGTCGCCGACGGTGGGGGCGTACCCGCCGATCAGCGTGGTGAACGAGCCCATGAAGACGAACAGCCCGTCGGAGGTGAGCGGGTCGCCGTCCTCGGTGCCGAGCCGGCTCTGCAGGTAGAAGCCCCACTGGTCGGCCCCGGCCGAGCTGCGGGTCAGCGACATGCCGGTGATGACGCCGCGCACGTCGTACAACTGGGAGCTGGTGCCGTTGCCGCTGGCCGGGGCGAGCGGCGACCGGTCGGCGCGGCCGTCCTCGTCGTCGCCGGTGCGGCCCTGCACCTCGCCGATCGACAGCACGCTGGTGGCCTGCACGGAGAGCGTGCAGGTGGCGGTGTCGCCGTCGTCGTCGGTGGCGGTCACCGTGACCGCGTAGCTGCCGGCCGGCAGGCCGGTGGCGGTCAGCGTGGCGGTGGCCGTGCCACCGTCCCCGGCCGCCGGGGTGAACGCGGTACGGCTGATCGAGCCGCTCGCCGGAGCCGGCACGACGGCGGTGACCGCGAGGTCGGTGATCGTGTCGTCGGCGTCGGTCGCGGTCACCTCGCGGGTCGCGGTGGCGCCCGCCGACAGCGTCAGCGCGCCGCCGCAGGCCAGCGTCGGCGGCTGGTCGACCGGGCCGCCTCCGCCGATGGTGTGGCTGCCCAGCCCGTCGAACGTGTCGGTGGCGAAGCCGGCCCACTGCGCGGCCGGGTCGAACGGGTCCGCCGGGTCGATGTCGCCGGCGGTCACCGAGGGCAGCCGGCGCAACGTGTTGTCGGCGGTGCTGGTGAGCCCGCTGCCCCACTCGCTGCCCGGGTCGACGCCGACCTGGCCGAGGGAGTCGACCACCGTGTCACCCTTGCGCAGCACGATCGCGTCGTCGCCGTTGAACAGCGACCCGCCGTACGTCTGGTCGGCCTGGGCGAGGATCGCGGGCGCGGCCGACGCGGCGGCGAAGACGAACACGTCCCCGGCGGCGACGGTGCCGGTCAGCGCGATGTTCGTCGACGTGCTGGCGCCGTTGAAGTAGAGCTGGAGCTGGTAGCCCGCGGCAGCCAGGTCGATCGGGGCGCCGGTGCCGTTGTACAGCTCGACGGCCTTGTTGTTGGACGACCCCTCGACGTACTCGGAAATGAGCAGGTCGGTGGGCGCGGCGCTGGCCGCGGGGGGTGCGACAGCGATCGCCGTGAGGGTGACGGCGGCGGTGGTCGCGAGCGCGGCGAGGGTGCGGCGCGGGCGCATGGGGCCTCCACGGTGGGTGGACAGGAACTAACGAACGTTAAGGGTCTCGTGGGTCCACCGTCCAGCCCTTCGGTGGCCGTCCGGTGAACGGTCAGCGGTGACTGTCCAGCCGGTGCACCAGTTCGGCGACGTCCACCCCGTACTCGCACCAGTCGCGGTCGGGGCGGTAACCCAGCTCGGCGTTGACCTTCAGCATCGACTCGTTGTCCTGCGCGTTCCAGGTCTGCACCTCGACCAGCTGGGGCTCGGCCGAGCGCAGCTCCAGCAGCATCCGCGCCTTGATGGCCCGGTCGATGCCGTAACCACGGTGGTCGTGGACGACGATCGTGTCGTACTGGTCGGCCCGGGTCGGGTGCTGCGCCGGCACCACCACCTCGGTCAGCCCGGCCACGTCCCCGGTCCGCTCGTGCAACGCCAGCACGATGTACGGCTTCATGCCGCGCCGGTGCAACGTGGCGAGACTGTCCCGCAGCCGGTCCGGGTCGTAGGAGCTGGGCCGCAGTTCCACGTCGTCGGAGTCGCGCACCTCGGCCTTGGCCCGCGCGTACGCCTCGAGCAGCTCGTCCGGCGGCCCGCCGGGCCAGAACTCCACGTGATAGCCCGCGCCCACCTCGGCGGCCATCTCGGTCAGCGCCGGCCAGTCCACCGTACGCAGGTCGAGCACGCTGCGGGTCTCCACATAGTCGCGGGTGAAGCCCAGCGACTCGTAGAACGCCACGGCCGGGGTGTCGCCGACCACCTCCACGCCGATCGACTGGAAGCCCTCGTCCCACACCCGGCGGGCGGCCACCCGGACCAGCTCACGGCCGAGCCCGGTGCGCCGGACCGCCGGATGCACCAGCACCTCCAGTACGCCGATGCCGCCCAGCAGCAGCACGTGCACATGCCCGACGATCGCTCCGGGCGTGCCGTCCGGAGCGTCGTCCTCCTGCGCCACCCAGGAAATCCGCCGCTCGCCGGGCATCACCTCGGACAGGTACTCCCGCATGGAGCTCTCCCGCCAGGGCGGGTCCTGCGGCAGGTCGGCCGCCAGGACCGCGTTCAGCGTGTCCAGCAGGGACGCGATCTCGGCGGACGAGGCGGTCCGAGGGTTCCACTCGCGCACCATCACCCGTCTAGCTTGCCGTCAACGGCTGCCGGGGGGAAGGGTTCAGTCCGCGAATGTACGCGAGCGGTCACCTCACGTTGCGGCTGAGCCTGCCGTACTCGTCGGCCTTGTCGAAGACGGCCTGGGCATAGCGGCGCACATCGTTGTAGGAGAGGATGGCTCCCCACCAGTCGCCCGGGATGGTCATGTTCCGGCCGCCCTTGCACAGGTACTGGCCTGCGGCCAGCGCCGCGTCGTCGATGTCGTGCGGGTTCTTCACGCCGTCGTTGTCCGCGTCGGCGCCGATCTCCTGCCAGGTGGTCGGGATGAACTGCATCGGGCCGAGCGCCCGGTCGTAGACGCGGTCGCCGTCGAGCTGCCCCTGGTCGGTGTCGAGGATCCGGGACCGGCCGCCCTGTCCGTCGAGCGGCTGCCCCTTGATCTCCGGCAGCGCCCGGCCGTCGGGACCGAGCGTGGCACCGTTGGCCGAGCCGTGCCCGGACTCGACGTGCCCGATGGCGGCGAGCGTGGTCCAGCTCAGCTGGCAGGCGCGGTTGGTCTGGGCGAGCACCAACTCGGCGTAGGCGTACGCCTGGAGCGCCACCACCGGGATGGCGGTGACCGCGCTGACCCGCCTCGCCCAGTCGGCGAGGGCGTCGGCGGGACGACCGGTGGGCGGTGCGACAGTCACGCCGCCGGGCAGCGGCGTTCCGGTCGGCGCGGCGGTGCCGGACAGCCCGGACGGGTCCGGGAACAGGGGCGTCGCGGCGGGCGCGGCGGTCCGCGCCACGGTCGGCTCCGGCAGGGCCTCGTCGACCGACGCCGGCCTGCCGACGGCGGCCGGCACGATCACCGCGCCGGCCGTGGTGGCGGCGCCGACCAGGGCGAGCAGGAACAGCGCCGGCAGCGTGGTCCGCCCGGCGGGGCGGCGGGACCAGGCGCGGGTGGCGTTGGCCGCGCCGACGGCGAGCTGCCGCGGGCGGGTGCGGACGGCGTGCGCGAACGGCACGCGCCGACGTCGCCCGCCGGCCGGCTGCGCGTCGTCCGCCGCCCCGGCCTTCGCCTCCGGCTTCTCGCCGGACGGGGCACCCGCGTCAGCCTTGGTGTCCGTGTCGGCTCCGGCGTCGGGCGTGCGCCCCTGCTTCGCGTCCGGCTCGGGCTGCGGATTCGCGCCCGGGTCCGGGTCCGTGCTCGGCTCGCCAGCCGTGGCGTCCGGGTCGCGGGCCGGGCCGGCGGGCGGCTTCGGGGGAATGGGGTCGCGCTCGCGGCGGGGACGCGGGACGGGCCGGGCGTCGCCGTCGGGCGGCACGGCGGGTCGCAGGGGCCGGGCCGTCGCTCGCCGTTCGCCGTCCACCACCCGTCGAGTATCACCCATCCGTGTGACGGCGTCAGGTCCGCCGTACGCTGATGTCATGCCCCGGTACGAGTTCCGTTGCCGCGCCTGCGGCGACACCTTCGAGGTCAACCGCCCGATGGCCGAGGCCGCCCAGCCGGCCACCTGCCCGCGGGGTCACGCCGACACGGTGAAGCTGCTCTCCGCTGTCGCCGTCACCGGGCGTGGTGGTTCCGGCCCGACTGGTGGGATTCCCAGCGGTGGAGGTTGCTGCGGCGGCTCCTGCGGCTGCTGAGTTTCCGCCGCTCGTCCCGCGGGTCGAACCGGCTCTTGCCGCCCGTGTGATCTTTTGGCACCTTGGGTCGGAATCCGCCCAACCGTTCTCACGATGCGTGACGGCGCGATCATAGGGCAGCATGGATCCGACGTCAGCGGGCGGAGGTTCGACGTATGTCGCCAGAACACCACCTCCCGAGCGGGTGGGTGACCTTCGTGTTCACCGACATCGAAGGTTCGACCCGGCTGGCCCGGATGCTGGGCCCGGTCTACCGGCCGGTGCTGCACGAGCATCGCCGGCTGCTGCGGGACACCCTCGCCGGCACCGACGGGGCCGAGCTGCTGACCGAGGGCGACTCGTTCTTCCTCGCGTTCCCGGACGCCGCCGCCGCGGTGCACGCCTGCCTGACCGCGCAGCGCGCGCTCGCCGGTCACGACTGGCCCAACCCGGACGCCACGCCCCGGGTCCGGATGGGACTGCACACCGGCTACGCCGAGCCGCGCGACGGCGAGTACGCCAGCCCCGAGGTGCACCGGGCCGCCCGGGTGGCCGCCGCCGCGCACGGCGGGCAGGTGCTCTGCTCGGCCGCCACCGCCAAGCACGCCGAACCGCTGCCGGACGGTGTGTCCCTGCTCGACCTCGGCCTGCACCGGCTGCGTGGCTTCGACGACCGGGAGCGGCTGTTCCAGCTCGTCGCGCCCGGTCTGGAGCGGCGTTTCCCGCGCCCGCGTACCGCCGACGCGGCGGCTCACAACCTGCCCACCCAGGTCACCTCGTTCGTCGGCCGGCAGGCCGAGCGCGCCGAGCTGGGCCGGCTGGTCGAGGCGTACCGCCTGGTGACGGTGCTCGGCGCGGGCGGCGCCGGCAAGACCCGGCTGGCCGTGGAGCTGGCCTCCGGGATCGTGGAGGACTACCCGGACGGGGTCTGGTTCGTCGACATCGCCGCGGTGACCGACCCGGGGCTCGTGGCGTTCGAGATCGCCGCCGTGCTCGGCCTCCGCCCGGAGCCCGGCCGGCCGATGCTCGACACCCTCGTCGAGTACGCGGCGCCGCGCCGGATGCTCGTGCTGCTGGACACCTGCGACGCCCAGACCGCGGCGTCGGCCGAGGTGATCAGCCGGCTGCTGGCCGGTGGCCGGGGCGTACGGGTGCTGGCGACCAGCCGGGAGTCGTTCGGCGTACCCGGTGAGGTGGTGTGGCGGATCCCGCCGCTGTCGGTGGACGAGGGGCCCGACGGTGGCAGCGACGCGGTGGCGTTGCTGCTGGACCGCACGGCGGTGGCCCGGGGCGGGCGGGCGCCGGAGGCGGCCGAGCAGGCCGACCTGCACCGGGTGGTCCGCCGCCTGGACGGGCTGCCGCTGGCCATAGAGCTGGCCGCCGCCCGGCTGCGGGTGCTCTCCGCCGGGCAGCTGGCGGAGCGGCTGGACGACATGCTGGGCACGCTCGACGCGGGACGGGAGACGGCGGAGCCGCCGCCGGTGGAGGCGGGCTGGAGCGGCAACCAGCAGGACACCGTGGACCTGGTGGCCGCGGCGACCGGCGCCGCACCGCCCACGCCGGCGACCCGCGCGGTGCAGCGCTCGGCCAGTGAGCGGCACCTGACCATCCAGGCGACCGTCACCTGGTCGTACCGGACGCTCGGCGCGCGTTCGGCCCGGCTGCTGCGCTGGATGGCGGTGTTCGCCGGACCGGTGGACCTGCCCACCGTGCAGTGGCTGCTCGGCGAGGACCCGCTCGACCCGCTCTCGGTGCTCGTGGACAAGTCGATGGTGCTGGCCGAGCCGCACGCCTCGGGCAGCACGTACCGGATGCTCGACCCGATCCGGGCGTACGCGGCCCGGCGGCTGGTCGAGGCGGGCGAGGAGCAGAGCGCCCGGGACCGGCACGTGGATTGGTGCCGGCACGCGCTGGACCGGGCGTGCCTCGGGCCGGACGGCCGTCCGGTGACGCTCTCCCTGTACACGCTGGATCCGCTGGCCGGTGAGTTGCGGGCCGCGCTGCGCTGGTGCGCGACCGGCGGTAGCGCCCGGGCGGGGCTGCGCCTGGCCGGCGACCTGGACCAGTGGTGGCGGGAACGCGGGCTGGCCCGGGAGGGGCGGCTCTGGCTGTTCCGGCTCTACGGCCGGCTCGCCGAGACCGGCGAGGTGATGCCGGAGGCCGAGCTGGCCGCCGCGTACCACATGCATTCGCTGCACGCGGGCGCGGACGGCGAGTTCGGCGAGGAGCTGCGGTACTCGCAGCGGGCCGAGGCGGCCGCCCGGCAGTCCGGTGACCGGGGGCTGCTGGCCCGGGTGCTGGCCGGGCGCGCCGCGCCGCTCGTCGACATGGGCCAGTTCGCCGAGGCGGAGCGGGTCTGCCGCGAGGTGATCGACTGGGCGTACGCGCAGGACGTGGTCGGGGACGCGCTGCTCGCCGTCTACAACCTGGCCGAGCTGCTCTGGCGCCGGGGCGCGCTGGACGAGGCCGCCGAGGTGCTCGCCGCGGCCCGCCCGGTCGAGGCGTCGCGGCCGGCGGAGCGGGGCGGCCGTTCGGTGGACATGCTGCTCGGGATGGTGGCGCTGGCCCGGGGTGACCTGGTGGCGGCGCACGAGCACCTGCTGGTGGCGTTGCGGTCGCGGATGAGCCACGGCTACCTGGGCCGGGCCTGCGACACGATCAACGCGATAGCGGTGCGCTGCGCGCTGGCCGGGGACGCGCTCTCCGCGGCCCGGCTGTTCGGCGCGGCGCAGGCCACCCGGTCGAACCTGCGGGCCACGCCGGGGATATACGGCCCGTACTGGGCGGCCCGGCAGGCGGAGCTGCGCCGGGTGCTCGGCGACGAGGCGTTCGACGCCGCCTACGGCGCCGGGGCGGGGCTGCGGCTGGACGAGGTGGCGGCGCTGGCGCTGCACGTCGAGCATCCGGACCTGGCCGCCGACTCGCCCCGGTTCGGCGTTCCCGCGCAGGGCTCCTGGCCGGCGTTCCAGCCGCGCAGCACGGCGGGCTGAGGCGGGCGACCGTTCCGTACTGCGCCGGGGAGCCCGCCGTGCGGCGGACTCCCCGCGTGGTGCGTCAGGCGCGGGCGGCGGCGTGGCGTTCGGCGTCGGCCTTCATCCGGGCGGCGCGGTCGAGGTCGGCCGGGGACACGGCGGCGACCGAACCGAAGACGCTCACCGCCTGGTAGTACGTCCAGGCGAGGCTGTAGCAGGCGGGCCGGACCACCGCGTTGTACGTGGCGCAGACCCGCTTCAGGTCGGCGTAGAAGGCGTTGTCCAGGCGGGCCTTGTTGGCGGAGAAGACGCCCATCGCCTTGTGGTTGCGGTAGCCGAAGTCGTGCCGGTAGCAGGAGAGCTTGAAGTTGAAGCCGATCGGGTTGTCCGGGCTGGACGAGCAGTAGTCGGTGGACCAGTCGAAGCCGTACTCGGTCCAGGGGGACCGGTTCTGCCGGGCGCTGTTCCAGGCGTTGTAGCTGGACGCGCTGGTCTGCGTCCAGCTGGTCAGGACGGACAGCTTCTGCTGGGTGCTCACCGCGGCGGCGGCCGGTGTGGCCAGACCGAGCAGGGTGAGCAGGGCGAGTGCGCCGGCGGCGAGGGTGGTGGCGAGGCGACGGGACACGGGAACCTCCGCGTGGTGGTGGCCGGGATCTCCGGGTGTCGACAAGTGTCGATCAAAGGGGTGAGCTGGGGCGATGCCCCGGGGAACGGCTCGCTGACATCCGCCTGAACAGACGAATGCCCCCGGACCGGCGAGGCGGCCCGGGGGCATTCGGGGTGAATCAGCGGACGAAGCGCGGCGGGCTCGCCGGGCTCTCGTTCGCCAGCCGGTCCAGCGCGGTCACGTAGTAGGTGTACCGGGCGCCGTCGGCCGCCGTGGTGTCCACCCAGGACTGCACGGCGCCGTCGGTGGCCCGCACGGTGCCGACCAGGTGCGAGGCGTCGGCGAAGTCGCAGCGCCCGGCCAGGCCGTGCCCGTCGAACCGGTAGATCGCGTACGACGCGGCGGTGCCGAGCGGGCCCTTGCCGTCGGCCGGCTGACGCCAGCTCAGGCGTACCCCGTCCGCCTCCCGCTGGGCCTTGGTGACCACCGGGAACAGCAGCGGCTTGCGCGGCAGGTGCGTCATGGTGGGCACCAGCGCGGGGCGGGAGTAGTGCTCGGCGGCGTAGATGTCGGTGGCGCCGAGCCGGTTCGCCCGCACCTGCACCGCGGAGAAGTGCACGTTGCCGAGCACCTCCGGGTACGACCGGTTGAGCGTCAGGTGGTTCGACAGCTCCTGCGGGTTCATCCAGAACGACCCGTACGCCGGGTCACCGCTCTTGTAGTCGGCCTGGCCGATGTAGAGCTGCACCCGCGTGCCGCGCACCTGCTCGGCCCACCACGGCACGAGCCGGGCGTAGTCGGCGGCCGGGTACTGGCCGATGTACCAGTAGAGCTGCGGCACGATGTAGTCGATCCACTCCTCCTTCACCCACTTGCGGGAGTCGGCGGAGATGATGTCGTACGACTGCGAGCCGGTGGTGTCCGAGCCGTTCGGGTCGGCCGACGCGTTGCGCCAGATGCCGAACGGGCTGACGCCGAACTTCACCCACGGCTTGACCGCCTTGATCTTGGCGTTCATCTCCTGGATCAGCAGGTTGATGTTGTCCCGCCGCCAGTCGGCCTTGTCCGTGAAGCCCCTGTTGTACGCCGCGAACGTGGCGTCGTCGGGCACCTGGTGGGTGCCGCTCGGGTACGGGTAGAAGTAGTCGTCGAAGTGCACGCCGTCGATGTCGTACCGCTTGACCGCGTCCATCATCGCGGTCTGGACGAACTCGCGGACCTCGGGGACGCCGGGGTTGTAGTAGAGCCGGCTGCCGGCGACGCCGGCGGGCGGGTAGGCGAAGACCCAGTCGGGGTGCTGGCGGGCCGGGCTGTCCGGGGCCAGTTGCGACAGGTCGGCGCCGGCGCCGCCGGGCGCGGGCATGGAGACGCGGTACGGGTTGAACCAGGCGTGGAACTCCAGGTTCCGCTTGTGCGACTCGTCGACCAGGAAGGCCAGCGGGTCCCAGCCGGGGTTCTTGCCGCGTACGCCGGTCAGGTACTCCGACCACGGCTCGTACGGCGAGGGCCAGAACGCGTCGGCGGTCGGGCGGACCTGGACCACGACGGCGTTGTGGTTGAGCTTCTGGGCCAGGTCGAGCCAGGCCAGGTATTCGGCCTTCTGCTTGGCCACCTGGTCCGGCGCGGTCCAGGAGTCCTTTGTGGGCCAGTCGATGTTCGTCACCGAGGCGATCCACATGGCCCGGAACTGGCGCTTGGGGGTGGCCGGGTCGGTGACGCAGTCGGTGGAGGGGGAAGTGGCGGTGCTGGTGTCGTCGGGTGCGGCCTGCGCCGGCGTGCCGGCGACCAGCGCGCTGAGCAGCGCCGCGGCCAGCGCGGCGGCTCCGAGCCGAGTTGCCTTCATGCGGTGCGGTCCCTTCGTCGGGTCCGGGGGGACGATCGGCGGGCGGGGTTGCGGCAAGATTCGCCGCACTGCCCACGCCTCCGGTAGGAAACTTTCATCTATCCGTGCCCGGCGCAAGACCTTGACCGGTGATCGATGTCCCGCGCCGTCCGACCTCGGCCGGATCGTGACGATTCCGATACCTGCCGTGCGGGATTGGAGCGGAAAACGGCTGGGTAGCTAGCCCGGTCACAGACCGCCACCGTGGCGGCCACACGGCGGGGGAGGTGATCAGATGTCGGTCCTGCGAACCAAGCCGATCGGGGACGTGCTCGCCCAGGGCGACGCCGACGGCGAGGACGGCAAGCCGGGACTGCGGCGCCGGCTCGGCGCGGTCGACCTGATGGGCTTCGGCATCGGCATCGTGATCGGCACCGGCATCTTCACGCTCACCGGTGTCGAGGCGCGCAACAGCGCCGGGCCGGGCGTGGTGATCTCGTTCGGCATCGCCGGCCTGGTCGCGCTGCTCGCCGCGCTCTGCTACGCCGAACTGGCCAGCAGCGTGCCGACCGCCGGCAGCGCCTACACCTACGCGTACGCGACGATGGGCGAGATCGTCGCCTGGATCATCGGCTGGGACCTGCTGCTGGAGTTCGCGCTCGGCGCGGCGGTGGTGGCCCGCGGCTGGTCCGGCTACCTCGCCGACCTGTTCGGCCTGCCCAGCGCCTGGTTCGCCGAGGAGGGCAGCGTCGTCAACCTCGGCGCGATCGGCATCGTGCTGGTGCTCGGCGTGGTCGCCATCGTCGGCATCCGGGAGTCCGCCCGGGTCACCAACCTGCTGGTGCTGGTCAAGGTGGCGATCTGCGCCTTCGTGATCATCGCCGGGCTGTTCTTCGTCAAGGCGGCCAACCTCAGCCCGTTCATCCCGGCCGCCGAGCCGGCCGGCGCCGGGGACGACGGCATCAAGCAGCCGGTCACCCAGGTCATCTTCGGGCTGGAGCCCTCCGTCTTCGGTTTCGTCGGGGTGCTCACCGCCGCCGCAGTGGTGTTCTTCGCGTACACCGGGTTCGAGGCCGTGGCGAACCTGGGTGAGGAGACCCGCAAGCCCAAGCGGGACCTGCCGCTGGGTCTGCTCGGCACGCTGCTCATCTCCACGGTGCTCTACATCGGCGTCTCGCTGGTCGTGGTCGGCATGGTCAAGTACACCGAGATCGACGAGGGCGCGCCGATCGCGTCCGCGTTCCGGGCGGTCGGCGCCGGCTGGGCCGCGGTGCTCGTCTCCATCGCCGCCGTCGCCGGGCTCACCAGCGTGATCCTGGTCGACCTGGTGGCCATGGGCCGGATCGGCTTCGCCATCGCCCGGGACGGGCTCATCCCGCCCGCCATCGCCAAGGTGCACCCGCGCTGGGGTACCCCGTACCGGATCGCCGGGATCATGACCGTCGCGGTGGCGCTGCTCGCCGGTTTCCTTCCGCTGTCGGCGCTGGCCGACCTGGTCAGCATCGGCGCGCTCTGCGCGTTCACGCTGGTCGCGATCGCGGTGCCGATCCTGCGCAAGCGCCGGCCCGACCTGGAGCGGCCGTTCAAGGTGCCGTTCTCGCCGGTGCTGCCGATCCTCACCGCCGTGGCGTGCCTCTACCTGAGCCTGAACCTGTCGGTGGAGACCTGGCTGCGGTTCCTCGCCTGGATGCTGATCGGCGCGGTCATCTACTTCGGGTACGGCCACCGCAAGAACCGGCTCGCCCGGCGCGAGCACTCGGACACCCCCGAGCCCGCCCCCACCCCCTGAGGCGGGCACCGCGGAGCCCTCCCGACGCGCGGGTCGGGAGGGCTCCGCCCTGATCGACCGTGAATTTCTGCAACGTTGTAACTCTCCGTGTGAAGAGGTCGTCACGTCGTCGTGAGGCGGTACAGTGCGGCCAGCGTTCACCGGGAGGACAGTTCAGTGCGGCACAGGCTCAAGGACGTCGCGGAGCGGGCCGGAGTGTCGGTGAAGACCGTTTCCAACGTCGTCAACGGCTACCAGCACGTACGCGCCGACACCCGGGCCCGGGTCGAGGAGGCCATCGCCGCGCTCAACTACCGGCCCAACCTGTCGGCCCGCAACCTGCGCAAAGGGCGTACCGGGGTGATCGCCCTGGCCGTGCCCGAGCTCGACATCCCCTACTTCGCCGAGCTGGCCCGGCACGTCGTCACCGCCGCCGCCGACCACGACTGGACGGTGCTCATCCACCAGACCGGCGGCGGCTCCGAGCAGGAGCGCAAGGCCGCCAGCGGCATCGGCGACCACATGATCGACGGCCTGATCCTGAGCCCGCTCGCGCTCACCTCCGACGACCTCGCCGCCCTGCACGGCCTGCCCGTGGTGCTGCTCGGCGAACGGGTCGACAACGGCCCCGCCGACCACATCATGATCGACAACGTGGCCGCCGCCCGGGAGATCACCGCCCACCTGATCGGGCTCGGCCGCCGCCGGATCGCCGCGATCGGCTCCCAGCGCACCCCCGAGGGCGCCAGCGCCCGGCTCCGCCTGGCCGGCTACACCGCCGCGCTGGCCGAGGCCGGCATCGCGTACGACGACCGACTGGTGGCGCCCGCGCCGGCCTGGCACCGCGCGGACGGCGCCGCCGCCATGCGGCACCTGCTCGCCACCGGGGTACGCCCCGACGCCGTCTTCTGCTTCAACGACACGCTCGCGCTCGGCGCGCTGCGCGCCCTGCACGAGGCGGGCCTGCGCGTGCCCGAGGACGTCGCGGTGGCCGGCTTCGACGACATCGAGGACGGCCGCTTCTCGATCCCGACGCTGACCACAGTCGCCCCCGACAAGGAACGCATCGCCCGCCTGGCGGTCGAGCTCCTGGCCGGACGTCTCGGCCCCGACCGCGACTCCCCACCCCGCGAGCTGGTGACCCCTCACCACCTCGCCCTGCGAGAGTCCGCCCCCCTCTAGCCCCGCGTCTCAGCCGCGTCTCAGCCGCGTCCCGGCCGCGTCGATCATGAAGTTGGCGGCGATGTCGATCTCCTTGAGTGCCGCCAACTTCATGATCGACGGGGTGGGTCCGGGTCCGGGGTGGGTCCGGGTCCGGGTGGGGCCGGGGTGGGGTCCGGCTCGGCCGGGGTCAGTCGAAGAAGCGGGCCAGGTGGGATGCGGGTGGGGGCGGCGCGTCCGGGGGCAGGGGAGTGAGGTCGGCGAAGACCGACGCGCCGTCGCAGCCGACGTGCAGCGGATACCAGCGCGGCGTACCCGGCGGGCGCTGACCGCAGATACCCTTGAACGTCTGCACGTCCAGCAGGCGTACGTGGGTCGGGTCGGCCACCGCGTTGACGTGCCGCCACCAGGGGCTCATCACGTGGAGCACACCGCCGGGCCGCAGCACCCGGTGGCACTCGTCGAACAGCGGCAGGAAGTCGATCAGGTGCTCGACGATGTGCACCGCGAAGAACACGTCCACCGAGTCGTCGCGCAGCGGCAGCGAGCCGGCGAGATTGGCGACCGCGTTCACCCCCGGCGCCGGATAGATGTCCAGCCCCAGGTTGCCCGGCCACTGCTTGGTCGCGCCGCAGCCCAGGTCGACCACCACCGGCGCCCGCCCGCCCACGGCGACCCGGCACCAGACCCCGAGTACGCCCGACAGCCGGCCGATCAACTCCCGTACCAGCCGCAACTGCGCCGGGTCGGCGACCGCGCCGGTCAGGTGCGCCACCCCCCGGTCGAAGCGCACCTCGACGGTCGTCCCGCGTAGCCGCTCGTCGTGCCGGACCAGGTCGGCCCACGCCTCGGCGAGAAACTCGTCGGTCTGCCGGAGTCGCTCACCCGAGAGCGCGGTCTGCCCCATCGCCACCATGCGCCACCTCCGGCGGCCCGTTACCCCCATTTCACCCCAATATGCCCCGACCCGTCCGCCGTCCTCCTCCACTCCGTCCCGCCGTCCGCCCCGCCCCACCCGTTGATCAAGGAGTTTGTGTCACCAGAAGACGCCCGCGAGGACACAAACTCCTTGATCACCGGGGCGCGCCCGAGATCTTGGAAGATTTCGGCCGTCATGGGGGCACTTTCCTTCCAAGATCTCCCGCGACTCGGGGATCAAGGAGTTCGTGCTGGCGTCGGCGTGGATGGACCCGAACTCCTCGATCGCGAGAGGCCACCCCCCCACCCCGTTGATCAAGGAGTTTGTGTCCTATTTCGAGGGCGACGTCCACACGAACTCCTTGATCACCGCCGGTTTCGGGGCGGGGGTGCACGCTCCGACGGGAGGCTTGGGGCGGGCGCTGTCGATCATGGAGTTGTGGCCCGGGCCAAGCTCGCAAAAGGGGCAGACGGGAGGCCGCAACTGCAAGATCGACGCGCTGAGGGGAGGGAGGGGCGGGGAGGGAGGGAGGGAGGAGGGTCAGGGGGAGAGGGTTCGGCGGATGGTGCGGGAGCTGCGCATCCGCTGGCGCGGCTGGGCGGCCGCTGCCTTCGGGCGCTTGAGGTGGTAGCGGTGCAGCTCGTTGTTGCCGGGCAGCGACGGGTCCTCGCTCATCGCGACCAGTTCCCAGCCCTGGTCACCGGCCCGGTTCAGGTGGGCCAGCGCGGTGTCGCCGTACGGTGTCACGTCGATCATGGAGCCGTCCGGGCCGTACCAGATGAAGACGACCTCGAACCCGAGGTCGGTCGACGCGGGTTGACGACGACGGACCAGCAGCGCGTACTCCCACTTGAGCATGCGCTCATTGTGGACCCGCGCGCGCCGGTCGGCATGGATCAGTGTTCGGCGATCCGTCCGTCCGCCACGCGCAGCCGCCGGTTGACGCTCACCGCGTCGAGCATCCGCCGGTCGTGGGTCACCAGCAGCAGCGTGCCCGGGTAGCTCGCCAGCGCCGACTCCAGCTGCTCGATCGCGGCCAGGTCGAGGTGGTTGGTCGGCTCGTCGAGCACCAGCAGGTTCACGCCGCGCCCCTGCAGCAGCGCCAGCGCGGCCCGGGTCCGCTCGCCGGGGGACAGCGTCGCCGCCGGCCGCAGCACGTGGTCGGCGCGCAGCCCGAACTTCGCCAGCAGCGTCCGCACGTCCGCCGGGGCGAGATCGGGTACGGCGGCGCCGAACGCGTCGAGCAGCGGCTGGTCGCCGAGGAACAGTCCCCGGGCCTGGTCGACCTCGCCGACCACCACGCCGGGGCCGAGCGCGGCGTGCCCCTCGTCCAGTGGCAGCCGGCCGAGCAGCGCGGCGAGCAGGGTGCTCTTGCCGGAGCCGTTCGCCCCGGTGATCGCCACCCGGTCGGCCCAGTCGATCTGCAGGTCCACCGGGCCGAGCGTGAAGCCGCCACGGCGTACCACTGCTCCTCGGAGCGAGGCCACGACGGCGCCGGCGCGGGGCGCGGCGGCGATCTCCATCCGCAGCTCCCACTCCTTGCGCGGCTCCTCGACCACCTCCAGCCGCTCGATCAGCCGGGCCGTCTGCTTGGCCTTCGCGGCCTGCTTCTCGGTCGACTCGGTGCGGAACTTGCGGCCGATCTTGTCGTTGTCGGTGGCCTTGCGGCGGGCGTTCTTGACGCCCTTCTCCATCCACGCCCGCTGGGTGCGGGCGCGCGCCTCCAGGCCGGCCTTCGTGTCGGCGTACTCCTCGTACTCCTCGCGGGCGTGCCGGCGCGCCACCTCCCGCTCCTCCAGATAGGCCGCGTAGCCACCGCCGAAGTGGTTGACCTGCCGCTGATGCAGGTCCAGCTCGACGATCCGGGTGACGGTGCGGGTGAGGAACTCGCGGTCGTGGCTGACCACCACGGTCCCGGCGCGCAGCCCGGTGACGAAGCGTTCCAGCCGGTCCAGCCCGGCCAGGTCGAGGTCGTTCGTGGGCTCGTCGAGCAGGAAGACGTCGTACCGGCTGAGCAGCAGCGACGCGAGCCCGGCGCGGGCGGCCTGCCCGCCGGACAGGCCGGTCATCGGATGGTCGAGGCCGACGTCGAGACCCAGCTCCGCGGCCACCTGCGCGGCCCGCTCGTCCAGGTCCGCGCCGCCGAGGTCGAGCCAGCGTTCCAGAGCATTCGCGTACGCGTCGTCGGCGCCCGCCGCCCCGGCGGTGAGCGCCTCGGTGGCGGCATCGAGCGCGGCCTGCGCGGCGCTGACCCCGGTGCGCCGGGCCAGGAACTCGCGGACCGTCTCGCCCGGCCGGCGCTCCGGCTCCTGCGGCAGGTAGCCGACCGTCGCCGTGGGCGGGCTGAGCGAGACCGTGCCCTGCTCGCGTGGGACCAGCCCGGCGAGGGTACGCAGCAGCGTGGACTTGCCCGCGCCGTTGACCCCGACCAGACCCACCACGTCGCCGGGCGCGACGACCAGGTCGAGGTCTTCGAAGAGGATGCGGTCACCGTGGCCGGCGGTGAGGTCCTTGGCGATCAACGTGGCGCTCATCAGGGCACCGAGCCTACCGGCGCGCGCATCCGGATTACCGCGACCCGCGCTCGCGGCGGCACCGATCTGAGGGAGACTCACAGCCGTGGTGACCACACTGGCGATCGACTGCGGTGGCGGCGGGATCAAGGCCTCCGTGCTGGATGCCGCCGGGACCATGCGCGCGCGGCCGTTGCGCGTGCCCACGCCGTACCCGCTGCCGCCTGGCTTGTTCGTCAAGACGCTGCTGGATCTCGGCGCCCGCCTGCCCACGGCGGACCGGCTCACCGTCGGCATGCCCGGCATGATCCGGCACGGCGTCGTGGTGGCCACGCCGCACTATGTGACGCGGTCCGGGCCGCGCAGCCGCGTCGACCCGGACCTGCTGGCCGAGTGGTCCGGGTACGACGCGCGCACCGCGCTGGCCGAGGCGTTCGGCGTGCCGGCGCTGGTGTTGAACGACGCCGAGGTGCACGGCGCGGGCGTGGTCGCCGGGACCGGCTGCGAGCTGGTGCTGACGCTCGGTACCGGGCTCGGCAGCGCGCTCTTCGACGGCGGGGTGCTGGCGCCGCACCTGGAGCTGTCGCACGCGCCGGTGCGGTGGAACACGACCTATGACACGTACGTGGGGGAGCCGGAACGGCGGCGCCTCGGCGACGCGTTCTGGTCCCGGCGGATCCGGCAGGTGGTGGACGGCCTGCGGCCGGTGTTCCGCTGGGACCGGCTGTACCTCGGCGGCGGCAACTCCCGGCTGATCCGGCCCGAGCAGGTGGCCCGGATGGGCGACGACGTGGTGATCGTCCCGAACACCGCCGGAATCGTGGGCGGTGTCCGGGCCTGGGACCTGGTCGGCGGCCGGTACGACCCCACAACCTGATCTTTCGCCCCGCAGGAACACTCGCGCTCCCGCCGGTGTTGTGCCAGCGTCGGACCAAGGCCTGGCGCGACACGAGGAGGTGGGTCGAGTGGATCTTCTGGCGGAGTACCGGCGGGCGACCATGTTCTTCGAAGCGGGTGACCCGACCGGAGCGGCCCGGCTGCTCGAACCGATCATCGAGGCCGAGCCGGACAACTCGTCGGTCCGGCAGCTGCTGGCCCGCGCCTACTTCCAGTCGGCCCAGCTCAACCGGGCCGAGGAGCAGTTGCGCGAGCTGGTCGACCGGGACCCGAGCGACCACTACGCGCACCACGTGCTCGGCCGCACGCTGGAGCGAATGAACCGGCCCGTGGACGCGCTGCGGCACCTGCGCATCGCGGCCGCGATGTACTCGACGAACACCGACTACGCCACCGCGCTGCGCCGGGTGGAGGGCAAGGTCGGCCGTTGACTGATCACGCGGAAGGGCAGCCCGCTCGGGCTGCCCTTCCGCGTACCTAGGATGGGACCGTGAAGCTCAAGCTCGACCTCCACGACATCTACAACAAGGGCCACGACATCGATCGTGCACTACGCGGGATCATCGACGAGGCGGTGGCGAAGAAGGCCACGCTCGTGGAGATCATCCCGGGTAAGGGGTCGGGCGCGCTGAAGAAGAAGGTGCTGCGGTTCCTCGACCAGAAGGACGTGAAGCAGCTCTACCACCGGGTCGAAAAGGACTCGAAGAACTTCGGCCGCTTGTTCGTGCATTTCCGCTGGAAGTAGAACCGGCATGCCCCCTGACCTGCGTCCTGGGTCGTTCAGAGGGGGCCGAAAGCAAGATCATGCCGTTTCCGGGTGCTCCGGCACGTACCGCCGTCCGTGTCAGAACTTGGGGTTTATGTAGCTACCCCAGGTCCAATTCTGGTCTTCATCGCTCATGCCGCGGATATCAATATCGAGCGGTTCGAGGTGGGCCGCCGGAAGGGGGTCCGAGTCTACGATAACTTGCAGGGAGCCGGTGAGAGTGTAGTATCCGGAACGCGGATCAATGCACTCTTTCCAGTTGTAGTTCGCGGCAGTGAGATAGATGCTTCTTTCCTGATAGCCTTCCTGGTTGAGCATGACGTGACCCCACGAGTAGGTACCCGAGGCGAGCTGGATCTGCCTGGATATGCACGCAGTGGCCATGCCCTCCGCCGGGATCCGCGCAAGCTTCGTCGACTTGGTCAGGTAAGCGGTTGCGGCGGCATTCGCAGGAGACGCGACTCCAACCAGACCTGCGGCTATGAGAATCGACGCAACAGCGGACCGCAATTTAATCAGACGCAAGGAATCCCCCGATAGTTGGGCCACACACCTTCCGTGAGCGGCCGGTGCCCGTTGCTCGTAGCAAGCTATCGAGGAAGATGAGCGGGCGCAAGGGCATGATGTCTGTCACGAAGCGCTACCGCTCGTAAGCATTTCCTGGTTGTTGCGCTCAGGCACTCCTGGATGGCTAATGGCGCAGTCGGGGGAGAGTGCCGTTCAACATCAGGCCGTTTACCGGCCGCCCCATCGCTGTCAGCACGATCGGGCGCGGCTTGCTCTAACTTGATCCACTCCAGTACGCCGAAGTGGCGGTATCCCGGCGCGGGGATACCGCCACTTCGGCGAGGTGGTGCAAGTAAGTGGCGGTCAGAGCGGGTACGTGCGCGCCACCGCCAGCATCTCCGAGCTGTGCGAGCCGACCACGCCCACACCCTCCGGCCGCTCCCGGAACCCGGGCACCCCGGAGAGCCCGTCACTGGCGTCCATCGCGCGCACCGAAACGGCCCCGGCGCCGGGCACGAGCGTCAGCGTCACCTCGACACCCTCCGGCGGTGGGGCGTGGAACACGATCCCGAACCCCCACCTGCCGTCGCCCGGCTCGACCGGCACGTCCCGCCCGGCCACCGAGGCGGACCGCACGGTGGCGGTGCTGGTGTCGACGTGCAGCGTGAGCAGGCGTACCTGCCGCTGCGGCGTCACGCGCAGGCGCAGCACGCGCTGGTCACCGGTGCGGGTGTCGGAGAGCAGGTCCAGCTTCGGGGCGGGCAGGGGCGCCGCGGCGGCCGGTCCGGCGCGCATCTCACCGTTGCCCAGCCCGGGGAAGTCGTCGGCCACCGCGATGCTCCGGTCGACGTAGCCGTCGGTCCAGGGCTGCGGCTTCTCCTCGCGCGTGAGCCAAGCCGCCTTCCCGGTGCCCGCGTCCAGCGCGTACATCAGGTGGGTCGGCACGGGATGCGCGGCGTCGAAGCGGTCCACGGCGAGGCCGACCCCGGCGAGCACCACCGCCGCCAGCGCGGCGGCCGCGGCGGGCAGCGCGCCGAGCCGGCGTGCGCGCAGCGCGAGCAGGCCGCGCTGGCCGCTGGCCCGGGGGTGCAGCAGGTCCACCACCGGGAGTACGGCGAGGCCGAGCAGCACCGCGACGAGCGCGGCTACCGCGCCCATGCCCATGCCGAGCGCCGGGAACAGCAGCACCACCGGCGGCAGCAGGATCACCACCGCCACCGCGGCGGCGAGTGTCACCGCGACCACCGGCCACGGTCCGTCGCGCCGGGTGGCGAGCGCGGCGAAACCGGCGAGCGCGCCGGCCAGGGCGGGCAGTGTCGTCAGGTACGCCCCACCGGGCACCGCCACCGCCAGCAGCACGCCGAACACGGCGAGCCAGGCCAGCCCGCCGAACGCCAGCGCGGCCGGGCCGACCCGTCGGCGCAGCAGCGCGTACCAGCAGAACAGCACCGCGGCGGAGAGCGCCACCACGGCGAGCCGATACCAGACCGGGCGGTACGGGTCGAGCAGCTCGGCGTACCCGGGGCGGATCGTGGTGATCGCGGCCCAGAGCAGCCACGCGCCGAGCGGCGCCACGACGACCGGCAGCAGGGTGAGGCCGAAGCCGGCGGCGAGCGTGCCGGCGGTGGCGCGGCCCCGGCGGCGCAGGAGCCAGCCGAGCGCGCCGACGGCGAGCAGCGCGGCGACGGCGAGCGGCAGTGTCAGCCAGCCGGGGTAGCTCACCAGGCCGCCGAGCACCGGGAAGTAGGTGTCGTCGTGGCCGGCGCGCAGGTCGCCCAGGTCGGTGCGGCCGAATTCGCGGGCCAGGCCGAGCGCGTTGTCGCCGTGCATCTGGAGGCTGCCCCGGTCCACCCGGGCCGGCACGTCCAGCGGGGTGTGGTAGATCGCGCCGCCGTCGATGTACGCCGAGTTCAGGCCCACGAATTTGCGGTCGAGGAACGCGGTGAAGTCGGTGTCGTTCGGCAGCGCGCGGTAGATCTCCACCGCGAACGAGGTGCCCACCGGGTGCGGCGCGGCCTTGCCGAACACCTCGACCAGCTTCGCGTTGTTCCGGGACGTCTCGAACATGATCACCGGGCCGGTGGAGCCGCGCGCCTCCAGGTTGAGCACCACCCCGCCGTCACGGGCGAGCGGGTGGTCGCCGGCGAACCCGGCGGCCCCGCACAGGCACGCCTCCTCCGCGTCGGTGAGCACGAAGACGATGTCGTTGCGGGGGCGCGGGCCGGTGGTGAGCGCCCGTGCCACCTCCAGGATCGTGGCGGTGCCGGCGGCGTCGTCGTTGCCGCCCGGCCCGGTCTGCACCGAGTCGTAGTGGGAGACCAGGAACACCTTCCCGGTCGGGTCGGTGCCGGGGAGCCGGGCCACCACGTTGCGGACCCGGGCCAGCGTGGCCCCGCCGGCCGCGCCGGACAGCTGCCCGGCCTCGGGCGCGACCGCGTCCTGCACCTCGGTCTGCAGGCCCAGCCCGCGCAGCGTCGCCACCAGGTGCTCGCGTACCCGGTCGTTCGCGGCGCTGCCCGCCACGTGCGGCTCGGCGGCGATCACCTCGACGTTCCGGTACGCCCGGGCGGCGCTGAATTCGCGCTCGGGCGCGTCCGCCGGGGCCGGCGCCGGGGTGGAGAGGCCGACCAGGACGCCCGCCCCGACGGCGAGCAGCGCGATCAGCGCGGCGACGGCGCTGGTCAGCCGGCGGCGGGGCTTGGTGAGCGCCCGGTCGGCGGGACGGGTGGGGGGTGCGCCCACGGGGACTCCTCGGGGTGGATCAACGGGGTGGGCATCATCCTGCACCCCCGGGGGCTGCGGCGGCAGTCCTCGGACGGTGCGCTGCGGGCGTGACAGCGCTCCCGGCGTAACATCGTCTGTCGACCGTGCCGCTGTGGAGGTGGACCGGTCACCCGCTCCGCCGCGCCGGTGTCGGCCGCGTTGTGTATGACTGTGGTCTGAGTCAGGATCAGCAGGGCATTCGGAAGGAGCCCGACATCACCAGCGAACTCCCGCGACTCGCGGCGGTTACCCGACCGCAGCGGGGTTCCGGCGCGTCGGGCGCCGTCCACGTGCCGTCGGCCGGGGCGGGGCTGCACGGCGGCGTACCGCCGGGCGAGCGGCTACGGGTGCTGCTGGTCGAGGACGACGAGGGCGACGCCTTCCTGGTCGGCGAGCTGCTCGCCGAGACCAACTCGATGATCGACCTGCTGGTGGCGACCAGTCTCAGCGAGGCCCGGCAGCGGGTGATGGGCGTGGACTGCGTCCTGCTCGACCTGGGCCTGCCGGACGCGCAGGGCCTGGACGGGCTGCGCCGGGTGCTGGAGATGGCCAGCGGCGCGGCGGTCTGCGTGCTGACCGGCCGGTCCGACGAGCACCTGGGCATCGTCGCGGTCGCCGAGGGCGCGCAGGACTACCTGGTCAAGGGCCAGGTCGACGGGGTCCTGCTGACCCGGGCGCTGCGGTACGCGGTGGAGCGCAAGCGGGCCGACGAGAACGCCCGCCGGCTGCGTGAGGTGGAGCTGCGCCAGGCCGAGTCCGCCCGCCTGGAGCGCGGCCTGCTGCCGCAGCCGTTGATGACCACCGACGAGGTGTCGGTGCACACGTTCTACCGGCCCGGCCGGCACGCCGCGCTGATCGGCGGCGACTTCTACGACGTGGTGCAGACCCGGCCGGACCGGATCGACCTGATCGTCGGCGACGTCTGCGGGCACGGCGTGGACGAGGCGGCGCTCGGCGTCGAGCTGCGCGTGGCCTGGCGGGCGCTGGTGCTGGCCGGGGTGCCGGACGACGAGGTGCTGCCCGCGCTGGAGCAGGTGCTGATGAGCGAGCGCCGCCTCCAGGAGATCTTCGCGACGGTGGCCACCACCCGGCTCGACCTGGCGTCGGCGCGGGCCACCGTACGCCTCGCCGGTCACCCGCCGCCGCTGCTGCTCAGCGGCGGCACTGTCGCGCCGGTGCCGGCCAGGGGCGGGCTGCTGCTGGGCGTACGGCCGCGCCGCCCGATCGCCTTCGACCTGGAGTTCGACACCGACGACTGGTCCCTGCTGATGTACACCGACGGCCTCATCGAGGGCCGGGTGGACGGCGGTGACGAACGGCTCGACGTGCCCGGTCTGACCGATCTGCTCGCCGACCCGGCCAACCGGGCGGTGCCGCTGTCCGAGCTGCCCGCCTGGCTGGTGGGGCGCGCCGAGCAGATAAACGGCGGCCCGCTGGCCGACGACGTGGCGATGTTGCTGGTCACGCGGGGCAGCGGCCGGTGAGCGCGAGCGCGAAGGGCGACGGGGAGGAACCGGTGAAGGCGTACCAGCAGGGGTGGACCCTGCGGCGGCGGGTGGCCGCGCTGCTCGGCGTGGTGGTCGTGCTGCTGCTCGGGTTGGCCGGCGCGGAGGCGGCGGTCGCCGCGCAGAACCGCCAGAACATCGACGCGGTGCTGCTCAAGACCGGTCCGCTGCGGGTGCAGGCGCAGGAGCTGATGAGCGCGCTGCTCGACCAGGAGACCTCGGTGCGCGGGTACGCGGTGAACGGCGACCGTACCGACCTGGAGCCGTACCAGGAGGGCGTGAAGCGCGAGCAGAGCCTGGCCGCCTCGATCCGCGATCTCTCCGCCGACTACCCGGACGTGCGCCGGTCGCTGGACGTGGTGGAGCAGAAGACCGCGCAGTGGCGGAGCCAGGTGGCCGAGCCGGTGATCAGCACGGTCGAGCGGGACGGCGCGGCGGCGGGCCAGGCGCTGATCACCGACGCGACGCGGCAGCAGTTCGACGGCATCCGTTCGTCGGTGAACACGCTCCAGGACGAGATCCTCACCGTCCGGCAGGAGACCGCCGACCGCGTCAACGCGACGAGCAACACGCTTGTCGTGCTGCTGATCATCGCCGCGCTGGTGGTCACGACGGCCGGCGTGGTCATGCTGCTCTCGCTGGACCGGATCCTGATCCGCCCGCTGGCCGCCCTGGTCGGCCAGGTGCGTGAGGTGGCCGACGGCGACTACCGGCACCGCATCGAGGGGTCCGGGCCGCCGGAGTTCCGCCGCCTCGCCGAGGACATCGACCAGATGCGGATGAAGATCGCCCGCGAGCTGGACGAGGTACGCGAGGCGCGGGAGCGCATCGAGTGGGTCAACAGCCAGTTGCAGAAGCAGGCCGAGGAGCTGACCCGCTCCAACCGTGACCTGGAGCAGTTCGCCTACGTCGCGTCGCACGACCTGCAGGAGCCGCTGCGCAAGGTGGCCAGCTTCTGCCAGCTCCTGCAGCGGCGGTACGCCGGGCAGCTCGACGAGCGCGCCGACCAGTACATCGCGTTCGCGGTGGACGGCGCGCAGCGCATGCAGCGGCTGATCAACGACCTGCTGGCGTTCTCCCGGATCGGCCGGCTGACCACCGGTTTCACCGAGGTCGACCTGAACAAGGTGATGGGCGACGTGGCGGGGCAGACCGAGGCGGCCGTGCAGTACGCCGACGCGGAGCTGACCTGGGGCGAGATGCCGACCATCCGCGGCGAGGAGCCGTTGTTGACCAACCTGCTGGTCAACCTGGTCAGCAACTCGGTGAAGTTCCGCCGCCCGGATGTGCCGCCGAAGGTGCACGTGTCGGCGCGGCTGGTCGACGGCGAGTGGGAGATCAGCTGCCGGGACAACGGCATCGGGATCGAGCCGGAGTTCGCCGACAAGATCTTCGTGATCTTCCAGCGGCTGCACTCGAAGGACGCGTACCCGGGCACCGGCATCGGGCTGGCGATCGTCAAGAAGATCGTGGAGTATCACGGCGGCCGGGTCTGGGTGGACACCGACGCCGACGAGGGCACCACGATCCGGTTCACGCTGCCCGCGCTGGAGGCCGACATCGAGGCCGCCAAGGCGGCGGAGGCGGCGGAGGTGGCCGAGGCCGGGGAGCAGGCCGAGGCCGCCGAGGGTGACCCGGCGGCCGTCGGGCGTCAGCCGGACGGCGAAGCACGCGAAGAGCCGCCCGCGGAGGCGGACGGACACGGTACAAACGGTGGCATGAAGGAGACGGTGGGATGACCGCGCCCGCGGACGGCAAGAGCCC
Source organism: Micromonospora sp. LHW51205 (assembly GCF_003315815.1). Lineage (NCBI taxonomy): Bacteria > Bacillati > Actinomycetota > Actinomycetes > Micromonosporales > Micromonosporaceae > Micromonospora > Micromonospora sp. LHW51205. The sequence goes on along the minus strand of NZ_QMEZ01000005.1, from coordinate 131,848 downwards.
GATCGAGGTCCTGCTCGTCGAGGACGATCCGGGCGACGTGCTGATGACCCAGGAGGCGTTCGAGGAGCACAAGCTCCGCAACCGCCTCACCGTCGTCTCCGACGGCGCCGAGGCGCTCGCGTACCTGCGCCGTGAGGGCCAGTACGCGGACGCGGTGACGCCCGACCTGATCCTGCTCGACCTGAACCTGCCCCGGCGCGACGGCCGGGAGGTGCTGGAAGAGATCAAGAAGGACGGGGAACTGCGCCGCATCCCGGTCGTGGTGCTCACCACCTCGCAGGCCGACGAGGACATCCTGCGTAGCTACCAGCTGCACGCCAACGCCTACGTGACCAAGCCGGTGGACTTCGAACGCTTCATCTCGGTGGTCCGCCAGATCGACGAGTTCTTCGTCAGCGTGGTCAAGCTGCCTCCGCGTGGCTGACCCGCTGCTGGACGACGTCGGCGCGCTGCTGCGGGAGGCGGCGGCGAAGGTCGTCGTGCCGTTGTTCCGCCGGCTCGACGAGGCAGACATCTCCGAGAAGGCGCCCGGCGAGGTGGTGACTGTCGCCGACCGGGAGGCCGAGGCGCTGATCTCCGAGGGTCTGCGTCAGTTGCTGCCCGGTTCGGTGGTGGTCGGCGAGGAGGCCGTCGCCGAGGACCCGGACCTGCTGCGGCACCTGCGCGGCAGCGGTGACGTATGGCTCGTCGACCCGGTCGACGGCACCTCCAACTTCGCCGCCGGGCGGCGGCCGTTCGCGCTGATGGCGGCGCTGCTCACGGACGGCGTACCGGTGGCTTCCTGGGTGTACGACCCGCTGGACGGCACGATGGCGGCGGGCCGGCTCGGCGCGGGCACCCGGCTGGACGGAGCGACGCTGCGGACGCCGCCGGCGGAGCCGCGGGTGGGCGCGCTGCGGGGCACCGCGGCGACGAAGTTCCTGCCGCCGGACTTCCGCCGCCGGGTGGAGGAGGGCGGGCGCCGCATCGGTGAGTTGCTGCCCGGCCAGCACTGCGCCGGCCGGGAGTACCTGGACATCCTCACCGGCGCGCAGCAGTTCGTGTTGTTCTGGCGCACCCTGCCGTGGGATCACACGCCGGGCACCCTGCTGGTGCGCGAGGCCGGCGGTGTGGCCCGCCGCTTCGACGGCGCCGACTACCACCCGGCCGACGACGGCACGGGACTGCTCGTGGCGGCCAGCCCGGACGTCTGGGACGAGGTGAGCGCCGCCCTGCTGGGTGGTTGAGCGGCGCTGCGCGACGGCCACGGCACGCTGCGTCGACGCCAGCCGCCGTACGCCGTCTCCGGCCTGGCGTGTCGCGCGTGTTCCGGTATCGTGACCGGCGGTCTCCGCCAGCAGGCCGCCGACCGGCGCCGGCGGAGACGCCGCTCGGTGTACGGGGGCCGGCGGTCGACGGAAGGACCATCACGTGCCCAGGACCAGCTCTACCGGCCGGCGCGCCCGGCGGTCGCTGCTCGCCGCGTTCGCCGCGCTGGCCGTGCTTCTCGGCTCCGGCGTGGCCGCCGGGCCGGCCGCCGCCGTACCCAGCCCGAACGCCCCGAACGAGGGCGGCAGCAAGCAGCTGCGGGCGGCGCTGGAGGCGGCGGCGAAGGGCCACATCGAGGCCCAGAACAAGCTGGAGAACTCCAAGCGCCGGCAGAAGGCGCTCGACACCCAGCTCAAGGACATCGAGGTACGCCTCGTCGGGCTCAGCGCGCAGGCCGGTGAGGTGGCCGCGCAGTCGTACCGGATGGGCCGGCTGACCGCGACGTCGATGCTGCTGGCCAGCGCCGACCCGAACGACTTCCTCAAGCGCGCCGCCGAGCTGGACGTGATGGCCCAGCGGGACAGCAAACGGCTGCGGGAGCTGGCCGACGCGAAGGCGCAGGCGGCCGAGGCGAAGCTCGCCATCGACGCCGAGGTGCGCGAGCAGGCCAAGCAGGTCGCGGTGCAGGCCCGCAAGAAGAAGGACGCCGAGGTGGCGCTGGCGAAGGTCAGCTCCGGCGCCGGGTCCGGGTTCAACGGCACCTCCTCGTCGGCGAAGCCCGCGCCGCGCAACTCGGACGGTTCGTGGCCGTCGGAGTCGTGCTCGGTGGACGACCCGACGCCCGCGTCCGGCTGCATCACGCCGCGCACGCTGCACATGCTCCAGCAGGCCAAGGCGGCCGGTTACAAGCGCTACGCCTCGTGTCACCGCAGCGGCGGCGGCGGCGAGCACCCCAAGGGCCGGGCCTGCGACTTCTCCGCCGCCAGCGGCGGGTTCGAGGACAAGACGGCCACCGGCGGCGACAAGGCGTACGGCGACAGCCTCGCCGCCTGGGCGAAGAACAACGCGAACCGGCTCGGCATCATGTACGTCATCTGGTATCGGCAGATCTGGATGCCGAACACCGGCTGGCGCGCGTACAGCGGTGGCGGCAGCCCGGCTGCGGACCACACAAACCATGTTCACATCTCGATGTATTGACGCGGCCCGCCGGCGGCGCTGCGTACCATCGCCACGGTGAGCAGCACATCGTCCGACGTCATGGCGGAACCGGCGGCCGACGCCCCGGTTCCGCCGCGGGCCCTTCCGAACGGGCTCGCCGCGTTCCTCGTCTTCTTCTCCAGCGGCGCGGTGCTGGTGCTGGAGACCGTCTCGTTGCGCCTGGTCGGCCCGTACGTCGGGGTGACGCTCCAGGTGACCAGCTCGGTCATCGGCATGGCGCTGGCCGCCATCGCCTACGGGGCGTGGTTCGGCGGGTGGCTCGCCGACCGGCGTGACCCGCGTACCCTGCTCGCCCCGGCGCTGGTGCTGGCCGGCATCGCCACCGCCGTCACGCTGCCGATCGTCAGGTACGCCGGTGAGGTGCTGCGCGGTGGCGCGGCGAGCGCGGTGCTCCTGCTGACCGCGCTCACCGTGGTGCTGCCGGCGGCGCTGCTGGCCGGGATCACCCCGCTCGTGGTGAAGCTTCAGCTCGCCGACCTGCGCCGTACCGGCCAGGTGGTGGGCAAGCTGTCCAGCATCGGCACGCTCGGCGGCATCACCGCCACGCTGGGCACCGGCTTCGTGCTGGTGGCCGCGCTGTCCAGCTCCGTCATCGTGCTGGGACTCGCTGCCGCGCTCGGGGTGACCGGGCTGGGGCTCGGCGTGTGGCTGCGACGGCAGGCCGGGGCCGGCGGGCCGTCCACGCCGGGCCGGGTCAAGGCCGCGCTGGCGTTGCTCGGTCTCGCCGCGGCGGGGCTCACCGCTGCCGCGCCGAACCCGTGCGACGTGGAGACCGCGTACCACTGCGCCCGGGTCGAGGTGGACCCGTCGTGGCCGCAGGGACGCACGCTCTACCTCAACTCGGCCGAGCACTCCTACGTCGACCTGAACGAGCCGAACCACCTGAAGTACGCGTACACGCAGTGGATCGGCCTGGTCGCGGACGTGGCACGGCCGGCGAAGCAGCCGATGGACGCGCTGCACCTGGGCGGCGGCGGCTTCACCGTGCCGAACTACCTGGCCGCGACCCGGCCCGGCACCGACAACCTGGTGTTCGAGCTGGACGGCGGGCTGGTCGAGCTGGACCGGCGGGAGCTGGGCCTGCGCACCGGCCCGAAGATGCGCGCCGAGGTGGGCGACGCGCGGGTGCTGCTGCGCGGCGAGCCGACCGACAGCCGCGACTTCATCGTCGGCGACGCGTTCGGGCACCTGGTGGTGCCGTGGCACCTGGCGACCCGGGAGATGGCCGCCGACATCCGGCGGGTGCTGCGCCCGGACGGGATCTACGTGCAGAACGTCATCGACTACCCGCCGGGCCGGTTCATCCGGGCCGAGCTGGCCACGGTGAAGGCCGAGTTCGCGCACGTCGCGCTGATCGCGCCGCCCGGCGCGATCGACGGGGAGCAGGGCGCCAACTTCGTGATCGTCGCCTCGGACGCGCCGCTGCCGCTGGCCGCGATCCCGCCCGGTCTGAAGCTGCTGCCGGAGCGGGCCGAGCTGATGGACGAGGCGGCGGTGACCGGATGGGTGGGCGACGCGATGGTGCTCACCGACGACTACGCGCCGGTGGACCAACTCCTCGCGACCGCCTGAACGGGTGACTTTCCTGACCGATTCCGACCGCTGAGGTGTACCGGGGCCCACTTCGGGCAACAGGACCGACCATGGGTGGACCGGTCAGGAACGGCGTGCAACTGCTCGGCGAGCGCTATCGGCTCGTCGAGCAGTTGGGTGCGGGCGGCATGTCGGTCGTCTGGCGCGGCTACGACGAGGTGCTGGGCCGCCAGGTGGCGGTCAAGGTGCTGGCCTCACGGCTGGCCAGCGACAAGGCGTTCCGGCACCGGATCCGGGTGGAGGCGCAGGCCGCCGCGCGGCTGTGCCACCCCAACATCACAAACGTGTACGACTACGGCGAGTCGGTCCAGGTCGGCCTGACCGTGCCGTACGTGGTCATGGAACTTGTCGACGGCGGTCCGCTCAGCGGGCGGCTCGGCCGCGACGGGCAGCTTCCCTGGCGGGAGGCGATGACCATCGGCGCGGAGGTCGCCTCGGCGCTGGCCGCCGCGCACGCCCGTGGCGTGGTGCACCGGGACGTGACCCCGGGCAACGTCATGCTGACCCCGACCGGCGTGAAGGTCGTCGACTTCGGCATCTCGGCGCTGGTGGGGGAGAGCGACAAGGGGCCGGACGGCGCGCTGCTCGGCACGCCGGCCTACCTCGCGCCGGAACGGCTGGACAACGGGCACGTCTCGCCCGCCACCGACGTGTACGCGGTCGGGCTGCTGCTCTACCGGATGCTGACCGGCCGCCTGCCGTGGCAGGCCAGCACCACCACCGAGATGCTGCGCGCGCACATGTACCGCGACCCGGACCCGATGCCGCCGGTGCCGGGCCTGCCCGAGCCGGTCGCCGCGCTGGTGCAGCGGTGCCTGGCCAAGCGCCCCGAGGACCGCCCGGCGACCGCCGAGGTGGCCCGTACGCTCGCCGAGGCCGCAGGGATCGCGGCGATCGTGCCGGTGTCACCGGCGTTCGGCCGGATGGACCCGGCGCTCGCCGAGAACGCGGGCACCACGATCCTGCCGTGGTCGGCGGAGACCGACGCGCTGCCGTTCTCGGCGGTGCGTACCCGCACGCGGCGGGCGGTGGCGCGGCGGCGCAAGGTGGAGGCCGGTGTCGCCGCCGTCGGCCTGATCGCGGTGACCGCCACGATGTGGGGACTGACGTCGCGGAGCCCGGCCAGCGGCGGTGTCGAGCCGACCGAGGCGCGGATGAGCCTGCCCGAGCCGACGCCCTGCGCCGTCGACTACTCGCTGCGCCGCGACACCGGCAAGGACTTCTCCGCCGAGTTGACGCTCACCAACACCGGTGACCGGGAACTGCGCGGCTGGACCATGAACTTCACGTTCCCCGGCAAGCAGACGGTCACCACGGCCCAGCCGCCGGCCCGGCAGGAGGGGCGTACCGTGTCGATTCCCGCGCCCACCGCGACCCCGGCGCTGGCGCCCGGCGCCTCGGCGAAGCTCACGCTGGCCGGCCGCTACACCGGGAGCAACACGCTGCCGGTGGAGTTCACCGTCGGCGGCAAGAGTTGCGGCGTGCAGGTGTCCGGGATCGCCGGGTCGGCGCCCACCACCGCGCCGCCGGTGAAGACGCCGGTCAAGTCGCCCACCAAGACCACCGCGAAGACCACCACCAAGAGCGGGCCGGCGAAGCCCAAACCGGCGAAGCCCAAGGCCGCACCGAAGCCCGGCAAGGGCAAGGAGGGCCCCAAGGGAAAAGCACAGTAGACCAGTCGAAGGGGGGTGGGCCGGGCAAGGGCAAGGTCAAGGGCCCGAAGAAGGACTGACGGTCAGGCCAGCGCGGAGAAGCGTTGCACCTGGGTGATGCCGCCCTCCACGATGAGCACGCTGTCCGCCTCCAGCACCGTGTCCGGTCCGACGTACCGGAACCGTTCCCCGGCCTGCTTCTCACCCACCACCATCACGCCGTACCGGTCCTGCGGCGCGATGTCGCGCAGCGACCGCCCGACCAGCGGCGCCGGAACCTTGACCTTGGCGATGGCGAAGTCGTCGTCGAACTCGATGAAGTCGAGCATCCGGCTGACGATCAGATGCGCCACCCGCTCACCGGTCTCCGCCTCGGGAAAGACCACGTGGTGCGCGCCGACCGAGTGCAGGATCTTGGCGTGCTTCTCCGAGGTGGCCCGCGCCCAGATCTGCTCGATCCCCAGCTCGGCCAGGGCCAGTACGGTGAGCACGCTCGCCTCCAGCGACGCCCCGATCGCGACCACCACCCGGCCGAAGTCCGCCAGCCCGAGCTGGCGCAGCACCACCTCCTCGGTGGTGTCCGCCTGCACCACCCGGTCGAGGTCGGCCGACCAGTGCTGGACCCGCGCCGGGTCGTGGTCGATCGCCAGCACCTCGTAACCGAGCCGGGACAGCGAGTCCGCGAGGCGCGAGCCGAACCGGCCCAGGCCGATCACCGCGATGCCGGTCTCCTCCGGGCGTCTAGCCGACAATGGGTTGCTCCTCCGGGTAGCGGTACAGCCGTCGACGGGTGTTCAACGCGATGGCCGAGCCGAGCGTGAGCGGCCCGACCCGGCCGATGTACATGAGCGCGATCAGCACGTACTGACCGGGTGGGGAGAGCTGCCCGGACACCCCGACGGTCAGGCCGGTGGTGCTGAACGCGGAGGTGACCTCGAACAACGCGGCCGAGAACGACACGTGCGAGGTCAAACCGATCAGGCCGACCGTCCCGCCCGCCACGAGCGCCACGCTCAGCAGCGCCACGGTCAGCGCCTGCCGCTGGCTGGCCGCCGCCACCCGGCGGCGACCGACAGTGGTGTCCGGCTCGCCCCGCAACTCGGCCCAGATGGCGAAGCCGAGCAGGAAGAACGTGGAGACCTTGATGCCGCCGGCCGTGCTGGCGCTGCCGCCGCCGATGAACATCAGGCCGATCAGCATGGGATAGCTCTCGTCGGTGAGCCGCCCGACGTTTATGACGTCGAAGCCGCCGGTACGGCTCAACGCGATCTGGGTGAACGACGCCAGCAGCTTGCCCGGCACGTCGTAGGTGCCGATCGTGAACGGGTTGCCCCACTCGGCCATCAGCAGGTATGCGACGCCGAAGACGGTCAGCACCACGCTGCCCCAGACGGTCAGCTTCGTGGCGACCGCCCAGCGCGCCGGCTGCCGCCACTCGCGTACCGCCTCGAACAGCGCCGGAAAACCGAGCCCGCCGATGATCGCGCCGATGCTGAGCGGCAGCGCCACCCAGCCGTCGCGGGAGAACGCGATCAGACCGTCCGAGTAGAGCGCGAAGCCGCCGTTGTTGAACGCCTGCACCGAGTGGAACACCGCCGACCACAGCGCCCGGCCCGGCCGGTAGTCGTACGCCAGGAACAGGCGCGCGGCGACCACCGCCGTCATCAGGGCCTCGGTGACGAAGACGGTCGCCGCGATGCGCAACAGCAGCCGGCGTACGTCGCCGAGGCCGAACTCGGCGGTCTCCGCCTGCACGAGCAGCCGGTTGCGCAGGCCGAGCTGGCGGGAGACCGCCAGGATCACCAGCGACGCCCCGGTCAGGATGCCCAGGCCGCCGAGCTGCGTCAGCACGGTGATCATCACGAGCCCGAAGCCGTTCCAGTAGTTCGGCGTGTCGGTCACCGCCATCCCGGTCACCGACACCGCCGACGTGGACGTGAACAGCGCGGTGACGAACGGGGTGTACCGCTCCTCGCTGGTGGCCCAGGGCAGCATGAGCAGACCGGTGCCGACCAGGATCACCGCCAGGAACCCCAACGGCACCAGCCGCACGGGCTTCCGGAGCAGGCGGCGCATCCCGTCATCTTCCGTCCGGAGATTCACCGGCAGGTCAGGAACCGACCAACTGGCGGTCAACCGCGCCCGGTCTGCTGTGCGTACCCATCGACGACAGGAGACGGCGTTGCGACGTACCCTTTCCGCCCTCGGCGTGGCCGGCGCGCTGCTCGCGGCGGCTGTGGTGGTGCCGGCCGTGGCCGCCCAGGCCGGCCCGGACCACCGCGCCGCCGAGCAGGCCCGCGCGACCCAGCGGCCGATCGTGATCGGCCACCGCGGCGCGAGCGGCTACCGCCCGGAGCACACCCTGGAGGCCTACCGGCTCGCCATCCGGCAGGGCGCCGACTTCATCGAACCGGACCTGGTCGCGACCAGGGACGGCGTCCTGGTCGCGCGGCACGAGAACGAGATCTCCGGTACGACAGACGTGGCCGCCCGCCCCGAGTTCGCCGCTCGCAAGGCCACGAAGACCATCGACGGGGTGACAGTCACCGGCTGGTTCACCGAGGACTTCACGCTGGCCGAGCTGAAGACGCTGCGGGCCAAGGAGCGGCTGCCGCAGGTGCGCGTCGCGAACACGGCGTTCGACGGCAGGTTCGAGATCCCGACGTTCCAGGAGGTCATCGACCTGGCGCGGGCCGAGTCGAAGGCCCGCGGCCGGACCATCGGCGTCTACCCGGAGACCAAGCACCCCACCTACTTCGCCTCGATCGGCCGCCCGCTGGAGGAGCCGCTGGTGGCGGTGCTGCGCCGCAACCGGCTCACCCACCGCGCCGACCCGGTGTTCGTGCAGAGCTTCGAGACCGCCAACCTGCGCAAACTCGACAAGATGATCGACGTGCGGCTGGTGCAGCTCATGGACGCCAGCGGCGCGCCCTACGACTTCGTCGCGGGCGGCGACAAGCGGACCTACGCGGACCTGGCCACGCCCGCCGGACTGGCCTGGATCTCCCGGTACGCCGACGGCGTCGGCCTGAACAAGAACCTGATCGTGCCCCGCGACTCGGCCGGCCGGCTGCTCGCGCCGACCCCGGTGATCCGTGACGCGCACCGGCAGAAGCTGGTGGTGCACGCGTGGACGTTCCGGGCCGAGAACCAGTTCCTGCCGGTGGACTTCCGCATCGGCGCCGACCCGAACGCGCGTGGCGACATCACATCCGAGTACGAGCTGTTCTTCGACCTGGGCCTGGACGGCGTGTTCAGCGACCATCCCGACACGGCGGTCGCCGCCCGAGCCGGCCGCTGACCGTTGCTCCTGTTCACGGGGTGCTCGCCGCAGCGGCGGGCACCCCGTGAGCGTGCCCGGGGTCCGTCGCGCTCGCCCGCGCCCGAGATCTTGGTACGAAACGGCCCTCCGAGGGGCCATCCCGTACCAAGATCTCGGGCCGCTCCATCGATCTTGGACTTGTGGTGCCTCGCGTAAGCCGCGAACCGGGCATCTGAGGCGCCACAACTCCAAGATCGGTGGGGCGGGGCGGGGTGATGCCGCCACCTCGGCGTAGTGGAGTTGATCAGGCCGGGGGTTCGGCTACGTAGGTGCCTCGGCCGGGCTGGCCGGTGATCAGCTCGCGATCGTGCAGCAACGACATCGCCCGGTAGGCCGTGTTCATGTGGACGCCGTAGGACTCGGCCAACTCGCGGGTCGAGGGCAGCCGGTCGCCCGGCTTCAGCTCGCCACTCTTGATCTTCGCGGCGATGTCGTTGGCGATACGGCGGAACGGTGCTTCTGCTGTGGGCATGGTGGGGACTCCGGTTGGTTCGGCGAATCCGATCCTGCCCTACCTGCACAAGTAACTGCAACAAGTTGCCCAGCGCGTCGAGAGTGGAGGCTCGCGCATAACCAGATACTGGTGTAGGTTGAGTCGCGTCCGGCTCCGGTTGGTTCGGCAAACCTCGGGAGTCGGACCCGGATTGGGCTCCGGGGTCGTACCGCCGAACGGGCTGCGGTCTCGGGGTCGGCGGCCCGCCCGCGTCCCCTGTCTGCGGGCGGGCCGCCTCCACGGCTCGGTGAGGAGGATCGGCGTGCGAAACGTGCTCAACCTGTTCAAGTCGGCGCGGCGTAACCGGACCCGGAGGCCGCCGAACCAGGGCTGGTACCGCTCGGAGTCGTGCCGGCCGCTGAGCGTCGGGCAGATCCGCGAGCGGAAGTTCCGCACCGTGCGGCACGGACTCGACCCGGCGGAGGTGCACGCCTTCCTCTACCGGGTGGCCGGTGACCTGGCGCTGGCCCGGCGCGACGCGTCCCGGTACGCCGAGGAGAACACCCGCATCAAGGCGGCGCTCAAGAGCTGACAGTCCCGGTTCACGCCGGGCGCGCAGCGGTGAGCCGGGAGCGGTTCGTCGTACACCTGCCGGTTCTCGCGGCCGACCTCGACGGCGCGCGCGGGTTCGCGCGGGCCATCTGCCGGGCGCTCGGGTTCCTGGCCGACGTGGAGCGCGCCGGGACGACCGTGTCGCGGGAGGACGATCAGTCGGTACGCCACTGGGTCTGGTGCGACCGGCCGCGTGACGGTGGCCGGCGATGCGCACGGGCGGCCGACCACGACGGGGACTGCGGCGGGCGGTGACCGGCGCGCGATGGCGTGGGCCGACATTCCCGGCGAGCTGCGCGTGGTGGGTGCGGCCATCCCGGGTCGGCGCGGTTACGTGCCGATGTCCGGCGTTGTAACGAGCGGCCATCCTGTCCCGGGCACTTGTGTGCGCCGACCACATAGCCCGTGGGTGACGTCACTTCTAGCGTGAGCCGACAACTGACATTCCCCCTGTCCTCACCTGGAGTCGCAATGACGATCCGGCACACGCGACGGGTGTTCCTTACCGCCGCCACCTCGGTGGCGGTCGCTCTGGCCGCCACGGCCTGTGGCAGCCCGCAGGACACCGCATCCGGCGGCGGCGACGCCGCCGCCCCGGTCAAGGTCGGTCTGGTCTACTCCCAGTCCGGGCCGCTCGCCAGCTACGGCAAGCAGTACATCGAGGGCTTCAAGGCCGGCCTCGACTTCGCCACCAAGGGCACCGGCAAGGTCGGTGACCGCACGATCGAGGTGACCGAGGCCGACGACGCGGGCGACCCGGCCAAGGCCGTGTCCGCCGCGAAGGACCTGATCGGCAAGGGTACGAAGATCATCGCCGGGTCCACCTCCTCCGGGGTGGCGCTCCAGGTCGCGCCGATCGCCGCGCAGAACAAGGTGCTGTTCATCTCCGGCCCGGCCGCCACCGACGCGGTGACCGGCGCGAACAAGTACACGTTCCGCTCCGGCCGGCAGTCGTGGCAGGACGTGGTGACCGCCCGGTCGTTCATCGGCGACGCGGGCGGCAAGAAGGTAGTGGTGTTCGCGCAGGACGGCGCGTTCGGCGACGCGAACGAGGCCGCCGTCAAGGCCGTCATCGGCGGCGCGGGCGCGAACGTGAGCAGCGTGCGGGCACCGGCCAGCGCCACCGAGTTCACGCCGTTCGCCAGCCAGATCAAGGCCGCCAAGCCGGACCTGCTCTTCGTCGCCTGGGCGGGCACCACCGCCGGCGCCATGTGGCAGACGCTCGACCAGCAGGGCGTCCTTGCCTCCACCACCGTCGTCACCGGCCTGGACATCCGCGCCTCGTGGCCGACGTTCGGCGCGGCCGGCAGCAAGATCTCGTTCCTGTCGCACTACTTCGACGGCGCGAGCGACACCGAGGCCGCGAAGGCCGCGAAGGCGAAGGTGCCGGGCGGCACGCTCGACCTGTTCCACCCGGACGGGTTCGCCGCCGCGCAGATGGTCGTCCGGGCCGTGCAGGAGGGCGGCGACGACGTGGAGAAGATGGTCAAGGCGCTGGAGGGCTGGGAGTTCGAGGGCGTCAAGGGCACCATGAAGATCCGCGCCGAGGACCACGCCCTGCTCCAGCCGATGTACCAGGCGAAGCTCTCCGGCAGCGGCACCACCTTCACGGCGACCGCGCAGAAGTCGCTCACCGGTGACGAGAGCGCGCCGCCGGTCGCGCAGATGAAGGGCTGACCGATGCTCGCCACCCGCGGTCTGACCTGGCGGATCGGTGAGGTCGCCATCGTCGACTCCGTCTACCTCGATCTGGCGCCGGGGGAGTTCCTCGGCGTGATCGGGCCCAACGGCGCCGGCAAGACCTCCCTGTTCAACCTGATCACCGGCCTGCGCCGGCCCACCGAGGGCACGGTCCTGCTGGACGGCGCGGACATCACCGCGCTTGCGCCGCACCGGCGTGCCCGGCTCGGACTGGGGCGTACCTTCCAGGCGTCCTCGGTCTTCGGCTCGCTGAGCGTGCGGGAGAACGTCCGGCTCGCCGTACAGGCACACCGGGGTGGCTCGATGAAGCTGTGGCGGCGGGCGGCGGCCGACCGGGAGGTGGCCGCCGCCGCCGACGCGGCGCTCGACCGGGTCGGCCTGCACCACAGGGGTACGGCGCTCGCCGGCACCCTGGCCCACGGCGAGAAGCGCAAGCTGGAGATCGCGCTGCTGCTCGCCGGGGAGCCCCGGGTGATGCTGCTGGACGAGCCGATGGCCGGGGTGAGCGCCGAGGACGTGCCCGAGCTGGTCAGCGTGATCAAGTCGCTGACCGGGGACAGCGGCCGGGCGGTGCTCATGGTGGAACACCACATGGACGTGATCCTGGAACTGGCCGACCGGATCGCCGTGATGCACCACGGCGCGCTGCTGGCGTGCGACACCCCGGAGACGGTGATGGCGAACGCCACAGTGCAGGAGGCGTACCTGGGGGAGGCGCTCTGATGGCGGAACCTGTCCTGTCCGTGGCGGACCTGTCCGTGCGGATCGCCGGACTGCACATCCTCCAGGGCGTGTCGTTCGAGGTCGCGCCGACCGGCGTGACGGTGCTGCTCGGGCGCAACGGCGTCGGCAAGACCACCACGCTGCGCGCGATCGTCGGGCTGACGCCGCGCGGCGGCGAGGTGCGCGGCAGCGTACGCATGGGGGCGCGCAGCCTGCTCGCCCGCCCCACCCACCGGCTGGTCCGCGACGGCCTCGGCTACGTGCCGGAGGACCGCTGCGTCTTCGCCGGGCTCACCGTCGCGGAGAACCTGCGGCTGGCCGAACGGCGCGGTGTCGCGCCCGCGTACGACAAGGTCTTCTCGCTCTTCCCGGAGCTGGAGCGGCGCGGACGGCAACGGGCCGGCTCGCTGTCCGGCGGGCAGCAGCAGATGCTCGCGATCGGCCGGGTGCTGCTCAACGACAACCGGCTGCTGCTCGTCGACGAGCCGACGAAAGGGCTGGCGCCGAAGGTGGTGACCGAAGTGGCCGAGGTGCTGGAACGGGTCGCGGAATCCGTGCCGGTGCTGCTGGTCGAGCAGAACCTGGCGGTGGTACGGCGGCTGGCGACCGACGCGGTGGTGCTCTCCGCCGGCAAGGTCGCCTGGACCGGTGACGCCCAGGAGTTGCTGCTGGAGACCGCGTTGACGAAGTCGTTGCTCGGTGTGGGTTCTGGCTCCGGGGAGGTGCACGCGTGAACACCGTGGTCCTGCTGACGCTGACCGGGCTGGGCCTGGCGGCGCTCTACTTCCTCGTCGCCTCCGGCCTGTCGCTGGTGTTCGGCCTCGCCGACGTGCTCAACTTCGCGCACGGGCTGTTCCTCGGCGTGGGCGCGTACGCGACGTGGTGGGCCTCGGGCAACCTGCCCGGCGCCGGACCGGACGGGTTCGGCTTCGTGCTCGCCGTCGTCTTCGGCGTGCTGGCCGGTTCGCTCGTCGCCGTGCTGGTGGAGCTGGTGCTGATCCGGCCGCTCTACTCCCGCACCATCGAGCAGGTGCTCGTCACCGTCGGCCTGTCGCTCGCCGGGGTGGCGCTGCTCCAGGCCACCTGGGGCGCCGACCCGCGACCGTTCCCGCGCCCGGAGTGGAGCCGGAACGTGACGTCGGTGCTCGGCGCGCAGGTGCCGAACGCCGGGCTGCTGCTGATCGTCGCCGCCGCTGTGGTGCTCGGCGCGTTGCTGGCGTTCCTGCGCTGGACCCGGTACGGCCTGATCATCCGGGCCGGCGTGGAGAACCGGGAGATGGTGACGGCGCTCGGCATCGACGTGCGCAAGGCGTTCACGCTGGTCTTCGCGATCGGCGGGGCCGCCGCCGCGCTGGCCGGCGCGCTCGGCGGCGTCTACTTCGGCACCGTCTCGCCGGGGCAGGGCGGCTCACTGCTGATCTTCGCGTTCATCGTGGTGGTGATCGGCGGGATGGGCTCGGTGGTCGGGTCCGCGTACGCGGCGGTCGCGGTGGGGCTGCTGCAACAGTTCGTCAACTACTACGGCACGTCCGGGCTGGGCGACCTGTGCGTGGTCGGTCTGCTCGCCGTGGTGCTGCTGCTGCGTCCGCAGGGCCTGGCCGGAAAGGTGGCTCACGCATGACCAACTCGGTGGTCGACGCGCCTCCGGCGCAGGTGCCCGACGAACTGACCCCCGGGCGTTCCCGCTGGCACGGCCTGCGTCCGTACCTGCCGTTGGTGGCCCTGGTGGTGGCGGCGATCCTGCCGTACTCGACGCTGAACCTGCCCGGGATCTTCGAGGGGCCGCTGAACTCGCCGGGCACGCTGCAACTGCTCGCCATCTGCCTGGTGTTCGGCGGGCTCGCGGCCGGATACGACCTGCTGTTCGGGCGGACCGGAATGCTCTCCTTCGGCCACGCCCTCTACTTCGCCGCCGGCGTGTACGGCACCGACATCCTGGTCACCAAGGCCGGGCTGCCGCTGTGGCAGGCCGCCGTGCTCACGGTGATCGGCGGAACCACGCTCGCCGCGCTGCTCGGCGCGGTGGCGCTGCGCACCGTCGGCATCGCGTTCGCCATGGTGACGCTGGCGTTCGCGCAGGTCGGGGCGATCCTGGTGGCCCGCGACTTCGGCGGCCTCACCGGTGGCGAGGAGGGCCTGCCGCTGGACGTGTCGGGGCTGCCGGCTGCCCTGGTGGGCGTCACCAACACGGTGAACCTCTACTGGCTGGCGCTGGCGTACCTGGCCATGGTGGTCCTGGTGGTGCACCGGGTCAGCGCCTCGCCGACCGGGCGGGTGCTGGCCGGGCTGCGCGACGACGAGCGACGCATCGGCGTGCTCGGGCTCGACCCGTACCGGTTCAAGCTGGTCGCGTTCACGCTCGCGGGCGGGCTCGCGTCGGCCGGTGGGGTGGTCTACGTGCTGATCGTCGGCGGCGCCAGCCCGCACATCACCTCGTCGGAGCTGACGCTGTCGCTGCTGGTCATGGTGGTGCTCGGCGGTCCCGGTACGCGGTGGGGGCCGGTGCTGGGCGGCGTCCTGTACATGTACCTGGACCACCGGCTCACCGCGTTCGGCAGCAGCGACGCGGTGAATGGCCTGCCCGCGTTCCTCAGTCACCCGCTGAGCCAGCCCCTGTTCGTCCTGGGCACGGTGTTCATCCTGGCCGTCTACTTCTTCCCCGGCGGCCTGGCCAGCCTGCGCTCCCGCGTGACCCCCCTCCTGAAGGCCCTCCACCGCCCCCGCTGACCTCCGGCCCCCTCCCTCCACCCGTTGATCAAGGAGTTTGTGTCCTGATTTCGCGGTTAGGATGACGCAAACTCCTTGATCAACGGGGAGAGCGGGGAGCGGGGAAGGGGAGCGGTCATGGGGGAGCGGCGGCTGGCTGTGGTCAGTGGGGGTGGGACCGGGATCGGGGCTGCCGTGGCGCGGGGGCTCGTCGGGGACGGGTTCGACGTTCTCGTGGTGGGGCGGCGGGGGGACGTGCTCGACGCCGCCGCACGCCGGATCGGTGCCGAGAGCGGGCGGGACGGGGCGGTCACGGCCGTCGTCGCCGACCTGACCGATCCGGGGCAGGTCGGCGCGGTCGTGGACGCCGTGGGTGAGCGCGCCGTGGACGCCGTCGTCAACAACGCCGGTGGATTCCTGGGCGGGTCCACCGACTCGCTCGACGGGGTGGCGGACTGGTGGCGGGCCAACCTGGACGCCAACGTGCTCACCGCCGTACTGCTCACCGAGGCGCTGCTGCCCGCCCTGCGCCGCCCCGGCGGCCGGGTGGTCCTGCTCAGCTCGATCGCCGCGCAGCGCGGTGGCGGCGGGCCGTACTCGGCCGCGAAGGCCGCGCTGCACGGCTGGGCGTACGACCTGGCCGCCCAACTCGGACCGGACCAGATCACCGTGAACGTGGTCAGCCCTGGCTACGTGGCCGAGACCGAGTTCTTCGGCGACCGGATGACGCCCGAGGGGCACGCCAAGCGCGTCGCCGCCACGCTCGTCGGCCGGGCCGGTGTGCCGGACGACATCGCAGCGGCGGTCAGCTACCTGGTCGGCCCGTCCGCCGGGTACGTCACCGGGCAGGTGCTCGGCGTCAACGGCGGTTCCGTACTCGGCCGCTGACACGCGGAAGGGACGGCGGCCCCCGCCGCTCCTGGTAGAAATGCCGGATGAGCCAGGATCGGACGGCCGTACGGGAACGCGCCGAAGCGGTGCTGCGGCGGCTGGCGGGTGACCACGCCCGGCTGCGCGAGGACCAGTGGCGGGCCATCGAGGCCCTGGTGGTCGACCGGCGGCGGGTGCTCTGCGTGCAGCGCACCGGCTGGGGCAAGTCGGCCGTCTACTTCGTGGCGACCGCGCTGCTGCGCGAGGGCAACCGGCACGGGCCGACGGTGATCGTCTCGCCGCTGCTGGCGCTGATGCGCAACCAGGTCGAGTCCGCCGCCCGCGCCGGCATCCGGGCCCGCACCATCAACTCGGCGAACCTCGACGAGTGGGACGAGATCACCGCGGAGATCCACGCCGGAGCCGTCGACGTGCTGCTGATCAGCCCGGAGCGGCTGAACAACCCGGACTTCCGCGACGGCGTACTGCCGAAGCTCGCCGCCACCACCGGGCTGCTCGTGGTGGACGAGGCGCACTGCGTCTCCGACTGGGGGCACGACTTCCGGCCCGACTACCGACGGCTGCGCACGTTCCTGGCGAACCTGCCCGAGCGCACGCCGGTGCTCGCCACCACCGCCACCGCCAACGCCCGGGTCACGCAGGACGTGGCCGAGCAACTCGGTGACGCGCTGGTGCTGCGGGGCACGCTGGACCGGGAGTCGCTGCGCCTGGGCGTACTCGACCTGCCGAGCCCGGCGCACCGCCTGGCCTGGCTGGCCGACCACCTGGACCGGCTCCCCGGCTCGGGGATCGTCTACACGCTCACCGTGGCCGCGGCCACCGAGACGGCCGACTTCCTGCGCGGCCGGGGCTGGTCGGTCGCCTCCTACACCGGGCAGGCCGAGGACGCCGACCGGCGGGCCGCCGAACAGGACCTGCTCGACAACAAGATCAAGGCGCTGGTCGCCACGAGCGCGCTCGGCATGGGCTTCGACAAGCCCGACCTCGGCTTCGTGGTGCACCTGGGCGCGCCGCCCTCGCCGATCGCCTACTACCAGCAGGTCGGCCGCGCCGGCCGGGCCGTCGAGCACGCCGAGGTGCTGCTCCTGCCCGGCGTGGAGGACGCGGCCATCTGGCGGTACTTCGCCTCGCTCGCCTTCCCGCCCGAGGAAAATGTCCGCGCCGTGCTGGCCGCGCTGGACACCGAGCGGCCGATCTCCACCCAGGCCCTCGAACCGGTGGTCGACCTGCGCCGGACCCGGCTGGAGCTGATGCTCAAGGTGCTCGACGTGGACGGCGCGGTCCGCCGGGTGCGCGGCGGCTGGCTCGCCACCGGCGAGCCCTGGGTCTACGACGAGGCCCGGTTGCGGCGCGTCGCCGACGCGCGCGCCGCCGAGCAGCGGGCCATGCGGGAGTACGCCTCGACGTCCGGCTGCCGCATGCGCTACCTGCGGGAAGGGCTGGACGACACCGGGGCGGCCGACTGCGGGCGGTGCGACAACTGCGCCGGCCCGCTGTTCGAGGCAGCCGTCTCCGACGAGGCGCTGACCGCCGCGCAGACGTTCCTCGGGCGCCCCGGCGTGCCGATCCCGCCCAAGAAGCTCTGGCCCACCGGGTTGGAGGCGGTCGGCGTACCCCTGAAGGGCCGCATCCCCCCGGCGGAGCAGGCGCTGCCCGGCCGGGCCGTGGGACGCCTCTCCGACCTGGGGTGGGGCGGGCGGCTGCGCGGGCTGGTCGGGCCGGAGGCGCCCGACGGCCCGGTGCCCGACGACGTGGTGGCGGCCGTGGTCGAGGTGCTGAAGGCGTGGGCGCACGGCGACGACCCGTGGCCCCGGCGGCCGGTGGGCGTGGTCGCGATCGGCTCCCGGACGCGACCGCTGCTGGTGGGCTCGCTCGCCGAGCGGATCGCCGCCGTGGGCCGGCTGCCACTGCTCGGCCACGTCGTCCCGGCCGGTCCGTCCGGCGGCGGCGGGCCGCGCGGCAACAGCGCCCAGCGGGTACGCACGCTGCACGACGCCTTCCGCCTGCCGGACGAGCTGGCCGACGCGCTGCCGGGGCTGGACGGGCCGGTGCTGCTGGTGGACGACCTGGTCGACTCGGGCTGGACCATGGCCATGGTGGCGCGGCTGCTGCGCCGGGCCGGCGCGCCGGACGTGCTGCCGCTGGCGCTCGCGGTGGCCGCCTGACCCGTCGCGTCCGCGTGACAGGTCCCGGCCGTCGAAAAGTTCCCGGCGCGGCCGGAATGCGAGCGTCGCCACCGTCGGCGGACCGTCGGCGGAGCCGCAGGTGACCGGCGGTACCGTGGGGTCATGACCGAGCAGCTACCCGTCGTCCAGACGTACGCCGTGACCGGGATGACCTGCGAACACTGCGTCCGGGCGGTGACCGAGGAGCTGTCCGCGCTGCCCGGCGTCGAGGAGGTCCGGATCGATCTGGCCGGTGGCACCGCCACCGTCACCAGTGACGCCCCGCTGGCGGTCGAGTCGGTCCGTGCCGCCGTGGACGAGGCGGGTTACGAGCTGGTCGGCGGCGGTGCCTGAGTCGTCGTCCGGCACGTCCGGCACCGGCGTCGTCCCCGACGACGCCGTGGCCGGCGCGACACCGCCCCGCGCCGGGGTGGCCGCGGGCGGCCCGGTCGCGGTGGATCGGGAGACGCTGCGGTTGGCCCTGGTGGTGGGCGGGCTCGTGCTCGCGGTGCTGCTCGGGTTCGGGCTCGGCCGGATGAACGCGCCCGCCGACCCGGCGCGGCCCGCAGCCACGGCGAGCGGGGCCACCACGGGCGACGGCGGCATGCACGCCCACGCGCCCGGCACCGGCGCGCACTCCCACGACGGCGCCACCGTCACCCAGGGCGGCGGCGACGGCGCGGCCGGGCTGTCGATCACCTCGGCCGGTTACACGCTGGTCCCGTCGAACGCCGAGCTGACCGCCGGCCGCGCCGGTGAGCTGCGCTTCCAGATCCGCGACGACAAGCGCCGCGCGGTCACCCGGTTCGCCGTGGTGCACGACAAGCCGATGCATGTGATCGTGGTGCGCCGTGACCTGAGCGGTTACCTGCACCTGCACCCCACGATGGCCGCCGACGGCACCTGGTCGGTGCCGCTCGGGCCGATCGAGGCGGGCTCCTGGCGGATGTACGCGGACTTCACCGCCGTCGCCGACGACGGTGGACAGGTCGCCGTGGTGCTCGGCGCCGACCTGGCCGCGCCCGGCGCGTACCGGCCCCGGCCGTTGCCCGCCGCCGCGACGTCGGCCACCGTCGACGGGTTCACCGCCGCGTACACGGGCACCCCGGAGGTGGGACGCTCGGTGCCGCTGCGGTTCCGGATCACCGGCGCGGACGGCGCGGCAGCGCCGCTTCAGCCGTACCTCGGCGCGTTCGGGCACCTGGTCGCGCTGCGCCAGGGCGACCTCGGTTACCTGCACGTACACCCGGAGCCGGTGCGCGACGGCGACGAGGTGACGTTCTGGCTGACCGCGCCGGGGCCGGGCAACTACCGGATGTTCCTGGACTTCCAGGTCGGCGGCGTGGTGCGGACCGCCGAGTTCACGCTGACAGTGGCCTGAGCCCTCGGTCAGCCGGCGCGGCGGACCGGGCGGCGGGCCAGGTAGCGGAGCAGATCGCGGATGTGGTGCTTCTCCTCGGCGGGCACGCTCGGGTCGGCCAGCCGGTCCAGGATCACCCGCACGTCGGCCTCCACCGGACCCTCCTCGGCACCTCGGCGGCGCGGCACCGGCCCGGCGTCGGGCAGGCCCAGCGCGCGGAACGCGGCCGCCACGGGCAGGTCGAGAGCGGCGCAGAAGCCGCGCACCTTGGCGAGTTCGGGGTAGTCCTGCCAGTCGCCGGCCAGCCAGCGGAACACCGTCGAGCGGCCGACTCCGGTGTGGGTGGCCAGATCGGTGACCGTCCAGCCGCGTTCCTCGCGCGCGTCGTCGATGGCCCGGCGTACGAAGCGCGCGAAGGCCATCTGCGGCGAAACGTCTGCCGAACCCATCCCTGTCGGATCTGCCCCTCCCGCCGGTGGCCCGGCTCTGCCGATCGAGCCTAGTACGCCGGGGCGCAGAAGTAACTGACTGATCGGTCCGGAGATCTCGTCGGCGGGACTCGGTGAATGCGGAAGCTTGCTTCGGGTAATGCGCTTCGGGTAATAGGCTGAGTGAACCCTGAGAATCGATGGAGGAGAAGCATGGCCGAGCCGGACCGTCCCGTACCGCATCGCCCCGGCGCGGTGAGCCTCTTCTTCGTGGCCAAGGCCGCGTTGTTCGCTCTCGGCTTCTGGATCTGGCTGCTGGTGCTGGCGGTACGCGGTGGCGAGGCGACCGGCGTACACCTGATCGCCGCGACCGGCGCGATCTGCACCACGCTGGCCTCGGTGGTGTTGGGAGCGCGGATGGCGTTGCAGCGCAACGCCGCCCTCCGGCATGCCGAGCTGAAGCGGATGCTCGTGGATATCTCGTGGAACGCCTTCGCCGCCGCCGGCAATGCCGAGCAGTTCGGCGGGAAGGTGGTGCCGTTCCCGACCGCGGCCGAGGACGGCGAGCGGCCCGCCAACCGTGGTGAGCGCGTGTCTGTGCTGGACCGGGGCGATCGCAACCGGGGCGACCGGGGGCGGTAGCGCGCCCCTCAGGCCCGCTCCGCCAGCAGCGTCTCCAGCCGGGGCGTCACGCCCCACTGGCCGACCAGCTCGCGATACTCGGCGCGCTGCCCGTCGGTCGGCGCGCCGGCCGTCCGGCGTGCCCGGATGAGCAGGTTGCGCGGCGTGTGCTGGAAGTCGACGAACTCCACCACCTCGGCGCGGTACCCGTGCAGGCGCAGCAGACCGGCCCGCAGCGCGTCGGTCAGCACGTCGGCGAACCGCTCCCGGAGGATGCCCTGCCGGGTCAGCAGCTCGTACGGGCCCGGCGCCGGGCGCGCCCGGAGCTGGGCGGCCAGGTCGTGGTGGCAGCAGGGCGCGGCGAGCACCCAGCGGGCGTCCCAGCGCACCGCCCGGGCCAGCGCCTCGTCGGTGGCGGTGTCGCAGGCGTGCAGCGCGAGCACCAGGTCCGGCGCCGGTTCGACGGGCGCCTCGGCGATGGTGCCGGCCACGAAGCTGACCCGGTCGGCCCAGCCCAGCCGCTCGGCCAGCTCGGTGTTGCGGCGGCGCTGGTCCTCGCGTACGTCCACGCCGACGAGTGTCACGTCCAGGCCGCGCCGCAGCAGGTAGCGGTAGGCGGCGAAGGTCAGGTACGCGTTGCCGCAGCCCAGGTCCACCACCCGCAGCGCGCCGGTGAGGTCGTCGGGCAGCGTCGCGGCCAGCGCGCGCAGGAACGCGTCGACCTGCCGGCGTTTGGCCGCCGAGCCGCCGATCTCCTTGAAGAGGGGATCACCCGGGTCGAGCAGCCACTCCTTGGCCCGGTCGTGCCGCTCCGGCTCGCCGGCGGTACGGCTGGCCGCCGCGCGGTGCACCTGCGCCTCACCGGACTTCGTCACCCGGAGCTGGATCGTGGCGTCGGCGGTCTCGACATGCCAGTTGCCGAACGGCTCGGCGAGCAGTTCGTCCACCGCGGCGTCGGCCTCGGCTCCCGGCGCCACGTTGCGGGTGTGCGGCCGTGACCCGTCCGAGGTGGCGATCTGCAACCGGGGGCCGCTCTTGAGCGCGACCGGGCGCAGTTCCGCGCGTACCACCGAGGGACGCTGCCCACGACGCCGCCCGGCGGCCACCGCCCGGGTCAGCCCCGGCGCGAGCAGCAGCGTCCGTACCTCGGCGAGCGCCGATTCCAGCGCTTCCGGCATCCCTACCTACCTCTCCAGTTCTCCACCCACCCCGCCGACCTGGTCGATCATGAGGTTGGCCGTACGTGAGCACGGCGTGTCGCGCCGTCAACTTCATGATCACCGCGTGGGTCCGGCGGTCGTGGGACGGGGACGGCCTCCGGGACCGGGGTCCGGGAGGCCGTTTCCGTTGGTGTTCGTCAGTCGGCGTTGCTGGCTTCGGCGGGCGCGCCGGTGCTGCCGCTGCGGCGGCGACGACGGCGACGCGGCTTGCTCGCCGTCTCACCCTCCGCGGCCTGCGGTGCGGCGGCGGTCTCGGTCGAGCCCTCGGTGCTGATCACCGCGGTCGGCTCGCCGGCCACCGTCTCGCCGGCCCGGCGACGCCGCCGCCGACGCGGCGTACGGGTCGCCTCGCCGTCCCCGGCCTCGGCCTGCCCGGCGGGCGCGTCCCCGCCGTCGCTCGTACGGCCCCGACCGCGGTCACCACGGTCACGGTCGCCGCGCTCGCGGCCCCGGCTGTCACCCCGACGCGCGCCCCGGCGTGCCCGGCCGCCGCCACCCAGGTCCTCCTCGACCTCGGCGGACAGCCCGGCGCGGGTGCGCTCGGCGGTCGGCAGCGTGCCGCTGACGTCGGTGGGGATGGCCAGGTCGGTGTAGAGGTGCGCGGAGGTGTGGTACGTCTCCGGCGGCTCGGGCATGTCCAGCCCGAGCGTCTTGTCGATGATCCGCCAGCGGGGCATGTCGTCCCAGTCGACGAACGTCACCGCGACACCCGTTGCCCCGGCCCGGCCGGTACGGCCGATGCGGTGGGTGTAGGTGTCCTGGTCCTCGGGGCAGTCGTAGTTGATCACGTGCGTGACGCCGGTGACGTCGATGCCCCGGGCCGCCACGTCGGTCGCGACCAGCGTGTCGATCTTGCCGGCGCGGAACGCCCGCAGCGCCCGCTCCCGCGCGCCCTGGCCGAGATCGCCGTGCACGGCGGCCACGGCGAAACCACGGAAGTCGAGATCCTCGGCGACCCGGTCGGCGGCCCGCTTCGTACGGGTGAAGATCATGGTCAGGCCACGGCCCTCCGCCTGGAGGATGCGCGCCACGATCTCGACCTTGTTCAGCGAGTGCGTGCGGTACGCGAGCTGCGTGGTCTGCGGCGACGGGCCGGTCTCGGCGGTGTGCCCGGCGTGGATCGTCACCGGCCGGCGCAGGAACCGCCGCGACAGCGCGACGATCGGGTCCGGCATGGTGGCCGAGAACAGCATGGTCTGCCGGTCCTCCGGCAGCATCGCCAGGATCTTCTCGACGTCGTCCAGGAAGCCCAGGTCGAGCATGCGGTCGGCCTCGTCGAGGACGAGCGCGCGGACCCGGTCGAGCCGCAGGTGCTTCTGCTTCTGCAGGTCCAGCAGGCGGCCGGGGGTGCCGACCAGGATCTCGACGCCCCTGCGCAGCGCCTCGATCTGCGGCTCGTACGCCACGCCGCCGTAGATCGGCAGCACCCGGACGCCCCGGGTGCGACCGGCGGCGTCGAGGTCCTTGGCGACCTGGATGCCCAGCTCACGGGTGGGTACGACGACGAGCGCCTGCGGGACGCCGTCGCTGCCCTCGGACGGGGCGAACACGCGCTCCAGCAGCGGGATGCCGAAGCCGAGCGTCTTGCCGGTGCCGGTCGGGGCCTGCCCGATCAGGTCGACGCCGCGCAGCGCGATCGGCAGCGCGTACTCCTGGATGGCGAAGGCGCGGGTGATGCCGGCGGCGGCCAGCGCCTCGACGGTTTCCTGCCGCGCGCCGAGCGCGGCGAACGTGGGTGCCTCCGGCGGGACCGGAGCGGTGGGGGCCAGTGGCTGGCCGGAAATCTGGTCGCTCATGTGGATGTGGGGGTGCCCTCTCGTGGTGCGCCCCTCATGTCCTCAGGGCGCGTTCGGTGTGTGGCGCGGGCCACGCGGTCGGGGGCGAATCGCCGAGCCGGACCGGGCCGCACGCGCGTCGGGGACCGGTCTTGATCAGCGAAGCTGACCGAATCGGTGCCCACGGCAACTGTCTCATCCTACCTGAACGGCCCCTGAGTCGTCCCGATTCCCAGGTGGTGGCCGTGCGCGCGGGGCGGCTCGATGTGACTTGAGTCACAGCGTTGGCGCCGGTAGCCTGCGCTCGTGGCCGCCCCCGACCCCGCCGCGACCGGCTCTGCCGCCGCCGGTCCCACCGCCCCCGATCCCGCCGCGATCGACCTGTTCGGGCTCGTCGCGTACGGCGAACTGCTCGCCTTCGACCGCCTCGCCGCCGACGCCCGCCTCGCGCCCGACCTGGGCCGCCGCGCCGCGCTCAGCGAGATGGCCGCCGCGGAGATCGCCCACTATCGCTGGCTGACCGACCGCCTCGCCGCGTGGGGCGTCACCCCGGAGGAGGCGATGGTCCCCTACGTCGAGGCGCTGCGGGCGTACCACGACTCGACCGAGCCGCGGGACTGGGCGGAGGCGGTGACGAAGGCGTACGTGGGCGACGCGATCACCGACGACTTCCTGCGCGGGATCGCCGACGGCCTGGACGGGCCGGAGCGGACGCTGCTGCTCGACGTGCTGCACGACTCCCGGTACGCCGAGTTCGCCGCGGCCGAGATCCGGGCCGCGATCGAGGCCGATCCCCGGGCCGCGGGCCGGCTCTCCATGTGGGCCCGGCGGCTGCTCGGGGAGGCGCTGTCCCAGGCCGGCCGGGTCACCGCCGCCGACCGGGGCGCGCTCAGCGCGTTGATCGGCCGGACCGGCGGGGACGTGCCGGGGCTGCTGCGCCGGCTGACCGAGGCGCACGCCGCGCGGATGACGGCGGTCGGGCTGAACAACTGAGCCGCCGTGGCGGGAGGCCCGCCACGGCGGCCGGCGCCGCGGGAATCAGCGAACGGTGAACCCGACCGCGCGAGGCGACGCCTCGGCGATCTCGACGTAGGCGACCTTGCCGACCGGCACGATCACGCGCCGGCCCTTCTCGTCGGTCAGGGAGAGCGTGCCCTCGCTCCTGGCGAAGGCGTCGGTCACGATCTGCTCGATCTCGGCCGGCGACTGCGCGCTTTCCAGGACCAGCTCCCGCGGCGCGTACTGCACGCCGATCTTGACCTCCACTGTGCCTCCTCAACTGGGGCGAAAAAGCCACCGTGGGAAGGCTATCCGATCCGGCGGCCCGATGTTCAGGCTGACTCACCTTGCAGCGGGAAGCTGGCGATGCCCCGCCAGGACAGGGCCGCGACCAGCGCCTCGGCCTCCGCCTTGGGCACCTGACGGCCGCCGGCGAGCCAGAACTGGGCGGCCGTCTCGGCGGCGCCGACCAGGCCCGATGCGAGCAGCTCGGCATGCGACCGGCTGACGCCGGTGTCCGAGATGATCGTGTCGGTGATGGCCGCGATGCAGCCCTGCTCGACCCGCTCCACCCGCTGCCGCACCGCCGGGTCGTTGCGCAGGTCGGACTCGAAGACCAGCCGGAACGCCTCGCTCTCGTGGTCGACGAAGTCGAAGTACGCGCGGACCGCGGCGCTGACCCGTTCCTTGTTGTCGCTGGTGCTGCTCATGGCGCCCTGCACGTTTGCCACTATCGCGTCACAGTGCGTGTCCAGCAGCGCCAGGTAGAGCTCCATCTTCCCGGGGAAGTGTTGGTAGAGCACCGGCTTGGAGACCCCGGCCCGCTCGGCGATGTCGTCCATCGCGGCGGCGTGGTAGCCCTGCGCGACGAACACCTCCTGAGCAGCGGCGAGCAGCTGCTTACGGCGTGCCGAGCGGGGCAGGCGGGTGGGCCGACCGGCGGTCTGTGCACCGTTCCCCACTGCGGTCATGGGAACCTCCGAGTATCTGCGTACGAGCCGGCACGTATCACCCGAACCGGTGCGGGTTCGTGAACCCGTCGCGGAATTGGCCCGCCGCTGTAACTTATCGCCACTGTCACCACACGGTAGCCTCAGCGGGGGCGACCAAGGAGCGCGCGGTGAGTGAAACAGGGCAACCCGGAGCCGCCACCCCGGGAGAGCACGGCGACGGGACGGGCCGGCAGGACGAACCCGCCCGTACCGGCGGCGGTTGGGCGCCCCCGCCGAACGGCTGGTCCCGTGGTGCTCCGGCGCCCGGCGGCTGGCCCTACGGCGATCTCGGCGGCTGGGCCGCCTCCTCGCCCCGGCACGGTGACCTGCCGGCTCCGCTACCCGGCCGACCGGAGCCGGGACCGGTGAACGGCCGCCACGTCAACGGCGTGCACCACGCCGGGGAGGAGTCGCGCGTGACCCGCCAGGCGCCGGTCAGTGCCCCGCCGGCGGACGAACCGCCCCGGCAGAGCGACGGCGAGCGGCTGGCCGTACCGGCCCCGCGACCGGCGCCCCCGGCCGAGCAGCAGGTGAACCCGGCCGACGCCGCCGGCTCCCGGCACGCCGCCGACGACCCGGCCGCCGCGCCCCGCTGGGCCGAGAGCGGCCCCGCCTCCGCGCCCCCGGCCCTGCAGGTGCCGCCGGTCGGCGCCGCCGCATCCGGCTTCGAGGTGCCACCGGGCTTCCACGCGCCGAACACCGAGTCCACCCCGTCGCTCTCCCGTGGCTGGGCCGACCGGGCGCCCGGCGAGCCGTCCGCCGACCCGGCCGGCCGTTCCGCGCAGCCCGTGGGCGACGTCCGCCCGCCGGACGGACCGGCGGGCGCCGCCGGGCCCCGGGCCGCCGCCGACTCCCGGGAGCCCGCCGCGGACGACCCGGGCGCCGGTGAACCCGACTGGTCCGGACCGTCCTGGAACCGCCCGAGCTGGGGCGACGGCTGGGCCCCGCCGTGGGCCCGCACCGACGAGCCGGCGGCGCGCCGCGCCGCGGAGCCCGCCGACCGGCGCGAGCGGGAGGACGACACCGCCGGCCGCCGCGCCGCCCGCGACGACCGCTCGGCCCATGACGACCGTGCCAGCCACGACGACCGCGCGGCCCACGACGACCGTGCCGGCCATGACGATCGCGCGGGCTGGGACGACCGGGCGGGCTGGGACGACCGGCCGGCCCGCGACGAGCGCGCGGCCGAGTGGGCGCCCGAGCCGGTGCGGCCGTACATGCCGGCCCGCGTCGAGCCGCCGTCCGGCTACGAGCCGCCCCGGCCCGAGCCGGTACGGCCGTACGAGCCGCTGCGCGCCGAGCCGGCCGCCGGACCGGAACCGACCCGGCCGTACGAGCCGGAACCGCCGCGCCAGTACGAGTCCGAGCCGGGCGCCGGTCCGGAGCCGGCGCGTGAGGCGACCCGGCCGTTCCGGCTGGCCCGGGGCGACGGCGAGCCGCCGCACGGGTACGAGCGACCCTCGTGGGCCGGGCCGCCGGTGCCGGTCCCGCCGGTGAACCCGGCCACCGGTCCCGAGCCGGCGAGCGTCCCACCCGCCCCGGCCGGCGGGTACACGCCGACGTTCCCCGGCTACCCCTCCGCGCCCGCCGGGCCGCCGCCTGCCGCCGCGCCCGTCGCCAACCCCGCGACCCGGGCCACCGGTGAGACCGCCGACGATCCCCGGCAGCCGCCGGCCGCCCCTGCCCGGCCGATCTCCGGAGTCCCGGCGCAGCCGGCCTCCGGCCTCCCGGCACAGCCGATCTCGGGCGTGCCGGCCCGGCCGACGTCCGGCGTCCCGGCCGGGCCGATCTCCGGTGTGCCGGCGCGGCCGATCTCCGGTGTCCCCGCCACGAGCGGCGCGGCCCACACCGACCGCACCTCCGCGGCCCAACCGGCGAGCGCGCCCCCCTACGCCGCCCGCCGGTCCGCGCCGGAACCCGTGCCGGCCGCCGACGCGGCCACCGAGCCCCGACCGGAGGAACCGGCCCCAGTGGTGCTGCCGCAGCGCGTCCCCGCCGAGCCGGACGTGCCAGTCGTGCCGGAGCCGCCCGCAGTGGAACCGTCCGCCGAGACCCCCGAACTCGCCCGCATCGCCACCCACCTGCGCCGGGACGACGAACCCGCGCCGCTGCGTGAGCGCCCGGAGGGCTTCGACGTCAACGCGATCCTGGACGCGGTCCGCGAGGTGGCCGGCGTACGCGACGCGGCGCTGCGCCGTACCCCGGCCGGCGCACACAGCCTCCGGCTCGACCTGGCCGACGGCGCGGACCCGGCAGAGGTCAGCCGCCTGGTGGCCCGGCTGCTCCAGGAACGGATGGGCCTGGCGGCGGCGCCGCAGAACCTGCCCGGCGCGCCGGTCGTGCCGCCGCCGGCCCCACTGCGCCGCCGATCGGCCCGGCTGGACCGGGCCGGTGAGGCACGGGCGGGCGAGGGCCGTTCGCCCGGGCCGATCCACGCCCGCGCCCTGCCGGACGAGACGCGGACGGCGGTGCCCGCGCCCCGCAACGGTGACGAGCCCGGACCGGCCGGGGACGAGACGCCGACGCGTACCGGTGTGGTGCGCCCGGCCGCGAACCGCTCCGGTGAGGGACGGTTCGGCGGCACGGACCGCGCGGCGCGTCCGGCCGACGCCCCGGCCGAGGGCGACGAGCCGCCGCGCCGCCGCCGGCAGGCCACCCACCGGGGCCGGGCCGCTGTCGACGAGACGTCGCTGGCCGCCGCGCCGACCGGCATGTCCACCGGCAGCCCGGTGACGCTCGGCACCTCGTACTCCGGTGGGCAGATGACCACGACGGAGACCGCGCCGTCGCGACCGCTCGACACCGGCGGCGCGCCCGGGCCCCGGGTGGTCATCGAGCACGTCCTGGTGAGCACGTTCGGCCTGGACGCCACCACTGAGGTCCGCCTGATCGCGGGCGACCGGACGGCCGAGGGCCACGCGACCGGGCCGGCCGTCGACGGGTACGTGCTGCGGCTGTGCGCGGTGGCGGCGGCCGCGGCGGTGGACGAGTTGCTCGGCCGGGGCGTCCCGGCCGGTGAGCACGGCCGGTGCTTCGTGGAGCACGCCGCCGTGGTGCCGTTCGGCAACTGCGAGGTGGCGACCGTTGTCGTGCTGCTGGTCTGCGACGGCTGGGTGGAGCAACTGGCCGGGTCGGCCCTGGTCGCCGGGGATCCCCGGCAGGCGGTCGTGCGGGCCACGCTGGCGGCGGTGAACCGGCGGCTGGAGGCGCTGCTCGCCTGAACGGTGTGCGGTACGGCGCGCGCGGGGAAGACTGGAGACATGAAACGCGCCGCACTCTGGCCGGAGCACAGCCTCCCCGCGCACGAGGTCCCGCCGCCCTGGCCCGGCCGGCACGTCCGGCTCGACGGCACGCTCGTGCACGTCCGGGAGACCCCGGCGACCGGGCCCGGCGCGGAACCGGCGCTGTACGTGCACGGCCTCGGCGGGTCCGCGCAGAACTGGACCGACCTGGCCGGCCTGCTCGCCGGCCGGCTCGACGGCCAGGCGATCGACCTGCCCGGCTTCGGGCGCAGCGAGCCCGGACCGCGCTACACCATCCCGGCCTTCGCCGACCGGGTGATCCGCTGGATCGAGCACACCGACCGGGGGCCGGTGCACCTGTTCGGCAACTCGCTCGGCGGCGCGATCTCGGTCCGGGTGGCGGCGCTGCGGCCGGACCTGGTCCGCACGCTCACCCTGATCTCGCCGGCCCTGCCGTTCCTGGACTTCCGGCGTTCGTTGCAGGGGCGGATGCTTCCGCTGCTGGCGATCCCCCGTGGTGAGCGGCTGGCCGCCTGGCGGCTGGCCCAGTTCACGCCCGAGGTGGCGGCGCAGCAGGTGATGGAGGCGTGCGTCGCGGATCTGACCCGGATCAGCGAGCAGCGCCGGCAGGAGGCGATCGACGAGATCCGGGTCCGGTACGAGGCCGCGCACCACGCCGCCGCGTACGTGCGTACCTTCCGGGGACTGGTCGGCAGTTTCCTGCGTTCGTACCTGCCGGGGGAGGGCGCGCTGTGGCGGCAGGCGGCGGCGGTGCGGGCGCCCACGCTGGTGGTGGGCGGAAGGCAGGACCGCCTGGTCGACGTCCGGGTGGCGCCGCAGGCGGCCCGCGTGATCCCGGACAGCCGGCTGCTGATGCTCGACGGCGTCGGGCACGTGGCGCAGTTGGAGGTCCCGCGGACGGTGGCGCGGGCGGTGCTGGGGCTGCTCGGCGAGCCGTCGTCGCCGGACGCCGGTGCGGGGGAGAGCGGAACGGGGCGCGACATGGCAGGCTGAGCCGGATGCCCAGCTCACGCCCTCCCCGCACCGCCCGGTCCCGGGCCTCCGCTCGTCCCTGGCGCTCCGCCCTCGTGGTGTGCGCCTTCCTCGCCGTCGCCGCGGTCGGCGTCGGCGCGGCGCTGCAACTTCCGTCGGCGGGGGCGGGGACGCGGGTCACCGACGGGTTCGTGGCCCAGCCGCCGGCGCCGACGCGGACGCCGCCGAGCGTGTCCCCGTCGCCGGTGGTGACGCCCAGTTCCTCGCCGCCGCCGGTGCTGACGCTGTCCGACCCGGGGCCGGCGAAGGGGCGGGGCAGCTTCGGCTACGACGACCGGCCCGGCGGCCTGCTGGGCCGCTCCGGGCCGCTGCAGCGGTTCCGGGTGGCGGTCGAGAACGGCTCGGGCGAGCAGGTCCGCGATTTCGGCGAGGCGGTGCAGCGGGCGCTGGCCGGCCCGGGGAGCTGGGTGGACGGGGGCCGGCTGCGGTTGCAGCGGGTCGGGCCGGGCAGCGGGTACGACTTCACGATCTACCTGGCCACCCGGGAGACGGCGCGGCGGTTGTGTGGCGCGGGCGGGATCGACATCCGCGTGGGCGGGGTGCCGTACACGTCCTGCCGGGTTCCGGGCAAGGTGGTGATCAACCTGGACCGGTGGCGGACCTCCGCGCCGCACCTGGTCGCCGCCGGGATGACGCTCGACGACTACCGGCTCTACGTGATCAATCACGAGGTGGGCCACCAGCTCGGGCACCGGCACGAGGGGTGTCCGCGGGCGGGGCGGGCCGCGCCGGTGATGCAGCAGCAGACGCTCTTCCTCAACGGCTGCCGCCCGAACCCGTGGCCCTACGTGGGCGGGAAGCGGTACGCCGGGCCGAGCCTGTGACCGCCGGTTCGTGAAGAACATTCGCGGCATAGGCGGCAAAAGCAGCTAAATGCCCGAATTGCATGGCACGCTGGTGTCATGACCTCGTCGTCCCCTTACGACATGCACGCCGAGCCGCGCCGCCGACCGCCGCCCCGTCACCCGGCCGAGCGTCCCACGGTGCGCCGCATGCGCCGTCGTCGCCGCCGCTCGGTGCTGCTGCTGGCGATGCTGCTGGCCGCCGGCAGCGGAGCGGTCGGCGTCACCCGGCTGAACGCCCCCGGGCCCGGCGGGACGTCGCTCGCGGCCGAGCCGTCGCTCGCCCGCGGGGCCGCCGAGGCCGACGTCCCGGCCGCGCCGCCGACCGGCTACCCCACCGCCGGCCCCGGCACGTTCGCCGTGGCCCAGGGCCGATCCCCGGTACGCGGACACGCCGGGCCGCTGCGCCGCTACCGGGTCGAGGTCGAGCACGGTACGGGGCAGGACGCCGACGGTTTCGCCGCCACCGTGGACGCGGTGCTCGGCGACCCGCGCAGCTGGATCGCGTCGGGGGAACTGCGGGTGCAGCGGGTGCCCGAGGCGGCCGCCGCCGACTTCACCGTCTACCTCGCCACCCCCGTCACCTCCGAGCGGATGTGCGCCGAGGGCGGACTGCGCACCGACCGGTACACCTCCTGCCGGCTGCCCGGCCGGGTCGTGCTCAACCTGGCCCGCTGGATGACGGCGGTGCCCGACTACGGCGCCCCGCTGGACGTCTACCGGACCTACGTGATCAACCACGAGGTCGGGCACGAGTTCGGCGAGCTGCACCAGGCGTGCCCGGCGCCCGGCGCGCCCGCCCCGGTGATGCAGCAGCAGACGTACGGGCTGGACGGCTGCCTGCCGAACGCCTGGCCGTACGTCGACGGGGCCCGATACTCCGGCGAGCCCACCGACGGGGTCTGAGTTATTCCCGGTCCCGCAGTTCGGGCCGAGTGTCCCTCATCATGGCCGATCCCCGTCCGGGCGAGCGACAATGGCGCGGTCACACCGCCGATCCCGGGGAGTCCACCGTGTCGTTGCCCCCGCTCGTCGAACCCGCCGCCGAGCTGACCGTAGACGAGATCCGCCGATACTCGCGCCACCTGATCATCCCGGACGTCGGGGTCGAGGGGCAGAAGCGGCTGAAGAACGCCCGGGTGCTCTGTGTCGGCGCCGGCGGCCTCGGCTCGCCGGCCCTGCTCTACCTGGCCGCGGCCGGTGTCGGCACGCTCGGCATCATCGACTTCGACACCGTCGACGAGTCGAACCTGCAGCGCCAGGTCATCCACGGCGTCTCCGACGTGGGCCGCTCCAAGGCCGAGTCCGCCGCCGCGTCGATCCGCGAGATCAACCCGCTGGTCAACGTGGAGATCCACAACACCGCGCTGGACCGGGAGAACGTCCGGGACATCTTCTCCCGGTACGACCTGATCGTGGACGGCACCGACAACTTCGCCACCCGGTACATGGTCAACGACGCCGCGGTGCTGCTCGGCAAGCCGTACGTCTGGGGTTCGATCTACCGCTTCGACGGCCAGGCGTCGGTGTTCTGGGCCGAGCACGGCCCCTGCTACCGCTGCCTCTACCCGGAGCCGCCGCCGCCCGGCATGGTCCCCTCCTGCGCCGAGGGCGGCGTGCTCGGCGTGCTCTGCGCGTCCATCGGGTCGATCCAGGTCAACGAGGCGATCAAGCTGCTCGCCGGCATCGGTGAGCCGCTCGTCGGCCGGCTGATGGTCTACGACGCCCTGGAGATGAGCTACCGCAAGATCAAGGTCCGCAAGGACCCGAACTGCGTGCTCTGCGGTGAGAACCCGACCCTCACCGACCTGATGGAGGACTACGAGGACTTCTGCGGCGCGGTCTCCGACGAGGCGCAGGAGGCGGTGGTCGACTCGACCATCACCGCGCTGGAGCTGAAGGACTGGCAGGACTCCGGCAAGGACATCTTCCTGGTCGACGTGCGCGAGCCCGCCGAGTACGAGATCGTCCGCATCCCCGGCTCGACGCTCATCCCCAAGGGCGAGATCCTCTCCGGCGAGGCGCTGGCGAAGTTCCCGCAGGACCGGCAGATCGTGCTGCACTGCAAGTCCGGCGTCCGCTCGGCCGAGGCGCTCGCCGCGCTGAAGGCGGCCGGCTTCAACGACGCCGTGCACGTCCAGGGCGGTGTGCTGTCCTGGGTCAAGCAGATCGACCCGTCCCTGCCGTCGTACTGAGTCGCGTCGATGGGCCCGCCCGGTTCCCCGGGCGGGCCCGTCGTGCTTTCCGTACCCCGTGGCGTGGACAAACGCCTGGTCGCCCGACCCGCAGGTGGATGCCTTCGGCGACCGGTGGGCGGTACCGGCCCTGACCGAGCTACCGAGGCGTAACCCCGGCCGCGCCAGTACCGTCAGGGCCGTGGTGGACTTGGACGCGGCGATCGGATTCGTCGTCGCTCACGGAGACGCGGTGGACCGCGCCCGTCTCTCCCGGCTGCGCACCGGCGCTCCGGCGCCGTCCGACGTGCTCGACGCCGCCGAGTCCGGGCCGGCGCCGGGCGGCGGCTGGCCCGCCGTACTCGACGGCGAAGTCGCCTCGATCGACGCGACCTGCTTCCGCCTGGCCGAGCTGGACGACCTCGGCGCGCTCGGCCGCCCGGCGGCCCGGCACGCGCTGGACTGGCTGGCCGCCCGGCAACTACCAGACGGCGGCTGGGACGAGGATCCGTCGCTGGCCGGGCTCGCCCCCGAATGGGCCACCCCCGGCGATCCGGAGGCCCGGCTCTACCAGACCGCCAACGCCGGATTCTGGCTCACGGTGGCCGGGCTGGACGCCCGGGCCGCCGGGCCGCTGGACCACCGGGTCGGCGGCGCGTACGCCGGTGTGGTGCAGGCGGCGGCCCAGGCGCTCGCCGCCCAGCTCGCCCCGGACGGAAGCTGGCCGTCCTTCCTGCCCGCCGGCTGGCTCGCCGCGGCGGTGCTGCACCGCCAGCAGATGTACTACGAGTCGGCGCGCATCCAGGCGGTGCTGGCCGACCGGATCCCCCGGATGTCCCCGGCAGACGTGGCCTGGCTCGCCGCCACGCTGCGCCGGGTCGACGTCGGCGAGGAGCAGTGGCTGCTGGTGTCCGCGCGCAGGCGGCTCGCCGAGACCCAGCGCAGCGACGGCGGCTGGGACAGCGACGACGGCCACCAGTTCGACGTGCACACCACGCTGCGGGCGATCCGGGCGTGCCGTCCGAACACGCCCGAGGCCCCGGTAGCCGGCGCGCCGTTCGTGGCGCCGCGCCCCGCCGAGCTGCCCCCGCCGCCCGCGATGCCGGCCCCGCGCCCGCGCCGGCTCCCCGCTTCGACGTCTCCGCCCGCGCCCGACTCTGGGCCGCCCGCCTCCACGTCCGCGTCGCCTGCGCCCGTGTCTCCGCAGCCCGCCCCGGCTCGCCCGTTGACCGGCCCGGCTCGCCCGTTGACCGGCCCGGCCGAGGCATCGGTCGCATCGGCGGGTCCCGCTTCCGACCCTTCGGCGGGCTTCGGCTCCGACCTGTCGTCCAGTTTCGGCACCGACCCGTCGGCCGGGATCGCGCCCGCGCTGTCGGACGGCGCGCCGGAGCTGTTTCCGGCCCCGGGTCTCGGGCCGGATACCTGGTTCCGTCCGGACACCGGGCCGGATGCGACGCCCGGATCGGGAGCAGGGCCTGATCCGTCGGCCGGTGCTGAGGTGTCGGCCGGTGCGGACAGCGGGCAGGCGCCGTGGTCCGCCTGGATCGTCACGCCCGATCTGCTTCCCGACGAGAGCGCCGGGCCTGCCGCGCAGCTGGTGTCGGAGCTGCTGCCCGGCCCGGTGCCGCCCGCTCTGCCTCCGGCGGTTGCGGTGCCACCGGCCGCCCCGGTGTCCCCGGGTTTGCCTCCGCTGGTCACGCCGCCATCGGAGCCCACCGCCCAGGTGATCGCCGCACCGCCGCAGCCCGGCACAGTTCCGCCGGTCGCCCCCGCCGCACCGGCCGACGGAGATCCACTCCAGATCGCCTAGCCCGGCCAGCTGATGATCAACACCAGTTCGGGGAGGTGGTGGCATCAAAGTGCGGGGGTGGCGCCGGCGCGCCACAACGGGCAAGGTCGGTCAGCGTAGGTGACCGTCCCCGGTCACCACGTACTTGGTGCTGGTCAGCTCCGGCAGGCCCATCGGGCCGCGCGCGTGCAGCTTCTGCGTCGAGATGCCGATCTCCGCGCCGAATCCGAACTCGCCGCCGTCGGTGAACCGGGTGGACGCGTTGACCATGACCGCGGCCGAGTCCACCCGGGCCACGAACTCCCGGGCCGCCCGCTGCGAGTCGGTGACGATCGCCTCGGTGTGACCGGTGCCGTACCGGCGGATGTGCGCGACCGCCGCGTCGAGCGAGTCGACCACGGCGACGGAGATGTCGGCGGAGAGGTACTCGGTGCCGAAGTCCTCCTCGGTGGCCGGCACCACGGCGTCGGAGTGGGCGGCCACCTCGGGCGTGCCGTGCACGGTCACCCCGGCCTCGGCGAACGCGGCGAGCACGGCCGGCAGGAACGCGTCGGCGACGTCGCGGTGCACCAGCAGCGACTCGGCGGTGTTGCAGGTGGACAGGCGCTGGGTCTTGGCGTTCAACGTGACCGCCAGCGCCTTGTCGAGGTCGGCGGCGGCATCGACGTACACGTGGCAGTTGCCCACGCCGGTCTCGATCACCGGCACCGTCGACTCCTCGACCACGGCGCGGATCAGCGACGCGCCGCCGCGCGGGATCAGCACGTCGACCAGGCCGCGGGCGCGCATCAGCTCCTTGACCGAGTCACGGGTGCTGGAGTCGAGCAGCTGCACCGCGTCGGCCGGCAGTCCGGCGCCGGCGACCGCGTCGCGCAGCACCGCGACCAGCGCCGCGTTCGAGTGCGCGGCCGACGAGGAGCCGCGCAGCAGCGCCGCGTTGCCGGACTTCAGGCAGATCCCGGCCGCGTCGACTGTCACGTTCGGCCGGCCCTCGTAGACGATGCCGACGACCCCGAACGGCACCCGGATCTGGCGCAGCTCCAGGCCGTTGGGCAGCGTCGAGCCGCGTACCACCTCACCGACCGGATCGGGCAGCGCGGCCATCTGGCGCAGCGCGTCGGCGATCGCCGCCACCCGGCCCTCGTCGAGCGCGAGCCGGTCCAGCACGGCCGCGGACAGCCCGGCCTCGCGCCCGGCCGCCAGGTCCGCGGCGTTCGCCGCCAACACCTCGGGGGTACGCGCCACGAGCGCGTCGGCCATCGCGTGCAGCGCGGCGTCCTTGACGGTACGGGTGGCCGTGGCCAGGGCTTCCGCCGCGTCCCGGGCTCGCCGGGCCTGCTCGACGACGCTCATCGTGCGTACTCCTTCGGAGGTGTTTTAAGGAGGGGCCCCTTATTAACAGACGTCTGTTAATAAGGGGCCCTTGCTTACAGCAGGACGAGGTCGTCGCGGTGGACGACCTCACGTTCGTACGCCGGGCCGAGCGCCGCGGCGAGTTCGGAGGTGGAACGGCCGAGCAGGCCGGGCAGTTCCACCGCGTCGTAGTTGACCAGCCCGCGGGCCACCGGCGCGCCGGCGGTGTCGACCAGGTCGACCGGGTCCCCGGCGGTGAACGCGCCGTCGACGGCGGTGATGCCGGCGGGCAGCAGCGACTTGCGGCGGCCCACCACCGCCTGCACCGCGCCCGGGTCGAGGTGCAGGCGGCCCCGGGGCGCGGTGGCGTGCGCCAGCCAGAACAGGCGCGCGGCGGGACGGCGGCTGCTCGGGTGGAAGTACGTGCCGACGGGCTCCCCGGCCAGCGCCGGCGCGGCCAGCGGCGCGGCGGTCAGCACCACCGGGATGCCGAAGCCGGTCGCGATGCGGGCCGCCTCCACCTTCGTCACCATGCCCCCGGTGCCCACCCCGGCCCGGCCGGCCCCGCCGATGTCCACGCCCGCGAGGTCACCCTCGCCGTGCACCTCGGTGATGCGGGTGCTGCCCGGGCGGGCCGGGTTGCCGGTCCAGAGCGCGTCGACGTCGGAGAGCAGCACCAGCAGGTCGGCGTCGACGAGCGCGGCGACGAGCGCGGCGAGGCGGTCGTTGTCGCCGAACCGGATCTCCTCGGTGGCCACCGTGTCGTTCTCGTTGACGATCGGCACGGCCCGCAGGTCGAGCAGTTTCCGCAGCGTCCGGTACGCGTTGCGGTAGTGCGCGCGCCGGGTCACGTCGTCCACGGTGAGCAGCACCTGCCCGACGGTGCGGCCGTGCCGGGCGAACGCGGCAGCGTACCGGCCGATCAGCAGGCCCTGGCCGACGCTGGCGGCGGCCTGCTGGGTGGCCAGGTCGCGCGGGCGCCGGGGCAGGCGCAGCGGGGCGAGGCCGGCGGCGATCGCGCCGGAGGAGACCAGCACCACCTCGCGTCCGGCGGCGGCCAGCCCGCCGAGCGTGTCGACGAGCGCGTCGACCCGGGCGTCGTCCAGGCCGCCGGTCGCGGTGGTCAGCGAGGACGAACCGATCTTGACGACGATCCGGCGGGCCGAGGTGACTGCTTCGCGCACCCGACCATTCTGCGCGCTGCGGTCTGTGACGCCGCGGCGCGTTCCCATATCGTGGCAGCTCGTGACACCTGACGAGTACGTCGAGGCGGTGCTGGCACTTGTCGAGCGGATCCCGCCGGGCCGCGTGATGTCGTACGGGGCGGTGGCCGACGCGCTCGCCGACCGCTCCGGGCGGGCGTCGCCGCGGCTGGTCGGCTCGATCATGGCGCGGCACGGAGGCGGCGTGCCGTGGCACCGGGTGGTGAACTCGGCCGGCCGGCTGCCGCCGGGTCACGAGCGCAAGGCGCGGGAACGGCTGCTCGCCGAGGGGTGCCCGCTGCGCGGCGACCGGGTGGACCTGGCGGCGGCGTCCTGGTCGCCGGACGAGGGGTGACCCGACCGCGTCGGAGGCGGCCGGTCGATCGATCGCGACTCCGCTCAACGGGGCCGAGTCATCGCGGCCACTCGGAGAACGCGTGCCGGAGGTCGTGGATCTCAGCCGGGGTGAGGCGGTAGAGCGCGAAGACGGTGTCGGGGAGGCGGTCGAGGCGCTGCAGCGCGTCCTGGAACTCTTCGTCGGTGAGCGCCGGGTCGGCACGCCGTGCGAGGTCCACCAGGTCGTTCCTGCTGTACCGGCGGAGCGCGGCGGCTACGTCGATGTAGTCGCGGGGTTGAGCACGGGTCACCATGGCGGCGACTTTGGTGCCGATCACGTCGTCCAGGTGCAGCACCGGCCCGACGTCGAGCACGATCGGGCTGGCGCTGCGCGCGAAGCGCACGAGTTGCAGTCGTACGGTCCGGTCGTCGCGGCGAACCTCGAACTCGGTCATGTCGTGTTCGAAGCCGTAGAAGACATCGTCCAGCTCGGTGGGCTCGGCGATGGTCTCGACCTGGAACCCGGCATCGAGCAGGGTGGCGTGCACCAGCTCGGCGGCTGCGGTGACCCCGCCGTCGAGATCGGTGAACAGGTCCACGTCCTCGGTGGGACGGGCGCCGATGCCGTGGGCGATGAGGGCCTGGCCGCCGGCGAGGGCGAAGCCGTGTCGGCCGGCCACGGCGAGCGCGATACGGGCGACCTCGTGCTGGAACGGGTCCGGCGCGGGTGACATCAGGCGGCGACGTCCCGGGCGCGCAGCACCGGGTGGCTCTCTTCCCAGGCGCGGCGGACACCGCGGGGCACGTAAAGCTCGGGCCACAGCCGGACGAGGGTGGGTCCGTGCAGCCAGGTGCGCAGCTCGTCGGGATGAACGGCTTCGGTGAGCACCGTCTCGTACATCCAGGCGAGCAGCCCCGGAACGTCGAGGTCGACGTGCCGGTCGGGTTGCCAGAACAGCCGGTGGGGCAACTCGACGATGCCGGTGACCGGGCCCTGCAATTCGCTCAGGGCGGGGACCACGACCGCACGGCGGCCGGGGCGGGCCTCGTACGGTGCCCGCGAGCTGCGAACGGATCGGGCCGGGTCCATGCCCTACAGGGTAACGGTGCCGACCTGCGGCTTGTTGCGACTCGCGAGCGCCTGGCGGCATCGAACAAGCAGCGTCCGGGAGGGGATGTGACGCGAGCCATAACGTGAGTAGCATTCGGCTCCATGACAGCTTCGGGCCTGCCCCGCCGGGTGCACCTCGGATACGCGCTCGGTTCCCTGGTCACCGGCGCGTTCGGCACCGTGCCCGGGCTGCTCCTGCTGCCGTACCTCACCGACACGCTCGGCGTCGCCGCCGGGCTGGCCGCGCTGCTGGTGCTCCTGCCGAAGGCGTGGGACGTGCTGGTCAACCCGGTCGCCGGGCGGATCTCCGACCGGACCCGCTCCCGCTGGGGCGCCCGCCGTCCGTACCTGCTGGTCGGCGGGCTGGCGCTCGCCGTGCTGTTCGCCTCGATCTTCGCCGCGCCGTTCGCGAACGGTCCGGCCGCCGCCGCGTACGTGGCGCTGGCGTTCCTGGCGACAGCCACCGCGTTCGCGTTCTTCCAGGTGCCGTACGTGGCCATGCCGGCCGAGCTGACCGCCGACCCGGCGGAGCGTACCCGGCTGATGACCTGGCGGATCGCGGTGCTGGCGCTGGCCATCCTGGTCTCTGGCGCGGTGGCCCCGGCCGTGGTGAGCGCGGGCGGCGACGGCGTGCCCGGTCACCGGTGGATGGGCCTGTTCGTCGCCGCGCTGATCGTCGCCGGCACCGTCGGCGTGTTCCTGGGCACCCGGTCCGCGCCGACCGGCACGGTGGGGGAGAGCGAGCCGAGCCTGCGCGCCCAGCTCGCTGTCGCCACCGGCAACCGGCCGTTCCGGGTGCTGCTGATCTGCTTCGTGATCCAGTCCGCCGGGGTGGCCACCGTGCTGGCCGGGGTGAAGTACTTCGCCGGCCAGGTGCTGCGCGAGCCGGACAGCGGCCCGACGCTGCTGTTCGCCTGCTTCGTGGCACCCGCGCTGCTGGTCATGCCGCTGTGGTCGCGGGCCGGCGCCCGGCTGGGCAAGCGGGCGTCGCTGGTCGCCGCGTCGCTGATCTTCGCGGTGGGCGCGCTGGCCTTGGTCGCCGCGCCCGCGCTGCCCGCCGCCGCGGCCTACGCGGTGGTCGCGGTGATCGGCGTCGGGTACGCGGGCCAGCAGGTGTTCGCGCTGGCCATGCTGCCGGACTGCATCGCGTACGACACGGCGCGCACCGGACGCCGGCAGGCCGGGGTGTTCACCGGGCTCTGGACCGCCGGGGAGACGTTCGGGCTGGCGCTGGGACCGGGCATCTACGGGCTGGTGCTCCAGCTCTCCGGCTATGTCTCCTCGTCCACCGGTACCGCCGCCGTCCAGTCCGACACGGCACGTCTCGGTGTGCTGCTCGGCTTCACCGTGCTGCCCGCGCTGCTGGTGGCGATCCCGCTGGTGCTGCTGCGCGGCTACACCCTGACCCCGGCCCAGCTGACCGCCGCCGCACCCGAGGCCGATGACGCCGCGCCGGCCGCGCGGGCGTGAGCACCCCGTCCACGAGAGGAACCACCCGATGACCGACACGGCAGGCGCCGGTGCGCTGCCCGCCCAGGGGATGCCCGCGGCGGACGTACTCGGCGAGATCCGCGCGCTGCGGGACGCCGACCGGCCCACGCACGGCGGGCGGTTGTTCGCGTACGTCTACGACCCCGGCGTGGCCGGTCTGGACGAGCTGGCGCAGGCCGCGTACGCGCAGAGCGCCCACGTCAACGGCCTCGACCCGACCGCGTTCCCGTCGCTGCTGGCGATGGAGAACGCGCTCGTCGGCGCCGCCGCCCGGCTGCTCGGCGGCGGCCCCGGCACCGGCGCGCCGGACGTGGTGGGCAGCGTCACCAGTGGCGGCACCGAGTCGCTGCTGCTCGCCGTCAAGGCGGCCCGGGACGCCCGCCCCGACCTGACCGAGCCGCGGATCGTGGCGCCGGCGAGCGCGCACGCCGCGTTCGCCAAGGCGGCGCACTACCTGCGGGTCGCTCTGGACACGGTGCCGGTCGACCCGGTGACGCTGCGCCCGGACGTGGCAGCGGTGGCCGCCGCGATCCGCCCGGAGACCGTGCTGGTGGTCGCGTCCGCGCCGTCGTACGCGCACGGGGTGGTCGACCCGGTCGCGGAGATCGCCGCCGTCGCGCAGGCCGCCGGGGTGCGATGCCACGTGGACGCCTGCTTCGGCGG
Source organism: Micromonospora sp. LHW51205 (assembly GCF_003315815.1). Classification (NCBI taxonomy): domain Bacteria; kingdom Bacillati; phylum Actinomycetota; class Actinomycetes; order Micromonosporales; family Micromonosporaceae; genus Micromonospora; species Micromonospora sp. LHW51205. The sequence continues at coordinate 90,930 of NZ_QMEZ01000005.1, read as the reverse complement.
CTGGGCGCTGCCCTGGCTGCGTCGGCTCGGCGCGCCGGTGCCGCCGTTCGACTTCACCGTGCCGGGGGTCACCTCGATCTCGGTGGACCTGCACAAGTACGCGTACGCGCCGAAGGGCGTCTCGGTGCTGCTGCACCGCGATCCGGCGCTGCGCGCCCCGCAGTTCTTCGCGTACGCGGACTGGCCCGGGTACACGATGGTCAACCCGGTGATCGCCTCCACCCGCTCCGGCGGGCCGATCGCCGCCGCGTACGCCACGCTGCGGCACCTCGGCGAGGACGGGTACCTGCGGCTTGCCGCCGCCACCCGGGACGCGGTCGCCGGGCTCGCCGACGCGATCCGGGCCACCGACGGGCTGCGGCTGATGGCCGAACCGGAGACCACTGTCGTCTGCTTCACCAGCGACGATCCGGGGCTCGACCTGTTCGTGCTGGTCGACGAGCTGACCGAGCGTGGCTGGCACACCCAGCCCCAGCTCACGTACGCCGATCTGCCGGCCAGCGTGCACCTGACGGTGACCGCGGCGGTGGCGCCCCGGGTGGCCGAGTTCGGCCCGGCGCTGGCCGAGGCGGTCGCGGCGGCCCGCGCCGCCGGGCCGGTGGTGCTGCCGCCGGAGCTGCTGGCGCTGACCGGCAGCCTCACCCCGGAGGCGCTCACCCCCGATCTGGTGGCCGGGCTGGCGGGCGGGCTCGGCCTGGCCGCCGACGCCGGTGCGCCGGAGCGGATGGCGGTGGTCAACACGCTGCTCGACGCCGCGCCGGCCCGGCTGCGGGAGCGGCTGCTCGCCGAGTTCGTCGGGTTGCTCCAGCGCCCGGCCTGGTGACGCGAACGCGGCCCGCCCGGATTCCGGGCGGGCCGTGTCGTGCGGTGTCTCAGCCGGCCGCGCCGACGCTGAACGTGGTGGTGTCGTCCGCCGGGTCGACGTCCCCGACCGGCTCGTTCACGTAGCGGGCCTCGACGGTGAACGTGCCGCTGCCCAGCACGCCGGCCGGCGTTCCGGCCGGTGCCCGCAGGACGACGTCGAACGTGCGCTCCTCGCCGGGCATGAACCGGCCGCCCGGGACGTCGAACGAGTCCGGGAAGCTGGGCAGGTCCTGCGGATCGGTGCTCCAGACCTCGACCCCGGCGGGCAGGGCCGCCCGCGCGGCGAGCCGGAACGACGGCGCGTCGTTGCCGTAGCGCACCGTTACCGGCATCCGGCCCAGCAGGCTTCCGTCGGCCTGGCGGGTCAGCGTCACGTCACGACCGTTTACGGTCAGGTCCGTCGCGGTGGCCTGCCGGTAGACGCGCGGCGCGCGGACGCTGCCCGAGGTGGACCGGAACACGGTCGGGAAGGCGTCGCGATCCGCGACCCGGGCGCCGCCGCCCGGCACCACCGCGATCGAGCCGCCCGGCGCGACCATCGGGTAGGCGCGCGCTGTCGTCCAGACCTGGAAGTTGAGCCGCAGGGCCCGGCTGTCGCCCGCCGCGACCCGGCCGCCGAAGCTGCCGATGACCCGGCGGTTTTCCACCAGGCCCTCGGTGAACCACGGCGTGCCGTCGTCGAGGCCGATGAACGAGGCGCCGGCCGGCTCGGTGATGCGCAGGTCGGCGACGCCGTCGGCCCGGCCCCGGTTGCTGATCGTCGCGGTCAGCGTGCCGACGTACCCCCGGTCGGTGGGCGTCAGCACCAGCGGCCCGGTGTCGACGGTCAGCCGTGCCGCAGCGGTGCCGCTCGTGGCTGCGGCGGGCGTGGCCAGCGCGAACAGCGCTGCCGCCCCGGCCAGCAGCGCGGTGGCGACTCGTGCCGTACGTGTGGTCATGACAGGTCCTCCGTGATCCCCGTGGTGGGCGGCGGTGGTTCCGTCCGCCCGACAGTGAAGACACCCGCCGGCCCCGGGGACAGTTGCCCGGGTTCCCTGTCGTGGGTACGACACCGGACCGCTGTGGTTGACTGTCTGCTCGGGGTTCACGGACAGCGGGAGGTCGGAGATGCAGCTGCCGGGCGTGCTCGGCGAGCCGATCCGGTTCGTGCTGAACTGGGGCCGCCGCTACTCGCTCTGGGTGTTCAACTTCGGCCTGGCCTGCTGCGCCATCGAGTTCATCGCGACCAGCATGGGCCGGCACGACTTCATGCGGCTCGGCGTGATCCCGTTCGCCCACGGCCCCCGGCAGGCCGACCTGATGGTGGTCAGCGGCACCGTCACCGACAAGATGGCCCCGGCGGTCAAGCGGCTCTACGACCAGATGCCCGAACCGAAGTACGTGATCTCGTTCGGCGCCTGCTCCAACTGCGGCGGCCCGTACTGGGACTCCTACTCGGTCACCAAGGGCGTCGACCAGCTCATCCCGGTCGACGTGTACGTGCCCGGCTGCCCGCCGCGCCCGGAGGCGCTGCTGCACGGCATCCTGCGCCTCCAGGAGAAGATCGCCGCCGAGCAGTCCGGCGTCGGCGGCGTGGCCCGCCCCGACGCGCTCGCCTCTCCGGCGGACGCTGTGGCGCGGCCGGTCGAGGCGCTGACCGCGCCGCCGGTCCGTCCGCCGCTCGGCTGAGCCGTCGGGTGGCGCCGCCGGTCTAGCCTGCGGCTCATGACCGACTTCGCGGAGAAGCGCTCCGCATTCATCATCGACGTGCTGACCGAGGAGTTCGGCGCGTCCATGGCGATCGACCCGGCGGCGTTCCGCCGTAAGTTCCGCAAGATGGCCGCGTCACCGTTCGCGTTCTACCGGGGCAGCGCGGCGCTGTTCTACGCCGACCAGCGCGGCGACTTCGGCAGCGACCGGTTCCTCGACGGCCGGACCAGCCGGGTGTGGATCCACGGCGACCTGCACGCCGAGAACTTCGGCACCTACATGAACGCCTCCGGGCAGCTCGTGTTCAACGTCAACGACTTCGACGAGGCGTACGTCGGGCCGTTCACCTGGGACCTGAAGCGCCTTGCGGCGAGCGTGGCGCTGATCGGCTACGCGAAGGCCCTCTCCGACCGGGTGATCGGCGAACTGGTCACCGGCTTCGCCCGGTCGTACCTGGCCGAGCTGCGGGCCATCGCGGCCGGCGGGGACGACGCGATCGGCTCGATCACGCTGGACAACGCCGACGGCGTGCTGCGCCGGGTGCTCCAGCAGGCGCGGCTGAATACCCGGGTGGACCTGCTCGCCGCGCAGACCACCGTCGACAACTACGAGCGCCGGTTCTCCCTCGGCGACGGCGTGCACGAGATCGACGACGCGACCCGGGAGAAGGTCTGCGCCGCGTTCGCCGACTACCTGCACACGCTGCCGGACTCGGCCGCCCGGCTGCGCCCGGTGGCCACCGGCATCAAGGACGTGGTGCTGCGCAAGGGCGTCGGCATCGGGTCGGCCGGGCTGCCGTCGTACAACCTGCTGCTGGAGGGGCACACCCAGGCGCTGGAGAACGACGTCGTCATCTACATGAAGCAGGCGCAGGTGCCGGCCGTGGCGCGGTACGTCGACGACGAGCGGGTCCGGTCGTACTTCCGGCACCAGGGGCACCGCACCGCCGAGTCGCAGCGCGCGTTGCAGGCGCACGCCGACCCGTGGCTGGGCTTCACCGAGCTGGACGGCGTCGGCCAGCTCGTCGCGGAGGTCTCCCCGTACGCGGCGGACCTCGACTGGGCCGACGTGAACGAGCCGGAGGAACTGGCCGGGGTGCTCGCCGACCTGGGCCGCGCGGTGGCCCGGATGCACTCGGTGGCCGACGACGAGTCCAGCCACGACCTGGTCGACTACTCCACCGAGGAGGCGATCGTCGCTGCCGTCGACTCCGACCCGGACGGGTTCGTCGACTACCTGGTCGACTTCGCGCACCGGTACGGGATCCGGGCCCGCGAGGACCACCAGCTCTTCGTGGACCTGTTCCGCAACGGCCGGCTGCCCGGCATCTGAGGGCGCGGGGCGCCGACCGCGGCGCCCCGCCTCACTGCGTGAAGTCCAGCACCGCCTTGATGTCCTCGCCGGTGCGGGCGTACGCCTCCCGGTAGTTCGAGACCGGTACGCGGCGGGTGATCAGCGACGTCAGCCAGGACTGGTCCGCCTGGGCGAGCGCCTCGGCGGCCAGGTCCCAGTGCCGCCGGCCGGCGTTCACCGAGCCGAACACCACGTTGTTCTCCAGCACCAGCTCCCGGTTGAGCGCCCCGGCGTCGAAGTTGATGGTCCGCCCGCCGCTGGACACACCGGTCAGGCAGACGATCCCGGTGGGCGCGGCCTTGCACATGGCGTCCAGCACCACCGTCGGCGCGCCGGTGCACTCGATCACCACGTCGGGTTTCACGTCCAGCTCGGTCACCGACGACGTGTGGTACGTGGCGCCCAGCGCCCGGACCAGGTCCGGCTTCGGGCCGGTGGTGTTGCGGTCCAGCACGTGCACCGACAGCTCACGCTGGCTACCGAGCAGCGCCGCCAGCAGGCCGATCGGCCCGGCCCCGGTGATCAGCACGCTCTTCGGCGTCCACTCGGCCCGGCGCCCGATCCGCTCGATGTGGTCCCACGCCTTCGCCACCACGCTGGCCGGCTCCAGCAGCATGCCCACCGACGCGAGGGCCGGGTCCAGGCCGACCGCGAACTTGGGCTGCAGCCGCCAGCGTTCCCGGGCGAAACCGGGCAGTCCCTTGATGCCGTGCTCGGTGTACAGCCCGTTGCGGCACATGTCCCACTCGTCCACCGCGCAGTTCGCGCAGGGCACCGGATCGGGGTGGCGGACCACGCCCGCCACCAGGTCGCCGGGCTGCAACGTGCCGGTCGGATCCTCCAGCACCCGGCCCAGCGACTCGTGCCCGAGCACCAGCCGCTCCTGGCCCGGCGGCGCCTCGCCGTACTCGCCCGCGACGATCTCGTGGTCGGTGCCGCAGACGCCCACCGCCAGCGCCTCCACCAGGATCGCACCCTCCTCGGGCGCCGGCTCGGGCCAGTCCTCGACCAGCCGTAGCGAGTCCGGGACACCGGGGGTCACAGTCACAGCGCGCACGTCCCTCATCCTCCCGCGCGCTCCCGCCGTCCGCCCGGCAAAGCGACGATCCGGCACGGGCGGCCCGACCCGGTCCGCAGCCGTCGGCCATAGGATCAGCGCATGACTCCGGAAGAGGTCGGCCGGCGGGTGGTCGAGCTGCTCGCGCCCGTGGAGGCCACCGCGTCGGTCTCCGGCGGTCAGGGGTACGCCCGCGCCACCGTTGACGTACCCCCGGCGAGCTGGGCGGACGCGGTGCGTGCGGCGCGCGACGACGCCGAGCTGGGTCTCGACTTCCTCGACTGGCTGTCGGCGGTGGACGAGCTGGCCGACGGCTTCGACGTGGTGCTGCACCTCTGGTCGGTCGCGCACCGGCACGGGCTGCTGCTGCGCACCCGCGTGCCCCGCGACGCGCCCGTCGTCGCCTCGGTGGTCGACCTGTTCCCCGGCGCGGCCTGGCACGAGCGGGAGACCCACGAAATGTTCGGCATCGACTTCGCCGGCCACGGCGAGCTGCGGCCGCTGCTGCTGCCGCCGGAGTTCGAGGGGCACCCGCTGCGCAAGGAGTTCGTCCTCGCCTCCCGGGTCGCCAAGCCGTGGCCCGGCGCGAAGGAGCCGGGCGAGTCGGAGGCGGGCGGCGGCCGCCGGCCGGTCCGGCCGCCGGGCGTGCCCGCGCCGGGTGAGTGGGGCACGACGCCCACGCCGGCGGGTGCGGCGGGCGCCGGTGAGGGCCCCCGCGGGGGTACGCCGGCCCGCCCGGCCCGGGAGCGTCCGGCGCGTGCTGCCCGTCCCTCCACCGGCGCGGGGCAAGCGCGGTCCGACGCTGCTCCGGCGGCCGATGAGGCGGGTCCGCTCGGGCGGCCGCTGCCCGGGGAACCGCCGACCGGTCCGCCCCGGCAGCAGCCGGACCCCGACGCGGCGGGGGAGAGCTGATGCCGGACTGGTTGGAGCTGGTCCTGCGCGTGGCGGGCGTGCTCGTCGCGTTCCTCACGCTGCCGCTGATCGTCGGCCAGGCCGAGCACAAGGTGATGGCGCACATGCAGGGCCGGCTGGGCCCGATGTACGCGGGTGGCTTCCACGGCTGGGCGCAACTGGTGGCCGACGGCATCAAGTTCGTGCAGAAGGAGGACGTCACCCCGCGCGACGCGGACCGGCAGGTGTTCCGGCTGGCGCCCGCGGTGGCGCTGGTGCCGTACCTGCTCGTGCTGCTCGTGATCCCGCTCGGCCCGGGTGACCTGGTCGCCCAGCCGCTGGACATCGGCCTGTTCTTCGTGCTCGCCGTGGTGGGCGTCGGGGTGCTGGCGGTGCTCATGTCCGCGTGGGCGTCAGCCAACAAGTACAGCCTGCTCGGCGGGCTGCGCGGCGCGGCCCAGCTGCTCGGGTACGAGCTGCCGCTCGTGCTGGCCGCCGCTTCGGTGGCGATGGCGGCCGGCACGCTCAGCCTCTCCGGCATCGTGGAGGCGTGGCAGCCGTGGTGGCTGCTCTGGCAGGCGCCGGCCATGGTGATCTTCTTCGTGGCGGGACTGGCCGAGATCCGCCGCCCGCCGTTCGACATGCCGGTGGCCGACTCCGAGCTGGTCTTCGGCTACATGACCGAGTACACAGGGCTGCGGTTCGCGTTCTTCCTGCTCGCCGAGTACGTGGGCATCGTGGTGATCGCGGCGCTGACCACAGTGCTGTTCCTCGGCGGCTGGCAGGGCCCGTTCGCCGACGCGCAGCTCGGCTGGCTGTGGACGCTGCTGAAGGTGTTCGCCGTCGCCTTCGTGATCATCTGGTTGCGGGTGAGCTACCCGAGGCTGCGCGAGGACCAGCTCCAGCGCCTCTGCTGGCTGGTCCTGGTCCCCCTGGCCCTGGCCCAGCTGGTCCTGACCGCCGCAGTCCGCCTGGCCCTGTAACCCACCCACCCTCCCCACCCTTCGCCCTCTCCCCGGCGATCTTGCACTTTCTGCCCCGGCAAAAGGGGCAAGGCGTCCAGGTTCGGGGCCCAAAGTGCAAGATCGCCGGGGCGGGGCAGGGCGGGTCAGCGCAAGGGGGTGTGGGACGGGTCTACGCGCTCGGACGGGGGTGGGGGCGGGGGTGGGGTGCCGTCGCCGAAGGGGCGACCGCCCAGCTCCTCCCGGCCGTGCGGGGTGAGCCAGTTGCTCAGGTCGGGGCCGAGCGGCACGATCCCGGTCGGGTTGATGTCCCGGTGGACTTCGTAGTAGTGCCGCTTGATGTGGTCGAAGTCGATGGTGTCGCCGAACCCGGGCGTGGTGAACAGGTCCCGGGCGTACGCCCACAGCACCGGCATCTCGCTGAGCTTCTGCCGGTTGCACTTGAAGTGCCCGTGGTAGACCGGGTCGAAGCGGACGAGCGTGGTGAACAGCCGTACGTCCGCCTCGGTGATCGTGTCGCCGACCAGGTACCGCTGCCCGGCCAGCCGTTCGCTCAGCCAGTCCAGCCGGTCGAACAGCCGGTGGTACGCCTTGTCGTACGCCTCCTGGCTGCCGGCGAAGCCGCACCGGTAGACGCCGTTGTTGACGTCCGCGAAGACGACCGCGTTCACCTCGTCGATCTCGGCGCGCAGCGGCTCCGGGTAGAGGTCCGGCGCGCCGGGACGGTGGTACGCCGTCCACTCGGTCGTGAGGTCCAGGCTCATCTGGGCGTAGTCGTTCGTCACGACCTGCCCGCTGGGCACGTCGACGAGCGCCGGGACGGTGATGCCGCGCTCGTAGCCGGGGAAGCGGGCGAAGTAGGCGTCGGCGAGCCGCTCGATGCCGAGTACCGGGTCCTTACCGTCCGGGTCCAGGTCGAACGTCCAGCTCCGCTTGTCGTGGGTCGGCCCGGCCACTGCCATCGAGATGGCGTCCTCCAGCCCGAGCAGGCGCCGGACGATGATCAGCCGGTTGGCCCAGGGGCAGGCCCGGCTGACCGCCAGCCGGTAGCGCCCCGGTTCCACCGGCCAGCCGTCCCGCCCGTCGGCGGTGATCCGGGTGGCGATGTAGCGCTGGTCGCGGGTGAACTCGCCACCCGGCTCCACGTACTTGCCGCCGGTTCGTTCCAGGACCTCGTCGTCGCTGCCGCCCACGCTCTACCTCCGAGTTCGCTTTTCGCTCCCATCATGGTCGCTCGGGCGGCTCCCGGCAGGTCGAGCGCGTCACAAAGAGGCATAGGCTGCCCGCCGTGACCGATGTGGAGACGGCGGCCCGGCGTTTCGTCGCCGACGTGTGGAACGCCGGGCGCGAGGAGAGCGCGTACGAGCTGGTGGCGGCGGAGTGCCCGGGCCTGGGCGGCACCGGCCCGGCGGCGATGCTGGCGTGGCACCGGGACCGGCGGGCGTCGTTCCCCGACCTGCGCTACAAGATCGTCGACGTGGTGGCGGCCGGTACGCGGGTGGCGGTCCGCTGGCGGGCTGCCGGCACCCAGGCGGGCCAGTTCGGTCCGGTGCCGCCGACCGGCCGGGTGGTCAGCTATTCGGGCGCGACGTTCCTGCGCTTCGACGACGACGGGCGGATCGTGGACGTGTGGAGCGTCAACGAGCTGTTCCAGGTGCTCCAGCAGCTCGGCGTGGAGATGCTGCCCCCACTCACACCCGGCGAGGCGTGATCCGGCCGCACGCCCGGGCCAAAGCGCCGGGTGGTGGTCGCGCGCGCCCGGGTCACAGGGCAGGATGGGCGGCATGAGCGAGCACGGTGGAGTGCCCGGCGGCGGTCTGGTGAAGGGCCTGGCGGTCACGTTGAAGACGATGACCCGCCGCTCGACCACCCAGCAGTACCCGGATGTGGCGCCCGAGCTGCCGCCGCGCTCCCGTGGCGTGATCGCGCTGCTGGAGGAGAACTGCACGGTCTGCATGCTCTGCGCGCGCGAGTGCCCGGACTGGTGCATCTACATCGACTCGCACAAGGAGGAGGTGGCGGTGCCCGGCGCCGCCCGCCCCCGCCAGCGCAACGTGCTCGACAAGTTCGACATCGACTTCTCGCTCTGCATGTACTGCGGCATCTGCGTCGAGGTCTGCCCGTTCGACGCGCTCTACTGGTCGCCCGAGTTCGAGTACGCCGAGTACGACATCAAGGACCTGCTGCACGACAAGGACCACCTGGGCGAGTGGATGGCCACCGTCCCGCCGCCGCCGGCGCACGACCCGCTCGGCGACCCCTCCAAGGAGGAGACCACCGCCGCCCGGAAGGCGGCGGGTCCGTCGGCCCGTCCGGCTCCTTCCCGGGTACGCCCCGACGCCGCCACCGATCCGGGCGGAGGCACTGCCTCATGACCGGTGCGGACGTGCTGCTGCTCGCGCTGGGCGCGGTGGCGGTGGGCGCGGGCGCGCTGGTGGTCGCGACCCGCCACCTGGTCCGGGCCGGGTTGTGGCTGGTGGTGTGCCTGGGCGCGCTCGCGGGTGACTACCTGGTGCTGACCGCTGAGCTGGTGGCCTGGGTGCAGGTGCTCATCTACGTGGGCGCGGTCGTGGTGCTGCTGTTGTTCGCGGTGATGCTGACCCGCGCGCCGATCGGCCCGTCGGACGACCTGGACCGGCCGGGCTGGGCCGCCGCGCTCGTCGGCGGCGGCAGCGGCCTCGGCCTGGCCGTGCTGCTGATCGACGCCTTCCGCTGGTCCCGGGTGGACCTGCCCGCCGCCGGCACCGCCGAGCGCCTCGGCGAGCAGGTGTTCCGCTCCTGGGTGCTGCCGTTCGAGGTGCTGTCGGTGCTGCTGCTGGCCGCGCTGGTCGGCGCGATCGTGCTCTCCCGCCCCGACATCGGCCGCCGGCCCGCCGACGAGGGCGGGCGCCCGTGAGGCCGGTCATCCCGTACGTCACCGCCGCGCTGCTGTTCGGCCTCGGCGTGTACGGCGTGCTGCGCCGCCGCAACGCCGTCCTGGTGCTGATGGCGGTGGAGCTGATGCTCAACGCGGTGAACCTGGTGCTGGTCACCGCCGACACCACTGTGAAGGCCGCGCTGCCGCACTCGGGGCAGGTGTTCGCGCTGTTCGTGATCGTGCTCGCCGCCGCCGAGATCGGTGTCGGGCTGGCCATCGTGCTCCAGCTCTACCGGCTGCGCGCCAGCGTCACGGTCGACGACGTCCCGCTGGCCGAGCCGGCGCCCGCGGTGACCCCGGCCGAGCGCCCGGAAGGAGCGGTCCGGTGAGCACGCCGACGCTGTGGCTCGCGGCGGTGCTGCCGGGCGCCCCGCTGGTCGCCGGGCTGCTCGGCCTGCTGCTGCCGCCCGCCCCGAGCCACGACCGCGCGTCGGCCCGGCGGCTGGCGGTCGCGCTGGGCGTGACGGGTGCGGCGGTGTCGCTGCTGGCCGCGCTGGCGCTGCTGGTCCGCGTGGACGCGCCGGTCGAGGCGTCCACCACCTGGGTCGACCTGGGCGGACTGCGGGTCACGCTCGGCCTGCGGCTGGACGGCGTGGCAGTGCTCGTCGCCACCGCCGTCGCCGCTGTCGCGCTGGCCGTGCAGGTCTACTCGATCGGCTACCTGCGCCGGGGCCCGCACGACGACGTGGACGTCGACCACCGCTACCCGCCGTACGCGGCGCAGTTGAGCCTCTTCACCGCCGCCATGCTCACGGTGGTGGTGTCCGGCGACCTGATCATGCTGCTGGTCGGCTGGGAGGTGATGGGCGTCTGCTCGTACCTGCTCATCGCCCACGACCGGCGGCTACCCGAAGCGCCCGGCGCGGCGGTGAAGGCGTTCCTTGTCACCCGCGTGGGTGACGTCGGCTTCCTGCTCGGCATCGCGCTGCTCGGCGTGGGCGCGGGCAGCTTCCGGATCGCCGACGTGCTGGCCCACGACTACGGCACCGGTACGCTCACCGCCGCCTGCCTGCTGCTGCTCGCCGGGGTGGCGGGCAAGAGCGCCCAGTTCCCGCTGCACACCTGGCTGCCCGACGCGATGGCCGGTCCCACGCCGGTGTCCGCGCTGATCCACGCCGCGACGATGGTCGCCGCCGGCGTGTACGCGGTGGCCCGCCTGTTCCCGCTGTTCGAGCGCGCACCGGCCGCACTCGCCGTGCTGGGCGTGATGGCCGCGATCACGATGCTGCTCGGCGCGTTCGCCGCCACCGCGCAGGACGACATCAAGCGCGTGCTCGCCTGGTCGACCGTGTCGCAGATCGGCTACATGACCGGCGCGCTGGCGGTCGGCGCACCGGCTGCCGCGCTGTTCCACCTGCTCACCCACGCCGCGTTCAAGGCGCTGCTGTTCCTCGCCGCCGGTGCGGTGATCCACGCCGTCGGCACCACGCTGATGTCCCGGATGGGCGGCCTGCGTACCGCCATGCCGGTGACGTTCTGGTGCACTGTGGTCGGCCTGGGCGCGCTGGCCGGCGTACCCCCGCTCTCGGGTTTCTGGAGCAAGGACGGCGTGCTCGCCGCCGCCGAGGCGGCCGCGCTCGACGGCGCCGGGCCGAGCGCGGCCTGGGTCGGCTGGCTGGTCTGGCTGGCCGGGCTGGTCGGCGTGGCGGTGACCGCCTGGTACGCGACCCGGCTGCTGTTGCGCACGTTCCTCGGCACCACGCGCACGCCGCTGCTGCGCCCGCACGACCCGCCCGCGCTGCTGCGCTGGCCGGTGCTGCTGCTCACGGTCCCGGCCGCGTTGCTCGGCCTGGCCGCGTTCGCGCCGTGGTTCGCCGACCGGCTGCGCGTGCCGGGCGACGACACCGGCGAGGCGGTCGAGCTGGTGCACCTCGCGCCGAACCTGGTCCTGCCGTTCCTGCTGCTGCTCGTCGGCGCGGGCGTCGCCTGGGCGGGCTGGCGCCGCGACCCGGCCGCCGACCCGGCCCGCTTCCTGGGTCCGCTGCGGCCGGTCTTCGCCCGGGCGTTCCGGCTCGACGACGTCCAGCACACAGTCGTCGTACGCCCGGTGGGCGCGCTCGCGCGGGTCGTGCGTACCGGTGACGAACTGGGCGTGGACGGGCTGGTCGAGGGCAGTGGCCGGACGGCGGTCGAGGTGGGCGGTGGCCTGGCCGCGCTGCACCGGGCGGCGCTGCCGCGGGCGGCGGCCGGGGTGCTGGCGGGCGCGCTGCTGATCGGCCTCGCGGTCGCCCTGATCGGAGTCACCTCATGACGTTCGGGCAGGTCCTGCTGGTCGCCGTGGTCGCGGTCCCGGCGCTCGGCGCGCTGGCCACCGCGGTCGTGCCCGGTGACCGGGCCGGCCGGGTGGTCGGCACCGTCGCCGCCGCGTTGACGCTGCTGGCGACGCTGCCGCTGGTCGGCGGTGACCACGGCTGGTTCGGGTACGGGCCGCGCCCGGCGGTGCAGCCCTGGCACCAGGTCGACCTGCCGTGGGTGCCCGGGCTCGACCTGCGCTTCCACCTGGGCGTGGACGGCATCTCCTGGCCGCTGGTGGTGCTGACCGCGCTGCTCACGCTGCTGTGCTGCGCGTACACGCTGTGGCGGGTGCCGTCCGGCGGCGGCAGCGGACGGGCGCTGGTGGCGTTGCTGCTGGTGGTCGAGGTCGGCATCCTCGGCACGTTCCTCGCGCTCGACCTGGTGCTGTTCTTCCTGTTCTTCGAGGTCGTCCTGCTGCCGATGTACGCGGTGATCGCCGGCTGGGGCGGCGCGGACCGTCGTCGCGCGGCCCGCAAGTTCGCGCTCTACACGCTGTTCGGCTCGGTGCTGCTGCTGGTCGGCGTCTACGTGGTGGTGGCCGCCGCGGGCACCGCCGACCTGGTCGCGCTCACCGGCGGCGCCGGGCTGTCCCGGGGCACCCAGCTCGCCGCGTTCACGCTGCTGGCGCTCGCGTTCGCGGTGAAGAGCCCGCTCTGGCCGCTGCACTCGTGGCTGCCCGACGCGCACACCCAGGCGCCGACGGTCGGCAGCGTGATCCTCGCCGGGGTGCTGCTCAAGATGGGCACGTACGGCATGATCCGGGTCGCCGTGGGGGTGGCCCCGGAGGGCGCCCGCTGGGCCGCGCCGGTGCTCGGCGTGCTCGCCGTCGCCGCCATTCTGATCGGTGGCCTGGTCTGCCTGGCCCAGGACGACCTGAAGCGGCTCATCGCGTACTCCAGCGTCGGCCACATGGGCTTCGTGCTGCTCGGGATCGCCACGCTCACCGCCACCGGGCTCCAGGCCGCGCTGATCGGCAACATCGCCCACGGCGTCATCACCGCCCTGCTGTTCTTCCTGGCCGGCGCGGTCAAGGACCGCGCGCACACCGGCTCGCTGGCCGACCTGTCCGGGCTGCGGGAGACCGCGCCCCGGCTGGCCGGGCTGCTCGGCTTCGCGGCTGTCGCCTCGCTGGGGCTGCCCGGCCTGGCCGGGTTCTGGGGCGAGGCGTTCGCCGTGGTCGCCGCCGTGCAGCGGGGCGGCCCGCTCTGGCTGACCCTCGCCGTGCTGGCCGCCCTGGGCGGGGCGCTCACCGCCGCGTACTTCCTGCGGCTGCTGCGCCGGGTTTCGCACGGGCGGCCCAGCCCGGCGGTGGCGGGGCTCGCACCCGGGCTGGCCGGTGCGGAACTGACCGCCTGGGCGCCGCTGGTGCTGCTCGCGCTCGCGGTCGGCCTGGCCCCGGCGCTGGTCCTGTCCTACGCCTCCGGTCCGGTGGAGGCGCTGCTGGGGGTCGTCCCATGAGCCTGGTGCAGAGCGTCGACAACGTGGCGATGCTGCCCGCGTACCTGGCCGCCGGCACCGCAGTGCTGGTGCTGCTGGTCGACCTGCTGGTGGCGCGGCCCGCCGTCACGGTCGCGGTGGCGGCGCTCGGCGCGGCCGGTACGGCTGCCGGCGCGGCGCTCGTCGGCACGGCCGGGACCCGGCGCACGTTCTGCGTCGGCGACGACTGCTCCTGGGTGTGGGGCGGGCGAGCGGCGCTGGTCGGGGCCGTGATCGCCCTGCTCACGCTCGGCGTGCTGGCGCTGTCCGGCCCGCTGCTGCGCGCCGGGCGTACCCCGGTCGGCGAGTACTGCTTCCTGCTCGCCTGCGCGATGACCGGCGGCGTGGTGCTCGGCGCCGCCGGTGACCTGATCACGCTGATCGTGGCGCTGGAGACGCTGACGCTCCCGCTGTACGTGCTGGTCGGCCTGCGCCGGGGCAGCCTCGCCGGCGCCGAGGCGGCGGTGACGTTCTTCGTGGTCAGCGTGGTCGCCACCACTGTGACGCTGCTCGGCGCGGCGCTGCTCTACGCGGTCGCCGGCACGCTGCACCTGGACCGGCTCGGCGCCACGCTGGCCGACCGCGCCGACCTGACCGATCTGCCGCTGACCGGCGTCGCGGCGGCGCTCGTGGTGGCCGGGCTGGCGTTCAAGGTCGCCGCCGTGCCGTTCCACGCCTGGGCCCCCGCCACGTACGACGGCGCGCCGCTGCCGGTGGCCGCGTACCTGTCGACCGCCTCCAAGCTCGGTGGCGTGGTGGCGCTGCTGGCGGTGGTGCAGCGCGCGCTGCCCGGTGACCAGACCGGCCCGGTGCTGGCGGCGCTGGCGGTGCTGACCATGACCGTCGGCAACCTGGTGGCGCTGCGTCAGCGGCGTACCGTGCGGTTGCTCGCCTGGTCGTCGGTGGCCCAGGCGGGGTACATCCTCGCCCCGCTGGGCGCGCTGGCGCTGGCCGCGGGCCGCACCGGCGACGCGCGCACGGCCGCGTACGCGGCAGCCGTCGCGTACGCGATCTTCTTCGTGCTGCTGGAGCTTGCCGCGTTCGCGGCGGTGGTGGCGTTGCGCCCGGCGGACGGCGACGGCGGCACGCTGGCCGACCTGCGCGGCGCGGCGCGGCGGCACCCGTGGGTGGGCGGCGCGTTCGCGCTGGCGCTGATCGGGCTGGCCGGCCTGCCGCCGGGCCTGGCCGGGCTGTTCGCCAAGGTGACAGTGGTACGCGCGCTGCTGGCCGGGCACGCGGGCTGGCTGGCGCTGGTGGTGGCGTTGAACGCGGTGATCGGCCTGGCCTACTACCTGCGGGTCACCGCCTCGCTTTACGCGGCGCCCACGGGCGCGGCGGCGGTCCGGCCGGCGCGGACCGTGGCGCTGGCGCTCGGCGTGGCCACCGTGGCGGCGGTGGTGATCGGTTTCGCACCGCAGCTGGTGCTGGACGTGGCGGCGCGCTGACCGGTTCGTGCCCTGGTGGGCGACCGCTTCAGCGTGTGCACAGCAACATCCAGCCAACTTTCAGCCATGAGCCGGATGGTTGACGGGTACCGGTGTGTTGAACCGGTCAGCGGGCCTCCCGCAAGGGCCCGCGCACCGAAGGAGAGATCGTGCATCACAACCGTCTCAAGACCGCAGCGCTGCTCGGCCTGTTGACCTCGCTGATCCTCGCGATCGGCTACTGGTTCGGCGGTAGCGGCGGTCTCGTCATCGCCGTCGTCGTCTCGTTGCTGATGAACGGCGTCACCTACTTCTTCTCCGACAAGCTCGCACTGCGCTCGATGAAGGCGCAACCGGTCAGCGAGGCACAGTTCCCCGAGCTGTACCAGATGGTGCGGGAGCTGTCGACGCTCGCCGGCAAGCCGATGCCCCGGCTGTACGTGAGCCCGACCTCGCAGCCCAACGCGTTCGCCACCGGCCGTAACCCGGAGAACGCGGCGGTCTGCGTGACCCAGGGGATCGTGGAGATCCTGGACTACCGGGAGCTGCGTGGCGTGATCGGCCACGAGCTGTCGCACGTCTACAACCGGGACATCCTGATCTCCAGCGTGGCGGCCGGCCTGGCCGGCATCATCACCATGCTGGCGAACCTCGCCTGGTTCATCCCGCTGGGCTCGTCCGACGACGAGGACGGCCCGAACCCGGCCGTGCTGCTGCTCACGCTGATCCTCGGCCCGATCGCCGCCACGGTGATCCAGCTCGCGATCAGCCGGAGCCGGGAGTTCCAGGCCGACCAGTCCGGCGCTGAGCTGAGCCGCGACCCGCTGGCCCTGGCCAGCGCCCTCCGCAAGATCCACATGGGTACGCAGGCGCGCCCGCTCGCGCCGCAGGGCCAGCTCGCCAGCACCGCGCACCTGATGATCGACAACCCGTTCAAGCGGGGCGGCGGCATCGCCGCGATGTTCGCCACCCACCCGCCGATGGAGCAGCGGGTGGCCCGCCTGGAGCAGATGGCCCGCAACTCCGGGCCGGTGCAGTTCCAGCGCTGACCCGCCGTACGCCCGCACCGCGCCCGCGTCCCCAGGACGCGGGCGCGGTGGTGTGTCCGGGCACAATGCGTTTCCCCCGATCAGGCCGCGCCGTTAGGGTCGAAACGTCTCCCACCCATTACTCCCTCGGAGGTCGACCGTGGCCGCACTGCGCCAGTACCAGGGCGTCTGGCGGATCCCCGGCGCGCCGATGCTGCTGATCCTCGGCATCATCGGGCGGCTCGGGATCGGCATGACCCCGCTGGCGCTGCTGCTCGTCGTCGAGCAGGTCACCGGCCGCTACTCCCTGGCCGCCGTCGCCGGCGGCATCTACGCGCTCTCCGGCGCCGCGCTCAGCCCGGTCGCCGGACGCATCGCCGACCGGGTCGGCCCCACCCCCGTCCTGGTGGCCACCGCGCTGGCCCACCCGCTCGCCCTGATCGGGCTGCTCGTCGCCACCCGCTCCGGCACCGGCAACCTCCCGCTGATCTACCTGGCGGCGGGCCTGGCCGGCGCCACGTACCCGCCGCTCACCGCAGCGATCCGGGGCGCCTGGAACGACCTCACCGCCCCCGCTACCGGCCGGGCGCACCTGCGCAACACCGCGCTCGCCGCCGAGACCACCCTCTTCGAGGTCGTCTTCGTGATCGGCCCGCTGCTGGTGGCCGGGTTCGTGCTGTTCGCCGACGCCTCCGCCGCGCTCGTCGGCGCCGCCGTGGTCACCCTGGTCGGCACCGGCGCCGTCGCGTTCGGCCGGGTCATGCGCGGCTGGCGCCCGCACCCGCGCGAGCACCACGCCCGGGGCCTCGGCCCGCTGCGGATCGGCGGCTTCCCCGCGCTGCTGCTCTGCGTGGCCAGCCTCGGCATCGCCTTCGGCGCCTCCGGCGTCATCGTCCCGGCCTTCGCCGGGAACTCCGGCGCCGACGACCCGGAAAGCCTGGCCGGCGTGCTGCTCGCGGTCTGGGGCATCGGCAGCGCCATCGGTGGTTTCTGGTTCGGCGTACGCAAGCCCGCCGCCAACATGACCCGCCAGTTCGCCTGGCTGCTCGGCACCGTCGCGGCCAGCTTCGCCGTCTTCGCGGTGATGCCCGGCCCGGCCGCGCTCGGCGTCGCGCTGGTGCTCGGCGGCGCGGCCATCGCCCCCGCGCTCACTCTGGAGAACACACTGGTCGGGCGGATCGCCCCGGCCGGCATGCTGAACGAGGCGTACACCTGGGTGGTGACCATGTCGGTCGCGGCGAGCGCCGCCGGCGGCTCGATCGCCGGCCTGATCATCGACCACGCCGGCGGCGTGTCCTGGGCGTTCGTCTTCGCCGGGGTGGCGGTCGCCGTCGGGGCCGCGGTCGCCGCGCTGCCCGCCGGGCCGATCGCCCGGGCCGAGGCCACAGCGGTACGCGCCGAGCAGTCACTGGCCGCCTGACCGGTGGCGTCCGGGTGCGCCGGCCGGCGGCCCGGTCCCCTCCCGGCGCCTCCCCACCCGGGGCGCCCGGCCACGAGCAGGCCCAGGACGAGGATCGCCACCGCGCACGTCAGCAGGGTGGGCCGCGCCCCGAGCAACGCGGTCGCCGGACCGCCGAGCATGGTGCCCAGCGGCACCGACAGCACCAGGAGAGCCCCGTTCGCCGCCAGTACGCGAGGCAGGTCGGCGGCCCCGGCCCGGCGCTGGAACAACACCGTCACGGTCGGCTGGTAGGGGGCCCAGACCAGCCCGGCGAGCGCGAACGCGGACAGTGACAGCACCACCGGTGCGCCCAGGCCGAGCGGCAGCAGCGCGGTGCCGAACAACGCCACGATGCCGGCGAGCGTGGTCCGCGGCGGCCAGCCGCGCAGGTGCCCGGTGAGCAGCCCGCCGAGCAGCGAGCCGACGCCGAACGCGGTGTAGTAGGCCGCGAGCGTTCCGGCGGAGGCGTGCAGGTCGTCGGTGACGTGCACCGGCATGGCCACGTAGAACGGGCCGAAGAGGAAGAAGAACGCGAAGGACAGCGACAGCAGACCGAGCAGCGACCGGTCCCGCGCGATGATCCGGAATCCGGAGGCCGGCCGTTCTGCGCGGTTGCCCGTGCCCGCGTTGCTCGCGTGGCGGTCTGTGCCGGCGTTGCTTGCATGGTTGCCTGTGCTCGCGTTGCTTGCGTGGCGGTCTGTGCCGGCGGTGCGTTCGTGGCGGTCTGTGCCCACGTGGCGGGTGGTCGGGATGACGAGGCGGTAGCTGACGGCCAGCACGGCGAAGCTGACCGCGTCGATCGCGATCACCCACACCGGGCCCACCCCGGCGATGAGCAGACCGGCCAGCGGCGGCCCCACGATCGTCGCCGCCTGGCCGAGGGTCCCGAGCAGCGCGTTCGCGGCCAGGTGGTGCCGCTGCGGCAGCAGCTCGGCCACGAGCGTGAACCGACCGGCCGACCCCCACGGGTGCAACAGCGAGGACACCGCCAGCAGGACGACGTAGAGACCGGCGTCCAGCACCCCGACGAGGTGTGCGGCCGGGATCGCGCCCAGCGCGGCCGCCCGTACCGTGGCGTCCCAGCCCGCGAGCTGAGCCCCGCTCCGCCCACCCAGCCAGCGACCGAGCAGCACCGCACCGGCCGCCCCCGGCAGCGTGTACGCCGCCACCGCCAACGCGGTCCAGGTGCCGCGCTGCCCCTCCGGGGCGAGTTGCAGCGCCAGCCACGTCACCGCGACCAGGGCCAGCCCGTCACCGAGCGCGGACGTGGCGAGGCCCGGCAGCAGCCGGCGCAGCACGGGATGGCCGAGCACCGGACGGTAGGGGAGGAGCAGCGCGGAGGTCATGGCTACCACCCGACCCCACGCCCGCCCTCCGGAACAACGAAGTTGCCTGTGGGCAGAAGCCGGCCGGAAACGACGGAACCTTTCCGCCCCGCCGTGAGTGGAACAAGCTGAGCAGGGAGGTGAGGGTGTCCGACGACGACGTGATCGCGGATGTCTATGCCGGGTGTTTCCGGCGGCTGGTCGTTCAGCTCTACGCGGTGACCGGTGACCTGAGCGAGGCGCAGGAGGCGGTACAGGAGGCGTTCACCCGGGCGCTCGCCGCGCCCCGCCGGTTCGCCGGCCTCGACAACCCGGAGGCGTGGCTGCGCCGGGTGGCGGTCAATGTCGCCCGCAGCCGGCATCGGCGTCGGCGGGTGCTCGACGGGCTGCTGCGACGGACGTGGTCGCCGCCGGTGGTCGCCGACAGCGCGCCGGAGCATCTGGCGCTGCTGGCCGCGCTGCGGCGCCTGCCGGACGGGCAGAGGCACGCGCTGGCCCTGCACTACCTCGTGGACCTGCCGGTCGAGGAGGTGGCGCGAACCCTGGGCGTCTCCGTCGGCACAGTCAAGTCCCGGCTGTCCCGGGGGCGTCAGGCGCTCGCCCTGCTGCTCTCCCCAGCCGACACCGTCGATGCCGTAGCCAGTCGTAGGAGGGCCGATGTCCGATCGTGAGTTCAGCGGGTTCGACGTGGACACCATCACCGACGCCGTCCATCAGCCACCGCTCGACGATCTCCGGGCCGCCGTCGACTCGCGTCGTCGGCACCGCAGAAGCGGGATGGCGTTGGCCGCTGTGGCGGTCCTCGTGGTGGCCATCGGGGCCACCGCGCTCGTCCGCGCACCCCGCCAAACCGACCCGGTGCCACCGGCTGGGCCGTCGCCCACCCCGACCGTGACCACCGCCGCCGGCACACCCGAGGACTGGGCCCGGATCGACGCGGCCGTCATCCCGGCGCTGCTTCGACAGGCGCCCGAGCTGAGCGGCCCGGCCCCGCACGACCTGCTCAGCAACTGGAACAAGCAAGGCGGGACGGAGGGAGAGACGACTCTCACCGGCTACTGGGGTCAGGGCACCCTCGGCGCCGGGAACGGCAACGCTCACCTGTCGGTCCAGCTCACGCGAAACGCCGGTACCTCCCTCGCGTCGATGATCACCACTGCCTGCCCCTCCCGCACGGCGAGCGGCACCTGTGTGCAGCAGTTGGGCCCCGCGGGCGAGAAGATCAAAGTACGAACCTCGCTCCGGGAGCACCGGCTTCCGGCGGAGCGCGGCGCCGGGGTCGTGCGGTACGAGACGCTCAGCGTGGACCTGCTCCGGCCCGACGGGTCCGCAGCGTCCCTCCGCCTCACCGCGAGGAACGGATCTCTGCCACTGACACCGGACCAGGCAATCGGCGTGGTGCTCGATCCGCACCTGGTCCTCGGCCCCGCGACGTCCGCCACGCCTGCTGTCGAGGCGACGGACTAGGAGATATCCCTTCGCGGGTGCGACCGGCCGGCCGGTCGCACCCGCCTTCGGCATGACGGAGGCCCGCCGACGGCTCACGGTCCATGGTGGTTGCGGTAGGCCGCCGTGGGTGTTCGAGGAGTCTGCAACACGTTCCGATCATGCGTCCGGCCGAAGGGGTCGTGTCCCATCAGCGGTCCTTGCCCGCGAGGGGTCGGAGCGCGCGCCGGGTCGAGGAGAGGCCGACCGACATCCGCGCGGATGGCAAGGCCAGGCCGGCCCGATGACCAGGCCGGCCAGAGTCCCCCTTACCGGTAGTTGGTGAACTGAAGAGCCAGACCGAAGTCCTCGCCCTTGAGCAGCGTGATGACGGCCTGGAGGTCGTCCTTCTTCTTGCCGGTGACGCGGAGCTGGTCGCCCTGGATCTGCGCCTGCACGCCCTTCGGGCCCTCGTCGCGGATCTTCTTGCTGATCGCCTTGGCCTTGTCCGAGTCGATGCCCTGCACCACCTTGGCATCGATCTTGAAGATCTTGCCCGACTGCTTGGGCTCGCCGGCATCGAGTGACTTCAGCGAGATGTTCCGCTTGATCAGCTTCTCCTTGAAGACCTCCAGCGCGGCCCGTACGCGCTCCTCGGTCTCCGCCTGGATGCTGATCGCCTCCTCGCCCGACCAGGAGATCTCGGCACCCGTGCCCCGGAAGTCGAACCGCGTCGAGAGCTCCTTCTCCGACTGGCGGAGAGCGTTGTCGACCTCCTGCCGGTCGACCTTGCTCACGATGTCGAACGAGGGGTTCGCTGCCATGCTCATGCTCCTGCTGTCCGGCGGTCTGTCCTGGTCCGTCCCGCGCTGACCAGCGTGGGACCTCCTGACGGTACCCGGTTGCGGCGGTACCGGGGGCAACCGCTATCCTTGCTTCCGCTGCCGCGTTGCGACGCGGTGGTGTGCCCTGGCGGGTTGCCCGAGCGGCCAATGGGAGCGGACTGTAAATCCGTCGCGAAAGCTACAGAGGTTCGAATCCTCTACCCGCCACCAGGTGCAGATACGGCCCCTGACCAGCAGAGATGCTGATCGGGGGCCGTTCTCGTTCGTCTGGCCGAGTCCGGCTGAGTCCAGCCGTCTACGACTGGTTGTGGGCAGATGGTGGGCAGGTCGATCTTGCCCGCTGAGGGCTCTTCTGGGGCTGCGAACGCTGGGGTTGGTGGCCTGGGTCCGGTCCGGCGGAGTCCGCGCGTGTAGCGATCGGCTGAGGGGTCCGCGGTGAGGTGTCGCCGGCTGCGGGAGATGGGCCGGGGGCAAGCCAGTCCCGGGGTTGGACTGGCGCGGCAGTCGGAAGCCCTGACCGCCGACGAGGCCGACTGGTTCGGCTTCCGTACCGCCTGGCCGTGATCGTTTCGCCGGCCGGATCAGCAGACTCGGGGCGGCGGTCCGGCGGCAGTCGGTGGCTTTCCGCCCCGGCGCCGAAGGCAGCCGGGGCGGCTTGCCGCCGGCCGGGTTACCGCCCCGCGACGCGCGGAGCGCGGCGCCTTGATCAGAAACAGCGAAATTCGGCAGTACGTACGCCAGCGCCGCCTCTGCGGGTCAGTGCCCGCCGTTGGCAGTCACATGAACTCGTCATATTCTCTCGTCGCGCCATGCGCCGTGGCTGCCCCCTCAACTCGCTGATTAGGGACAGGCTGCCCATAAACGAATGAGCCAGTCACGGGATCAAGTTCAGCCTCTACCGACCTGGCTGGCAGCCAGTCGGTGTTCGCATCAACCCATTGCCTATAACTGGTGTAGATCGAAGTGTACAGTGGCGCCATCGTAAACGAGAGCGGGCTAATCGCTCCAACGAGCATAAAAGGATACTGCTTGTTTGAATCGCTTGGTTGAGTGAAGCTTCTATACAAAGAGATCGACTCCGGCCGGTCTACCTGAGCCCGCACCAGCTCAAGGTCAGCTCCAGTAAGACCATAACCAAGGGCGCGGAACCCGCTTTTCAGTTGATCCCAGACATCAGGGTGGAGTGTATGCGGCGACTGCAGCACATACATCCAGCCCACCCCGTACTTGCGAGTCTCGCGGGCGTAGCCAGCCAATTGGTCAGCTAGCGACTTGATCTCAGGATCAGCCGCTGCTCGTGGCGCGTAGCGCCACGCTTCGTCGAACACTACGAGGGTATTGAGAAGTTTTGCGCCTTTCTGGTAATCATCAGCCGCAATGCGCTCCAGGTGGTCGAAAACAGTTCGCAGAACCCGGGCCTTAGTTCCTTCGCTGTTCAGCTTCTTAATTGCTTCTATCATGTCCTGGTCAGCATCGGCCGGCATGGAGAATGCCATGTTAAGGATCACGACACGGCGCGGGCGTCCTGGTTCGCGCTCAAATGCTTGATGAAGAAGCGCCAGCACGTTTGCTCGGTTCTCGCCACTCGGACCTGTAGGTGAAAACAGCGATGCAGTAGGCCTGAAGTAGCGCATGAGGCGGTCACGCCGTGGGCCTCCGTTGAGCGCCTCGTCAATGTACTCCTGAAGCTTGTACGCCTTGCCCTCTGGCTTTAGCTGGTTACTGCTGTCGAGTTTAGCGTCCTTGTATATGTCGCCTGATATAGTCGCATTCCTAATGCCTTGGAGGATAATGTCGAGGACCTCGTCCAAAGTTCGGTTGGCCCAACTCGTAGCTCTTTCGAGCGCTTCTTCAGCGGCAGCGAGCGCGCCCTCCAGGGCTGGCTGGTACCTGAGCACCAACCCCTGCCTGAAGAATGGAGTCTTGGCCAAGAGTTCACAGAAAAGCGCCTTATCCTGCGGGAGCCTGATCTCCGTCGCTAAGTCTTTCTTGATGACCTGCCGCCCTTGCAACTTGGCAAGGGATTGAAGAGAGAACGTAAAGCCCCGCTCTTTAGTAAACTGACTCTGCGGATCGATAATCAGAACTCCCAAATCACGATGCCGCAGCTGGCCCGCGATGTAGTAGCTCGCGAATACCGACTTACCGCTGCCCGACGGGCCGAATACCCCCGCGTGGAATGCGCCCCTCCCGCCCGAGAAATCCCCAGGATTGAGCGGAAGCCGCACGCCTGGCATTCGATAGATATCGCCCATGAAGAAAAGGTTCTCGTCTGCCTTTACCGTCAATTCTTGAAGGATGGTATCGGTGACACGAAGAACGCTGCCGCCAGTGGTAGGCGACATCGAAAGAGTAGAGCCGCTCGGTCGATAACCAGTGCCCGTGTCGGCATAGACTGCCTGGATGTTTACTTCGGCGCCCTTAACGTCAGCGCGTCCGGATAATGCAAGGAGTCGGCCATGCAGCGCCACGACTCCTCGCATGCTTGTGTTTTCGTGCCACTGATTACGGGTGGTGATTTCCGTGACCGTTCCTAGCGCACATTCGGTCTGGCCATCCATCTCTTGCTGCAGAAGAACCATACTGCCAACCAGTGGCCGACGCACTGCATCGCCGACGACGTCCAGCGTTACCTGGCTCGTAGTAGAAGGGCTCCCCACCACGCCAACTTCTTCGGCACTTTCGAACGCCAACTGAATCATCCTCCAATCGTGCGGTAGGAACGTAGGACATATTCAAGAAATTCGGGGGCACCATTCTCGGCCAAGTCGAGCCGCATTCCTTGAAGTTGAGCTTGGACACCAATCCCGATCGACTTTGCCCACTGATCCGCTAGATGCTGTGCGAAGGGTTCCTGCAGATGGGGAGCGGGAGTTTCTGCGCCAATCATGGCGCAGACTTCTTTCCGCCAATCAGCACCCCGGTGCTCCTTAAACTCAATCTTCACAGCAGTGCTGCAGCCTGCAGGCTTCGCATATGTGATACGAATAGTCCGATCTCGCAACGGTTGAATACATTGGTCGAGCTGGCTCGCAATATTTACGACCGGATCGCCTGGATCGCTCCGCAACTCCCGCCGCGTTTCGATGTGAAGCCCTTCCCAAGCCTTGGGCACTCGGAACGCTTGGAACATTTCGCCCGGCTCAAGGACGAGCGATGCTAGTACTTTGTCGGTTCCAGGAAGATCGAATGTTTTATGACCTGATAGTCGGTCAGTTAGCAGCCCAATGAGGTCTCTGGATGAATCGGACTTGGGACACGCGACTATCTTGCCGCCTCGTTCCGGGCTGCAGAGATCCCGTAACGCCGAAACCGCATTGTTTTCTTCGAGAACTTCTAAAGCCGCTTGACGAACTTCTTTGCTCTGCGAAGAAAGTGCTGAGTTGATGACGATGACAGGTGTTTGATGAGAACCATCGAGAATGCACATGTTATGCGGCAGCCCTTGGAGCAGCTTCAACTCTTGGGCAACCATCGCGACCTTGCCGAGGCGATCGTTGTCGCCGTCGTGGTTTGTGAATCGCTGCCAGGTGCTATGGACGGTGGCCTCCCCCAGTCGGCCAGCGGGTGTTAAGCCCTCCGCCGCCACAGCGACAGCGACGACCAAATCGCCCGCGTAGAGGGTTTCTTGGATCTGCGCTCCATCGACAGCAGCAACCGACCCTACAGGTATAGACGCATCGATTTTTTCGATCCATTTTCTCTGTAAGAGTAGTTTGCGTAACTCGTCACGCTGTTCGACCATGGGCGACAAGATCTGCCGCGCGTCCTTGCTTAGTTCCTTGATCCCTCTGAGCATCGTCGCGATGACTTCGGCTGGTAGTTGCGGGGTGCCGTCGAGGGGATGGGTCAAGACCATCCACTGAGGTTAGAGCATCCTTGCGACAGATCAACTACTTGGTGTACATCCGCCACTGCTCGGGACGGAACTCCCTCCATGTGCTTGTTCGTGCGGCTCGCGGCACCGCCCAGCGGTCGAGCCAGTAGTCAGCCAGGGATGCGGCGTCGGCCGTGAGCCACTCCGGATCCGCATGGCCGGCCAGGAAGTCACGAGCGTTGGCCATCAGGGGAGCCAGATAGACCTGCCGCCGTACCCCATGCACTCGAAGCCTCCGACTGTCGAGCCCTAGCGTTGTCAAGGCTCGCTGGATGACCTCACGACGGTTGCGAGGGCCAGAACCCTTCCAGCGGGCGTGTGCGTGACTCCTACCGTCTTCGGTTACAGACGCCGCAAGTTCGGCGAGTTCGTCGTAAATTGCACCCGATAGATGAAAATCGCCGGTGCCCTCGGTGTATCCAACCGGGATAAACGCTCGCTCTCCATTCAATCCTGTCAGGCGGTTGTAGATGGAGGACCTGCCAAGCGCTGACGATGTTGTGATCAGGGCAAGCTGGGCATTCGGATCACGCTGCGTGATTAGCGTACGCCTATGGCCGTATCTTTCCTGAAACGCATGCCGGACTTCACTGCTTATTGCGAGTAGCGCGACAAGTTTTCCTGCGATCAATGAGTTATACGGCGGAACAGCGCCAAGAACAAAGGCGTCCATTACGTTCGTCAAGCGTTCGCGCCTGACTTCAGGGCTCCATCCCAGCCAGCTATCGCGAGCCCCTAACGCAAAGACCGGATCCGCTAGACCGATCAAGCCCATGACCTTTCCGCCATTCCCTCGGTCCACTACAAGGAATCGCAGGCGGCGGCCATAGCCTGCCGATACGGGGACTGACCAGTGCAGTGAGCACCAACGCCAAAGCATGGCATCAAAAGATCTTCGATCAATGATGGGAACGAGCGCGGGCTTGATCTTATTGACGATTAGGCTATCGCCTTCAGCGAGCTTTCGAACAAACAAGTCTTCGTGTGAGCGCAGGGTGCCAGCAGCTTTCGCCCTTTGTACCGCGACGGCCTCCGAATGCAGGACCCGGAGACGCTCCTTGTCGTCGATTACCGGAGAAATGACGCGGCCGTTCGCCACGGCAAATCCCATGCTCTCCAGATGTTGCAAGACCTTATTGCGAAGCTGCTCAGTGTCGGATAACTCTGCTGCTGGAGCCGCGCCGTCAATGTACTGGGCGGCACGCTCTGGCATAGTGATGCTCCTCGTAACGAGCGACAACAGTAGGGCGGGGCCGCGTCTGCTTCCACGGCCTAGACGTTGGCTTGCGACAGAGAGTATCGGGTCTGCGATGCACGAAGGCGGACGCCGGCAGCGAGCTGGAAGGTAGCTGTTCACACCCTGCCTAGTTTCACCAGGCCTCGCCTTCCGAGATCAGCTGATAGGTCCTGGTAACACTCTTCGGTCTGTCTTGTGATGATTTTACCGTTTCGCACTCGACTAGCGGGGTGCCGACTTCGACCCCGAGCAGGCCAGCAAGGCGAGCATCGGCGGGTACTCGGCGCCGTGTCGTCCCTTGATGGTCGGACCCAGTCCGGGAAGACCCAATGACGTAGGTCCCTCGGCCATGCTCAGTAGCGACCACGCCTTCTTCTCGAAGCAACGCAATCGCATGCCGGACCGTGCCGCGACTTACACGGAACTCCGCAGTCAGCGTGCTCTCGGGCGGGAGAAGCGAGCCGGCAGCCATCAGGCCGCTGGCGATTCGCTCTCTCAGCTCACTCGCGATTGCGCGATAGCGGGGCTGTCCGTAGTGCGGGGTGGGCACCTGCTCACCGTACCTGGCACTTGTCTTACCAAGTGCCAATCAAGTGACCCGTTTCGACGTATGGACAACACGTCCACTTGTAGGTACGTTTCCCGGTGTGCGGCCAGGGTGACGGCTCGTATCAGGGGTGGTGCCGCGTCGGCCCTGGTCGCACCTGATGCGCGGC
This sequence comes from Micromonospora sp. LHW51205, assembly GCF_003315815.1. Lineage (NCBI taxonomy): Bacteria > Bacillati > Actinomycetota > Actinomycetes > Micromonosporales > Micromonosporaceae > Micromonospora > Micromonospora sp. LHW51205. The sequence goes on along the minus strand of NZ_QMEZ01000005.1, from coordinate 64,108 downwards.
GTCCTGTCGGACCGGTTGCGGTAGCCGCGCGTACAAGTTGGCTCGGCGATACCCGACCCGTCTGTGTCGGACGGTGCGCCGTGCCTTCATCCGGGCCGGTGGCCGGCTGCATTCCCCCGTAGCTGGCCACCGGTCCCCGCCTACCTGTGGAGGTGCGATGTCCGGCTCTCATCGTCGGCGCGGTTGGTTCTCGTCCTGGTTGTGCTGGAGGCGTCCGCCGGCTGTGGCCACCGACAGCAACGTCTCGCCGATGCGGCCCACGCCGACCAATGCCGTGCCGACGTACTGGTGGGGTGTGGGACCGACTCGGGAGTTGCCTACGCTGCGGTACGCGCCATTGATGACGCTGGCGCAGTCCTACCGGGGCAATGGTGGGCGGTGGCCGCGATGAGGCGGACGAACAAGCCGACCGAGACTACGGGTCACCCGGGCTGGTGCGCGCCGGATCGCTGCGGCCATTTGGTGCCTCCGTTGATGGCGCACATGGCCCGGCGCCACCGAGGACCGATGTTCCGGATCGGTGACGTCCGGTCGAGCGGAGCCGTCGTCACCTACCTCATCGGTGCTGACGCCCTGGCGCCGTTGGTCGCTGTGCACTCGTGGTGCCGGACGGGGAACGGCTGGGCGGAGTTGTCGCTGCCCCAGGTGGCCGAACTGGTCGAGCATCTGCGCGGCCTGTTGGGGCAGGCAGGCGGCGACCGGGGAGTATGCGATGAGTGAGGGCCAGCCCACGACCGAGAGCACCCCGCCGTCGGTCACGCCGGCCGCATGCCCGGGATGGTGCCGGGGCTGCGGGCCGAACGACCCGATGCACCGCGGCCTCATCGCCACCATCGGCCGGGAGCGAACCGGTTGGGTCAGCCTTCAGCTACTCATCGACCGCTTCGCGCGCCGGGACCTGGCTGTCAAGCTCGACGCAACCCGCTACGGCGCGACGCAAACCGTGCTCCTCTCGGCGGCGCAGCTCGACCGGCTGATTGACGAGCTGGCGCGCGCCCGTGAGGAGATGCGGGCACCGGTCAGTCAGGGCCATCGGTCGGGGGAGGGGCAATGAACTCCGGCAGCCGTCGGAGCGTCGCCGTTCCTCGTACTCCTGGTCCTCGTCGTGGGCAGCCGCCGCGAGCAGCGGTGACGGTCCCTCCGGTTCCCGAGCGGCCCGTTGGCGGGACCACCTGGCAGACGTTGGAACGTCTAGGGGGTACGGTGACCGGTGTGCATGGCCGGGACTGGCGCCCACGCTACCTGCAACTCGCGGAGGAGTTGCGGGTAAAGATCATGGCCGGAGAGATGGCCCCGGGCACCCTCATGCCCAGCGAGACCGAGCTGGCCGAGTCCTCCGGCCTCTCCCGCACCAGCGTCCGCAACGCCATCCGCCAGCTCCGGGAATGGGGCCTGGTCCGGGCCGAGCAGGGGCGCGGGACCTACGTCCGGGCGCCTCGGCAGCGGGTACGCCGTCGCAACAGCGAGCGGTACCAGTGGGAGAAGGACCGGGTCCTGCTCGACGAGGCCGAGCGGTCGAAGACCGGCGCCACCGAGCACGACACCGGCCTGACCGTCGACGACCTGAAGTTCCACGCCGAGTACTCCCGGGTGGCGGCGGATGCGGAGATGGCGGCGGCCTTGCAGGTCGAGCCGGGTACGCCGCTGCTGCGCCGGGTCTACTGGACCTCCTCCCGCCACGAGAGCGCACCGCTGACCGTGTCGTACTCCTACCTGCCGTACGAACTGGTTGCCGCGAACCCGGACCTGCTCGACGAGAGCAAGGAACCGTGGCCCGGCGGCACGCAGCACCAGCTCTACACGCTCGGCATCGAGCTGGACCGGATCGACGACGAGATCCGGGCGCGTCCGCCGTCCCCGGATGAGGCCGAACTTCTGGATATCGACCCGGGTGTCTCTGTCCTAACCGTTAGGAAGACCTCGGTCGACACCACTGGCCGGGTCGTCGAGGTTGCCGATGTCGTGATGCCGGGTGATCGCACTGAGCTTGTCTACTCCCACAAACTCCAGCGGTGGAAAACTTGACGCAGCTCGTCTCGGTCATCACCCCGGTCCACGCGCCCAGCATCGAGCACCTTGCTGGCGCCTACGAGTCGTTGGCCAAGCAGGAAATGCCCACCGGGTGGGACTGGCAATGGCTCGTCCAGGAGGACGGGCAGACCGGCGCCCTGGTCGACGCTCTGCCCGACGATCCCCGGATCAGTCTCGGCACTGGCCGTCCCGGCGGGCCTGGTGTCGCCCGTACCCTCGCCCTTTCCCGGGTCTCCGGTGACCTCATCAAGGTCCTGGACGCTGACGACCAGCTGACCCCCGGCGCGCTCGCCCGAGACATCGCCGCGTTCGACGCGCACCCGCACATCGGCTGGACCACCTCGCGGGTACTCGACCTGCTGCCCGACGGATCGACCGCCGGATGGGACAAGGACCCAGATGGCGGAGTCGTCGACCGCGGTGAGGTCCTGTTGTTCTGGCAAGCCAACGACTACCGCGCATCAGTGCACCCGGCGACTCTGTGCCTACGGCGGGATCTCGTCTTCGCCCTGGGCGGCTGGATGGCGCTCCCCGCCTCCGAGGACACGGGCCTGCTGCTCGCTGCCAGCGCCGTCAGCGCCGGGTACTTCACCCGGGAGTACGGCCTGCTCTACCGCAAATGGCCCGGTCAGGTGACCAGCCAGGCCGCGCATCGCGAACCGGCCGAGTATCAGGCTCGAATGAGGATCATCGAGGCCAGAGCCAACGCCCTGGCCTCGATGCTGCCGAACGGTCTCCCGCTCACTCCTCTGGCGTAGCCTCGTGCCCCGGCATGCCGTGGGTGCGCCGCCGCTCCTTCATCTCCGCCTCGTAGATGTGCCGCCGGCCGCCGGCTAGCGTTTCCCGGGCATCCCGCTCGATCTCCTGGAACGCCGCGTAGTAGCCGTCGTCGAACTCCTCCACGATCTGGAACGTCCACCGGCCAGGTAGCAGGTTGCGGCCTAACAGCTCGTGCTCGACCCGGTTGGCCATCTCGTCGTGCCCCGCCTCGCGGAGTAGCTTCACCACCCGGTCGAGAGTGAGATCGGCCCCGCCGACGAGCTGGTGTGCGGAATACAGGTGCCCTCGGACCCGATGGATGGTCTCAAGTGCCTTGCTCAGCTCGCCCAACGCTTCAACGGTCTTGTCATCGAGGGCAGCGGTCCTTGAATGGTTCTGGTCAACGGCGTCACTTCGCTGTTCATGTGCCATGTAGGCCGGTTGCCCGCGAAGTGGGTACCTTATTCGCCGAGGCTTCGGCCCGAGGATCAAAGGGCTTCCGGCGTCCATCCGCTGAGCCCAACCACCACCAAGATCACCACGATTACCTGCACCGAGACCTGCGCTCGCACCTTCAGCGTGAAGTGAAGTTCAGCCACCTTCGATTCCAATCTGAGTCCTGTATCTGCCGGCTAGAACCCGGCGGGTGCCGACCTGTCCGGCACTCGATCAAATGCTAGTGGGCCGAACAAGAAATGCAAGAGCCAATTTAAATTCGCCATAGGCACTTTGCCAATTGGCATTGTGCCAATTGGCAAAGTGCCTAGTGGCATTTTGCCGGCAGGCACGGTATCGAGGCTTGCATCGCGGAAGGTGGGCATTGGCTGGATGGCGGGCGAGCGTGCTGGGCGCTGGCACCGGGCTGGGCCTGGCGTGCTAATGCGGTCTATTGGTGCAAAACCTCACCAGTCTTTGGTGGCGCGCGCGTGTTTACTCGTTGACTTGTCTGCCAAGTGCCGTCTACCTTGGAGTCTCAACTTGGCAGACATGCCAACAACTTGGAGGTTTGGGCGATGGCTCTGCGTGGCGGTACGAGGTTCGCCGTGCGTTGTGAGGACGTGTTCCCGGCGGGATGCGCCCTGGTCCCTGAGTCACTGGGTGAGGTCGAGGACTACGACGAGAAGACCGGTCGGCGTAGCCCGGCGAAGGACAAGCTGACCGGCCAGCGGGTGTGGCAGGTCCGCGTGATGGACCTGGACCCGGAGCTCGGCAAGCGCTCCCGGGAGACGACGGTCAAGATCTCCGCCGACTACCAGCCAGTCCCGCCGACGGGCGCCCCGTTCGAGGCGGTGGAGTTCGACGGCATGACGGTCACGCCGTACGTGACCAACAACAACCGGATGGCGTACTCGCTGCGCGCGACCGGCATGCGCGCTCCGGCGGGCGTGACCCCGAAGGCGGCGGCGTAGCCGCATCAGGTGGGGGCGGGGCTGTTAGGTCTTGGCGGACGGCAGCCCCGCCCTCTGTCTCTTCCCCTGCTCTGTCGAGAGAGGTAGTGACGTGTCCAAGCGTAGGCGTTCGCCTGCCCCGGCTCAGCCTCGGTGCGGCGTGTGTCAGTCCCGGTTCGACCCGGCCGGCGGTGCGGCTGATCGCTGCCCGCTCTGCGTCGGGCAGCTCGTTCTTCCCTTTCCTCCGGTCCGGGACTCGGCGGGTCGGTTCGTGTCGCTGCGGGGTGCGCGATGATGCGCCGGCCGCGTGGCGAGGTGGTGATGACGTCCGCCGGGGATCTGCTGGTGATCCGGCCGAAGCGGTTCGTCCTGCCTATGTGGGCTTCCGTGCTCGTCCTGGTGCTGCGCTGGCTCGCCCGGGGCTGCTGGTGGTGCCTGCGCCACCCGGCCACCGTCGGCCTGGTCGTGCTCGCCACCGTCCTCTACGCCGACTACGGCTGGGCGGGCCTGGTCGTGCCGCTGGTCCTGGCGTCGGTGGTGTCGGCCCTGTGGCGGTGGCGGGACGAAGCGTCCTGGTGGCGGTGGTGCGCCGGGCCGCTGCTCGGCCGGTTCCGTCAGGTCTTCGTCTACCGGCGGGCATGGCGCGAGGCCATGACCCTCTGCGGCCTGGCCGAGACGTACGACCATCGCGCCGTCCTGCCCGAGCTGCTGCGCGTGCGCTCGGATCAGGCCCTCGACGTGCTGACCATCCGCATGGTCCGCGGGCAGACCCCGGCCGACTTCCAACGGGTCACGGCGAACCTCGCGTACGCCTTCGGCCGGCGGCACGCCCGGGTCTACTCCGAGCGGCCCGCCGACCCGCCGACGCGTACCGGCTACTGGGCGCTGCTGCTGGGCTGGGTGGACCGGGTGCGATTCCGGGACCGGCCCACCGTGGTCTACCTGGTCCTCGTCCGCACCGACGCCCTGCGGCCCGTCGTGGCGCCGTTCGACGCCCCGGCCGTCCCCGACTTCACCGCGCTGCCGCTGGCGCGGCGGGAAGACCTGGGCACCTGGTACCTGCACCTGCTCGCCACGCACGTCCTCATCGGCGGGGCCACCCGGTCCGGCAAGGGCTCGGTGCTCTGGTCGCTGGTCCGCTCGCTTGCCGGCGGCATCACCTCCGGCCTGGTGCGGCTCTGGGTGATCGACCCCAAGGGCGGGATGGAGTTCGCGATGGGCCGGCCGCTGTTCGCCCGGTTCGCCTGCAAGTCCTTCGAGGCCATGGCCGACCTCCTCGACGAGGCCGTGGCCGTGATGCGGGAAAGGCAAACCCGGCTCGCCGGCAGGGTCCGGGTGCACACCCCGACCGAGGCTGACCCCCTGGTCGTCGTCGTCATCGACGAGATGGCCGCGCTGACCGCCTACCTGCAAGACGTCGACCTGCGCAAGCGCATCGCCGGCTCGCTCGGGCTGCTGCTGTCCCAGGGTGCCGGCGTCGGAGTCCTGGTGGTCGCCGCGTTGCAGGACCCCCGCAAGGAGGTGCTGCCGTTCCGGGACCTGTTCCCGACCCGTATCGCGCTCGGTCTGACCGAGGCGGCTCAGGTCGACCTCGTGTTGGGCGACGGTGCCCGCAACCGGGGCGCCCTGGCCGACCAGATGCCCCGATGGGCCAAGGGCGTCGGGTACGTGATCCTCGACGGCACCCCGGAACCGATGCGGGTCCGGTTCTCCTACGTCACCGACGACCACATCCGGGAACTGGCCCAGCAGTACCCGGCCCCGGCCGACGCCGCGGACATCCTCGCCCAGGTCGGCCGCGAGTCGACGCCGGAACCGGTCCGGCCGGCCCTGCCCCGGCAGCGTCGCGGGCCATTGCTGCCCGACGCGCTGCGCAACATCCTCGACGCCGACGGGGGTGAGTCGCGGTGACCGCCCCGACCTTCTACCGGCTCCGCGCACCGAACCCGGACGGCGCGAGCAGCACTGCGGTGTCCGTCCGCGTCGACCCCGACCGGCCCGACCCGTACCCGGTCTATCTCGCCGTCGGCGGTGGCCGGCGCCGCATGCACCTGACCCCCGACGAGGCATGGGCGCTGTGGCGCTGCCTCTCCGAAGCGGTCGCCTCCCTCGGCGACCCGCCCGACCACATCCGTACCCGCGTCACCCCGGACCGGAGGTAGCCCCGATGTCCCTCAAGCGCTTCTTCCTCGGCACCCACCGACTCAAGCCGCTGAACATCGACCTCGACGGCTCCCCGGACCGGCTCGCCGCCGCCATGCACGGCCTGGCGCACATGGTCCGCCGCCGGGACGACCTCGACGGGCAGTGCATCCGCATCACCGTGACCATCCGCATCCCGGAAGGCGACTTCGAATGATCCGCCACCGAGCCGAGTCCGGCGTCCGGGTGCTGATCCTGCTCGCCATCGGGACCATGGCCGGCGCCGCCGCGTTCACCCACGTCCACGATCTGACCGTGGCCCACGGCCAGCCCGACTGGATCGGCTGGGCCAACGCCGTGGCGGTCGAGCTGATGGCGATCTACCTCGGCCTGGAGCTACGCGCCCGCCGTCGCGCGGGTCGCCCGGTCGGCCTGGTCGCCGTGCTCCTGGTCGCGTTCGCCCTGCTCTCCCTCGCCGCCCAGGTCGCGGAAGCCGAACCGTCCGTGTGGGGTTGGATCGTGGCCGCCGTGCCGTCGCTGGCGTTTCTCGCCCTGGTCAAGGTCGTCCTGTCCAGCGCACCCGCCCTGGCACCCGAGCCGGACCAACCGCCGGTCGACTGGACCTACGAGGTTCCTGAGCAGGTCGTCGCCGAGCCCGAGCAGCCGATCGTGCCCGCCCCGGCGGTCCGCCCGGCACCGGCTGCGGTGTTGCCCCCGCTGGGCGTCGTGCAGCCCAACCGACCCCAGGTCGTCGGGATCATTCGATGACCGCTCCCACCTTGCCCGGCCTCGCTCCCGCCGCCTCGACCCCGGTTGCTCCTCGGCCGGGGTCGCGGGCGGCCCGCATGGCGCTGCCCCGCTCGGTCGACGTGCTCAAGGAGATAGCCGCCGAGTACGGCGTCTGCGTGCGCCCCCTCGCCATGCGTCGCACCGACCTCGACACCGGGCTGACCGAGGTCATCGACCTGCCCTGCGGCGCGACCCGCGAGGACAAGTGCGCGCCCTGCGCCAAGAAGAACCGCCGGCTACGGCAGGCCCAGATCCGCGAGGGCTGGCACCGCGACGACGAACCGCTACCCGGCCCGGAACCTGCGACCGAGGCGCAGAAGTCCCTGATCCTGTTCCGCGCACACCTGGAGTTCTCCCGCGACGAGGCCGTACGCGGTGCCCAGTGGGATCAGGTGACCGACCTCGACGAGGCGATCCGCGAGGTAGAGGAAGCCATCGCCGCCGAGGGTCTGCGCGGGCGCGTCGGGCCACCGCACGCCACCGACGACGGGGGCTCCGACGACGAACCCGGCCGCCGGCGCAAGCGCTCCACCAAGCGACGCCAAGACGCCCCCGAGCTACCTCGGCGCAAGGTCGAGCGGCGCACCGTCGGCAAGACCTACACCGCTCCGGACGGCGCGACGTTCCGGCCGTCGATGTGGCTGACGCTCACCCTCGACTCGTACGGCCCGGTCCGCCCCGACGGCACCCCGCTCAACCCCGACCGGTACGACTACCGCCGCGCCGCCTGGGACGCGGTGCACTTCCCTCGGCTGCTCGATCGGTTCTGGCAGAACCTGCGGCGGTGCGAGGGCTGGAACGTCCAGTACGCCGGCTGCGTCGAGCCGCAACGCCGTCTTGCCCCACACGCCCACTTCGCCATCCGGGGCACCATCCCCCGGGACATCCTGCGCACCGTCGCGGCGGCGACCTATCACCAGGTGTGGTGGCCGGCGGTCGACGTCCAGCGGTACACCCTCGACCGGCTTCCCGTCTGGGACGAGCAGGCCGCCGCATGGGTCGACCCCGACACCCGGCAGCCGCTGATCACCTGGACGGAAGCCCTCGACGCCATCGACGACGACCCGGACTCCGAACCTGTGCACGTCGTCCGCTTCGGCGCCCAGGTCGACGCCCGCGGCGTCATGCCCGGCACCGAGGACGCCGAACGGACCATCCGGTACGTCACGAAGTACATCACCAAGCACACCGGCGACGTCCACAAGGCGACCACCGACCGGCAGCGCAAGCACCTCGACCGGCTCTGGCAGCAACTCCAGCTCACCCCCTGCACCGAGCGGTGCGCCAACTGGCTGCTCTACGGCGTCCAGCCCAAGAAGGCACACGCCAAGCTCAAGCCCGGCCGCTGCAAGGGCAAGGTCCACCAGCGCGACACCCTCGGCATCGGCGGCCGGCGCATCCTCATCTCCCGCGACTGGTCCGGCAAGACCCTCGCTGACCACAAGCACGACGCGCGGGCCTGGGTGCGGGCACTGCTCGGTGCCACCACCGACAGCGCCACCGCCGGGCAGCTCGTCGACAACCAGGGCGCCACCGTCGAACGGGTCCGGCACGCCTGGGAACTCGCCCGACCCGACGACCCCGATGTGGGGCCGCTGGCCCACCGGCTCATGCGCTCCATCAGTGAGCGTGCCCGCTGGCGGTCCGAACTGCTCGCCGCCAAGGACCGGGCCGCGCAGGGGTCGGCAGATCTTTCGGCAACTCAGCACAGCGCGCAGCACCACGGGGAGGAGACGCAGTGAACGAGGAGTTGTTGACCGTGCCGGAAGTGCTCGCCGAGCTGCGGGTGCCGCGCTCGACCTGGTTCTACTGGCGGCAGACCGGCAAGGGGCCACGGGTCATCAAGCTCCCGAACGGGCAGCTTCGGGTCCGCCGGTCGGCGCTCGGTCGGTGGCTCGGTGAGCTGGAGCAGGACGCGGCATGAAGAGCTACGACGTCCAGATCTGGGAGATCGGCAAGCGCGCCGACCGGAAGGCTCGGCCCTGGCGGGTCCGCTGGGCGGTGAGCGGCCAACGCTTCGAGGACATGTTCCGTACCAAAGCCCTGGCGCACTCGTTCCGCGCCGAGCTGGTCCAGGCGGCCAACGCGGGGGAGCCCTTCGACCCGGCCACCGGCCGCCCGGTCTCCGAGGCCAGAACCAAGAACCCCACCACCTGGTACGCGCACAGCCGCGCGTACGTCGAAATGAAGTGGCCCCGGGCGGCGGCCAAGACCCGGCGGTCGATCGTCGAGGCGCTGACCTCGATCACGGTGACCCTGACCCGCCCGGCCAAGCGGGGCCGACCGGCTGACGCCCTGCTCCGTGAGGCGCTGTACCTCTACGGCCTCAACCCGCGCCGCTGGTCCGATGAGATCCCCACCGAGCACGCGGCGGCGCTGGCCTGGCTGGAAACCGCGTCCCTGCCGGTCGTCGAGCTGGACTCACCCGCGATGGTCCGCCGAGTCCTCGACAGCCTCTGCGTACGCCTCGACGGCAAGCCTGCGGCTGCCTCCACCGTCCAGCGGAAGCGTGCGACCTTCTACAACGTGCTCGGGTACGCCGTCGAGCTGGAGCTGATCGACTCCAACCCGGTCGACCGGGTCCAGTGGACCGCACCCGAGGTCGCGCAGTCCATCGACCGGCGGGTGGTGGCGAACCCGGCCCAGGTCGCCACGCTGCTGGAGGCGGTGAAATCTCTCGGCAAACGCGCCGACAAGGTCACGGCCTTCTTCGGCTGCCTCTACTACGCCGGCATGCGGCCCTCGGAAGCGGCAGACCTGCGGCGGGAGGACTGCGACCTTTCGGGCCGGTGCGCCGACTGCGGCGCGGACTTCGACGACCTGGCGGCAGTCAAGCCTTCCCGGTCCTGCGACCACGAGAAAATCGAATACCGCTGGGGCCGCCTGGTGCTCGCCGGCACCTCGCCGCGCGCCGGGTCGCACTGGACCGATGACGGCGGCTCCCACGAGCGGCGCGGACTCAAGCACCGGGGGAGGGCGGAAACCCGGACGGTCCCGATCCCGCCCCGGCTCGTCGAGCTGCTCTGCGCGCACGTCGAGAATCACGGGGTAGGTCCGGACGGTCGGTTCTTCCGGGGCCTGCACGGTGGGCCGCTGTCCGAGTCGGTCTACGACCGGTGGTGGAAGCTCGCCCGGGAGAAGGCTCTGACGGACTCGCAGGTCGCCTCGCCGCTCGTCCGCCGGCCCTACGACCTGCGGCACGCGGCGGCCTCGCTCTGGCTGAATGCCGGCGTCCCGCCGACCGAGGTCGCCCGGCGCCTGGGGCACGGTGTCGCCGTCCTGCTCCGGGTCTACGCCAATTGCATCGACGGTGGCGACGACACCATGAACGACAAGATCGGCGGCGCACTCGGATGAACCCCTGCCAGTTAGGAAGTGGCTGCTCTGACCGGTCCGGGGCCGCTCTCGACCAGCCGTCGGGCTTCCCCAGCCACCTATGCGTTAACGCCGTCATGTCGGTGTCGTTGAACTGGGCGAGCACATCGAGCTGAGCTTCGACGACCTGCTGGCGCGCTGGGCCGCGCACGACCTGACTTCCGTTCCACTGCATGTCGCACCCAGGTCGTACCTTCGAACACATGTACGGCATCCACTGCGCTCGCTCCCCGCCTCCGCCAACGACTGCTGACCAATTCCTTACAGACACACGGTCAGATCTGCGCTCGAAACTAGGGTGACGAGACATCCCCATCGCCCACCGGAGGAACCTATGCCGGAATACAGCCTCGCCGCCTACACCATCAGAGTTCGCCCGCGAATGTCCTCGAAGTCTTCCGATAACTACCTACCTCTTGACAACTTTGACGGGTCCGCCTCCGACCTCGCACCTTTTCTCTATGCATTCTTCAACGGCCTGATCAATACTCCATACCAGCACAGGGATGAGGGTAAGTATCTAATCGCCGAAACGGTGCGGGCGGAGGACCGGTCAATTCACACAACAGTCCGCTCGGGAAGCCACGGACACCAGTCGACTCTACGTGATGTTGAAACTCACCAGGATACATACGAACGCCAGGCAAACGAGGCTGAGCTAATCCCCCTGCGAAATCTATTCGTAATCCCACATAACTCACTGGCTGGGATCTTCCTGACAGAACGGGTCGGCGTCCGAGGGCTTAAGTCCTCACTAGACCACATCCTCACACGTACATTCTCGGCAAGATTCCCTGGTTTCTCCATCGAACTCAGTCCGCTGGCCCCTGAGGCGGCAGTCAAGGCCTCGATCGAAGAAGGCGAACTAAAGAAAATCCGTCTAGTGCGCTATGGGATTCCGAGCGACGTTGCGGATCAGTATAATCTAGGTGCTCACGAAGAAGAGCTGGGAATCATGGAGCTAGTTCTTAAGCCGGACCGCGCGTTGGCATTCCCCAAGCAGAAGGTGCGCGACGCGCTAAACGACAACAGCCTCCCGGCACTGCTAGAGATTCGTGGTCTGGACTACCACGACATCAAACTAGAGGTGAAGGTTGGCAAGTCGATGCGCACGCTCACCGTCACTCAGGAACGCCCCCCTCGCGTAACATTTCCTCTTCCGGAGAACAAGCAGATACCGAGCGGTCGCCCCACCGATGACGTCGTGTATGAGGTCGCTGCTGAGGTGGTCGCGGAACTGGCGAAGGATCTATCTATTCGCGAGTCCGACTATGTCGGCACGGAGTTTTTCTGGACGGCCGACATTCTTGCTGGAAAGCTAGTGATAGCGAATGATGAAGGCTAGTCTACTTCCGATCATCCGGGATCACCTTGACACTATGCGCGATGCCAGGACTGGTCGCGTAAAGATTTCAGACCTGATCTTCTTCTACGGACTGCCAGTCCTGGTCGGGGTGGCAGCCTACCTTCTCTCTTGGCACGTCAAGGGGATCGACAATCTGCTGGCCGCGCTGTCCATCCTTACGGGACTATTGTTCAACCTGCTCGTCCTGCTATTCGACACTGCCGCCCGCTTCAAAGGTCGACCGACCGGCAAAGTCAGCGCCGACAACGCACACAAATACCGACTCCTCCACGAACTGCAAGCAAACATCACCTACACGCTTGGCGTCGGCCTTCTAGTTGCGATCATATTGGGAGTATGCTCGCTCGCTGGAATAGAGGATGCACAGCGCCCCTGGTCTGTCGTCGTGACGGCGTCACTCGCACACTTCGTACTATTGCTGGGAATGCTGCTTAAACGACTTCGATCGGTCTTCCTTGCAGAGTTTCCACGGCTGCTGGGCGCGTAACGCTGGCCTCCTCAGAGGTTGTGGAGGGCCGAAGCCTGTGAGGGCGGCAGCGACAACGCGGCCTGAACATCAAGCGTGTAGCGCCGTGGTGGGCGTGGGCACATGGTGGGCGGCTGATCAGTCGGTGTCGGCGGAGCGGCGAGAAGCAGCAGTTCAGCGGTGCCGACCGAGGCAAGATCGCGGACGCCCTGTAAATCCGTCGCGAAAGCTACAGAGGTTCGAATCCTCTACCCGCCACCAGGTGCAGATACGGCCCCTGACCAGCAGAGATGCTGATCGGGGGCCGTTCTCGTTCGTCTGGCCGAGTCCGGCTGAGTCCAGCCGTCTGCGACTGATTGCGGGCGGGCCACGGAAAGGACGTCCACGACAAGATCGGGGATGATCCGTGGTGGCTCAACCCTGGTCCCTGCCGGCGCCGCTGTCGCCGACCAGTCGTCGAGCTTCGGCGATGACCTCCGCGTCGAGATCCTCGGGCTTGGTGCTGACCAGCATGTGTACCTCGTTGGCGGCCTCGACGTACTCGTAGGCGCTCTCCAGGTTGATCAGTTCGCCTGCCAGGGGAGTCCCGGCGTAGGTGATGAACTGTGAGACCCAGGACGTGAGTTCGCGAGGCGCGATCTTCCTGGCGAGCAGTCGTCGCGCCATGATGCGGAGGACTTCCTCTTCGGCCTTCCGGCTCTCTTCCCCGTAGTAGGTCAGGGAGAGTTCCGCGAACGCATCAGCCAGCCAGCGGCGCAGCTCGTCGTCCTCGCTGCCCTTCAGGGGGGAGACGCCGGCCAGGATCCGGAGGGTCGGACTGTCGACGCCTGCCACCAGGCAGTCGCAGGCGGCCCTGACCACGTCAACCGCGGTGGCGGAGCCGATGCTCCAGAAGGCGACGGTGTCGTGAAGGTTGGCAAGAGCCTCTTCGCTGGTCATCGACACATGATCGGTCGGCAAGCTGGTGGTGTCGCGGAAGTTATTGGGCGCCGGGAACGGTGGCAGGGGTGGATCCATGGGCGTTGGCCAAATGGTGGGCCGTGGACCGGCAAGCCCTGGCCGGCCGGCAGGAAGGCAGCAGCTGCCTCGGCCCATCCCGCCGCTGAAGTGCGCTCGTGACGAGCAGAGCGCCGGATCTGCGCCAAATGGGACTGAACTGCTTGATTGGTGTGGGTGCGAGGGGGTGTCTGAGCTTTGCCGTAAGCTGCCGTCCCATGGCGTCGAGCACTGAGGAGCAGGACCGGCTCTACCGCGAGATCCTGCTCGCGCCGCTCCGCACGTCGGCGGATTGCCTTCCCGAGATGGGAGGGGCCGACGAGGTCGACCTTGCCGGCTTCACCGCGCTGTACGGCGCTGACCCGCTCTGTCACTGAATGGGCGTCGCCTCGCCCCTGATGTTCGCCGCGCAGAGCCGCGGGCGGCGTGACGTCGATCCACAGGTAGTTCGGCGTCGGCTGCGAGCGCATCTTCCGCCAGGTCCTCAAGGCGGAGTTCGGACTGTCCGAGAACCAGGTCACATGGTCTGCTCGCGATACCTGACCGGCAACTGGAGTGTCTTCCCAGGCGCGGGCGGGCATGACCCCCTGTCCAGTACTTTCGGCTTCCTGCGGGACGTTGTCGGCTACCTCCGGCGGGACACCACCGACCTGCGCGCCAGCGTGGAGCACGTCCTGCGGCGACTCCTGGAGGCGGCATGACGGAGATCGTCGAGCGCGCGGCGCACAGCCGCAACGAGCACATGACGTTCCGCGCCAACATGGGTGTGGGGAGGCACGGCTGGTTGCGCCTCACGCCCGCCTACGGCGTACGCCTCGTCCGCGATCGCATGTCGCACATGCCGGCCGGCAGCATCGTCACCGACCCCTTCTCGGGCACCGGCACGACGCCGCTCGCGGCTGCCGAGCTCGGCCACCGGGGGCAGTCGGTGGACATCAACCCGTTCCTGGTCTGGCTCGGCACGGTCAAGACGACGAACTACCCGGAGGACACGCTCCTCGCGCTCGCTGACGCCGTGACGAGTGTGCTCGACGGGGCGCGGGCGCACGACGAGGACGCCGATCTCTGGCAGCCGAGCCTGTTCAGGATCGAGAAGTGGTGGTCGCCGGGCGCGCTCCACGCCCTCAAGGCGCTTCGGAACGAGATCGACCGTTTCGACGGGCAGATCCGCGACCTGCTGGAGATCGGTCTCTGCCGGTCGCTGATCTCCTGCTCCAACGCGGCGTTCAACCATCAGTCGATGTCCTTCAAGGAAGCGCCGGCCGAGCAGGCGCTCTTCGTGGTCGACGACCTCGACAAGGCGCTCGACGGGTACGCCACGGAAATGGCGACGATCATCGAGTCCGCCCGTTTCGACCTCGCCGGCACGGCGGTTGTCCGGCAGGGGGATTCGCGGACGGGTCTGGACGGCCTGGAGCCTGCGGACTTCGTACTGACCTCACCGCCGTACGTGAACCGGATGAGCTACATCCGCGAGCTTCGCCCGTACATGTACTGGCTCCGCTACCTGGACGTGGCCGGCGACGCCGGCGAGCTCGACTGGCGCGCCATCGGTGGCACGTGGGGCACCGCCACGAGCAAGCTCAACACGTGGAAGCCGGACGTCGGGACGCCTGTCGACGGGGCGATGAAGGTGGTCTGCGAGAAGATCGCGGCGGACGGCGGCAAGAACGGTCCGCTGCTTGCCAGCTACGTTCACAAGTACCACCACGACATGTGGCTGCACTTCCAGAGCGTCACGAAGCACTTGAAGCCGGGCGGCAGCGTCTCCTACATCGTCGGAAACTCCACCTTCTACAAGCACGAGGTGCCAGCGCACACCTGGTATGCCGTGATGCTGCGCGAACTCGGCTATTCGGACGTCAAGGTGGAGACCATCCGCAAGCGGAACTCCAACAAGGCGCTGTTCGAGTACGACGTCACCGGCACGAAGCCCGCGTGAACGGGCAGAGGCGGTAGCCGACCGTCAGGGTGCTGCCACCGGCTGTTGCCCGCCTCGTCGGCGGTGAAGCAGTCAGGCGGGTGGGTGTCGCACCTGGCGACGCCGTCGGGGCAACCGCCACCGGCCGGCTGATGATTCACTCGGTTCTCCTGGCGTGAAACCTTGCCTCAGGCATCGATGATGGTAGAGGCTGTCCGAGGGCGGCCGACGGGAGCGCCGACGCCATCTACTGTGGCCGCGGCCGGGTGCCGACCGGCTGACGGGTGAATCAGGCGCTAAGCGTGGTTTACGCGCGAAGTCGTTGTGCGCGCCTTCCGTAGCGGCTGCGGGGCTGATCGTGACGGTATGCTGGGCCGGAGGGTGAGCCGCGCCTGTCGAACGGATGATTTCCCTGCCACTGCCCCTGCGCGAGGGCTCGCGCAGCTTTTGCCCGTGAGCGGGGTGTGGCACGATCGTGGAACCTTCACGATGGTTGTAACTCTCCCGACAGGAGCAATCATGTCTGGTCGTAGGCTGGGCCGGCTGTTTGGCTCGCTCCTCCTCGTTTCCGCCGCCTTGGGCGTTTCGGTAATCAGTGCAAAGTCCGGCCTGGGCGACCTCCGCCTCCTCGACTACGTCTGGGTCTGACAGCGACCCGGGCTGACCTCCACGGGGGCGGAAGCCGGTGGGTCCTGCCCGCCGGACCGGGAGTGGGACCCACCGGACAGGGAGTGGGATGAGCGGGCGAGACAACCCGAGGCGCAGACCCTCCGAGGACGCCTGGATAATCACCGCGCCGCTCGCCCTGGTAGCGGTGGCTTGTTCGACGGTCACCGGATTGATCGCGAAGCCACCCATCGGCGGGTGGCTTCCGGCGGTGCTGCTCCTGGCGCTGATGATCGTCGCCAGCGGGCCGGTCGTCGGCGTGGTCATCCGCCGGCAGTCACTCGGTATGACGCTCACCGAGCTGCCGCTGGTGCTCGCCTTCTACTTCCTGCCGCCGCTCACCGTCGTCCTGATCTACACGCTGTCCTCGCTCGTGACGCACCTGCGTCACCGGTTGTCGGCGCCGAAGCTCTGGTTCAACGTCGCGCGTGCGGCGGCGGGCACCTCGGTCGGCGCCCTGGTGCTGACCATCCTGCCGCCGACCGAAGGCGTGGGCCCCGCCACGTGGCTGGGCCTCTGCCTCGCGGTGGCGATGGTGATCCTGGTGAGCCTCACCTCGATCGCCGCGGTCCAGACCCTGCTCATCGGCTGGCACGCCGGCCGGGAGACGTTCCGGGCGCTGCGTTCGGGCGTGCTGACCAACGGCATCAACGTGTCGGCCGGCCTGATCGTGCTGATGCTGCTGGAGCAGTCCTGGTGGTCCCTGGTGCCGTTGGCCGCGCTGGCCGCGGGGCTGGTGGCGGTCTACCGGTCGTACACCGAGTTCTTCCAGCAGCACCGCACGCTCAGCGGCATGTACGAGCTGAGCCGGGCGATCTCGGCCAGCGGCCAGGACGGCACGCTCGCGGACGCCCTGCTGGGCCGCGTCCGCGGTCTGATGCAGGCGGAGTACGCGACGTTGTGGCTGCCCGCCCAGGGCCGGCACCCGGAGACCCTGCTCACCGCGCGGGTCGATGACCCCGGCCTGCTGGACACCGCCCCGACCGGGGTGGAGCTGCGCCAGCGGGCGATGCAGAAGGCCCGCCCGGTCACCGTCGGCCGGGGCGTGTGCAGCGATCCGGAGTTCCGGGCCAGCCTGGCCGAACAGGGCGTCAAGGACACGATCATCGTCCCGTTGCGCTCGGGCCGGGTGGTGATCGGGACGCTCGAGGTGACCAACCGGCTGGTCGACCCCTCGCACTTCACCGCGCGCGACGTCGCGGTCCTGGAGACGGTGGCGGCACACGCCGCTGTCGCCCTGGAGAACTCTCGCCTGGTCGACCGGCTGCGGCACGACGCCGACCACGACACGCTCACCAAGCTGCCCAACCGGCGCCGGCTGACCGCGGCGGTGGCCGAGGCGGTGAAGATCGGCGCGCCGGGCGAGGTGGTCGCGTTGCTCCTCTTCGACGTCGACCGGCTCCGCCAGGTCAACGAGTCGCTCGGCCACGCCGCCGGGGACAAGGTGCTCGTCGAGGTGGCCGAGCGGCTGCGCGCCTGCGCGCCCTCCTCGGCGCTGGTCGGCCGCGCCGGTGGGGACGAGTTCCTGGTGACGCTCCGGCTGGAGAGCACCGAGGCGGCCCTGGAACTGGCGGCCCAGCTCCGGGAGCAGATCCGCGACGAGATGGTTTTCGACGCGCTCACCGTGGACGTGGACACGGTGGTCGGCGTGGCGGTCCACCCCGACCACGGCAGCGACGCGGTGGCGCTGTTGCAGCGCGTCGACCTGGCGGCCAGCGCTGCCAAGTCGGTCCCGGGCAGTGTGCAGCTCTACAGCCCGGCGCTGGAGTCGCGGTCGCTGCGCCGGCTCGGCCTCGCCGGTGACCTGCAACGGGCGCTGGACGAGGGCAAGCTGGAGGTCTACTTCCAGCCCAAGGTCACGCTGCGGGACCGCCGCCTGGTGGGCGTGGAGTGCCTGGCCCGGTGGGAGCACCCGGCGCACGGCACGGTCTCGCCGGACGACTTCGTGGCGGTGGCCGAGCACACCGGCCAGCTCGGCCGGCTCACCGAGTTCGTGCTCCGGGAGAGCCTGCGGCGCAGCCGCGACTGGAGCCACGGCGAGCAGCCGCTCTCCGTCGCGGTCAACCTCGCCGCGCGTACGCTCACCGACCAGCACTTCCCGGCGCTGGTACGCGATCTGCTGGCCGAGTACGGCGTACCGCCGCAGCGGCTGACCCTGGAGGTCACCGAGGCCGGTGTGCTGGACGGCGCGGAACGTCCCATCCCGACCCTGCGCAGCCTCCGTGACCTCGGTGTCCGACTCTCGGTGGACGACTTCGGCACCGGCAACTCCTCCCTGGCCCAGCTGCGCCGGCTGCCGGTGCACGAGGTGAAGGTGGACCGGTCGTTCGTGCAGGGCATGGCGACCGATCCGGGTGATCTGGCGATCGTGAACGCGGTGGTGACGCTCTCCCAGCAGTTCGGCCTGGCGGTGGTGGCCGAGGGCGTGGAGAGCGAGCTGATGCTGGAGCTCCTGCAGGACATCGGCTGCGAGATCGGCCAGGGCTTCCTGTTCAGCCGCCCCCTGCCGTACGAGCGTCTGGAGGCCTGGTTCGGTGCCCAGGTCGACCCGGAGACGGTGGCCACGGGGGAGCTGCCGCGGCTGCGTGTGGTGCCCTGAGCAGGGCCGACACGTACCTGGGGGATCCGATTTCACCTCGGCGACGCGGTCGTGTACTGTTTCCCCTGCGCGACACCCCCCGGGGTGATCGGGCAGGCCCCCTTAGCTCAGTCGGCAGAGCGTCTCCATGGTAAGGAGAAGGTCTACGGTTCGATTCCGTAAGGGGGCTCAGAGGGTCCGGCTGGACCCGCCACGGCGGTGTAGCTCAGATGGCAGAGCAAGCGGCTCATAATCGCTGTGTCGCCGGTTCAAGTCCGGCCACCGCTACTCTCGTCCTCCGGGTACACCCGGTGGTCGGTGGGACGGGCGCCACAGGCGCCCACTTTGCATGTCCGCGTTGTCAGCGCGTAGGCTGACACGCCGTAGTTGTTCCGTGAGCGAGGAAGGCACTCCGCCGTGGCGAAGGCGACCGATGTTCGGCCGAAGATCACTTTGGCGTGTGTGGAGTGCAAGGAGCGCAACTACATCACGCGCAAGAACCGCCGTAACGACCCGGACCGCATCGAGCTGAAGAAGTTCTGCCCCCGGGACGGCAAGCACACCGTTCACCGCGAGACCCGCTGATCGCGACCGGCGCAGCCGGTCGGCACCAGCTTCCGCGTACGCCGATCCACCTGACGGGTGGCCTCCGGGCCGCCCGACCGGGCGGATCGGCGTTCGTGTTATCCGTGTAGGTTCGGCGGCATGTCCCTGGACCCGTCCTTCGTCGGCCGGACGTACCCGCCGACCGCCCCCTACCAGGTGGGCCGAGAAAAGATCCGCGAGTTCGCCACCGCCATCGGCGCGACCGACCCGGCCCACCACGATCCGGAGGCGGCCCGTTCGCTCGGCCACGCCGACGTGGTGGCCCCGCCGACGTTCCCGGTGCTCGTCACGATGGCGGCGAGCCGGCAGATCGTCGAGGATCCGGCGCTCGGCGTCGACTACAGCCGCGTGGTGCACGGCGACCAGCGGTTCGCGTACACCCGGCCGGTGGTGGCCGGCGACGAGCTGGTGTGCGTGAGCACCATCGAGGAGGTCACCACCCGGGGCGGGCACGGCTTCCTGACCACCCGCACCGATGTGAGCACTGTGGACGGTGAGCCGGTGGTCGCCGTCTGGTCCAAGATCGTCGTACGCGGGGAGGCCTGAGGACATGGAGCTGCCCACCCAGACGTACCGGGTGACCCGCGCGGACCTGGTCCGCTACGCGGGCGCCTCGGGCGACTTCAACCGGATCCACTGGAGCGACCGCGTCGCCACCGACGTGGGGCTGCCGGGCGTCATCGCCCACGGCATGTTCACCATGGCCCTGGTCGGCCGCGCGGTGACCGGCTGGGCCGGCGCGCCGGACGCGGTGGTCGACTTCGGCGTCCGGTTCACCCGGCCGGTGGTCGTCCCGGACACCGACGAGGGCACCGAGATCGAGGTGTCGGCGGTGGTCAAGGAGGTCACCGAAGACGGTCTGACCAGGCTCGACATCACCGCCACCTGCCAGGGCGAGAAGGTGCTGTCGCAGGCCCGGGCACTGATCCGCACGACGCGCTGAGGGTCCGCCCGACGCGCGAGGGGCAGACCGGTTGGGAAAGTCGCACGACTACCCGTACACTGGTCCGCCGTGGGGCAAGTGACCCCCGCTCGGCACAGCGTGTCCGGGTGGAGGTGAGTTGCCGCACAGGGGTGTAGCTCAATTGGCAGAGCAGCGGTCTCCAAAACCGCAGGCTGCAGGTTCAAGTCCTGTCACCCCTGCGCCTCAGGCCTGACCGTTCCGTGGGTCGCGTCGCCCTCACCGGCGGCGTCCGGCCCGTGGTGGTGGCACCGGTGGGGTGGTTCCGAGGCGCTCGGGCCCTCCCGGCCGGTCCGCCGGCCGCGGCCCGTCGCGGGACGGTTGGTCCGGCCGGCGTGACCAACACGCCGCGCACGCCGCCCGGCGTGCGACCCCATATCCCGCACGGAGGGCGAAGTGGCCAAGAGCAAGCGCCGCGGCGAGGACGACGGCGACGAGCGTCTGAACGACGACGCGACCGTCGACGGCGTGGCCGACGACGACGTGGCCGACGACGACGCCACCGACGCGGACGAGCCGGTCTCCCGGGGCGGCACCGCGACCCGTAAGCGGGCGCAGGCCGAGCCGGCCGAGGGCCGGAAGACCCGCAAGGACACCGAGCGGATCGGGCTGTTCGCCCGCATCGCGCGGTTCTTCCGCGAGGTCGTGGCAGAGCTGCGTAAGGTCATCTGGCCGACCCGCAAGGAGCTGCTGACCTACACGGCCGTGGTGGTCACCTTCGTCGCGGTGATGCTGGCGATCGTGGCCGGCCTGGACTACGGCTTCGCCAAGGCGGTGCTGTGGGTCTTCGGCGAGCCGAGCTGACCTGCGGACAGCGATACTGACGGAAGTGAGCGAGCGTGCCTGAGTACGACGAGACCGCCGGAACCCCGGACGACCAGTCCACGGTGGCGACGGCGGCCAACAACGAGTCGGTCGAGGCCGCCAGCGAGCCGGAGTTCCCGACCACCGAGCCGGCCCCGGACGAGGACTTCGACCCGGTCGCCGAGCTGCGCCAGAAGCTGCGCTACGCGCCCGGCGACTGGTACGTGGTGCACTCGTACGCCGGCTACGAGAACAAGGTCAAGACCAACCTCGAGACCCGGATCACCTCCCTCGACATGGAGGACTTCATCTACCAGGTCGAGGTGCCGACCCGGGAAGAGGTCGAGGTCAAGAACGGCAAGCGGTCGCAGGTCCAGGCGAAGGTCTTCCCGGGCTACATCCTGGTCCGGATGGAGCTGACCGCCGAGTCCTACTCCTGCGTCCGGAACACCCCGGGGGTCACCGGCTTCGTCGGCGCGACCGACCGGGCCGACCGGCCGGCGCCGCTGAGCCTCGACGAGGTGCTCAAGTGGCTGGCCCCGGCGGTCGAGACCGAGCAGAAGAAGGCCAAGCCCGAGGTCAAGGTCCTCGACTTCGAGGTCGGCGACTCGGTCACCGTCACCGACGGCGCGTTCGCGTCGCTGCCGGCGACGATCAGCGAGATCAACGCCGACCAGCAGAAGCTCAAGGTGCTGGTGTCGATCTTCGGCCGGGAGACGCCGGTCGAGCTGAACTTCAACCAGGTCGCCAAGATCTGACGTACGTCGGCACCGGCGGCCCGCCCCTTCCGGGGTGGCCGCCGGTGCGCCGTTTCGCCACCCACCGACCTCGGCGCGGAGGGTGGCCGACGGCTGCGCTACCCTAGAACGTCGGCTGTCCGCACCGCGCTGACCGTGCGCGCCCGCGGACCGGCGAGAATCCCAGTTTCAAGCCCCAGGAAGAGACATGCCTCCGAAGAAGAAGCTCGTCAAGACGTTCACGCTTCAGCTGCCGGCGGGCCAGGCCACCCCGGCGCCGCCGGTCGGCCCCGCGCTCGGCCAGCACGGCGTGAACATCATGGAGTTCTGCAAGTCCTACAACGCGCAGACCGAGTCCCAGCGGGGCGACATCGTCCCCGCCGAGATCAGCGTCTACGAGGACCGCACGTTCACCTTCGTGCTGAAGACCCCGCCCGCCGCCCGGCTGCTGATCAAGGCCGCCGGTGTGCAGAAGGGCTCGGGCGTCCCGCACAAGGAGAAGGTCGGCTCGGTCACCCGCGCCCAGCTGCGCGAGATCGCCGAGAAGAAGATGGCGGACCTCAACGCCAACGACATCGACCAGGCCGAGAAGATCATCGCCGGCACCGCCCGGTCGATGGGCCTGACCGTCGCCGACTGATCTCGCTCCACCGCTCCACCCGATCTTTCTGTTCGTGGGAGGGCCGCGCACGCCGCGCGCCCGCCAGAGACCACAGGAGTCACCAGAAATGCAGCGCAGCAAGAGCTACCGCAAGGCCGCCGAGGTCATCGACCGGTCGAAGCTCTACACCCCGGTCGAGGCCGTCAAGCTGGCCAAGGACACCACCAACACCAAGTTCGACGCCACGGTCGAGGTCGCGATGCGCCTCGGCGTCGACCCCCGCAAGGCGGACCAGATGGTCCGCGGCACGGTCAACCTGCCGCACGGCACCGGTAAGACCGCCCGCGTGATCGTCTTCGCCGCCGGCGCGAAGGCCGAGGAGGCCGTCGCCGCGGGTGCTGACGAGGTGGGCACCGACGAGCTGGTCGCCCGCATCCAGGGCGGTTGGCTGGACTTCGACGCGGCGATCGCCACGCCCGACCAGATGGCCAAGATCGGCCGGATCGCGCGGATCCTGGGCCCGCGCGGTCTGATGCCGAACCCGAAGACCGGCACCGTGACCATGGACGTCACCAAGGCCGTCTCGGACATCAAGGGCGGTAAGATCACCTTCCGGGTGGACAAGCACTCCAACCTGCACCTGATCATCGGCAAGGCCTCCTTCTCCGAGGCCCAGCTGGTCGACAACTACGCCGCGGTGCTGGACGAGGTGCTGCGCGCCAAGCCGTCCGCGGCCAAGGGCACGTACCTCAAGAAGGTCACCCTCACCACCACCATGGGCCCGGGCGTCCCGGTCGACCCGAAGGTCGTGAAGAACCTGCAGGAGGCCTCGACCGAGGCCTGAGCAACCAGCACGTCCCGGACGGGGCTCCGCCACCAGGTCGTGGCGGGGCCCCGTTCGTCTGTCCGGTGTGGCAGTCTCGGCGCATGCGGCTCGACGGCGTGTGGTTCCGCTACCACCGGCACGGCCTCTGGGTCCTGCGGCAGGTCGACGTCGCCGTCGGCCCGGGTGAGGTCGCCGTGGTGCTCGGCCGCAACGGGGCCGGAAAGTCCACGTTGCTTCAGCTCACCGCCGGGGTGCTGCGTCCGTCCCGGGGCCGCGTCGCCGACCGGCCGCCGGTGGTCGGCTGGGTGCCGGAGCGCTTCCCCGCCGACCAGCCGTTCACCGTCGGGGCCTACCTGACCGCCATGGGCCGCGTCGCCGGCCTGCCCGGTCCCGCCGCCGACCGGGCGGTGCGCCACTGGGTCGAGCGCCTCGGCCTGGCCCGGTTCCACGACGTCCGTCTGCCCCGGCTGTCCAAGGGCACCGCGCAGAAGGTCGGCCTGGCGCAGGCGCTGCTGCGCCCGCCCGGCCTGCTGGTGCTCGACGAGCCCTGGGAGGGGCTGGACGCCGCCGCCCGCGAGGCGGTCCCCGAGATCATCGGCGAGGTGCTGGCCGCCGGTGGCGCCGTACTCGTGAGCGACCACCGGGGCGAGACCGTCCGGCTGCCCGGTGCCCGGCACTGGTCGGTCACCGACGGCACGGTGACCGAGCAGGCCCCGTCGGGCGGCGCGGCCGTCGCCGTGGTCGAGCTGGCGGTGCCGGCCGCCGGGCTGGCCGCCGCCGTCGCCCGCCTGCGCGCCGACGGCCACCAGATCCTTCGGGTACGCGACCACGCCGTCCCGCCTCCGGCCACGCACCCGGTGCCGGCCTCCGTCGGCCCGTCCGCCGATGACGACTGCCCGGATGCGGACGCGCTATCCGGCCCGGTGGGCCACGTTGACGCCGGGGCCGGGGACTCGGGCCGCCCCGGGCCGGCGCCGGAGGTGGCCCGGTGATCGCGCTGGTCCGGCTGCGGCTGGCCGGCTTCCTGCGTACCGGACGGGCGCTGGCGCCGGTGCTGGCCGGCCTGCTCGTCCTGGGCGTCCTCCACGGCGGCGGCCGGGCCCGCCCGGCGGAGGCCTACGGCGTCTCCGCCGTGGTCCTGTTCCCGGTGCTGGCCTGGCAGACCAAGATCCTGCTGGACGTCGAGCCCGACGTGCAGCGCCGGCTGGCCCGGGTGGTGGCCGGGCCGGGCCGGGAGTGGGCGGCCGGGCTGCTCGCCGCGCTGGTGGCCGGGCTCGCCGTGGTGGTGGTCGCGCTGGCGCTGCCGTGGCCGCTCGGCGGGGTGACCGCGGCCGTCGCGCCGGGGGAGCGGCCGGTGCTCGTGGGGGTGGCGCTCGGGCTCTGGGCGCACCTGCTCGCCCTGCCCGCGGCGGTGGCGCTCGGCGCGCTGGCCAGCCGGGCCGTGACCCGCAGCGCCGGCTACGGGGTGGCGGTGCTGGTGACCGGCGCGGTCGGGGTGGTGGTGCTGGGGCTCTCCGGCTCGGTCGCGCCGTGGCTGGCCCCACCGGTCATGGCGACCGCGCGGGAGGTCACCGGGCCGGTCGCCACCGGTGCCGGCCTGCTGCTCACCGGCTGGGCGGCGCTCTGGGCGGCGGTGGCGCTCACCGGCTACGCCTGGGCCCGCCGCACCCGGGCCTGAGGCGCGGTGACCGGGAGCACCGGGGCGCGATTTGGCGCTGCGGTCCCGGTCGCGTAACCTGGTGCGGTAGTTCCACCCAAAGACCGCTGGTCACCGTGCCCCGGCACGGTCGAAGGTCCCGCGACGACGGGCGACCCGCGCAGGGCGGTAAGCGAAATCGGTGTCATGCATGGTCCGCCGACTGTGCCCGTGCCGCCGGCCCTCGCCCCGTGCGCCCTGCGCCGGGGCTTTTTCGTTGTCGTGATGCCTCCGCCGCCGCCGTCGAGCCTTGGCTCGTCGCCGGCGTACCAGCTCCGAGCAACGAGAGAGGAGGGACATGGCGGACAAGCCGATCCGGGCCGACAAGGCCACGGCCGTCGCCGAGCTGACCGAGAGCTTCCGCAACGCGGGGGCGACCGTGCTCACCGAGTACCGCGGGCTCACGGTTTCGCAGCTCACCCAGCTGCGGCGCTCGCTCGGCAAGGAGACCAGCTACACGGTCGCGAAGAACACGCTTGCCAAGCGTGCCGCGGCCGATGCGGGCATCTCCGGCCTCGACGAGCTGTTCTCCGGTCCTACCGCGCTGACTTTCGTTTCGGGCGACGTCGTCGAGGCGGCGAAGGGGCTTCGCGACTTCGCGAAGGCCAACCCGAAGCTCGTCATCAAGGGCGGTGTCTTCGAGGGCAAGGCCATTTCCGCGGCCGAGGTCACGAAGCTCGCCGACCTGGAGTCCCGCGAGGTGCTGCTGGCCAAGCTGGCCGGCGCGATGAAGGGCAACCTGAGCAAGGCCGCGGCCCTGTTCCAGGCGCCGCTCTCCAAGGCCGCCCGCGCGGCGGCCGCCCTGGCGGACAAGAAGCGCGAGCAGGAGGGCGCCGAGGCGGCCTGAGGCCCTCCCGGCGCACCACGTTCTTAGTTTTCATTGCGAGAAAGGACGCCAGACATGGCGAAGCTCAGCACCGACGAGCTGCTCGACGCGTTCAAGGAGATGACGCTGATCGAGCTCTCCGAGTTCGTGAAGCAGTTCGAGGAGACCTTCGAGGTCACCGCCGCCGCTCCGGTCGCCGTGGCCGCGGGCGCCCCGGCCGCCGGCGGCGCTGCCGCCCCGGCCGAGGAGGAGAAGGACGAGTTCGACGTCATCCTCGACGCCGACGGTGGCAAGAAGATCCAGGTCATCAAGGTCGTGCGTGAGCTGACCGGCCTGGGCCTCAAGGAGGCCAAGGACCTGGTCGAGGCCGCGCCGAAGGCCGTCCTGGAGAAGGTCAACAAGGAGACCGCCGAGAAGGCCAAGGCCAAGCTCGAGGGCGAGGGCGCCAAGGTCACCATGAAGTGACCTTGCTCCACCTGACGCGCGTCCGGCTCACGTGAGCCGGGGCACACCGCGTCGCGGCGGGCGGTGATCCGGAATCGGATCGCCGCCCGCCGTGTTGGTGGTCCCGGACGGCAGCGGTGTGAGCAGGGCGTACGACGGCCCGTGTGCCGGCTGGTCAGTGGCGTCTGTCGGTAGCCCGTCGGTGGGAAAGACACCCCGACCGGTAACCGGCCCTTGACGCGGCACCGGCCTGCCAGGCACGCTGACATCAGCAAGACTTTCCGCGCTTGCAACGGCCGCCACTCGGGTAATGGCAACGGCAGCACCGCCGCCGCGGCACCCGAGCGGACCGGCAGGAGCGTCGCGTTCCGAGCGGCCCGGACGACCCGGTTTTCCGAGGTCCCAGGGCTTGTTCCGCGACGACCTGCGGGGTGGGCTGGACAGCGGTTAGCCTCTCGGCTACACTGCTAGTTTGCGCTGCCTTCCGACTTGACCCCTGCTCGGAAATGTCCGTTTACGGATAATTCTGGTGGGGTCATTGGAGTGCACGCGTACCAGCCGTTCTGCAGCACCGGTCCTCGGAAGGACGCATCTTGGCAGCTTCCCGCCCTGCGAAGACCAGTCGTACGTCGAGCGCATTCGCGCCCCGCCGAGTTTCTTTCGGTCGGATCACCGAACACCTCGAGGTCCCCAACCTCCTCGCCATCCAGAACGAGTCCTTCGACTGGCTCGTCGGCAACGAGGCTTGGCAGGGCCGGTCGGCGGACGACCCGCACGCACGCTCGGGTCTCGCGGAGATCCTCGACGAGATCAGTCCCATTGAGGACTTCTCCGGCACCATGTCGCTCTCCTTCTCGGCTCCGCGCTTCGACGAGGTCAAGGCCTCGATCGAGGAGTGCAAGGAGAAGGACCTCACCTACTGCGCGCCGCTGTTCGTGACCGCGGAGTTCACCAACAACACCACTGGCGAGATCAAGAGCCAGACCGTGTTCATGGGTGACTTCCCGATGATGACGCCGAAGGGCACCTTCATCATCAACGGCACCGAGCGCGTCGTGGTCAGCCAGCTCGTCCGCTCGCCGGGCGTGTACTTCGACAAGCAGCCGGACAAGACCTCCGACCGCGACCTCTCCAGCGTCAAGGTCATCCCGAGCCGGGGTGCCTGGCTGGAGTTCGACATCGACAAGCGCGACACGGTCGGCGTTCGCATCGACCGCAAGCGCCGCCAGGCCGTCACCGTCCTGCTCAAGGCCATCGGGTGGTCCGCCGAGCGCATCCGTGAGAAGTTCGGCTGGTCCGAGCTCATGATGACCACGCTCGAGAAGGACCACATCGCCGGCCAGGACGAGGCCCTGCTCGACATCTACCGGAAGCTCCGCCCCGGCGAGCCGCCGACCCGTGAGAACGCCCAGACCCTGCTCGACAACCTCTTCTTCAACCCGAAGCGGTACGACGTCGCCAAGGTCGGGCGCTACAAGTTCAACAAGAAGCTCGAGCTGGACGTGCCGATCACCACCGGCACGCTCACCGAGGACGACATCGTCGCCACCGTGGAATACCTCTGCCGGCTGCACGCCGGTGAGGAGGGCTACGAGGCCGACGACATCGACCACTTCGGCAACCGTCGCCTGCGTACCGTGGGCGAGCTGATCCAGAACCAGGTCCGGGTGGGTCTCTCCCGGATGGAGCGGGTCGTCCGCGAGCGGATGACCACCCAGGACGTCGAGGCGATCACGCCGCAGACCCTGATCAACATCCGCCCGGTGGTGGCGGCGATCAAGGAGTTCTTCGGCACGTCGCAGCTGTCCCAGTTCATGGACCAGACCAACCCGCTGGCGGGCCTGACCCACCGGCGCCGGCTGAGCGCGCTCGGCCCTGGTGGTCTGTCCCGTGAGCGGGCCGGCTTCGAGGTCCGGGACGTGCACCCGTCCCACTACGGCCGGATGTGCCCGATCGAGACGCCGGAAGGCCCGAACATCGGCCTGATCGGCGCGCTCTCCACGTTCGCCCGGGTCAACCCGTTCGGCTTCATCGAGACGCCGTACCGGAAGGTCATCGACGGCCGGGTCACCGACCAGATCGACTACCTGACCGCGGACGAGGAGGACCGGTTCGTCAAGGCGCAGGCCAACGCCCCGCTGAAGTCGGACGGCACCTTCGCCGAGGACCGCGTCCTGGTCCGCCGTAAGGGCGGCGAGACCGAGGACGTCGCGCCGGGCGCCGTGGACTACATGGACGTGTCGCCGCGGCAGATGACCTCGGTCGCCACCGCGATGATCCCGTTCCTGGAGCACGACGACGCCAACCGCGCGCTCATGGGCGCGAACATGCAGCGTCAGGCGGTGCCGCTGGTCAAGGCCGAGGCCCCGCTCGTCGGTACGGGCATGGAGTACCGCGCCGCGGTCGACGCCGGTGACGTGGTCGTCGCCGAGGTCGGCGGTGTGGTCGAGGACCTCTGCGCGGACTACATCACGGTCCACCAGGACGACGGCCACCGCCGGACGTACCTGCTGCACAAGTTCCGCCGCTCCAACGCCGGCTCCTGCGTCAACCAGAAGCCGGTCGTCTTCGAGGGCGACCGCGTCGAGGCCGGTCAGGTCATCGCCGACGGTCCGTGCACCGACGAGGGCGAGATGGCGCTCGGACGCAACCTGCTGGTGGCGTTCATGTGCTGGGAGGGCCACAACTACGAGGACGCGATCATCCTGTCGCAGCGCCTCGTGCAGCAGGACGTGCTCACCTCGATCCACATCGAGGAGCACGAGGTCGACGCCCGGGACACCAAGCTCGGCCCGGAGGAGATCACCCGCGACATCCCGAACGTCAGCGAGGAGATGCTCGCCGACCTCGACGAGCGCGGCATCATCCGGATCGGCGCCGAGGTCGTCCCCGGCGACATCCTGGTCGGCAAGGTCACCCCGAAGGGTGAGACCGAGCTGACCCCCGAGGAGCGGCTGCTCCGCGCGATCTTCGGCGAGAAGGCGCGCGAGGTCCGGGACACCTCGCTGAAGGTGCCGCACGGCGAGACCGGCACGGTCATCGGTGTGCGTACCTTCTCCCGCGAGGACGGCGACGAGCTGCCCCCGGGCGTGAACGAGCTGGTCCGGGTCTACGTGGCCCAGAAGCGCAAGATCCAGGACGGTGACAAGCTCGCGGGCCGCCACGGCAACAAGGGCGTCATCTCCAAGATCCTGCCGATCGAGGACATGCCGTTCCTGGAGGACGGGACCCCGGTCGACATCGTGCTGAACCCGCTCGGTGTGCCGTCCCGGATGAACATCGGCCAGGTCCTGGAGACCCACCTCGGGTGGGTGGCCAAGACCGGCTGGAGCGTGGACGGCGACGACGAGGAGTGGAAGCGCCAGCTCCGCTCGATCAACGCGCACGAGTCCGAGCCGGACACCAACGTGGCCACGCCGGTCTTCGACGGTGCCCGCGAGGAGGAGATCTCCGGTCTGCTGGCGTCGACCCTGCCCAACCGGGACGGCAACCAGCTCATCGGGGGCAGCGGCAAGGCGCAGCTGTTCGACGGTCGTTCCGGCGAGCCGCTGCCCGACCCGATCGCGGTCGGCTACGTCTACATCCTGAAGCTCAACCACCTGGTCGACGACAAGATCCACGCCCGGTCGACCGGTCCGTACTCGATGATCACGCAGCAGCCGCTGGGTGGTAAGGCGCAGTTCGGTGGCCAGCGCTTCGGTGAGATGGAGTGCTGGGCCATGCAGGCGTACGGCGCCGCCTACGCCCTGCAGGAGCTGCTGACCATCAAGTCCGACGACGTCCTGGGCCGGGTCAAGGTCTACGAGGCGATCGTCAAGGGCGAGAACATCCCCGAGCCGGGCATCCCGGAGTCGTTCAAGGTGCTGCTCAAGGAGCTGCAGTCGCTGTGCCTCAACGTCGAGGTGCTCTCCAGCGACGGTGTGGCCCTGGAGATGCGCGAGACCGACGACGAGGTGTTCCGGGCGGCGGAGGAGCTGGGCATCGACCTGTCCCGGCGCGAGCCGAGCTCGGTCGAAGAGGTGTAAGTGGTGAGGTCGGGGGCCGACCGGCCCGCTCTGGGCGGTCAGGCTTGATCCCGACGCGGGCCGGCCGGCCCCCGACCCCGCCCATGATCTAGCTGTAAAGACGACGACATAGGGGACATAGTGCTCGACGTCAACTTCTTCGACGAGCTGCGCATCGGCCTCGCCACCGCTGACGACATCCGTCAGTGGTCCCACGGCGAGGTCAAGAAGCCCGAGACCATCAACTACCGCACCCTCAAGCCGGAGAAGGACGGGCTCTTCTGCGAGAAGATCTTCGGTCCTCAGCGGGACTGGGAGTGCTACTGCGGTAAGTACAAGCGGGTCCGCTTCAAGGGCATCATCTGCGAGCGCTGCGGCGTCGAGGTGACCCGCTCCAAGGTTCGCCGGGAGCGGATGGGTCACATCGAGCTGGCCGCTCCGGTGACCCACATCTGGTACTTCAAGGGCGTGCCGAGCCGGCTGGGCTACCTGCTGGACCTCGCCCCGAAGGACCTCGAAAAGATCATCTACTTCGCCTCGTACGTCGTGACGAGCGTGGACGCCGAAGCGCGTCACCGCGACCTCTCGACCATCGAGAACGAGATCCTGGCCGAGAAGCGGCAGGCGGAGAACAGCCGCGACTCGGAGATCGAGAAGCGGGCCGCCAAGCTGGAGGCCGACCTGGCCGAGCTGGAGGCCGAGGGCGCGAAGGCGGACGTCCGGCGCAAGGTCAAGGAGGGCGGAGAGCGCGAGATGCGCCAGATCCGCGACCGGGCCCAGCGCGAGATCGACCGCCTCGACGAGGTCCTCGACACCTTCCGCAAGCTGGAGCCGAAGCAGCTGGTCACCGACGAGCTGCTCTACCGCGAGCTGCGCGACCGCTTCGGTGAGTACTTCACCGGCAGCATGGGCGCCGAGGCGATCAAGGCCCTGGTCCAGAACATGGACCTGGAGGCCGAGGCGGAGAACCTGCGCGAGACCATCCGCTCCGGCAAGGGCCAGCGGAAGATCCGGGCGCTCAAGCGGCTCAAGGTCGTCGCGGCGTTCCAGAACACCCGGAACTCGCCGCTCGGCATGGTGCTGGACTGCGTCCCGGTCATCCCGCCGGACCTGCGCCCGATGGTGCAGCTCGACGGTGGCCGTTTCGCGACCTCCGACCTGAACGACCTGTACCGGCGTGTGATCAACCGGAACAACCGCCTCAAGCGGCTGATCGACCTCGGCGCGCCCGAGATCATCGTCAACAACGAGAAGCGGATGCTCCAGGAGGCCGTCGACGCGCTGTTCGACAACGGCCGTCGTGGTCGTCCGGTCACCGGCCCCGGTAACCGGCCCCTGAAGTCGCTGTCCGACATGCTCAAGGGCAAGCAGGGCCGGTTCCGCCAGAACCTGCTGGGCAAGCGCGTCGACTACTCCGGCCGTTCGGTCATCGTGGTCGGCCCGAAGCTCAAGCTGCACCAGTGCGGCCTGCCCAAGCAGATGGCGCTGGAGCTCTTCAAGCCGTTCGTGATGAAGCGGCTGGTCGACCTCAACCACGCGCAGAACATCAAGTCCGCCAAGCGGATGGTCGAGCGGCAGCGGCCGGTCGTGTGGGACGTGCTGGAAGAGGTCATCGGCGAGCACCCGGTGCTGCTGAACCGCGCGCCGACCCTGCACCGTCTGGGCATCCAGGCCTTCGAGCCGCAGCTGGTCGAGGGCAAGGCCATCCAGATCCACCCGCTGGTCTGCACCGCGTTCAACGCCGACTTCGACGGTGACCAGATGGCGGTCCACGTGCCGCTGTCCGCCGAGGCCCAGGCCGAGGCGCGGATCCTGATGCTGTCGTCGAACAACATCCTCAAGCCGGCCGACGGCAAGCCGGTCACCATGCCCACCCAGGACATGGTCATCGGTCTCTACCACCTCACCCACCTCACTCCGGGTGGCAAGGGCGAGGGCCGGGCGTTCAGCTCGGACGCCGAGGCGCGGATGGCGTACGACAACGGCGAGCTGCACCTGCAGGCGCCGGTCCGGATCCGGCTGCGCGACGTCGTCGGTGTGGACAACGGCGCCGGCGCCGAGCCGTGGACCGCCCCCGAGGGCTGGACCGAGGGCGAGCCGGTGACCGTGGAGACCACGCTGGGCCGGGTCCTGTTCAACGAGACGCTGCCCCCGGGCTACCGCTTCGTGAACTACGAGATCCGCAAGGGCCAGCTCTCCGCGATCGTCAACGACCTCGCCGAGCGCTTCCCGAAGGTGGCCCTGGCGGCCACCCTGGACGGGCTCAAGGAGGCCGGTTTCCACTGGGCCACCTGGTCCGGCGTCACCATCGGCATGGAGGACGTCATCGCTCCGCCGCGCAAGCGGGAGATCCTGGAGCGGTACGAGAAGGAAGCCGACCGGATCGACAAGCAGTACCAGCGTGGTCTGATGACCGCCGAGGAGCGTCGCGGCGAGCTCATCGAGATCTGGACCAAGGCGACCAACGAGGTCGCCAAGGAGATGGACACCGCGCTGCCGCAGGAGAACCCGCTGTGGAAGATGATCAACTCGGGCGCCCGCGGTAACCTGCTCCAGCTCCGGCAGATCGCGGCGATCCGTGGTCTGGTGGCCAACCCGAAGGGTGAGATCATCCCGCGGCCGATCAAGGCCAGCTACCGGGAGGGTCTGTCCGTGCTGGAGTACTTCATCTCCACGCACGGTGCCCGTAAGGGTCTCGCGGACACCGCCCTGCGTACCGCCGACTCGGGTTACCTGACCCGGCGTCTGGTGGACGTCTCGCAGGACGTCATCATCCGCGAGGAGGACTGCGGCACCGACCGCGCCATCCCGATGCAGGTCGGCGAGCGCATCGACGGCAAGCTGGTCGTGCACGAGCACGCCGAGACCAGCGTGCACGCCCGGACGCTGGCCGACGACATCAAGGGGCCGGACGGCACCGTGGTGGCCCACCGCGGCCAGGACATCAACTCGATCCTGGTGGACGCGATCGTCGCCGCCGGTACCGAGACGGTGCGGGTGCGCAGCGTGCTCACCTGCGAGTCGAAGCTGGGCGTCTGCGGTGCGTGCTACGGCCGCTCGCTGCCGACCGGCAAGACCGTGGACGTCGGCGAGGCGGTCGGCATCATCGCCGCCCAGTCGATCGGTGAGCCGGGTACGCAGCTGACGATGCGTACCTTCCACACCGGTGGTGTCGCGGGTGAGGACATCACCCAGGGTCTGCCCCGTGTCCAGGAGATCTTCGAGGCCCGGGTGCCGAAGGGTAAGGCGCCCATCGCCGACACCCCGGGTCGCATCCGGATCGAGGACGGCGAGCGGTCCCGCAAGATCGTGGTCATCCCGGACGACGGCAGCGACGAGATCGTCTACGACAAGATCTCGAAGCGGGTCCGGCTCCGGGCGCACGACGGCGACCACGTCGAGGTCGGCGAGAAGCTCACCGAGGGCACCATCGACCCGCACGAGCTGCTGCGCATCCTCGGCCCGCGCGCGGTCCAGGTCCACCTGACCCAGGAGGTCCAGGAGGTCTACCGCTCGCAGGGTGTGCTCATCCACGACAAGCACATCGAGATCATCATCCGCCAGATGCTCAAGCGGGTGACGGTCATCGACTCCGGCTCGACCGAGTTCCTGCCGGGTGTGCTGGTCGACCGGGCGCTGTTCGAGTCGGAGAACCGCCGGCTCGTCGGCGAGGGTGGCGAGCCCGCCGCCGGTCGCCCGGTGCTGATGGGTATCACCAAGGCCTCGCTGGCCACCGACTCCTGGCTGTCGGCGGCCTCCTTCCAGGAGACCACCCGGGTGCTGACGGACGCGGCGATCCACGCCCGCAGCGACTCGCTGATCGGCCTCAAGGAGAACGTGATCATCGGTAAGCTCATCCCGGCCGGTACGGGCATCAGCAAGTACCGCAACGTCCGGGTCGAGCCGACCGAGGAGGCGAAGGCCAAGGTCTACTCGATGACCGGCTACCCGGAGACCGACTACGGCTTCGGGCCGGCCAGCGGCCAGGCGGTTCCGCTGGACGACTTCGACTTCGGGTCGTACCGCTAAGCACCAGGAAACGACGAGGCCCCCGGCAGCAGCCGGGGGCCTCGTCGCGTCCGGGCCGGCTTGCCGGGACCGGGGAACCGGATCCGGGGCATGATGGAGGGCATGACGACAGTGCCCGGGCCGGCGCCCGTCGTGCCGCAGGCGCACCGCCATCCGCACGACCCGGAGCCGGTCCGCTCCACCAAGGCGCGGGCGGTCTTCGCGCTCGGCCTGATCGGCGCGCTCACCGGTCTGTTCGTCGGCGGCGCGGTGCCGGCCACGATCGCGCTCACGCTGGCCCGGCAGGCGCGCCGCGAGGCGTACACATCTGGTGGTTATCTCACCGGCGGCGACTGGCTGCGGCGCGGCGAGCAGATGGCGCGGACCGGTCTGGTGCTGACCGCGGCGGCGGTGGTGGCGGCGGTGGTGATCGGCGTGGTCCGGTACGCCGACGGCTCGTTCGGCCACGACTTCGCGCCGAACTTCGACTGACCGGGCGGGGGAGCGGACCCGCGCCCGCCCACCCGGCCGTGACCGGCGACGGTAGCCTGGCCGGTGTCCGCCGGGTGGCGGGCGGGTGTGGACAGGAGGAACCGTGACGGAACCGGCCGCGCCGGGAGGCGACCCGAACCGCCCGGGGCCGTATCCGCCGGGTTCCGCGCCCGCGCCGGCGCATCACCCGCACGGGGCGTACCCGGGGAACGCGCCGGGTCACGGCGGCGGGTGGCCGGCGCCGGGAAGCGCGCCCGGCCACGGGGGCTGGGGGCCGGCGTTCCCGCCGCCGCCGGCCGAGGCGCCGCGGCCGCCGAAGCGGGTCGACGCGGTGCCGGGTACGCCGTTCGGGGTGGTCCACCTGGACGTGCCGCCGGTCACCTCGGGGCTCGCCATCGGCTCGTTGATCGCGGGGATCGCCGCGATTCTGGTTTCTCTTCTGGTCTTCTGCTTCGGTATCGCCGGGCCGGACTACGGTGGCGCCTGGGCGGCCGGCGCGTTCACCGTGCTCGGCGCGCTGATCGGGGTCGGCGCGGTGGTCGCCGGGCTGCTGGCCCGGCGGCAGATCCGGCGGCCGGCGCCGCCGCCGGCGGTGCGGTTCACCGGCGCCGGCCTGGCCGTGGCCGGGCTCTCCTGCGGCGGGGTGGGGCTGCTGTTCAGCCTGGTCGGGCTCGGGCTGGCCCTCGTGGTGCAGATCACGTGAGGTCCCCGGTGGGGCCGGTGCGGCCGGTGACCTGCCGCGACCGGTATGTCCGGGTGCCCGGGGGGTGGGCTGTGTCGGGGCCGCCGGGCCGCGCGGCGGACGAGCCGGTACACTTGTCACTGTAGGTGCCCATCATGGGCGCGTCGGCGATCCGGAGACCGGCCCGGCGGACCGCGGCAGCGGTCCTCCCGACCCATCCGTTTTGACCGGCGCGGCTGTGGTAGGTACTCTTTCCCCTTGTGCCCGGGCTCGCCCGGGCAATGCGTGCGTGCGCTGGAACCGGTCAGCCGGTGAATCGCGCGGTCGCACCATCAAGACCAAACAACCCGGTACGACGCGCCAGCGGCTGGCACCGGGACCGTGACTTGGGCGACACGCCCGACCGCGGGTGCTGGGACGCCGTCAGGCGGCCCCGGTTGGAATGTAGGAGAGCCGCCCATCCGGACGGCTGGAGCAGACGGCGCGGTCGCCTCGCAGCGGCCGAAGGGAGCGGAGAAACCCGGTGCCCACCATTCAGCAGTTGGTCCGAAAGGGCCGTCAGGCCAAGACGACCAAGACCAAGACCCCGGCGCTCAAGGGGTCTCCCCAGCGGCGCGGCGTGTGCACCCGCGTGTACACCACCACCCCGAAGAAGCCGAACTCGGCGCTGCGCAAGGTCGCTCGTGTCAAGCTCAGCAGCCAGATCGAGGTGACCGCCTACATCCCGGGCGTCGGCCACAACCTTCAGGAGCACTCGATCGTGCTCGTGCGCGGCGGTCGTGTGAAGGACCTCCCCGGCGTGCGGTACAAGATCGTGCGCGGCTCGCTGGACACCCAGGGTGTC
The DNA here is from genome assembly GCF_003315815.1 of Micromonospora sp. LHW51205. Classification (NCBI taxonomy): domain Bacteria; kingdom Bacillati; phylum Actinomycetota; class Actinomycetes; order Micromonosporales; family Micromonosporaceae; genus Micromonospora; species Micromonospora sp. LHW51205. The sequence goes on along the minus strand of NZ_QMEZ01000005.1, from coordinate 28,100 downwards.
CGCAACCGCAAGCAGGCTCGCAGCCGCTACGGCGCGAAGAAGGAGAAGAGCTGACATGCCGCGTAAGGGACCCGCTCCGCGGAAGCCGCTGGTCGCTGACCCGGTGTACAACTCGCCCCTGGTCACCCAGCTGGTGAACAAGATCCTGCTGCGCGGCAAGCGTCAGCTCGCCGAGCGCATCGTGTACGCCGCCCTGGAGGGCTGCCGCGAGAAGTCCGGCACCGACCCCGTCGTCACGCTCAAGCGCGCGATGGACAACGTCAAGCCGACCCTCGAGGTGCGCAGCCGCCGTGTCGGTGGCGCCACCTACCAGGTTCCGGTCGAGGTCCGGCCGTCCCGCGCGACCACGCTCGGTCTGCGCTGGCTGGTGACCTACTCCCGGGCCCGGCGCGAGAAGACCATGGTCGAGCGGCTGATGAACGAGCTGCTGGACGCGAGCAACGGCCTCGGCGCCGCCGTCAAGCGGCGTGAGGACACGCACAAGATGGCCGAGTCCAACAAGGCCTTCGCGCACTACCGCTGGTAACACCTGAGGTTCCGGCGCCGGCAGGCGCCGGAACCGCCACCAGTTGTGTCGAGACGACGATAAGTAGGGATTGAAGTGGCCGCCGCAGACGCGCTCGCCAACGTACGCAACATCGGCATCATGGCCCACATCGATGCCGGTAAGACCACTACCACCGAGCGAATCCTGTTCTACACCGGCATCACGTACAAGATCGGTGAGGTCCACGAGGGCGCCGCCGTCATGGACTGGATGGAGCAGGAGCAGGAGCGCGGTATCACCATCACTTCCGCCGCCACCAAGTGCGAGTGGAAGGGCCACACGATCCAGATCATCGACACGCCCGGCCACGTCGACTTCACGGTCGAGGTCGAGCGGTCGCTGCGGGTTCTGGACGGTGCGGTCGCGGTCTACGACGGCGTGGCCGGCGTGGAGCCCCAGACGGAGAACGTCTGGCGGCAGGCGGACAAGTACAACGTCCCCCGGATGTGCTTCGTCAACAAGCTCGACCGGACCGGCGCCGACTTCTTCCGCTGCGTGCAGATGATGATCGACCGGCTCAACGCCACCCCGCTGGTGCTCCAGATCCCGATCGGCGCCGAGTCCGACTTCATCGGCGTGGTCGACCTGGTCGAGATGCGTGCGCTCACCTGGCGCGGCGAGACCCAGAAGGGTGAGGACTACGCGGTCGAGGAGATCCCGGCCGACCTCGCCGACTCCGCTGCGGAGTGGCGCGAGAAGCTGATGGAGACCCTCGCCGACGTCGACGACTCGGTGATGGAGAAGTACCTCGAGGGCGAGGAGATCTCGGCCGACGAGATCAAGGCCGCCATCCGCCGGGCCACCATCGCCGGCAAGGCCAACCCGGTCCTCACCGGTACCGCCTTCAAGAACAAGGGCATCCAGCCGATGCTGGACGCGGTCGTCGCGTACCTGCCCTCGCCGCTGGACATCCCGGCGATCGAGGGTACGGCCACCGACGGCGAGACCCCGCTGCAGCGGAAGCCCTCGGTCTCCGAGCCGTTCTCCGGCCTGGCCTTCAAGATCCAGACCGACAAGCACCTCGGCAAGCTGACGTACGTCCGGATCTACTCCGGCACGCTCGAGTCCGGTTCTCAGGTGATCAACTCCACCAAGGACCGCAAGGAGCGGATCGGCAAGATCTACCAGATGCACGCCAACAAGCGGGAGGAGCGCAGCTCCGCCCAGGCCGGCGACATCATCGCGGTGCAGGGTCTGAAGCAGACCACCACCGGTGACACGCTGTGCGACCCGGCGAACCCGGTCATCCTGGAGTCGATGACCTTCCCGGAGCCGGTCATCGAGGTGGCCATCGAGCCGAAGACCAAGGCCGACCAGGAGAAGCTCAGCACCGCCATCCAGCGGCTGGCCGAGGAGGACCCGACCTTCCGCGTCAAGCTGGACGACCAGACCGGTCAGACGGTCATCTCCGGCATGGGCGAGCTGCACCTGGACATCCTGGTCGACCGGATGCGCCGCGAGTTCAACGTCGAGGCGAACATCGGTAAGCCGCAGGTGGCGTACCGCGAGACCATCCGCCGCGCGGTGGAGAAGGTCGAGTACACCCACAAGAAGCAGACCGGTGGCTCCGGCCAGTACGCCCGCGTGATCATCAGCGTGGAGCCGCTGCCGCTCGGCAACGAGGCCCCGACCTACGAGTTCGCCAACGCCGTGACCGGTGGGCGCATCCCCCGGGAGTTCATCCCCTCGGTGGACGCGGGCGCGCAGGACGCCATGCAGTACGGCATCCTCGCCGGCTTCCCCCTGGTGGGCGTCAAGCTCACCCTGGTGGACGGCCAGTACCACGAGGTCGACTCGTCGGAAATGGCGTTCAAGATCGCCGGCTCGATGGCGATGAAGGAGGCGGCCCGCAAGGCCGACCCCGCTCTCCTCGAGCCGATGATGGCCGTTGAAGTCACCACTCCTGAGGAGAACATGGGTGACGTCATCGGCGACCTCAACTCCCGGCGTGGCATCATCCAGGCGATGGAGGAGCGCAGCGGCGCTCGCGTCGTCCGGGCCCTGGTGCCGCTGTCGGAGATGTTCGGCTACGTCGGCGACCTGCGGTCGAAGACCCAGGGCCGGGCTAGCTACAGCATGCAGTTCGACTCCTACGCCGAGGTTCCGAACTCGGTGGCCAAGGAGATCATCGCCAAGGCGACGGGTGAGTGACACTCACCCTCGGCTGATCCGATGACACGAGGGCGGTCGCGGGAGGGTTCTCCCGCCCGCGGCCACCTCGATCGGATTGCGTGAGACCGGGCCTGTAGGCTTCATCGCCGCAGAACCCACAAAAGCTCTCCGGCCTTCCGGCCGGAAAGGCTGTCGACAGAGTCCTAAGCGCCGAACGGCGCGCCGGGGCGAACGAACCAAGAAAGTCCACAGGAGGACACCAGTGGCGAAGGCGAAGTTCGAGCGGACTAAGCCGCACGTCAACATCGGCACCATTGGTCACATCGACCACGGTAAGACGACGCTGACGGCGGCCATCACCAAGGTCCTGCACGACCAGTACCCGGACCTGAACCCGTACACGCCGTTCGACGAGATCGACAAGGCGCCGGAGGAGAAGGCCCGCGGCATCACGATCTCCATCGCGCACGTCGAGTACCAGACCGAGGCGCGTCACTACGCGCACGTCGACTGCCCCGGTCACGCCGACTACATCAAGAACATGATCACCGGTGCCGCGCAGATGGACGGCGCGATCCTGGTGGTGGCGGCGACCGACGGCCCGATGCCGCAGACCCGCGAGCACGTGCTGCTGGCCCGTCAGGTCGGTGTGCCGTACATCGTCGTGGCGCTCAACAAGAGCGACATGGTCGACGACGAGGAGCTCCTGGAGCTCGTCGAGCTCGAGGTCCGTGAGCTGCTCTCCTCGCAGGAGTACCCGGGTGACGACCTGCCGGTCGTCCGGGTCTCGGCGCTGAAGGCCCTGGAGGGTGACCCGGAGTGGACCGGGAAGCTCCTGGACCTGATGAACGCCGTGGACACCGCGATCCCGCAGCCGGAGCGCGAGACCGAGAAGCCGTTCCTCATGCCCATCGAGGACGTCTTCACGATCACCGGTCGCGGCACCGTGGTGACCGGTCGCGCCGAGCGCGGCATCCTCAAGCCGAACGAGGAGGTGGAGATCGTCGGCATCCGTGAGAAGTCGATGAAGACCACCTGCACCGGCATCGAGATGTTCCGCAAGCTGCTCGACGAGGCCCGCGCGGGTGAGAACGTCGGTCTGCTGCTGCGCGGCATCAAGCGCGAGGACGTCGAGCGCGGCATGGTCGTCATCAAGCCGGGCACCACGACCCCGCACACGGAGTTCGAGGCGACGGTCTACATCCTCTCCAAGGAGGAGGGCGGCCGGCACACCCCGTTCTTCCAGAACTACCGCCCGCAGTTCTACTTCCGGACCACGGACGTCACCGGCGTCGTCACGCTGCCCGAGGGCACCGAGATGGTCATGCCGGGCGACAACACCTCGATGACGGTGAAGCTGATCCAGCCCATCGCCATGGAGGAGAACCTGAAGTTCGCGATCCGCGAGGGTGGTCGTACGGTCGGCGCGGGTCGCGTCACCAAGATCATCAAGTGAGCTGGGTAACCCCGATTAGCGTCGCCGCCGGTCGTGCGGCATACTAGTCAGGTTGCGTAACGACAGTCGGTCGCCTGCGTCCGGTTAACGCTGGACCTCCGGGAGTCAGACTGTCTCGCGTAGGGTGGTTGATCGCCATCGGCGGTCAACCACCCTCGCGCGGCGTCCAGGTCGCGGCCCCCGCGATCGGCGCCATGACCCACCGCGTGGTCAGAGAATCGCTCCGGAGTCCCGGGGCGGAGCCTGGCCCACGGGCGCGACACGCCCGACCGCGGGGGTCGGCGGAAGTGGGCCTGTGCCAGCCGGTACAGGCGCCCGCAACACAGCGGCATCGAGAGAAGGAACAGAAGCCACCATGGCGGGACAGAAGATCCGCATCCGGCTCAAGGCCTATGACCACGAGGTCGTCGACTCCTCGGCTCGGAAGATCGTCGAGACGGTGACGCGTACCGGGGCGCAGGTCGCTGGCCCGGTGCCGCTGCCCACGGAGATCAACCGTTTCTGCGTCATCCGCTCGCCGCACAAGTACAAGGACTCGCGCGAGCACTTCGAGATGCGTACGCACAAGCGTCTGATCGACATCATCGACCCGACCCCGAAGACGGTCGACTCGCTCATGCGCCTCGACCTGCCGGCTGGCGTCGACATCGAGATCAAGCTGTAGGGACCGGACAAATGGACAGGCAAGTCAAGGGGATCCTGGGCGCCAAGCTCGGCATGACCCAGGTCTGGGACAACAACAAGGTTGTGCCCGTGACCGTGGTTCAGGCCGGCCCGTGCGTCGTGAGCCAGGTTCGTAGCGCCGACAAGGACGGCTACTCCGCGGTCCAGCTGGCGTACGGGGTCATCGACCCGCGCAAGGTCAAGAAGCCGATCGCCGGGCACTACGCCAAGGCGGACGTCGCGCCGCGCCGGCACATCGTCGAGCTGCGCACCTCCGACGCCGCGGACTACGCGCCCGGCCAGGAGGTCACGGTCGAGGAGTTCCCGGCCGGCGCCGTGATCGACGTGACCGGCAAGACCAAGGGCAAGGGCTACGCCGGCCCGATGAAGCGGCACGGCTTCCACGGTCTGCGCGCCAGCCACGGTGTCGAGCGCAAGCACCGCTCGCCCGGCTCGATCGGCGCCTGCGCGACCCCGGGTCGCGTCTTCAAGGGCACCCGGATGGCGGGCCGGATGGGTGGCGTGCGCTACACCGTCCAGAACCTGACCGTCCAGGCGGTCGACACCGAGAACAACCTCCTGCTCGTCCGCGGCGCCATCCCTGGCCCGAAGGGCGCGCTGGTCCTGGTCCGCACCGCGGCCAAGGCGAAGGTGAAGAAGGGCGGTGCGGCCAAGTGACCACCGTTGACGTGATCAACGTCGAAGGCGCCAAGAGCGGCTCCGTGGAGCTGCCGGCCGACATCTTCGACGCGCAGGCCAACATCGCCCTGATGCACCAGGTCGTGGTGGCCCAGCTCGCGGCGGCCCGCCAGGGCACGCACAAGACGAAGACCCGCGGCGAGGTCTCCGGTGGAGGCAAGAAGCCGTACAAGCAGAAGGGCACCGGTCGTGCCCGCCAGGGCTCGACCCGCGCGCCGCAGTTCGCCGGCGGTGGCGTGGTCCACGGCCCGGTGCCGCGCGACTACAGCCAGCGCACCCCGAAGAAGATGAAGGCCGCCGCCCTGCGTGGCGCCCTCTCCGACCGGGCCCGCGCCGGCCAGGTGCACGTCGTCGAGGCGTTCGTCTCGGGTGAGAAGCCGTCCACCAAGGCGGCCCTGGCCACGCTGACCAAGCTGACCCAGGCCCGTCGGGTCCTGGTCGTGCTGAGCAGCACCGACGAGCTGAACTGGGTGTCGCTGCGGAACCTGCGCAACGCGCGGGACAGCCGGGTGCACCTGATCGAGGCCGGCCAGCTCAACACCTACGACGTGCTGGTGGCCGACGACGTGGTCTTCACCAAGGAGGCCCTGGACGAGTTCCTGGGCGTTCCCGCCGAGACCACCGAGGAGGATGGCAAGTGAGCACGATCGCCGATCCGCGTGACGTCATCGTCGCGCCGGTCGTCTCGGAGAAGAGCTACAGCGAGCTGAACCGCAACTGGTACACCTTCCTGGTGCACCCGGACGCCAACAAGACCGAGATCAAGATCGCTATCCAGCAGATCTTCAACGTCCGCGTCCTGACGGTCAACACGCTCAACCGCGAGGGCAAGCGCAAGCGGACCCGTACCGGGTTCGGCAAGCGCAAGGACACCAAGCGCGCGATGGTGAAGCTGGCTGACGGTGACCGTATCGAGGCCTTCGGCGGCCCGGTCAGCTGAGGGGTGTAGACAATGGCTATCCGTAAGTACAAGCCGACGACGCCGGGCCGGCGTGGCTCGAGCGTTGCCGACTTCGCCGAGATCACCCGGTCGACGCCCGAGAAGTCGCTGCTGGCTCCGCTGCCGAAGAAGGGCGGACGCAACGCCCACGGCCGGATCACCACGCGGCACCACGGCGGCGGTCACAAGCGCCAGTACCGTCTGATCGACTTCAAGCGGGTCGACAAGGACGGCGTGCCGGCGAAGGTCGCCCACATCGAGTACGACCCGAACCGCACCGCGCGCATCGCGCTGCTGCACTACGCCGACGGCGAGAAGCGCTACATCATCGCGCCGAAGGACCTGAAGCAGGGCGACCGCGTCGAGTCCGGTCCGGGCGCCGACATCAAGCCGGGCAACAACCTGCCGCTGCGCAACATCCCGGTCGGTACCACCATCCACAACGTGGAGCTGCGTCCGGGCGGCGGCGCCAAGCTGGCCCGCTCGGCCGGCGTCGGCATCCAGCTGCTCGGCCGTGAGGGCGCGTACGCGACCCTGCGTATGCCGTCCGGTGAGATCCGGCGTGTGGACGTGCGCTGCCGCGCCAGCATCGGCGAGATCGGCAACGCCGACCAGTCGAACATCAACTGGGGTAAGGCCGGCCGTATGCGGTGGAAGGGCAAGCGCCCGACCGTCCGTGGTGTCGCGATGAACCCGGTCGACCACCCGCACGGTGGTGGTGAGGGTAAGACCTCCGGTGGTCGCCACCCGGTCAACCCGCAGGGTAAGCCCGAGGGCCGCACCCGTCGTAAGGGCCAGCCGAGCGACCGGCTGATCGTCCGCCGCCGCTACGCCACGCGTAAGCGCGGCTGAGGGAGATAAGACATGCCTCGCAGCCTGAAGAAGGGCCCGTTCGTCGACGACCACCTGCTCAAGAAGGTGGAGACGCAGAACGACAAGGGCTCGAAGAACGTGATCAAGACCTGGTCGCGCCGCTCGACGATCATCCCGGAGATGCTGGGTCACACGATCGCCGTGCACGACGGACGCAAGCACGTCCCGGTCTTCGTGACCGAGGCCATGGTCGGGCACAAGCTCGGCGAGTTCGCGCTGACCCGCACGTTCAAGGGTCACGAGAAGGACGACCGGAAGAGCCGCCGGCGCTGACGCCGCGGGCATACGGATAGAGGAACAAGGGGTTACAGCGATGCCAGGAAAGGGCGACGCTCCGGTGCTTCCGGGCGCGCGGGCGGTTGCGCGGCACGTGCGCATCTCGCCGATGAAGGCGCGCCGGGTGGTCAACCTCGTCCGCGGCCTGCCCGCGAAGGAGGCGCTCACGGTGCTGCAGTTCGCGCCGCAGGCTGCGAGCGAGCAGGTGTACAAGGTGCTCGCGAGCGCGATCGCCAACGCGGAGAACAACGAGCGGCTGGACCCCGACGCGCTGCTCGTCAGTGAGGCGTTCGTCGACGAGGGCCCGACCATGAAGCGGTTCCGGCCGCGTGCGCAGGGCCGGGCGTACCGGATCCGCAAGCGCACCTGCCACATCACCGTGGCGGTCGAGGCGGTCGCGCCGGCCGCGCCGAAGAAGTCGGCGAAGAAGGCCGCTCCGGCCAAGCCGGCCGCCGAGGAGCAGAGCACGACGGAGGGTGCCGAGTAATGGGTCAGAAGGTTCACCCGACCGGGTTCCGGCTCGGCATCTCGACCGACTGGAAGTCCCGCTGGTTCGCGGACAAGCTCTACAAGGACTACATCGGCGAGGACGTCAAGATCCGCCGCATGATGTCCAAGGGCCTCGAGCGCGCCGGCATCTCCAAGGTCGACATCGAGCGCACCCGGGACCGGGTCCGCGTCGACATCCACACCGCCCGGCCGGGCATCGTCATCGGCCGTAAGGGTGCGGAGGCCGACCGGATCCGCGGCGAGCTGGAGAAGCTCACCGGCAAGCAGGTCCAGCTGAACATCATCGAGGTCAAGAACCCCGAGTCGGACGCGCAGCTGGTCGCCCAGGGCGTTGCCGAGCAGCTGTCCAGCCGGGTCAGCTTCCGTCGGGCCATGCGCAAGGCGATGCAGTCCGCGATGAAGAACCCCGCCTGCAAGGGCATCCGGGTTCAGGTCTCGGGCCGTCTCGGCGGCGCCGAGATGAGCCGGACCGAGTTCTACCGCGAGGGCCGGGTTCCGCTGCACACGCTGCGGGCCAACATCGAGTACGGCTTCTTCGAGGCCCGTACCACCTTCGGCCGGATCGGCGTGAAGGTCTGGATCTACAAGGGCGACGCCGTCCCGGGCCGCGAGGCCCCGGCCGAGGCCGCCCCGTCGCGCGGCCCGCGCCGCGACCGTGGCGACCGGCCGGACCGGCCGCGCCGTGGCCGCTCGGGCTCGTCCGGTACGACCGCCGGTGGCACCGAGGCCGGCCGGGCTGCCGCGACCACCATCGCGCAGCAGGCGGAGACGCCGGCCGGTGAGCCGGTCGACAGCAGCGCTGTCGCCGCAGCCGCCTCGGCTCCGGTCGGTAACCAGCCGGCAGAAACGCAGCAGGAGGGCTGACAGATGCTGATGCCGCGCAAGCCCCCGAAGGGCTTCCGCAAGCCGCACCACCCGGACCGCAGCGGCGCGTCCAAGGGTGGTAACCGGGTGGTGTTCGGCGAGTTCGGGATCCAGGCTCTCGAGCCGGCGTACGTGACCAACCGCCAGATCGAGTCGGCGCGTATCGCGATGACCCGTCACATCAAGCGTGGCGGCAAGGTCTGGATCACGATCTTCCCGGACCAGGCCCTCACCAAGAAGCCGGCCGAGACCCGGATGGGTTCCGGTAAGGGTTCGCCCGAGTGGTGGGTCGCCAACGTGAAGCCGGGGCGGGTCCTCTTCGAGATGTCCTTCCCCAACGAGCAGATCGCGCGAGAGGCGATGCGTCGCGCGATCCACAAGCTCCCGATGAAGTGCCGCATTGTTACGCGCGAAGTGGGTGAATCCTGATGGCAGCGGGCGTCAAGCCCTCCGAGCTGCGTGAGCTCTCCGAGGAGGAGCTGGTCACGAAGTTGCGCGAGGCTAAGGCGGAGCTGTTCAACCTCCGCGTGCAGGCCGCAACCGGGCAGCTGGACAACAACCGGCGGCTGCAGGTCATCCGTCGGGAGATCGCCCGGATCTACACGATCATGCGTGAGCGTGAGCTGGGTCTCTCGGCCGCGCCGACTGAGGTGACTGCATCATGAGTGAGAACACCACCGCCCCCGCGCGGGCCCGCCGCAAGGTTCGCGAGGGCCTCGTGGTCAGCGACAAGATGGACAAGACCGTCGTGGTCGAGGTCGAGGACCGCGTCAAGCACGCGCTGTACGGCAAGATCATGCGCCGTACGAGCAAGCTGAAGGTGCACGACGAGCAGAACTCGGCCGGCATCGGCGACCGGGTCCTGATCATGGAGACCCGGCCGCTGTCCGCCACCAAGCGCTGGCGGCTCGTGGAGATCCTCGAGAAGGCCAAGTAGCGAAGGCTCGAGCTCGGCCGGGTCTCGGTCGGGCGCAGGTTCCGCCAGGCTCCGGCCGCCCTGAGCGGCCGGAGAACCGGCAGACATAGGAGATAGACGTGATTCAGCAGGAGTCGCGACTGCGCGTCGCCGACAACACGGGTGCCCGGGAGATCCTGTGCATCCGGGTGCTCGGCGGCTCCGGTCGGCGCTACGCGAGCATCGGCGACGTCATCGTGGCGACCGTCAAGGACGCGATCCCCGGTGCCGGTGTGAAGAAGGGCGACGTCGTCAAGGCTGTCGTCGTTCGGACCGCCAAGGAGAAGCGGCGGCCGGACGGGTCGTACATCCGCTTCGACGAGAACGCCGCCGTCATCATCAAGGACGGTGGGGACCCGCGCGGTACCCGTATCTTCGGCCCGGTCGGCCGGGAGCTGCGGGACAAGCGGTTCATGAAGATCATCTCTCTCGCGCCGGAGGTGTTGTGACCGTGAAGGTCAAGAAGGGCGACACGGTCGTCGTCATCGCCGGCAAGGACAAGGGTGCCAAGGGCAAGGTCATCGCGGCCTACCCGCGGCAGGACAAGGTCCTGGTCGAGGGCGTGAACCGGGTCAAGAAGCACACCCGTATCAGCACCACCCAGCGTGGCGCCAAGACCGGTGGCATCGTCACCCAGGAGGCCCCGATCCACGTCTCGAACGTGATGGTCCTGGACTCCGACGGCAAGCCGACCCGCGTCGGCTACCGGATCGACGACAACGGCCAGAAGGTCCGCATCGCGCGTAGCACCGGTAAGGACCTCTGATGACCACGGCTACCGAAACCAAGACCCTGCCGCGCCTCAAGGAGCGGTACCGCAACGAGGTGGTGGCCGAGCTGCAGAAGCAGTTCGAGTTCGCCAACCCGATGCAGGTGCCGCGGCTGGTCAAGATCGTCGTCAACATGGGTGTCGGCGAGGCTGCTCGCGACGCCAAGCTGATCGACGGGGCCGTTCGCGACCTGGCCACCATCACCGGCCAGAAGCCGCAGGTCCGGCGGGCCACCAAGTCCATCGCGCAGTTCAAGCTCCGCGAGGGCATGCCGATCGGCGCGAAGGTCACCCTCCGCGGCGACCGGATGTGGGAGTTCCTGGACCGGCTGCTCTCGATCGCGCTGCCGCGTATCCGCGACTTCCGCGGCCTGGACGGGCGCAAGCTCGACGGGCACGGCAACTACACGTTCGGCCTGACCGAGCAGTCGGTGTTCCACGAGATCGATCAGGACAAGATCGATCGCCAGCGGGGCATGGACATCACGGTGGTCACGACCGCCACGACCGACGACGAGGGCCGGGCGCTGCTCAAGCTCCTGGGCTTCCCGTTCAAGGAGAACTGAGATGGCCAAGAAGGCGCTGATCCTCAAGGCGGCCGCGAAGCCGAAGTTCTCGGTTCGCGCGTACACCCGCTGCCAGCGGTGCGGGCGTCCGAAGGCGGTCTACCGCAAGTTCGGTCTCTGCCGGGTGTGCATCCGGGAGATGGCCCACCGCGGTGAGCTGCCCGGCGTGTCCAAGGCTTCCTGGTAATAGCCCGGCGCGCTCCGGCGCGTCAGCTGAACTGTCTCTTCGCCGTAGGCCCCGGGCCTGGCCCGGGGAACCCCGGCGAGAAAGGTTGACGAGTTTTCATGACGATGACCGACCCGATCGCAGACATGCTCACGCGTCTGCGTAACGCCAACCAGGCGTACCACGACCGGGTGACGATGCCCTACTCGAAGATCAAGGCGAACATCGCCGAGGTCCTCAAGGCCGAGGGTTACATCGCCACCTGGTCGGTCGAGGAGCCCGAGGAGGGCGCCGTCGGCAAGCGACTGGTCGTCGAGCTGAAGTACGGCCAGAACCGCGAGCGGAGCCTGGCCGGCATCAAGCGCGTGTCCAAGCCCGGTCTCCGGGTGTACGCCAAGTCGGACGGGCTCCCGCGGGTGCTCGGCGGGCTGGGCGTGGCGATCATTTCGACGTCCCAGGGGCTGCTCACCGACCGGCAGGCCCGCAAGCGGAGCGTTGGCGGGGAAGTCCTCGCCTTCGTCTGGTAACGGGAGACAGGTAGAAATGTCGCGTATTGGACGTAAGTCGATCCCGGTGCCTGCCGGCGTCGACATCACGATCGACGGCCGGACCGTCAAGGTCAAGGGCCCCAAGGGCGAACTGAGCCACGTGCTGGCCGAGCCGATCACGGCGGAGCGGGGCGAGGACGGCGAGCTGCACGTCAACCGGCCCAACGACGAGCGCAAGGCCAAGGAGCTGCACGGCCTGAGCCGGACGCTGGTGGCCAACATGATCGTCGGCGTGACCGAGGGCTACCGCAAGAGCCTGGAGATCGCCGGCACCGGTTACCGCGTGACCGCCAAGGGCAAGGACCTGGAGTTCGCGCTCGGGTTCTCGCACCCGGTCCTCGTGCCGGCGCCGGAGGGCATCACCTTCACGGTCGAGAAGCCGACGCTGTTCCACGTGGCCGGCATCGACAAGCAGCAGGTCGGTGAGGTCGCCGCCAACATCCGGAAGATCCGCCCGCCGGAGCCCTACAAGGGCAAGGGCGTGAAGTACCAGGGCGAGGTCATCCGCCGCAAGGCTGGTAAGGCGGGCAAGAAGTGACCGCGGCCATCAACACCCGGGCGAGGTCGTCCGCCGGCCGTGAGGCCGTGAGAAAGGCAGGTAAGAAGTGAGCGCCACGCTGCTCAAGCGCCGCCGCGGCGTCGCCGCCAAGCGTGCCGTCGGGCGTGCGCGTCGGCACTTCCGGGTCCGCAAGAACGTCAGCGGCACCGCCGAGCGTCCCCGCCTCGTCGTCACCCGCTCCCTGCGGCACATGGTGGCCCAGGTCGTGGACGACACCAAGGGTCACACCCTGGCGTCGGCCTCGACCATGGACGCCTCGCTGCGCGGCGCCGAGGGCGACAAGAGCGCCCTGGCCGGCAAGGTCGGCGCCCTGCTCGCCGAGCGCGCCAAGGCCGCCGGCGTCTCGAAGGTCGTCTTCGACCGCGGTGGCAACCGGTACGCGGGGCGTGTCGCCGCGCTTGCCGACGCCGCCCGCGAAGCCGGGCTCGAGTTCTAGAAACCCCGTCACGAGAGAGAAGGAAGGCTGCTGATGCCAGGTCAACAGCGCCGTGGCGGCGGGTCCGGTGGCAACGAGGGTGGTCGCCGCGACAACCGCCGTGAGGGCGGCCGCGGAAACGCGCCCGTCGAGAAGACCCCGCACCTCGAGCGGGTCGTCGCGATCAACCGCGTCGCCAAGGTCGTGAAGGGTGGTCGTCGCTTCAGCTTCACCGCCCTGGTGATCGTGGGCGACGGCGACGGCACCGTCGGTGTGGGCTACGGAAAGGCCAAGGAGGTGCCCGCGGCGATCGCCAAGGGTGTCGAGGAGGCCAAGAAGCACTTCTTCAAGGTGCCGCGGATCGGTCAGTCGATCCCGCACCCGGTCACGGGCGAGGACGCGGCCGGTGTGGTGCTGCTCAAGCCGGCCTCCGCCGGTACGGGTGTCATCGCCGGTGGTCCGGTGCGTGCCGTGCTGGAGTGCGCGGGCATCCACGACGTGCTCTCCAAGAGCCTCGGCTCGTCCAACCCGATCAACATCGTGCACGCCACGGTGGCGGCCCTGAAGGGGCTCGAGTCCCCGGAGCAGGTCGCGGCCCGTCGTGGTCTGCCGGTCGAGGACGTCGCGCCGGCCGCCATGCTGGCGTCGCGGGCGGGGGTGGCGTCCTGATGGCACGCCTGAAGGTCACCCAGGTCCGGTCCGAGATCGGGACCAAGAAGAACCAGCGTGACTCGCTGCGTTCGCTCGGTCTCAAGCGGATCAACGACGTGGTGGTCAAGGAGGACCGGCCGGAGATCCGCGGCATGATCTTCACGGTCAACCACCTCGTGAAGGTCGAGGAGGTCGAGTAATGACGATCAAGGTGCACCACCTGCGTCCGGCTCCGGGTGCCAAGACCGACAAGACCCGCGTGGGTCGCGGTGAGGGCTCGAAGGGCAAGACCGCCGGTCGCGGTACCAAGGGTTCGAAGGCCCGGAAGAACATCTCGCCGGCGTTCGAGGGTGGGCAGATGCCCATCCACATGCGCCTGCCGAAGATGAAGGGCTTCAAGAACAAGTTCAAGGTCGTGTTCCAGGTGGTCAACCTGGACCGGCTGGCCGAGCTGTTCCCGAACGGCGGCCAGGTCGGCCCGGTCGAGCTGGTCGAGGCCGGCGCGGTCCGCAAGGGTCACCCGGTCAAGGTGCTCGGCACCGGCGACCTCGGTGGCGTGTCTCTCCAGGTCTCGGCGCACGCGTTCAGCGCGTCGGCCAAGGAGAAGATCACCGCCGCCGGTGGCTCGGTCACCGAGCTGTAAGGCGATGTTCATGGCGCCCGCTCAGTTGTTCGCAACTGGGCGGGCGCCATGGTCTACCGGCCACGTGTGCGCCGGGTAACATCGGATTCGTTTTATGTAGCCGGGCACATCTGCCCGGAGGGGGATCGGACTGTTAGAGTCCGTTCCCAGCCATGGAATCCGGGCACGCCGCCCGGCCACACCACCCCGCCCCGCCAGGATTCGTCACCGGCGGCCCGCGTCGCGCAGGAGGAAGAAGTTGCTGTCCGCCTTTCTCAGTGCGTTCCGTACGCCTGACCTGCGCAAGAAGCTGCTGTTCACAGTAGGCATCATCGCGGTCTACCGGCTGGGCGCCACGATGCCCAGCCCAGGCGTCTCGTACGGCAACGTGCAGAAGTGTCTCGACACCATCCAGGGTGGCAGCACCGGCGTGCTCAACCTGCTGGATCTCTTCTCCGGTGGCGCGCTGCTCCAGCTCTCGGTCTTCGCGCTGGGCATCATGCCCTACATCACCGCGTCGATCATCCTGCAGCTGCTGACGGTGGTGATCCCGCGCCTGGAGCAGCTCCGCAAGGAGGGCCAGGCCGGGCAGGCCAAGATCACGCAGTACACCCGCTACCTGACGCTGGGTCTGGGCGTTCTGCAGGCCTCGGCGTTCGTGGCGCTGGCCCGCTCCGGGCAGCTGTTCAACAACCAGTGCGACCAGTTCCCGATCGTGCCCCGCGGCACCGGCATCCCGGACTGGCTGACGCTGACGATCCTGGTCATGACCATGACCGCCGGCACCGGCGTGGTGATGTGGCTCGGCGAGCTGATCACCGACCGGGGCGTCGGCAACGGCATGTCCGTGCTGATCTTCACCTCGATCGCGGCCCGGCTCCCCAGTGAGGGCTGGAAGATCAAGACCACCAAGGGCTGGGGGATGTTCCTCCTCGTCATCGCCCTGGTGCTGGTGGTCATCACCGCTGTCACGTTCATCGAGCAGGCGCAGCGCCGCATCCCGGTGCAGTACGCCAAGCGCATGATCGGCCGGCGGATGTACGGCGGCACCTCGACCTACATTCCGCTGAAGGTGAACCAGGCCGGCGTCATCCCGGTCATCTTCGCCTCGTCGCTGCTCTACCTGCCGCAGCTCGCGCTCCAGTTCTTCGATCAGAACGACCCGGGCAAGGTCCAGGCGTGGATCCAGAACCACATCGTGAAGGCGAGCGCGCCGGAGCACATCGCGATCTACTTCCTGCTGATCATCTTCTTCACGTACTTCTACGTGTCGATCACGTTCAACCCGACCGAGGTCGCGGACAACATGAAGAAGTACGGCGGCTTCGTGCCGGGTATCCGCCCCGGCAAGCCGACCGCCGAGTACCTCGACTTCATCCTCAGCCGGATCACCCTGCCGGGCGCGCTCTACCTGGGCATCGTCGCGATCCTGCCGAACTTCTTCTTCATCTGGCTGGACAACCAGCAGTTCCAGAACTTCCCGTTCGGCGGCACCGCTGTGCTGATCATGGTTGGCGTCGGTCTGGAGACCGTGAAGCAGATCGAAAGCCAACTCATGCAGCGGAACTACGAAGGGTTCCTGCGGTAGATGCGACTCGTTCTGGTTGGCCCGCCGGGCGCGGGCAAAGGCACACAGGCGGAGTTCATCGCTGCTCACCTCTCGGTGCCGAAGATCTCGACCGGTGACATCTTCCGGGCGAACGTCTCCCAGGGCACGCCCCTGGGAGTCGAGGCCAAGCGGTACATGGACGCCGGCAAGCTGGTCCCGGACGAGGTCACCATCAACATGGTGCGTGACCGGCTCGCCGAGCCGGACGCGAGCGAGGGCTTCCTGCTCGACGGCTTCCCGCGGACCACGCCGCAGGCCGCCGCGCTGGACAAGCTCCTCGCCGACCTCGGCACCGCGCTGGACCTGGTCCTGGAACTGGTCGTCGACGACGACGAGGTGATCCGGCGGCTGTCCGGCCGGCGCACCTGCCGGGGCTGCGGCAAGATCTGGCACGTCGAGTTCGACGCGACCAGCCGGGAGGGCATCTGCGACCGCTGCGGCGCGGAGCTGTTCCAGCGGGACGACGACAAGCCGGAGACCATCGCCGCCCGGCTGCGCGAGTACGCCGAGAAGACCGCGCCGCTGGTCGACTACTACGGCGCCCAGGGCAAGCTGGTCGGCATCGACGCGACCGGTCCGGTGGAGGACGTCACCGTCCGCGCCATCGACGCGCTGCGCTCGTACGGCGGCTGAGGTCCCACCCGCCACCCGGCGGATAGAGTGCGAACAGCGGGGTACGTGCGACGTGCCCCGCTGCTCCGCGTACGCGCGACGAAAGGTAACCACCACCATGCGCCGTCACCAGCTGGACATCCAGCTGAAGACCCCCGAGCAGATCGAGCTGATGCGGGCCGCCGGTCTGGTCGTCGCCCGTGCCCTGCGCCGGATGCGGGAAGCGGTGGCGCCGGGCGTGTCGACGGCAGACCTGGACGCGATCGCCGAGTCGACGATCCGCGAGGCCGGCGCGGTGCCGTCCTTCAAGGGCTACCACGGCTTCCCGGCGTCGATCTGCTCCTCGGTCAACCAGCAGGTGGTGCACGCCATCCCGTCGCCGCAGCAGGTGCTGCGCGAGGGTGACCTGATCTCGATCGACTGCGGCGCGGTGCTGGACGGCTGGCACGGCGACGCGGCCGTCACGGTGCCGGTCGGCGAGGTCGACCCGGCGCTGCTGAGGATGACGGCGGTGGCCGAGGACGCGATGTGGGCCGGGATCGCGGCGGCGGCGCGCGGGGCGGCCTCGGGCAAGGGCCGGCTCACCGACATCTCCCACGCGGTCGAGAGCGCGGTCCGCAAGGGCGGCCGGTACGGCATCGTCGACGGCTACGGCGGTCACGGCATCGGCACCGAGATGCACCAGGACCCGCACGTGCTCAACCACGGGCGCCCCGGCAAGGGGCCGCGTCTGGTGCCGGGCCTGGCGCTCGCCATCGAGCCGATGATCACCATGGGTTCGCCGCGTACGGTCGAGCTGGCCGACGGCTGGACCGTGGTGACCCGGGACGGCTCCATGGCGGTGCACGTGGAGCACTCGATGGCGCTGCTGGACGACGGCGTGTGGGTGCTGACCGCCGAGGACGGCGGACGGGGTCGCCTGGGCGACCTGGTGACCGCCCGGCAGACGTCTGTCGACTCTCCGGCGGTCTGAGCGGGCGCACGCCCGTCCCGGGCGCCGTGCTGCGGGCCTGGCGGCCGGATGACATGCTTGCTCCCATGGATGAGCGCAACCGGATGCGGGCGGCCGACGCGGACCGGGAGGCCACCGCGGATCGTCTCCGGGCGGCGCTGAACGAGGGCCGGCTCGACCTGAACGAGTACGACGAGCGGCTGCGCCGGGCGTACGGGGCGAAGACCTACGGCGAGCTGGACGAGCTGCTGACCGACCTGCCCGGTTCCCGGCCGGCGGAGACTTCGCTGCCGGCTCCGCGCACGGCCGGGAAGAGCCCGGCGGTTGATCGGGACCAGGCGGCCGAGAGCACGCGCAGCGTCTGGCTGCTGGGGGTGTGGGGGCCCTGGCTGAAGGTGGCCCTGATCCTCACCGCGATCTGGTTCGTCTCCCAGCTGGGTGAGGGCGAGTTCGACGACTACTGGCCGATCTGGGTGCTCGGCCCGTGGGGCGCCGTGGTGCTCTACCAGACGATCCAGGGGCTGGCGCACGGCGCGCCGGAGAAGGACGCGGAGCGCCGGCGGCGCAAGCAGGTCGAGCGGGAGGCGCGCCGCCGGGCGAAGCGGGAGCTGCCGGAGACGTGAGCTGTGTCATATTCACGCCCTGCGGGTGACGGTCCCGCCGGTCGGTTTGGCGAGCGCGCGCGGGTCGGCGTACACTTTCAGATCGGCGCACAGCGTCCACTCCGCCATGCCCACCCTGCGCTTCGGTGGGAGTCGGAGCCGCGGCTGGCGCGGGTTTCCTGATCTTGGTCAGTTCTCCCGTGTAAGACGTTGTGGGCCGTCCGGAGTAACCGACGTCAGGACAGCGGAGGACATGCCGAAAAAAGACGGAGCCATCGAGATCGAGGGTCGGGTCATCGAGCCCCTGCCGAACGCCATGTTCCGGGTGGAGCTCGCGAACGGTCACAAGGTGCTGGCTCACATCAGCGGCAAGATGCGGCAGCACTACATCCGCATCCTGCCGGAGGACCGGGTCGTCGTCGAACTCTCGCCGTACGACCTGACCCGCGGGCGCATCGTCTACCGCTACAAGTAAGCCTGACGGCGGCCGGGACGTTCCCGTGTCCGTCTTCGACGTCCGGGTCGCGCTGCGTCGCGCCTCCGGGCCAGATGGGAAGTAAGGCAACCGTGAAGGTCAAGCCGAGCGTCAAGAGGATCTGCAACAAGTGCCGGGTGATCCGCCGGCACGGCCGGGTCATGGTCATCTGCACCGACCCGCGCCACAAGCAGCGCCAGGGCTGACGCCCCACACATCACCAACTCGTCCCAGCCGCGGTCGGGCGCGCAGCGCGTACCCCCTCGTGGTTGACCCCCGGTCGGAGGCCGGGGCCCGCTCGGGCAGCGACCCGTCCCGGTCGCCGGCGTTCGTCGCCGGAGGACAGGGACGGTCGGGTAGCGGGGTGGGACGGGTCCACACCTCCGCCACAACATCACGAGGAGTACGCCCGCACATGGCACGTCTAGTCGGCGTGGATCTCCCCCGCGAGAAGCGGATGGAGATCGCGCTCACCTACATCTTCGGGGTCGGTCGCACCCGCGCCCTGGAGACGCTCGCCGCGACCGGCATCTCGCCGGACAAGCGCGTTCGGGACCTCACGGACGAGGAGCTCGTCGAGCTCCGGAACCACATCGAGGGCAACTACAAGGTTGAAGGCGACCTGCGCCGCGAGGTCGCCGCTGACATCCGCCGCAAGGTCGAGATCGGCTGCTACGCCGGTATCCGGCACCGCCGCGGTCTGCCCGTGCGTGGTCAGCGCACGAAGACCAACGCGCGGACCCGGAAGGGCCCGAAGCGGACCGTGGCCGGCAAGAAGAAGCCCGGCAAGAAGTAACTAGGAGCGCACAGACTTATGCCACCGAAGGCTCGTGCCGGAGCCGCCGTCAAGAAGGTCCGGCGCAAGGAACGCAAGAACGTCGCCCACGGGCAGGCGCACATCAAGAGCACCTTCAACAACACCATCGTGTCCATCACGGACCCGACCGGTGCGGTCATCTCCTGGGCCTCCTCCGGCCAGGTCGGCTTCAAGGGCTCCCGCAAGTCGACTCCGTTCGCCGCGCAGCTCGCCGCCGAGGCCGCCGCGCGCCGCGCGATGGAGCACGGCATGCGCAAGGTCGACGTGTTCGTCAAGGGCCCCGGCTCCGGCCGGGAGACCGCCATCCGTTCGCTGCAGGCAGTGGGCCTCGAGGTCGGGCAGATCTCCGACGTCACGCCGCAGCCGCACAACGGGTGCCGTCCGCCGAAGCGTCGCCGGGTCTGAGAGGTTAGAGAGAGATGGCTCGTTACACCGGTGCTGACTGCCGCCGTTGCCGGCGGGAGAAGATGAAGCTGTTCCTCAAGGGCAGCAAGTGCGATGGCCCGAAGTGCCCGTTCGAGTCCCGGCCGTTCCCGCCCGGGCAGCACGGCCGCGGCCGCACGAAGGAGACGGAGTACCTGCTCCAGCTTCGTGAGAAGCAGAAGGCCCGTCGTGTCTACGGCGTGCTGGAGAAGCAGTTCCGCGGCTACTACGAAGAGGCCGTGAGCAAGGAGGCCAAGACCGGCGAGGTCCTGCTGCAGATCCTCGAGTCGCGGCTGGACAACGTGGTCTACCGGGCCGGCTACGCCAAGTCCCGGGACATGGCCCGCCAGCTGGTCAAGCACGGCCACTTCACGGTGAACGGCAAGAAGGTCGACATCCCGTCGTACCGCGTCAAGGAGCACGACATCGTCGAGGTGCGTGCCAAGAGCAAGGAGCTCACCCCGTTCCTCGTGGCGCAGGGTGAGGCCGGCTCGCGGACCGTTCCGGCGTGGCTGGAGGCGATCCCGAGCCAGCTGAAGATCCTCGTGCACTCGCTCCCGGCCCGCCAGGTGATCGACACCCAGGTCCAGGAGCAGCTGATCGTCGAGCTCTACTCCAAGTAAGGGCTCGTTGCGGTGGCCCGTCCTCCGGGGCGGGCCACCGGAACAGTTGTGTCGTGGGCGTCAAATAGCGGGCGCCCCGGAAGAGAAGAGAAAAGATGCTCATCAGCCAGCGACCGTCTCTCTCCGAAGAGTCGATCAACGAGACCCGCTCCCGGTTCACCATCGAGCCGCTGGAGCCCGGCTTCGGCTACACGCTGGGCAACTCGCTGCGGCGTACGCTGCTGTCCTCCATCCCCGGTGCGGCGGTCACCTCGATCAAGATCGACGGTGTGCTGCACGAGTTCACCACGATCCCCGGGGTCAAGGAGGACGTGGTCGAGCTCGTCATGAACATCAAGGAGCTGTGCGTCAGCTCCGAGCACGACGAGCCGGTCAGCATGTACCTGCGCAAGCAGGGCCCGGGCGACGTGACCGCCGGTGACATCCAGCCCCCGGCCGGTGTCTCGGTGCACAACCCGGACCTGAAGCTCGCCACCCTCAACGGCAAGGGCCGGCTCGACATGGAGCTGACCGTCGAGCGGGGTCGCGGCTACGTCACCGCGGCGCAGAACAAGCAGGCGGGCGCCGAGATCGGCCGGATCCCGGTCGACTCGATCTACTCGCCGGTGCTCAAGGTGACGTACCGGGTCGAGGCGACCCGTGTCGAGCAGCGGACCGACTTCGACCGGCTGATCATCGACGTCGAGACCAAGCCGTCGATGGGCCCGCGTACCGCGCTGGCCTCGGCCGGCTCGACGCTGGTGGAGCTGTTCGGGCTCGCCCGTGAGCTGGATGAGACCGCTGAGGGCATCGACATCGGGCCGTCCCCGCAGGACGCCCAGCTGGCGGCCGACCTGGCCCTGCCGATCGAGGAGCTGGACCTGACCGTCCGCTCCTACAACTGCCTCAAGCGCGAGGGCATCAACTCCGTTGGTGAGCTCATCGGGCGTACCGAGGCCGACCTCCTCGACATCCGCAACTTCGGCCAGAAGTCGATCGACGAGGTCAAGATGAAGCTCGCCGGGATGGGCCTGGGGCTGAAGGACTCGGCTCCGAACTTCGACCCGGCGCACGTCGTGGACGCCTTCGGTGAGGCGGACTACGACACCGACGACTACCGCGAGACCGAGCAGCTCTAGTCCGCGCTGCCGCCACACCTGAGGAGCACCAAGCATGCCCACGCCCACCAAGGGCCCCCGCCTCGGCGGCAGCCCCGCGCACGAGCGGCTGATGCTGGCCAACCTGGCCACCGCGCTGTTCCAGCACGGCAAGATCCAGACCACCGAGACGAAGGCCCGGCGGCTGCGTCCGCTGGCCGAGCAGCTCATCACCAAGGCCAAGCGCGGCGACCTCGCCTCGCGTCGCCGGGTGCTGGGCGTCGTCAAGGACAAGGACGTGGTCTACGCCCTGTTCGACCAGATCGCGCCCCGGTACGCCAACCGCAACGGTGGCTACACCCGGATCGTGAAGACCGGTCCGCGCAAGGGTGACGCCGCTCCGATGGCGATCATCGAGCTGGTGGAGGAGCTTCAGGTCGCCGAGCCGAAGGCGAACAAGAAGACCGCCGCCCGCAAGGCCGCGCAGCAGGACAAGGTCGAGGCCCTGGCCCCGGCCGAGGAGAAGCCGCGCTCCAGCGAGGGCGACCAGGACGCCGAGGCCCCGGTCTCCGCGTCGGGTGACACCGCCGCCGCCCGTGAGGACAGCGACGAGGCCACCGAGAACGACAAGGCCTGAGATCAGGCTCGACCGGGCCCGGCATCCCCTCGGGGGTGCCGGGCCCGTCGCCGTCGACAGGAGGTACGAGGTGGACGAGCGGATCCGGCTGCGGCTGGACGTCTCGTACGACGGCACGGACTTCTCCGGCTGGGCGCCCCAGCCGACCCGGCGCACCGTGGCCGGCGTGCTCATGCAGACGCTGGACCTGGTGCTCGGCGCGGGCACGGCGACCGGCCTGACGGTGGCCGGGCGTACCGACGCCGGGGTGCACGCCACCGGGCAGGTCTGCCACCTCGACCTGCCCGCCGCGGTGTGGCGGGAGCACGAGGGGCGGCTGCTGCGCCGGCTGGCCCGGCTCCTCCCGCCGGATGTGCGGGTACGCGCCATGACCGAGGTGCCGGCCGACTTCGACGCCCGCTTCTCGGCCACGTTCCGGCGTTACGAGTACCGGGTCACCGACGCCCCGTGGGGCGCCGAGCCGCTGCGCCGCCGGGACACCCTGGCCTGGCCGAAGCCGCTGGACCTCGCGGCGCTGAACGCCGCCGCGGCCGGGCTGGTGGGCGAGCACGACTTCGCCGCGTACTGCCGGCGCAAGGAGAACGCCACCACGCTGCGCGAGGTGACCCGGCTGGACTGGCGGCGCGACCCGGACGGGATCCTGGTCGCCACCGTGCAGGCCGACGCGTTCTGCCAGAACATGGTGCGCAGCCTGGTCGGGGCGATGCTGGTGGCCGGTGACGGGCGGCGGCCGGTGCAGTGGCCGGCCGGCCTGCTGACCCGGCGTGAGCGCTCCAGCGAGGTGACTGTGGCGCCCGCGCACGGCCTCGCCCTGGTCGCTGTGGGCTACCCGGCCGACCCGGCCGAGTACGCCCGCCGCGCCGATCTGACCCGCCGGTTGCGGGTGCCGGTGGCCGAGGGCTGACCGGAGGTCAGTCGGTGCCCCGCTGACCGGCGCTGTCCCCGGCCGACTCCGCGTCGGGCTGCCCGGCCGTTCCGGCCGCCGCACGACGGTCCAGCACAGCCCGG
Source organism: Micromonospora sp. LHW51205 (assembly GCF_003315815.1). Classification (NCBI taxonomy): domain Bacteria; kingdom Bacillati; phylum Actinomycetota; class Actinomycetes; order Micromonosporales; family Micromonosporaceae; genus Micromonospora; species Micromonospora sp. LHW51205. The sequence continues at coordinate 5,075 of NZ_QMEZ01000005.1, read as the reverse complement.
TTGAGGTGCAGTTCGACCATGTCGTACATGATCTCGCGGGCGGCTGCGTCGTCGCTGGGGATGCGTTCCCCGTCGGCGCGCGTGACCAGGCAGTAGGCGACGTAGTGTCCGCGTACCTGCCAGGCGACCCGGGCCGCGGCCTTCTCCACCACCTCGGTGTCGTCGCCCGCCGCCATGCCACGGAACCGTCCCTGGCGCGCGTCGAGCAGCGGCCGGATGCGGTCGCGTACCCGCTGGGCGGTGGCCACGTCGGTGAGGTTGAACAGACCGGCGGTGATCAGGTGGTCGCCGTCGGGGGAGCGGAGCGTGCCCCGCACGACCTGGTTGCAGCCGAGCCGGACCAGCAGGTCGGCGATCTCGCCGGTGGCCGCTACCTGACACTTCGTACTGGCCTGGGTCTTGAGCACCCGGTACGCCGGCTTCCCGTCGGTGAGCACCAGGTCCTTGGTCGGGAAGACCTCCTTGGCGGTGAGCGTCGCCTGGTCGGTGTCCCGGGAGTCCAGGTCGGTGCCGCCGGCCGGGGTGCTCGATTCGCTCGGCTGCGGGGTCGGCTGGCCGGCGGACGGCGTGGCCGTCCGCTCGTCCAGCAGCGCCGCGACGGCGAGCCCGGTGAGCGAGAGCAGCAGCAGTACGGCGGCGCCACCGACGAGCGCCTGCCAGAACCGGCTGCCGCCGTTGCGGCGGTCGGCGCGCCGGGCCCGGGGCAGTTCGGAGACGTCGCCGGCGCGGGCGGTCGGGTTGGCGGGGATCGGCACTGTCGGCCGGTTCGTCGCCGCCGGTACTGGCGCGGGCATGGGTGGCGCGGGCTGCGGCACCGGGGACGGCTCCCGTGGTGGCGCGGGCCGTCCCGGTGTCGGCGCCGGGGCCGGTGGCGCCGGAGCAGGTGCGCGGGTGTCGTCCGCCACCGCCTGTCCGTCGGGGTCGTCCTGCCCGGCCGCGCCGGCCGGCGGCAGCGCCGGTTGCGGGCGCGGCGGCGGGGGCAGCGACGGCGTGGGGAACCGGGAGCGTGACGGACCCGCGGGCGGCGGCGTCGTGGCTGCGGGCCCGTGCGGGGCCGACCCGGGCTTCGGGTACTCCAGGAAGGCGTCCTCATCGGACTCGTACCGGTACACCATGTGGCATAGAGTAGGACTGATTGTCCCTTTCAGGGGTAATATCGGGAAATTCTGGCGGAGTGGCGTCCGGCTCCGCCCCTGACACCGTTGCCGGAACCGCCCCGGCCCGGTGCGAGAATGCCTGCGTGACCGGCGACCACTACTTCACCGCTGAGCCCTCGGCTCCGGCCCGCCCGCGCGAGGTCGAGTTCACAGTCGCCGGGCGCGACTACACGCTCGGCTCGGCCGGTGGCGTCTTCTCCGCCGACCGGCTCGACCCCGGCACCGCCGTGCTGCTGCGCAAGGCCGACCTGCCGGCCGCCGACGTCACCGGCGCGCTGCTCGACATCGGCTGCGGTTTCGGCCCGATCACCTGCGTCCTCGCCACTGTCGCGCCGGAGGCCACCGTCTGGGCCGTGGACGTCAACGAGCGGGCCCGCGCCCTCACCACCGCCAACGCGGCAAGGGTCGGCGCCGCCGACCGGGTACGCGCCGTCGCGCCCGACGAGCTGCCGGACGACGTCACCTTCACCCAGATCTGGTCCAACCCGCCCATCCACATCGGCAAACCGGAACTGCACGGCCTGCTGCTGCGCTGGCTGCCCCGGCTCGCCCCGGACGGCGTGGCCTGGCTCGTCGTCGCCCGGCACCTCGGCGGCGACTCGCTGCACCGCTGGCTGGTCGAGCAGGGCTGGTCCGTCGAGCGGCACGCCAGCCAGAAGGGCTACCGGGTGCTGCGCGTCACCCGGTAATCCGGTGTCGTCCAGCGGCCCGGCTCGGGCAGGATGCCCGCGTGGGATACGTGGACGTGGCAGCGGTCGGGCACATCCTCCCGGACGGGCGTGAGCTGTTCAGCGACGTCTCGTTCCGGGTCGGTGAGGGTGCCAAGGTGGCGCTGGTCGGCCCGAACGGCGCCGGCAAGACCACGCTGCTGCGGATGGTCGCCGGTGACCTGCCGGTGAAGACCGGCGCGATCGCGCGCTCCGGCGGGCTGGGCGTGATGCGGCAGTTCATCGGCATGATCGGCGACGAGTCCACGCTCGCCGACCTGGCGCTCTCCCTCGCCCCGCCCGCGCTGCGCGACGCCGGGCGGCGGCTCGCCGAGACCGAGGCGGCCATGCGGGCGGCCGAGGTCCGCGGCAAGTACAGCTCCGCCGCCGCCAAGGCCCAGCTCGCGTACGCCGAGGCGCTCGCCGCCTGGGGCGAGACCGGCGGTTACGACGCGGAGGTCCTCTTCGACACCGTCGCCACCATCGTGCTGGACCTGCCGTGGGACAGTGCCCGGGACCGGCCGGTGCGCACGCTCTCCGGCGGCCAGCAGAAACGCTTCGCGCTGGAACTGCTGCTGCGCGGCCCGGACGAGGTGCTGCTGCTCGACGAGCCGGACAACTTCCTCGACGTACCCGGCAAACGCTGGCTGGAGGGGCGGCTGCGCGAGTCGGCCAAGTCCGTGCTGTACGTCTCACACGACCGGGAACTGCTGGCCCAGACCGCCGACCGGGTCGTCGCGGTGGAGGGCGGCAGCGCCTGGGTGCACCCGGGCGGCTTCGCGAGCTGGCACGACGCCCGGGTCGCCCGGCACGCCCGCCTCGACGAGCTGCGCAAACGCTGGGACGAGGAGCACCAGAAGCTGCGCGAGCTGATGCTGATGTACAAGCAGAAGGCCGCGTACAACGACGGGATGGCGTCCCGCTACCAGGCCGCGCAGACCCGGCTGCGCAAGTTCGAGGAGGCCGGGCCGCCGCCCGTACCCCCGAAGGACCAGGACATCCGGATGCGCCTGACCGGCGGACGGACCGGCAAGCGCGCGGTCATCGCCGAGCAGCTGGAGCTGGACGGCCTGACGTACCCGTTCGACCTGGAACTCTGGTACGGCGACCGGGTCGCGGTGCTCGGCGCGAACGGCACCGGCAAGTCGCACTTCCTGCGCCTGCTGGCCCGCGGCGGCACCGACCCGGAGCCCGGCAACACCCCGGTCGACGGCGCCGCCGCGCTCGCGCCGGTCGCGCACGGCGGCGTGGTCCGGCTCGGCGCGCGGGTGCGGCCCGGGCACTTCTCGCAGACCCACGACCGCCCCGAGCTGATGGCGAAGACGCTGGTCGAGGTGCTGTGGCGCGGCGACGAGCACCGGACCGGCATGGACCGGCACGCGGCCATGGCGGCGCTGTCCCGGTACGAGCTGGCCGGTCAGGGCGACCAGCGGTTCGGCACGCTCTCCGGCGGTCAGCAGGCCCGCTTCCTGGTGCTGCTGCTGGAACTGTCCGGCGCGACGCTGCTGCTGCTCGACGAGCCCACCGACAACCTCGACCTGGCCTCGGCCGAGGCGCTGGAAGCCGGGCTGACCGCGTTCGAGGGAACTGTCGTCGCGGTCACCCACGACAGGTGGTTCACCCGTACCTTCGACCGGTTCGTGCTGTTCCGCGGCGACGGTGACGTGGTGGAGACGCCGGAGCCGGTCTGGGACGTGGCCTGAGCCGCTCCCCGGGTGGGCCCCGGGGAGCGGGCATAGGGTGGATCTCGTGAGTGAGATGACCTATCGCCGGCTGGGCGACTCCGGGCTCGTGGTGTCAGTGGTCGGCATCGGCTGCAACAACTTCGGCCGCAAACTCGACCTCGACGGCACCCGGGCGGTGGTCGACGCCGCCCTCGACGCCGGGATCAACTTCTTCGACACCGCCGACATCTACGGCGAGCCGCAGGGCGCCTCCGAGGAACTGCTCGGCCAGGCGCTCAAAGGCCGCCGCGACGACGTGGTGGTGGCCACCAAGTTCGGCATGGACATGCACGGCGCGAACGGGCCGGACCACGACGCCCGGGGCGCCCGCCGCTACATCGCCCGCGCCGTCGAGGCGTCGCTGCGCCGGCTCGGCACCGACCACATCGACCTGTACCAGATGCACGAGCCCGACCCGGGCACCCCGATCGACGAGACGCTCGCCGCGCTCGACGACCTGGTGACCGCCGGCAAGGTGCGCTACCTGGGCAACTCCAACTTCGCCGGCTGGCAGATCGCCGACGCCGACTGGACCGCGTCGTCGCAGGGGCGTGCCCGGTTCATCTCCGCGCAGAACCACTACTCGCTGGTGGAACGCGGGGTGGAGGCCGAGGTGATCCCGGCGTGCGAGCGGTTCGGCCTCGGCATGCTGCCGTTCTTCCCGCTGGCCAACGGGCTGCTCACCGGCAAGTACAAGCGCGGCGAGGCGCCCCCGGCCGGTAGCCGGCTGGCCGGCGGCGGCCGGTACGCCGAGCGGCTGGCCGCCGCGCGCTGGGACGTCATCGAGGCGATCGATGCGTACGCGGCCGAGCGCGGCATCAGCATGCTGCACGTGGCCATCGGCGGCCTGGCGGCCCGTCCCGCGGTGACGTCCGTGATCGCCGGCGCCACCACTCCCGACCAGGTGAAGGCGAACGCCGAAGCCGGCACGTGGCAGCCGTCCGACGAGGACCTGGCCGCCTTGGACGCCATCCTCTGACTGTCCGCGCTCGCGCGCTCGGGCTTGCACGTCGGGCGTGTGCTGGCGCGCTCGGGCTTGCACGCCGGGCGTGTGCTGGCGCGTCGGGGCGTGTGCTCGTGTGTCGGGTGTGTGCGTCGGGGCGTGTGCTCACCCGTTTGGGCCTGCGCACACCGGGCTGCCCGCGCGCTCAGCTCACCCACGCGTTCGGCTCCGCCCGCACGTGGACTGTGCGCCCTCGGTTGGGGGTGCGCCCGCGCGGCCTGCGCCCCATCAAGGCTCGCCCACGCGTCAGGCACCCATGGCGTGCCACCCACAGGCAGCGCTCACGACGAGTGGAACGCCATGGGTGTCATAAGGGCCTTGAGACACCCATGGCGTTCCACTCGGGGCTGGATCTGGCGACGAGTGGAACACGATGGGTGTTTGCGGGCGGGCCTCTGACGCCCGTGGTGTCTCGGGCGGCTCGACGGGTGGCGAGCCGGGGACCCAACGGGTGGCGGGCGGCGAAATGGGGGCCCGGTGGGTG
>NZ_QMEZ01000004.1:0-736235 GCF_003315815.1 Micromonospora sp. LHW51205 | reverse complement strand
AGAACAACGCGGTCCGCACCGCCGTGGAGAACACGCTGCGCGCCGTGGAGCAGGGCAAGTCGGCCGGCGAGCAGTGGCAGGCGGCCCTGAAGAACGGTGCGGCCGCCGGTAAGTGACCGGTTGAGCCGCCCGCGGGTGGCGTCGGCAGCCCATGCTGCCGGCGCCACCCGCGGTGCCCGCAGAGTCCGGCGTCGCCCGTGTGGCGGGTGACGCCGGCCGAGGAGAAGGACTCCCCATGAGCCTCGACCTGCACGCCGCGGCGCCGCCCGAGCCCGGCGCGCCGCGCTCCGCACGTCACACACGCCGCCGCGCCGCCTCGATGACCCGGCTGGACCTGAAGTACTCGCCCTACCTGTACGTCCTGCCGTTCTTCGTGATCTTCGCCGTGTTCGGCGTGTACCCGATCGCGTACACGGTCTGGATCGCGCTGACCGACCGGTCGCCGCTGAACCCGACGATCTCCTTCGTCGGGATGGACAACTTCGTCGAACTGATCACCGAGGATCCGCAGTTCTGGAACGCGGTGGTCAACACGTTCGGCATGTTCGCGCTCTCCACAGTGCCCCAGTTGCTGCTGGCGCTGATGCTCGCCAACGCGCTGAACCGGAAGCTGCGCGCGCAGACGTTCTTCCGGATGGCCATCGCGATGCCGATCATCACCTCGACCGCCGTGGTCGCGCTGATCTTCTCGATGCTCTACGCCAAGGACTTCGGCCTGGTCAACTGGCTGCTCGACAGCATCGGCCTGGACCCGATCGACTGGCGGGCGAACCGCTTCGCCTCATGGTTCGCCATCTCCACCATGGTCGACTGGCGGTGGGTCGGCTACAACGCGCTGATCTACCTCGCCGCCATGCAGTCGATCAGCAAGGACATGTACGAGGCCGCGGCGTTGGACGGCGCCTCCCGGCGGCGGCAGTTCTGGTCGATCACGGTCCCGCAGCTGCGCCCCACGATCATCTTCACGCTGATCATCTCCACCATCGGCGGCCTTCAGCTGTTCACCGAGCCCCTGCTGTTCACCAGCGGCTCGGGCGGTCTCTCCGGTGGTTCGGAGGGGCAGTTCCAGACCATCACGATGTACCTGCTCGACGTGATGAACCAGCGCTTCCGGTGGGGGTACGCCGGAGCGGTCGCGCTCGTGCTCTTCGTGCTCATCGCGTTGATGTCGGCGATCAACTACCTGCTCGCCCGCCGCATCAGCTCCGACAAGTGAGGTGACGAGATGACGACCACCGCGGTCCGCCCGCCCACCCGGCACAGCGCGCCGGTGAAGACCACCCACCGGGCCGAGCGGCTCTGGAAGGCCAGCCCGCTCACCATGATCGGCCTGATCTTCGGCGTGCTGCTCTCCCTGTTCCCGTTCTACTGGATGATCGTGATCGCCAGCCGGACGAACGACGCGGCCAACTCCTGGCCGCCGCCGTTCCTGCCCGGCGGCAAGCTCGGCGAGAACATCGAGCGGGTGCTCGCCAACAGCGACGCCAACATCCTCAAGGGCCTGATGAACTCGTTCCTGGTCGCCGGGACGATCACCGTCGCGACGGTGTTCTTCGGCTCGCTGGCCGGCTTCGCGTTCGCCAAGCTGCGCTTCCGGGGCAAGAACGCGCTGCTGCTGATCATCCTCACCTCGATGATGGTGCCGATCCAGCTCGGCGTGCTGCCGCTGTACATCCTGATGGCCAAGCTCGACTGGCTGAACACCATGCCGTCGGTGACCGTTCCGTTCCTGATCGGCGGCTTCGGCATCTTCATGATGCGCCAGTACGCCGAGCAGGCGGTACCGAACGAGTTGATCGAGGCGGCCCGGGTGGACGGCTGTTCCACCTGGCGGGTGTACTGGCACGTGGTGGCGCCCGCGCTGCGTCCGGCCGCCGCGGTGCTGGGTCTGCTGACCTTCATGGAGCAGTGGAACCAGTTCTTCTGGCCGTTCGTGGTGCTGGCGGACCCGTCCAACCCGACCGTCCAGATCTCGCTGCGCAGCCTCAACACCGCCTACTTCGCCGACAACTCGCAGATCTTCGCCGGTACGTTGATCGCGACCCTGCCCCTGTTCGTCGTGTTCGTTCTGTTCGGCCGCCAGATCATCGGCGGCATCATGGAAGGCGCCGTCAAGTCGTGAGCAATCCAGCAAGCCCGCCCGCCGTCGGTCTCCTCGACGCCGGTCCGGCCCTGACCTTCCCGCCGGACTTCCTCTGGGGCGCGGCCACCGCCGCGTACCAGATCGAGGGCGCGGCGGCGGAGGGTGGCCGTGCGCCGTCGATCTGGGACACCTTCAGCCACACCGAGGGGCGGACGGTGGCCGGGCACACCGGCGACGTGGCGTGCGACCACTACCACCGGATGCCGGACGACGTGCGGTTGATGGCCGACCTGGGGCTGCGGTCGTACCGCTTCTCGGTGAGCTGGCCGCGGGTGCAGCCGGGCGGCACGGGCGGCGTCAACCAGGAGGGCATGGACTTCTACCGCCGCCTGATCGACGAGCTGCTCGGCCACGGCATCGAGCCCTGGCTGACGCTCTACCACTGGGACCTGCCGCAGCCGCTGGAGGACGCGGGCGGCTGGCCGGCCCGGGACACCGCCGGCCGGTTCGCCGAGTACGCGCATCTGGTCGCCGACGCGCTCGGCGACCGCGTCAAGTACTTCACCACGCTGAACGAGCCGTGGTGCTCGGCGTTCCTCGGCTACGGCTCCGGCGTGCACGCGCCGGGCCGCCGCGACGGCGCGGACGCGCTGCGGGCCGGGCACCACCTGATGCTCGGTCACGGCCTGGCCGTGCAGGCGGTCCGCGCGGTCCGCCCGGACGCGCAGCTCGGGATCACCGTCAACCTGTACCCGGTCACCCCGGCGACCGACTCGGCGGCGGACGCCGACGCGGCTCGCCGGATCGACGCGCTGGCGAACCGGTTCTTCCTCGACCCGGTGCTGCGCGGGGCGTACCCGGCGGACCTGGTCGCCGACGTGCGCCAGATCACCGACATGGGGCACGTGCGCGACGGTGACCTGGCGACCATCGCCACGCCGCTGGACATGGTCGGGATCAACTACTACAGCCGGCACGTGGTCGCCGCGCCGGTCGAGGGCGCGGAGCCGGAGCCCTACTGGCGGGCGCCGTCCTGCTGGCCGGGCAGCGAGGACGTCCGGTTCGTCACCCGGGGTGTCCCGGTGACGGACATGGACTGGGAGATCGACGCCCCGGGCCTGGTGGAGACGCTGGAGCGGGTCCACCGGGAGTACACCGACCTGCCGCTCTACGTCACCGAGAACGGCTCGGCGTTCGTCGACGAGCTGGTCGACGGCCGGGTGGACGACCCGGACCGGCTGGCCTACTTCGCCGCGCACCTGCGGGCGGCGCACGCCGCGATCGAGGCCGGCGTGCCGCTCAAGGGCTACTTCGCCTGGTCGCTGATGGACAACTTCGAGTGGGCCTGGGGCTACACGAAGCGGTTCGGCATGGTCTATGTCGACTACGACAGCCAGGCCCGGATCGCGAAGTCCAGCGCCAGGTGGTACGCCGACGTGATCCGACGCAACGGACTGCCCGCACAATAAGCTGGGCCAGCCAGTAACGGGCGGCCCGGCGCCGACGCCTCAATCGGTGCCGGGCCCGCCCGACCGTCGGAGGAGCAACAGACGATGACAACGCAGCGCACCCGCTCGCTCGGGCGTCCGACCCTCGACGCGGTCGCGGCCCGCGCCGGCGTCGGGCGCGGCACTGTCTCCCGCGTGGTCAACGGCTCGCCGCAGGTCAGCCCGGAGGCCCGGGCCGCCGTCCAGCAGGCCATCGCCGAGCTGGGGTACGTGCCGAACCGCGCCGCCCGTGCGCTGGTCACCCAGCGGACCGACTCGGTGGCCCTGGTCGTCTCCGAGTCGGGGGAGCGGGTCTTCACCGAGCCGTTCTTCGCGGCCATCGTGCGGGGCGTCAGCTCCGGGCTGGTCGAGACGCCGATGCAGCTCTGGCTGGCCATGGTGCAGTCGCCGATCGAGCGGGAACGGGTCGAGCACCACCTGACCAACCAGCACGTCGACGGCGTGCTCCTGCTCTCGCTGCACGACGCCGACCCGCTGCCCACGCTGCTGGAGGAGCGTGGCCTGCCGACTGTGCTCGGCGGCCGCCCGGCGCGGATGCTGCACCCGAACGCCCAGCCGGCGTGGTTCGTCGACATGGACAACGTCGGCGGCGCGCGGCAGGCGGTGGAGCACCTGTTCCGCCAGGGCCGCCGGCGGGTCGCCACCATCGCCGGCCCGCAGGACATGGGCGCCGGTCTGGCCCGGCTCTCCGGCTACCAGGAGGCCGTCCGGGCGTCCGGCGGCCGGATCGACCCGGGCCTGATCGCGTACGGGGACTTCAGCGAGGGCAGCGGCACCGCCGCGATGCGCCGGCTGCTGGACGTCTGCCCGGAACTGGACGCCGTGTTCGTCGCCTCCGACCTGATGGCGTTCGGCGCGTTGCGCGCGCTGCGCGAGGCGGGCCGCCGGGTGCCGGAGGACGTCGCGGTGATCGGCTTCGACGACGCCCCGATCGCGCGTCAGGCCGAGCCGCCGCTGACCACCGTGTTCCAGCCGGTGGAGGAGATGGGCCGGCAGATGGCCCGGCTGCTGGTCTCCCGCATCCGCGGCGAGGAGGTTCCCTCGCCGCACGTGCTGCTGGACACCGAGCTGATCCACCGCGCCTCCGCCTGACCACGCCCGGCGGGAGCCGGTCAGGAATAGCGGCGCAGCTCCCGGCGGGCCAGCGAGGCGCGGTGCACCTCGTCGGGGCCGTCGGCCAGGCGCAGCGTGCGGGCCGCCGCCCACAGCTCGGCCAGTGGGGTGTCCTGGCTGACCCCGGCTCCGCCGTGCGCCTGGATCGCCTTGTCGATCACCCACTCGGCCATCAGCGGCGTGGCGATCTTGATGGCCTGGATCTCGGTGTGCGCGCCCTTGTTGCCGACGGTGTCCATCAGCCACGCGGTCTTGAGCACCAGCAGGCGGGCCTGCTCGATCCGGACCCGCGACTCGGCGATCCACTCGCGTACCACGCCCTGTTCGGCGAGCGGGCGGCCGAACGCGACCCGGTCGAGCACGCGCCGGCAGAGCAGCTCCAGGGCCCGCTCGGCCATGCCGATCAGGCGCATGCAGTGGTGGATCCGGCCGGGGCCGAGCCGGGCCTGGGCGATGGCGAACCCGGTGCCCTCCTCGCCGACCAGGTTCTCGACCGGCACCCGTACGTCGGAGAAGTCGATCTCGGCGTGCCCGCCGTGCGGGGCGTCGCTGTAGCCGAAGACGCGCATGCCGCGGCGTACCGTCACGCCGGGGGTGTCCCGGGGCACCAGGATCATGCTCTGCTGGCGGTGCCGGTCGGCGTCCGGGTCGGTCTTGCCCATCACGATGAAGATCTCGCAGCGCGGGTCCATCGCCCCGGACGACCACCACTTGCGGCCGTTGATCACGTAGTGGTCGCCGTCGCGGGTGATCCGGGTGCCGATGTTCGTCGCGTCGGAGGAGGCCACCTCCGGCTCGGTCATGCAGAACGCGGACCGGATCTCCCCGGCGAGCAGCGGCATGAGCCACTGCTTGCGCTGCTCCTCGGAGCCGAACTCGGCGAGCAGCTCCATGTTGCCGGTGTCCGGCGCGGCGCAGTTGAGCGCCTCCGGGGCCAGGTGCGGGCTGCGGCCGGTCAGCTCGGCCAGGGGCGCGTACTGCAGGTTGGTCAGGCCGGCGCCGTAGCGGGCGTCGGGCAGGAACAGGTTCCACAGCCCGCGCTCGCGCGCCTGCGCCTTCAGCTCCGCCATCACCGGCGGGCGGGCCCACGGGTCGCCGGCCGCGAGCACCTGCTCGTGGTGCACCGGCTCGGCCGGGTACACGCACTCGGTGAGGAACGCCTCCAGCCGTTGCCGCAGCTCGACCGTCCGGTCGTCGTACGCGAACTCCATCTAGCTCTCCCTCACCGCGTGCAGCCCGTGTGCCACGAGCGGCGCCACCATGTCGCCGATCCGGTCGAAGCCTTCGCCCAGGGTCTGGCCGAGCGTGTGCCGGTAGTGGATGCCCTCGCAGATCACCGCGAGCTTGAAACAGCCGAGCGCCACGTGCCAGTGCAGCGGGCCGACGTCGACGTCGCTGCGCCCGGCGTACCGCTCGATCAGCTCGGCCCCGGTGGGGAACCCGGCGCGCGGCCCGATGCCGTCGGCCACCGGGTTGCCCTCGCCGTGGTCGCTGTCGCCGAGCACGTCCCAGTACGTCAGCAGCAGCCCGAGGTCGGCCAGCGGGTCGCCGAGCGTGGCCATCTCCCAGTCGAGCACCGCCCGCACCGCCGGCGGGTCGACGGTGGCGAGCAGATTGTCCAGCCGGTAGTCGCCGTGCACGATCCGGCCCGCGTTCGCGCCCTCGGGCAAGCTGGCGGCCAGCGCGTCGCGCAGCTCGTCGATGCCGGGCAGCGGCCGGCTGCGGGACCGGTCGAGCTGGCCGGCCCAGCGGCGTACCTGCCGGGCCAGGTAGCCCTCCGGACGGCCGAAGTCGGCCAGCCCGACCTCGGCCGGCTCGACCCGGTGCAGCGTGGCGAGCGTGTCCATCATCGCCATGGCGAGGTCGCGCCGCTGGGCGGCGGTGAGCGCGTCGGTCTGCTCGCGCCGCCGGTAGACCTCGCCGTCGACCTTCGCCATCAGGTAGAACGGCGCGCCGATGACGCTCTCGTCGGCGCAGAGCGCCAGCGCCTCCGGCACCGGTACGCCGGTCGGCGCGAGCGCCGAGATCACCCGGTGCTCCCGGGCCATGTCGTGCGCGGTGGCCAGCACGTGCCCCAGCGGTGGCCGACGCAGCACCACCTCGCGGTCACCGGCGCGCAGCAGGTAGGTGAGGTTGGACTTGCCGCCGGCGATCAGCCGCGCCGACAGGGGGCCGGTCAGGTCCGGCCGGTGCGCGGCCAGGTAGGTGGCGAGCCGGTCGAGGTCGAGCCCGCGGGGTGCCGAGCCGGCCGAGAGCCGGGCAGCGGCGGCCGGATCGGTCATCCGATTAGTTGATGGCAGCTCAGCTTTGTTGTCAAGGTCGGGGTTTTCCCGGCGGGACATGCCGCTGCAACAGGGGCGAAATGGTCAACCGGCAGGCTGGGCCCCAGCCTGCCGGCCGCTCGGCCGGCCCGCCGAGCGGAGGGGATCAGACATGCTGCTGAGAGTTCGGGTGACCCTGCCGGACCGTCCGGGCACGCTCGGCCAGGTGGCCCGGACACTCGGCGTCTCCGGCGCCGACATCGTGCAGGTGGTGGTCCTGGAACGGCTCGGCGGCCGGGCGGTGGACGACTTCACTGTGGTGTGGCCGGGCGCGGCGCGGGTGGAGCGGATGCTCGCCGGGCTGGCCGCGATCCCCGGCGTGCGGGTGGACGGCGTGTGGCGGGCGATCGGCGCGCCCACCACCACCGGGCAGGACGCGGAACTGCTCGCCCAGGTGGCCGCCAACCCGGCCGACGGGGTGGCCACGCTCGTCGACGCGGCACCCGGGCTGCTCGCCGCCGACTGGGCGGTGGCCGCCGTCGTACCCCTGGACTGGGCCTCGCGCAGCGGCGAGGCGGGCGTCGCCGCGATCGGGCACGCGAGCTGGCGGGCCCCGGCGCCGCCCCGGCTGCCGGAGGTGACCCCGCTGCGGGCGCGGGCCATGACCAGCCCGGAGGGGCACCACTACGCGGTCGCGCCGTTCGGCCGGGCCGGCCTGGTGCTGGTGGTCGCCCGCGACCACAGCGAGCCACTGGCCGCGGCCGGGTTCCACTCCACCGAGGTGGACCGGCTCGCCCAGATCGTCCGCGCCGGCGCGGTGATCCTCGGCGACCGGCTGGACCTGGTCGGCACGCCACCCGTGACCACCGTCACCTGACCGGACGGGCCGCGTCACCCCGGGGCAACGGGCCCGCAACAGGGGCACGGCATGGTCGGTGCCGAGGAAGGGAGACAACCATGGCGCTGTGGCGGATCCGAGCCACCGTGGACGACCGGCCGGGTTACCTGTCGGTGCTCACGGCGAGCCTCGCGTTGCGCGGGGTCAACATCCTCAGCGTGCAGGTGCACACCACCGAGGCCGGCGCGGTCGACGACTTCCTGGTCGACGCGCCCGAGCAGGTCACCGAGGCGGAGCTGCGGGCCGCCGTGGAGCGCGGCCGGGGCCGGGACTGCTGGGTCGCGCGCAGCGAGGCGCGCGGGCTGGCCGACGAGCCGACCCGGGTGCTCGGGCTCGCCGGACGGCTGGCCCGTGACCCGGAGGCGACCGGCGCGGCGCTGCGCACGCTGCTCGGCGCCGACACCGTGACCTGGCGCCCGACGCCGGCCACCGCGCCGGGCGGGGTGGGCGGCACGACCATGGCGCTCGCGGACCCGGCCGGCGGGGCGTACGAGCTGTGCCGCCGGGAGCCGAGCTTCACCCCGGCCGAGTACGCCCGGGCGCAGGCAGTGGTCGAGCTGGCGGCGATGCTGGCCCGCCGGGACACCGAACGGGTCACGCTGGTGCTGCCCGACGGCGGGGAGGTGTCGGTGCGCGCGGCGACGGCCGAGGACGTGCCCGGCGTACGCGAGCTGCACGCGGCCTGCTCGCCGCGCAGCCGGCAGCGGCGTTACCTGAGCGGGGCGGCCGACCCGGCGCCGGCGCGGCTGCGCCGGCTGCTGGAGCCGGTCCGGGGCGTGACCCTGCTCGCGACGGCGGGCTCCGGCGGGGCGGCGGAGCCGGTCGTGGCGATGGCGAACCTGCTCGGTGAGGGCGACGAGGCCGAGGCGGCGCTGCTGGTGCGCGACGACTGGCAGCGCCGGGGCCTGGGCTCGGCGCTGCTGCGCCGCCTGCTCGGCCACGCCGACCGGGCCGGGTACGCCGCGGTGCTGCTGCACGTGCAGGCCGAGAACACCCCGATGCTGCGGACGCTGCGCCGCCTGGACCGGCCGGTGGCGTTGGAACGCGACGGCGCGGTGCTGACCGCGACGCTTCCGCTGGTTCCCGCGCCGTCGACGGGCGAGCCGGCGTCCGGCGGTGACGCGGTGACCGGCGCACCAGCGGTGACCGGCGCACCGGCGGTGGCCGGTAGCGGCGCGCGTGCCGGCGCGGTCGTGCCGGCGCAGCGGCCGGGATGAGCTGACGGCCGTCCGGCCGGACCACGGAGGTGAGCCGCAACGGCGCGGCACGCCCGAGGGGTCCGGCCGGAGGGCCGCAACCGGCGCGTTCGCGCGCCACCCGGACCGACCTCCGATGCGGGGGACGGTGACACGGCGGGGCCCCCGATGCGGGGGCCCCGTCCGTGTTCGCGGGGATCAGGTGGCGGGGTAGCTGCTGTAGTCGGGGAAGTTGCCGTAGAGCCGGCCGTCTCCGCCCACCGTCACCGCCTGCACCAGCAGGTCGCCGCCGACGAACGCGCCCTTCCAGGAGGCGCCCCGGCCGCCGAACGGCTCGTCCCGGTCGCCCCGGGAGCGGGGCTTGTTGATGCCCACCTTGAACGCCTGCAGGTCCACCGCCAGCTTGCCGGCCAGCTCCTCGTCGTCGCAGGCCAGCGACGCCACGAGCGCGCCGTTGGAGGCGTTCATCGCGGCCAGCAGCTCGTCGGTGGTGTCCACCACCACGATGGTGTCCACCGGGCCGAACGGCTCGGCGTGCATCAGCCGGGACCGGCCGGGCGGGGCCAGCAGCACGGCGGGCGCGACGTACGCGGACGTGTCCTGCCCGTCGAGGAACGGTGCGCCGTCGAGCTTGCCCCGGTGCAGCGGTACGGCGCCGCCGCGTACCGCCTCCTCGACCTTGCGGCGCAGCTCCTCGGCCTTGGCGGCGCTGATCAGCGGACCGAAGTCCAGCTCCGGCAGCGGGTCGCCGGCCCGCCACGTCTCGTCGACCGCGAGCGGGTGGCCGAAGCGGATTGAGCGGACCACGGGCAGGTACGTGTCGAGGAACTCGTCGACGAGGTCGCGCTGGACCACGAACCGGGGGTACGCGGTGCAGCGCTGCTTGCCGTACTCGAAGCCCTTGCGCAGGTGCGCGGCGAGCGAGTCCCACTGGGAGAAGTTCCAGATGCCCCAGGCGTTGAGGCCCTCCTGCTCGATGAAGTGCCGCTTGTCGCAGTCGAGCAGCGCGGCGGCGACCTTGCCGCCGTTGGAGCGCCCGCCGACGAACGCCACCGCGCCGATCTCCGGCGCGCGGACGAGCACCTCGGACAGTTCCTCGCCGCTGCCGGACAGCAGGGTGGCGGGCAGTCCGGCACGGCGCATCAGCGCGTGGGCGACGGTGAGGCAGACCGCGCCGCCCTGGGACGGCGTCTTGGCGATCACCGCGTTGCCGGCCAGCAACTGCACCAGCTCGGCGTGCACCAGCACGCTCATCGGGTAGTTCCAGGAGGCGATGTTGCTGACCGGGCCGGGCAGCGGCTCCCGGCCGTCGGCGAGCATCCGCTCGATCTCGTCCACGTACCAGCGCACGCCGTCCAGCGCCCGGTCCACGTCGGCGCAGGCCAGCCGCCACGGCTTGCCGATCTCCCAGACCAGCAGCAGGGCGAGCAGGTCGCGGTGCCCGGTGAGCGCGTCCAGCGCGTCGGTGACGCGGGCGACGCGCTCGGCCAGCGGGGTCTGCGCCCACTCCCGGTGCGCCGCCGCGGCGTGGGCGACCGCGCCGCGCGCGGCCTCGGCGTCGAGCCGGGCCAGGTGGATGAGGACGGTGTTGTCGACAGGGGTACGGACCGGCGCCGGTGTGCCGAGCGCGCGCCACTGCCCCTGGACGAGATTGTGGAGCGTGGGCACGCCGTCGGAGGTGGTGTCGAAGGCCTCGGGGGTGGCGGCCACCGCCCGGGCGAGCGTGTCGGACCAGGAGGTGCCCTCGGCGAGTCGTAGAGCCATCGCGATCTCCTCAGTGTCGTCCGGGGAGCGGCGGCGTCGATGGCACCGCAGGTGAGGCGTACTGTCGCGCGGTGCCGAGCGGGCGGGCAACCGTACGCTCGTATGCCAGGACGGCGGCGGCCTGGACGGGGTCGTCCGCGGCGCGTTCGTCGTCACCGCGATGCCGCTGAGCTGGGAACGAGTCGGCTCGATATCGAGCTGCATCGATGGTGTGATCCAGCTCCCGTTTGTTACCCGTCGGTACGCCGAGCGGGCCCCGCCGACGGCGGCCTTCCCAACATGTTGCCCGCGCATTACATTGTCGCTTATCCATGGGAGCGCTCCCGAGGCTCCTGCGGTCACCCCACCACCACTGCCTCGCGGCAGCCGGAGCCCCGAGTGCCGTCCCCGCTCCGGCTGCCGCGCGGCGCCAGCCACAGGAGCTCGCCATGCCCCGTCCGATACCGCCGCCCGGAGGCCGGTCGCGGCTGCGCCGGTTGCTCGCCGCCGGCGCCGCGCTGGCCGTCGGCCTGGCCACGGCCGTCGCCGCCGCGCCGCCCGCGTCGGCCGTCGAGGTGCCCGCCGCGCAGGCCGCGGCCACGTTCAACTACGCCGAGGCGTTGCAGAAGTCGCTGTTCTTCTACGAGGCGCAGCAGTCCGGCCCCAAGCCCTCGTGGAACCGCGTCTCCTGGCGCGGCGACTCGGCGCTCACCGACGGCGCCGACGTCGGCGTCGACCTCACCGGCGGCTGGTACGACGCCGGTGACCACGTGAAGTTCGGCTTCCCGATGGCGTTCAGCGCCACCATGCTGGCCTGGGGCGCGGTCGAGTACCGCGACGGCTACGTCGCCTCCGGGCAGCTCACCCACCTGCTGAACAACCTGCGCTTCGTCAACGACTACTTCGTCAAGGCGCACCCCGCGCCGAACGTCCTCTACGGACAGGTCGGCAAGGGCGACGACGACCACAAGTGGTGGGGCCCGGCCGAGGTGATGCCGATGGCGCGGCCCGCGTACAAGATCGACGCGAGCTGCGGCGGCGCGGACCTGGCGGGGGAGACGGCGGCCGCGATGGCCGCCTCGTCCATGGTGTTCCGCCCCACCGACGCGGCCTACGCGGACAAGCTGCTCGGCCACGCCAAGCAGCTCTACACGTTCGCCGACACGGTGCGGAAGAGCTACCACGAGTGCATCACCGACGCGACGAGCTTCTACAAGTCGTGGAGCGGTTACCAGGACGAGCTGGTCTGGGGCGCGATCTGGCTGTACCGGGCCACCGGCGACGCCACCTACCTGGCCAAGGCCGAGAGCGAGTACGACAAGCTCGGCACCGAGCCGCAGTCCACCACCCGCTCCTACAAGTGGACCATCGCCTGGGACAACAAGCAGTTCGGCGCGTACGTGCTGCTGGCCAACCTGACCGGCAAGCAGAAGTACGCCGACGACGCCAACCGGTGGCTGGACTACTGGACGGTGGGCGTCAACGGGCAGCGGGTGCCGTACTCGCCCGGCGGGATGGCGGTGCTCGACTCCTGGGGCGCGCTGCGGTACGCCTCGAACACCGCGTTCGCCGCGCTGGTCTACAGCGACAAGACCACCGACACCACGCGCAAGGCGCGCTACCACGACTTCGCGGTCCGGCAGATCAACTACGCGCTCGGCGACAACCCGCGCAACTCCAGCTACCAGATCGGCTTCGGCACGAACTCGCCGCGCAACCCGCACCACCGCACCGCGCACGGCTCCTGGTGGGACAGCCAGACCGTGCCCACCGAGACCCGGCACGTGCTCTACGGCGCGCTGGTCGGCGGCCCGTCATCGGCAAACGACGCGTACACCGACAGCCGGTCGGACTACGTGATGAACGAGGTGGCCACCGACTACAACGCCGGCTTCACCTCCGCGCTGGCCCGGCTCGCCAACGAGTACGGCGGCAGCCCGCGCGCCGGGTTCCCGTCCGCCGAGACGCCCGACATGGACGAGATGACCGTGGAGACCACAGTCATGCAGGCCGAGCCGCGCGCCACCGGACTGAAGGCGATCATCTACAACAAGTCGGCGTTCCCGGCCCGGGCGCTGACCACCGGTAAGTTCCGGTACTTCTTCCGGCCCGACGGCACCGGACCGGTCACCGTCACCCCCGGCTACACCCAGGGCTGCCCGTCGCCGTCGACGGCGAAGCAGTTCTCCGGCGACATCTGGTACGTCGAAGTCGACTGCACCGGCTACACCATCGCGCCCGCCGGGCAGTCCCAGCACCGGATGGAGGTGCAGTTCAAGATCGGCGTGCCGGAGGGCGGCACCTGGGACCCGACCAACGACCCGTCGTACCAGGCCACCGCCGGGCCCAACCGCAAGGTGCCGCTCTACTCCGGCGGCGTACGGGTCTGGGGCGAGGAGCCCGGGCCGGTCACCCCGGACACCACCGCGCCCTCGGTGCCCGGCACCCCGGTCGCGTCCGCCGTCACGTCGAGCGGGCTCACGCTGACCTGGGCCGCGTCCACCGACACCGGTGGCAGCGGGCTGGCCGGCTACGAGGTGACCCGTACCTCGGCCGGCGCCGACCCGGTCGTCACCGCCTCGACCGGCACCACCCTCACCGTGACCGGGTTGGCACCCGAGCGGACGTACCAGTTCACCGTGCGGGCGCTCGACGGCGCCGGCAACCGATCCGCGTCGTCGGCTGCGGTCAGCGTCACCACGCCGGCCGGCCCGGCGCCCGACACCACCCCGCCGACCGCGCCGGGCACCCCCACCGCCTCCGCGATCGGCCCGACCGGACTGACGCTGACCTGGGGTCCGTCCACCGACGCGGTGGGCGTCACCGGGTACCGCGTCTACCGGGGCGGGAACGTCCTGGTCGGCACCGCCACCGGCACCACGCTGGCGGTGACCGGGCTGACCGCCTCCACCACGTACACCTTCACGGTGGTGGCGGTGGACGCGGCCGGAAACGTCTCACCCGCCTCGCCCGGTGTCACGGTGACCACCACCGCGCCGCCGGCCGGCGGCACCTGCGCGGTGACCTGGACGGCGAACTCCTGGGACACCGGGTTCACCGCGAACATCACCGTCGCCAACACCGGCACCACGGCGATCAACGGCTGGACGCTGGCGTTCACGTTCGGCAACACCGGGCAGAAGGTCGGGCAGGCCTGGTCGGCGAACGTGACCCAGACGGGCGCGGCGGTGACCGCGACGAACCTGTCCTACAACGGGACGCTGGCACCCGGGGCGTCGACGAGCTTCGGCTTCAACGGCACCCACACCGGCTCGAACCCGAGGCCGGCGACCTTCACGCTCAACGGGACCGCCTGCACGGTCGCCTGACCGTCGACGTGGCGTGGCCGGTACCGCACCCCGTGTGACCGGCCACGCCGCACCCGGCCCCGCGCGGCCAAAAACGTTCCGAAACTTTTCCGAAACACCATTGTCCCCACCGATGCGTGGTGGAAGCATCGACAAAGCTAGATACCCCAACCGAAACGTCCAGTCGTCCCGCCCCGACGGCCTGGGTGTTGGCCAGTAAGGAGGCCAAGATGGCAATGAGCCCATCCGCTCATCGCGGCGGGAGTCGGCGACGGCGATCACCAGCCGTCCGAGCGCTGCTCGCCGGCGCGGTCAGCGCCGTGACGGTGGCCGCCGTCGCGGTGATGATGCCGGCGGCGAACGCCGCCGCGAGCACGCTGGGCGCGGCCGCCGCGCAGTCGGGCCGCTACTTCGGCACCGCCATCGCGGCGGGCCGGCTCGGCGACTCGACGTACAGCACGATCGCGGCGCGTGAGTTCAACATGATCACCGCCGAGAACGAGATGAAGCCGGACGCGACGCAGCCCCAGCGCGGCCAGTTCAACTTCAACTCGGGCGACCAGATCTACAACTGGGCCACCCAGCGGGGCCTGAAGGTCCGGGGGCACACCCTCGCGTGGCACGCGCAGCAGCCGGGCTGGATGCAGAGCCTGAACGGCAGCAACCTGCGTCAGGCGATGATCGACCACATCAACGGCGTGATGGCCCACTACCGGGGCAAGCTGGCCGCGTGGGACGTGGTGAACGAGGCGTTCAACGAGGACGGCAGCCGTCGGCAGTCGAACCTGCAGGGCACCGGTAACGACTGGATCGAGGTGGCGTTCCGCACCGCTCGCGCGGCCGACCCGTCGACGAAGCTGTGCTACAACGACTACAACATCGAGAACTGGTCGTACGGCAAGACGCAGGGCGTCTACAACATGATCCGGGACTTCAAGTCCCGGGGTGTGCCGATCGACTGCGTGGGTCTGCAGACCCACTTCACCGGTGGCAGCTCGCTGCCGGGCAACTTCCAGACCACGCTGCAGAACTTCGCCGCGCTGGGTGTGGACGTGGCGCTGACCGAGGTCGACGTCACGAACTCCTCGACCAGCCAGTACGCCGGTCTGACGCAGGCGTGCATCAACGTGCCGCGCTGCATCGGCATCACGGTGTGGGGTGTGCGTGACAGCGACTCGTGGCGCTCGAACGAGAGCCCGCTGCTGTTCGACGGCGGAGGCAACAAGAAGGCCGCGTACAACTCGGTCCTCAACGCGCTCAACGCGGCCGCCCCGACCTCCGGGCCGACCACGACCCCGACCACGACCCCGACCACGGCACCGCCGCCGAGCGGCGGCGCCGGCCGGATCGTCGGCGTGCAGTCGGGCCGGTGCATCGACGTGCCGAACGCCACCCAGACGAACGGCACCCGGGTCCAGCTCTACGACTGCAACGGTCAGTCGAACCAGCAGTGGACGTACACCTCCAGCAAGCAGCTGATGGTCTACGGCACCAAGTGCCTCGACGCGAACGGCGCGGCCACCGCCAACGGCACCGGAATCATCATCTGGGACTGCAACGGCCAGTCCAACCAGCAGTGGAACATCAACTCCAACGGCACCATCAGCGGCGTGCAGTCCGGTCGCTGCCTGGACGTCTGGGGCACCGGCAACGGCCAGCAGGTCCAGTTGTACGACTGCCACGGACAGACCAACCAGCAGTGGCGGACCGACTTCGGTGGCGGCACCTCGCCGTCCCCGACCACGCCGCCGCCGGCCACCACGACGCCCCCGCCGGGCGGCTGCTCGCTCCCGTCGACCTACCGGTGGTCGTCGACCGGCGCGCTGGCCAACCCGCAGAACGGCTGGGTCTCGCTCAAGGACTTCACGAACGTCGTCCACAACGGCAAGCACCTGGTCTACGGGTCGTACGTCAACAGCAGCGGCCAGTACAGCTCGATGAACTTCACCCCGTTCACCAACTGGTCCGACATGGCGTCGACCGGCCAGAACGGGATGAGCCAGGGCACCGTGGCGCCCACGCTGCTGTACTTCGCCCCGAAGAACATCTGGGTGCTGGCGTACCAGTGGGGACCGACCTCGTTCAGCTACAAGACGTCGAGCGACCCGACCAACGCCAACGGCTGGTCCTCGGCGCAGACGCTGTCCACCGCCACCCTGCCGGACGCCCCGTACGGCGTCATCGACCAGACCCTGATCGGTGACGACCAGAACATGTACCTGTTCTTCGCCGGGGACAACGGCAAGATCTACCGGTCGAGCATGCCGCTCGGGAACTTCCCGGGCAGCTTCGGCTCGAGCTACACGACGATCATGTCGGACTCGACGAACAACCTGTTCGAGGGCGTCGAGGTCTACAAGGTGGCGGGCCAGAACCAGTACCTGATGATCGTCGAGGCGATCGGAAGCCAGGGACGCTACTTCCGGTCGTTCACGTCCAACAGCCTGAGCGGCTCGTGGACCCCGCAGGCCGCCACCGAGAGCAACCCGTTCGCCGGCAAGGCCAACAGCGGCGCGACCTGGACCAACGACATCAGCCACGGTGACCTGGTCCGCAACAACCCCGACCAGACCAAGACCATCGACCCCTGCAACCTGCAGTTCCTGTACCAGGGCAAGAACCCCAGTGCGGGCGGCGACTACAACCTGCTGCCGTGGCGGCCGGGTGTGCTGACCCTCCAGCGCTGACACCGTCACACAGTTACCGGAGAGCGTGCCCGGCACCCGCGTGGTGCCGGGCACGCCCGTCCGTCAGCTCAGCCGGCCAGGTCCTCGGCCAGCAGATCCATCAGCAGCGCGTCGTGCCAGCGCCCGTCCGCCCCGCGCTCGTAGCGGCGCATGATGCCCACCGGACGGAACCCCACCTTCGCGTACGCGCGGATCGCCGCCGTGTTCGCCGCCGCCGGGTCGATGGTGAACCGGTGGTGGCCGTACTCGTCGATCAGGTGCCGGACCAGCGTGCGGATCGCGTCGCCGCCCAGCCCGGAGCCGCGTACCGCCGGGTCGAGGAAGACATCCAGGCTGGCGTGGCGGTAGTCCGGGTCGGTCTCGGCGTACCACTGGATCGCCCCGACCAGCCGGCCGTCGTGCTCGACCGCGTAGATCGTCACCGCGTCGTCGGCCAGGTCGGCCCGGACCGACTCGGCCAGATCGTCCCCGCCGCGCCACCAGCGGCGCACCTCAGGGGTGGCCCGGATCGCGGCCAGCGCGGGCACGTCGGCGTCGGTCACCGGCCGCAGCGTCACCGCCCGCCCCCGCAGCACGCCTCAGCCCCGCCGCTCGCCGTGCTCGACGCAGACCGCCGACCAGCCGGCCGGTACGACCTGCACCTTCATCCGCCGCCGGCAGGACGCGCACCAGCGCGGCGGCTCCCACGCCCGCGCCGCCTCGCACGCCGGATGCGGCCCGGCCGCCACCGACTCGCCGCACCTGTCGCACCACAGCGCCACGGGCACGGCCGGGGCGGGGGAAAGATCGGTCACCGCTGCCTCACAGGGTCGCCGAGAGCGCCTTCACCGGCATCTTCAGGTCTTCCAGCAGCTTCAGGTCGGCGTTGGCCGGGCGACCCAGCGTGGTCAGGTAGTTGCCGACGATCACCGCGTTGATGCCGCCCAGCAGACCGTCGCGGGTGCCCAGGTCACCGAGGGTCAGCTCGCGGCCGCCCGCGTACCGCAGGATGGTGCGCGGCATGGCCAGCCGGAACGCGGCGATGGCGCGCAGCGCGTCCTTGCCCTCCACCACCGGACGGTCACCGAGCGGCGTGCCCGGCCGCGGGTTGAGGAAGTTCAGCGGTACCTCGTGCGGGTCCAGCTCGGCGAGCTGCGCGGCGAACTCGGCCCGCTGCTCGACCGTCTCGCCGAGGCCGAGGATGCCGCCGCAGCAGACCTCCATGCCCGACTCCCGGACCATCCGCAGCGTCTCCCAGCGCTCCTCCCACGAGTGCGTGGTGACCACGTTCGGGAAGTAGGAGCGGCAGGTCTCCAGGTTGTGGTTGTAGCGGTGCACGCCCATCTCGACCAGCTCGTCGACCTGCTCCTGGGTGAGCATGCCGAGCGACGCGGCGACCTGGATGTCGACAGCGGCGCGGATGGCCGCGACGCCCTCACGCATCTGCTTCATCAGCCGGGCGTCCGGACCGCGCACGGCGGCCACGATGCAGAACTCGGTCGCCCCGGTCGCGGCGGTCTGCTTCGCGGCCTCGACCAGCGCCGGGATGTCCAGCCAGACCGACCGGACCGGCGAGGTGAACAGGCCGGACTGCGAGCAGAAGTGGCAGTCCTCCGGGCAGCCGCCGGTCTTCAGCGAGACGATGCCCTCGACCTCGACCTCCGGACCGCACCAGCGCATCCGGACCTCGTGCGCGAGCTGGAGGGCGGCGGGCAGGTGTTCGTCGGGAAGGTTCAGCACCGCGAGGACACCGGCCTCGTCGAGGCCGACACCGTTGCCCAGCACCCGCTCCCGGGCCTGGTCGAGGATCTCTGGCATGGCTCGTAACCTAACAGGCCACCGAGGGGCCGGGAAACCGCCGCCAGCAGCCCCGGCGAGCCGGGACCGCGCCACGCCGGAGCCCTCGGGACGGGTGGTAACTTCGCCCCGCGGAAGCGCCCGGCGGGGCGGTGGTCGGCGGGAGGGGACGGCACGGTGGCGGACTGGCTGGCGGCCCTGGACCGCCGCGCCGAGCTGCGGGCCCGGGCGGGACTGACCCGCACGCTGCGTCCCCGGGCCGCCGACGACGCGGTGGTCGACCTGGCCGGCAACGACTACCTCGGCCTGGCCGCCCACCCGCAGGTCACCGCCGCCGCCGCGGAGGCCCTGTCCGCGTACGGGCTGGGCGCCACCGGGTCACGCCTGGTGCGCGGCTCCACCGACGCCCACCACGCGCTGGAGGACGACCTGGCCGACTGGCTCGGCGTCGACCGGGCGCTGGTGTTCTCCTCCGGCTACCTGGCCAACCTCGCCGCCGTCCGGGGACTGACGCAGCCGCGTACGCTGCTCGTCTCCGACGCCCACAACCACGCCTCGCTGATCGACGGCTGCCGGATCTCCGGCGCCGAGACGCTGGTGACGCCGCACGCGGACGTCGCAGCGGTGGCCGCGGCGCTGGCCGCCGCGCCGGGCCGCCCGGCCGTGGTGGTGACCGAGTCGGTCTTCTCCGTCGACGGCGACCTGGCCCCGCTCGCGGAGCTGCACGAGGTGGCCCGCCGCCACGGCGCGCTGCTGCTCGTCGACGACGCGCACGCGCTCGGCGTCACCGGCCCGGCCGGGGCCGGCGGGGTGGCCGCCGCCGGGCTGGCCGGCGCGCCCGACGTGGTGGTCACCGCGACGCTGTCCAAGGCACTCGGCGGGGCCGGCGGCGTGGTCGCCGGGCCGGCCGAGTTCGTCCGCCACCTGGTGGAGACCGGCCGCACGTTCATCTTCGACACCGCGCCGCCGCCCGCCGTGGTGGCCGGGGTACGCGCCGCGGTGCGCCTGGCCCGCGACGGCGACGCGCTGCGCGCCGAGCTGGCCGACCGGGTCGCGACGGCGGTGCGCCGGCTCGGCGAGGCCGGACTGTCCGTGTCCGCCCCCGACGGCGCCGTGATCTCGGTGACCGCGCCCGGACCGGAGGCGGCGACCGCCTGGGCCGCCGCCTGCCGGGAACGCGGCGTGGCGGTCGGCTGCTTCCGTCCGCCGTCCACACCGGACAGCCGCTCCCGGCTGCGCCTCACCGTCAGCGCCGGGGTGGACCGGGCCGACTTCGACCGGGCCCTGGACGTGATCGTGGAGTGTGCGCCATGAGCCTCGGCGACGCCTGGACCGGGCCGGTGCTGGTGACCGGCACCGACACCGAGATCGGCAAGACGGTGGTGACCGCCGCCGTCGCCGCCGCCGCGCAGGCCGCCGGGCTGCGGGTAGCGGTGGTCAAGCCCGGCCAGACCGGTACGGCCACCGGCGAGCCCGGCGACGTCGACTCGGTGACCCGGCTGGCCGCCCCGCTCACCGGCCGGACGCTCGCCAGCTATCCCGACCCGCTCGCGCCGCTGGCCGCGGCCCGGGTCGCCGACCTGCCGCCGCTGGAGCTGTACAACGCCGTCGACGCGATCCGCGAGGAGGCGGACAAGCACGACCTGGTGCTGATCGAGGGCGCGGGCGGGCTGCTCGTACCGATGGGGTTGCGCCCGTCCGGCGAGCCGTGGACGGTGGCCGACCTCGCGGTGTCGCTCGGCGCGCCCGCGGTGGTGGTGGCGCGGGCCGGACTCGGCACGCTCAACCACACCGCGCTGACGCTGGAGGCGCTGGAGCGGCGGGCCGTCCCGGCCGGTGTGGTGATCGGCGCCTGGCCGACCGAACCGGAACTGGTGCACTGGCTCAACCTGTCCGAGCTGCTGCCGAACCTGCTCGGCGCGGTACCGGCCGGCGCGGGCGGGATGGACCCCGGTGTGTTCCGCCGGTCCGCTCCCGGGTGGCTCACCCCCGCCCTGTACGGCGTGCTCGACGACTGGCGCGCCTGGGCCGAGGAGACCTGACTTTCGTCGGTGCCCGGCCCGGCCGGGCGTGGGTAGCGTGACCGCCGTGGAACCCCGCGAACGACAGTGCCGGGCCGGTGACCTGCTGCTCTGGGCAGTGCTGGCGGCGCCGGTGGCGTACGGCCGGCTCACCCCGCCGCAGATCGGCGAGCTTCCGCCGCTGGCCGCCGCGCTGGCGCTGCTCGGCACGGCGGTGTGGATCGGGCGCCGGTGGCCGCTGGTCGCGGTGCTCGCAGTGGTGGCGGGCTCGCTCGTCGACGGCAACGTCGTGTTCGCCATCCCGGTCTTCGGCTACCTCGCCGGGCGGCGCAGCGACCGGGCCGCGCCGGCCGCCGCCGTCTTCGCCGCCATCGCGGTCACCGGCTCGGTGCTCAACCTGGGGCTGCTCGGCACCGAGCCGTCCACCTGGTTCCTGCTCGCCTCGGTGCTGCTGTTCGCCGGGGTGTTCCCCTGGCTGCTGGGCCGGCTGCGGCGGCAGCACCGCGCGCTCGCCGACGCCGGACTGCGGCACGCGCAGGCGCAGCGCCGGGCCGAGATCGAGCGGGTACGCCTGCGCGAGCGGGCCCGCATCGCGCAGGACATGCACGACTCGCTCGGCCACGACCTGAGCCTCATCGCGCTGCGGGCGGGTGCGCTGGAACTGGCGCCGGACCTGTCCGCGGCGCACCGGGCGGCGGCCGGTGAGCTGCGGGCCAGCGTCGCCGCCGCCACCGAACGCCTGCACGACGTGATCGGCGTGCTGCGCGAGGAGCGCACGCTGCGGCCGCCGGGGGAGACGGTCGCCGACGTGGTCGACGGCGCGCGCGACGCCGGGATGACAGTCGACCTGCGCGCCGACGAGGCGGACCTGCCGCCGCTGCCCGCGCACGCGGTGCACCGGGTGGTCCGGGAGGCGCTCACCAACGCCGCCCGCTACGCCCCCGGCGCTCCGGTCACCGTCGTTGTGGCACGCGACGACGACGCGGTGACTGTCGCGGTGGTGAACGCGCCACCGCCGGCCGGTCCGCTGCCCGGGCCGCCGTCGCACGGCTCCGGGTTGCTGGCGCTGCGCGAGCGGGTACGCCTCGCCGGCGGCGCCCTGGACGCCGGCCCGTGCGACGGCGGCTGGGCGGTCACCGCACACATCCCGCTCGCTGATGCGGCCCGTCCCGGCACGCCGCCGCCCGGCCGCGCGGGCGCCGGTTCACCGGTCGCCGACCCGATCCGAGCCTCCGGGACGCCGGCCCTCGCCGACGCCGGTCCGCCGGTCACCGGCCCGGCTGACGGTTCCGGGGCGACCGCCCCGCGATCCGGCGACGACGACCTCGCGGAGATCGACCCGCTCGACGCCGGACGCGTCGGCGTACCCGGCCGGGACGGACACGGGGACGCGGCCCGGCGGCTGCGGGAGGCCCGGCGGCGGGCGCGACGCAGCCTGCTCGTGGCGATCGGCGCGCCCGCCGGGCTGGCGCTGGTGCTGGCGCTCGTCTACTACCCGCTCGCCACTGCGGGCGCGGTGCTGGACCGGTCCGGCTACGAACGGCTGCGGCTGGGTGAGCCGCGCGACGCGCTCGGTCTGCCCCGCCGGCAGGCCGATCCGCCCGCGACCGGCGCCGCGCCGGGCTGCGAGTTCTACACCGACGGCAACTTCCCGTTCGCCCAGGCGACCTGGCGGCTCTGCTTCGCCGACGGGCGGCTGGTCAGCAAGGAGCAGATCGCACCATGAGCGACGACCACGACCGCCCGCTGCGGGTGGTGCTCGCCGACGACGAGGCGCTGGTCCGGGCTGGGGTACGGGCGATCCTGGCCGCCGACCCTGGCATCGAGGTGGTCGGCGAGGCGGGCGACGGCCTCGCCGCGGTCGAGCTGGTCCGCGCGCACCGCCCCCGGGTGGCGCTGCTGGACATCCGGATGCCCCGCGGCGACGGGCTCAGCGCCGCCGCGCAGATCCGCCGGCTGGTGCCGGAGACGGCGGCGGTCATGCTCACCACGTTCGGCGACGACGACCTGATCGCCCGCGCGCTCGGCCACGGCGCCGCCGGGTTCCTGCTCAAGTCCGGTGACCCGCGCGAACTGTTGGCCGGGGTGCGGGCGGTGGCCGAGGGCGGGGCGTACCTGTCGCCACGGGTGGCCCGCCGGGTGATCGAGCTGAGCGGGGGACGGCTGGCCCGCGGCCCGTACGCGCGGGACCGGCTGGCCGGGCTCACCGACCGGGAACGCGACGTGCTGGCGCTGGTCGGCGCGGGACTGTCCAACGCCGAGATCGCCCGCCGGCTGCACCTCGTCGAGGGCACCGTGAAGAGCTACCTGACCAGCATCTTCACCCGGCTGGACGTGCGCAACCGGGTGCAGGCGGCGATCCTCGCGTACGAGGCAGGGCTGGTCCCGCCCACCGGCTGACCAGCCCCGCCCCGTTCAGGCGTCGCGCCGTGCCAGCGCCCACCGGCCCAGCGCCAGCGCGGCGGCGGCCCAGCCGGCGAGTAGCAGCAGCCCGACCACCGCCGGGTACGGCTCGGTGTCCCCGGCCAGGAAGTGGTTGCCCGCCACCCCGGGGAACGCGTCGGCGATCCGGGTGAGCACCGTGATGTCCGGCTCCTGCAACGACAGCGGCACGATCATCAGCAGCGCGAGCAGGACGGTCAGGGCCAGCACCGCGCCGCGCAGCGCCGCCGCCAGGCCGAGTGCCAGCACGCCGATCAGCGCCAGGTACGCCGCGGCGGCCACCACGTCGGCCACCGTCGCGCCCAGCGGGGCGCGGCCCCACTCGCCCAGCACCGGCCGGGCCGTCACCGCGCCAACGGTGCCGAGCAGCAGCCCGACGCCGAACGTCACCGCGCCCACCACCACTGCCTTGGCC
Source organism: Micromonospora sp. LHW51205 (assembly GCF_003315815.1). Lineage (NCBI taxonomy): Bacteria > Bacillati > Actinomycetota > Actinomycetes > Micromonosporales > Micromonosporaceae > Micromonospora > Micromonospora sp. LHW51205. The sequence goes on along the minus strand of NZ_QMEZ01000004.1, from coordinate 712,784 downwards.
GCCAGCACCCGCCCCCGCGACGGGGTGCACCGCAGCGTGGTGCGGATCGTGCCGGTGGTGAACTCGCTGGTGATCGCGAACAGGCCGAGCGCCAGCACCACGTACTGGGTCAGCTCCAGCGACCCGGCCACGATCTCGCCGACGTCCACCACGCCCGGGTTGTTGGCCGGGTCGTCGTCGGTGTTGGCGTTCTGCGCGTAGATGGCGAGCTGGGCGCTGGTGGCTGCCATGGTCAGCACCGCCGCGAGCAGCGTCCACCAGGTGGAGCGGACCGACCAGAGCTTCGTCCACTCGGCGGCCACCGCCCCGGCGAGCGGATTCCCGGTGGGCGCGGGCCGGGCGGACTGACGGGCCGGGTCGAGCGTGGACTGTGCGGTCATCGGGTGCCACCTCCGGTCGAGCCGGCGGCGTACTCCACGCTGTCGGCGGTCAGTTCCAGGAACGCCTCCTCCAGGGAGGGGGCGACAGGGGTCAGCTCGTGCAGGCGTACCCCCATCTCGTGCGCCAGGTCGCCGACCCGGCCGGCGGTGCTGCCCGCGACGGACATCCCGCCCTCGTCGGCGGTGACTGTGGCGCCCTCGGCGGCCAGCCGGTCGCCGAGCGCGGCGAGCGCGGCCGGCTCGGGGCCGCGTACCCGGACCGACGCGGCGGGCCGGGCGGCGATCAGCTCGGCCAGCGGCGCATCCGCGACCAGCCGGCCGCGCCCCAGCACCACCACCCGGTCGGCGGTCTGCTGCATCTCGCTCATCAGGTGACTGGACACGAGGACGGTGCGTCCCTCGTCGGCGAGACGGCGGGTGAACCCGCGGATCCACCGCACCCCGTCCGGGTCGAGCCCGTTCACCGGTTCGTCGAGCAGCAGCACCGGCGGGTCGCCGAGCAGCGCGCCCGCGATGCCGAGCCGCTGACCCATGCCCAGCGACAGCGCCCGGCCCGGCTTGCCGGCGGCGCGGGCGTCCAGGCCGACCAGGTCGAGCACCTGCGTCACCCGCCGAGCCGGTACGCCGTTGCTGCGCGCCATCGCCCGCAGGTGCGCCACACCGGAGCGGGCCGGGTGCACACCGGTGGCGTCGAGCAGCGCGCCCACCTCGTACAGCGGGTGCCGCAGCGTGCGGTAGTCCCGCCCGTTGACAAGCGCCTGCCCGGCGGTGGGCCGGTCCAGGCCGAGCACCATCCGCATGGTGGTGGACTTGCCCGCGCCGTTCGGGCCGAGGAACCCGGTGACCTGGCCGGGGCGGATCTCGACGGTCAGGTCGTCGACGGCTGTCACGTCGCCGAACCGTTTCGTCAACGCACGAAGTGTGATCATGCGATGACGCTATTCAGCCGGGATGTCCCCGCACCGCCGTCGAACGGCAGCCCCCCACCCTCACTTTCGTAAGGAAGGGCCCCCTGTTAACACCCGCAGGGCTCAGGCGCGGCGGACCACGAACGCGTCGGGCATCCGGAACGTGAGGTTGTCCGGGCACCAGGGTGGACGGACCACAGTCACGTCGTCCAGCAGCGCGGTGGCCTCCGCGACCACCACCGCCGCCTCCATCCGGGCCAGCTGCGCGCCGACGCAGCGGTGGGGCCCGGCGCCGAACGCCAGGTGCCGCCGCGAGCCGGGCTGCCCGGGACGGAACTCACCCGGCGCGCCGACCACCGACGGGTCGCGCCCGGCGCGGGCCAGCCAGGCCACCACGCTGGTGCCCGCCGCCACCGGCAGCTCGCCGAGCGTGGTGTCGACCGCCGCCACCCGCCGCCACGTGACGATCGGCGGCTCCAGCCGCAGCCCCTCCTCGACCACGTCGTCCACGGCGACCGTGCCCGCGCGCAGGCCGGCCCGTACCGCCGGTTCGCCGGAGAGCCGGTGCAGCAGCAGAGTGAGGAACTGCGAGGTGGTCTCCTGGCCGGCGACCAGCAGGAAGAACAGCGCCCCGACGACCACGTCGGGGGAGTGCCCCGCCGCGCGCAGCCGCGCGGCGAGCCCGCCCCCGGTCGCGGCGAACTCCCGCAGCACGGTGTGGAACCGGCCCACCTCGGCGGCCAGCGCGAGCTGCCGGGCGGAGTCCAGCGGCGCCCAGAACAGCTCCAGCGCCGCCCGGGCGAAGTCCTTCACCGCGCCGACCGGCGCGTCCGGCAGCTCGACCAGGCGGGCCAGCACCAGCAGCGGCAGGTCGGCGGCGAGACCCGCGTACAGGTCGACCGGGCGGCCCGCGTCCAGCGCCGCCGCCAGCCCCGCCACCCGCTCCCGGACCAGCCCGGTCAGCCACCGGCGCTGGGCGTCCACCCGGTGCGGGTGCAGCGCGTCGGCGACGATGCCGCGGATCTCCGGGTGGCTGGCGCCGCCGTTGTTCGCCAGCGTCGGCGGCAGCCGGAACCGGTGCCCGGCGAGCACCCGCAGCGCGGCCACCGGGATCGGCGTGACCGCGTCGAGCGCGTTGTCCGGCCGGAACGTCACCGGATCGGTGAGCACCTGGCGGACGAGCGCGTGCCGGGTCACCACCAGGTGTGGCACGCCGACGTGGTCGACAACGGTGGCCATGTCCGGCCACTGCCCGTCGACGGACTCCCCCCAGCCCCGGAACAGCACGCGGTAACGCTAGCGGCGGGCGCCCGGCGGGTTCGGGTCCAGCTCCCACACGGTGGTGTGCTTCACCCGTACGCTCTCCAGCGCCTCGGACACCGGCACGTCGTACGCGGCCAGCCCGTGGAAACGCTCGCGGGGCAGGAACGCCCGGCCCGGGTCGCCCACCAGCACCCGGGCGCCGGCGCGGGCGGCCCGGAGCAGGAAGCGCAGCATCCGGCGGGCCATCGCCTCGCTGTAGAAGACGTCCCCGGCCAGCACCACCTCGGCGTCGCCCGCGTCGGCGTCGAGGATGTCGCCGAGTTCGGCGTCGACGCGTACCCCGTTGGCCTCGGCATTGAGCGCGACGGCCGCGACGGCCCGCTCGTCCACCTCGACCGCCCGGACGGCGGCCGCGCCGGCGCGGGCGGCGGCGATGGCGACCAGGCCGGAGCCGGAGGCCAGGTCGAGCACCCGGCGGCCGGCGACCACCTCGGGGTGGTCGGTGACGTAGCGGGCCAGGCCCTGCCCGCCGGCCCAGGCGAACGCCCAGAACGGCGGCGGCTGGGCGCTGCGGAACTCGCCCTCGGTCAGCTCCCACAGGCCGATCGGCTCGTCGGCCTGGTGCAGGCGCACCTCGGGTACGAACGCCACGGGGGCGAGGCGGGCGTGCAGCCGGACGAACGCGGCGGACAGCTCGGACACCGGAGAATTGTGTCCCACCCGCCGGCCGGGCCCGATCCCGGGCGTGTCGCGGCGGGGCCGTGACCGGTTCACCACGTTCGGTGAAATGGCCCCCGTGTTGTGGCGTTGGATGCGAACACGCCCGTCTACCGGCGTGCCCGGCGCGCTCCTAGCGTTGCCTGTGGACACGACCGAGGGTGAGGAGGCGTGGTGAGCGGGTGGCGGCACGCGCTACGGATCGGACTGGTGCTGACCTTCGTGGCCGGGACCGGGTACGGGGGAGCCCTGCCCGCGCGGGCGGCGGCGGCCTTCTCCACCGAGTTGAGCGGTCTGCCGGACGAGTTCACCGCCGGGAACCGGGTGGAGACGCTGTCCGCCGTGGTGTCCCGCTCCGACGGGGGCGGCTGTGTCAAGGTGCGCTGGTCGATGTTGGTGCGGGTGCAGGGCCTGCGGCTGGACCAGCTCAAGGTGGACCGGGTGGAGGACAGCGGGTCGTTCCCGCTGGAGATCCGCACCGAGGGAGACACCGCCCGGCTCACCGACCGGCAACTCGACCCGGGTGTGCTCTGCCCGGGCCGGACCGTGACCGCCCGCTACCGGGTGGCGTTCGCCGAGGACGTCGCGCGCGGCCGGGTGAGTTTCGCCGCCGAGGCGTACGACCCGCAGTTGCGGCTGCTGGCCCGGCGGACCGCCTCGCGTGAGGTGGTGGGGGAGGAGGCTTCGCCGACGCCGGCGCCCACCAGCGCGGAGCCCTCGGAGACGCCGAGCGAGGAGCCACCCACCGACGACCCGGTGACCGACGAGCCGACCGACGCGGCAGTGGTGGAGCCGCCGCCGCCCGGTGGTGTGGCCGGACGCCCGGTCGCGGACAGCGGCGGCTTCGGCCTCGTGCAGGCGGCGTTCCTGCTCGGCGGGCTGCTGCTGTTCCTCGGCGCCGGGTTGCTGCTGCGGATGCGCCGCCTGCTGCGCCCGGCCGCCGTCACCGAACCGGAAACCCTGCCACCGCCCTTCGAGCGCCCCCGCCCGACCTGGCCCTGACCGGCGGACCCGCCTGCGCGGGCCGGGGGCGGGGCCCGGTCAGTCGAGCTGACTGGGTTCGAGGCCCAGTTCGCGGGCGGCGACGAGGCGGATCCACTCGGCGATCTGGCGGCGCGTGATCACCCGCTCGTGCACCGCGAGTTGGACCGCGAGGCCGTCCATCACCGCGCTGATCCGCCAGGCCGCGCCGGCCGGGTCGGGGCAGTCGAACGTGCCCTCGGCGACCCCGTCCGTGATCAGCGCGGCCAGGTCCTGCCGCCACCGCAGGTCCAGCCGCCGGGAGAGCTTCTCCAGTTCCGGGGTACGCAGCGACTCCGCCCAGCCGTCGATGCGCATCGACCAGGAGGTGGCCCGGCCGGCCGGCGCGTACAGGCGCAGCATGCGGCGCAGCTTCGCCAGCGGCGGCGCGGAGGAGCGGAGCACCGCGTCGAGCTTGGCCAGGTCCTGCTCGACGGCGTACGCGAACGCCTGCGCGAGCAGTCGGTCCTTGGTGGCGAAGTGGTAGAACACGAGGGCCTGGCTCACCCCGGCGGCCTCCGCCACGTCGGCGGTGCGGGTGTTGGCGAGCCCTCGCTCCGCGATCACCTCACAGGCCGTACGCAGCAGCGCGTCCAGGCGGATCTCGGCGGCTCGTCTCGTCACGGCGTTACGGTAACCCATCCGCATGACCACGGGGAGTTACCGAAGCGGCTGGTCGGCGGGCGGGCAGTCGGATGCCGGACACTCGACGCGCCGGTCTGCTTCCGCAGGTGGGAGCGCTCGCCGGTGCTCTCGGACGGAAGCCACCCAGGCTCCTAGGAAGCCGAGGGGGAGCGGGGTCCGCCACCACCGGACGCGCCGGAAACGGAACCCGATTTGGCAACCGTTCCCGGGCTCGGCTAAAGTTCTCATCCGTCACCGGATAACACCGGGGGCGTGCGGACGTAGCGCAGCTGGTAGCGCATCACCTTGCCAAGGTGAGGGTCGCGGGTTCGAATCCCGTCGTCCGCTCGGAGATGCCGCCACGCAGTTCGGGGGCAACCTCGGTGGAGTGGCCGAGAGGCGAGGCAACGGCCTGCAAAGCCGTGTACACGGGTTCAAATCCCGTCTCCACCTCGCAGTAGACGAGGGCGATTGGCGCAGTGGGAGCGCGCTTCCTTGACACGGAAGAGGTCACTGGTTCAAACCCAGTATCGCCCACCAGCGGAAAGGCCGTGTCGATCATTCGACACGGCCTTTCTCGTCGCCATCGATCAGTCCAGTGCCGCGCCGCTGGCCATTGCCGCACCCGCGTGCCCCACCCAGACTGGCCCGGTGGACGATCAACAGACCCGAGCCCAGCGGTTCCGCGCCCTGCACCGGCCCGGTGACCCACTGATCCTGGCCAACGCCTGGGACGCGGTCAGCGCCCGGCTCGTCGCCGCGGCCGGCGCCCACGCGATCGCGACCACCAGCGCCGGCGTCGCCTGGAGTCGCGGCGCCCCCGACGGCGACCTGCTCGCCCGCGACACCGCCGTCGACGTCATCTGCCGCGTCGCCGACGCGGTCCGCCTTCCGGTCACCGCCGACATCGAATCCGGGTACGGCGACAACCCCGACCAGGTGGCCGAGACCGTCGCCGCCGTGCTCGCCGCCGGAGCCGTCGGCGTCAACGTCGAGGATGCCCGGCACGACGGCGGCGGTCCGCTGCGCCCGATCCACGAGCAGGTCGCCCGGCTCGCCGCGGTCCGGGCCGCCGCCGACCGCGCCGGCATCCCGCTGTACGTCAACGCCCGCGTCGACACGTACCTGCGGGGCGCCGGGGGCGTACCGGAGACGGTCGAGCGCGCCGAGGCGTACCTGGCCGCCGGCGCGGACGGGATCTTCGTACCCGGAACCGTGGAGCCGGAGACGGTGGCCGCGCTGACGGCGGCGATCCCGGCCCCGCTGAACGTGCTGGCCGGGCCGGGCGCGCCGCCGGTGGCCGAGCTGGCGCGACTCGGGGTGGCCCGGGTGAGCCTCGGCCCGGCGCTGGCCGAGACGGCGTACGCGGTGGTCCGGCGCGCGGCGGCGGAGGTGTTCGGCGCCGGGACGTACGAGGCGCTCGCCGGCGGGCTCGACTTCGGCGAGCTGAACGAGCTGATGCGCGACTGACCGGCCACGGGATCGACCTCGGGCGGGGGACCGGGTTGAATGTGCTGGTGGCCGTTGTCCCGCGTCCGAGCCGGCGGACGGCGATCGGCTGTCCCCGGCGCCCGTCCCGACGGGATCACCACGGATGACGGCGGTCGTCCGCCCGGTGCCCGCGCTGCGGAGCCTGCCCGTCCTCACCGCCGCCACGGCGACCCTCGGCGTCGCGGCGCTCGCCGTCCTGGGCGCGGCCGGGCACGGCGGTTTCGCGAGCGACCCGGTCGGCGCCGTGGCCCTCGCGACGGCAGCCGTGGTCACCGCGCTCGCCGCGCTCCGGCTCAGCCGGTCGGGTCACCGTGCCGCCGGCCGGCTGGCGGCCGGGCTCGCCGCGTCGCTGCTGGCGTATCTGGCGCTCGCCGTCGTCGCGGTGGCCGCCGTCGCGGCCGGACACCCGTGGGCCGGGCCGGCCGTCGCGGCGTGGAACTCGGCGTGGATCCCGCCGCTGGCACTCCTTCAGCTGACCGCCTCGGCCGCCGTCCGCACCGGCGACGCCGTCCCGTGGACGCACCGGCTCGTGGGCCTCACCCTGGGCGTGGCCACGCTCGTCAACGCGCTGCTGACCACGGCGACCCAGCCGTTCGCGGGGGTTCCGACGATCGCCGCGGAGTCCTGGCGTACCGCGCTCGCGCCGGTCGGCGCCGCCGTCACCCTGCTGGCAGCGGCGGCGCTGTTCCTGCTCCCGGTGACGCTCTGGCGGGCCGCTCTCGGGTCGCACCACGCCGTCCGGGCGCGTCTCGGCGTGGCCGCGGCGGCCACCACCGCCGCGCCGCTGACAGTCGTCTTCTGCCTGCTGCTCGCCGTCGCCCGCACGCCCGGCGACGTCGAACCGTCGCTGGGCTCGGTCGCCTTCCTGGTGGCGCTGGCCGGGGCCGCCGTGTTCGCCGCCGCGTGCGCGGTCACCGCCGCCCGCGGCGCCACCGAGCCGCGCCGGGTCGGCGCCGTGGTGCGCGGCGCCGGCCTGGCCGCCGCGGCCCTGCTGGTGGTCGGCGTCGGCACGCTCGTGGCCGCTCCCGGGACGTCCCTCGGCCCGACCTCGGTCGCCCTGGTCGTGTCGGCGCTGACCGTCGCCGTCGTCGGCGGGGCGTGGGCCGGCACCGGCCGGCTGGCGGCGCTGCTCACCGCCGCGCCGACAGCGCCGGTGACGCCGCGAGGCGGCGCAGAGGGTACGACGGGAGGCGGTGCGGCGGAGACGACGAACGTCATCGAGCCGGCGGCCCCGGCCACGGCGGTTGTGGATGCCGCGGGCCCGGTGTCGGTCGGCGGGCTGACGGCGCGTGAACGCGAGGTGCTCGCCGCGCTCGCCGACGGCGCCAGCAACGCGGGGATCGCCGCGCAGCTGGTGGTCTCCGAGCGGACCGTCGACGCCCATCTGCGCGCGATCTTCGTCAAGCTCGACCTGACGCCCGGCGGCGCCACGAACCGTCGGGTGCGGGCCGCGCGGATCTGGCTGGAGCACGCCCGACAGTCGCATTGAGCAGGGATTTTCCGAAGATAGGTGCTGAGGCCGATGCCCGCGCGGGCGGTACCTCGGCACGGTGGGGCGACACCTGAATCGACGGAGGCTCTCACCGTGCCCGTACCGAAGTTGCGCCGTGCCGCGCTCGTCGCCCTTTTCGTCCTGCTCCTGGCGTCCCTGGCCGGACGGACCGTCTTCATGTTGTGGGAGCCGCCGTTCGACGGAGCGATCCACTACGACGACGTACGTGAGCTGGGGTCCGCGTACTGGCCGATGAACCTCTACCTGGGCGGGCCCGCGTACGCGGTGTCCTGGATCGCCGCGGCGGTGTTCATCGTCGGGCTGGCCCGGGGCCGCGCGGGCGTGCTGAACCTGGTGGGTGCCTTCCTGGCCGGCCTCGGCGGCGTGGTGTTCGCGCTGGCGATCACCGCGGAGGTGCTGCCGTTCGCCTACGCCGCCGACCCGGCGGTCGTGCCGGAGGCGCAGGGGCGGGCGCTGTTCGACGTGTTCAACGACCAACTGGACGGGCTGCTCCCGGCCGTCCTCGGCAGCCAGGTGGCGATCGTCCTCGGCATGGTCCTGGCGCTCGTCGGGATCCTGATCGGCCGGACCATGCCGCGTCCGCTGGTCGTCGCCGCGCTCGTCTACGTGGTGGCGTTCGTGCTGGTGCCGCAGGACGCCGCTCGTGCGGTGGTCGTCGCGAGCTACCTGGCGCAGGTGGCGCTGGTGGCCGCGATCGGCTGGTACGGGCTGCGCGCCGCCACCGATGACGGTGCCGCCCCCGACGGCGAGCGGGCATAGCAGACCCGACCGGCCGGATGTTCGATCCGGCCGGTCCGGTCCCGGGACCGATCAGCTCCGTCGGCCCCGTTCACGATCACATGGGCGGTGCGACGTCCCGGCGCTCCTCGACCCGGCGGTACTCCACCGGCTCGTCGGCGGTCGTGGCGACCACCTGACGGCGCCGGCCCCAGACCAGCGTGGTCATGATCAGGCCGAGGACGCCGGCCGCCATGAGGATCCAGCCGACGACGTCGAGGTCGACCCCGCCGACGCTGGCGTTGAGCGCGAACGTGAGGATCGCGCCGACCGCGATCAGGAAAATGCTCGTACCGATACCCACGACAGCCTCCTTCGGGGGGATGGTTGTGCTGTCACCGGCCTCAGTACCCCGGCGGTGAGCGGCGCAACCACACGGCCACCCGGCGCGGCGGGGGTCTGCCGCACGGCGATCTTGGCATCGGGTAGAGTTCACCCCGTCGCCGGCGCGAACCGGCGGCACGCGGACGTAGCGCAGCTGGTAGCGCATCACCTTGCCAAGGTGAGGGTCGCGGGTTCGAATCCCGTCGTCCGCTCGCGATTGCCCGGGCGATTGGCGCAGTGGGAGCGCGCTTCCTTGACACGGAAGAGGTCACTGGTTCAAACCCAGTATCGCCCACCGAGAGTCACCACGCCGCCGGTCGACAGGCGGTCGTCTCCCACCGGACAGCCGGCACCGGCTACATCGGTCTCCCGGGTCCACCGTGCGGATTATTCTGCCGCTGCCATCGCGCGTGTCACTGTGAGGCCCGATGCGCAGGGAGGCGGTCACATGGCAACGATCGAGCGGGGACGGTGGCGGCGGACGGCCGCACGATTAGGGGTGGCGACTGTCGTCGCGGCGGCCGGGGTGACGGTATCGGCCGCGCCCGCGCAGGCCACCGCGACGCGGACGGTGGCGTTCTACAGCATGGACGAGCCGGCGTCGTCGTCGACGGTGCTGACCGACTACAGCGGCAACGGCCGCCACGGCACGATCGGCGGTGAGGTGGTCACCGGCGCGCTCTACGCCGGGGCGACCGGCCACCGCTTCGCCACGCACCTGCCCACCGACAAGGAGTACGTCCCGGGCCACGTCGACCTGGTGCCGCACACCACCGACTTCAACCCGGACGCCGGGGACTTCTCGGTGACCATCCGTTACCGGACCACGTACTCCTTCGGCAACATCCTCCAGAAGGGACAGGGCAACACGGCCGGCGGCTACTGGAAGTTCGAGGCCCCGAACGGCAAGCCGAAGTGCCTGTTCCGGGGCGCGGACGGCGCCTCCCGTACCGGCTACACCGACGTGCCGATCTCCGACGGCCAGTGGCACACGATCACCTGCAACCGCACCTCCGCGTACGTGGAGATGTACGTCGACGGCGTGCGGACCAGCCGCCTCAACGGGCCGACCGGCACCATCGCCAACACCTGGCCGCTGTCCGTCGGCGGCAAGAGCCAGTGCGACGGTACGAAGGTCACCTGCGACTACTTCGCCGGCGACATCGACTACGTGAAGATCCTGAAGGGATCGGGCGGCCCCGCGAACCAGGCGCCGGTGGCCGCGTTGACGCCCACCTGCTCCGGGCTGGTGTGCACGTTCACCGGCGCGGGTTCCACCGACGCCGACGGCGCGATCCAGGACCACAGCTGGAACTTCGGCGACGGCGACACCACCGGCACCGCCTCCGTACCGACCACGTCCCACACGTACGCGGCGGCCGGCACCTACCCGGTCACGCTCACCGTCACCGACGACCGGGGCGCCACCGGCACCGCAACCGTCGAGGTGACTGTCGCGCCCGTACCGGAGCGGATCTCGTTCGTCGGCCAGGCCACCGCGAACGCCAACTGGACCAGCCACACCGTGACCGTCCCGGCGGGCGTGCAGGCCGGTGACATGCTGCTGCTCCTGCTCAGCCAGAACACGCACACCGGCACCGGCGAGCCGGCCGGCGTGACCGGCTGGAGCCGGCTCGACCGCCTCGACGGCGGCTTCGCGACCACCACCGCCTGGTGGAAGACCGCGAGCGCCGGTGACGCGGGCACTGCGGTCCGGGTGACACTGGACGGTCAGGCGAAGGGCAACCTGGTGCTGGCCGCGTACCGGGGGGTGGCGCCCGGGGCGCCGGTCTTCACCCGGGCCACCGATCCGGCGAGCACCGCCACCCGCATCACCCCGTACGCGCCGGTGACCGCGGCGCAGAGCTGGGCCGTGTCGTACTGGCTGCACGGCGACAGCACCTCCACCGCGCTCACCCCGCCGGCCGGCGTGGCGGTGCGCAGCAACACCTCGCAGACCGGCGGCGGCCGGGTGGCCGGCCTGCTCGCCGACTCGGCGAGCAGCGTGCCGACCGGCAGCTACGGCGGGCTCACCGCCACCGGCGCCGCGGCCAGCACGACCACCACCACGTGGACGTTCGTCCTGCCCCCGGCCTGACCCATCGGGTACGCGAAAAGGCCGGCACCCCGTTGGTTCGGGGTGCCGGCCTTCGTATCTCTTACTTGTTCCAGTGCTCGGCGACCAGGTCGGCGGCCTGCTGTTCCCACTGGGCGTAGTGGTCCGGGTAGGCGGAGACCTGGACGGTCTGGGCGGCCTTGGTCAGCGGCATGTCCTGCCAGCCGTCGACCTGCTTCAGACCCTTCAGGAACGCGGTGGTGGAGTATTCGGGGTCGGTGATCTGCTCGACCGTGCCCCAACCGGAGGAGGGGCGCTGCTGGAACAGGCCCTGCGAGTCGTGGTCGTTACGGTCACCGAGGTGGCCGAGGTTTTCCAGCTTCGACTCCTGCAACGCGGTAGCGATCGACACGACCGCGGCACGCTCGTCCATGCCGGCCTTCTTCGTGGCGGCGATGATGGCCTTGACGTTGGCGGTCTGCTCGTCATTGAGGTCGATGCGGGACTGGTCGCCCTGCACGCCGTGCGGGATCAGCTTGTCGGACTGCACCGTGGCGGTGACCGGCTTGACGGCGTGGGTGGTGTCGGCCGCGTGGGCGGCGACCGGGCCGGCGAACACGCCACCGGTGAAAGCCAGACCAGCAATACCCAGAACGCTCTTACGCAGAATCGTGTTCATGATGGGGGCTCCATTCGGGGGTCGACGCACCCGTGGGGGACGGGATACGTGGGCACCGTCAGGCGCTCAAAAGTCTCAGGGGTCTCGGGCTGCTCGCGGAGGGCGGGGGGCCTTCACGCGGCGCCGGAAGGATGTCCAACGACCTGCGACCCGGCATCATTCCCGGGCACCTCACACCACCCGGGCGCGGGTCCACGTCGTCGGAACCAGGCTCAACGACCCGCAGGCCGTGTTCCCTCAGCCGACCGCTCGGGGGCGGTCCTGCTCGGTCGTTCACCCGGTTACAACGCCCCGCACCCGCCCACGATTCCGCCACCAGAGTGCCGCCCACCACCCCCGAACCCGACACCCCGCCCACCACCGACCAGACACACCCACCCCACCCGGCACCTCGCTCTGCACAGGTGATCAAGGAGTTTGCGGCTCTTTCCGGCACCCACGAGCACACAAACTCCTTGATCACCGCGATCTTGGAGTTGTGGCGCCTCACGAACGATGTCAAGCCGGGCATCCTGGGCACCACAACTCCAAGATCGAACAAGCCCTCCCCAGGCACCCCGCCATCGGTTGACCATGAGGTTGGCGGCGACAAACCGGACACCAAGTGCCGTCAACTTCATGATCGACGCCCTTGGGGCGGCTCGCGCGGGGCGGGGCGGGGCCGGATCGGACCGAAAGGCGGCGTAGTACCGCGTCGATCTTGCAGGTGCAGCCCTTCGGGTGTCCCCGTTTGCGCGTTATGCGGGGTACCGAAGTGCAAGATCGCGGAGGACTGGGGCGAAGGCTGTTTGAGAGGGCTGGGGCAAAGACATGCGCCGCCGCCCCGTCCGGGCCGAGCTGCCCTCGGACCGGGTTCTGCCGCTGGCAGATCCGCTCACCGTGAACAAGGGGCGCCATGGCCGGCGGGCGGCGGCAGGCTAAGACGCATGCGACTGCTGATGCTGGGTGGTACGGGCTTTGTCGGTGGTGCCGTGGTGGCCGAGGCGGTACGCCGCGACTGGCAGGTGACAGTGTTCAACCGGGGCGTACACGGGCAGGCGCCGCCCGGCGTACACCGGTTGCGGGGTGACCGGACGGCGCCGGACGGGCTGGCCGCGCTGGCCGGCGGCGAGTGGGATCTGGTGGTGGACACCTGGGACGGCGCGCCCCGGGCGGTCCGGGACGCGGCGTCGGCGCTCGTCGGCGCGGTGCCGCACTACGTCTACGTGTCCAGCGGCTCGGTGTACGCGCCACCCGTCGAGCTCGGCACCGGCGAGGAGGCGCCGACGGTGGCGGCGGACCCGGACGCCGACGACGGCGACTACCCGGAGAACAAGGCGGGCGGGGAACTCGCCGCCACGCGGGTGTTCGGTGACCGGGCGCTGCTCGTGCGCGCCGGGCTGATCCTCGGGCCGGGGGAGGACATCGGGCGGCTGCCGTGGTGGCTGAACCGGATCGCCCGGGGCGGGGACGTGCTGGCGCCCGGGCCGCGTGACCTGCCGATCCAGTACGTGGACGTCCGCGACCTGGCGACCTGGCTGCTGGACCGGGGTGCCGAGGGCGTCGGCGGGGCGTACAACGTGATCGGTCGCACCGGGCACGCGACGATGGGTGAGCTGCTCGACGCGGCGGTGGCGGCGACCGGGTCGGGCGCGACGCTGCGGTGGACGCCGCCGGAGCCGATCCTGGCGGCCGGGGTGGTGCCGTGGAACGACCTGCCGGTCTGGGTGCCGCGGGGGCACGAGTACCGGTGGTTGCAGGAGCGGAACGTCGAGCGGGCGTACGCGGCGGGGCTGGTGTGCCGGCCGGTGACCGAGACGGTCGCCGACACCTGGCGGTGGCTGCGCGAGGTGGGGCAGGTGCCGGCCCGGGCGGGGCGGCCCACACGCGCGCCGGTCGGCCTGGCGCCGGAGCGGGAGGCCACCCTGCTGGCCTCGCTTCCGGCCTGAGCCAGCGCCGGAGCCCGGAGCCGGCACAAGGGCCGTGCGGCCGGCCTGACCCGCGGAGGGGTTCGGGTCAGGCCGGCACGACCGGCAGGTCGAGCACTTCCTCGACCGGGCGACGCGGGGTGGCGCGGCCCGGCTGGCCGTACCCGATCCGCATCACCATCTGCGGGGTGCCGAACCGGCCCAGCGACATCCGCAGCGCCTCCCGGGCGGCCGGCACCTCGATCGGCTGGGACAGCATCGACGCGCTGAGCCCGGCGTCGGTGGCGGTGAGCAGCACCCGCTGCAACGCCTGCCCGGCGAGGATCTGGTCGGCGGAGGTGTTGCCGGCCGAGCCGAGCACCGCGACGAGCGGCTCCGGCTCGAAGTCGCGGCCGGGGGCGCGGTTGCGGCCGCCGAAGCCGCGCTGGGGAAGCAGGTCCTGCGGCTCGCTCTGCGGTCCGCCGGCGCCGGAGGGCACGCCGTCCGGGGCCGGCTCGGAGCGGATCCACTCGGCCCGCTCGGCCACGTACGCGGGGTCGCGTTCCAGCACCCGGTGGGCGCTGCGGGCGACCTCGGCGACCGCGTTCACCGCGCTGGTGCCGATCACCAGCTCCAGCCAGCACTGCTCGGCCCGGGCCGCCTCGCCGAGCCGCCAGCGGGCCTCGGCCGGCACCGGGTCCGGCCAGAACGGCGCGCGGTTGCTGAACCGGCGGCTGATCGCCCCGTACAGGCTCTGCTCGGTCGGGGTGGGGCGGCGCGGCACGTCCGGCACGAGCCGGGCCACGACGTCCGGGTCGGAGGGGTACGGGCGCAGCCGCACCGTGGCCGGGGTGCCCGCCACGGCGAGCGCGAGCCGCAGGTTGAACAGCGCCGCGCCGGCCGCCATGCGCGCGCCCCAGCCGGTCGGGTCGGTGGCGGGCAGGCCGCGCAGCGGGTCGACGGACACCTCGATGCCGCCGTCGACCACCCGGAACCGCCACGGCTGGGTGTTGTGCAGCGACGGCGCCCGGACCGCGTCGGCGACCGCGGCCCGCAGGTCCGCGGTGGTGTATTCGGTCGTCATGGTGGTGCTTCCTCTCGTGCGGCGCCGGCTCCCCCGTCCGGTACACCACTACGGTGCGTCAGCGGGCGGCGCGGTGAGCAGGGCCGGAGGTCCCCACCTGAGCCCGGCCGTCGGTCCCGGCCGGCGCGTGCAGGACGGGACTTTCGACCCGTGCTACTGACGCGGGAAAGCGGGTAGAAAGGACTGATGATCCGGGTGTTCCTGCTCGACGACCACGAGGTCGTCCGTCGTGGCCTTGCCGACCTGCTGCAGAGCAGCGGCGACATCGAGGTGGTCGGCGAGTCCGGCCTGGCCCAGGAGGCGGCGCGCCGCATCCCCGCGCTGCGCCCCGACGTGGCGATCCTCGACGCCCGGCTGCCCGACGGCAACGGCATCGACGTGTGCCGGGACGTCCGCGCCGTGGACTCCTCGATCAAGGGGTTGATCCTCACCTCGTACGAGGACGACGAGGCGCTGTTCGCGGCGATCATGGCGGGCGCCGCCGGGTACGTGCTCAAGCAGATCCGTGGCACCGACCTGGTGGACGCGGTCCGCCGGGTGGCGGCCGGGCAGTCCCTGCTCGACCCGGCGATCACTACCCGCGTGCTGGAGCGCATCCGCAGCGGCGTGGAGCAGCCCCGGGAGCTGAAGTCGCTCACCGAGCAGGAGCGGCGGATCCTGGAGTACGTGGCGGAGGGGCTCACCAACCGGGAGATCGCCGGGAAGATGTTCCTGGCCGAGAAGACGGTGAAGAACTACGTCTCCAGCGTGCTGGCGAAGCTCGGTCTGGAGCGGCGCACCCAGGCGGCGGTGCTGGCGACCCGGTTGCTCGGCAAGAACACCTGACGCCGCCTCAGCCGAGCGGGACGCTCCAGCGCACCTCGGTGCCGCGCGGCTCGGCCCGGCGCAGCGAGAACTCGCCGCCCAGCCGCTCGGCCCGCTCCCGCAGGTTGACCAGACCGCTGCGGGCCGCCTCCGGGTCGCAGCCGATCCCGTCGTCGGTGACGGTGATCTCGACCTGGCCGGAGTCGACGCGTACGCGCACCGACACCCGGTCGGCCTGCGCGTGGCGTACCGCGTTGGACAGCGCCTCGCGCAGCACGGCGGTGAGTTCGCCGCGCAGCTCGTCCGGGACGGCGCTGTCGATCGGGCCGACCAGCTCCAGGTCGGGCCGGTAGCCGAGCGACTCGGCGGCCACTTCGATGGCCTCGCGGATCTCGGTGCGCAGCGCCGCGCTCATCGGGGTGCGCAGCTCGAAGATGGTGCGGCGGATGTCGCGGATGGTGGCGTCCAGGTCGTCGACCGCCTGGTTGATCCGCTTGGCGGCCTCGGGGCGGGCGTTCATCGCGCCGCTCTGCAGTTGCAGGCCGGTGGCGAACAGCCGCTGGATCACCACGTCGTGCAGGTCGCGGGCGATGCGTTCGCGGTCCTCCAGGACCACCAGCAGTTCCCGCTCCTCCTGCCCGCGGGCCCGTTCCATGGCCAGCGCGGCCTGCCCGGCGAAGCTGGCCAGCAGCGCGAGGTCGTCGTCGGCGGCGGGGCCGTGGTCGGGCCGGTAGCCGATCACCAGGACGCCGTGCAGCGTGTCGGCGGCGGCGAGGGGGGAGACCACTGCCGGGCCGGCGACCACGGGCCGGGGCCAGGGCGCCGCGGCGGCGAGGTTCTCCACCTGGTCGTGCCGGCCCGACGTGGCGGACGCGGCGAAACTGGTCTCGGCGGCCGGCAGCACCGCGCCGACCAGTTCCCGGGTGACCGGGTCGGCGCCGTCGACCACCTCGACGGTGAACTGCGCCTCGTCCTCGTCGTAGAGCAGCACCAGGGCCAGCTCGGCCTCGGCGACCTCGCGGGCGCGGCGGGCCACCAGGGTCAGCGCGTCGGTACGGCGTACCTCGCCGAGCAGCACCGAGGTGATCTCGGCGGCGGCGGCGAGCCAGCGTTCGCGCCGGTGCGCCAGCGCGTAGAGGCGGGCGTTCTCGATCGCCACGCCGGCCGCGGCGGCCAGCGCCACCACGATCTCCTCGTCGTCCTCGGTGAACTCGGCGGCGCCCTGCTTCTCGGCCAGGTAGAGATTGCCCCAGACGTGGTCACGGATGCGCACCGGCACGCCGAGGAAGCTGTGCATCGGCGGGTGGTGCGGCGGGAAGCCGTACGAGTTGGGGTGCTTGGTGATGTCCGGCATGCGTACCGGCTTCGGCTCGTCGATGAGCAGGCCCAGCACGCCGCGGCCGTGCGGCAGCTCGCCGATCTTCGCGTGCAGCTCGGGGCTGATGCCGTGGACGATGAAGTCGTGCAGCATCCGGTCGGGGCCGATCACGCCCAGCGCGCCGTAGCGGGCGCCGGCCAGCTCGCACGCCGACTGCACGATCCGCTGCAGCGTGCTGCGCAGGTCGAGGTCGGAACCGATGCCGACGACGGCGTCCAGCAGCGCCCGGAGCCGCTCCCGGCTGGTCACCACCTCGCCGACGCGGTCGAGCATCTCCTGGAGCAGTTCGTCCAGGCGGACGCGGGACAGCGGGGTCAGCCCGAGCGACGGCGCGACGTGCTCGTGCTGGGGCTGGGGTGCGGCGGCCACCGGGCGATGGTATCGCCCGGCGGCCGCCCTGATCGAGACCGGTCAGGTGAGCCGGTCGCGGACCGCCGAGGTGTCGACGGTCTGGGTGACGTCCAGCCGGGGGGTGTGCGGCGGGCCGGCGTGGTTCGGGTCGGCCACACCCAGCCGCATGCTGATGTACGGGAACCCCAGGCCGGCGAGCATCTGGCGTAGCACCTCGCGGGTGCCCTCGACCTCCACCACGCCGGACAGCGGCACCAGCGACACCCCGTGCCGGGTGGCGGTGAGCCAGGCGGCGGAAAGCGCCTCACCGGCGCGCAGCCAGCTCATCAGCTCGTCGTCGGCGCCCCAGAGGATCCCGTACACGGCGGTCTTGTCGTGGCCGGGGCCGATCGGCAGCGATCCGGCGCGGCCGAAGTCGCGGGCCGGAACGGTCGTCTGGGGGGCCTGCTCGGGCAGCACCTCCGGCGGCAGCCCGGTGCCGGTGCCGGCCCGGCTGGTCCAGTACGCCAGTTCCTCGCGCAGTTCCGGGCTGTCCGCCTCGACGGCGGCGGCCTGCTGGGCGGCGGCGGCGAGCTGGATCTTCTGGGTGTCGTCGAGCAGTTGCAGGTTCACGCCTTCGCGGGTGGCGGCCCGGTCGATGTCACCGAGCGCGGCGGTCGGGATCGGCTCGTCGCTGACCGGCCGCCGGTCGGTGTGCCGGACCTGCATGCACTGCACGACGCGCATGGCGTCGGGGTCGGCGCCGGTGTGCTTCAGGCTGGTGATCCGGGCCAGCAGGTCGGGTTCGGCCGGGTCGGGCAGCCGCTCCACCACCGGGGTCCAGCCCTCGGCGGCCAGCGCCACCCGGGCGTGGTGCAGCGCGGCGCCGCAGCTCACCACCAGCAGGTGACCCTCCGGGTCCATGGCGCTGAGGTGCCGTTCGCGTACCACCCGCAGCTCCAGCGCGTCGGGCAGGACAGTCCAGTGCCACGGCTGCGTGTTGTGCACCGAGGGAGCGTGGCCGGCCATTCCGGCGGCCTCCGCGAGCGCGGTGGTCAACGGGCGATCGCCGGCCGGCGTCTCGTGGCTCATCGTCACGACCTTTCCTGTTTTCCCCATCGTGCCCCACGCCCGGGTGGGGACGCCGTTCCATCCCCCGGATTACCCGTGTCGGCCCGCCCGCCCCACGTCCGGCTGAGACGATCCACACGTGGGAAGCGAACCACGCGAGTGCGTACCCGAGCAGCCGGCCCGTGCCCGGCGGTGGGCGTGGGCCGAGTGGGCGCCGCTGGTGCTGCTCACCGCGGCCGTGCTGGCCGGGGCGGCGCTGTGGTTCGCGGGCGCGCACGACGCCGCCCGGCTGGTCTGGGCGGCGGTCACGGTGGTCGCGCTCGTCCCGGCCGCCTGGACCACGCTGCGCCAGCTCTGGCTGCGGCAGTTCGGCGTGGACGTCATCGCGGTGCTGGCGCTGCTCGGCGCGCTGCTGGTGCGGGAGTTCCTGGCCGGCGCCGTGATCGCGGTGATGGTCGCGACCGGGCGGGCGCTGGAGGAGTACGCCCAGCGCCGCGCCACCCGTGACCTGCGGGCGCTGCTGGAACGCGCGCCCCGGCAGGCGCGGCGGCGGACCCCGGACGGCGGGATCGAGGTGGTGCCGCTGGACCGCGTCGAGGTGGGGGACCGCCTCGTGGTCGGGCCGGGCGACGTGGTGCCTGTCGACGGCGTGGTCGAGGAGGCGGCCATGCTCGACGAGTCGGTGGTCACCGGCGAGTCGCAGCTGGTCACCCGCGCGGCGGGCGACGAGGTCGCCAGCGGGGTGGTCAACGCGGGCGCCGGGTTCGGGCTGCGGGCCCGCCGCAACGCGGCGGAGAGCACCTACGCCGGCATCGTCCGCCTGGCCGGCGAGGCCACCGCCCGCAAGGCGCCGATGGTACGGCTCGCCGACCGGTACGCCGCCGCGTTCGTGCCGTTCACGCTGGTGCTGGCGGGGCTGGCATGGCTGCTGTCCGGCGAGTTCACCAGGGCGGTGGCGGTGCTCGTGGTGGCCACCCCGTGCCCGCTGCTGCTGGCGACCCCGATCGCCGTGGTGTCCGGCCTGTCCCGGGTGGCCCGGCGCGGCGTGCTGGTGCGTGACGGTGGCTCGCTGGAGCAGCTCGGCCGCGCTCGTACGCTGCTGCTGGACAAGACCGGGACGCTCACCGCCGGGCGGCCCCGCGCGGCCGAGGTGGTGGTGGCGCCGGGCGGCGACCGGGACGAGGTGCTGCGGCTGGCCGCCTCGGTCGAGCAGCTCTCCCCGCACGTGCTGGCCGCCGCGCTGGTCCGGCAGGCCCGCGAGCGCGGGCTGCCGCTGGCCGAGCCGACCGATGTCACCGAGGAGCCGGGGCACGGCGTGAGCGGGCGCGTCGACGGGCGGATGGTGCACGTCGGGCAGTTCGCAGGTGAGCCGCCGGAGTGGGCGGGCCGGCTCGGTGAGCGCGCCGAACGGGCCGGGCGTTCCGCGGTCTGGGTCAGCGACGACCACGGGCCGCTGGGCGCGATCCTGCTGGAGGACCCGGTGCGCCCGGACGCCCGGCGGACCGTGCGGCGGCTGCGCGAGGCGGGCCTGACCCGGCTGGTGATGGTGACCGGCGACCGTCCGGGCACGGCCCGCCAGGTGGCGCAGATCGTGGGCGTGGACGACGTGATCGCGCGCTGCTCGCCGCAGGAGAAGGCCGAGCGGGTACGCGAGGAGTCGGCGCACGCGGTGACAGTGATGGTCGGCGACGGCGTGAACGACGCACCCGCGCTGGCCGAGGCGCACGTCGGGGTGGCGATGGGCGCGACCGGGGCGACCGCCTCGGCCGACGTGGCGGACGCGGTGCTCACCGTGGACCGCCTGGACCGGCTCGCGGACGCGGTCGAGATCGCCCGGTACGCCCGCCGCATCGCGGTGCAGAGCGCCACCGTCGGGATGGGCCTGGCGGTGCTGGCGATGCTGGTGGCGGCCGCGGGCCGGCTGCCCCCGGTGGCCGGCGCGTTCCTGCAGGAGGGCATCGACGTCCTGGTGATCCTCAATGCGCTGCGCGCGCTCGGCGGTGGCCTGCGGCGGCGGGACCTGCCCCCGCACACGGCGGAGCTGATCGACAGGTACGCGGGCGAGCACGGTGGCATCCGGGACGTGCTGGCCCGGCTGCGGGACACCGCCGACATGGTGGCGACCCGACCGGACGACCCGGCGTGCCTGCCGGCGCTGCGGGAGGTGCACCGGCGTCTGGTCGACGAGGTGCTGCCGCACGAGGCGGCCGAGGACCGGCAGCTGTACCCGGCGCTGGCCGGGCCGCTCGGCAGCGACGAGGCGACCTCCACGATGAGCCGGGCGCACGTGGAGATCGTGCGGCTGGTGGAGCGGATCGGCGGGCATCTCACGGCGCAGCCGGACGGGCGGCTGCGCCGTGACGAGGTGCCGGATCTGCTCGCCGCGCTCTACGGCCTGGACGCGGTGCTGCGCCTGCACCTGGCGCAGGAGGAGGAGGACTACTTCTCGCTCAACCCGGAGGAGGGCTCCACCGCGTCCGGCCGCTGAGGGTGGTCAGCGCTCGCGTACCACGGCGACCGGGCAGTGCGAGTGCTGGATGAGCTGCTGGCTGACCGAGCCGAGCAGCATGCCGCGCAACCCGCCCCGGCCCCGGCTGCCGACCACCACGAGCTGCGCCGACCGGCTCGCCTCCACCAGCAGCGCCGACGGGCTGCCGGGAACGGCCTCGACCTCCACCGGCACGTCGGGGAAGCTCTCCCGCCAGGTGGCCAGCTCCGCCTCGGCAGCGGCCCGCTCGGCGGCGGCGGTCTCCTCCGGGTCGAAGCCCGGCGGCACCCACCTGTCGCCGGGCGGCTCCCAGGCCCGCAGCACCCGCAGCGGCACGTCCCGCTGGGCGGCCCGCTCGACCGCGAAGCCGAGCGCCCGCAGCGCCGTCTCCGAGCCGTCCGAGCCGACCACCACCGGCCCGGACGTGGCGGCCTGACCGTCGCGGACCACCACCACCGGGCAGTGGGCGTGCGCTGTCACCGAGACCGCGGTGGAGCCGGCGAGCAGCCCGCCGAAGCCGCCGTGGCCGCGGCTGCCGAGCACCAGCATCCCGGCCTCGGCGGACCGTTCCTGCAGCACCAGCGCGGGCGGGCCGTCGAACACCTCGCCGTGCACGGTCAGGCCGGGCCGGTCGGCGGCGGCGTCCGCCGCCGCCTTGCGGACCAGTTCCTCGACCTGCCGGCGGGCGGCCTCGTCCGGCCACACCCCCGGGGCCACCCCGGGACCGATCCAGCCGGTCACCGTCAACCACTCGAAGACGTACGCCAGCCGCACCGGCCGGCCCGAGCGGCCCGCCTCGTCCAGCGCCCAGTTCAGGGCGACAACCGCGTCAGGGGAGCCGTCGTACCCGACGAGGATCTCCTCGTTCATTCGCCACTCCTTACCGCCGGATCGTTCTCGCGGACCCAGCGCCACTCGGCGACGCGGGGGTCGTCCTCGCCGTAGCGCCGGGTGTAGTCGCGGCAGGACTGGCGGGCGTCCACCATGTCCTGACGCAGGTGCGCGGCCCGCGACCGCAGCCCCGGTACCCGGTCGATCACGTCGATGACCAGGTGGAAGCGGTCCAGGTCGTTGAGCATCACCATGTCGAACGGCGTCGTGGTGGTGCCCTCCTCCTTGTAGCCGCGTACGTGCAGGTTCTCGTGGTTGGTCCGGCGGTAGGTGAGCCGGTGGATCAGCCACGGGTAGCCGTGGTAGGCGAAGATCACCGGCCTGTCGCGGGTGAAGATGGTGTCGAACTCGTTGTCCGGCAGACCGTGCGGGTGCTCCGACGGCGGTTGCAGGCGCATCAGGTCGACCACGTTGACCACCCGCACCTTCAGGTCCGGCAGGTGCCGGCGCAGCAGGTCGACAGCGGCGAGCGTCTCCAGCGTCGGCACGTCGCCGGCGCAGGCGAGCACCACGTCCGGCTCGACGCCGTCGTCGGTGCTGGCCCAGTCCCAGATGCCCAGGCCGCGGCGGCAGTGCTGGATCGCCTCGTCCATGGTCAGCCAGTTCGGCGCGGGCTGCTTGCCGGCCACCACCACGTTGATGTACTGCCGGCTGCGCAGACAGTGGTCCATGGTGGACAGCAGCGTGTTGCCGTCCGGCGGCAGGTAGACGCGGACCACCTCGGCCTTCTTGTTCATCACGTGGTCGATGAAGCCCGGGTCCTGGTGCGAGAAGCCGTTGTGGTCCTGCCGCCACACGTGGCTGGACAGCAGGTAGTTCAGCGAGGCCACCGGCTCCCGCCACGGGATGTTCCGGGTCACCTTCAGCCACTTGGCGTGCTGGTTGACCATCGAGTCGACGATGTGGATGAACGCCTCGTAGCTGGTGAAGATGCCGTGCCGGCCGGTCAGCAGGTAGCCCTCCAGCCAGCCCTGGCACAGGTGCTCGGAGAGCACCTCCATCACCCGGCCGTCGGGGGAGAGATGGTCGTCACCGGGCACCTCCGCGCCGATGAACGCGCGGCCGGTCACCTCGAAGGCCGCGCCGAGCCGGTTCGAGGCGACCTCGTCCGGGCCGAACAGGCGGAACGTCTCCGGGTTACGCGCGATCACGTCGCGGACCCAGGGGCCGAGCACACCGGTCGCGCCGGCCATCGGCTCGCCCGGCGTCGGCACGTCGACCGCGTAGTCGCGGAAGTCGGGCAGCTCCAGGTCGCGCAGCAGCCGGCCGCCATTGGCCACCGGGTTCGCGCTCATCCGGCGGTCACCGTTCGGCGGCAGGTCGGCCACCTCGGCGACCGGGCCGCCGGTGGCGTCGAACAGCTCCTCCGGACGGTAGCTGCGCAGCCAGCGCTCCAGCTCGGCCAGGTGCTCCGGGTTGTCCCGGACGCCGGAGATCGGCACCTGGTGGGCGCGGAACGTGCCCTCGACCTGCTTGCCGTCGACCCGAGACGGCCCGGTCCAGCCCTTCGGCGTACGCAGGACGATCATCGGCCAGCGTGGGCGTTCCACGCGCTCACCGGAGCGGGCGCGGCGCTGGATCTCGCCGATCTCGTCGACCGCCCGGTCCAGCGTGGCGGCGAGCGACTGGTGCACTGCCGCCGGGTCGTCGCCCTCCACCACGTACGGCTGGTAGCCGAAGCCGCGCATCATGTCGCGCAGATCCGCACGGGGGATCCGGTCCAGCACGGTCGGGTTGGCGATCTTGTAGCCGTTGAGGTGCAGGATCGGCAGCACCGCGCCGTCGCGGGCCGGGTTGAGGAACAAGTTCGACAGCCAGCTCCCGGCCAGCGGGCCGGTCTCCGCCTCGCCGTCGCCGATCACGCAGGCCACCAGCAGGTCCGGGTTGTCGAACGCGGCGCCGTACGCGTGGCTCAGCGCGTACCCCAGCTCGCCGCCCTCGTGGATCGAACCCGGCACCTCCGGCGCCACGTGGCTCGGGATCCCGCCCGGGAAGGAGAACTGGCGGAACAGCCGCTGCATGCCGGTCTCGTCGCGGGGGATGTGGTGGTACAGCTCGCTGTAGGTGCCCTCCAGCCAGGTGTTCGCGACCAGCGCCGGGCCGCCGTGGCCGGGACCGGTGACGAAGATGGCGGACAGGTCCCGGTCGACGATGACCCGGTTGAGGTGCGTGTAGAGCAGGTTGAGCCCGGGGCTGGTGCCCCAGTGGCCCAGCAGGCGCGGCTTGACGTGCTCGGGTCTGAGCGGTTCGCGCAGCAGCGGATTGTCGAGCAGGTAGATCTGGCCGACGGTCAGGTAGTTCGCCGCCCGCCAGTAGGCGTCCAGCCGGCGCAACTCGTCCTCGGTCAGGGGGCTGTGCAGGTTCACCGCGGTGTCCATGCTGCCTTAGCCTCTCGTGGCTCGGGATCTGCTGCCACTCGGGGACCACGTCTTCTTCCCCGGCGGGTTCAGCTTCGCCCCGGTCCGGGGCCGCCGGTCAGGGCCGTAGGTCCCGCCTCGGGTGGGCGTCACGATCCGTCCCCGGCGCCCGTGTCGAGTCCCCGTACGACGATCAGCGGGGCCGGCGAATGGTAGAGCAGGGACTGGCTGACCGCGCCCAGAGTCGACCGTACCGGCCCGTCGCCCCGGGCGGCGACGACTGCGAGCTGCGCCGCGCGGGACCGGTCGAGCAGGACGGATGTCGGCTCACCGTGGACGGTGAGGCAGTCGGTGGTGACCCGGGGGTGCCGGACGGCGTGCCGGTTCACCGCCTCCTCCAGCAGCCCGTCGTCGCCGTCGCCGCACCCGGGCTCGATCACCCGGACGGCGAGCAGGCGGGCGCCGCGGCTCTCCGCGCAGTCGAAGGCGTACCCGAGTGCGGCGCGGGAGCTGGCCGACCCGTCGAAGCCGACGACCAACGGTCCGGGTGGGGCCGGCTCGGCGCGGCCGACCAGCACCGGGCAGCCCGCCCGGGCGGCCACCTCCACGGCCGGCGTGTCGGTGGGTACCGAGTGCGGGCGGGTCGACATGCCGCCGTCACCGAGCGCGATCAGGAACGCGGTGTCGGCGGCCCGCAACAACGCCTCGACCGGTGAGCCCTCGACGATCTCGCCGCTGAGCGGCACCTCCGGCGCGCACTCGGCGGCTGCCTGCCCGGCGGCCTCCAGCAGGTTCTCCGCGTCCGTGCGGCTGCCGCCCGCCGGGGCGGGCCCGGGCGTCGCGGCCCAGTTGAACGCGTGCAGCAGATGCAGCGGCCGGTGGTGGGCGGCGGCCTCGGCGGCAGCGGTGCGGACCACCGCCAGATCCTCCGCCGACCGGCCCACGCCGACGACCACCGAACCGT
Organism: Micromonospora sp. LHW51205; assembly: GCF_003315815.1. Classification (NCBI taxonomy): domain Bacteria; kingdom Bacillati; phylum Actinomycetota; class Actinomycetes; order Micromonosporales; family Micromonosporaceae; genus Micromonospora; species Micromonospora sp. LHW51205. Next base: position 687,779 of record NZ_QMEZ01000004.1, on the reverse strand, counting down.
GGCTGGGTGCGGCCACCCCGGCTCACCTCCCGACCCCGCTTTTCACTCACCGTAGTCGCGGGACCGGGTGCGCCGGACCGGGTCGGCGGAAACCGGCGGTCAGCGCGGGGCGGGCAGGGCGGGGTGGACGCGCAGCACGACGGCTGTGGCGTTGTCCTCGCCGCCCTCGTTGAGGCTGGCGGCGAGCAGGGCCTCGGCGGTGCGCGCCGGGTCGCGCCGGGCGGCGAGCAGGTCGCGCAGCCGGTGGTAGCCGAGCTGGTCGCTGACCCCGTCGGTGCACAGCAGCCAGGTGTCGCCCCGGCGCAGCGGCACGGCGAGCAGGTCCGGCTCGGGCCGGTCGGGGTGGCCGACGTAGCGCAGCAACTGGTAGCGGGCCCGGGCCGCCTCCGGCGAGTCCGGCGGCCACCAGCCGTGCAGCAGACCCAGCCAGGCCATGGTGTGGTCGACCGTCACCAGCTCCAGCAGCCCGTCGCGCAGCCGGTACGCCCGCGAGTCGCCGAGCTGGACCAGCCAGCCCTGGTCGCCGTCGGGCTGGACGACGAGCGCGGTGAGCGTGCATCCGGTCAGGCCGGGCTGCGCCGCTCCGGCCTGGCGTACCCGCCGTTGGGTTTCGGCGACGGCGGCGCGCAGCCCGGCGGGGCCGACGGCGGGCCAGTCGGCGCGGACCCGCGCCACGAACGTCTCGGCCGCGGTCGTGCCGGCGATCCGGCTGCCCTCGCCGTCGCCCATGCCGTCGCAGACCACCGCCAGCGGCAGCTCCGGGTCGACGTGCAGCACGTCGTAGTTCTCCGGGTAGCGGTGCCCGACCACGCTGCCCCCGGCGATCTCCAGGGTGAGGCGGCCGGCGGTGAGCCGGCGCGCGGGCTCGACCGGCCGGTCCAGCGGACGGCGGCGGAACACCAGCGGACCGTAGCACCGCCGCGGGCCGCGGGTGGCAGGCCACGACGGGTGTCAACCAGGGTTGACACCCGTCGTGCTGTCAACCTACATTGACAGCATGAGTCAGGCGACGGAACTCGCGGCGGCGGCCGGCAGCACCGACCCCAAGGTCGGCCTGCGTGCCGTGCTCGCCCTGCGCCGGCTGCTGGAGCGGCTGGAGGTGATCCAGGTGGACAACGCCCGGCGACAGGGCTGGTCCTGGCAGGAGATCGCCGACGCCCTCGAGGTCAGCCGGCAGGCGGTCCACAAGAAGCACGCCGGGCGACCGGCGGTACGCGACAGCTGGGAGGCGTGATGTTCGAACGATTCACCGACCGGGCCCGTGCCGTGGTGCACCACGCGCTCGACGAGGCCCGCACCGAGGGACGGCGGCCGGTCGGCACCGAGCACCTGCTGCTGGGCGTGCTCGCCGACCGCGACAACCTGGCGGTACGGCTGCTCGCGGCCGGTGGCGTCGAGGCCGACGCCCTGCGCGCCGCGGTGGCCCGCCACACCGCGCAGGGCGTGGACGGGCTCGGCGCGGCGGACGCCGCGGCACTGCGCGAGATCGGCATCGACCTCGCCGCGATAGTGGCCCGGATCGAGGAGTCCTTCGGCCCGGACGCGCTGCGTGAGGCGACCCCGCGCCCGCGCCGGTGGTGGCGTCGCGGGACGCACCACGGCACGTTCTCGCCCCGCGCCAAGAAGGTGCTGGAGCTGTCGCTGCGCGAGGCGCTGCGGCTGCGCCACCGGCACATCGGCACCGAACACATCCTGCTCGGCCTGCTGCGCGAGGGCGACGGCCTGGCCGCCGCGGTGCTCACCGAGGCCGGGGTGGACATCGACGACCTGCGACGCCGCATCGACACGGCGCTGCGCGAGGCCGCCTGACACGTACCCGGTTTTCAAACCTGTTTGCGGTCATCGCAACGTCCCGCTGCGCCGGGTCGCCGTCACGCCCCGTGTCCTGCACACTGACGCCGTGGACGGTGCAGACGACAAGCGCCCGGTGAACGCGGAGAACCGCACCCCGCGCTCGGCAGTGGTGGTCAACCCGGTGAAGGTGGCCGACCTGGACGAGTTCCGCCGGACCGTGGAGGGCGCGCTCGCCGCCGCCGGCTGGCCGGCCCCGACCTGGTACGAGACGACAGTCGAGGACCCGGGCCGCGGGCAGACGGAACAGGCGGTGAAGGCGGGCGCGGAGGTCGTCTTCGCCTGCGGCGGCGACGGCACGGTGATGGCGTGCGTGACCGCGCTGGCCGGCACCGACGTGGCGCTGGCGGTGCTGCCCCAGGGCACCGGAAACCTCCTCGCCGCCAACCTCGGCCTCTCGAACGACCTGGCCGCGGGGCTCCAGGTCGCCGTCGAACGCGGGATGCGCCGCCTCGACGTCGGCGTGGTCGGCGACCAGTGCTTCGCGGTGATGGCCGGGATGGGCTTCGACGCCCAGATGCTCGACTCCACCTCCGAGACCACCAAGAAGCGGATCGGCTGGCCGGCGTACCTGATGGGCGCCGCCCGCCACCTGCGCGACCGGCCGATGCGGGTCTCGGTGCGCATCGACGGCCGCCCGCCGCTGCGCCGCCGGGCCCGGTCGGTCCTGGTCGCCAACGTCGGGCGCCTGCAGGGCGGGGTACGCCTGCTCACCGACGCCGAGCCGGACGACGGCTGGCTCGACGTGGCGGTGCTGACACCGCGCGCGCTGCGTCACTGGCTCGCCATGGGCTGGGCGGTGCTGCGCCGCCGCGACAGCGTGCCCCGGATGGAGGTGTTCCGGGCCCGCTCGGTCGAGATCACCAGCACCCGGGCGCAGCCCCGGCAGCTCGACGGCGACCTGATCGAGCCGGGCCGCTCGCTGAAGGTCACCATCCGCCCCGAGTCGCTCTGGCTCTGCGTACCGCGCCCCGAGGAGCACCCCGACCTGGCGGTGGACGCCGACGCGGTCGGCGAGCGCGGCGAGCACCTGGTCGAGGAGGCCCGCCGTGAGTAGCACCAAGCTGGTCCCCGAGACCCGGTTGATGACCGAGAACGAGCTGTCCGCCGACGACGCCTGGCACACGCTGCGCCGGCACGGCGGCTGGTGCCTGCTGCGGGACGCGTTCGTCCGGTTCCGCTACGGCGACGGATTCAGCCACTCCCGGGCGCTGGGGTTGCAGCTCTGCCTGGCGGTGGTGCCGTTCCTGATCGCGCTCACCGGCCTGATCACCGACCTGGGGGTGGACGAGGGCGGCAAGGTCGTCGCGGACACCGTACTGGCCATCACGCCCGGCCAGAGCGAGGCGATGGTGCAGGACCTGCTGACCGACAGCGAGCGCAGCGAGGACGCCGGCGAGCTGGCGCTGACCCTCGGCCTGCTCACCGGGCTGGTCGCGCTGACCACCACGATGGCGCAGATCGAGCGGGGCGCGAACCGGATCTACGGCGTCGAGCGGGACCGCCCGGCGCTGGCCAAGTACCTGCGCGCCACGGTCCTCGCGGTGGTCGCCGGCGTACCCGCGCTGGCCGGCTTCCTCATCCTGGTCGGCGGCCGGGCGATGGGCGAGTCGGTACGGCGGCACTACGAGTGGGGCGACGCCGCGATGGCCGGATGGGACGTGATCCGCTGGCCGCTGAGCCTCGGCCTGACGGTGATCGCCGTCGCGGTGCTGTTCCGGCACGCGCCGCGACGCCGGCAGCCCGGCCTGTCCTGGCTCGTCTTCGGCGCGGCCATCGCCATCGCGATCTGGTGGCTGGCCAGCCTGCTGCTGGCCGCCTACGTGAAGTACAGCGGCGGATTCGGCCAGACCTACGGCGCGTTGACCGGCATGATGGCGCTGTTGCTCTGGGCCAACCTCACCGGCATGGCGCTCTTCGGCGGGCTGGCCTTCGCCGCCCAGCTGGAGGCGATGCGCATCGGCGTGGAGGAGCCGGCCCAGCCGGATCTGTGGCAGCCGGAGGCGCACCGCGAGGACCTGTTCGACACCGGTGAGATGACCTCGCTCTGACGCCGCGCCGGTCCGGCGTGTACGGGACACGCCGATCGGGTACAGCGCGCCTCGCAGAGGAACGAGGGAGGTGCGGTGTGACCGCGGTCAAGGAAGCCGGGCGCCGGCCGCTGGGCCATTTCGCCGAGCGGAGTCTGGCGGGCCTGCTCGCCGTGGCCGGTGCGGGAGTCGGGTTCGGGCTGCTCCTGATGCTCGTCCGGTTCCGCTGGAGCCCGCTGCGCGACGCCGATCATGCGGCGGCCGAGTGGTTCAACGGCCTGGTGGCGCCGCACGGCCCGCTGGTCACGGTGCTCCAGGCGATCACCGACCTGGGCGGCCGGCCGGTGCTGATCTGGCTGGTCACCATCGCGGTGGTGGGTCTGCTGATCCGCCGCCAGTCCCGGCTGGCGGTCTACCTGATCGTCACCGGCGTGGGCGGGCTGATCCTCGACCCGTCGCTCAAGGCGCTCGTCGGCCGGCTGCGCCCGGTGGTGGACGTGCCGATCGCCGACGCCCCCGGCAACAGCTTCCCCAGCGGGCACGCGCTCGGCTCGTTCGTCGCGTACGGGGCGCTGCTGCTGGTGTTCCTGCCGGCCATGTCGCCGCGCTGGCGCAAGCCCGCCATCGCCGTCGCCGCCGTGCTGGTCTTCCTGGTCGGGCTGACCCGGATCGCGCTGGGCGTGCACTTCGTCTCCGACGTGATCGGCGGCTGGCTGCTCGGCGCGGCCTGGCTGGGCGTCACCGCGTACGCCTTCCGGTTGTGGCGGCGCGAGCGCGGCCGGCCGGTGCCGCCGCTGCGCGAGGGCCTGGAACCGGAGGCGGGCGAGGAGCTGGCGCTCGCGCCGGACGAGGAGAAGGTGCTGGAGCACCCCCGCTCCGCGGTGGCCGAGCTGCTGGTCGGCTGGGTGCTCGTCTTCGGCGCGCTCTACGCGTTCGGCATGTTCGTCAGCTACCACGCCAAGGGCACGTTCTTCGACACGCTCGACACGAAGGTGCCGCGCTGGTTCGCCGAGCGGCACACCGACGCGCTCACCGACCTGAGCTGGTGGTGGAGCAAGTTCGGCGACACGCACGCCATCCTGCTGGTGTCGCTGGTGTTCTGCCCGATCGTGCTGGCCGTGTGGCGGCGCTGGCGGCCGGTGCTGTACGTGGTGCTGGCGATGTTCGGCGAGCTGAGCCTGTTCCTGGCCAGCGCCCGGGTGGTGGACCGGCCCCGGCCGCCGGTGGAGAACCTGGACGGGCAGATGCCCACCTCGTCGTTCCCCTCGGGGCACATCGCGGCCACCATCTGCCTCTGGGCGGCCATGGCGGTCATCGTGTTCCCGCGTACCGACAGGTGGTGGCGGTGGCTGTTCGTGGGCATGGCCGTGCTGATGCCGGTCGGCGTGGCCACCTCCCGGATGTACCGGGGCATGCACCACCCGACCGACTTCATGGGCGCGATCCTGCTCGGCGCGCTCTGGCTGTCGCTGCTGTACTGGGTGATCAAGCCGAACGCCGACGTGGACGAGGGCAACCAGCCGGCGATCGAGTCCGAACAGGTGGACGAGCTGGACGACGAGCTGGCCAAGGCCGCGCGGCCGGACTGAGCCGATGCTGCGGGTGATGACCTGGAACATCCGGACCGGCGGGCGGGACGCGGGCGGCGCCGACCGCCGGGACCGGATCGTCTCGGTCGTCACCGCGCAGCGCCCCGACGTGCTGGCGTTGCAGGAGCTGCGCGGCATGGACGCCACGCTGGGCGGGCTGGCCGAGCGGCTCGGGATGGCGGCGTACCTGGCCCGGTCCTGTCTCGGCCAGCCGGTGGCGGTGCTGGTCCGCCCGCCGCTGCGGGTGCTGCGCGCCGGCCGGGTCCGCCGCCCGTTCCACCACGCCGCCGCCCGGGTGCAGGTCGCCACCGGCGCGGGACCGCTGACCGTGCTGAGCACGCACCTGTACCCCTACTCGGGTGGGCGGCGGCGGATGGAGGCGGACTGGCTCGCCGCCGCGCTGCGGCGGACCGGGGGAGAGCTGGCGCTGCTGGCCGGGGACCTGAACACGCTGGAGCCCACCGTCGACCACACCGCCCGGCTGGCCGGGCTGGCCACTCCGTACCGGCGGCGGCACCTGCGCCGCGACGGCCGTACCGTGGACACCCGCGCGGTGGCCCGGCTGCTCGACGCCGGGCTGGTGGACCTGTGGCCGCGTTCCGGCGGCGACGAGCCCGGCGGCCGGACCGTGCCGACCCGGCACGGCGGCGCCGAGTTCGCCGGGATGCGGCTGGACTATCTGCTCGCCACCCCGGCGCTGGCCGACCGGGTACGCGCGGTGCGGGTGGTCCGCGACGGTGACGCCGACTCGGCGTCGGACCACTATCCGGTGCTGGCCGAGGTGGACCTCACGGCCGGCTGAACGACGCGCCAGCCCAGACCGAAGGCGTACGTGGGCCGGGGGCGCAGCCACCCCGTTCTGGTGCCGCCGCCGAGCGCGCCGGGCCGGGTGCTACAGGACCAGGTTGAGCAGCACGGTGAGCACCACCGAGGCGACGATCGAGAAGAGGATCATCAGCAGGCAGCCGAGCCCGCCCCCGGCGGGCCGGATCTCGGTGTTCCCGATACGCATGGCGTCAACTCCTCAGCGGTCACAGCTCCCGCAGCCGGGGCAGCAGCTCCTCCTGGGCCCAGTCGAGGAACATCGGCTGGGTGTCGCCGCCCACCTGGACCAGCGCGACGTGGGTGAAGCCCGCCTCGACGAACTTCTTGAACGCCTCGACGTGCCGGTCGGTGTCCGGGCCGCAGGAGATGCCCTCGGCCACGTCCTCCTCCCGGACGAACCGGGTGGCCGCCTCGAACGACTCCGGGCCGGGCAGGTCGGCGTTGACCTTCCAGCCCAGGCCGAACCAGCGGAACTGGTCGTGCACGATCTTGCGGCACTCGTCCTCGTCCGGGCCGTAGCAGATGGCCACCTGCCCGTAGCGGGGGCGGCCCGCGCCACCGGCCTCCTCGTACATGTCGATCAGGTGCGACAGCGGGTCGGTGGCGATCATCGCGTCGGCGTACTCGGCGGCGAGCGTGGCCGACTGTCGCCCGGACGCGGCCACCGCCATCGGCACCGGCCGGTCCGGGCGGTCCCAGACGTACGCGTCGGGCACGTCGAAGTGGTTGCCGGAGAACGTCAGCGTCTCGCCGTTGAGCAGCGGCCGGATGATCTGCAACGCCTCCTCGAACATCTCGTGCCGCTGCTGCACGTGCGGCCATCCGCCCACCACGTGCTCGTTGAGGTTCTCCCCGGCGCCGAGGCCCAGCGTGAAGCGGCCGTCCGAGAGCACCCCGATGGTGCTGGCCTTCTGCGCCACCACGGCCGGGTGGTACCGCCGGATCGGGCAGGTCACGAACGACATCAGCTCCGCCCGGCTGGTGGCGTGCGCGACCGCGCCGAGCACCGACCAGGCGTACGGGGAGTGGCCCTGGGACTCCAGCCAGGGGTAGTAGTGGTCGGACATGACCAGGTGGTCGAAGCCGGCGGCCTCGGCGCGTACGGCGTGGTCGACGAGTTCCTTCGGGCCGGCCTGCTCGCACATGAGGGTGTAACCGACGTTGACCATGGCACGTCTCCTTCCCGGGCGGATCGTCCCCGGATACCCCGCCCGGCGCGGGTCAACCCTGCTGTCCGCTTTCGCATTCGTCTCTTAACCGGTTCAGTTCATGCGGCGCGCCAAGCGGTGTCGCCTCCCGGCCGATCCTGCTTAACCGGTTGCCTCACGCCTTCCATCGTCCTACGCTGATGCCTGCGTCCGTTCGGGAACCGGGCGGCGGCTACCGGGCTCAGTCGCCACCACCCTCTCACCGTCACCGCACCCCCGCTCGGGCACGGGGGATCCTTCCCCTGAGGACAGCCATGAAGAAACTGCTCTCCGTCGCGGGCGCCGCCCTGCTGACGGCCCTCGCCGCCGTCTTCGCCCTCGGGCAGCCGGCCCAGGCGGCCACCGGCTTCTCCGTCTCCAACGGGCGTCTCTACGACGCCAACGGTGTCGAGTTCGTCATGCGTGGCGTCAACCACGCGCACACCTGGTACCCGCAGCAGACCAGCTCGTTCGCCAACATCAAGGCGCTCGGCGCGAACACCGTCCGGGTGGTGCTGTCCAGCGGCGACCGCTGGACGAAGAACAGCGCCGCCGACGTGGCCAACGTGATCTCCCTGTGCAAGGGCAACCGGATGATCTGCGTGCTGGAGGTGCACGACACCACCGGGTACGGCGAGGACGGCGCCGCCACCACGCTGGCCAAGGCCACCGACTACTGGCTGAGCATCGCCGACGTGCTCAAGGGCCAGGAGAGGTACGTCATCGTCAACATCGGCAACGAGCCGTTCGGCAACCAGGGCTACAGCGCCTGGATTACCGACACGTCGAACGCGATCAAGCGGCTGCGCGCCGCCGGCCTGACCCACACGATCATGGTGGACGCGCCGAACTGGGGCCAGGACTGGTCGTTCACCATGCGCGACAACGCCGGCACCGTGTTCGCCGCCGATCCGCAGCGCAACACCGTCTTCTCCATCCACATGTACGGCGTGTTCGACACCGCCGCCGAGATCAGCGACTACCTGGGCCGCTTCCGTACCGCCGGGCTGCCCATCGTGGTCGGCGAGTTCGGGTTCAACCACTCCGACGGCAACCCGGACGAGGACGCCATCATGGCGTACGCCCAGGCCAACGGCATCGGCTACCTCGGCTGGTCGTGGAGCGGCAACGGCGGCGGCGTGGAGTACCTGGACATGACCACGTCGTTCAACCCGGCCCAGCTCACCAGCTGGGGGCAGCGCATCTTCAACGGCGCCAACGGCATCGCCGCCACCTCCCGTGAGGCGTCGGTGTACGCGAGCACCACCCCGACCGCCAGCCCGACGGTCAGCCCCACCGCGAGCCCGACGACCAGCCCGACCGTCAGCCCGACCCCGCCGCCGCCCACCACGCCCCCGCCGTCCAGTGGCTGCACCGCCACCTACACCGTCGCGAACTCGTGGCAGGGCGGCTTCCAGGGCGAGGTCAAGGTGACCGCCGGAGCGGCCGCGATCACCGGCTGGACGGTGCGCTGGACGTACGCCAACGGCCAGTCCGTCACCCAGGCGTGGAACGCGAGCGTCAGCAACAGCGGGTCGGCGTACACCGCCCGCAACGTCGACTACAACGGCCGCCTCGGCGCGGGCGCGAGCACCACCTTCGGCTTCATTGGCAGCTGGCAGGGCACGAATTCCACCCCCGCGGTGACCTGCACCCCCGCCTGACCCTCTCGTGCGTGATCAAGGAGTTTGTGTCCCGTTCGGACGCCTGCGGTGACACAAACTCCTTGATCACCGGGGTGGGGCGCGGGGTCAGGCCGCGACCACCTCCAGCAGGAGGGCCTGTTCGGGGTGCAGAGCCGGCAGTTGCAGGCCGACCGAGGTCAGCACCGAACCGGTCACCGTGATGCCGTCGCCCGGCCAGGCCAGCCAGCCTGGCGGGGACAGCTCCAGCATCGCCGGCTCGGGCGCCTCGGCGGGCGGACGGACCCGGTAGCGCCGGGCCGGGTCCAGCCCGGGCAGCCGCACCGCGCCCGGCACCTGCGCCGCCGAGGTGGCGACCCGGCTGACCGCGTACACCGCGTGGTCGCGGTCGTGGGCGACCACGCCGTGGGCCTGCACGGCCGGGTCCGGGTGGTCGACTCGGACCACCCGGCCGCCGTGCAGCAGCGGGCGCAGCCGCTTGTGCAGCGCCACCCAGGCGGCGAGCTCGGCCCGCTCGGTCGCGTCGATCGCGGTGATGTCCCACTCGATGCCGTGGTGGCCGAACAGCGCGGTGACCGCCCGGAAACCCAGGTCGTGCACGCGGTGCGTGGTGTGCGAGCGCTGCGGCCCGATGTGGGTGCCGATCAGCTCCGGCGGCAGCAGCAGGCCGGTCCAGCGCTGGATGGACAGCCGTTCCAGCGCGTCGTTGCAGTCGCTGGCCCACACCCGGTCGGTGCGGCGCAGGATCTCCAGGTCGACCCGGGCGCCGCCGGACGAGCAGCTCTCGATCTCGACGCCCGGGTGCCGGGCGCGCAGCTCGTCCAGCAGCCGGTAGACCGCCCGGGTCTGCGCGTGCACGCCGGGCCGCCCGGCGTGCCCGGCCTCGGTGAGGTCGCGGTTGTGGTCCCACTTCAGGTACGCGATCCCGTCGTGCTCGCTCAGCACCGCGTCGAGCCGTTCGAGCAGGTACGCGTACGCGTCCGGGTTGGCCAGGTCGAGCACCTGCTGGTGCCGCCACGGTGGCGGCAGTCGGTCCGGCGCCTGGAGCACCCAGTCCGGGTGGGCGCGGAACAGGTCGGAGTCGGGGTTGACCATCTCCGGCTCCACCCAGAGCCCGAACTGCATGCCGTGCCCGCGTACGTGGTCGATCAGCGGCTGCAACCCGTCCGGCCAGACCTCGCCGTCGACCCACCAGTCCCCGAGCCCGGCCTGGTCGTGCCGCCGGCCCCGGAACCAGCCGTCGTCGAGTACGAAGCGTTCCACGCCGACCTCGGCGGCCGCGTCGGCGAGCGCCCGCAGCCGGTCCAGGTCGTGGTCGAAGTAGACCGCCTCCCACACGTTCAGCGTCACCGGCCGCGGTGTGCGCGGGTGCGACGGGCGGGCCCGCAGGTGCGTGTGCAGCGCCTCGCTGAGCCCGTCCAGCCCGTCGGTGGAGTGGGCCGAGTAGAGCAGGGGAGTGGCGTACTCCTCGCCCGGCCCGAGCACCACCTCGCCGGGCGCCAGCAGCTCACCGCCGCCGAGCGTGGACTCACCTGTCGGGCGGCGCTCGGCGGCGGTGACGTGGTCGCCGCTCCACGCGGTGTGCACCGCCCACACCTCGCCGTGCCGGAAGCCGAACCCGGCGGTGCCCGCGACCAGCAGCAGCGTGGCGTCGTGGCCGGTGCGGCCGTGCCGCCCCTCGCGCACCCACGCGCCCATCGGCCACGGGTGCCGCTGCGGCGCGCGTTCCCGGCACCACCGTCCGGTCAGGTCGAGCAGTTCGGTGGCGACCGCCGGCACCGGCAGCACCGGCGTCAGTTCCCGCAGCTCGTACCGGCCGTCGCCGTCGTTGCGCAGCCGGTGCCGCAGCGTGAGCACGCCCGCCGGGTCCAACGTGATCTCGACGGTCAGGCTCAGCCCGGCATCCGGGTCCGCCGCCCGCACCACCACCCGCCCGGAGGAAAGGAAGGGCCCCTTGTTAACGCCTGGTGCATGTAAAGGGGCCCCTCCTAACCGCGCGGGCCCGCCGGCGGCGGCACCATCGGGCGGCGCTGCGGGCTCGTCGTGCACGTCGAGGCCGGTGAGGCGGAACGCCGTCGACCAGTCCCGGCCGTCGCGGTGACCGGCGAGACCGGGCCGCCCGCTCCACCCGGCGCTCGCCTCGGGCAGCAGCGACAGCACAGTGGGCGCGTCGAAGCTGCTCGGCACCACCGGCGGCACCGTCGCGTCGGCGAGCGCGGGCAGGTCCTCGTCGGGCAGCGGGCCGAGGTCGGCGCCCCAGTGCACGACCCGGGGCAGCCCCGGGCCGCGTGCGTCGAGCACCAGGCTGGTCCGCGCGCGGCGCAGGTGGACGATCGTCATCCCTTGGAGGCTCCCAGCGTGAGACCCCGGACGAACTGCTTCTGCAGCAGGAAGAAGATCACCAGGGTGGGGATCGCGACCAGCACCGAACCGGCCGAGACCAGGTTGTTGTCGGTGAAGAACTCGCCGCGCAGGTTGTTCAGCGAGCTGGTGACCGGGAACTTGTCGCCGGTACGCATGAGCACAGTGGCCCAGAAGAACTCGTTGTAGATCCAGGTGACCTCCAGCGTGGCGAGCGCGGCGAGCGCCGGCCGGCACAGCGGCATCGTCACCTGCCAGTACTGCCGCCACACGTTCGCCCCGTCGACCATCGCTGCCTCGTACAGCTCGTGCGGCAGCGCCTTCATGTAGTTGCTGAGCACGAACACGCAGAAGCCGCACTGGAACGCGACGTTGACCAGGATCAGCCCCCAGTAGCTGTCGTACAGCAGCTCCGAGTCGCTCATCCAGGCCGGCAGCGGGATCTCGGTGAACATCCGGAACAGCGGGATGAGCAGCGCCTGCTGCGGCAGCAGGTTCGCCGCGGTGAACAGGCCGAGCAGCGCGATGTTGAGTTTCCAGCTGAACCGGGCGATCACGAACGCCACGCACGAGGCGAGGAAGAGCGTGAGCAGCACCGCCGGGACCGTGATGTACGCCGAGTTGAGGAAGTGCTTGCCGAACTCGGCGGTGCGCCAGGCGGTGACGTAGTTGTCGACGGTCCAGCCGCCGAGCGACACGTAGCCGTTGGCGGCGGTGTACTCGTAGGAGCGGAACGAGGTGAGCACCGCCCACAGGATCGGGAACAGCCAGCCCACTGCGACCGTACCCAGGAAGAGGTGCAGGACGACCCGGGCGGGCCGCACGGGTCGGCGGCGGCCGGCGGAGACGGCGGTCATCGCTTGTCCTCCCGCATCACGGTCCAGAGGTAGATGGTGATGAAGACGAGCGAGACGGCCAGCATGATCGTCGCCAGCGCGGAGCCGAAGCCGATCCGGCTGGCCTCGCCGACCACGTTCTGGGTGACCAGCGCGGAGATCAGCTCCAGCCCGTTGCGGCCCTTGTTGATGACCCAGACCAGGTCGAACGCGCGCAGCGACTCGATCACCGTCACCACCAGCACGATGATGTTGATGGGGCGCATCACCGGGAAGACGACCCGGAAGAACGTGCTGGTCTCCGAGGAGCCGTCGACCGCGGCGGCCTCCCGCAGGGACGGGTCGACGCCCTTGAGGCCGGCCAGGTAGAGCAGCATGATGTAGCCGACGTGCCGCCAGCCGGCCGCGACCAGCACGGCCCAGATGTTGACGTTCGGGTCGCCGTACCAGTCGGTCTCGCCGCCGAACACGCCGTTGAGCAGCCCCTGGTCGCGGCTGTAGATGAGCTGCCAGACGAAGCCGATGAGCGCCAGCGACAGCACCACCGGCAGGTAGAGCGCGGTCTGGTAGAAGCGGCTGCCGCGAATCTCCTTGTCCAGCAGCACGGCGAGGAACATGCCGAACGGGGTGGCCACCACGAACAGCGCGGCCAGCCAGAGCAGGTTGTTCTGCACCGCGGGGACGAACGGCGGGTAGATGTTCACCACGTCGTCGTAGTTCTTGAGGCCGACCCACTCGATCTCGGAGACCGGGCCGATGCCGTCCCAGTTCGTGCCGGAGAGCAGCACCGTCGCCACCGCGGGCAGCCAGACCAGGCCGGCGACGAGCAGCAGGGGTACCAGCACCATGAGCGTGATGACCACGCGGTCGGTGCGGGACAGGAGCCGTAGCCGGCGACCGCGACCACCGTTGCTGGTGGTCGCGGCCGGCGGCGGCACGGCGCGATCCGCTTGGATCAGGGGCAGGTCGGACATGATGTCCTTCCCCCTTCCGCCGTCAGCTGGTGAAGATCGACTTCTTCTGGTTCTCGATGCTGGTGAGCAGCCCGCCGATGTCCTTCGGGTCCTTGATGAACTGCTGCAACGCCGGGATCATCACGGTGGAGGCGAAGTCCGGCCGGGTGTCGCGGTCGAGGAACTGGGCGATCTCGGTGGCGGAGCCGACCAGCTCGGCGGCCTTCTTCTGCAGCGCGGTGTAGGCACCGGTGTCCGCGCCGCTGTTGGCGACGAGCGTGCTCGGGTCGTTCTTCACCGTGATGTCCGCGGCTTCCTTCGAGCCCAGGTACGTCAGCAGCTTCTCCGCCGCGTCCTTGGACTTCGGCTTGCGGGCCATCATGTAGCCGTCGATCGGGGCGTCCAGGGCCTTCGCGCCGATGGTGGAGTCGATCTCGGGGAACGTGAAGAAGTCCAGGTCCTCCAGGTCGGCGCCGCTGAACTGCTGGCCGACGAACAGGCCGAGCAGGTACATGCCGCTCTTCTTCTGCTGCAGCGACTGCGCGGCCTCCTGCCAGGTGCGGCCGAGCGAGTCCGGCTGGTGCAGGGGGAGCAGCCCGGCCCAGGTGTCGAAGACCTTCTTCACCTTGTCGGAGGTCCACGCCTCCTTGCCGGCCATCAGGTCGATGTGGAACTGGTAGCCGTTGATCCGCAGGTTGAGGATGTCGAACGTGCCCATCGCCGGCCAGCCGTCCTTGTCGGCGAACGCGATCGGGTTCAGCCCGTCCTTCTTCATCTGCGCGCCGAGCGTATTCAGGTCGTCCAGCGTCTTCGGCACCTCGTAGCCGCGCTGCTGCCACACCGACTTGCGGTAGAAGACGGCCCACGGGTAGTACGACGCGGGCACGAAGTACTGCTTGCCGTCGTCGCCGGTGGACGCCTTCTTGAACGCGTCGGAGTAGCCGTCGAGCTTGCCCCACACGTCGCTGAGGTCACCGGCCAGGCCCTTTGCCGCGAAGAACCGCATCCGGTAGCCGGCGAACCAGGTGAACACGTCGTCCGGCTTGCCCTGCAGGTAGTTGTTGATGTTCTCCTGGAACGTGTTGTGGTCGACCGTGTTGATGTTGACCGTCACCCCGGAGGACGTCTTGAAGCCGTCCATCACCTTCGCGACGACGTCCTTGGGCTTCGGGTCCGACTGGTTCGAGCCGACCGAGACGCTCTTGGCGTCACCGCCGGATCCGGAGTCGGAGTCGCCGCAGCCGGCGAGCAGGCCGGTGCCGAGCAGCGCTCCCGCGCCGGCCGCGCCGGCGAGCAGCGAGCGCCGGTTCAGGCCGGCGACGGACGGGGGTACGAGCCGGGCGAGGTATTCGGCTTGCGAGCGGGGACGGGACATGGTGCCTCCTGCGTGGAAGAGGTGCGCTGCGCTCATGGACCGTGATCGTTGGCGGTGAGCGGTGTCGTGTCGGTCGCGGTAGATCCACCGAGAATCCACACGTCCGAACACAAACAGCCGGTGGCGCTTGAAGCTACCCCTTGGCGCGGCGCTGTCAAGGGGGCAAAAAGGCGACGCCGTCGGCGGTTAGGCGGGGCAAAGAGCCGGTAAACGTTGGAACTTCAGTCGATGTTGGAAAGTGTTGACTTGGGTGCTGTTCGGGGGCAACCTCTGCTGTCATGCGGAACTGGCACGGCGAGGGCATCTGGTACGGCGCCGACTACAACCCGGAGCAGTGGCCCGAGCAGACGTGGACCGAGGACGTCGAACTCATGCGACGGGCCGGCGTCAATCTGGTCTCGGTCGGCATCTTCTCCTGGGCCCTGCTGGAGCCCACCCCCGGTCGGTACGTCTTCGACTGGCTGGACCGGGCGATCGACCTGCTGCACGACGGCGGCATCAGCGTCGACCTGGCCACCGCCACCGCCAGCCCGCCACCGTGGCTGGCGCACCGGCACCCGGAGACGCTGCCCCGCCGCGCCGACGGCACGGTGCTCTGGCCCGGCGGCCGGCAGGCGTACTGCCCCAGCTCGCCGGTGTTCCGGGACCACTCGCTCGCCCTGGTCGAGGCGGTCGCCCGGCGGTACGCGCGCCACCCCGCCGTCGTGCTCTGGCACGTCTCCAACGAACTCGGCTGCCACAACGTGCACTGCTACTGCGACGTCAGCGCCGAGGCGTTCCGCGGCTGGCTGCGCGAGCGCTACGGCGACCTGGACTCGCTCAACGCCGCCTGGGGCACCGCGTTCTGGAGCCAGCGCTACCACGACTGGGCCGAGATCAACCCGCCGCGTACCGCGCCGACGTTCGCCAACCCCACCCAGCAGTTGGACTTCCTGCGGTTCTCCTCCGACGAGCAGCGCGCCCAGCTGCGCGCCGAGCGGGAACTGCTGAACCGGCTCGTCCCGCAGCCGGTCACCACGAACTTCATGATCGGCACCGGCATCAAGTACCTGGACTACCACTCCTGGGCCGCCGACGTGGACGTGGTCGCCAACGACCACTACCTCACCGCCGCCGACCCGCAGCCGCAGGTCAACCTGGCGCTCGCGGCCGACCACACCCGGGGCGTGGCGGGCGGCGCGCCCTGGCTGCTGATGGAGCACTCCACCAGCGCCGTCAACTGGCAGCCCCGCAACGTGGCCAAGACACCCGGTCAGATGCGCCGCAACAGCCTCGCCCACGTCGCGCGCGGCGCCGACGGCGTGCTGTTCTTCCAGTGGCGGGCCTCCCGGGCCGGCGCGGAGAAGTTCCACTCCGCGCTGGTGCCGCACGCCGGCCCGGACACCAAGGTGTTCCGCGAGGTCTGCCGGCTCGGCGCCGACCTGCGCGCGCTCGCCGAGGTACGCGGCAGCCGCGTCGACGCCGACGTGGCCATCCTCTTCGACTACGAGGCGTGGTGGGGCGCCGAACTCGACTCCCACCCGAGCGTCGACGTCACCTACACCGACCGGTTGTCCGCGCTTCACTCCGCGCTCTGGCGGGCCGGGATCACCGCCGACGTGGTGCACCCCTCGGCCGACCTGTCCCGCTACCGGCTCGTCGTGGTTCCCACGCTCTACCTCGTCCGCGACGCCGACGCCGACGCGCTGCGCCGGTTCGTGGAGGCCGGCGGCACCGCTGTGGTCACCTACTTCAGCGGCATCGTCGACGAGCACGACCACATCCGGCTCGGCGGCTACCCCGGCGCGTACCGCGACCTGCTCGGCGTACACGTCGAGGAGTTCTTCCCGCTGCGGGCCGGCGAGACGGTACGCCTCGACGACGGCGCCCGCGCCGACGTGTGGACCGAGTGGCTGCACGCCGACGGCGCGGAGGTGCTGGCCGAGTACGCCGACGGGCCCCTGCCCGGCGTGCCGGCGCTGACCCGCAACGCCGTCGGCGCGGGCTCGGCCTGGTACGTCGGCACCCGGCTCGACGACGAGGCCACCGACCGGCTGGTGGCCCGGTTGCTGGCCGAGGCCGGCGTCCGGCCGCGGGTGAGCGCGCCGACCGGGGTGGAGGTGGTCCGCCGCCGCGCGGCGGACCGGAGCTGGCTGTTCCTGATCAACCACACCACCGAGCCGGTACGGTTGCCGGTCACCGGCGTCGAGCTGCTCGGCGGCGCCCGCTGCGACGGCGAGCTGGAGGTGCCGGCGGGGGAGGTGGCGGTGGTCCGCGAGGAGCCCGCGCCGGCGCCCGTGAGCGCCTGACCGCAACCCTGCCGTTCGCGCCGATGGAGGTCCACATGCTCGCCCAGCAACGGCAGAGCGCCATCCTGGAGTTGATCCGCCAGAGTGGCGGCGTCCGGGTCAGTCACCTGGTCAGCCGCTTCGGGGTGTCCGACATGACGATCCGCCGCGACCTGGAGGTGCTGGCCGAACGCGGCCTGATCGACAAGGTCCACGGCGGCGCGACGCTCGCCGGTCCCGGCTCCACCGAGGAGCCCGGCTTCGCCGCCAAGTCGGTCCGGCAGCAGGCCGAGAAACGGGCCATCGTGGAGCGGGCCGCCGGCCTGGTCGAACCGGGGATGGCGGTGGCGCTGTCCGCCGGCACCACCACCGCCGCGCTGGCCGCGCGGCTGGCCGAGGTACGCGGGATCACTGTGGTCACCAACTCGATCCCGGTGGCCGACGCGCTCTACCAGAACCCCCGCGCCGATCAGACAGTCGTGCTGACCGGCGGCATCCGTACCCCGTCGGACGCGCTGACCGGCCCGGTCGCCGAGGCGGCGATAGCCGCGCTCAACGTCGACCTGCTCTTCCTCGGCGTGCACGGGATGAGCCCGCGTACCGGGTTCACCACGCCGAACCTGCTGGAGGCGGCGGTGAACCGGCGGCTGATCGGTTCCGCCCGGCGGCTGGTCGTGCTCGCCGACCACACCAAGTGGGAGACGATCGGCATCGCCACCATCGCGCCGCTGGAGGAGGCCGACATGCTGATCACCGACAGCGGCCTGTTGCCGGAGGCCCGACGCCAACTCGGCGATCAGGTCGGCGAACTGGTGGTGGTCCGGGCGGACTGACAGCCGGCCCGCCGTCGGCTACCCTCTGCCCTCGCCATGACCGACGGGGGAGACAACATGGACGGTGATCGTCAGTACGCCGAGGCGCCAGCCCAGCCGGCAGGCCCGCAGCAGGCGAGACCCGGCAGGCGGAAGATCCTGCTCGGCGTGCTCGCCGCGCTGCTCGTCTGCGGCGGTCTCTGCGGCGTCGGTCAGCTCATCACCAACGTGGTCAACCAGGACGACTGGGAGGGCCTCGGCCGCCCGGTGACGTCACCGGCGGTGCCCGAGTCGCCGAAACCGACCTGGCCCAAGCCCAACCTCCTCTACGGCCGACCCGATCCGGGCATCCGGCACACGCTGGAGCAGAACGTGCTCGACTCCGCCGGTGTGCTGAAGCCGATGACGAGCTCCTGCGACAACAAGGGATTCACCGGCGAACACGCGGCGACGTTCGACTGCACGGTCACGTACGCCGGACTCGACGTGGTCTACACGGTCGTCGCCACACCGTCGGGCTCCCAGCTCTTCAAGTGGACGGCGACCGCCGAGCGGACGGTGGTCACCCGGGACGGGCTGCTCGCCCTGTTCCACCGCCAGTACACGAGCGACAACCGCTGGAGCGACCTGCGGTGCGACGAGTTCCCGGAGGTCGCGCTGGTGCCGGTCGGCAAACCCCTGCCGCAGTTCTGCTACGCGAAACTCGACGACCGGATCAAGACCAGCCGGATCCGTATCACCCCCGACGCCGACAGCCCGCCGACGCTGGAGACCGAGCACCAGGAGGAGGGCCTGTGATCCGGTGCGCCTCACAGCCACTTCTCAGTCGCGGCATTTAGGGTGCCCTGACGAAGCGTCCGACGGTCCATGTCGGAATGCAGTTCAGCGGGAGTGACCGATGGTCTTCAAGAAGATGTTGAGCGCGTTCGGCGTGGGCGGTCCGAGCGTCGACACGGTGCTCACCAACCCGAACACCCGGCCCGGGCTGACCCTGGACGGTCACGTCAACCTGGTCGGTGGCGACAGCCCGGCGCGGATCGAGCAGATCAACCTCGGCCTGGTCACCCGCGTCGAGATCGAGAGCGGCAACCACGAGTACGCGGGCGTCATGGAGTTCCACCGGCTGCCCGTCAGCGGCGCGTTCGATCTGGCGCCGAAGCAGCAGCTGTCGATCCCGTTCCAGATGCCGGTGCCGTGGGAGACCCCGATCACCGACGTCTACGGCCAGCGGCTGCACGGCATGACCATGGGCCTGCGTACCGAGCTGGCGGTGGCCCGCGCCGTCGACAAGTCCGACCTGGACCAGGTGTCCGTGCACCCGCTGCCGGTCCACGAGCGCATCCTGGAGGCGTTCCAGGCGCTCGGTTTCCGGTTCAAGCACGCCGACCTGGAGCGGGGCCACATCTACGGCGTGCCGCAGACGCTGCCGTTCTACCAGGAGATCGAGTTCTTCGCCGCGCCGCAGTACGCGCAGACGGTCAACGAGGTCGAGCTGACGTTCGTGACCAGCCCGCAGGGCGTCGAGGTGATCCTGGAGTGCGACAAGCGGGGCGGCTTCCTCAGCCCCGGGCACGACGTGATCGGCCGCTACTCGGTCCCGCACACCGACGCCGCCCGTACCGACTGGGTGCAGGTCGTCGACGGCTGGCTGCGGGAGACCACCGGCCGCTACGGCAGCATGCGCGCCCAGGGCTTCGGCATGCCGCACCACGGCGGCCACGGCTACCCGGGTCACCACGGCTACGCCGGCCACGGGCGGCGCGGCCCGGGCATGGGCGGCGTCATCGCGGGCGCCGCGCTCGGCGTCGCCGGCGGCATGATCGCCGGCGAGATGCTCGACGACGCCTTCGACGGCGGCGGTGACGACTTCGGGGACTTCGGCGAGGAGTGAGCAGACGCGACGACGCCCCCGGGACGGATCCCGGGGGCGTCGCCGTTCGCGCGGCGTCGGATCAACGTCCGCGGCGCTCCTTGCCGGAGCGGCGCGCGCTGCCCGCCTTCGACAGGCCACGGCTGACCAGGTACGCGCCGGTCAGCGCGGTCAGGTACCACCAGGCCTGGTTCGGGTTGTTGATGTTCAGGCCGTTGGCGGTGGTGCCCTTCCAGAACGCGGCGATCACCACGAGCGCGACCGCTGCGGCGTACACCCAGAACTCGGTGGTCAGGAACGCCTGCTTCGTCTCCGTACCCGGGGACGGCATGTTCTCCCGGTGACCGTCGTGCATCGACGGCATGTGCCGGGTCGACGTGTCCTGCATGCTCGACCGGTTCTGGACGTCGGACATCGGCCGGTTCATCGGCCTGGTGGATGCAGCCTGCGTGCTCATCTGGTCCTCCTCAGGATTTGATGAGTCGTTAACCTGCACACCCTCGCCCCGCTACCGCAGGTCGGCCACGGCGCGGTTCGCGCTCTGTGGCGGGGGCACCCTGGGTCTACCCGAGGCCGGAGACAAGGTAACCGCCGGTCGCCGTCGAATGGCCACCACGCTCGGCCTTGCAGCCGGAACCGGACACGAGGGCGCACACCGGTCCTCCCGCCGCCGGTTCCGGTTTCAGCCACCCACCCTCGGGCACGCAACACCGATACCCCGAGAGCTGCGAGGTGGTTGACGTGCGTGAGGACGACATGCGGCAGGACGCCGCCCGGCGGGCCGAGCAGCGGGTCGCCGGCGGCGTGTACGGCGACGGCGCGCTGGACGAGATCACCGTGCCGCAGACCGACGTGGAACGGATGCGGCAGGAACTCGACCCGGACGACCCGGCGGACGTACCCGTCGACCCGACGGTGCTGCGCGACGGCGGACCGACCCGGGGTCAGGGCGCGGTGACCACGACCGGTGGCACGGCCGGCCCGGCCAGTGTGCGCCGGTTGGCCCGGCAGCCCGAGAAGCACCCGGGCAAGGTGGCCCCGACGACGACCGGGGACGCGGGTACGGGTGGCCTGAGCACCCCGGCCGGTGGCTCCACGAGCGACAATTCGGCCACCGGCGCGCAGGTGGGCAACTTCACCAACAATCGCCCTAATCCGGGCTGACCGAGGCAGTGCGCGAGGGCGGGGGTGGCCTCCGGCCACCCCCGCCCTCGCGCACCCGCGTCTTGACTGCGCCACTTCGCCGAAGTGGCGTGGTCAGCGCGGCCATGATGTAGCAACTTCCCCGTTCTGGTGCGAGGGTCGCCAGTTCGGCGGGGTGGTGTGGTCGGGGCGGGTGTGATGCAGCAACTTCCCCGATCTGGTGCGCGTGACCGCCACTCCGGCGAACTGGCGCGAACAGGCCACCCGGACACACGCCCCCGTCCGCCGCCCCCAAGCCCGCACTCGCCGATCTTGCACTTCCGACCCGAAAAATGTCCGTTTGATGGCGTTTTTCGGGGCCGCAACTCCATGATCGCCGAGCGGGGCGAGGGGCGAGAGTGGGCACGGCGGGACATGGGGCAGCACGTGCTCGGCCCGGCCGATCATGAAGTTGGCGGCCGACTTGGAGATCGACAAGGCTGCCAACTTCATGATCAACAGGGCGGAGGCGGAGGCAGAGGCCGGGGGAGAGGGTCAGGGGGTGCGGAGGATGCCCAGGCGCTGGGTGGCTCTTGTCAGGGCCACGTAGAGGTCACTGTGGCCCCTCGGGGACTCGGACACGATGCGGGCCGGGTCGACCACCAGCACCGAGTCGAACTCCAGGCCCTTGGCCTGCTCGGTGGTCAGCACCACCACCCGGTTCGCCAGCTCGGGCTGCTCACCCACTGTCGCCTCCGGCAGCGCCGCCACCACCGCGCCGCCCAGCTCGTCCACCCGCCCGGTCGGCACCAGCACGCCGAGCCGCCCGTCGCCGAGCGACGCGGCCTCCCGGGCGGTCGCCTCGACCAGTTCGGTCACGAGGCGGTCCGCCGGCACGGTCCGGTCCCACGGCGGTACGCCGGTGGCGCGTACCGAGCGGGGTGGCCGCAGCGCCCTGTCGATCTCGGCGAGCACGTCGGCGGCGACCGCCATGATCTCGGCCGGGGTGCGGTAGCTGACCGTGAGCTCCTCCAGCCGCCACCGGTCCGCCACGTACGGCGCCAGCGCCTCGCCCCACGACGGCGTGCCGGCGAGCGCGCCGGTCTGCGCCACGTCGCCGACGATCGTCATGGACCGGCTGGGGCAGCGGCGCATCAGCAGCCGCCACGCCATCGGCGACAGCTCCTGCGCCTCGTCCACGATGACGTGCCCGAACGCCCACGTCCGGTCGGCGGCGGCGCGCTGGGCGGTGGTGAGCCGGTCGGACTCCTCCTGCCGTTCGGAGAGCCGGTCGGCGTCGATCAGGTCGGTGACGCCGAGGATCTCGCCGCCGTCTGCCTCGTCCTCGACGTCGATGGAGCGGGAGCCGCGCCAGATCTCCAGCACGCCCTCGGCGTACTCGCGTTCCAGCGCCCGGATCCGCTCCCGCCGGGCGACGGCGGCGCGTTCGTCCTCGCCGAGCAGTTCGGCGGCCTCGTCCAGCAGCGGTACGTCGGCGGGTGTCCAGCCGCCCGGCTCGCGGTGCAGCGCGGCCCGTTCGGCGTCGGTGAGCATCGGCGCGGCGGTGGCGATCCGCTCCGGCGAGGCGTACAGGTCGGCGAGCAGGCGTTGCGGGGTGAGCACCGGCCACAGCTCGTCCAGCGCGGCCCGGATCTCCGGCTCCTCGCGCAGTTCGCGGCGGATCTCGGCGCGGTCTGCCTCGGAGAGCAGGTTCTCCCCGCCGAGCGGGTCGGCGCCGATCCGCTCGGCCACCTGGTCGGCGAGCGCGTGGACGATCTCCACGTCGAACAGGGCGCGGGCCAGGTTGTGCGGGCGGCCGGTGCGGCGTACCCGGTCGCGGGCCTGCCGCACGGTGTCCGGGTCGAGCGTCAGCACCTCCCGTTGCGGCAGTTCGATGGTGACCGGCTCGTCGGGCACCCACTGCCGGTCGCGGACGGCCGCGGCGAGCACGTCGGCCAGCACCGCGCGGCCCTTGAGCGCCGCGGTGGTGGCGGGTTCCGCGCGGCGCGCGTGCACGCCGGGGAACAGGTCTGCCTGGGTACGCAGCAGCACGCCGGTCTCGGCCAGCGTGGGCAGCACCTGGGAGATGTAGCGCAGGAACGTGGCGTTCGGGCCGACCAGCAGCACGCCTCGGGTGGAGAGCTGCTGGCGGTGGGTGTAGAGCAGGTACGCGGCGCGGTGCAGCGCCACCGCGGTCTTGCCGGTGCCGGGGCCGCCCTGCACCACCATCACGCCGGGCAGGTCGGCGCGGATGATCCGGTCCTGCTCGGCCTGGATGGTCTCGACGATGTCGCGCATCCGGCCGGTGCGCCCGGCGTTGAGCGCGGCGAGCAGTGACGCCTCGCCGGTCAGTTCCTCGTGCGCGGTGGGGGAGGCGGCGGTGATGTCCAGCACCTCGTCGTTGAGCCCGGTCACCTTGCGGTCGCGGGTACGCAGGTGCCGGCGGCGGCGTACGCCCTGCGGGTTGGCGGCGGTGGCCAGGTAGAACGGGCGGGCGGCGGGGGCGCGCCAGTCCATCAGCAGCGGGTCGTAGTCGCCGGAGGAGTCGAAGATCCCGATCCGGCCGATGTAGCGGACCGCGCCGTCGTCGCCGTCGAGGCGGCCGAAGCACAGGCCGCTCTCCACCGCGGAGAACTGCTCGACCTGGTCGGCGTACATCGCCACGGTCGAGTCGCGCTGGGAGCGGGCCTGCTGCGTGCCGCCGGTGTGACGCAACTCCTCGTCGAGCCGCCGGGCGGCCTGTTCCCGCATGCCGTCCAGCCGGTCGTACAGCATCGAGACGTATTCCTGCTCGCGGCCGATCTCGTCGTCCTGGCGCAGGTCAGCCGACACGTCGGAGTGCGTTGACAATCCGGCTCCTCATTGACTAAAATTGCCGCAGGAATGGCATTCAGAAGCCATTCCTTTTTGTGCCTGAACTGAGAAAGATAGCGCGTCGGCCGCCACCCGACCAAGCCCGGACACGACTCGGGGCCCGGTCGACGTCAGCCGACCGGGCCCCGGGCACGGCGATTCTCAGCCCTTGGCCGCCTGGTAGAGCCGCTCCGGCGTGACCAGACCGGCGATCACCCGGCCGTCGTCGGTCAGCAGCACGCTGAACAGCTTGCCGCTGAGCAGCCGGCCGCTGCCCCAGTCGCCGCTGACCTTCGGCAGGTCACCGAGCACCTGGGCGAGCATCTGGGCGTCCGGCGCGTCCGCGCCGGGCTTCGCGCCGTCGCCGGTCGCCGCATCGCCGATCTTGGCGACCACCACGGTGGTCCAGCCGGTGCCGACGGTACGCACGTCCGGCTTCTCGGCGTCCTTGCGATCGAACCGCTTGCCCGCCGGTCCGGGCCGCTCGCCCTCGGTCGCCTCGGTGACCTTCACGCCGGGCGGCGGGTTGAACCGGAACTGGTCGGCCTCGGGCGTGCGGAAGTCGACCTGGGTGAACGCCACCTGGAACGCGGGCTCGTCCTGCCCGTCGGCGAGCACCTGCAGGCGCAGCGGCACGTGCTCCTTCGCGTCCAGCGCGATCCGGACCTGGTGGACCAGGGACGCCTTGTCGCGCGGCGTGAGCACCAGCTCGTACGCGTCCCGCCCGGCCACTGTGGCGGTGCGGCCGACGGTGACCGCGGTGGTCGGGTCGATCGCCTCCAGCGCCCGGTCCGCGGCGTCGGCCGGGGTGGCCGGCACGGTGGCCCGGTCCGGCGCGTCGGCCGGCAGCAGCCGGTGCGTGGCGGTGTTCTCCCGGCTGTTCCAGGTCCACACGTCGCGGCCGTTGCGCAGGATGTCCTGCTCGCCGAGCGTGTCGACCAGCGCGAGCCGCTGCCGGTCCTCGCCGCCGTACCAGACGCGCAGCGTGTGCGTACCGGAGACCAGGCCGGCCAGGTCGTTGCCGGTGGCCCGGCCGGCGAGCGCGGCGATCGGCGGCAGGCCGAGGTCGGCGCGCTGCACCACGGTGCCGGAGAGCCCGTCCAGGCGGGACGTGCGCAGGTCTTCCAGGAGCTGGGCGGCGCTGCGCGGCGGCAGCGCGGGGTCGGCGCCGGCGGCGAACGTGCTGACGGCGGCGCCACCGCCGATCACGGCGACCCCCGCGGTCACCGGGACCAGCCAGCGCAGCACGGCGCGGTTCTTCATCACGGACATAGTGTGCACCTCCTGCGCACCATGCTGCGCGAGCGTCGCTGTGACCACGCTGAGGAGATCCCCTACGGGTGACCCCATGGTGGCACGCTGGACCGGTGCGGTTGCTGGTGGTGGAGGACGAGACGCGGCTCGCGGCGGCGCTGCGCCGGGGTCTGTCGGCGGAGGGTTTCGCGGTGGACGTGGCGGCGACCGGCCCGGCCGGGCTGGACGCGGCGCGGCACGGCGAGTACGACGCGATGATCCTCGACGTGATGCTGCCCGGCCTGTCCGGCTACGAGGTGGTGCGCCGGCTGCGCGCCGAGCAGCGCTGGCTGCCGGTGCTGATGCTGTCGGCCAAGGACGGCGAGTACGACCAGGCCGACGGCCTGGACTGCGGCGCCGACGACTACCTGACCAAGCCCTTCTCGTACGTGGTGCTGCTGGCCCGGCTGCGGGCGCTGCTGCGCCGCGGCGCGCCCCGCCGGCCGACCGTGCTCACCGTCGGCGACCTGCGCCTCGATCCGGCCCGCCGCCGGGTCACCCGGGCCGACGCCGAGGTGGTGCTGACCAGTCGCGAGTACGCGCTGCTGGACTATCTGATGCGCCGCCCCGGCGAGGTGGTCTCCAAGACCGAGCTGCTGGACCACGTCTGGGACGCCTCGGTCGACACCGCCCCGAACGCGGTGGAGGTCTACGTCGGCTACCTGCGCCGCAAGATCGGCCGGGAACGGCTGGAGACGGTACGCGGCGCGGGCTACCGGCTGGCCACGTGAGCCGCTGGGTACGCGGGCCGCTGCCGCGCCTCGGCCTGCGGGCCCGGCTGCTCGCGCTCGGTGTGCTGGGGCTGGCGGTCGGGTTCGCGTTCGGCGGGACGCTGCTGGTCGGCGCGCTGGGCTGGACGCTGCAGCGCTCGGTGGACGAGGAGGCGCTGCGTACCGCCGACGCGGTGGCGCTGCTCACCGCCGAGGACGCGCTGCCGGACCCGCTGCCGGACCCGCTGCCGGTGGCCGGCGGGCAGTTGCGGGTGCAGGTGGTCGACGTCCAGGGCCGGATCCGGGCCGCCTCGATCGACGCGGACCGCCTGGTGCCGATGCTCGGCCCGGACGAGCTGCGGCCCGGGCAGCGGCAGCGGCTGGTGGTGGACGGGCGGCGCGCCGGCATGCCCGGCCCGGTGCGGGTGGTCACGGTGCCGGCCGGCACGCCGCAGGAGCCGCGTACGGTGCTGGTCGCCAAGTCGCTCACCGACGTGCGGCACAGCCTGCGCGTGGTCCGCAACCTGCTGCTGGTGGGCTTCCCGCTGCTGGTTGCCGGGCTGGGCGTGGTGGCTTGGCGGGTGGTGGGCGCGACGCTGCGACCGGTCGAGCAGTTGCGCAGCGGCGCGGCCGAGATCACCGGGCGGGCCGGGGCGGAGCGGCTGCCCGTACCGGCCGGGCAGGACGAGATCCACCGGCTCGCGGTCACGCTCAACGACATGCTGGACCGGCTGGCCGCGTCCCGGGACCGGCAGCGGGCGTTCGTCGCCGACGCCGCGCACGAGCTGCGCAGCCCGCTGACGAACATGCGTACCGAGCTGGAGGTGGCCCGGCGTCTCGGCGACGACACCGACTGGCCGGCGGTCGCCGACGACCTGCTCGCCGACACCGAGCGGCTCAGCCGCCTGGTGGACGACCTGCTGCTGCTGGCCCGGCTGGACGAGCAGGACGCCCGGCCGGCGCCGGTGGGCCCGGTGGAGCTGGGCGAGCTGGTGCGCGCGGTGGCGGCCCGCTACCCGTCGCCGCCGCTGCGGCTGACGCTCCCGGACGGGCCGCTGTGGGTCGAGGGGGACGCGGGGGAGTTGCGCCGGGTGCTGGTGAACCTGGTGGACAACGCGCTGCGGCACGCGCGTACCGGCGTGGAGCTGGCCGTGAGCGGGCCGGACGGGGCGTACCACCTGGTCACGGTGACCGACGACGGGCCGGGCGTCCCGGCGGCGGACCGGGAGCGGGTGTTCGCCCGGTTCACCCGGCTGGACGACGCGCGGGCCCGCGACGCGGGCGGCGCGGGCCTGGGCCTGGCGATCGTGCGTGAGCTGGTGCGCCGGGCCGGCGGCGCGGTGGAGCTGGCCGACGCGACGCCCGGCGCCGCCGCGCCGGGGCTGCGGGCGACGGTACGGCTGCCCGCGCTGGCCGAGCCGGACCCGGAGTGAGCGGTCAGCGGCGGCGCTTGGTGCAGACCGGGCCGGTGCGGGCGACGGTGTCGGTGGACCAGACGAGCGCGACGGTGAAGCAGTAGTCGGTGGTGCGGTCGAGCCCGTAGGCGATGTAGTCGGCGGAGCCGGCGGGCAGCGTGGCGAACGTGCCCTGCGGCTGCCCGGCACGGCCGCCGGCGACCACCACCGGTCCTTCCGCGCCGGCCGGGTACGTCCAGCTCAGCACGATGCTGTCGCGGCGGTCGGTGAGCGTGAAGCTGCCCGGCGGGGTGCCGGGCTTGGCGGCGGCGGGAGTGGACGGCGCGGGACCGGCGGAGGTGGGCGGCGGCGCGCTGGACGCCGGTGCGCCGGTGGCCGGTGGCGGGGTGTCGCGGCGGTCGTCCACCCGGGACACTCCGGCGATCACCGCGATGGTGCCGAGCAGCAGCGCCACCACCACGCCGAGCACCACGAGCGGCAGCCAGGGCAGTGTGCGCCGCTCGGCGGCCGGTGGCCGGGGTACGTGCACCGGCAGGTAGCGCGACGGCGGCTCGGGCGGGGCCGGTGGCACCCGGCGTACGCCGTCCGGCTCGTCGCCGGTGAGCCCGACCACGGTGGGCGGCAGCGGGTCTGCGCCGGGGCGCCACAGCTGGTCGGCCGGCTCGTCGGGCGGCCACGGGTAGTCGTCGAGCGCGTCGGCGTCGGCGTCGGGCGCGGTACGCGGCGTCGGCACGTGCGCGGTCTCGGCGGCCCGGCCGGGCGGGTGGTAGAGCGGCGTCTCGACCGGCTCGTCCAGCGCGGGCGGGCTGTACGGCGGCAGGTCGTGCGGCCCTTCGTCCTGTGGGGGGACCCGCGCGGCGGGCACCACCGGCGTGGTGCGGGCGGGCGGCGGCTCGGGAGCGGGCGCGGGCGGGGGCGCGGGGCAGACGTGGTCCGGGTCGGCGGCGGCGCGGGCCAGCCCGGCCACCTGGGCGGCGAGCGGGTCGTCGGGGTCCAGGTGCTGGCGGCACAGCTCCTCGGCGAGCGTCAGGTGCTCGTGCGCCTCGGCGTACCGGCCGCAGTCGCGTTCCATCGCGCCGAGCTTCGCCAGCATCTTGATGCCGCTGGGGTGGCCGTCGCCGTAGACCTCCCGGTGCAGCTCCCAGGCGTCCTGCAACCGGTCGCGGGCCACCTCGCACTGGCCGCGCGCGTACTCCACGGTGGCCAGGTCGGCGTGCGCGGCGAGCACCCGCTGCGATTCCGGGCCGTCGCGGGCGGTCAGCTCGATGATGACGTCGGAGTAGAGCCGGGCGGCCCGGGCGTCGCTGCCGACCCGGTGCAGCACCGCGGCGAGCGTCGCGGCGGCGGTGACTGTGCGCTCGTCGGAGCGGCCGAACAGCCGGGTGGCGGCCGCGTACGCGAACGCGGCCCAGCCGCGGGCGGAGTGCGGCTCGCCGAGCGCGACGAGCACCCGGGCCTGGAGTCCGGCCGCCTCGGCCAGCTCGGGGGAGGCGTTGTCGGGGCGGGGATCGGCGTCGCTGAGCGCGTCGGCGAGCAGCCGCTCCGCGCCGGTGAGGTCGCCTTCGGACACCAGTTGGTGCGCCTGGACGGTCAGGTCAGCGAAGCCGGAGGACACGCCCCATCGTGCTCGTCCGGCGACGGTATGTACAAGACCCGGAGTGGATCAGTTTGGTCCCGAATCCGTCAAGTGGTCGGCGAGCGTCTCGCTGATCCGGCGTAGCTGGTCGACCTGGGCCGGGCTGAGCGCGTCGAACAGGTGCCGGCGTACCCCCTCGACGTGGCCGGGCGCGGCGGCGGCCAGGGTGGCGAAGCCGGTGTCGGTGAGCACGGCGATCTGCCCGCGCCGGTCGGTGGGGCAGTCCTCGCGGCGGATCCACCCGGACGCCTCCAGCCGGGCGGCGGCGTGCGAGAGCCGGCTGCGCGAGGAGCCGGTGAGCTCGGCCAGTTCGCTCATCCGCAGCCGCCGGTCCGGGGCCTCGGAGAGGCGGACCAGGATCTCGTAGTACGCGTGCGGCATGCCCGCGTCGCGTTGCAGCTCGCGGTCGAGCGCGTCCATCAGTGCCCGGGAGGCGGTCAGGAAGGCGCGCCAGGTCCGCTGCTCGTCGGGGTCCAGCCACCGGGTCATGGCGCCCATCATAGCGCCGATAGTTGAACGCTCAACAAAACCGGGGTACGGTCGGTGGCATGGGCATCCACCGACTCAACCACGCCGTCCTCTACGTCAGTGACCTGGAGCGCAGCGTCGCCTTCTACCGCGACGTGCTGGGCTTCCGGCGGGTCCCGATGACGCCCGAGGGCTTCCGCGGCGCCGCGTTCCTCCAGGCGCCCGACTCCACCAACGACCACGACCTCGGGCTGTTCGAGATCGGCGCGGCGGCCGGGGCGTCCCAGGCCGGCCGGGCCACCGTCGGCCTCTACCACCTGGCCTGGGAGCTGGACACGCTCGACGAGCTGGGCGCCACCGCCGAGCGGCTGGCCGCCGCCGGGGCGCTGGTCGGCGCGTCCGACCACGGCACCACCAAGAGCCTCTACGGCCGCGACCCGGACGGGCTGGAGTTCGAGATCGTCTGGATCGTCCCGGCCGAGCTGCTCGACGACGCAGCGCTGGCCGCGCGTACCCGCATCGGGCGGCTCGACCTGGACCGCGAGCGGCAGCGCTACGGCGGGCAGACCCGCGGCGGCGTGGGCATCTCCGTCCCGGTCTGAGCGGGGTTCACGGCCGGTCCCGCCGCGCCGTGCGGTAGAAACGGCACCATGTCGACCGACGCCGTCCTGCGCGAGCTGCTCGTCCGCCAGCTCGACCACTGGCTCCCCGCCGCGCTGCACCGGGCGCGGCGGGCCACGCTCGCGCTCGCGTACGCCGGGGGTGACGCCACCGGCGCGGAGGAGGCGTTGCGGGTGGTGGCCGAGTTCGCCGACCGGCTGCGTGGGCGGCGGCTGACCGTGCTGGTGGTGGCCGACGACGGCACCGACCTGGCGACGCGGCTCGGCGCCGCCGAGGCCGCACTGCCGGCCGACGTCGCCGTGCACCTGGTGCCCGGCGGACCGGACCGGCTGCCGGTGGCGCTCAAGGCCGCGGGCGCGGCCGGCGCGCCGCTGCTCACCGTGGCCGACGGCGCCGACCCGGACCCGGCCCTGCTCGCCGCCGCCGCGTCCGGCCGCCCGGCCGAGCTGCTGCTGGTCACCGTGCCCGGCCGGTCGCTGCGCCCGGCGCTGAGCGCCGCCGGGTTCCCGCTCGCCACCGAGGTCGAGCTGGTGCCCGACGGGGACGCCCCGGCGCGGCTGCTCGGCTATGCCACCGGCTCCGACAAGGGGCTGGAGACGGTCAAGGAGGCGCTCTGGGCGGTCGACGAGTACGCCGGGGTGCGCTACCGCGACCCGGCCGACCCGCAGGGGCGGCTGCTCGACATCTCGCTCGAACCCGAGCCCGGCCCGCTGCGCCGGGAACTGCTGGCCGAGCTGGCCCGCTCCGGTCCGCGTACGGTCACCGAGCTGCGCCGCTTCGCCACCACGGCGACCGTCTACCGGGCCGCCGACGCCAACCGGGCGCTGGCCTCGCTGCTCGCCTCCGGCGCGGTGACCCGCGATCCCGAGCACGGCCGGCTCGGCGGGGACGTGCTGATCAGCGCCGCCCCGAACGCTGGGTCATCTGCTTGACCACTATCGAGGCTCCGGTGGCGACCACACCGATGCTGAACACCATCTGCGCGCACACCGCGATCCGGGCGATCTGGCCCTGGGCGTGCACGTCGCCGTAGCCGACGGTGGTGAGGGTGGCCAGCGCGAAGTAGAGCGCGTCGACCCGGGTGCGCAGGCCGACGAACTCGCCGGGCCGGGTGTTCGCCACCACGTAGTCGCCGAGCGCGAAGACCAGCAGTCCGGCGATCAGCGCGACCGCGAGCCGGGTGAGCGCCCGGTCCTCGTCCCGGCCGGTCGGCTGGTCCTTGACGAGCTGGCGGCGGACCTGACCGGTGACCAGGAACGCGATCACGGCCACCAGGACCGCCGTGCCGATCGAGCGCAGGGCCAGCCGCAGGCCGTTCGGGTCGGCCTCGACCGGCACGAGGAAGTAGCCGACCAGCATGAGCGCGCAGGCCGCCACGGCCCGCCGTCGTATCCGCCGCAGGGACAGGTCCGTCATGCGGCGATTCTCCGGTCACGGGGACGCCGTGGCGGGCGGAACCGCGAACCCGGCCCGCAGACGACGGGCGGGGTGCCGGCACGTCGCCGGCACCCCGCTCGTCGCCTGGGAAGGTCAGGCCTTGTCCTGCTTCCAGGACAGTGGCCCCGGAAGGTCCACGCGGTGGGCGCGGGTGTTCGAGTTCCAGGACCAGCGGCCGATCTTGATGCTCCACGACGAGAAGCCGTTCTGGGTGAAGTGGAGGATCAGCGGCCCGTACTTCTTACGCTTGCGGAACTGGACGCCCATCGGGGGTGCCTCCTTCGTCTCCCTGCCTCTGCAGTCGTCTGCGTGCCTTCGCGGCATCGAACATGCCCGGATCGACGATTCGCGAAACCCTGCCCGGTCCGCTCTGGACGGTGGGACTGCCGCCCGGCAAAATCTCTATCCAACGGGTAGGTGTTAAGGAGTCGTAAATGCTGGTGGGGGTGGGTCGTAACAAAGCCAGCGATGAAAGTCTCACTGTCTGGAAGGGCATTGACCGGCGTGGAGAACGGTCGGCAGCATGAGGGCATGTCGCAGCGGAACGAGCTTCTCCTCACCGCTCGCGTGCACGTCGACCTGGTCCGGCACGCGAGCGCGCTCTGTTGAGCCGAGCGCTCGTCGTTCCCTCTCCGCCCGTCCGTTCCCGCAGCCGGCGCACCGTGGCCCGGCGCGGCACGGCGTGCTCCCCGGCCCCGCGCGGGCCCCCTCCACCGCATCGTGGACAGATCAGGAGACTCCGCCATGCCCTCGACCCGATCACCGCGGCGTGCCCTCACCGCCGCCGTCGCCCTGCTCGCCCTCACCACCGCCACCGCGTGCGGCGCCGACGCCGCCGCCGGCGCACAGACCAAGGAACTGCGC
The DNA here is from genome assembly GCF_003315815.1 of Micromonospora sp. LHW51205. Lineage (NCBI taxonomy): Bacteria > Bacillati > Actinomycetota > Actinomycetes > Micromonosporales > Micromonosporaceae > Micromonospora > Micromonospora sp. LHW51205. Next base: position 655,761 of record NZ_QMEZ01000004.1, on the reverse strand, counting down.
TACCAGGGTTCGGTGGGCCAGGTGACCCTCCCCGAACTCGCCGCCGACCTCGGCTACCTCGGTGACGTCACGCTCGACTGGATCGGCAACGTCACCGGCGGCCCGGCCGACATCCAGGCCACCGCCACCGGCCAGAGCGACTTCGGCGGCGCGTTCAACGGCGCGATCGTCAAGCTCCAGGCCGCCAACGCCCCGATCACCGCGGTGGTCAGCTACTACGGCTCCGACGCACAGACGTTCCAGGGCTACTACGTGCTCGACGGCAGCCCGATCCGCGGCCCGCGCGACCTGATCGGCAAGCGGGTCGGCATGAACACGCTCGGCGCGCACGCCGAGGCCGTCCTGCGCACCTGGCTGGCCCGCGGCGGCCTCACCGCCGCCGAGATCGCCACTGTCGAGCTGGTCGCGCTGCCGCCGGTGAACACCGAACAGTCGCTGCGCGCCCGGCAGATCGACATCGCCGTGCTCGGCGGCGTGATCCGCGACAAGGCGGTCGCCAACGGCGGCATCCGCACCGTCTTCACCGACTACGAACTCCTCGGCGCGTTCAGCGCCGGCAGCTACGTCTTCCGCGACGACTTCCTCACCCGTAACCCGGACACCGTCCGGACGTTCGTCACCGCGGTGGGCAAGGCGATCGAGTGGGCGCGCACCCAGCCGCGCGAGACGGTGGTGGCCCGGCTCAAGGCGATCATCGCCAAGCGCGGACGCAACGAGGACACCACGCTCGTCGAGTACTGGAAGTCCAGCGGCGTCGCCGAACCCGGCGGCCTCATCGCCGACCGGGAGTTCGCCACCTGGATCGACTGGCTGGCCGACACCGGCGAACTCAAGGGCGAGCGGCCGAAACCGTCCGACCTCTACACCAACCGGTTCAACGCCGCTGCGACCCCCGGTGGTGGCGCGTGAGCACCGACAAGATCCTCTTCGACCGGGTGCGCAAGGTCTTCCCGGGCCGGCGCGGCAGCGGCGGCGCGGTCACCGCGCTCGACGACCTCACCCTCGGGGTACGCCCCGGCGAGTTCCTCGTCGTCGTCGGCCCCAGCGGCTGCGGCAAGTCCACCCTGCTCGACCTGCTCGGCGGGCTGGCCACCCCGACCGCCGGGCAGGTGCTCGTGGACGGCCGCCCGGTCACCGGGCCGGGCCTGGACCGGGGCATCGTCTTCCAGCAGTACGCGCTGCTGCCCTGGCGCACCGCCGCCGGCAATGTCGCGTTCGGACTGGAGGCCAAGGGCCTGCCCCGCGCCGAGCGCGCCGAGCGGGTCTCGTACCACCTCGACCTGGTCGGGCTGACCGGCTTCGCCGACCGCTACCCGCACGAGCTGTCCGGCGGCATGAAGCAGCGCGTCGCCATCGCCCGCAGCCTCGCGTACGACCCGGACGTGCTGCTCATGGACGAGCCGTTCGCCGCGCTCGACGCGCAGACCCGCGACTCGCTGCAGGACGAGCTGGTGCGGATCTGGCAGGCCACCGGCAAGACGATCGTGTTCATCACGCACGGCATCGACGAGGCGGTGCACCTCGGTCAGCGGGTCGCCGTGATGACGTCCCGGCCCGGCCGGATCAAGCAGGTCATCGACATCGAGCTGGGCGACCGGGAGGCCGAGGAGGACGTCCGCTCCACCGGCGCGTTCCGCCACCACCGGCACCAGATCTGGACGCTGCTGCGCGACGAGGTACGCGCCGCGCAGTCCGCCGTACGCGAGGAGGCCCGCGTTGGTTGACGTCGCCGCACCACCGGCCCGGCCGGTGGCCGCCCCACCCGCCCCGGCCGTCGCGCCCCGCCGGCCCGGACGCCTGCTCGGCCTCGGCGGCCGGGCGCTGCACCGCAGCGCCGCGCTGCTGGCGCTGGCCGCGATCTGGGAGACGGCGCCCCGCGCCGGGCTGGTCGACCGGGTCTTCCTGCCGCCGCTGTCCGAGGTGCTCGCCGCCTGGTGGGAGCTGCTGCGCACCGGCCAGCTCGCCGACCACGTCGGCGCGAGCCTCACCCGCTCGCTGACCGGCTTGGCGCTCGCGGTGGTCACCGCCATCCCGCTCGGCCTGCTGATCGGCTGGTACCGGCCGCTCGCGGACCTGCTCAGCCCGCTGCTGGAGGTGTTCCGCAACACCGCCGCGCTGGCGCTGCTGCCGGTCTTCGTGCTCATCCTCGGGCTCGGCGAGACGTCGAAGATCGCCCTGGTGGTCTACGCCTGCTCCTGGCCGATCCTGCTCAACACCGTCGCCGGCGTGAAGGGCGTCGACCCGCTGCTGATCCGCTCGGCCCGCTCGATGGGGCTCAACCACCTGCGGCTGTTCCAGAAGGTGATCCTGCCGGCGGCCGTGCCGACCGTGTTCACCGGCGTCCGGCTCGCCGGGGCGTACTCGATCCTGGTGCTCGTCGCCGCCGAGATGGTCGGCGCCAAGGCCGGGCTCGGCTACCTCGTGAACTACGCGCAGTACAACTTCGCGATCCCCGACATGTACGCCGGGATCATCACCATCTCCGCCATCGGGCTGGTGGTCAACCAGCTCCTCGTCGCCGGGGAACGCCGCTTCTCCACCTGGCGCGTCGACGTCACCACCGCCTGAGAGGAACCGCCATGTCCCGGACCCTGCACCTCAACGCCTTCCTGATGGGTGTCGGCCACCACGAGGCGGCCTGGCGGCACCCCCGCGCCGACCCGAGCCGCCTCGCCGACGTCCGCCACTTCCAGAACCTGGCCCGCATCGCCGAGCGGGGCACGCTCGACTCGGTGTTCCTCGCCGACGGGCTCGCCGTCGGACCGGCCGTCCGGCACAACATCCAGGCCGTCTTCGAGCCGCTCACGCTGCTCGCCGCGATCGCCACCGCGACCGAGCACATCGGCCTGATCGCCACCGCCTCCACCACGTACACCGAGCCGTTCAACCTGGCCCGCGCGTTCGCGTCGCTGGACCACCTCAGCGGCGGCCGGGCCGGCTGGAACATCGTCACCTCCGCCCAGGCCCGGGAGGCCCGCAACTTCAACCTCGACGACCACCCGGCGCACGCCGACCGCTACCGGCGGGCCGCCGAGTACGTCGACGTGGCGATCAAGCTCTGGGACAGCTGGGAGGACGACGCGCTGGTCCTGGACACCGCCGCGGGCGTCTTCGCCGACACCACCCGGGTGCACGAGATCGACCACGCCGGGGAGCGGTTCCGGGTCCGCGGACCGCTGAACACGCCCCGTCCGCCGCAGGGCCGGCCGCTGCTGGTGCAGGCCGGCTCGTCCGCCGACGGGATCGCGTTCGCCGCCCGGTTCGCCGAGGCCGTGTTCACCGCGCAGCAGACGCTCGCCGACGGCCAGGCGTTCTACGCCGCGCTGAAACGGGCCACCGCCGACGCCGGCCGTGATCCCGAACTGGTCAAGGTGCTGCCCGGTATCGCGCCGGTCCTCGGGGGTACCGAGAAGGAGGCCCGCGACCTCGCCGACGAACTGGAGGCCCTGATCGTGCCCGAGCACGCGCTCGCCCAGCTCTCCGGCATGACCGGGCTCGACCTGACCGGGCTGCCGCTGGACGGCCCGCTGCCCGACCTGCCCGACGCCGGCACGGTGCAGTCGCACCAGAGCCGCTACCAGCTCGTCGTCGAGCTGGCCCGCCGGGAACGGCTCACCCTGCGGCAGCTCATCGGCCGCCTCGGCGGCGGACGCGGGCACCGCGTCGTGGTCGGCACCCCGGAACAGATCGCCGACCAGATCGAGCTCTGGTTCACCCAGGGCGCCGCCGACGGCTTCAACGTCATGCCACCGCTGCTCCCCGACGGACTGGAGGACTTCGTGGACCACGTCGTACCACTGCTGCGCCGGCGCGGGCTGTTCCGGTCCGCGTACACCGGGCGCACGCTGCGCGAGCACTACGGGCTGCCCCGGCCGGCCAGCGTCTACGCGACCCGTGAGCTGGTGGCGTCGTGACCACCGTGGACCGGCCCGGTGCCGGAACGGTCGAGCTGCGCCCGGTCGACGTCGACTCGTTCCGCGGCCTGCTGCGCCGCCAGGCGTCCACCGTCACCGTGGTCACCACCCCCGGCCTGCGAGGCAACCGGATGCGGCCGGACCTGCCGCCGGCCGGCTTCACCGCCACCTCGTTCACGTCGGTCTCGCTCGACCCGCCGCTGGTCTCGGTCTGCCTGGGCCGCGCCTCGTCGAGCTGGCCCACCGTCGAGCAGGCCGAGCACGTCGCCGTGCACCTGCTCGCCTCCGGCCAGCAGGAGATCGCGCAGATCTTCGCCACCAGCGGCATCGACCGGTTCAGCGCCCACCCTGGCTGGACCACCGGGCCGTTCGGCGTGCCGCTGATCGGCGACGCGCTCGCCGTGCTGCTGTGCCGGGTCGTGCGCCGGATCGAGGCCGGCGACCACACCATCCTGCTCGGCGAGCCGCTCGCGCTCGGCGCGGGCGAGGACGGCGACCCGCTGCTGCACCACCGTGGCAGCTACACCACCACGCTCGGCGACTGGCCCGAGGCGTGGTGACCACCGCCGCCGACGAGCTGATCGCGCTCGACCGGGCCGCCCAGGACCTGCTGTTCCGGGCGGCCCGCACGGCCAACGCGTTCACCGACGAGCCGGTCGGCGACGAGCAGGTACGCGCCATCCACGACCTGGTCCGGTACGGCCCGACCGCGATGAACGCCCAGCCGCTGCGGGTGCTGCTGCTGCGCTCGGCGGCGGCCCGGGCGCGGCTGCTGCCGTACGTCAGCGCCGGCAACCGGGACAAGACGGCGACCGCGCCGCTGACCGCCGTGCTCGCCGCCGACGTGGACTGGCACGACCGGCTGCCCGAGCTGTTCCCGCACCGACCCGGCGCCCGCGACTGGTTCACCGGCGACCCGGCCGGCCGGGAGGCCCAGGCCCGGTTCAACGCCGCGCTCCAGATCGGCTACCTGCTGGTCGGGGTACGCGCCGCCGGGCTGGCCGCCGGACCGATGGCCGGATTCGACACGGCCGCTGTGGAGCGGGAGTTCTTCCCCGGCGGGCGGCACCGGGTGCTGCTGCTGATGAACATCGGCCGCCCGGCCCCGGACGCCTGGCGGGAACGGCTGCCGCGCCTGCCCTACGAGGAGGTGGTCAGCACGCTGTGAGTCAGCGCGGCTCCCACGCGTCCGGCTGCGCGGTCAACTTGCGCACGTGCGCCGGCAGCCGGCCGCTGACCAGCTCGTCCAGGCTCACCTCGTCGACCACCCGGCGCACCGAGGCGCGTACCGCCACCCAGAGGCGGGGCAGGTTCTCCGCCGCCCCCTCGTACCGCGTCTCCTCGGGGCGCAGCCCGCGTACCCCGGCGAGCGGGCCGTCGACGGCGCGCAACACGTGCCCGATGGTGATCTCGCGCGGCGGCCGGGCCAGCGTGTAGCCGCCCTCGGCGCCGCGCTGGGCCCGGACGACCCCGGCCCGGCGCAGGTCGGCCAGGACCGCCTCGAGGAACTTGCGCGGCATGTCCTGCTCCGCCGCGATGGCCTGGGTGGACAGCAGGGTGGGGTACGCGGTGGCCAGGCTCAGGGCTGCCCGGACCGCGTAGTCGCCGCGCGCGGAGATCTGCACAGTGCCATCATGCCTGGCCGGTGGGTGCGGGGGAGTCGGCGGGCGGCCGGGGTCGCACCAGACGGACTGGCAGCGGCCGCTCCCGGTTGGCCCGGAACGTGCCCGGGCTCACCCCGACCTCCCGGGTGAAGAAGCGGCCGAAGTTCGTCGGCTCGGGAAAACCCAGGTCCCGGCCGATCCGGGCGATCGACTCGTCGGTGGCGGCCAGCAGCCGGCACGCCTGCAACGCGACCCGCTCATCGATGACCTGCTTGGCGCTGCGGCCGGTCACCGCCAGGCAGGCCCGGGTCAGCGTACGCACCGAGCAGCCCAGCTGGGCGGCGTAGTCCTCGACCCGGCGGGTGTGCCGGTAGCCGCGTTCCACCTCGCGGCACAGCCGCCGGAACGTGTCGGTCTCGGCCCGCGGCGCGGCACCGTTCTCCGGATGCGGCAGCAGGCTCAGCCGCAGCAGCAGCACCGCGAGCTGGTGACGCAAAAGCGCCGCGGCGGGCGGCACCATCGCGTGCCGTTCGGCGTCCACCGCGAGCTGACTCACCTCGCTGATCACCGCGTCCTCGTCCTCGCCGGCGAGCTGACGGTGGGCGGGCACCGCCTCCGGATCGACGTCGAGGCCGGCCAGCGCGTCCGGCCGCCAGCTCACCACTGTCGCGTCGAGCTGCGCGCCGACGCACCGCAACACCTGACCGGGGTACGCGCGCAGCAGCGTGCCGGGCCGGCAGGGCACCGGCCGGAAGTCCAGCTCGGCGGTGCCGTGACCGTGGGTGACCAGGATCAGCACGTCGCGGTCGAGCAGGACCGGCCGGGGCCAGCCGGGCTCGGCGGCGAGGTCGTCGAGCGCACCGGTGAGGATCTCGTCGGCGCCGGGGCGCGACTCCGGCGGGCCGGTGCGGGTGGCCGGGGAGGGCTGACCGGTAGTGACCATCTCCCCGACGGTAACCGGCCCGGCCGCACGTTGCATCTCGACGGTTTCGCCCGCCCGGACCGGTCTTGTCGGCACGCACGGCCGACGGTTAGGTTACCGATCGGTAAGCCCCGGGTCGGCCGACCGGCCCCCGGCCGGGCGACGGCGATGGGATGAGCATGACGGAACTGTTCTCGGTCGACGGCAAGACGGTGCTGGTCACCGGCGGTTCGCGGGGGATCGGGCTGATGATCGCGCGGGGCTTCGTACGGGCCGGCGCAAAGGTGATCATCTCCTCGCGCAAGGCCGACGTGTGCGAGTCGGTCGCCAAGGAACTCTCCGCCGAAGGGCACTGCGAGGCGATCCCGGCCGACCTCGGCAGCGACGCGGGCGCGCTGGCGCTCGCCGAAGCCGTGCGGGAACGCCACGACCGGCTGCACGTACTGGTGAACAACGCGGGCGCCACCTGGGGCGCGCCGCTGGAGGAGTACCCGGAGGGCGCCTTCGACAAGCTCTGGGCGGTCAACGTCAAGGCCGTCTTCCGGCTCACCACCGCGCTGCTGCCGCAACTGCGCGCCGCAGCCGGCGCCGACGACCCCGCCCGCGTGATCAACATCGGCTCTGTCGACGGCATCCGGGTGCCGTGGATGGAGGTGTACGCGTACTCGGCCACCAAGGCCGCCGTGCACATGCTCACCCGCAGCCTCGCCCACCAGCTCGCCGGCGAGCGGATCACCGTCAACGCGATCGCGCCCGGCCCGTTCGAGAGCAAGATGATGGCGTTCGCGCTCGACGACCCGGAGTCGCGCTCGGCGATCGAGCAGCAGGTGCCGCTGGGCCGGATCGGACGGCCCGAGGACATGGCGGGTACGGCGATCTACCTGGCGTCGCGCGCCGGCGCGTACCTGACAGGCGCGGTCATCCCGGTCGACGGCGGAATCACCACGCGCGGCTGAGGCGTACCCCGGTGAAGACGGCCCGGGGCCGCGCGGACTCGGCAGATCCGCGCGGCCCCGGGTGTTGCTGTGTCAGCGACCGGCGAGCAGCCGGTTCACCGCGGTGTCGACGTCCAGGTGCTCGGCCTCACGGCCGCGCGGGACGACGACGTAGGTCCGGCGCAGGAAGCGCACCAGCACGCTGCGCGGAACCTCGAACAGGGCGTTGCCGTCCGGGGACGACAGCGCGAGCGCGACGAAGTCGCCGCGCGGTGTGGCCCACGGCCAGACCCGCACATCACCGATGCCGGCCGGCTCGTCGAGCCCGGTGACCAGCAGTTCGCGTGCGAACGACCAGCTCACCGCCTCGCCGCCGGCGGACTCGGCGTGGAACAGGACATGGACCGCATACGGGTCAGCAGGGTCGTAACGCAGACTGGCACGCACCGGCAAGGCGGTGGCGTCAGGCGCGACGAGCCTTAGCGACGTCTCGACCTCTACGGTCGTCGGTCGGATGACACTCATGGACGTTCTCCCCCCGGCACCGCTGCGGAACGCGCGTGTCCCGCTTTTCCCATACTCAGGTGCTGCTCCTGGCTACGCTCCGCCATACGCTGACTTCACCCAGTGGTGGGAAGGGGTTCGGAAAGCCCCCGGGAACCACTCGGCCCCGCGTAGAATTTCCGGTTCCGCCCACTCCGTCGTCCCGCCCGGCAACGGGTGGTTCAGTCGTCGACTTACTCCGGTAACGTCCAGTCGTCAGCAGGGGTGACGGTCCCGCGCGACACTGGGGGTGGAAATGGTCACGGGGGGCGGGTCGGTGACGTCGCGGACCACGGCCGAATCGCCGAAAGGTGCGGCCCGAGCAGCCGAAAGTCGGGGGTACGAGGTGCCTGTGGAAGGGCGGTCGCGAGGCACTCTCACGGAGCAGCGCCGGCGCCGACGTGGCTGGCGGCTGCGCCTGCACACCACCCTCGAACTCATCCGCGCCAACCCCACCGGCCGCGTCGCCCTGAAGATCTTCATCGGCATCCTCGGCGCGATCGTGGTCACCGTCGGCATCGCGCTGATCCCGCTGCCCGGGCCCGGCTGGCTGCTGGTCATCGCCGGCCTCGGCGTCTGGGCCGTCGAGTTCCACTGGGCGCGACGGCTGCTCGCGTTCACCCGCCGGCACGTCAACTCCTGGACGCAATGGGTGAAGCGACAGTCACTGGGAGTGCGGTTCGTGTTGGGCGCGGTCGGGCTCGTGTTCGTGTCCGTCGTGGTGTGGCTGTCACTCAAGTACAGCCTCGGCATCGACGTCGTGGCGCAGGCGCTGCACTACCTCGCGACGCACTGAGGGCCGGTTTTTGGTCCGGGCGGGTGATCGGGTAGAGTCATGCGCGCTGAGGGCGATTAGCTCAGCGGGAGAGCGCTTCGTTCACACCGAAGAGGTCACTGGTTCGATCCCAGTATCGCCCACGCAGGTCAAAGGCCACTTCCCGGCTTCGGGAGGTGGCCTTTCTGCTTGCGTACAGCAGCTTTGTACAGCAGTTCTCGTCAGCGGCTCAGGGAGTCGCCGAGGCGCTTGAGTGCTTCTCTCGTCTTTGTCGATGAGACCTGCGTATAGATCTCCATCGTCACCGAGAAGCGGGCGTGCCTCAGCACCTGCATGGCGACTCTGGGGTGGACGTCGAGGTCGGCCAAGAGCGTGGCGCAGGTGCGCCTGGCGTCGTGCACGGTGATCGGCGTGACGTTCGCCTTGTCGCATCGCGTCTGCCAGGAGCGCTGGAAGTTGCGCGGCTCGATCGGGGTGCCGTAGCGGGTGGTGAAGACGAGTCCGGTTTCGTGCCATGCCTTGGCGGCGGCTGCTCTCGCCTCGTCGCGTTGTTCGCTTCGAAGTTTCAGGGCCGTGAGGCAGATGTCGGGCAGGGGGAGCGTGGCGTCGGACGCCTGGGTCTTGGTGTCGCGGTGCAGGAGCTGGCCGCGTACGCGTTGGAGCTGGCGGCCGATGGTCAGCTCTCCGGCGTCGAGGTCGACGTCCTCCCAGGTGAGTCCCAGCGCTTCGCCCTTGCGGAGTCCGGTGACGAGGACCAGGGCGTAGGCGGCGTAGAGCGGGTCGTCGTCGGCTCTCGCGGACTCCAGGAACTTCCGGGCCTCGTCGCTCGACCATGACTTGCCCCGGCGGCGGCGGACGGTGGCGAGGGTGACCGGCACGGCCGGGTTCTTGGCGATGAGGTCTTCGGCCTGGGCGTGGGTGAGGGCGGCCCGCAGCGCGGCCCGGATGTCGCTGACCGTCCGCGTCGACGGGACGGCCTGGCAGCAGCGGCCGACCGCGCAGCAGCGGCGCTTGTGCTTCGGCCGGGCGGCATCCTTGCCCTGGGCGCAGCACTGGCAGGTCCGGGCGACCCGGTTGATCCAGGTCTGCACGTCCCGCGACTGGAGCCGGTCGAGCCGCTTCGCGCCGAGGCCGGGGGAGATGTAGAGGCGGACGAACGTCTCGTAGGTGGCGTAGGTCAGAGGTGCCCGGTTCGGCTGGATGATCTCGGCTAGCCAGTAGGTCAGGAAGCTGCCCACCGTGGGGACACTGGTCGCCACCGGCCCCTGCTTTGCCTGCTGGTGCAGCTTGATCCACTTGTCGTGGACGGCGTCGCGGGTCTTGCCGTAGGCGTACTTGCGGGTGCGCTGGCCGTCGGGCTTGGTGACCCAGACGTAGGCGGCGAAGCCGTTGCGGTAGGGGAAGATGGAGCCTTCGCCGTTGGCTCGGGTGCGTGCGGGCATCAGGCGGCCTCCTGGCGTTCGACCTGGTCGCGGATGTAGTCGTCGACCCATTCGGGGAGGATGCGGCGGTACTTGCCGTCCTTGATGGAGCGCAGTTCGCCGGTGGCGATCTTCATCTTGACCTTGGAGATGCCGAAGCCGAGCAGGACGGCGACTTCTGCGGGGGAGTACCAGCGCGGGGTGAGGTCACGGCTCATGCGGCCACCCAGGTTTCGTGGGCGAGTTCTTCCCGGCCGATGCGTCTGCTCTCGCGCCGCTGGCGGGCGGCGGTGTTGGCGAGCAGGGCGTCTCCCTCGGAAAGCCAGCCGGAGCCGATGTAGGTGAGGGTGGCGACGGTGAGGGTGTCGTCGGGTTCGTTGTCTTCTTCGTGGCGGTAGGTGGTGCGGGTCTCGCGGAGCTGGCCGAAGGTGACGGAGTAGCGGCGGGCCTTGGTGAGGAAGTGGCCGCCGAAGCCGAGCATGTGCGCCCAGCGGCGCAGCCCGGCGTAGACGTTGGGTTTGGCGTCAAGGATGCCTTGACGGTCGTCGGCGGTTGCGGCGCCGCCGGTTGTGTCGGTGGGGGTGGGGCGGCCGAGGTGCCAGCAGGCATCGATGAGGCGGGCGACGTGGTCACCTCCGGGGTCGGCGTAGTCGTCAACCGTGGAGGGGGTGAGTCGGGTGGAGCTGTGGCCGGTGGCTTCGGTGGCCTTGGTGGCGTACTTGGCGAGGTAGGCGGCCACCTTGCCGTCAGTCAGCTCGCCGCCAACGGTGTTGATGCGTCGGACGTCGACCTGCTCGCCCCAGGTGACCAGCCAGCCTTGCGGCTGGTCGTGGTGCGGGGGTGTGGTGACGGTGATCTGCCGGGCGGCGGCGTGGATCGCGTCTTCCAGGTCGTCGACGGTGATGCCGTCCGGTGGCGGTACGAGGGCGTCCGGGTCGTCGGGGTCAACGCCGTCCAGGCGCAACAGGACGTGGAAGTGCACCGCTCCCCGACGCTGCATCTCGGCGACCTTGCCGTGGGACACCCGCACGGGCGGCACCCAGCGGACCTTGCCGGAGGCGGTGACGATGCCGACCTTCGGAATGCCGCGTCGACGGCAGCGCCCGGCGACGTGGCGTTCGGCGGCCTGCTTGGTACGTCGCCACAGTTCGCCGGAGAAGTGGTTCCAGACGACCTGGTGGGCGTGGTCGTAGCAGTCGAGGCACAACGGCTGGCCCAGCCGCGGATCGTCGGCGTCGTGGCGGGCGAAGCACGCTATGGGCTGTCCGTGCTTGCAGGTGCCGGCGTTGCTGCGGGCGCGGCAGGGTGCGGGTCGGCAGTCGCAGCGTTGCCGGGTGCGGCAGGTGTGGTTTGGGACGTGGCGGTGGTGGACCGGGCCGAAGGACGGGGCGGTGAAGGTGGCGAAGACGACCGGGTGCCGGCCGACCGAGGCGGGGATGCCTTTGCCGCCGGTCAGTCCGCGACAGACGACTTGGTAGGCGTCGCCCTGGTAGACCCAGGCGCAGTCCGGGCACGCCGATTCGCGGCGGTTACCGCACGCCTTGTAGAGCGTGCGGTCGGGCAGCTCGTCGGTGTGCTGCTCGCTCAGGACTCGGCCGGTGTTCCGGTCAACGGCGGCGATCGTGCCGCTGAGACGGACCGGGCGAGCACAGCCACCGGCGGGGCGGGTGTGCTCCAGCCAGCCGGAGAACTCCGGCGTAGCGGCGCGGTGCAGGACCTGGGCGTCACGACCGGCGGCGAGGCCGGGGCGGTAGGTGGTGAAGATGGCTGGCTCCTCTTGCGGGGTGTCAGGGACGGAGACGAAGCACCACCAGCCGTGGACGCCTGTCCGCTGGTGGTGTTCGTCGTGTCTCCTGGCACCGCCGAGAGGGCGGCTGACGCCGGAGGGCGGAATCGTGGTGGTGCCACTTCCCGCCGATGGGGTCATGTCCTTTCACGCTCGTGGTTTTGGCATCGAGGCCGGCACGGGTGGGGAGCCTGGGATGTCGGCATCCGGCGGGTTGCCGCAGGCTGCCCCCACCCGTGGAGACGTGCGAATCCGGGCCATCGTGGACGGCAGGCGAAAGCCGTTCTGGGCCGCTCAGCGGATTCGGGGGACCGGCATAGCGGCCGGTGCGATCGAGAGCCGGCGGGGCGTGGCCCGCATCAGCGGCAGGACGGCCGCTCGGCATCTTCGGCGTCGAGTCCAGCGGTCCGGCAGGAAGGCCGCGCTGGCGTGCTCGACGAGGGCCAGAGTAGCACCGGGTACCGACACGTCAACCTGAAGTAATGCCGGAGTGTGGGAGGCCATCCGGCCACCCAAGGACGCGGTCCGTGATTACGCCTCGGAGGGTGGCCCCGTCCCACCGAGCCCCGGTTACGTCTGTGCGTCCGTACTCCGGATCGTGTGTTCTGACGTAGGTGAACTGTGCGTAGGAAAGATCGGCATCGCGCAGGTCAGCATCCCGCAGATCGCAGCCAGCGAAGTGAGCACCTCGGAGAGAGGCGCCCCGAAGGTCGGCGCCCCGGAAATCGCAGAACTTGAAGGAGTGCCTGTCCAGGGTGCGATGCCGAAGATTGCGACCCGCAAACGACTGTCTCGTCGCCCCGGGCAGGATGCTCATCCGCGAACCGTAGCCCGACCGCCCGTTGCCGAACCACCGGCTTTCTACGCGCTCACATGCGACCCATCAAGCGGCGCAGGAGCCGGCCGCCGGCCCTGTGATCCGACAGCTGGCCGCCGGCCCCCGTCTGGGAGGACTTTCTGTACGTCTATCAAGGCGGCCCGCAACGGGCCGCACGCGCCGCCGCCTGGGCGCGTGCCTGGCCGCGTCGCTGTCGCTCTGCGGCCGTCACGCCTTATGCCCGGCCGCTGGCGCGGAGAGTGGGGAGCCCGGGGCCGCCGCAGACGGGATAGCGGTGAGAGTAGTGGAGGTTCGTCGCCGGCAACCGGCCGCGCCGCGCCTGAGCAGCGCAGCGCAGGGGAGGGCGCGCCGGGGTCCGCGCGGCAAGCCCCAAGCATGGGGACGGTGTCCGCCGAGGGCGTTGCAGGTCATCCAGGAGCCCGCTCCGCAGCCGCTCAGGGTCAGATCAACCGCTCACCTGGGAGGGGGGAGCGGTGGCCGTCGGTGGCCAGATCCGGCCCCGGGAGCAGGGTCCGTGCCGGGCGAGGTCAAGTCAACTGCGCCACTGTGGCGGTGTCCGCCGGGGGCACGGTCCGTGACACGAGAGCCGACTCACTCCGTTCCGGCAGCGTCCGTACATGCGACTGGGTCACGTGGGCGTGTGTGGGCGAACCGGCTAAGCAACATCCTCTGGCGTTTGTTGCTTCGGTACGTCAGATACAACCCTGACGAGCTTGCCATCGTTCAACTCGTATCCCTCTGGCCAGGTCGGGGCGGACTCGAAGTGGACGTCCTTAAAGGAGGCAGACGCGGGGAATTTTGCATTCGAAAAGTCGGCCGCCCCCTCAAATCTAGCCTCATCAAAGAAGGTCACCTTGTCTAAGAATTGACCGTGGCAGAAGGCTGCTTCGGAAAGAAACCGAGCGCCCCTGAAGGTGACTTGATCGTGAAACTCTGAGTACCCGAACCACACTCTGTCGTGAAATGTTGCACGCTCAAAATACGTGCGCCAGCCAAATCGCATAAGGCTGAAAAGCGCAACACCATAGAAATGCGCATCGGAAAAGATGGCCTTATCTAAAACGGTCCTAGCGAATGCTGCATTGATTAAATAGGCACCGCTCAGGTCGACATCCGCACCCTTCCAGAAGTGAGGATGCGAAGGGCGCAAGCGTTCCTCTAAGAGTTTTAAGGCGGTGGCCCTCACGTTGCGCTCGGCAAGGTCCGAGTCTGGGGCTGTCGGGTCGAAAGGCATTCGCAGGTACGCACATATCACCTTCATGCATGTTTCGCGGTCGCGCTCTGAATCGTCCGCGATCCGCGCAAGCGCATACATGCCGGCCAGTCGTACGGCCGCAGCGTCGTGGCCAAGCTGCTCGGAAGCCTTTGTGAAGCGATCAGTGAATAGTCGGTCATGTTCTCGAGTGCTATTCGCTTCGTCATTCCTCTGCTTGCGATAGCTCACATAAATGGCGGCAGCTGCACCAGTTCCTGCAACAACGGTCAAGGATGTTTTGAGTGCGTCCAGGCTATTGCTTCTTGCTCCTGGAACCCAATTAACTAGGGCGAGGTAGGTGACGAATGCGCCAGCAGTACCCAGTAGGAGTAAGAGCAAATAGATGACTAAGAAGGGTTTAGGTTGATAGCTCTTGGATCGGGCGTTTTTCCACCTCCTTGCGATTGCCCGCGCCATTGTGCTGATTCCCCGAATTGGCCTACCGGTCCGCCCACTAGCCATAGCCGCATCCTAGTACGAACTCCTTGCCTTTATCGACTGCACCGCCTCCGCACAAATTCCAAGGAGGTTATGTCGAAGATCTGACAGTGGCTCGTGGGCGACTAGCGGTACAGCGACCGTCTGGGGGCACGGCTGGGGCACAAGACGTCGTCAAACGTTGGCAAGCAGCTGGCAGCATTGTGAGGTGCCAAAGCCGCCTGACCTGCGCCGCAAGCACGTCGGTGCAGTTCAACGGCAGGTCGACCTAAGCTCGCTTCAACGTCTGAAGTCGGCCCACCGCCGGAGCGGGGGCGAGGAGGGTGGGTGCCCTGAGGCCGAGGCGACGGGCCTGTCGGTCGCAGTCCCTACTCTCGCCCGAGGATACGGATCATGCCTTACGGCACCGGGACGGCGACCCAGTCGGGATGTTCATCCCAGCGGACCCAGAGTTCGTTCGGTTTGGGAGCCCCCCAAGCCGGGATGAGGAGCAGGCCGAGCGACGCCTGCGGCGGCAACTCCTCGACCTCGGTTGCCCCCCTGAAAGGGCATTCGATACGGGACTTGTCAATCTCGACGTTACGCGCGGTGTCTGTTCCGATGTTGCGCAACACGTAGTTGTTCTTGGACCTCTGCTCGATCCACCAAGCAACGTAGGGCGGGGTGGGTCCTACCAACACCTCCTGGGCGGGGCGTGTGTCCACGGCCGCGGCCGGCTCTGCAGCCTTCTCCTCGGCAGCCTTGAACGCAGCTTCGGCCAGTTCAACTTGACGCTCGGCGGCCGCAGCTTGCCTGACCGCAGCTTGGGCTGAGATCACGGATGCGCCGGCAGAGTCCTTCGAGTGCTTGAGAGCGCGTAGTGCGATGACGCTGGCACCTAGGGAGATGGCGAATCCAGCCCAGGCGGGGGCGTCACCCCAGTCGACGGTCACAGTGCAAGTATGGAGGTTGGTCGGCGGCCGTGATGCCTGGGCGACCCCCTGCCTGCCGGACTTTGCCCGCTCGCCTGAGTCGGCAACGGCCGAACCTCCTCGCATCGGGTCGAGGTTCAGGCCGTCGCCAGGCCGTGAAACGTCGACCAAAGGTGCCTAACGGTGACGGTCGATGCCCGGAGTTCGAGCAGCTCAGGCGAGGGGTGAACCACCTTTACCCGGCTCGCCTGCCATCGGGCGACAGTTCAACGCCAAGTGACGCCGTCACCCTTCCTGAGCTGGGCAAACAGGGCCGGGGCGCCCTGCTACAGGGGCCTGCCCGGTATGCGCGCGCCGCATCCCCACCACGGCCTCGTCGCGACGGCCGCGTTGGTCGACGTCCGAACATCCGTCGTCAAGGCGCACTTGAGGTGAAGGCCTTTTATTTATTTAGTCGGACGTTGCTTGTGAGATTTAGAACGTCGACCAGGGGCATTCTCACTGCCTTTGGAAGCATCTCCGCGGGGCCTTTGCCGAGGAGTCGGCAGATTGGAAGAGCTTTTCGTCTTGCTCTCAATGCGGTCCCCGCCTCCGAATGCCTGCAAGTAAGGAAGCGCCATGAGGAGATACGTGTCGGCAGGCTTCTGAGCGACCGTTTCCCATAATGCGTCAGAATGCTGATCCTCGGTCAATGCGAAGCCGAAGAACCCTGCGCACGCGACGATCGCCAATAATGTGGATACCCACACGTAAGGAGCTACCGGCACCGTAATGTTGACCCAAAAAATATTCAAAGTCTCAAAGGTGACCTCTGCCTTCGACCAGTCGGCTGCTAGCGAGACAGGCATTGAGGCCCAAGCTAGAGAATATATTAACGCCCATATAATAACGGACACCCCGAGAGCGAGAGAGCCTAGGCGGCGAGCCGCCCTTAGGCGCGTTGAAGTTCTGGCGGCTTCGAGGATTCGTGCCGCCGCTTCCTCGGGTTGATCCGTCTCCATAGCGGAACGGATTTCGCGTCTCATTGACGCCTCGTCAAGTTCCTGATCACGGCTATGGCGCATCTTCTTGATCTCCCGGAGGGCAACTGCATCACGATCCGAAAGCGCCGAAAGGCGATCCGCTGCCGTGTGAAGAACGTTCGCTGATTGGGTGCGCATGATGCGCCAAGCCAAAAGCATCATCGGTGGTAGAAGGGCGAGAGCGGCAAACCACCCAAGTCGATCTCGTGCTGCCGCTGCCAGCCTCCATGGATCCTCCGTTAGCAATGGTAGGAGAACGATAATCAGCGATACAGGAATGAAGAGCGGAAGCTGAGTCGCGATCGTGGCGGCGCTTCCGACTCCCCGAAGGGTTGGAACAATGACCAGCGGAAGCACATGGGTTGGTAGAACCGCGTCGAATCCATCAACGATAATTAGGTGGGCGAACGATGCGCCCCACAGTCCAAGGAAGAAGAGATAAAAGGCCTTGGCCGACAGTTTGGCGTAGCCTATCAATGCGCCGCCCACGAAGAGGGACATGGTAATTGCTGTGAGAGCCCACCATGCATTCCAATCTAGATGAGTGATGGAGTATATCCAGAGCCCCAACAGGATGCTAAACATCAAGTAGATGCTCATCCGGTTGCCCATCAATGAATAGTCTGGCGGCTCGCTCTTACATAATTTGCCATAGCCATTACGACGAAGCCAGCGGACCAGTAGAATCCGCAATAAGCTGCGCTGATCAGACTCGACACTCAACGGATCACTGCACCATTTCTATCGTTGTTCCTGACGGCAAGTGGCGATCGTAGCCGCGCAGCGCTGGGTATGGCAGGTGGCGCGCCGTACGAACAGCACTGCCGGCGGCTCGTTGCGGGGCCTGCGTAAGCGGCACGTCCAACCGGCTTCGGCAGGTGTGTGTCACTCGATGACGTCTGACCCAGAGGTGCTTTCAGATGGCCCTGGGCCGTCTCGGCACCCGACACTATGGCCTTAGGGTTGTAAGGCGGCTCGGGATGTGGGGCACACAGGGGGCACAAGACACCGTCAAACGTCGTCGACCAGCAACCAACGTCGGCAGCCCGAGACGCCGTCTGAGCAGGCACCGGCTAGCGTCTCTGCTGGTAGCGGGACAGCGGCTCTCAGTTCCGCTTCAACGTCTGACGGTTCGCGCGACGAGAACCGGGGGCATGCGTGTCAGACGGAGACCCAGCAGTACAGGCGTTCGTGACGTGCTGTCGCTAGACGTGCCAAGGCTGCCAGCTCGATCAGAATCTCTGCCAGATGTGAGGGCTCTCCCTGCCCCCAGAACTCCTCGATCTGCGACCACGGCAACGCCACTCCACGCAGCTCGGCTTCCGACGCGGTAGCCAGCGCCGCCTGGACCTCATCCGTTAGCGAGACGACAAGTAGCTCGCCGTCATGACGAACAGCGACGGCGTGACCCCACCTCAGGTTCTCTGTTACCGAGTCGTAGTCGAGGCCGGTCAGCAACTCCTCCAGCTTCCCCAGCACCACGAAGGGCTCAATACCCTTCAGCTCGACAACCTCCGATCCGGGATCGGAGGCGGCACGCGGACCGCCAAGGACATCGATCACGGCGGCGGCTGCATCATCAGAGGCGGCCGAGAAGTAATCGCAGAGAAGTCCCACGGCATGATCATGGCAGTCGCGCCCCTCCGGTGCAGTCCCTGCTACGCCCGATGCGTTTAGGGCTCATCTGTCGACAGCAGCGGTGACAGCAACTGGCGCGAACGGAGCCACGCTCTCCCAAGCACGGCTGGACAGGTGCCCGAGGCCAGGGACGCGGACGGGCCCCGCCGGTCGACGCGCCCAGAACTTACAAGCGAGGGGTCCAGGCGGCTGGCTGACCTTGGGCGATTATTCGGCGACGAAGACGCCCACACCGGGCAGCGTCTCGGTCATCCCCTTGATCCGTAGCACCTGCATGGCGCGGTCGATTACCGGCTCGGTAACGCCGTAGTGCTCGATCAACTCTCGTCGGCTGGGCAGCTTGGAGCCCGGCGGGAACTCGCCAGACTTGATGCGTTCGGCGAGGTCGTCGGCGATCTGCTCGTAGCGGTAACGCGGTGGCACGGTGTTCCCCTCGGTTGGCAACACGAGTACACCACCTACGTCAGCCCTTGACTACCCAACGGTACCTATGGGAGGTTGCCGAGGAGGTCGATTCCCTCGGTTGGCGCTGTGGGCCGTCCTCACCGGCGTGGGTGCCCGGCGCATCCCCCGTGATCGGGCATCCACGCCCCCGGACACCTGCGGCACGAGGAGGCGGCAGTGCTCCCTTCCAATCCACTGACGCGGCGAAGAGTCGCCACAACGGCTCCGGCGACCCGATGAAGCGCGTCTCGTACGACGAGTACGTCCTGGCGGTGGCGCTTACCCTCGCCCGCCGGCATCGGCCCGTCTGGTCATGGCGGCACTGGCGGCACGTCTGCCGCTGCGGAAGCAACCTGCCCTGCCGAAGCCGCCACCGCATCCCGATCAATCGCGGCCACTGGCCCAGCCAGGACGGCCCGCGATGACCACCCACCACCCGATCAAACCTGCCTGGACCTGCGGCGGCTGTGCGGGAGACTGGCCTTGCCAGACTCGGCGACGCGAACTGCGAGCCGAATACGATCGCGCCCCTGTGTCGCTGGCCCTCTACCTGGCTGCCCAGCTCGTCGACGCCGCCCAGGACCTGGCCCACGTTCCTGCCGGCCACCTGCACCACCGCTTCCTCGGCTGGACCCGATGAGCATCCTTCGAGCCGGCGACGAGAAGTTCCACTACAGCGACGGCTCACACAAGTGGACCCCGCCGGACCCGGACTACGACCAGGAGGCCTGGGAGGAGCAGGTCCGCCAGCACAAGCAAGGCCACCTCAGAAACGAGCGCCCGAAGGTCCGCATCCAACGTCTGATCTGATGCCAGCAGTACAGCAGCGAAGTACAGCAACCGTGCCAGCCGAACCAGACCGAGCAGTACACCAACAGGTTGTCCGACCTCGCATCGAGCCTGATCCGACCGGCTCGCCGACAGTTCACACCGAAGAGGTCACTGGTTCGATCCCAGTTATCGCCCACGCAGGTCAAAGGCCCCTTCTGGCTGGCCGGAAGTCAGGACCCTTCGTCGTGATCTTTTGGGATATCGTGCGCCCGTAGACGTGAGACGAGGGAGTGACGCATGCGTGCAGGGCATACCAACGCCGGGCCGCGCCGAGCGAGTGTCGCGCTAGCCCTCGCGGGCCTGCTAGTGGCGAGCGGCTGCTCACAACCCGCCGACAACGTGGAGCGAAAGACGGAAGCGCGGTCGGCGTCGCCCTTACCGACCGCGGCCATGCGTCTCGAAAAACCGGAGAAGTTGCTGAGCAGTTGGCCCGAATCGAAGAGCCAGAAGTTGCGCGAACAAGCCCAGCAGAACATGGGCGGTCTCAAAGAACTCCTCGACGGTGAGCCAACTAGCGCGGTCGCAGCGGCCTACACCACTGCGGATGAGCAGTACAGCGCCCTAGTCGGCGGAGTGTCCGGAAAGATAACAGATCCGAAGGCGACCCTCGACAGACTCTTCGCGACCCTGCCGAGGCTGTCCGGTGTCAAGCCGACCCGGCCGGGGCCAATGGGCGGCGATGCCCGCTGCGGCAAGGGTGAAACCCAGGGCGTCAACGTCGAAGTCTGTGCGTGGGCTGACCACCACAGCGTCGGCATGGTGGCCTTCCTCGACTTGCCTTCTACCGGTAGCGCGGCCAGCATGTTCGTGCGGGCGCGTTCCCAGCTGGAGCGTCCGGCCACCTGAGGACCCGGCCCGTTGAACGCAGGACTCCCGAGGCCGTCAACCGCAGCAGACGGCGATCATCGGCATTCCGCGATAGTTGTAATCGACGTTCACACCGAAGTGCTCACCGCATTCGGCCTTGAACCGTTCGCATTAGCCCTACTCCTGATCTGGAGGTCGGAGCCAGCGCGGGGCGCCGGACAGCATGCCGGTGTGTTCGGGGTTATGCGGTCGCAAGCAGGTCGGTAGCGTTGGTGCCACGGCGGCTCAGTTGGCCGTTGGCGGCATCCCGCGCTATGAGGAGGTCCGGGATGGAATCCTTGCCGGAGTTGACCTTCGGGCAGCGGCTGAAGGTCTACAGGGAGCGGTCCGGGAAGACTCGCGCGGTGCTGGGTGGGCTGGTCGGTCGCAGCGCTGAGTGGGTCAAGGCGGTGGAGACCGATCGGATCCTGCCTCCGCGCATTCACATGCTGGACCGCATCGCGCGTGCGCTCAAGGTCGACGTGTCTGCCCTGGCCGGCGAGCTGAGCGACCGTTCCGCTGTCGTGAACGGGCCTGAGCATCCGGCGCTGGCGTCGGTGCGGGACGCCGTGAACCGCGTCGTGCTCGTCGACGACGTTGAGCCGGAGTCGTTGGCCGGTTTGCATGAGCGGCTTGCGGTGGCGTGGCGGGCGCGTCATCAGGCGTCCGATCACCGGACGGTGCTGGGTGGGCTGCTGCCGAGACTTCTGCACGACGTGCAGCGGGCCGCGCTGGTGTACGAGGGCGTCGAGCGTCGGCGGGCGCAGTCGCTGTTGGCGGAGACGTTTGGTTTGACGCAGATGTTTCTTGCGTACCAGCCGGCTGCCGAGTTGTTGTGGCGGGTCGCGGACCGGGCGATGGTGGCGGCGCAGGATTCGGGTGACCCGGAGGCGGTGGCCCTCGCGGCATGGTTCCTGTGTCAAGTGCATCGGGACGCCGGGGACTGGGACACCGCCATGGCGGTAACGCACGATGTCCTGTCGGCTCTGGAGCCGAGGGCGGCCGACGCGGGCACGAATCTGCTGGCGTTGTGGGGTGCCCTCAACTTCGAGGCCGCGTACACCGCCGCTCGTGCCGGCGAGGAAGGCCGGGCTTGGCGGTACTGGGATCGTGCAAACCTGGTGGCACAGCGTCTGCCGGAAGGTTTTTATCAGCCGCAGACGTCGTTCTCCCGGGTCATCATGGGCGCCCACGCGGTGACAGTGGCCGTGGAGTTGCAGAAGTCCGGTGAGGCGGTACGGCAGGCGCGCCGCCACGACTCGGCGGCTATCCCGTCGAGACCGCGCGGGGCACGCCATCTCATCGAGGTCGCGCGGGCGCACTACGGCAAGGACGACAAGGAAGCGGCCGTGAAGACCCTGCGGCACGCGTACGAGTCGGCCCCGGAGACGATTCGCTTCAACGGGTACGCCCGCCAGATCACCTTGGACCTGCTCGACGGCCCGCGCTCTACCCGTGACGACGCCCGTGACCTCGCGGTCAAGGTCGGGCTGCTCTCGTGATCCAGGGGTAGGAACCCTACCCATTCCGCCTCGCGACCGACCGTAGCGTCCTGCTCACGGGATGCGGCGGACGGTGCGGGTATCGCCTGGTCGCCGCGTCCCCCTCAGATTCGGGGGCAGGAGGCCGCCCTCGTTCGTGAGCGAGGGAGGGTCCGTGCGGCGTGTCTCGTATGACGAATACCTTTCTGCCACCGCGCTGACTCTTGCTCGCAGGCACCGGCCGGTGTGGTCGTGGCGGCTCTGGCGGTGCATCTGCCGCTGTGGGTCCGACCTTCCCTGCCGCGCCCGGCACCGGATACCGATCAATCGGGGCCACTGGCCGTCGGAGGGTGAGCAGTGACCAGCGAGCAGGAACAGGCGATCGTCGCGGTTCACGTACGCGGACTCGACGGCATGTGTGCCGGGTGCCGAGCGTGGTGGGCGCGACTGACTCCGTACCCGTGCTGGCAGGTGGAATGGGCGACGAGTCGGCAGGCGCGGGCGATCACCGCGCGGTTCCTGGAGGGTGCGCGGTGACCACCCACGGCCCGGTCATGCCGGTCTGGAGCTGCGGTGGCTGCGACCTGCCCTGGCCCTGCCCGACCCGGAAGCGGGAGCTGCGGGCGGAGTTCATGGATGCGCCGGTGTCGCTGGCCCTCTACCTTGGTGCCTACCTCGTCCAGGCCACCGAGGACATGCCGTGGACGCCGGCCGGCGTGCTGCACCGCCGCTTCCTCGGCTGGACCAGGGAAACCGGCCACCTCATGCCGGTAGTGCAGCAGCGAGCTGCAGCAACCGTGCCAGCCGAGCCCGGTGGAGACGATTCCCACCAGGCCCTCTGACTTTGCAACGAGCCTGATCCGACCGGCTCGCCGACAGTTCACACCGGGCCGGCGACTGCGCCGAGGCCGTACGAAGCTGTGCGGACACGATGTCACGGCAGGACCGGCAGCCGTCGCTGCATCAGTTGCTCGCCGACAGCGTCATCCCACGCGAGGTCCACGACGCGGCGCTGAAGCAACCGGTGGTACCCGACCGAGGGCGGCCCCTGCCCGCCGGGCTCAGGCGGGAAAAGGCCCTGCCCGCAGCAGCGCGCCCGGGAGCTGCTTGCCGAGTCTGTGTTCCAGCCAGGAGGCGGCCGAGGTGAGTTCCTCCAGGTCCAGGCCGGTGGGCTGCCCCATCCGGTCGAGGAGGTAGACGAGGTCCTCGGTGGCGACGTTTCCGGTCGCCGTCGGCGCGAAAGGGCACCCGCCTGCTCCGCCGATGCTGGCGTCGAGGATGGTGACGCCCGCCTGGACCGCCGCGACCGCATTGGCCACGCCGGTGTGTCGGGTGTCGTGCAGGTGCAACCGCAGTGGTGTCCGCGAGTCCGTGACCTCCCGGGCGAGCATCAGCCGCTCGGTGACATCGGACGGTACGGCAACCCCGATGGTGTCGGCGAGAGCCAACTCATCGGGGCGCGCGTCCCACACCCGGGTGAGCACCTCCCGCAACCGGCCCATCGGGACCTCACCTTCGAACGGACATCCGAACGAGGCGCCGACAGTCACCGTCGTGAACACCCCCGACGTACGGGCGGCCTGCACCAGCTCGGCCGCGGTGTCGCAGGCTTGGGCCGTGGTCATGCCCTGGTTGCGGCCACAGAAGGTGTCCGTGGCGACGACGACGACGTTGATCTCGTCGACGTTCGCGGCCAGAGCCCGGTCCAGGCCGCGGCGGTTCATCACCAGGCCCGCGTACCGGACGCCCTCATGGCGGGGGAGCGCGGCCATCAGCTCGTCGGCGTCCGCCATCTGCGGAACCCGGGCGGGGTTGACGAAGCTGGTCACCTCCACCCGCCGGGCTCCCGCTCGTACCGCCCGGTCGACGAGCTCGACCTTGTCGTCGGTGGTCAGTAGCGTCGCCTCGTTCTGCAGGCCGTCACGGGGCGACACCTCCACGATGTCGATCCTGGCTTTCATCGTTCCTCCGACAGGTACGCGACGGCGCCGGCCTCGCTGATCACCTCGGCATACTTGGCCTGCAGGTCGAACAGGCTCGCCTCGTGCGGACCCGTGGAGCGGTCCGCCACGGCTTCCCGGACCACCAGCGGGACGAAACCGTGCTGTATCGCGTCCACCGCCGTGGCGCGGACACAACCGCTCGTGCTCACGCCGACCAGCACAACGGTATCGATGCGCTGCGTCCGCAACGTAGAGGCCAGGGAGGTGCCGAAGAAGGCGCTGGCGTACTGCTTGACCAGTACCAGTTCGTCGTCGGCGGGGGAGACCTGCGGCATCGGTTCCCCCATCGCGCCACCGCCGTCGAAGAGCTGCCGAAGAGCGGAGACCTTCCGGACGAACAGACCCCCGTCGACACCGGCGGGTCCGTAGGCGACGCGGGTGTGCAGCACGGGAATCCGGTGGTCGCGGGCCGCGGCGACGACTCGGCCGGCCGACCGCAGGCAGTCGGTGGGCGGCAGGCACAGAGGGCTGGCCGGGTCGAAGTAGGCCCGCATCAGATCGACGACGAGCACGGCGGGACGGGCACCCGGCAGGAGCGAACCCCCGAATCCGTCGTCGCTGCCGGCCGGCGTGGAGCTCATCGGGCGACCGGCGGTCGGGGAGCAGGAAGGCCGGTCTCCTCGAGGCACCGCTCCAGGACCGTTGCGATCGGCGGCCCCATGTCGAAGGTGGGCAGTGGGTCCGGACGTCCGCGGCGCAGCTCGGCCCGTACCTTCTCGGTGGCGGCGACGTCGACGGCGCCGCCGTCGTCGCAGACCACGCCGTAGCGGCGGGCCCCCGCCTGGGTGACCAGGCCGCGGCGGACCTCGAGGCCGACGAGTTCCGGGTCGCGGCCCAGCGGGTCGCCCCATCCGCCGCCGCCCCAGGTGACGAAGTGCAGCACGTCGCCGGGGGTCACCGGCACGTCGTGCACCTTGCTGCCCAGGATCTCGGTGCTGCCGTCGGCGCGTTCGAGCCACTTGCGGCCGCGCGCACCCGGCTCGCCACCGTTGACTCCCCACGGGTAGGTCAGCCAGCGGTCGTCGTGGATGGCGATCGTGCCGGCCTCCAGGAACCGGTAGGCCACGTCGACGCCGTTTCCGCCGCGGTGCAGCCCGGCGCCGCCGGTGTCGGCGATGGTCTCCCAGCGTTCGATCCGCAGCGGGTAGTAGGACTCCAGGTACTCGCACGGAATGTTGACGAACGACGGCCACAGCGAGTGGCCGTCCGGGCCGTCGCCCACCGGCCGGCCGGGGATACCGCCGAACCCGATCGAGTACAGCTGGAACCACTCGCCCTTGCGTTCGCCTGCCCCATAGGTGCCCGAGTACATGAAGTGCGGCGACGAGGAGAAGCCCGCGGCGTTGAGCAGCCCGGGATTGGTCTGACCGAGCAGGCCGCCGAACAGGTCGAAGACGCGGCCGATGCCGTGGTTGCGCGCGTTGAGCGCGGCCGGGTACTTCGGCTTCCAGAACGAGTCGTCAGGGATCGTGACGTCGACCAGCGGGTAGAAGCCGTCGTTCCAGAGGATCTGCGGGTCGGCGACCGTGATCATGTAGATGCCGAAGAACATCCGGACGAGGTTCTCGTTGATGTAGTAGTTGATCGGGCCCTGCGCCTGCGGGCTGCTGCCGGTGAAGTCCAGCAGCACCTTCTCGCCGGTCCGGGTCAGGCTGAGCTTCAGCTCGTAGGGGCCGTAGCCGAGACCGTCGTCGCAGATGTAGTCGGTGAACGACAGCGTCTCGCCCTCCTTGAAGACCGCCTCCAGCAGGACCTTCATGGCCCGGTAGTTGCGGTCCAGGAGTTGCTCGAGCGCGGAGTCGTAGGTGTCCACGCCGAACCGGGCGCACATCTCCTGCACGCGACGGGAAGCGGTCCGGCAGGCCGCGACGATCCCGTTGAGGTCCGCGCGGTTCCAGTCGGGCTTGCGCACCTGGTTGAGGATGATCCGCAGGGCGTCCTCGGCGAGCACACCCTTCCGGTACAGCTTGAAGGGCGGGATGACCACGCCCTCCTCGAAGATGGTGCGGGCGTCGGTCGGCATCGACGCCGGGGTCTTGCCGCCGACGTCGGACATGTGCCCGAACATCGCCGACCAGCCCACGATCCGGCCCTCGAAGAAGATGGGCAGCACCACCAGCCAGTCGTTGGCGTGGCTGATCGCCGCGCCGCAGGAGTACGGATCCGACGTCAGCAGGACGTCGCCCTCCTCGATGTCACCGTCGAAGTTCTCCAGGAAGTCGGGGATGGACAGCCCGAACTGTCCCACCATCATCTTCCCGTCGCGGTTGGCGATCAGCGGGAACTCGTCGTGCTGTTCGCGGATGCCCGGGGACAGGGCGGTCCGGAAGAGCACCTCGTCCATCTCGTAGCGGGCGTTGCGCAGCCCGTTCTCGATCAGGTCGAGGGTGACCACGTCGACGTCCACGCGGCGAAGTGGTCCGGTAGCGGTCTCGATGAGGCGTGCCATGGTCAGCTCTCCGTGGTGGTGTCGACGGGACGGATCAGGAGGCTGCCGCTGGGGTGCACGGTCGCCGTGTGCCCAGGCAGCACGAGGGTGGTGGAGTCCATCTCGGTGACGATCGCCGGACCGGGCACGACGTTGCCCGCTCGCAGCAGGGCCCGGTCGTAGCCGCCGGCGTCGACCTCGGCGCCGTCGACCCAGATGCGGTGGCGGGCCCGCAACGCGGGGCTCGGGTCCGTGTCACCGCGCTCCAGCTCGGGCGCGGCGACCTGCGGCCGGGGGCCGTGCGCGGTGGCCCGGACGGTCACCAACTCGTGTTCGGCGTCGAGGACGAAGGAGAACAGGCGCTGGTGATCGGCGTCGAACGCCGACCGCAGGGCCGCGAGACCCCCGCCGGTCCCGTCGAACGCGTCCATGTCGACGGCCACCGGGATCTCGAAACCCTGTCCGTGGTAGCGGAGGTCCGCGGACCAGACAACCTTCTGGTCCTCCTCGGGGACGCCCTGCTCGCTGAGCGTCGCGCACGCCTTGCCGGCGAGTTCCGTGAGCACCGCCCGCAGGCTCTCGTCGGTGAGCTCGCTGAAGCGGCGCACCAGCGTCCGCACCGACTCGTCGCGCAGGTTGGTCGTCGCGTCGCCGTAGGCGCACAACACCCCGGGCGACGGAGGGATGATCACCGGCCAGGCCCCGGTCAGCTTGCCCAGGGCATTGGCGTGCAACGGACCGGCGCCACCGAAGGCCACCAGCGCGTAGTCGCGCGGGTCGAAGCCCTGCTGCACCGACACCAGCCGCAGCGCGCCGAACATGTTCTCGTTGACGATGTCGATGATGCCCGCGGCGGCAGCCTCCACCGACTCCAGCCCGGTGGCGTCGGCGATCGACTTCACCGCCGCCCGCGCCGCCGCCCGGTCCAGCCTGATCTCACCGCCGGCCAGGTCGGTGGGCAGATAGCCGAGCACCACGTTCGCGTCCGTCACCGTCGGCTGGTCACCGCCCGCCGCGTACGCCGCCGGCCCGGGTGCGGCGCCGGCCGACTGCGGCCCCACCCGCAGCGCCTGGGTCAGCGGCGGCACGTGGGCGATGGAACCGCCGCCGGCGCCCACCGTGCGTACGTCGACGGAGGTGGCGCGGACCTTCAGGTCCCCGACGGTGGTCTCCCGGCCCACCCGCGGCGACAGCCCCTGGACCAGGGCGACGTCGGTGGAGGTGCCACCCATGTCGAAGGTCAGGAAATCCGAGTAGCCCGCCTGCTCGGCCACCCAGGTCGCGCCGGTCACCCCGCCGGCAGGGCCCGACAGCAGCAGGTTCACCGGGTTGTCCGCGGCGACGGCCGCGGAGACCAGGCCACCGTCGCTGCGCAGGATGCACAGCCGGCCGTCCACCCCGGACTCGCGCAGCTGCGCCTCCAGGTTCGCCACGTAGCGCGCCACCTGCGGCTGCACGGCGGCGTTCGCGACCGTGGTTATGGTCCGCTCGTACTCGCGGAGCTCCGGCAGCACCGAGGACGACAACGACACCGGTACGCCCGGAAGCTCCTCGGCGGCCAGCTCGGCCACGCGGCGCTCGTGCTCCGGATTGGCGTAGGAGTTGATCAGGCTGACACTCAACGCCTCGATGTCCTGGGCGCGCAGCTTGCGCAGCTTCGCGCGGACGTCCGCCTCGTCGAGTGCGGTCACCACCCCGCCGTCGGCGCCGATCCGGCCGACGACCTCCACGGTGTCCTCCAGGGCGGCCAGCGGCTCCGGCTTCGGCCAGATGATCCAGCCCGCGAGGCCGCCCGGCACGAAGGACCGGGCGATCTGGAGTACCTGCCGGAAGCCGTCGGTGGTGACCAGCCCGACCCGGGCGCCCTTGCCCTCAAGGATCGCGTTCGTGGCGACCGTGGTGCCGTGGAACACCTCGGCGATCTCCGACATGGGCACACCGGCAGCGGCGCAGGCCCGCTCGATTCCCCGCAGCACCCCGATCGACTGGTCCTCTGGCGTGGAGGAGGTCTTGGCCCGGTAGGTGTCTCCCGTCGCTTCGTCGATCAGCAGAATGTCGGTGAACGTTCCCCCCACGTCCACGCCGAGCCGGTAGGTCATGGTTCCTCCTCAGATGACGCCCGCGGAACGCAGCGACGCCATCGCGTCGTCGTCGAGTCCCAGCAGGCCGCGGTAGATGTCTTCGTTGTGCTCGCCGAGCTCGGGGCCGACGTGCCGGACCCGGCCCGGGCTGTCGGAGAGCTTGGGTACGACGTTGTGCATGGCGAACTCGCCCAGGTCCGGATGGGTCAGCCGGACGATCGCCTCGCGCGACGCGAAGTGCGGGTCCGCGAGCATGTCCTTGGCCCGGAAGATGCGGCCCGCCGGAACGCCGTGCTTGTGCAGCCGCTCGAGCAGCTCGTCGGACGCGAAAGTGGAACTCCACTCGGCGATCAGGCCGTCCAGCCGCTCCATCCACCGCCCTCGGGCGCTGTGCGTGGCGTACTTCTCGTCGGTGGCCAACTCCGCTCGCCCCATCGCCTCGGCGAGCCGGCGGAACACCGTGTCCTGGTTCGCCGCGATCAGCACCATCTCGCCGTCAGCGGTCGGGTAGACGTTGCTCGGAGACACGTTCGGCAGGGTCGTCCCGGTCCGCTCCCGCTGGTAGCCGGCAATCTGGTACTCGGGGACGAGCGACTCCATCATCGCCAGCACGGCCTCGTAGATGGCCGAGTCCACCACCTGGCCCCGACCGGTGCGTCCGCGCTGGTGCAACGCCACCAGGGTGCCCAGGCAGGCGAACGTCGCCGCCAGCGAGTCGCCCAGTGAGACGCCGGCTCGGGCCGGGGGGCGATCAGGGTCGCCAGTTACGTACCGAATCCCGCCCATCGCCTCACCGATCGAGCCGTATCCGGCGCGGGAGGAGTAGGGGCCCGTCTGCCCGAAGCCGGTCACCCGGGTGACGACCAGGCCGGGGTTGATCTCCCACAGGCGCTCCGGGGCCAGGCCCCAGCGCTCCAGCGTGCCGGGCCGGAAGTTCTCGATCAACACATCCGCCCGCGCGACGAGCCGGCGTACGAGGTCCTGGCCCTCCCCGGTCCGCAGGTTCGCGGTCACAGACTTCTTGTTCCGCGCCACCACCGGCCACCAGAGCGACTTCCCGTACGGCTTCTCGCGTCCCCACTGCCGCATGGGGTCGCCCTGACCCGGGTCCTCGACTTTGATCACCTCGGCGCCGAAGTCACCCAGGAGCTGGCCGCAGAACGGCCCCGCCAGCAGCTGGCCGAGCTCGATCACCCGGACGTCGTCAAGCGGCAGTGCAGTGCTCATGTATCCCTCAATCAGCGTCTTTTGCATGCAATCAGCCGGGCCTGTGATCGTCGCCACATCAGGCTGTGCGGGAAAACTAGGCTCATGCTGCCGACGGTGTCAATGCCCGACGGGCGTATTGCATACAACTTTCTGCGTTGTTACCGTGCGGAGCATCATGAGTGACCGCACCCCGCTGCGGGAGGCCGACAACGGCCACGCCGCCGACCAGGCATACCGGCTGATCCGGGAACAGATCCTGGCCGGGCAGCGGGCGGCTGGCGAGTGGCTCCGTGAGGGGGAGCTAGCCGAGTCGATCGGCGTGAGCCGCACGCCGGTCCGGGAGGCGCTCCGGCGGCTCACCGCCGAGGGGCTGGTCCGTCACGAGCGCAACCGCGGCGTGCAGGTCCAGGCCTGGAGCATCCACGATCTCGACGAAATCTTCAGCCTGCGGTCGGTGCTCGAGCCCTGGGGCTGCCGACTCGCGGCCACCACGGGCGCCGTCGACCTGGACGCGCTCGACGCGCTGGCCCACCGGATGGACGAGCTCGCGCCGGGCGGACGACCGACCGACGTGGACGAGCTCACCGAGCTGAACAACCAGTTCCACCGGATGATCCTCAATGCGTCCGACAACAGCCGCCTGGCCG
Source organism: Micromonospora sp. LHW51205 (assembly GCF_003315815.1). Taxonomy (NCBI): domain Bacteria; kingdom Bacillati; phylum Actinomycetota; class Actinomycetes; order Micromonosporales; family Micromonosporaceae; genus Micromonospora; species Micromonospora sp. LHW51205. The sequence continues at coordinate 625,789 of NZ_QMEZ01000004.1, read as the reverse complement.
GCGTCGTCTCGTCGGTGATCCAGATGCCCCTCGTCTGGCGGACCTTCTCCCGCTACAGCCCCGAATCCCTGCGCCGTAGCCTGGCTCACCACCACGAAGTGGTGGCAGCCCTCACCGCGGCCGACCCGGACTGGGCGGAGTCGGTCATGCGCAGCCACATACGCGCGGCATGGCACTCGATCCGACCGGGTCACGACCTGTGACAAGCGAAGTGCGGCGCTAGGTCCGCCATGGCGGAGCGCCAGTACCCGTGGTCGAGTCCGCAGGCCGCAGATCGGCGGCGGCCCGGTCTCAAGAGGACGCGGGCCGAGGGCGTACGTGATGGCAAGGAATGGGGGCCAGGGGCAGCGGCGTGACGGCGTGGTCTGATACCCGCCAGACCGGTTGCCCGATCGGCGGTTTGCTTAAGGCCATGACCCACTCGCACCACGAACAAGCCCTGCACTTCCGCTCCCTGCACCGCCCCGGTCAACCGCTGGTGCTGCCCAACGCCTGGGACGCCGCGAGCGCGCGGCTGATCGAGGAGGCCGGAGCAGCCGCCATCGCAACTACCAGCGCCGGGGCGGCCTGGAGCATAGGCACGGGCGATGGCGAGGCGATGGGCCGTGACCGCGCACTCGACCTGATCGCCCGCGTAGCGTCCACGGTCAGCCTGCCGGTCAGCGCCGACATCGAAGGCGGGTACGCGGACGACCCCGACGGGATCGCCGAGACGATCCGTAGGGTGCTTCACGCCGGAGCGGTAGGTGTCAACCTGGAAGACGGTCCGCAACCGGCCGCCGAACATGTCGAACGGATCGCGGCTGCGCGGAAGGCCGCCGGTTCGGCGCTGTTCATCAACGCCCGGATCGACACCTACCTGATGTCCCTCGGAGATCCCGCCACCCGACTGCGGGACACGCTTGACCGGGCGGCGGCCTGCATCGCCGCCGGCGCGGACGGCATCTTCGTGCCCGGCGTGGCCGACGCCGAAACCATAGCGGCGCTCGCCGCCGAGCTCGCGGTGCCGTTGAACGTGATGGCCGGGCCGGGCTCACCCTCGATCAGTGAGCTTGCCGACCTGGGCGTCACGAGGGTCAGCCTCGGCCCGGCGATCGCCCTGGCCGCGTACGCGGCGGCGCGGCGCGCCGCCCGCGAGTTGCTGGCCGCTGGGACCTACCTGGCACTCGACGGCTCACTGGGCTTCGCCGAGACCGATGCGCTGATGGCTGCGCGGGCCTGATGGGTGTCGAACGGACGTCCGACGCCCGCGGCATGCCCACTGAACCCGCCCGAGGTGGGTCTCTCGCCTTGTCGGGCCCCCGCACTCCTGTTTCCGCGACTCGCGTATCCGGGCGCCGGTCAGGTGCCGACGCGGCGTGTCTCGTAGGCCCACATCACGATCTCGACGCGGTTGCGGGCGTTGAGCTTGCGCATCAGGGCGGCGATGTGGGTCTTGACGGTGCTGAGGCTGATGGACAGCTCATCGCCGATCTCGCTGTTGGTCCGCCCGCGAGCGGCAGCCAGCAGAACCTGTTCTTCGCGAGCGGTCAGCGGCTCGACAGGCTCAGGTGGCACCGAGCGCGGGCGGCTGTTCGCGAAGGAGGACAGGAGCCTCGCGGTGATGTTCGGTGCGATCAGGGCGTCGCCGCGGGCCGCGGCATGGACGGCCTGGGTGAGCATCTCGGCGCCGGCGTCCTTGAGGAGGAAGCCGCGGGCGCCTGCCTTGAGCGCGCCGTAGACGTACTCGTCGAGGTCGAAGGTGGTGATGACGACGACGGCCAGAGGATCGGCGACGTCGGCCCCGGCGAGCCGGCGGGTGGCTTCGATCCCGTCGACCTCGGGCATGCGGATGTCCAGCAGGCACACATCGGGACGCAGCGAACGGGCCATGGAGATCGCCCGGCGGCCGTCGGCGGCGTCGCCGACGACGGCGATGCCCGGTTGGGCGTTCAGGATCATGCAGAGCCCTGCCCTGACGATGTCCTGGTCGTCAGCGACCAGCACGCGGATGGTCATGACGTGCGCGCTGTCCGAGGCAGCGAGGCGTCGACGCTCCAGCCGCCGTCCGCGGCAGGTCCCGCCCGGAGGGTGCCGCCGAGCAGGCTCGCCCGCTCGGCCATGCCGCGCAGCCCGTAGCCGGCGTGCGAAGAGCTGGTCGTGGTCGCCTCGCCGTCATCGCGTACCCGCAGGTGCACCTGGTCGCGGGATGCGGTGACGTCGACGGTGACTCCGGTGGCGCCGCGGGCGTGGCGGGTCGCGTTGGTGACCGCCTCGGCGGCGATCAGGTAGAGGGCGGTGCCGACCGCCGGCTCAACGGCGTCGGCGTCACCGGAGACCTGCACGCGGACGCCCAGCACCTCGCCGCCGGGACGAGCGAGTCGCTCGATGTCCGCCACTCCTCGCCGAGGGGTGAGATCGGCGTCCGTACCGTCGCGCAGCACGCCCATGAGGGCTCGCATCTCCCTGAGCGTCCGGGACGCCTCTTCCTCGATGGTGACCAGGGTGGCCAGCGCGCGCTCCGGATCTGCGGCGGCCAGCGCGCGACCTGCCTGTGCCTGGACGGCGATGGCCGAGACGTGATGGCCGACCGTGTCGTGCAGCTCGCGGGCGAGTTCGTTGCGCTGGTGGAGCCGGACCTGCTCGACGTCGCGCTCGTGGCTTCTGGTGCGGTAGCGCACTGCCGCTCCGAGCGCGGCAGAGCACAGGAAGAAGCCGTAACCGGCGACCTTCTCCGCGGGTGAGGTCGACTCCGCGACGAGGGTGACGGGTAGCCAGATGAGGATGATGCCGAGTCCGAGGGCAGCCTCACGACCTGCTCCCCAGCGCAGCAGGGCGTAGGGCAACACGAGCAGCCCTGCGATGCCCAGCAGACCGGTGGCGTCGATGACCGCGATCCTCGCGATGTCGAAGAGGAGAACGGCTCCGAAGGCAACGCTTACCGCGGCCAGCGGTCGCGTGCGTCGATACAGCAGGCACGCTGCGACCACGACGCTGACACCGACCAGCAGCGGCGCCCATGCCCTGTCGTCGCGCAGCAGCATCTCGACGACCGAGATCACGACAAGAGCCGAGGACAGCGCCCAGTCCCGCCACAGACGCACCGGCGCACCTGTGGGGCGAGGCTCAGCCCAGATCCCAGCAAGCATGCTTCCCCCTTTTCCGAGAACGTAAGGGGGCCGCCCCTCGGGCGGATCAGCCGAAAGTACGGCGAGTTTCCCGCGCCCGGGGCCAGGACAGCCCGAGCCCGCAAGCGGATGTGACGCCCGCCGACGCTGGTCAGTGTGGAGACATCGAGTGAGCCGACCCGGCTGACGCCAGCAGACAGGAGACGTGATGACCAGAACCGACAGACGGGCCGGTGCGCTCCAGGAAGCGCACCTCCCGGTCCAGGCGAAGCTCGCCGCGGCCTGGGCCAGCTTCATGTTCCTCTACATTTACGTCGACTACCTCGCCCTGTACAAGCCCGGCTTCATCGACGACATCCTGGCCGGCGCCGTGCACGGGTTCGACACGGGCCCGACCTTCGTCGCCCTCGCGCTCACACTCATGGCCGTCCCGATCCTCATGATCCTGCTCTCCACGACGCTCCCCGCCCGTGTCAACCGCGCCACCAACCTCGTCGTGGCAACGCTCTACATCCCCGTCACGGTGTACAACGCGGACGGCGAATCCTGGACCTACCTCTACTTCTACGGCTTCTCCATCGGGCTCGAACTGCTGCTCCTGGCCTTCATCCTGCGCACCGCATGGACCTGGCCCCGGGCCGTTCGAGCCACCGCCGGCCGCGACCTCGCCCAGGCCCCGGCGTGACGCTCGAGGCAGGCCCCGTCGGCGGGGTCGGTTGCAGCTGCTCCGGCAGCAGCGACCGCGAGCAGCCGATTGCGTCGAATGTCGTTATATCTGCGTCTTCGCAGAACTTCATGGCATCCGCGAGACCGTATCGATCTTCTTCTTCTTTCCTCTGGCTCCTGGTAGAAGTGCGACATGCCCTCACGGCGTGTCACGTCACTGGCGGATGAGAGCGGATCGCGACGTGCTGGCTCGCCGCCGATGCACGGGTGTACCTCGCCGGGGCGGGCGGTGCCTCGGGTTTCATGATCGGTCGACTGCTGCTCGCGGTGCTCAGTGCGGGCACAACAGCTGGTCACGGCAACTCGTCGTCCAGCACTGGAGGTGTGATGAGCGAACCTGCCGAGGTCGATCGCCTGCTCAGCGCCGCCGACGAGATCACCGCGCGGGCCGGTCTCGGCCCGGACACCCGGGCGGCCGTTGAGCGGGCGGTTGCCGCTGCCCGTGGTCTGGGCGATCCCGGGCGTCTGCTGCATGCTCTCGGCCGCGCCACTCTGAACCTCTCTCAGGAACGGCTCGCCGATGGCGGTGACGTCACTGATCTGCGGGAACAGGCCGAGGAGGTCATCGCGCTCGCCGGCGATCTGCTCTCCGATCCGGACTGGCATGCCGACGCCGTGGTCCGCACCGTGCAGGCGGGCCAGATCCTGGCCGGCATCGGGCTCGTCGATCGCGGGCGCGATGTCGTCGAACGGGTGTGGCGGTTGGTCGCGCCCCGGCCCGCCGACGGCCTCGACGCCCGCCGCGCTCGGACCGCGGCACTGACTGGGCTGGTCACCCTGAGACTCGAGACGGACCCATCCGTCCTGGGACCGTTGGCCGCCGAGATGGTCGACCTGCAGCGTGGGCTCGCCCGCGACACCGGCGAAGCGGCCGCCGTGATCGACCTGGCGGACGCCCTTGGAATCTTCGCGCGGGTCGCCAGCAGTCTGGGGCGGCCGGACCTGATGCGGGTGGCGCTGACTGAACAGTACTCACTGGAACAGATGTTCCAGGGTTCCGGAGCGCAGAAGCGACTAGAACGGACCGAGGCGTCGCTGGCGCAGCTGCAACAAGCCGCGCCGGAAAACCTGGTGGTGCCCGACTCGGGCGCATGGCGGGTCCGCCGCTCCTACCTGGATCTGCTGGCCCAGCCCGCACCATCCGGCGTTACCGCCGGCGGGTTCGCGGCTCGGCTGGCGGCGGAGTCGCGGGTGACCGGCCGTGCACCCGGCAACCGCCCGCCCGCTGACCCGTCGGTGATCGCCGATTGTGCCGCCCGGCTCGATCAAGGTATCTCTCTGGCCGACGCGGATCAGATCATCGAGGCCGACCGCGTCCTCGCCGAGCTCGCCGACGAGTTGAGCCTGTACGACGGGGCGACGTCGGAGCCGGCCCGGCGGGACGTCCGGCGCCTCTGGTCCGCGGCCCTCTACCAGCGGGCGATGCTCCGGCACCGGATCGGCCACTGCGACGACGCCTGGGACCTTGCCTGGCTGTCCGTGGTCGTTGCCGTCCGGCGGCACGAGGGCCTGCTACGCGGGACCACCACCGAGCGGGAGGCGTTGGCCGACGCGGTCACCCACATGGTCGACGCCGCCGTCGTCGCGGAAGCCACCGGACGTCACGAAGACCAGATCATGCTGCTGTCGGAGGTCATCGACCGCTGCGCGGACGCGGAGGCGGCCTATCCACGGCTGCGCCGGATCCTCGGCACGGCCCTGCACAATCTCGCCTCCGCGCTGCTCGAACGCCGGCAGACAGCGACGGCGGCGCCCCTGGCCGAACATGCCTACGCGATCCGTCATGAGCTGGCCGTGCTGGACCAGCGCGCAGCCTGGGAGTACGCGAACACACTGCTGCTCACCGCCGCGCTCGCCGTCGACCGTCAGGACTGGCGAATCGCCGTCGAACGTCTCAGCGCAGCTGGGCGGCTGCTGGTTGCCTTACGGACGTACCCGGGAGCGATGGCCGGATACGCAGGACAGCTCGCCATCGAGGTCACCACCCGGGCGCCCGAGCTGGTGGATCGGGCCCGTGCCGCCGGCACCTGGCCGTATCAGACTTGGACCCCTCAGGCGTAGCGCCGCCCGTTCGGCGTGAGACCTCGCCCACGCGTGGGACGCCAAGCTCCGTCCCAGTTTGGCGCGAGCCTCGGTAGGGAAGTTTCGCGGACACCTCGATGAAGGAGGGGGTATGGAGACGTCCGCTAGCGTCGGGCGCAGTTATCGACAGCCGACAAGGCCATGCGTGGCGGCACCTGCTGCAGCGCCACCGCCGAGGGGGCGAGCCTAATGGCTCGCGTCGGTCGCTACGGGATCCCGAGGTTCGTGTGGTCCCTGATCTGGCTCGTCGTCTGCATCTTGATCGTCATCCTGTTGGCCCTGGTCATTCACCACTTCGGAGGCGCCTCTCTGTCGCTCAAGCTCGGCCACTTCTACCTGAACGTCGGCGTCACCTGACTTGCCACCTCGTCGACACTCCGGCGGCGGTCCGCTGCAGTACTGGCCCGGACCGCTCGGAGGGTGCCCGCGCGACGCGGGCACCCTCCGGGGCCGGCGGTGCCGGATTCCCGGCTCGCCCTCAGCTCGTGGGGCCGGACGCCGCCCCGCCGAGGGTCACCTTGAGGATCTTCTCGTTGCTGTTGTTCGGGGTGCTGTCCTTGTCCCCGCCGGTGCTCGTGGTCAGCCACAGGTTGCCGTCGAGGGTCGGTTCGACGGTGCGCAGCCGGAAGTACGTCCCGACGAAGTACTGCTGGACGTTGGTGAGCGTGTCGCCGCTGATCTCCGCACGGTACATCCGGTTGCCACGCAGGCAGGCGATGTAGAGCACGTCCCGGACGATCGCGATGCCGCTGCACGAGGCCTCGGCCACCGGGTACGTCCGGATCGGGGCCCTGAAGCTCGGGTTGGCGCAGTCGCCGGAGGTGCCTTCGCAGGCGGGCCAGCCGTAGTTGCCGCCCTTGACGATGATGTTGGTCTCGTCCATGACGTTGTTGCCGAACTCCTGCTCGAAGAGCCGGCCCTGGGAGTCGAAGGCAAGGCCCTGCGGGTTGCGGTGGCCGTAGCTCCACACGTGGTTGCCGAAGGGGTTGTCCGCCGGCACCGTGCCGTCGGGGTTGAGCCGCAGCACCTTGCCGCCGAGATTGTTGGTGTCCTGGGCCACGTCGGGGTTCTGTCCGTCGCCGGTGGCGGCGTAGAGCTTGCCGTCTGGGCCGAAGCGCAGCCGGCCGCCGTTGTGGTACTTGTTGCGCGGGATCCCGGTGACGAGCACCTGCCTGGTGCCGGTCTGCAGCGTGTCGTCGTAGCGGATGCGCACGATCCGGTTGTCGGTCGTGGTGGTGTGGTAGATGTACAGCCAGCGGTCGGTGGTGAAGGTGGCCGAGACGGCCAGCCCGAGCACGCCGCCCTCGCCGCTGGTGCCGGCCACGTTCGGCACGGTGCCGATGCTGCGCTTGTCGGTGCCGTCCGGGTTCATGGCGACGATGTCGAACAGGTCGCGCCGGCCGTAGAGGACCGTGCCGTCGGGCAGTTGCACAAGGCCCCAGGGCAGGTCCTTCTCGGTGGTGACCACCGTGGCGCCGCACACCGGGTTCGTGCAGCCCGAGCCGGTGTGCGCGGTGACCGCGGCGCTCGTCCCCGAGACATTGCCCTGGGCGTCGCGGGCGGTCACCGTGTACCGGTAGTCGGTGTCGGGCGTCAGCCCGGTGTCGGTGAACGTGGTCGCCGGTGGGTTGCCGCCGGTGCCGGTGGTGGAGCCGACGGCCGTACCGTTGCGCAGGATCGTGTAGCCGGTGACCGCGACGTTGTCGGTGGAGGCCGACCAGGTGAGGGTCACGGCTGTGCCGTTCACCGTCGCGGCCAGGTTGGTCGGCGTGCTGGGCGGAGTCGTGTCCTGCTGGCAGAACGGCGGGGTGACCGAGAGCGTGGAGCTGGCCTGCGAGACGTTGCCGGCGGCGTCGCGGGCGTTGACGTACCAGCCCCAGGTGACACCCTGCACGACGCTGAGCGTGGCGGTCAGCGTCCGTCCCGAGACCGAGGTGACGAGCTGGCCGTCGTGGTAGATGTCGTAGAAGGCGACGCCGACGTTGTCCCGGGACGCGTACCAGGAAAGCGTGACGGACTGACAGGTCAGCCGGCTGCTGCGCAGGCCGGTCGGCCGGGTGGGCGGGCTGGTGTCGGCGGCGAGCCGGGCCGCCGGCCGGCTGCCGGCCGCCGGCGCGGCCGCCGCGGCGTTTGCGGGTACGCCGGTCAGGACGGTGCCGGCGCAGATCAGCAGGGCGAGCGGTACGCGGTGTCGGAGCTGGTGAGGATTGGTCCGCACGGGTGCTTTCCTTCCCGGGGTTCTTGGTCAGTACGGGTAGCCGGGGACGTTGAGCCGAATGCTGTACAGGCCGGAGTCGTTCGTCCGGCCGGAGGTGATGTAGAGGGTCTGCCGGTCGGGTCCGCCGAACGCCACGTTCGTGGTGCCGGCGCCGCCGGAGCGGATCGTGCCGAGCTGCGCGCCTGAGGGCGAGTAGACGTGGATCAGCCCGTCCGAGCCGGAGGCCCAGTACACGTTGCCGGCGCAGTCGACGGTGACGCCGTCGGGACCGCCGAGGTAGTTGACGAAGACGCTGCGGGCGCCGGTGCTGCCGTCGGGCTGGACGACGTACTTGTAGATCTTGTCCTCGGAGTAGGCACCCACGTAGAGGGTGCCGCCGTCCGGGGAGAGCGCGATGCCGTTGGGTTGCCGCAGCCGGTCGTCCACCAGCGAGACCTGGCCGCCGGAGACGCGGAAGACACTGGTACGTCCGCTCATCTGGTCGGGTCGGTTGCCGCGCTGGAAGTTGGGGTCGGTGAAGTAGACGACGCCGTCGGAGCGGACCGTGACGTCGTTCGGTGAGTTGAACGCCCGGCCCTGGTAGTCGGCGGCGACGGTGCTGCGGGTCCGGTCGCTCAGCCGGTACGCGGAGACGTTCCGCTGGTCGTGGGTGGCGGCGATGATCTGCTGGGCGTCGGGGCTGAGTGCCAGGCCGTTGCTGCCGGAGTCGGCGATGAAGGTGTCGAAGGTCGAAGGCGGGGTGAATCGGCGGATCGTGGAGGGCTGCACGTTGTACGGCCCGGTGCCCGCGGCCATGTCGGACATCAGCAGGTAGCCGCCGTCGGCGATCCAGACCGGTCCTTCGAGGAACGAGAACCCGCCCTGGATCTTCGTCGCGGACACGGAGCCGGCCGGCAGCGGCGGGCCGTACCCGGTGCCGCCCGGGCAGACCCCGGGGGGCGCGCCGGGCGGCCCGGCGAGCGGGTAGGTGTGAACGTTCACATGAGCGGCGCGCCGAGGTGCCGGGGGCGCGGCGCCGGCGGGGCCTGGTGCGGTGGTGAGCGCGAGGCACAGGCCGGTGAGTGCGGCGATGGTTGGACGCCAGGTCATCGGGTACTCCAATCGGGGTCGGTGAATGCGAGGCCCGTGGCTGCCTGGACCGGCCCCGGCCGCCGACACCTGCTATCGATTAGTATCGATGTATTGGATGCAGCTTAGGCGAGGAAGCGGCGCCCCGCATCAGTTCCCCACGATCGCCTTCGGCGCATGCCCCGAAAGGCGGCCGATGACGTGACCGGGTTGAGCGCGGACACCCCGTACACCTTCTGCCGATGTTCGACATGACCCGCGCGTCTACTCACGATTCCGTCCCGGTGTCGTACTGCTCCCGCCGCCGGGCTCCTACCCGAGCTTGCTGCCCGCGCGGGCGGCGGCGAGAGCGGCTGCCATCCGGGTCAGGCGTGCGCCCTGGAAGCAGGCCGTCTCGAGGACAGCTCTGGCGTACTCGGGATCCCGGCTGGCGCGGCTCTCCACCTGGCTGACGCCGTACGGGTTTCCGCCGGCGACGTGAGCGGTGTCGTAGTTCAGGTAGCCCGTAGGCAGGATGATCGACCCCCAGTGGTGGAAGGTCTGGTAGAGGCTGAGCAGAGTCGCCTCCTGGCCGCCGTGTTCCTCGTAGCTGGCGGTGAAACCGGTCGCCGGCTTGTCGGCCAGTTCCTCCGCCTGCCATGGGCCGGTCGTGGTGTCGAGAAACTGGCGCAGCTGAGAGCAGATGTTCCCGAAACGGGTCGGCGTGCCGAAGGCGTACCCGTTGGCCCACCGGAGGTCGTCCAGGGTGGCGACCGGAATGTCGCCAGTGGCGTCGAGGTGGGCTCGCCACTGCGGCTTGGCATCAATGACGTGCTCCGGCGCCAACTCTGCCACCCGGCGCAGGCGGACCTCCGCGCCGGCGTCCGCGGCTCCGTCGACAAATGCCTGCGCGAGCCGGTGCACGGTGCCGGTGGCGGAGTAGTAGATGACGGCGATCCTGGCATCGGTATGCATGCTGCCTCCTGGGTCGGCTCGGTACTCGGTCAATCGTGCCGAGCAGGCTTACCGTTCGCTGACCACCCCCTTACCGACGCCGCTGAACGGCTGTTCGTCGAGGTCGAGCTGTGCGCCGCGGCTCATCTCGGCAGCGAGTTCGTCGCTGCCGAGCGCCTCCCGGAGGCGGGCGGTGATGCGCTGGACGTCGTGTTGCTCGCTGGGAGGCTGCGGCGCGCCGGCGGCCTCGCGCAGCGTCCGTGCCGCGGCGAGCAGCCGCGCGGCGGGCCGACTGTCACCGCCGAGGCTGATGGCCCCGGCGAGGCCCTCGAGAGCCAGGGCGACCGCCCGTTGATCACCGGTGGCGCGCGCCGCGTCGAGCGACTCACGGTGGTGGCGCTCGGCGAGGACAGCATCACCGCGGTGCTCGGCGATGAACCCCAACTCGGCCAGCGCGAGCGCGCAGCCCGGCAGGAAGCCGGCACGGCGGTTCCAGTCGAGCAGGTCCCGCTGCCGGGTCTCGGCGGCGTCGAGGTCGCCCCGCCGTCGCGCGATCATTGCCAGGCCCGTGCCGGCGAAGGCGACGGCGGAGGAGCTCGACTGTTCCTGGGCCACCTGTAGCGCGCGGTCGTGACTGACGACGGCCTCGTCGAGGTCGCCTCTCAGAATGGCGAGCCGGCCGATGCATGCCAGCTGCCGGGACACCGACGTCCACAGCCGCAGGTGTTCGGCGATGCGCAACGCCTCCCGGTAGCGCGTGGCGGCGCGATCGTAGTCGCCGTGGATCTCGGCCAGGGTTCCCAACAGGCTCGTCGGATGTACTTGGCCCCAGCGGTCGCCCAGTTGCTCGAACAGCGCCCGGCTGGTCTCGCAGTCACGCTGCGCCGCGGGCAGGTCGCTGCGGAGTACGAGCGCGAGGTCCGCTCGGATGGCGCAGGCGGCAGCGATGCCCCACCGGTCCCCGCCGGCGCGGAACGCCGCCAGCGCCGCGTCGACCAGGACGGCCGCCGCGCCCGGATCTCCGGAGCCGAGCATCATGGAAGCGAACAACCACTGCGCGAACGCCTTCTCCGGCCCCTCGTGGTCCTGGTAGCTCTCCAGGATCCGCTGCCGGGGAGCGGTCGGATCGCCGTCCCGGGTGGCGAGAGCGGTCAGCCACATCTCCGCATGCCGCCGCAGGCCGTCCGGTGCGACGTCGACCTCGCTCCTCGGGACGATGTCCAGCGCCGTTCGCAGTGACCGGCTCACCTCTCCGAACCGACCCCGGAGCAGCCGGTACCAGGACAACGAGGTGGCGAGCGCCAGGCCCACGCGGGCCTGACCGTCAGTGGCGGCGACGTCGAGCGCCGCCCGGAAGTTCGCGTTCTCGGCGTCCAGCTCGCGTAGCGCGCGGCTCTGATCGTGACCACGTAGCCGCCCGGCGGCCTGCTCGGCGAGACGGGCGAAACACGTGACGTAACGGCGACGAGTTGCGGGCAGCTCGGCGGCGCTGTCGAGCTGTTCCAGACCGTAGGCAGCCACCGTCTCCGGCAGCCGAAAGCGTCGCGGACTCTCACCGTGCCGCACCATGACCAGCGACCGGTCGATCAGGCGTGCCAGCACATCGAGGACCTCGTCCGCTGCCACCTGGCCGCCAGCGCACACCTGCTCGGCGGCGGCCAGGGTGGCGCCGTCGGCGAAGACCGCGAGCCGGCGCAGCACCGCGCGTTCGGGAGGCGCCAGCAACTCCCAACTCCAGTCGATCACGGCGCGAAGTCCCTGCTGACGCGGGGGCGCGGTGCGCCGGCCGGATGACAGCAGCCGGAAGCGATCGTCGAGCCGTGCCGCCAGCTCGTCCGGATCGAGAACGGCCAGACGGGACGCGGCCAGTTCCAGCGCCAGCGGTACGCCGTCGAGACGCCGGCAGATGACGGCGACCGCGTCCGTGTCCCGCTGATCGACGGTGAACCCCGGCTCGGTGGCGCGGGCGCGGGCTACGAAGAGCCGAACCGCCGGAGCCTCGGCGATCTGCCGCGCGCCGGCTCCGGGCTCCGGCAGGGCCAGCGGCGGCACCGGAATGACGACTTCGCCGGGGATCCCGAGCGGTTCGCGGCTCGTCGCCAGGATGCGCAGGTCGGCCGCGGCGCCGAGAAGTTTCTCGGTCAGTTGAGCGACTGACGCCACCACGTGTTCGCAGTTGTCGAGCAGCAACAGCATCCGCCGACCTCGCAGCGCGGCGACCAGCCGGTCCATCGGCTCGCGGGGTGGTCGATCACCGGGCAGGCCGGGCGGACTGTCGTCTCGGATCTCGAGCGTCGCCGCCACCATGTCGACAATCTCGGTGCAGGTCGCGTGGTCGCCGCTGTACGGCCGGCCGGCCAGCTCGACGAGCCACACTCCAGCGGGGAACGTGTCACCCAGCACCCGAGCGGCCTCGATCGCCAACCTGCTCTTTCCCACCCCACCCAGACCGGTCAGGGTCACCAGCCGCTCGTTCGTCAGCCGCTCCCGTACCGCCTCGACAGCCGCGTCGCGCCCGATCAGTCCGCCGTACGGACCCGGCGACAGAGGCGCCGGCAGGTTGGTTCGGGCCGGAGCCGACGCCGGTGCCGGCGGCTGGAGGGCGGGATCCTGGCGCAGGATCGCCGCGTGCAGCTCGACCAACTCTCTGCCGGGATCGACACCGAGTTCGTCGCGCGCCTGCCGACGGAACTGCTCGTAGGCGAACAGCGCCTCATGCTGCCGTCCCGAGCCGTACAGGGCGCGCAGGTGCGCGGCCCGTAGTCGCTCACGCCACGGGTGGCCTGCGACCAGGTCGGTCAGTTCCCCGGCGAGCAGGTGGTGCTGGCCAAGATCGAGCCGGGCCTCGGCCAGTTCCTCCAGCGCGGTCAGGCGCTGGTCGTTGAGCCGATCGACCGCCTGGCGGACGAATCGCTCGTCACTGAAGTCGGCGTACGGGGAACCGCGCCACAGCGACAGAGCGTCGGTCAGCGTCGCCGCCCGCACAGCGGGCTCCCGCTGCGCGCCCGAACGTAGCAACAGAGCGGCGAAGCGACCGGCGTCGACCGATTCCGACGACGTCCGCAGCCGGTAGCCGGCCTCACCGGACTCGACCAGCGCACGGCCACCCGCCTCGCCCGCCTCCAGGGCACGCCGCAACTGCGACACCTTGGTCTGGAGCGCCCCGAGCGCGTTGCCCGGCGCCTCGTCACCCCAGAGATCCTCGATCAGCCGGTCGGCGGTCACCGGGCGCCCCTCGTGAACCAGCAGGTCAGCCAGCAGACCACGCACTTTGAGGCCGGGCACGGCGACAGGTGTGCCGTCCGACGTCCACACCGCAACGTCGCCCAGCACTCCGAACCTCATCGCTTCACACTAGCCAGCCGGCTGTCCCGCCCCGCGAAGGTCCGCCGGCCGTCGGTCTGCTGGGCGGGAAGCGACGCGGGGTCACCGACGCGTACGTCAGCCGGCCATCAGCCGACGGTAAGGAGTCCCGGGAAGGCTGAACCGAGCCGACACCGGAGGAACGACATGGATCAGCTACAGCGGCGCCGAGCCGCTCACCGCGACAGGCAACTCGCACCGGGGCGGGTGGCCACACCCTGGCTCGCCCTGCTGGCCGGTCCGCTGTCGTTCGGGATTGCCGCACCGGCACTGCTGCTCGACGACCTGGCGCGCGCGACGGGTGGTGGGGAACAGGCCGCGGCCGCCGGTGTGACCGCCTTCGGCTGGGGGATCGCGTTGGGGACGCCGCTGTTGGCGGCGCTGCTCGCCCGTCGCGGCGTACGAGCGGCCCTGACCGTCGCGTCCGCGCTGGTGGCAGCGGGGACGCTCATCCTCGTGCTGATCCCGAGCGTGTCGGCGATGGTGGCCGGTGCGGCGGTGCAGGGACTGGGGTCTGCCGGCCTCACCGTGACCGCGATGAAACTGGCCGACTCGGCCCGGCAGATGGGCGTGGTCGCCGCGTCGCTGGCGGTCGTCGGGGCCACCGGTCCGCTGACCGGCGCACTGATCGCCGACCTCTCCTCGTGGCAGGCGGCGCTGGCGTTGCCGCTGCTGGCGGTGCTCGCCGTGCCCGCGACTCGCCGCGGCACCACCGCACCGGACGCGGCGCCGGCGCCGTTCGACTTCTTCGGGATGACCATCCTGGCCATGCTGGTCACCGCAGCCGTCCTCATTCCGCACCGGCCGCTGGTGGCCGGCCCGGCCACCGTCGTGCTGCTGCCTCTGCTGGTGGCCTGGACCAAGGTCCGCCCGGACGGCTTCCTGCCTGCTGCGGTGGCACGGAACGGCCGGTTCCTCGCGGCGTGCGCGCTGGCCTTCGCGCTGGGAGCGGGGAACTTCGCCCTGCTCTACGCCGCGCCGGACCTGCTGCGACAGCACGCGGGATGGGCAGGCACCCAGAGCGGGCTCGTGCTGCTGGCGCCGTACCTGATCGGCGGCATCTGCTCCGGGTTCCTGGTCGCGGCATCCGTGCGAGTGCCACGCCGCGTCGCGGTCGCCGTGTTGCTCCTCACCGGCGCCGCCGCGCTGCTGCTGGCGACGGTCACCACCGCTGTACCGCTGCTGCTTGCGGCGATGACGCTCGGCTCCTTGGCCGCCGCGACCGGCCAAGGCGTACTCGCCCTGCACGCGGCCGGCGTCGTATCCGGCTCCCACCGGGCCGAAGCACTGGGCCTGTTCAACCTCGCCTACCTGCTCAGCGTCGCGATCGGACCAGCCATCGCCGTGGCGCTCTCCCATCCGACCGCCTGATCAGCCCACGTCACGTCGCGGTCGGCACTATCGTGACTTTCAGGTCCGGCAGGCCGCGCCGTACGATCCGGTCCTCCACGGAGGGAAGTCCACGTGCCTTCAGACGTACATCCGGCCCTGGATGTGTTGATGCCCGCGGCGTTCCTGGGCCACGGCAACCCGATGAACGCCCTCGAGGTCAACCGGTATACCTCCGCGTGGAGAGCCTTCGGCGCCGCGGTGCCGCGTCCCCGCGCGATCCTGGTGGTCAGCGCCCATTGGTACATCAACGCCACGGCCGTCACCGCGATGCCCCGGCCGAGGACCATCCACGACTTCTACGGGTTTCCGCAGGAGCTGTTCGAGGTGCAGTACCCGGCGCCGGGGCTGCCCGAGCTGGCTGAGGAGGTCAGTGACGTCGTCCATCCGACCTGGGTCGGGGCGGACGTCGACAGCTGGGGCATCGACCATGGCACCTGGTCGGTGCTGATGCACGCCTTTCCGGACGCGACGATTCCCGTCGTCCAGCTCAGCATCAACGCCGACAAGCCGATGGACTACCACCTTCAACTCGGCGCCCGGCTCGCTCCACTGCGTCGGCGCGGCGTGCTGATCGTGGCGAGCGGCAACGTCGTGCACAACCTGCGCGGCATGGACTGGACGCTGACCGACGACGGCTTCGACTGGGCGCGACGCTTCGACGAGGACGCCAAGGCCCGGATGTTGACCGATCCGGGCGAGTACGCGACCCTCGACGCCCACGGGGACTTCCGCCGTGCGGTACCGACACCGGATCACTTCATCCCGGCGTTGTATCTCGCCGGTCTGGCCGCCGCCATGGACACCCCCGACACCGAGGTCCTCGTCGACGGCTACGCCTACGGCTCGTTGTCCATGACGGCCTACACCCTGGGCATGTCCTGTCCACCGGCTGCCGGCCGGGGCGGATCCCCGCAGCCACCGTCCGGGCTGCCGCCGGACGGCTCCAACATCTGAGCACCGGCTGTGTTCGATGGTTCCCCATGTTTGTGCCCGGGTGACCTGGGGCGCGGTCGCCCGGGCACCGCGGGCTACACCGTCGGCCTGGCTTCGTGCAGGATCCGGGCCAGCTCGGCCGGTCGGCTGAGCATCGGCCAGTGCCATGTCGGCAGTTCCTCGTACCGCCACGAATCGCCGGCCATGTGCCGGCACAGCGGCACGGTGGCGGCCATCTCGCGTGCCTGCTCGGCGGTGAAGCTCGACAGCACGCCGAGGCGGGGCAGCTTCTCCCACGCGCCGGTGAGCCGCACCGGGGTGATGGCAGTCGCCCACGGCTGGGCCACCGACCGCTCATCGAGCAACGCGACGACCGACTCATCCACGTCTGCTGCGCTCGCCGCCAGCCCGGCCCACGGCGGGGGTGGCAGCCGCCAGCCGTCGCCGTGTTCGGCCACCATCGCCGCGTTGCGGTCACGCTCCGGGGGCGGGCTGAAGTCCTCGTTCGCCGCCCCGTCGGGCAGCGGGCCGGTGTCGACGAAGACCAGTTGGGCGATGCGGTCGGTCATGCGGTCGGCAACGGCGGTCGTCACGACCGCGCCGGCGTAGCTGTGCCCGACGAGCACCACGTCGTGCAGGTCCTCGTAGCGCAGCAGGTTGACCACGTCGGTGACGTGGACGTCGAGGTCGGTGTCCGGGCGGGCCAGGTGGGCGCGCTCGCCCAGACCGGTCAGGCTCAGCGGGTACACCTCGTGGCCGTGCCCGCGCAGGGCGGCGGTGACCGGGCGCCAGGCCCATGCGCCGAGCCAGAACCCGGGAACCAGTACGAAGGTCGTCATGCCTGACACGCTACGATCAATACCGGACAGGTTCCGCCCGGATTGGAAGTGGGGATTCGTGACCCGGCCGACCGCGCGCGTACTGGCGTTGCTGGAGATCCTCCAGGCCGGCGGCGGCTTCACCGTCGCCGAACTGGCCGGTCGGCTGGGCGTCGACGAGCGCACGGTCCGCCGCTACGCCGCGCACCTCGCCGACCTGGGCATCCCGGTCGAGGCCCGGCGCGGCCGCTACGGCGGATACCGGCTCGCGCCCGGATACAAGCTGCCGCCACTCATGCTCACCGACGAGGAGGCGGTCGCCGTCATGCTCGGGCTCGTCGCCGCCCGCCGGGCCGGGCTGGTCACCGCCGAAGGCGCGGCCGCCGAGAGCGCGACCGCGAAGATCCGCCGGGTGTTGCCGGCGGTTCTCGCCCGGCGGATCGATTCGCTGCTGGAGACCGTGGACTTCACCGCACGGGTCCGGAAGTCCGCCCCGCCCGGCATCGAGGTGCTGCTGGTGCTCGCGGAAGCGGCCCGGCATCAGCAACCGGTGAACATCACCTACACCACCTGGCGTGGCGAGGCCGGCGAGCGCCGACTCGACCCGTACGGGCTGGTCTTCCACGCCGGCCGGTGGTACGTCACCGGCCACGACCACAACCGCCGGGCCGTACGGACGTTCCGGCTCGACCGCATCGGGACCGCCCGCCCCACCCCGGGCAGGTTCGACATCCCGGCCGGCTTCGATCCCACCACGCAAGTACTCACCGGGCTGGCAGCAGTGCCGTACGCACACGACATCTCCGTGGTGCTGCACACCAGCCCGGAGCAGGCGCAGCGACGGATCCCGCCCTCGGTCGGCACGCTCACCGAGGTTCCCGGCGGAGTGCGCCTCACCGCCCGAGCGGAACGGCTCGACGGCGCGGCACAGATGCTCGCCGGGCTCGGCTGGTCGTTCACGATCGAGCGCCCGGACGAACTCAAGGACGAGATACGCTCCCTGGCCGCCCGGCTGCTCACCGACACCGACGCCTGATCGGGCACTCACCCCGCGTACCGGCCGGATCGCTTCGGGCGCGCTGTCCCTGGCGGCGAGGCAATCGGCGGGGAATGATCGGGGTACACCGCGGGCTGCCCGCAGCAGTCCACGGCGCAGCAGAAGGGCGGGTCGACGCCGATGACTCCGACGCAGCTACGGGCCTACGTCGCTGTCGTCCGGCTGGGATCCGTCAAGCAGGCCGCCGCGCAACTGGAGGTCTCCGAGTCGGCGGTCTCGCTGCTCATCGGCCAGCTCCGGCGGGAGTTCGGAGACCAGTTGTTCACCCGGACGGCGGCGGGGCTGGCCTTCACCCCCGGCGGGCTGCGGCTCGCCAGCCGCGCGGCCGAGATGCTGGGCCTGCAGGACCGTACGGTCCTGGAGGTCAGTTCGGCGGCACACGGCCGCCGGATGCTGCGGGTCGCCGCCTCCAGCGAGTTCGCCGAGTTCGCCGCGCCGAGACTGATCGAGCTGTTCGCCAGACGCGCCGCCGACCTCGACATCGAGCTGAGCGTCTGCGACCCCGGCTCCTTCGAGTCGCTGCTGCTGACCCGGGCCGCGGACGTCGCGATGGGGCCGCTGCCGCCGGTGGCTGATCCGGCGATCTCCGGCCGGCCGATGATGAACTACCGGCTGGTGACTGTCCTCGGCCCGGACCATCCGCTGGCCGGTGTGCCGGCCTCGCCGGGGCAGCTGCGTGACCAGACCTGGCTGCTCGGCCCTTCGGCCACCGACACCGTGGGCGCTGTCCCGGCGATGCTGCGCCGGCTCGGCGTACCCGAGGAGCGGCAGCAGATCTTCCAGAGCCACGCGGCGGCGCTGGGTGAGGCGCAGCGCGGCCGGGGGATCGCGCCCGCGCTGTCGTTCACCGTCGCGCCGGATCTCCGCAGCGGCCAACTCGTGGCGTTGTCCGGGCCGCACGCCAAGGCCGAGGCGGTGTGGCATTCGCTGGTGCTCGTCACACCCGGCACACCGTCCGTGGCAGCGGAACTGTGCCGCTTCGCGTCGACGCCCCGGGCGATTCAGGCGATGATGCGCGGCGTGGGCGTCGCGGTGAACCGCTTCCGGCCCTCGGTGCACGTGACGCTCTGGAGCTGACCGGCGGCGTCCAGCAGGTCCCGGAACGTCGCGGCCGGCAGCAGCCGGTCACAGTAGGGCAGGGCCGCGGCCATGCCCGCCACCAGGGGAGCGAAGCCGGGGGCGCCGGCCCGTGGGTTCAGCCAGACGATCCGGTGGGCGCGGCGGCTCAGCCGTGCCATCACGGCGGCGAGTTCGTCCGAGGGGTCGCTGTCCCAGCCGTCCGAGCCGATCAGCACCACCGCCCCGCGAACCGCGTCGCCGTGCGGGGACGCGAGCAGTGCCCGCAGGTTCGTCGCGATGCGCGTACCCCCGAACCGGTCGGTCACGGCGGCGCCGGCGTGCGCGATCGCCGCGGACGCCGACGTGTGCCGCAGCGCGACGGTGAGCCGGGTGAGCGTCGTGGCGAAGGCGAACACCTCCGCGTCGGTGCTCACCGCGAAGGCCCGCAGCAGGTGCAGGTACGCGTGGGCCTGGGCCCGCATCGACTCGCTGAGGTCGCACAGCAGCACCACCCGGCGCGGTCGGCGTACCTGTCGCTCGCGGACGACCTCGACGGGCTCCCACGCGGTGCGACGGGCCCGGGCGATCGTCGGACGCAGCGCGACGCGCCGCCCGGCCGGACCGACGGCGTGCCGCCTGGTGCGCCGGGACGGCCAGCGGGCGACGGCCTCGCGCAGGGCGTCGCCGAGCAGCGCGAGCTGGGCGGCGTCGAGGTCCTCGAACGGCCGGTCGGCGAGCCCGGCGAGGGCGCTGGGCCGTCGCTCGGGCAGCCGCACCCCGGCGTCGGAGGGCTCCGCCTCGGCGACGGGCGCCGGCAACGTCGCCCACGGCAGCCCACCACCGTCGCCGGTGGCGTCGGTGTCGGCGGGCAACGGCAGGTGCACGTCGTCACGAGCGGCCGGCGGGGCCGCGGACCGGGTGAGCGGCAGCGGCGGCGCGTCGGCGAAGACAGCGGCGAAGACGCGGTCGAAGGCGGCGAGGTCGGCGTGCCGCCGCACGAAGCTGATCCGGGCGGCCCAGTAGAGCGCGGTCGTCTCACCGGGCGTCCACACGCCGAGCGCCCGGACGAAATCACCGGCCTCGGTGAGCCCGGCGGGTACGCCGGCCCGCTGCAACCGGTCGGCGAACGCCGTCGCGAACGCCGCGCGGTCGACGCCGCGCAGCAGACCGCCGCTCACCGGCGGGCGACCCACCAGGCGATCATCCCACCGACGACGACGATCCCGACGAGCACCGGCACGAGGCGCTTGACGACGGCCCCACCGGCGATGTCGAGCAGGTCCAGCGTCTCCGGTTCGGCGTCGGCATCCGGTCGACCGGTGGGCGCCGAGACGGCCACGGGGGTGCCGGCCACGGTGGTCCCGGACGGGGTGGCGTCCGCGTCGGCCGCGAGGGTACGGGGCAGGGCCGTGGAGGCGTCGGGCCCGGTCGCGGCGGACGTGGCGCGGTCGGGCGTGGCGGCGACGGCCGGCGCGGGCTCGGACGCGTCAGGCGCGGTGGCCGCGTGCGGGTCGCCGGTCTCCTCTGCCGCCAGCCTCGCTTCGAGGTTGGCGACGAACTGGGCGAGCAGCTTGCCGGACACCTCCTTGATCATGCCGCTGCCGAACTGGGCCAGCCGCCCCGAGATCTTCAGATCGGTGTCCACGTTGACGACTGTGCGCTGACCGTCCGGCCGCAGGTGGGCGGTGACCAGGGCGGACGCGTTCGCCGCGGACCGCCGGTCGCGGCCCTTCGCCTCGATCACCCCCCGGTACCGCTCCTCGTCCTTCTCGACGAAACGTGCGGTGCCGGCGAACTCGGAGACGACCGGGCCGACCTTGACCTTCACCGTGCCCTGGTGGACGTCGCCGTCGACGCCGGTCAACTGGGCGCCCGGCAGGCACGGCGCGACGCCCTCCAGGTCGGTGAGGATCGCCCACGCCTGCGCGATCGGAATGTCGACGGTGAACTCGTTGGTGATCTTCATGCCGGCCTCTCCTGGTGTGCGCCGAGCGCGGCGGCGACGGCGGCGCGGTCGTCGGGGGTCTTGGCGATGGTGCCGATGGTCCGGACGACGTCGGCGGCGGAGAGGTCGGCGGCGCCGAGCACTGACAGCGCGGCGACCCAGTCGATGGCCTCGGCCATGCCGGGCGCCTTGTCCAGGCCGAGGGCACGTACGTCGCCGACGAAGGCGGTCGCCGTGCGGATCAGCCCTTCGGTGGCGCCCGGCACGGCCCGCCGGACGATCTCGGTGGCCCGGTCCATCTGCGGAAAGTCGATCCAGTGGTACAGGCAGCGGCGGCGCAGCGCGTCGTGCAGGTCGCGGCTGCGGTTGGAGGTGAGCACCACGACCGGCGGCGTGGTCGCGGTGAACGTGCCCAGCTCGGGGATGGTGATCCCGGACTCGCCGAGGAACTCGAACAGCAGCGCCTCGAACTCGTCGTCGGCCCGGTCGATCTCGTCGATCAGCAGCACCGGCGGGACCGGCCCCGGGTGGCGTACCGCCCGCAGGATCGGCCGTTCCTGCAGGAACTCCGCGGCGAACAGGTCGGCGTCGGTGAGCGAGGCGTGCCGGGCCTCGGCCAGCCGGATGGCGAGCAACTGCCGCTGGTAGTTCCATTCGTACAGCGCCTCGCCGGGCGTCAGGCCCTCGTAGCACTGCAGCCGGATCAGTGTCGTGTCCAGCGCCCGCGCCAGCGCCTTGGCCGCCGCGGTCTTGCCGACGCCGGGCTCACCCTCGAGCAGCAGCGGCTTGCCCAGCTCCAGCGCGAGGAAGACGGCCATCGCCATGCCGTCGTCGGCCAGGTAGTCGACGGCGTCGAGCCGGCGCCGCACGGCCAGGGGGTCCTTCACCGCGCCTCGCCCGAGAGCAGCCGCCGGTAGTCCGCGCGGGTGTCCACGTCGATCGGCACCGGCCCGTCCACAGGTATCTCCGTGACCGGGTGGCGGCCGGAGTGCAGCAGCTTCCACACCGCCTTGTCGCCGTGCAGGACACGCAGCTCCGGCAGGACGTCGCGGGCGAACCAGAACGGGTGCCCCAGACCGTCGGCGTACCGGCACACCGCGAGCGGGGTGGTCGCCGCCGCGACCCGGCATACGTCGGCGGCCCGTACGCCTGGTTGGTCGCCGAGCAGGAGCACGAGCCCGTCGGCGCGCGGGTCCACCGCCTGCGTCGCGGCGCGGACCGACGATCCGCAACCAGTGCTGAACTCGGCGTTCTCGACGACCTGGACCCCGGTCAGGTCCACCCGTTCGCGGATCAGGTCGGCGGCGCCGCCGAGGGTCACCAGCAACTGGTCGAAGGCGCACGAACGGGCCAGGTCGAGGGTGGCGTCGAGCAGCGTCCGCCCGCGGTACGGCAGCAGTTGTTTGGCCTCGCCGAGGCGTACCGAGGCCCCGGCGGCCAGAACCAGGCCGGTCACGAACACGGCTACGCCGCCACGTGCCGGTCGAGGCAGCCGGGGCAGCAGAACCAGTGGTCGGTGCCGTCGATCCGCACGTGCGGGGTGTCCGGTCCGACCAGGACTGTCATCCCGCACACCGGGTCGACTGCTTGCTGGGGGAGCGCCGCGGGTGGTGCGGGGGAGGAAGCGAGGCCGTCCACCCGCAGCGCCCGCACCACCTCGGCCATGATCGACAGTGCGATCTCCTGTGGTGAGCGCGCCCCGATCTCCAGCCCGGCCGGGGTCCGGACCCGGGCGCGCTCCGCGTCGGACAGCGCCAGTTCGTCGAGCACCGCCGCCCCGCGCTTTCGGCTGGCGACCAGCGCGATGTGCCCCACCCCGGCGTCCAGGGCGGCGCGGATGGCGTCCTGCTCGCCCTTGCCGAGGCCGGCCACCACGACCGCTGTCGCGCCGGCGTAGTCGCCGGACGTGGCCACCTCGAAGTCGAGGAAGGCCGCCAGGGTGGCCACCGCCGCGCTGATCGGCGTGTCGCCCACCAGACCCAGCACGGGTACCGGTAGCACCGGGCGCAGGAAGATCTCCAGCGCCCCGCCCGAGTGGCACGGGTTGACCACGACCCGTGCCCCCGGCGTGTCGGGGAAGGCGGGCGTGCCGTCCGGCAGGACCCGCAGCAGCAGCGCCTTGCCGTCGCGGAGGGTGTCCAGGGCGGCCGCCCGCACCGAGTTCTCGGCGCACACCCCGCCGACGAAACCCTCGATGGTGCCGTCGGGCAGGATCACCGCGTCGTCGCCGGGCCGGGCCGACGTCGGGTCCTGCGCCCGGACCACCGTGGCGTGCACGAACGGCGCGCGCGAGACGGTCAGATCCTGCGTACGGCGGGCGATAGTCGTCATGGCCACCTCCCCTAGATCGGCGGGCGGGCGTTGCCGCGCATCGCGTCCCAGACGCGCGACGGCGTCAACGGCATGTCGGCATGCCGTACGCCGAAGGGTTCGAGCGCGTCGACGATCGCGTTGACGATCGCGGGCGGGGAGCCGACGGTGGCGGACTCGCCCACACCCTTCGCGCCGATCGGGTGGTGCGGGGACGGGGTGACGGTGAAGCCGGTCTCCCAGTCGGGCACCTCCAGCGCGGTGGGCAGCAGGTAGTCCATCAGCGACGCGCCGAGGCAGTTGCCGTCCTCGTCGAACGCGATCATCTCCATCAGGGCCATGCCGACCCCGTCGGCCAGCCCGCCGTGCACCTGCCCCTCGATGATCATGGGGTTGATCCGGGTGCCGCAGTCGTCGACGGCGATGAAGCGCCGCACCTTGACCTGCGCGGTGCCGGGGTCGATGTCCACCACGCAGATGTACGCCCCGTGCGGATACGTCAGGTTCGACGGGTTGTAGCAGATCTGCGCCTCCAACCCGCCCTCGACGCCCTCGGGCAGGTCACCGGCGCCGTGGGCCCGCATCGCGATGTCCTGGATCGTCACGCTCTTACCCGGATCGCCCTTGACCCGGAAGGAACCCTTGTCCCATTCCAGGTCGGCGACCGAGACCTCCAGCATGCCGGAGGCGATGATCCGGGCCTTGTCGCGGACCTTGCGGGCCACCAGGGCCGCCGCGGCGCCGGAGACGGGGGTGGACCGGCTGCCGTACGTGCCGAGGCCGAACGGCGTGTTGTCGGTGTCGCCGTGCAGCACGTCGATGTCGTCCGGCGGAATGCCGATCTCCTCCGCGACGATCTGCGCGAACGTCGTCTCGTGCCCCTGACCCTGGGACTGCACGCTGAGCCGGACCACCGCCTTGCCGGTCGGGTGCACGCGCAACTCGCAACCGTCGGCCATGCCCAGGCCGAGGATGTCCATGTTCTTGCGCGGCCCGGCGCCGACGGCCTCGGTGAAGAACGCGATGCCGATGCCCATCAGCTCGCCCCGGGCCCGCTTCTCCTGCTGCTCGCGCCGCAGGTCGGCGTAGCCGGCCATCTCCATCGCCAGGCGCATCGTCGGCTCGTAGTCGCCGGAGTCGTACACCCAGCCGGTCTTCGTGGTGTACGGGAACTGCTCCGGGCGGATGAAGTTCTTCAGCCGCAGCTCGGCCGGGTCCATGCCCAGCTCGTCGGCGAGGCAGTCGACGATCCGCTCGACGAGGTAGACGGCCTCGGTGATGCGGAACGAACAGGCGTACGCCACACCGCCCGGCGCCTTGTTCGTGAAGACCGCCGTCATCTTGCAGTACGCGGCCTCGATGTCGTAGCTGCCGGTGAAGACGCCGAAGAAACCGGCCGGGTACTTCACCGGCGCGGCGGTGCCGTTGAAGGCGCCGTGGTCGGCGAGGACGTTGGTGCGGATGGCCAGGATCCGGCCGTCACGGGTCGCCGCGATCTCACCACGCATGATGTAGTCGCGGGCGAAGCCGGTGCTGATCAGGTTCTCGAAGCGGTCCTCCATCCACTTCACCGGCTTCCCGGTGACGATCGACGCGACGATCGCGCAGACGTACCCCGGATAGATCGGCACCTTGTTGCCGAAGCCACCGCCGATGTCCGGCGAGATCACCTGGATCTTGTGCTCGGGGATGCCCGCCACCAGGGCGTAGAGGGTGCGGTGCGCGTGCGGCGCCTGCGTGGTGGACCAGAGGCGCAGCTTGCCCTCGACGGCGTCGAAGTCGGCGACCGCGCCGCACGTCTCCATCGGCGCCGGGTGCACCCGCGGATAGACCAGGTCCTGGGTGACCACGACGTCCGCCCGGGCGAACACCGCCGCGGTGGCCGCCTCGTCGCCGGTCTCCCAGTCGAAGCAGTGGTTGTCGGTCTTGCCCTCCAGGTCGTCGCGGATCACCGGGGCGTCCGGTTCCAGCGCGCGGCGGGCGTCGACGACCGGGTCGAGGACGTCGTACTCGACGTCGATCAGCTCCAGCGCGTCCCGCGCCGCGTACGGGTCCTCGGCGACGACGAACGCCACCTCCTGGCCCTGGAAGCGCACCTTGTCGGTGGCGAGGACGGCCTGCACGTCGTTGGAGAGCGTCGGCATCCAGGCCAGACCCTGCTCGGCCAGCATCGCCCCGGTCACTACCGCCTTGACGCCGGGGGATGCCTCGGCGGCGCTCGTGTCGATGCTCAGGATCCGCGCGTGGGCCACCGGCGAGCGGAGGATGGCCAGGTGCAGCAGCCCGGGCAGCCGGACGTCGTCGACGAACCGGCCCCGGCCGCGCACGAAGCGCGGATCCTCTTTCCGCAGCATCCGGCCGTAGCCCACCGGCTTCTGGTCGTTGTCGTGGAAGGTGTCCACGCGCTCGTGCACAGTCGTCATACGACGCTCCCGGCGGGCCGGCCGGCGTTGTCGATCTCGCCGGCTTCGGGTGATTCGGTGGTCTCGGTGACCGCGGCGGCCGCGTTCGCCTCGTGCACGGCGGCCCAGCGCACCGAGCGCACGATGGTGGCGTAGCCGGTGCAGCGGCAGATCTGGCCGGAGATCGCTTCGCGGATCTCCGCCTCGGTCGGGTCCGGGTTGCGGTTGAGCAGCGCCCGAGCGGTCATCATCATGCCGGGCGTGCAGAAGCCGCACTGCAGGCCGTGGCACTGCATGAAGCCCTGCTGGACCGGGTCGAGCTCCGCGCCCTTGGCCAGGCCCTCGACGGTACGCACCTGGTGGCCGCCGGCCATCGCGGCCAGCACGGTGCACGACTTCACCGGTTCGCCGTCGAGCCAGACGACGCAGGTGCCGCAGTTGCTGGTGTCGCAGCCCGAGTGCGTGCCGGTCAGGCCCAGCACGTCGCGCAGGAAGTGCACAAGCAGCAGGCGACCCTCGATCTCCCGGGTGACCTCGACGTCGTTGACGGTCATGGTGACCTGCATGCTCAGCTCCTCGCCCGTTCCACGGCCCGGCGCAGGGTCCGTCTGGTCAGCTCGTCGGCCAGGTGCCGCTTGTAGTCCGCGCTGCCCCGCTGATCGGTGGCCGGATCGCAGCTGCGCGCGGCGATCGCGCCGGCCTGCGCGAAGAGGCTCTCGCTGGGTGTCTGCCCGCGCAGCGCCGCCGAGACCTCCGGGATACCTGTGGTGTTCGGGCCTACGGCGGCCAGCCCGACCCGGGCGTCGGAGATCACGTCGCCGTCGAGCCAGACCGCGGCGCCGGCCGAGACCACCGCCCAGTCGCCGGCCCGGCGTTCCACCTTCTCGTAGGCGCTGCCGCAGCCGGGCCGCACCGGCAGCCGGACCTCGACCAGGATCTCCCCGTCGCCGACGGCCGTCTCGTACGGCCCGACGTGGAACTCCTCCATGGACACCACCCGTTCGGCGCCGCCCGGCCCGCGGATCACGCAGCTCGCGTCCAGGGCGGTGCAGACCGCGGACAGGTCCTCCGACGGGTCCGCCTGGCACAGGGAGCCGCCCAGTGTGCCCCGGTTGCGCACGATCGGATCGGCGATCACCCGTTCGGCGTCGGCGAAGATCGGGAAGGCCGCCGTCAGGGTGGCGGACTCCAGCAGCTCCCGATGCCGGGTCAGCGCACCGATGCGTAGCTCGTCCGGGCCCGCCTCGATGTAGCCGAGCTCGTCGTGGAGATCGTTGATGTCGATGAGATAGTCGAAAGTGGCCAGCCGCAGCTTCATCATCGGCAGCAGGCTGTGCCCGCCGGCGATCAGCCGTGACGTGCTGCCCAGCCGTTCCATCAGGCTGATGGCGTGGTCCACACTGGTTGCTCGTTCGTACTCGAACGGGGCCGGCACCTGCATATCGCACCTCCGGAAGTCGTCAATGTGGTGCCGGTGCCCGCGGAAGTCAACGCCGACCTAAGCAAGTCCTTAGGTCGGCGTTGACGGTGCCGCTGCTGCTCACGGATCGTGCGGCAATGCGAGACATCGTCGACGGGTTGAGCGCGTGGCGCGTCGCCGGCGTCCGGTTCGCCGTCGCGACAGTGGTGCGGACCTGGAAGTCGGCGCCCAGACCGCCGGGCGCGGCCATGGCGGTCTGCGCCGACGGTGAGGTCGTCGGCAGCATCTCCGGAGGTTGCGTCGAGGGCGCTGTGTACGAGCTGTGCCGGGAGGCCATACGCACCGGCCAGGTGCGCACCGAGACGTACGGCGTCGGCGACGACGACGCCTTCGAGGTGGGCCTGACCTGCGGCGGCACCATCGAGGTCCTGGTGCAGCCGGACGTCGTGCTGACCGAGCCCGACGCGGTGCTCGCCGCGATCCGCGCGGGTACGCCGGTGGCGACGGCGTCCGCCGGAATGGCCCAGATGGTGGTCTGGCCCGACCGGGTGGCCGGCACCCTCGGCGACGCCGACCTGGACCGCGCGGTGACGCAGCAGGCCGAGGGGATGCTGGCCCTCGGCACCACCGGAACCGTTCGACTCGGTACGCGCGGGCAGCAGCGGCACGACGAGGTGTCCGTGTTCGTCCAGTCGTACCTGCCGCCACCACGGATGATCGTGTTCGGCGCGATCGACTTCGCCGTCGCGGTGGCCCGGATCGGCCGCTTCCTCGGCTACCACGTCACGGTGTGCGACGCCCGGCCGGTGTTCGCCACCCGCAAGCGCTTCCCCGACGCCGACGACCTCGTCGTGCAGTGGCCGCACAGATACCTGGAGTCGACGGCCGTCGACGAGCGCACCGTGCTCTGCGTCCTCACCCACGACCCGAAGTTCGACGTCCCGCTGCTGGAGGTCGCCCTGCGCACCCGGGCCCGCTACATCGGCGCGATGGGCAGCCGCCGCACCCATACCGACCGGCTGCGCCGTCTGCGCGAGGCGGGCGTGGACGAGGCCGCCCTCGCCCGGCTCTCCTCACCGATCGGACTCGACCTGGGGGCGCGGACGCCGGAGGAGACCGCCGTGGCGATCGCCGCCGAGTTCGTCGCCCTGGCCGCCGGAGGGTCCGGCCGGCGGCTGACGGACCTCGACACCCCGATCCACCACCACTGAGCGGACCAGCGGCGAACGTGTCACCCCCGGCTCAGGCCGAGCGCCTCGTCCACCCGGTCCAGCACCGTCACGTCGTCGTGGCCGACACCGCGCAGCAGGTCGATCGCGGTCGCCCGGATCTGCCCGACGATCATGGTGACCGGCAGCGGCGGATCGGTCCGCAGCAGGCCCGCGGCGATCCGGACCGCCTCCAGCGCCGCCGCGTCGGCCCGCTGCGCGTGCCGGTCGGCGTCGGCGCCGGTGAGGTCGTGGGCCATGGCCTCACCGGCCGACCGTACGGCGGAGGTCAGCGCGCCGATCGCGGCGGCCAGCTCCGGCGGCGTGGCGGTGTGCCGGCGGGTCAGGGTCACGCCGGCCCGGGCCAGCACCCGGATGTTGCGGGCGGCGTAGTCGAGCTGCCGCAGCGTGGCCTCCACCTCGGCGAGCTTGCCCAGGTGCCGGCGGCGCAGTCCCAGCCGCAGCGTCTCGCCGGTGGCGAGCACGGCGGCCTGCATCTCGGCGACGCAGTCGTCCACCTGCCGCGCCCGGTCCAGCGCGGCGCGGGCGGCGTCCTCGTCGCAGCCACGCAGCGCCGCGTTGACCTGGTCGAGCAGGTCGGCCAGGTCGGTGTAGCTGCGCCGGGCCTGGGCCACCAGTGGTGCCAGCGGGTCACGGGCGGCCATCAGCTGGCTGGCGGCGAGCGCCACGGCGCCGCCGATGAGCGCGTCGACGAAGCGGAACGGCATCAGCGTCCCGTTCGGCGCGGAGACCACGACCAGGTACATCGCCGAGACGGTGGCCTGCACGACCAGGGCACGGCGGGCCCCGATCACCACGAGCGTCGTGGTGGTCAGCAGCAGCACCAGCAGGACCGTCTCGGTGCCCGGGCCCAGCGCGTACACCAGCAGCTCGGCGACGAGCACGGCGGCTGCCACGGCGAGCAGGATCTCGACGGTCTGCCGCAGCCGTCGCCCGCGGGACTCGCCGAGCACGACGAGCGCGGCGGTCGGCGCGAAGAACGGATCCGGGTGACGGATCACCACCGCCGCCACGATCCACGCGACCACAGCGGCGGCGGTCAGCTCGACCACTGTCATCCCGTCGCCGCGTAACCGCGCGACGGCGTCGCGTACCCAGCTCCGCACCGGTCGTACCCCTCTCGCCGGACAGGCCGGGACCCGGCCGCCGATTGATCTTCCGCGAGGAGGCCCACTACCCCGGCTGTGACCTGCTCAATCGCTGACGCCGGTAGCCGGCGCGGCCGACGACCCGCACCTGCCCGGGGTCAGCGGCGGATGAGGCCGAGTTCGGTGGCGGTGGCGACGGCAGCGGTACGCGACTCGACGCCGAGCTTGGCGTAGATGCGGGCCAGATGGGACTTGACGGTGCCCTCGGTCAGGTGCAGGCGGGCGCCGATGCTGTGGTTCGACAGACCGTCGGCGACCAGGGCGAGGACCTCGGTCTCGCGTCGGGTCAGGGCGGTGCCCGGCGTACGCAGGCGGTTCATCAACCGGTTCGCGACGGTGGGCGCCAGCGTGGTGCGTCCGGCGGCGGCGGTGCGGACAGCGGCGGCCAGGTCCTCGGGCGGGGCGTCCTTCAGGAGGTAGCCGGTGGCGCCCGCCTCGATGGCGGGCAGGGTGTCGGCGTCGGAGTCGTACGTGGTGACGATCAGCACGCGCGGCGCTTCCGGGCCGGCGGTGATCCGGGCGGTCGCCTCGGCGCCGCCCATGCCCTTGCCGAACTGCAGGTCCATCAGCACGACGTCGATGTCGCCCGCGGCGGCGCGGGTGACGGCCTCCTCGGCGGTGGCGGCTTCAGCCACGACGACCAGGTCGGGTTCGGTTTCCAGCACGGCGCGCAGTCCGGCCCGTACGACCGGGTGGTCGTCGGCCAGGAGGAGGCGGATGGGAACGTCGTCGGTCACGGTCGGCCCTCGGGCCCGGTCCTGGTGGTCGGGGCGAGGGGAAGCTCGGCGGTCAGGGCGGTGCCCCGGCCGGGCGCGGACGCGACGGCCAGGGTGCCGCCGAGGGCGGCCATGCGGGCGCGCATGGCCGCCAGGCCGAAGCCGCTGCCGTCGACGTCGGGAGCGGGCAGCTGTTCCGGGTCGAAGCCGCGCCCGTCGTCGACGACGTACAGGGCGATGCGGTCGCCGAGATAGCTGAGGGTGACCTCGGCCGTGGTGGCCCGGGCGTGGCGGACCGTGTTCGCGACTGTGGACTGGGCGATACGCAGGAGCGCCACCTCGTGGGCGGTCGGCAGCGACACGGGGTCGCCGGTGAGGTGGAAGCGGGCGGTGAGGCGGTGGCGGGCGCTGGTGGTGCTGCACAGGCGTTCCAGGGCCCCGGCCAGGGTGGTGCCTTCCAGGGTGGGCGGGGTGAGCGCGGCGACGAAGCGGCGGGCCTCGGCGAGGTTGTCCACGGCGACCTGACGGGCCGCGTCGACGTGACCGGAGGCGGCGTCGGGCCGGCCGGGCAGGGCGCGCTCGGCGGCGCGCAGCAGCAGCTGGATGCTGGACAGGCCCTGGGCGAGGGTGTCGTGGATCTCGCGGGCCAGACGCTCGCGCTCGGCGAGTACGCCGGCGGTGTGCTCGGCCCGGGCCAGGTCGGCCCGGGTGGCGGTGAGTTCCTCGATCAGCTGCCGGCGCTGTTCGCTCTCCCGGTACAGGGCCTGGTACCCCCACACCACCCCGACGGCGACGGCGGCGCCGAGCGCGGGACCGATCACCGTGGCCGGGGTGAAGGAGCCGGTGTGGGCGCCGAACCCGGCGACGGCCGCCACGGCGGTGACGATCACGGCGGCCAGGCCGGCGCGGCGCGGCAACAGGTGGAGCTGGAGGAAGTACAGCGGGAACGCCACCCAGATCGCGTCGGGGGACAGGCCCAGCAACACCAACCACACGGCCCCGACGGCGGCCAGCCACCACGCGGCGACCCGCCGCGAGCGCCGGATGCGGGGGAGGAGCGGCCCGACGGCGTACGCCAGACCGCACGCCACCGCCACCGCCACGATCGATCCGGCGTGCGGCCGGTCGTCGGCCACCGCCCGGCCGGCGGCCAGGACGAGCAGGCCGATGATCAGCAGGTGCAGGCACCAGGCCAGGGCTCGGGTGGTCGGGGTCAGGGCAGGGGCAGCGGTGCTCACAGTGCGTCCCACGTTACCGACGCCGGCGCCCCGGGGGCCTCTATCGAAAGTTAGAACCCGGGCCTCGCCTTTCGGCCCGCGAAGTGCTGTCCCACGCCAGACGCGCACGCCGGCGCCGGCCGCGATCGTGGATGCATACCGTTCCACCGCCCGAAAGGACAGGCCACTGCCGTGTTCGTCGCCTGGAGAGACCTGAAGTTCGCCAAGGGGCGCTTCGCCCTGATGGGGACCGTCATCGTGCTGATCACCCTGCTGGTCGGGCTGCTGTCCGGGCTGACGGCCGGACTGGGCCGGCAGAACGTCTCCGCCATCACCGGCCTGCCCGCCGACAGGATCGCCTTCCAGGCGCCCGGCGACGGCCAGGACGTGTCCTACTCCAACTCCACTGTCACCGAGCGGCAGTGGCAGCAGTGGGCCGAGGCCCCCGGCGTGACCGGCGCCGAACCGCTGGGCATCACCACGACCAGGGCCACCGCCGGAAACCGGAGCGTCGGGGTCTCCGCCTTCGGCGTCCGGCCCGGCTCCCGCCTGGCCCCCGACAGCGGCCGGATCGACGACCGCTCGGCGGTGCTGTCCACCAAGGCCGCCGCCGACCTCGGTGTGCGGGCCGGCGACTCCGTCACCCTGGCCGGGCAGCAACTGACAGTGGCGGCCGTACGCGGCGACGCCTCCTTCAGCCACACCCCCGTGGTGTGGATCAGCCTGGACGTGTGGCAGAAGAGCGCGCCCCCCACCGGCACCGGTGACGGCAGCCAGACGGCCACCGTCGTCGCCCTCACCACCACCGCGGACGCCGACCTGGGAGCCACCGACCGGCAGGCGGGCACCAGGACGGTCTCCGTGGCCGACTCGCTGTCCGCGATCGGCTCCTACACCTCCGAGAACGGCTCCCTGCAGCTGATGCGCGGCTTCCTGTTCGCCATCTCCGCCCTCGTCATCGGTGCCTTCTTCACCGTCTGGACCATCCAGCGCAGCGGCGACGTCGCAGTGCTCAAGGCACTCGGCGCCCCCACCGCCAACCTCCTCAAGGACGCCCTCGGACAAGCCGTCGTCCTGCTCACCGGCGGCACCCTGCTCGGCACCGGCATCGCCGCCGCGCTCGGCGCCCTCGTCGCCGGGTCCACGGTGCCGTTCCTCCTCACCCCGGTGACCGTCCTCCTTCCCGCGGCCGTGATCGTCGTCCTCGGCGCCCTCGGCGCCGCTCTGGCCATCCGCCGCATCACCTCCGTCGACCCGCTGACCGCCCTGGGGAGCGCCCGATGAGCCTGAACCTGACCGACATCACCCTCACCTACCCCGACGGCGAGGGCCGCCTGACCGCCCTCGACCACGTCACCCTGGACGTACCCAAGGGCAGCCTGACCGCCGTGATCGGCCCCTCCGGCTCCGGCAAGTCCAGCCTCCTCGCGGTCGCCGCAACCCTCATCACCCCCGACTCCGGCACCGTCACCATCGACGGCACCCCCACCACCGGAATGACGCGGGGCGAACTCGCCGACCTGCGCCGCCACAAGATCGGCATCGTCTTCCAGCAGCCCAACCTGCTGCCCTCCCTCACCGCCGCCGAGCAACTCCAGGTGATGGCCCAGATCGACGGCCGTCCACCGGCCGGAGCCCGTACCCGCGCCGTGGAACTCCTCGACGCGGTCGGCCTCGCCGGCCAGGCCGACCGCCGGCCGCACCAGCTCTCCGGCGGCCAGCGGCAGCGCGTCAACATCGCCCGCGCCCTGATGAACGACCCCACAGTCCTGCTCGTCGACGAACCCACCAGCGCGCTCGACCACGAACGCGGCGCCGCCGTCATCGAGCTGATCACCCGCCTCACCCACCAGCAGACCACCGCCACCGTCCTGGTCACCCACGACCGCACGCACCTCACCGCCGTCGACCAGATCGCCGAGGTCCACGACGGCCGCCTCCACCTTCCGGCGCCGGCCCGCTGAGATACGGGTCGGAGGTGGTGCCTGCTGTACCCGGACTGGGCAGCCCGCTGGATGGTCGCCGTTCCACCAGCTCAATAGCGTTTCTGGTGCGCGCAGTTCCTGCCGAGCCCACGGAGAGAGGCCACCAGAATGGGACAGACCGTCGAACCGGCGGTACGCGTCGAACAACTCACCCGCGTGTACGGCGCCGGCCGCAACCAGGTGACCGCGCTCGCGGGCGTCGACGTCAGCTTCGGCCGGGGAACCTTCACCGCGGTGATGGGACCCTCGGGCTCCGGCAAGAGCACGCTGCTGCAGATCGCGGCCGGGCTCGACCGCCCCACGAACGGCCGGGTGGTCCTCGGCGGCACCGACCTGTCCGGGCTGTCCGAGACGCGCCTGACCGAGCTGCGGCGTACCCGGATCGGGTTCGTCTTCCAGGCGTTCAACCTGATCGGCGCGCTCACCGTCGAGGAGAACATCGTGCTGCCCCTGCGTCTGGCCGGCGTCCGTCCGGACCGGGCCTGGCTGACCCACGTGGTCGAGCGGGTCGGCCTCGCCGACCGGCTGCACCACCGGCCGGCGGCGCTCTCCGGCGGCCAGCAGCAGCGGGTGGCGATCGCCCGGGCGCTGGCCACCCGCCCCGAGGTCATCTTCTCGGACGAGCCCACCGGCGCCCTCGACTCGCGGACCGCGACGGAGGTGCTGACGCTGTTGCGCGCGGTCGTGGACGAACACGGGCAGACGGTGGTGATGGTGACCCACGATCCGATCGCCGCGTCGTACGCGGACCGGGTCCTCGTACTGGCCGACGGCGCGATGGTCGCCGACCTCCCGCAGCTCGGCGCCGTCCGGATCGCCGAGCACCTGGCGTCGCTGGACCGGCGGGTCCTCCGATGACCGGCCTCGCCGCCCGCCTGCTGCGGCACCGCACCGGCCCCGCCGCCGCGACCCTGCTGGCCCTGATCGTCGGCGTGCTGATCCTGGTGGCGATGGGCACGCTCGTCGAATCGGGGCTGCGGTTCCGCCCGGAGCCGCGGCTCTGGGCGAGTGCCGACGTGGTCGTCGCCAACCGCACGATCAGCCACACGTTCCGGGAGTTCGACGGTGACACCACCACGAGCACCGTGGCGCTGCCCGAGGGCGGCACCGTGGACGCCGACCTGGTGGACCGGATCCGCCGGGTGCCGGGCGTCGTGGCCGTCACCGGCGACGACCGGGTGCCGATCGGCTCACCCGCAGCCGTGGGACACGGCTGGGACACGTACGTCTTCACCGGTCGTCGCCTCGCCGCGGGCGCCGCGCCCCGGACCGACGACGAGGTGGTGGCCGACACCCGGCTCGGGGTGTCGCCCGGCGACCCCATCGAGTTGGTCGTCGGCGGAATCAACCGGTCGTACCGGGTGAGCGGAACCGCCGAGACCGATACGGCGGCGGTGTTCTTCACCGACGCGCAGGCCGCGCGCCTGTCCGCCCACCCGGGCCGGGTGGACGCGATCGGCGTACGGATGGCGCCCGGCGCCGACCTCGGCGCGGTGCGCGAGATCGCGTCGGCGGCCGGCGCCACGACGTACGCCGGAAAGGACCGCGGGAAGGCCGAGCAGTCGGAGAACCTGGCCGCCCAGAGCCTGCTGGTCGGGGCCGGGGCGGCCTTCGGCGGGTACGTCGTCCTGTTGATCGTGTTCGTGGTGGCCGGCACCATCGGGCTGTCCGTCCGGCACCGTCGACGTGACCTGGCGTTGCTGCGCGCGGTCGCCGCCACGCCGGGGCAGGTGCGCCGCATGCTGGTCGCCGAGGCCGCGCTGCTCGCCCTGGCCGGCTCCGCGATCGG
The DNA here is from genome assembly GCF_003315815.1 of Micromonospora sp. LHW51205. Classification (NCBI taxonomy): domain Bacteria; kingdom Bacillati; phylum Actinomycetota; class Actinomycetes; order Micromonosporales; family Micromonosporaceae; genus Micromonospora; species Micromonospora sp. LHW51205. The sequence continues at coordinate 590,872 of NZ_QMEZ01000004.1, read as the reverse complement.
CGGCCCGGTCGGCCTGCTGGCGGCCCGCTGGGTGCACGGCGAACTGGTCGGGCGCGGGTTCGTGCCGGCCGGCTTCCCGATGGCGGGCGGTCTGTTCGCGGTGCCGGCCGCCATCGGTACGGCCGTCCTGGTGGCGGTGGTCGCCGCGCTGATCGCCGCGCGCCGGGTCACCGCCATCAAGCCGATCGAGGCGCTCGGCGAGATCGCCGTCGAGCCTCGGCGCAGCGGCCCGGCACGGATGATCGCCGGCGTGCTGACGCTGACGGCGGCCGGCAGCGCCGGGGCGTTCACGCTCGGCGGCGCCGGGTCGGCCGGGGCGCTGGCCGGCGCGGTCGGCATGCTCTACCTGTTCGTCATCGCGGTGGCGCTGCTCGCACCGATGATCAACGCCTACGCGGCACGCCTGCTCACCCCGGTGCTGCCGCGCATCTGGCGGGCCGGCGGCTACCTGGCCGCAGCCAACCTGCGGGCCAACGCGCAGGGCATGGCCACCGTCCTGACCGCCCTCGTGCTGTCCGTCGGGTTCGGCGGCTCGGTCTGGTTCCTGCAGGACAACCTGGAACGGCAGACCGCCACGCAGAGCAGCGCCGGAACGCTCGCCGAGCGGGTGCTCACCGCTCCGGGCGGACTGCCGGCGGACGCGGCCCGGGAGATCCGCGAGCTGGCCGGGGTGCAGGCTGCCACCGGGGTACGCCGCACCCAGGTCGTGGTGCGGGCGCTCGGCGGCATCGAGCCGGTCGGCGCGCAAGCGGTCGACCCGGAGGGCCTCACGTCGACGATGGACCTCACCGTGCGCAAGGGCGCCCTGGCCGAGCTGCGCGCCGGTACCGTCGCACTGTCCACGACGCAGGCTTCCTCGTCCGGCTGGGACGTCGGCGACAAGGCGGAACTCTGGCTGGGCGACGGCACCCCGGTCACGTTGGACGTGATCGCGATCTACGACCGTGGCCTCGGCTTCGGCGACGTCACAGTGGCCGCCGAGACGGTCGCCGGGCACACCGCGGCGAACACCGTCGACGAGGTGCTGGTCCGCGGCGGCCCGGACGCCGGCACCGCGTTGGCCACGTGGGCGGCGGCGCGGCCCGGCGCCGAGATTCTCGACGCCGCCACCCGTACGCGCCTGCTCAGCACCGATCTGGCGCTCGGCGCCTGGCTGAACCGGCTGCTGATCGGCGTGATGGTCGGGTACGCGGCGCTGGCGGCGGCCACCACGATGGTGATGGCGGCGCTGACCCGCCGCCGCGAGCTGGCGTTGCTGCAACTGGTCGGGGTCACCCGCCGTCAGATCCGCGGGATGGTCCGGGCCGAACAGGCCGGGCTGCTCGGCACCGCGGTGCTGATCGGCGCGACGATCGCGGTGCTGACGCTGGCCGCGATCGTCAACGGACTGACCGGCAGCCCGATCCCGTACGTGCCGCCGCTCGGGTGGGCGGCGGTGCTCGGCGGTACGGCACTGCTGGCGCTGGTGAGCACGGTGTGGCCCGTCCGGCGGCTGCTCGGCGCTCCGCCGATCGACAACATCGGCCTGAAGGAGTAGGTCCATCGGGACGTGCGGCAGCCTGATCGTCAGGGCGTCGAACTGCAGGTGTCCGCCGGATGCTTCCGCCTTGCGTTCCTCGGCCAGGACGGTGGCGCTGACCTCGTGCACGAACGCCCGGACCTCGTCGAACCGGCCGGGATCGCTGTCGTGGCCGGAGTCGTACCACCAGTCGCGCGCCCAGACGATCAGGTCCGCCCATCGCGGCAGGTCGTCGGCGGTCTGCTGGGCGGCCTGCCGCTTGGACAGTTGCCGCCCGTCGCACAGGCGCTGGTAGGCGCGGCAGAGCGTGAGCACCGCGTACGACTGGGCTCCGGGTGGGGTCATGTCGAGCACCCAGTCCGGCCAGTCGCGCACGTGGTCCCGCAGGGCGGCGCGCACGAGGCCGGGTTCGACGGCGGGCAGCAGCTCGCCGGCCGGCGGTCCCAGCAGCGTACGGCCGTAGTCGTGCACGGCGGCCCAGGTCACGACGCGGTGGGTGGTGGCGGGCAGCAGGTGCAACGACTCCCCGGGACTGATCCGGGCGATCACGTGGTCCCGGCCGGGAACGAGGCGTACCGCGTCCAGTGACACGTATTCCACCTCGATCCGGCCGGCCCACAGCGGGTGCCGCCGGTCGAGGTCCGCGTGCAGTTCGGCGAGGACGCCGAGGAGCTCCTCGTCCGGGTCACTCGCGAGCACCGCGAGCAGGTCGAGGTCGCTGCGGTTCATGTCGAAGTCGCCTGCCACGAGCGACCCGTGCACGTACAGGCCGAGAAGGTCGTCCGTCAGCGTGCGGCGCCACGCCTCGCGGAGGTCGGAGAGAACCGTGTCGGGTGGGACCACCGGGTGATCCTGCACGGTGGGTCGCCGCGGGGCCACCGATAAACCGGCCCGCACCGCCGGTTGTGCCTACGTGCTCGGCGGGTTGCGGTGCCGCTCGGCGAGGCCCGACGCGATCTGCCGCTGTGCGTCGTGCCGGTGCTGGTCGGCGCCGGCCTGGCGAACCGCGGCCGGATCCTCGTCCGACGGGCGCCTCGTCCGGTCGCGGCGGGCGACGAAGACGACGAGCGCGAGCACCACCACCACGATCACCGCGAGCGACACCAGCATCGTTCTCATGCCATCGACGCTACGGCGTACGCGCCAGCCCCGCCGTGGTGACGGTCGGAGGGCTGCTGCGTTCGCCGCAGGACGGCAGGCTCACGTGTCGTGATCGATGACGTCGCGCAGCGAAGCCGGGCCGTTCCGCCGATGACCGACTCCCGGCCCGGCGAATGAACGCCTGGTCTTCCCGGGGCGTCATTCGCCGGCTCGTTCGGTCCCTTTTGGCCGCCCCAGCACTGCCTCACCGATAACGGCGCCGGTTCGGATGCCCTCTCCCAGTCCCGCGGTCGTCGCGAAACCGCCACCCATCGGGCAGAAGGACAGCCCTCGATCGGCGCTCACCAGGGCCATGGCCTGGAGCGCGGCACCTACCTCTTTCAACGCGGTCGCATAGACTATGGAGTCGTAGGAACGGGCGGGGCGGGCGTAGTCGAGCACGAACAGCACCATCGCCTGAATCGACGTGTGCGGGATGCCCGTCAATCGATGGGCGAGGCCCAGCCACCGGTCGATCGCCGGCGCGGGTCCTGACGCCGGCGCGAGTTCGTGGCTCACGGCGTCGTATTCATATGCCCCGCGTTCCAGGTCATGGGCCGAAGCCGCGATGACGACGGCGGACAGCCCCGACAGCGCCCCGCCGGTCGGCATCGAACGCCACGCTCGCTCGCTCGCGACGGTACGCTCCAAGCGGCGAATCCGAAGTGACGCATCGAGGACGGCGCTGATCTCCGCGCTCCCGATGGGCGGACCGCCATGGTCGCGCAGCGATGACCTGGCGGAAATCGCCTCCTGGAGCGTCATGCCCTCCTGCGAGCGGTCGTCGTGGCCGAGAGCGATGCGCTCCGCTGTCATCGGGCGCCTGACCGGGTTGTCGATCTCCCAGTGAGTTGTTCCGATCTTGGCACCGTACAGCCCGAAGCTCGTGTCCAGGCGCGTCGCCCCGTGGAAGAGCGAATCGTGAAACTCCCACTCCTCCGAATGCTGGTTCCGCCCGGTGACCAACAGGCCGGCCCGGCTCAGCAGGTCGAGCAGTTCGCTCTCCGGGGCAGAGTCGACCTCGACATCCGCCCGTGCGATCAGACGTGCGGCGAACTCGACGGCCCATGTCGAGGTCAGGACGACGCGATCTGCCGAGTTCCCGCCGGCCAGTTCCGGCCCGTCGGGACCGAAGCGCATGTGGGCCGACGGAAGGGCGCGAACCGGCCGCACGTACGGCGACGGCGGGGAGTGGCGGACCCGGCGGGCGCCCGGTTCATGTCGCGCGAGTACGTGCTGTTCATGGACGACTTCTACGCCGAGGACGCCGCGGGCGTCGAGTTTGGCCAGCTCCTCGCCACCTCGCGAGGTGAGCTCCCGGGCGGACGACAGCCCGCCGACGGCCGCGACGATCTCCCTGCCGACCTCGGGCGGCATGCGGACGATCATCCGGCGGCCGCTGTGGGTCAACGCGAGGCCGTCGGCGTCCGGTTCGATGCTCCACCCCGCTGCCGGGGCCCAGCGCCTCATGAGGTCGAACCGATGGGCGGAAGGACTGTGCCCGGAGCGGAGGACACCGCCATTCCGTGTAGCCGCGACAGTGTGTCCAGGCGAACGAGACGCCCGGCCTGGATCACGGCTTCGACCTCTCTGCACGCGGATATGTCGACGAGCGGATTCGCGCGGAGCAGAACGACGTCTGCCACCGTGCCGTCGCTCAGGGAGCCCAGATCCGGACGACGGAGAGCCTCGGCTGCCCTGCACGTCGCCGCCGCGAGCGCTTCGTGCGGGGAGGCGCCCCAGTCAACCATGGCCTCCAGCTCGGACGGCAGGGAGTCGAAACCCACACCGGCGGCTCCGGCGTCCGTCCCCGCGATGAGGGTGACGCCGGCCGCCAGAGCTCGCTCGAAGCTGCGTCGTGCCTCCGGGAGTTGACTGACGGCCATCTCCACCAGACTTTTGCCTCCCTGCCGGATCCAGAGCTGCGGACGCCTCACTATCGATTGGAGCGCTACAGCGGTGGAGCAGAGGGCGGTGCCTTGTTTCGACATCGCACCGGCAGCGGCCTCCGATATCGCGAAGCCGTGCTCCAAGGTGTCGCAGCCGGCTTCCACGGCCGCGTCGATCGAACGCTCCGAGAAGTTCGCGTGTACGGCTACGGGGATGTCCAGCCAACGGGCCTCGGCGACCGCCTCCCTCAGTTCCTCCGGCCGGAGTTCCATCCGGCGCGCCGCGCTGCGCATCACCAGCTTGATCACATCCGCGCCGTCGGCGGCGTTTCGACGCACGAGCGCGCCGATGGATCCGGCTCCTTCGGACTCGACACCGAGCCAGCTTCCGTGCCCGCCGACTGCGGTGATGACCGGACCGGCGACGAACGGCCTGGCCCCGACGAACAAGTCCCGGGCCCAGGCGTTGCGGATGGAGTACCCGAGGTCACGCGGAGCACCCAGGTCGCGGACCGTCGTGATCCCACTGCGCAGCGCGGTCGCCAGATTCGCGACAGCCGTCAGTGTCATGGTGGTGGCCGAGATGTCCGACCAGCTCGACGCGGTCCGGCCATGAGGATCGCTGGTCGCGTGGACGTGCATGTCGATGAGCCCGGGAACGGCGAACAAACCGGTGCCGTCGAGGTGTGGGAGGTCGGCATCTGCGGTGGTGCGTGTGCTGACTGAACCGGAGATGATCGACAACGAGCCGAGGGTGGTGGTGCCGGAATCCGGATCGATGACGGTGCAGCCGGCAATGGTGAAATCCGCGGTCGGCGTGGCCGTCACGACGATCCTTCGGAGACGCGGGCAGCGCGCACTGCCTCCCCGTGCCATCCCCGCGCGCGCGACAGATTCACGGCCAAGTCCACCAGTTCGTCCGCCTCCCGGCCGCGGCCGGCCATGTGGTGCCAGCGCGCCAGCTCTGCCAGCGCGAGGATCCGGGCGCCCAGGTAGGCGTGCCGGCCGGTGCCCGTATCAACAGGCGACGTCATGGCGTCGGTCGCCTGACGGACGGCAGCGAGCAGCCATGACTCCGGGTCTGGAGCGATGCCCACCAGCGCCTCGAGCGCGTTCGCTTCGTCCTCGGGCACCTCGCGGGAAGCGGCTAGGGCGATTCCCGGCGCGAGGTAGGCGTAGACCGGCTCACGGTGGGCGCCGGTAAGCCGGACGTGGTCGAAGTATCGTCCTGTCGCTTGAAGGGCGGCGCGGGCCGAGTCGTGACGTGCGGCAGCGAACGCCTGGTGCGACAGGATGAAACCGAACTGGCGGAACGCCTTCGAGGCGAGTTCGGTGTCGCCGCCGTCGCGAACCTGACGGAGGAGATCTGTCGCGTGCTCGTACGAGGACCAGGCGCCCGCGACGTCACCGGATGCCAACTGGACGTATCCCATGTTGTGCCACGACTGGGCGGCAGCCATCAGATCTCCGGTGCCGAGGCGCACCTGGATCGCCTCGCGGAAGTCGTTCACGGGCGGATCGTCGTCGAAGTGGTGAAACCGCCATACGCCGATGGAGTGGCAACATTCGGCGAGAGCCGACAGGGCCTCCGAATCACGGAGAAGATGTCTCGCTGTCTCCGCCAGCTTGATTGCCTCCGCCCCTCTGCCCTGCTTCTCCACCGCCCACGCCGTGTTGAGCAGTGCTCGCCCCTCCCCGGCGACATTCGCGGAAGCGGCGCATTCCGAAGCGGTCCGGGAAAACCGTTCCTCTGCCTCGACGTAGCGAGCGGGATCGTCCAGACCTAGCTGAGCTGGCGTGAACAAGGGCGGTCACCTCGACGTCGTCGACTGATTGCTGAGATTGACGCCGATCGTAGCGTTCGGGTGGCTTGTTCACGAGGGTGTGCGACCTGTCGGCAGTTGATGCGCGCCGTGCCTGTGAGGCACGTTCACCACCCACTTTCGCGTCCGTCATCCTCCTTGCCGCCGCCATCGGCCGAACGGCGCGATGGGCTACACTGGCCCGGAAAGGCGTCGATAGGGACGAGTACCACTGCACGCAGCCAGCAGAGACCCGGGGATGGTGGAAGCCCGGGGGTGTGCGCAGCGGGAAGATCACCCTGGAGCCGTCGGAAGAAAGGCGTCACGCCGAGTAGACCCGACCACAACTTAACGAGAGGGCCGCGCGCTGTGGCCAAGGAGGGTGGTACCGCGGGGCCCGGGCCTCGTCCCTCCACCGAAGTTCGGTAACCGCTTCGTTGGAGGATCCATGTACCGCGCTGTGCCCGCGCAGGCGAGCTTTCCCGATATCGATCACGGCATCCTCAAATTCTGGAGTGATCGTAAGGTCTTCGCCCTCAGCCTGGAAAGATCGCAGGGGCGGCCGGAATGGGTCTTCTACGAGGGGCCCCCAACGGCGAACGGCATGCCAGGGGCGCACCACATCGAAGCCAGAGTGTTCAAGGACGTCTTTCCCCGGTACAAGACGATGAAGGGCTTCCATGTCGCGCGGAAGGCCGGCTGGGACTGCCACGGACTTCCGGTGGAACTGGCTGTCGAGCGCGAACTCGGCTTTTCCGGTAAGCGCGACATCGAGGCCTTCGGTATCGCGGAGTTCAACGCCCGGTGCCGCGAGTCGGTGACCCGGCATACCGACGAGTTCGCCCGGCTGACCGAACGCATGGGCTACTGGGTCGATATGGACGACGCCTACCGGACGATGGACCCGGAATACATCGAGTCGGTGTGGTGGTCGCTGAAGCAGATCTTCGAAAAAGGGCTGCTCGTCGAGGACTTCCGCGTGGCGCCCTGGTGTCCTCGTTGCGGGACGGGGCTGTCCGATCACGAGCTCGCCCAGGGGTACGAGGTGGTCACCGACCCGTCGGTGTTCGTGCGGTTCCCACTCACCTCGGGCCCCCTGGCGGGCCAGGCTTCCCTGCTCGTGTGGACCACGACCCCATGGACGCTGGTCTCCAACGTCGCGGTCGCGGTCAATCCCGACGTCACCTACGTCGTAATGACCGACGGCCAGGAGCAGCTCGTTGTCGCGGAGGCGCTGGCGGGCAGCGCACTCGGTGAGGGATGGACCGTCGTCGGCGACTCCTTCAGTGGCAAGGACATGGAACGCTGGACCTACCGGCGGCCATTCGACCTGGTCCAGGTCGAGGACGCGAACTTCGTCATCCTCGGGACGTATGTGACGACCGAGGACGGCACCGGCCTGGTGCACCAGGCGCCGGCATTCGGCGCTGACGACCTCGCCGCGTGCCGTGCGTATGGTCTTCCGATGGTCAACCCCGTCCGTCCGGACGGCACGTTCCAGTCCGACCTCGCGCTCGTCGGCGGCACGTTCTTCAAGAGTGCCGACGCGGTCCTGGTGGCGGATCTCGCCGAGCGGGGACTGCTCTTCCGCGAGGAGGCGTACGAGCACAGCTACCCGCACTGCTGGCGTTGTCACACGGCGCTGTTGTACTACGCGCAGCCGTCCTGGTACATCCGCACCACTGCCATCCGGGAAGCGCTGCTGCGCGAGAACGAGGCGACGACCTGGCAGCCGCAGAACATCAAGTACGGCCGTTACGGGGACTGGCTGAACAACAACGTCGACTGGGCGTTGTCCCGCAGTCGGTACTGGGGCACGCCGTTGCCTATCTGGCGCTGCCCGGACAACCACCTGACCTGCGTCGGCTCGCTGGCCGAGCTGAGCGAGCTGGCCGGGACTGACCTGTCCGAGCTGGATCCCCACCGTCCCTATATCGATGACGTCACCTTCGACTGCCGATGCGGCGCCACCGCGCGCCGGGTGCCCGAAGTCATCGACGCGTGGTACGACTCGGGCTCGATGCCTTTCGCGCAATTCGGGTATCCGCACAAGAACGTCGAACTCTTCGAGAAGCGGTACCCGGCGAACTTCATCTCGGAGGCGATCGACCAGACCAGGGGATGGTTCTACACCCTCATGGCGGTGGGCACCCTCATCTTCGACAAGTCGGCCTACGAAACGGTCGTCTGCCTGGGCCACATCCTCGCCGAGGACGGCCGCAAGATGTCGAAACACCTGGGGAACATCCTCGAACCCATCCCGCTGATGGACGAGCACGGTGCCGACGCGGTGCGCTGGTTCATGGCCGCTGTCGGTTCCCCGTGGTCAGCCCGGCGCGTCGGGCACAACACGCTTCAGGAAGTCGTCCGCAAGACTCTTCTGACCTACTGGAACACCGTGTCCTTCGGGGCGCTGTACGGCCGTGCCGCCGGCTGGTCGCCGTCGGCGGCAGATCCCGCGCCCCGTAGCCGCCCGCTGCTGGACCGATGGCTGTTGTCGGAGCTCAACAGCCTGGTACGCGACGTGGACGCCGCGATGGAGCGCTTCGACACCCACGAGGCCGGCCGGCTGCTGTCCACGTTCATCGACGATCTTTCCAACTGGTACGTTCGCCGCAGCCGCCGGCGTTTCTGGCACGGCGACCCGGCCGCCCTGGCCACGCTCCACGAGACGTTGTCCACCCTGACGCTCCTCCTCGCGCCGATCACACCGTTTGTGACCGAGCGGGTATGGCAGGACCTGGTGGTTCCGGTCACGCCCGGTGCGGCGGAGTCCGTGCACCTCGCCGCATACCCCACCGGCGACCTGTCCCTGATCGACCCGGAACTGTCGGCGCAGATGCTTCTCGTGCGTCGGCTCGTCGAACTCGGCCGCTCCGCCCGCGCCGACTCCGGCATCAGGACGCGCCAGCCGCTGTCTCGCGCGGTCGTGTCCGCGGCAGGTTTCGCCGACCTGCCGGCGGAACTCCTCGCCGAGATCGCGTCGGAGCTCAATGTCGTCTCGGTGGCACCCATCACGGCCACCAGCGGTTCACTCGTGGACACGACGGTGAAGGCGAACTTCCGCCCCCTGGGCAAGAGGTTCGGCAAGGCGGTCCAAGGCGTCGCCGCGGCGATTATGGCGGCCGAGCCGACCGCCCTCGCCAACGCCCTCCGTACGAGAGGTGAGGCGACCGTCGACGTGGACGGTGAGGCGGTGGTCGTCACGGTGGACGAGGTCGTCATCACCGAGACTCCACGTGCCGGATGGGCGGTCGCCAACGACGCAGGTGCGACGGTGGCGCTGGATCTGGACATCACGCCGGAACTCCGCCTCGCCGGGATCGCGCGGGACGTGATCCGCCAGATCCAGGAGGCCCGCAAGTCCACCGGCCTGGAGGTCGCCGATCGCATCGAACTCCGCTACGAGGCGACCGCTGACACCCTGACGGCGTTGACGGAGCATCAGAAGCTGGTGGCCGACGAGGTGCTTGCGACGGACTTCACCCTCGGGCGGCCGACGTGGGCAGATGCGACGTCCTTCACCGACGAGACGCTCGGCCTGACGTTCTGGCTGCGTAAGGCATGAGGAGCGCCGGGGCCACGAGCACGCCGCCCGTTCGGCCGTGCGTCGTGGCCCCGGCCCTTCGTATCGGCCGGCGGCGGGCCGAGCGGCGGGTCAGCGAACCCCGTGGACGTCCGTGGCCAGAACACTGAACCGCCCGGTGTGGAACACCAGTGCGTCGGTGCGGTCGCCGTGGCCGATGTCCAGCACCGAGCCGAGGAATATGGAGTGGTCGCCGCCCTCGTACACGGCGGCGAGCTCGCACTCCACCCAGCCGAGGTTGCCCTCGATGATGGGGGAGCCGGTGTGCTCGCCGGGCCGGAAATCGACGGTACGGAACTCCCGCTCGTCGCGCGGCCGGCTGGGACTGGCGAAGTAGCGCGCCAGTTCTTCCTGTCCTGCGGCGAGGATCGACACCGCGAACATCCCGTTCGCCAGAATTGTGCTGTGCATTGCGGCGGACTGCTTGACGCACACCAACACCATCGCCGGGTCGAGCGAGACCGACGTGAACGCGTTGGCGGTCATGCCGTGCGGGAGTTCCCGCCCGGACGTCACCACTGTGACGCCCGTGGCGAACGCACCCATCACCGCCCGCATGTCGACGTGACGGTCGCCGCCGCAGCGGTCGCGGGACACGGGCTTCTGCTTAGCGGCTGTCACCGTTCACCTCTTCCGTCAGCCACCGGGGCCGTCAGCACGTCGCGCATCGTCCACAGCGCTCCCTTCCCCGTCAGGTGATTGGTCGGCGGCATGCGCGCACCGGCCTCGGCTCAGTCGCCGGAGCCGGCATCGATCGCCGACCGGGTGGAACTCCTCGCCACTATCTGCTCGGCGGTCGCTCGTATCGTCAGCCAGCCGACGTTCGCGGGGTCGTCGAAGCCGGCGTCGGGGAAGGTTCCTTCCAGCCGCGCCAACAGCTCCACTGCGAGGAGGGAGTCTCCACCCGCCGCGATGAAATCGTGGTCGACGTCCACCGCATCCGTCTCCAGCAGTTCCCGCCAGAATCCGCTAACTGTTTCGAGTACCTCAGACGAATCCACGTCGCTCTCCTCAGCGAAGCTCCGAAAGCGTGCCCTCGGCGCGCGCAATCGAATTCTTTAAATCATTCTTCAGGATCTTGCCGTTCTCGGTCACGGGCATCGATCCGACAGCGAACACGCGGCGCGGTATCTGCTTCGGTGGCAGACGCTCGAGCAGGTGCACGCGAATGTCGTCCAGGCTCGTCCGGCCCGGCCGGAGCACCACGACCGCGGCGACGTACTCACCCAGCCGGGGATGCGGGAGTCCGAGCACGGCCGCGGCCTCGACCATCGGGTGCGAGAGGAGGGCGATCTCGACCGGGCGTGCCGAGAGCTTCTCCCCGCCGACGTTGAGGACGTCAGAGACGCGGTCGCTCAGATGCAGGTTGCCCTCCTCGTCGAGATGGCCGATGTCTCCGGTCGCCGTCCAGCCGTCCGGAAGGAAGGTTTTCGAGGGCACTGAGTCGTGCAGGTAGGAGCGGCGTCCGCGGAACCGCGGACAGGACATCTCCACGCGGCCGTGGACGCCCGGGCCGACGACGAGCCCCGTCTCCAGGCTCCTGATGCGGATCCGGGTGCCTCGTGCCGGTCTCCCGACGACATCGGGATCCGCGCCCGCTGACGGCATCTCCACCATCGCGGGCCAAGCCTCGGTGGTTCCGTACGCGTTGACCACCCGAACGGACGGCAGCATCCGGCGGATTCGTTCCACATGAGCCGGATTCAGCGGCGCCGAACCGCAGTGGATTACCTCCAGAGACGCGAGCATCTCACGTTGCGACGAGGTGAGCGTCGTGAGATGTGCCAGCATGGCAGGCGTCAGGAACAACAGGGTGACCTGACAGTCGGCGACCGCCTTGCACACGTCATTGGTGTTGAACTCCGGCAGCGCCGCGACCGCCCTGGTGATGGGATGCGTGAGCCCGGGCCCGTCGATGCCCTGGAACGGGGCGTACAACATCATGAGCGCGGCCGCCGTACCGATCGGGAAGGCGTGCAGGATCGGTGGGCCGATGCCGCCGTGAGCGGACGGCGGGCGGGCGTAGACCTCCGTGAAGAGCGCGTGCGGCGTCACGACCGCCTTGGGCAGGCCGGTCGTGCCGGACGTGTAGAGGATGTCGGCCGTCTGGTCGGGGCGGGTCGTCGCCGGCGGGGGAACCCGGTCCCCACAGCGCGGAGGCTCGACCGGAAGAACCTGATACGGATCGCCGCCCGGGCCGTTCCCCACCGGCGACGGGTCCGCAGCGATCCATGCGGAGATGCCGGCGTCCTGGGTGATGAAGTCGCGGACGGACGCCGGAGCTCCCGCCGAGACGGTGACAGTGACCGCGCCCAGCCGTTGCACCGCGAAGTAGGCGACGCACAGATCGATCCAGTGCCTGCGGTCGAACAGCAGACCGACACGCATGCCACTGGTGATCCCTGCCTCGGAAAGGCGCGCGGCCAGCGCCACCGAGTCGTGCAGCCACTCCGCGAAGGTGAGACCACGCACGAACGGTTCGACCAGCGCGAGGCGGTCGGGAACCTCCCCGGCGACGCGCTCGAGCAGCCCGAACGTCCCCGGGCAACGGTCCGTCGCGCCGCCTGCCCCTCTCGTCGTCACGGTGCCACCCGGGTCGCGACGTATCGGTGGCCGGCGCCCTCCTCGTCCGCGACGTAGGCGGCTGCGAGGTGATGGACGAACGGCTGGAGGCCGAGCGCTGACAGAAGAGCGGGGTCGGTGAAGCCCGTGCGGGTGGTCGAGCTGACGCCCTTCGCGCGAAGAGCGCGACCGACTTCCGCGCTCAGCCGTCCGCCGTCGACGAGGAAGCCGCGGAACGCCTTTTCGTGGCGATAGCGTCTCCGGTAGGCGGCGAGATCGCCGAAGACCCCGATGGCGAGGGGAGCCAGGACGTCAAGTCGCGGATCCGCCGCGGCGTCCATGGACGCCAGGCGGACTCCTGAACCGTACGAGGCGGGGTCGGCCACAGTGACCAGGACGCGACCGTCCACGCGCGACACGATCAGTAGCCCGTGGGCCGCTCCGTAGCTGTAGAGCAGCTCGGCCGGGTGCACCGCCTCGCGCAACCGTCGGCGATTGGCGCGCACCCGGGTGAGAGCGGTCCAGACCACCGCCGCCCACGGTTCGGGAATCTGCTCCCGGCGACCCTGGGGGACAGCCGGCTCGCGCAGGGCATCGAGGTCGTCTTGCGAGAACAGCCGCAGCGCCGATGCCCGGAGGCCACCAGTCGAATCCGCTCCGTCGCGAAAATGATCGATTCCGCTCCAGGCGTGGTAGCGGCGCACCGGCCCCCACGACGTGCCGTCGGCACCTTCGCGTTCGACCAGGAGACCGAGGCGGATCAACTGCTGTACGGCCGGGTCCTCGAACTCCTCGGCGACGACCTGGTGCAGAAGCCGCTCGACGCGGCCCGCGTCCAGGCGCCACGACCGGCCCAGCGCCGGTGCGCTGATCCGGATGGTGTCGGAGCCCTCGTTCTCCATGGTCGTTCCCGCAGCCCACGTGTACGCGGCTCCCATGTCACAGCCCTGCCCAGCAGACAGCACCGACAGCCAACTGTCTGCCGGAGTCCAGCCCGACGACGTCATGGAACCCGGCGAGCACCGCATAGTTGCCGCGCGTCGCCCATCCCAGGTCCGAGCCGTACCCTTCGAGCTCGCCTATCGCGAGTCCTCCGATCCAGAGTTGCTCCATGTACTCGTCGGCAGCGTCCCGCTCGGCGTCGACGGACACTGATACGACTACCGATGCGCCGACGTCGAACTCCGCCCGGCCGTACGCGACCGGAAGAAGGGAGGACAACTCCTCGCCGAGGCCGTGCCGGCTTCTCGGGATCAGCAGGGTCCCGTCCGGGCTGTACCACCCGGGACCCAGTTCGCCGGCGTCGACAACCGCGACGTGGAACCCGACCCCCTTCGCCGCATACCGCCGGCGGCACCGACCCACCGCACCGAAGAGTTCTGCGGGCGACAGACGTGCCCCGCTCACGACAGGCGGGTAGTGCTCGACCACCGCTCCCATGTTCGACGGGTCGGGAAGCGCCTCGGGCATCGACAGCGTGCGCGGCGACGAGCCGTTCCTCATCGCGTCGCTGACGAGGTCGAAGGCGGCGCCCCATCCGTGCTGCTGCCACGGTGCCCGATCACTGCCGGACGTGGGATATGACCGCCACCCACCCGACTCGAAGACGACGACGGCCTGATCGGTCGGCAGCACCGGCGGGCCTCCGTCATGCCGCGACGCGCCAGGCGCCCCGCCGCCGGTGAACGGCGCGTCGGCGATCTGGCGCTCCTCGACGACCGCAGGCACCGGTTCCGCCGGAGTTCCTGGACTAGACAAACGGATGGTCATTGTTCACCCCGCCACCCGAGCGACGGAGGAACGCCTCTACCTCGGACGGGAAGCGCGGAGCGTAAAGCAGCGGGAACGGATTGATCTGGAGATGGAGCAGGGCAGGGACCACCGCGCGAGCGACCACGGCGCCGGCGGCCCATGCCGGGGTGATGTCGCTGTACGCCCAGCGGAACCTCTCTGCGGAGATGGCATCGCCGATCTCGGTCCAGGTACGTCCGCCCGAGGTCGGGCCCTGGGCTTCGGCCACCTGGTCGACGAAGTAGTCGCCCAGGTGGGCGCGCCCGTGCCTCGCCCACCACAGCGCCCGGGTGTTGATGCCCACCGGCCGCTCCTCGGGGTCTCCCCGGCGGAGCAGACGCCAGCCGAGGTGAAAGATGTGCACCGCTTCGATCGCCGCTGAGCGGATCGCATCCGCCGCGTCCGCATGGGCGGCCGACCCGAAGGCCACCTCCGGCAGTCCGTCGCGGGTGCCGACGATGGCGGCCAGCGCGACCTGCAATCCGAAATGGCTGCCGGGCAGCAGCCCGACGACCACGTCAGCCGCACCGTCGAGAATTTCCGCGATGTCGTGAACGGAGTACCGGTCGTCGCCGGGACGGACTCGGGCCGCGCGGCGCCCGGAGTAGACGGCCGCCGCAACGGCGTGCCGTTCCACGACCTCAGTGAGCGCGCGGGTGAGGGCCGTGTCCCAGTCGACCCCGCACGCGGCGCCGATCGAGGTCATCGGTTTGACGCGGGTCGGATCCGAGTCGTGGACCCGCATCCGCTCGACGTCGGCGGGTACGAACACCTCGCCGTCCGGAGACTGCATCGTCACCCAGGTGTTCTGGGAGTGCGCGTTCCATGCGAACGGGCGGAGCAGCGGCTCTTGCGAGCACTGTTCCGGGCTGAAGGTCGCCCGGTCGTCGAGACGGATGGCCTTCGAGCCGAGCTCGTTCGCGGACGCACGCACAGGTGCGAGGGCTGGCTCGTGCAGCGCGGCGCGCTCGACAGCCTCACCCAGTGCTCTCTCGTCCGCCCGTGCGGGGTCAAGATCCCACGCGACGCCGAGCACGTCGTCGTCCGCCTCGACGACAGAGCCGAAGAGCCCGTCGAAAGGGCTCGTGAATCGGACGCATTTCCAATCATCGCGGACGACCGCAGCGGTGAGTGCCATTTTTTGTGGGTCAGCCTTTCCTGCTGGTCTTCCGACCGAAGGTGATGGTGTAGACCGGTGCCTCGTCATCCGAGAGCCCGAGCAACTCCGCCAGCACGTTGTCATTTGTCGCCGGGGTGATCAGCGCGCCGCAGTCGTACGACTCCGCCGCGATGATGAATTTCTGCGCGACTCGACCTACCTCGACGTACAGTTCGCGCAAGGCCCTCTCGTAGGGGAACATTTCCTGGCGGCGGGGGAAGTCGACGATCAGCACGATCGTGGCACTTGCCGTCATGGGTGCCTGCATGCCGCACATCAGATCGGCCATCTCCTGGCGGAAGCTGCCGGAGGTCAGCTGATCGGCTCGCTCGCCGGCGAGGTCGAGAGCCCAGATGCCCGAATCGACGCCGTTGATCGCGTACACGACGGCGCCCATACGCACGCCTGCCAGCGAGCCGGACGGCTCGAAGGGTGCCATGAGCGCGGAGAAGCAGCGGAAGATGGCGGCGACGGTCTCCCGCGACAAGGGCTCCGGCTCGAATTGGCGGGCCGTGCGTCGTCGTACCAGCAGTTCACCGACGCTGACCCCGCCGGTGCCGGCCGTAGTGCCTTCTTCTGCCCAGTTCCACTGCGGCGTCGACGTCGCTGGACGCGTCGGCTGAGCCTGACTGCCGCGGGCCGGATACCGGGCCTCCCGCCTGCTCTCCGAGATCTGCTCGGACCAGTTGAAGTAGTCGAGGCTCGGACGCCACCCGTTCGTGACCCAATCGGTCGAGATCGAATCGAGGTCGTCCGACGGAGACAGTTCGCGTGCCCCGACCTCGGGGGCGTCCGACACGAGTTTCCGGGCGAGTTCGGCGGCGTCGAAGCGGACCGACTGCGCCGACTGGGAGTCTTCGAGAACGGCGGCGTCACGGTCGGGTCGGATGACGAGGAGTGGCGACCATGTCGTGGACATCAATCCCGGCTTTCTGCAGGCTGATCGGCTGCGTGTACGAGAGTCGCTGCGATTGTCGCCTCGACGCGGTGGTCGGTGCCGAGCGCGTCCGCGACCTTTTTACCGTCGAGGTGCTGGGCATGCCGGACCGCCCAACCGTTCGCGCGGCTCAGGTACTCGGCAGTACCCATGAGGTGGCCCACATCCATGTGCACCGTCCGGAAGGTCCTTGGTTCCCGGTAGCGGTAGCGGTTCCGGGCGAAATAGGAGTTGAAGAATATGAGTGCGTAGGGGCGGTTGTCGTCGGCGATACCCGACAGGTCCGCCAGGTCGCGTGACGAGGCGTCGAGGTGATCCATGCGGTCCAGCGCACCGTCGACGGTCGCGACTTGGTAGACACCGTCGTCGATCCCGTCGACGGCATGCGTGACGACGGAGAACTCCGTCGGATGACGACTACCGCCGGAAGGGCTCGTCTTCCGCAGCAGGTTGGCCGATTCCGCGAACGGCATCCTGGCCTGACGAATCGGTCGGGTCAGCAGGGAGAGCAGCGACGCAAGGCGGTCGTAGTCCAGCGGCTGCGCCGCTACCGCAAGGTTCGTCGCCGCCGAAGCGGTCGCGGGGAACAACTCCGGGGCGGGGTCCGGCAGTGCGTACACCTTCTCCTGGTCGTGCAGCCGGGGCCGGGCCCGATCGACGTCGGGTTGCTGCGCGTTGTACGCGACCATCCGGCGTACGTCCTCCGCGGAGTTGCCGTCAGCCTCGTAGAACTCGAAGGGGTATCCGTAAGTACGCGCGTGATAGCGGGAGGCGGCCCGCCATCCATTCTCGGCCCACGACTCCAGCCACCGCCGCGTCTTGATCGCCTCGGCGTCGTCATCGCGCACCAGGTACTCGTGGGCGACCAGCCACTCGGCGATCAGCTCGGCCCTGCGCACGGAGCCGATCGCCGCCATGATCGGCTCCGACAGGGAATAGATGGTTCCCGGAGCGAAGGCGGCAACGAGCAGACCCGCAGCCGACGCGGGAACCTTGTGTCCGTTCAACCTGTCGTCTCGGCTGATGAGCCACAGGTCACTGGCCGCCGGCTCGATGCGCACAAGAGGGTGCGCGCGATACGTTGCGGAACGGGCGTCGGTGCCGTTTTCTGCGGCAGCCTCAGCTAGCGTCTCCAAAGCAGGGTCCTATCTCTTGTACGCTCCGACCGGTTGACTTTCTGGACAACCTGAATGATTGACATCCTGTCGGCGTTCCCGGATACGGCTGCCCGATGACAGGAAAGCGCGTGCTAACCGGCCGAAAGACGGCCGGTTAGCACGCGACAGTTGGATCACAGGGACGTGAAGCCGCCGGTGCAGCCGCCCTGGATGAGGGCCGTCGAGAAGAGGTCGACCTCCTCGAAGAGACCCTCGATGTTGTCGATGGACGATTCCTCGGCGGTCTCGTTGAGGGAGACCTCTGCGTTTTGCGCGGACATTTCCTGCGCGGTGGTTGTCATCATGCAAAAAGCATTACAGGGCTATTTAGCTATGTCAATGAGTGCAGCTGCGGCGGCCGGAGTCCTGGCTCTTCCGGACATATTTGCGCCTCGACGTCGACGCGACGAGCGAGCGTCCGGCCACCGCCCGGCGCCGGGCGGTGGCCGAAGAAGTGCCAAGGCTGGGTGCGGTGGGGCGGACGATCGCGGCGTGTGGACGGTCGGCGGGTTTGGCCGCTCAACCCACCTCGGTCTGGACGCGGATCGCCGCTCGCGCGGAGAGTTGCTCCCACTGCTGCGACAGTCCGCGACTGAGGCGGGCCACCAGCGGGAGGCAGTGCGGTGGAAGAGCGTTGATGATGTCGTGGTCGGAGACGAGGCTGAGTTGTTGATGCAGCATGCGCAGCAGGGTGCGCCCGGCCTCGGTGTAGCGCACGGACGGATCCTTGGCGAGGTTCTCCAGCGCCAACGCGGTGACGTCCCGGCTCGGCTCGGGCGCGCCGGGCGCCTCCTTGACCGCGGACAGTGCCCGTGCCGGCGACGGTGAACCCGCCGCACCTTCGTTCTGTTTGCGGCGTATGGTGCGGACCGTGTTCGGTGAGACGCCGGCCAACCGGGCGATTTCCCGCAGCGAAGCATCAGGTCGTTCGGCCAGGAGCGCGACGACAGCTTTCCGGCCGGCGTCGGCGTCTGTCGGCCGGACCCGTCCGTCCCGGCCGGTCCGCTCGGCCGGCATCGGCTGGCCGCTGCGTTGCCTCAATGTGCTGATCGTCTTGGCCGACAGCCCGGTGGCGCGGCCGAGTGACCGGTCCGACCAATGCGCGAACATCTCCAGCAGACGTTCGGCCGCCGCCCGGCGGTCGGCCAGGGTCAGCGGCAGGCCGTGCTTGATGTTGCTCGTGACGCTGCGCAGGAAGGCCATCTGGTCGTCGTCGTCGAGCATCAGCGCGTGAATCGAGTCCGCACCACGGAGCAGTGCCGCCTGCAGACGATGCATCCCGTCGATGACGCGCATGGTGCTGCGCTGCACCAGGATCGGCGGGTGCTGGAGTTCGGACTGGGCCAACAGCTGTACGTGCGTCTCGTCGACCCCGTGCCGGCGGGGGCCCTGACCGGGCAGGAGCGACCGGATCGGTACCGATACAGCCTCCTGCTGGCTTCCTTCGGTCCAGCTCTCCACAACCTGCAGCGGATCGTTGGCGTCGATCAACCTGTCCTCCCCGTGAACAGCTGCTGATGCCTCGCTGACCGGCTCTTCGTGGGCTCAGTCGTCGCCTCTCGTGAGTGGAACCGGTCCGATAAATCAGAGAACAACTTGTCGGAAATTTCGGGCTCCGGTGATGCTGCTGGTAATGGGCCGATCCTGAGTGCTCTGGCGGCCCGCGGCATGTGCAACTGTAGCTTCTGACCGCTTGCACAGGTGCCCCGTGGCACCCGGAAATTTCTCGGATTCAATGCGTCGACGCTCTTTTCCCTGCTTGGCGGTCGGTCTCGCTGTGGTGTAGGGCAGGGGGTCACCTACGCGGTCGCGGGTGGCATGCCGTGCGACCCGGTGTCGCGTGCGCAGCTGCGGAACCGCATCACTGCCGCGCCGGGATTCTCGGTGCCTTTCCGTAACTTCCGGGAGTGAGAGGGCCATGGCGACCTGGGCGCCGCCTACCGGTTCGAGAGCGACTGCGGCCTGCTGTCCTCGCGTGCCCGGGCACCCGGGCCGCGAGGTGGTCCACGTCGCTGATCAGTCCTGTACATCCCCTGCCCTCGAGACGAACCGGTGCGGGCGCATGCCGACCCGGCAGCCACGAAGCGCCTCGACGACAACGGTGTCGGAAGGAGCGCTGGTCTCGCGGCCGCTCCGAGGACTGGCCACCATCGCCACCAGGGAAGCCTCACCACCGGGAGTCTCAACCGCAAGTCGTAGGGTCATGCCCGGAAGCGCCGCATGCAGGCGTGCCGCCGTGGTGGGTAGGTGGATCCAGCTGTGGTCGATCTTGACCCAGTCGTCCGTCGCGCGGAACGACACGACGCCGGTCTCCGCGACGAGAGCGTCCGCGCTGAGCTCCGGTCGCAGGACCGCGGTGACGAGAATCGACTCGAACGCACGCAACCACTGCTCCGCCTCGGCGGGAGCGACATAGGCGGTGTCGACGAGCATCAGCACTTCGAGTATGTCGTCGCGGCGGTCCAGGTAGCAGAAGAGGGTGCTCGTGCTGCACTGGTCGCCGCCCAGCCACCGGACGGAGGTCCTGGCCGCTTCCTCCCGTATCCGCGCGGCGTTCGGTGCCTCCGCGGGGAGCGGCACGAACAGTCGGCTGTTGAGCCAGTAGGAGAGATCCAGCGGGAAGCCGCGCCGCTTCTCGACGCGCTCGCGCACCTCCATCAGGCCTCGGTGCGGGAAGCGCCCGGTCAGTGTCGCGTGGTGGATGGCGCCGGCGGATCGCCGCAGCAGCGCGTCGAAGTCGGCGTCGTCGATCGCCACGCAGGTGGGAACGTCCTGGGTGAGGCAACCCACCACGGCAGCCGTGTCCCGACCGGCCCGGTTGCTGACGCACACCTGGAGGTGGGCCCGGCTCAGCCCGCTGACGTGGGCCAGCACGAGGGAGAGGGCCGCGTGGCCGACCGCCGTCTCGCTGACCCCGTGCCGCTTGGCCAGGTGACTCAGGCACCACGCGCCGGCTGACGTCTGCATCACCACGTACCGATAGCGGGGATGCAACGGCTCGACCGGGAGCCGGGGCAGCATGCTCTGAGGCATGCGTGCAAGGCTCCGTTCGTGCCGGAGCAGCGCACGGGCCCCTTCCCGCCGGCCGGCCTCACTGCTCTCCCAGTGGCTGACATCGACGGGGTGGATCGCCGACGGCTCGCCGTCGGAGAAGTCAGCCTGGAGGACGTGGCGGAGGTGCCAGGTCATCCAGTGAGCGCCGAGGTAGTCCGACGCGAGATGGTTGATGGCCAGCAGGACGAAGGCCGGGCCACTCCGATCGGTCAGGATGCCCACGCGAACGGGGAGGTCGTCGGCCCCGAACGGGGTGCCCGCCAGCTCGGCTGCCGATTCGAGAGCCGATGTGAAGGTGGCTGTCACGGCGGTGATCACCGCGACGTGCAGGACTCCCTCGGTTGTGACCCTTTGCTGTGCGGAGGGCGCGTCCGGCTCGAACAGGGTTCGCGCGGACTCGCAGGCCTCGACCATTCCTCTGATGGCGGACGCGACCTCGTCGGCTTTCAGACCCGGCTTGATCCGGTGAGCGAACTTGAGGTTGAGCGAGGCGTTGTTCGGCTGGAGATCCGCCATCAGTTGCGCCATCCTCTGCTGTCCCCAGGTCAGATCGGCGGTTCGCCCGGACGGCGCACGAAAACGAATTTCCAATTCTTCTCCGTCCCGCAGTGACATCTTCTCCGTTGAACAGGACACCGAAAACAATTCGATTCAGAGAGGGGCTTGCGTCGAAGGCTATCGCTGGCATCCGTGCGGGGCAAGGTGGTTGGCGCGGCGATGGAAATGGTGCATGCTCGTCCGGTGACATTGATCCAAGTCGCAGGACTGCGTAAGGTCTTCCGCAAGCCGGAGAAGGCGCCGGGGCTACGCGGTTCCCTCCGGCACCTGCTCCAGCGTAGATTCTCCGAGCACGTCGCTGTGGACGGCATCGATCTGTCTGTGGCACAGGGCGAGGCAGTGGCCTACGTCGGTCCGAACGGCGCCGGCAAGTCCACCACGGTGAAGATGCTTTCCGGGATCCTGGTCCCGACGGCTGGACAGGTCCTCGTCGACGGCTTGGTGCCGTACCGGGCGAGGGTGGAGAACGCGCGACGCGTCGGCGTCGTCTTCGGGCAGCGAACGCAGCTGTGGTGGGACCTGCCCGTACGTGACTCGCTCGAACTGCTGCGGGACATGCACGGTCTGGGCGCCGCGCGGTACCGGGAGACACTGGCCCGCCTCGACGACGTCCTCGGCTTGGCCGACCTTCTCCCGGTGGTCGCCCGTAAGTTGTCGCTGGGGCAGCGCATGCGGGCCGACCTCGCCGCGGCGCTGCTCCACGAACCGCGGATCGTCTACCTGGACGAGCCGACGATCGGCTTGGACATCGCGGTGAAGGACCGGGTGCGTTCCTTCGTGCGTCGGCTGGTGGCGGACGGGACGACGGTCATGCTCACCACCCACGACCTCGCCGACATCGAGGACATCTGCCGGCGCATCGTGATCATCGACGCGGGACGTGTGGTGTACGACGGTGACCTGCAGTCGGTGAAGGACACCCATGTCCGCGAGCGATCGATGTCCTTCGAGCTGGCCGCCGGCTTGCCGGGCGTCGATCGGATCGCCGCGCGACTGCCGGGCGCTCAGGTCCGCGCGGGGTCGGACGACCGCGAGCTCACGGTCACCTTCGACCGGATGACGCTCGGCGCGCGAGAGGTGCTGGCGGCAGTGCTCGCCGAGGCGGAGATCGTCGACATGCACATCGACGAGCCGGCCATCGAGACGGTCGTCCGGAAGGTGTACGCGGGGCAGTTGCGGCCCGAGCCCGGCGGCGGGGTCGATCGGGAGACCGTGTCATGACATTCGTGACCGCCGGTGCGGTGCCGTTGCCGGCTGATACCCGATCACGCCGGATACGTGCCTATCGGAGCATGGCCCGGATGGCGCTGAAGAGCCTTCTCGCCTATCAGACGAGCTTCCTCTTCGGCATGCTGGCCTCGGCGTTCGGGGCCCTGTCCATGCTGTACCTGTGGCGCTCGGCACTCGCCGCCGGCCCTCGGCAAGGATTCGACTGGCCGCAGATGAAGGCGTACCTGCTGGTGGCGTTCGTCGTCGGTTCGCTGGTGTCCAGCTATACCGACTATCGAATGGCCAACCGCATCCAGCAGGGCGACGTGGCCATGGACCTGGTTCGGCCGGTCGACTACCAGTGGTCGCGCCTGGCCGAGAGCGTCGGGTTCGCCGTCTACGAAGCCGGCACGGCGATCGTGGTCGTCCTGGCAGCCGCCGCGATCTTCGGCGGCATGCCGCCGCCGGACCGGGACACCTTGCCGCTGTTCATCCTGTCCGCCTTGCTGGTGCTGCCCCTGCGGTTCGGAATCGTGTACCTGAGCGGTCTGCTCGTCTTCTGGACACAGAACTACGTGGGTGTGCAGGCCGCCCGGATCGCCCTGATCACGCTGTTCTCCGGGGCACTCGTACCGCTGGCCTTCCTGCCCGAGTGGATGCGGGTCATCGCCACGTACCTGCCGTTCGTCGGAATGGCGTCGACCCCGGCGCTGCTCTACACCGGCTCACTGGACGGCAGCGACGCGACGACCGCCGTGCTGGTGCAGGCGGCCTGGGCGGTCGCGCTGTGGTGGCTGGCGCGGTTGATGTGGTCGGCCGCTGCTCGGAAGCTGACGGTCCATGGTGGCTGAAGCACGACGAGCGCTGTGGCTCTACCGCCGTCTGCTCGGTGCCCAGGTGCGCGCCACTCTCCAGTACGAGGCCGACTTCTGGATCATGAGCCTGTCGGCAGTTCTCGTGCAGGCCGTCGGCGTGGTCTTCCTGTGGGCGATCTTCCGGAGCATCCCGGAGATCAACGGCTGGCAGTTCTGGGAAGTCGTGCTCATCTACGCGCTCGTGGTCGTCGCGGAAGGGCTGAGCGTGCTGGTCGCGCAGGGAGCCTGGACTCTCGCGGTGACTGTCAACTTCGGACAGCTGGACGCGATGCTGTTGCGGCCCTATCCACCGGTCCTCCAGGTGCTCAGCTCCGCGGTGGGAATGAACGGACTGGGCAATCTCGTCCTCGGCACCGGTCTGCTGATCGCCGCGGTGCGGCACGTCGACGTCAGTTGGAACGTCGGTCGCGTCGCGCTCGGGCTGCTGCTCGTGGTCGCGGCGGCCGGTGTGAAGATCGGGCTCAACCTCCTCACGAACTGCGCCGCCTTCTGGTTGCGTTCCCCGTACTCCATGTTCGCGTTCTCCATGCACAGCTTCGGGGAACTGGCTCGTTTTCCGGTCACCATCTACGGCCTTGGGGTCCGGATCACCCTTACCGTCGTCCTGCCCTATGCGTTCATGAGCTTCTTCCCCGCCGCGGCTGTCCTCGCGCACGGGCCGGCTCGTTGGCTGGGGCTGCTGACGCCGGTCGTCGCCCTCTACTGCCTGTGGATCGGGACGACCGTCTTCCGGTACGGGCTCTCACGATATGAAAGCTCCGGTCACTGATGTGCGAACACATCGGCCGCCACGCCGATTCCGTCGTCCAGTCTCTCGGAGCCCTCGGATGAGTCTCCTCGGAGGGCTGCGGGACGTCGTGCCGACTCCACCCGAGCACCGGGTGTGGATCAGCAGGGCCGAGGCGCTGGACACCTTGCGGTGTACGCCCGAGGAACTGGCGCAACTGGTTGCCGCCGGCCTCGTGGAGGAGGACGGCCGACACGACTACTGCGACGTGTGGAACGTTGGCCTGCTCAGCGGCACCGGACGCAGCAGTCCGGAGCGGATCATGATCTTCTTCGCGAGGATGCTGAAGTCGTACGGCGCGGACTGGGTCTCCGCGCGGGCCTACGAGATCGTCGGCTGGGCCCAGTGTCCCCGCGCGGAGCACTGCCCGTCGTCCGAGTGGAGCGCGCCTGTCCTACCGGACGTGCAGTGGCAGCATGAAGAGATCCAGGCCGGCAGGGCGGAGTGGCGCGGCAGGGTCGAACTGACCGGGAACACCGCCACGGTGCGAGACCCGAGGGTGCGGGAGGTCTGGGACGACCTGCTGCGGCGGTACCGCTTCCACTTCACACCCATGACCCTGTCCTCCGATGTCGCCGGCACCAGGCACCGGGGCGTCGGCGACTGCGACTCGCTGTGTCAGGTACTGATGTCTGAACTGCTGGACCGTGGTGTGGCGGCCGAGCAGGAGTCGGGTTACATCTTCGGAGGCGCACGCCTGGGCCTGCATTCCTGGGTACGGCTCGTGGACACCGACGGGGAGATCAAGATTCTCGACCCGGCCATGGCCCTGTTGTCCGACCTCTTCTTCACGCCCGAGTACAAGGCGTTCTGCTGCGGGTCCGGCAGTAACCGGGTGCTACGTCGCGCGAGTCGCGAGGGCATGTTCGCGGCTCATCCGTGCGTCACCGAAGACGGCAGGATTTTCTACGAGTTCACGCTCCGGTCGATCCGCCCCGGTCGGGCGCCGGGCCCGCGGTGCAGTGAGGGAGCAGGATGAACGGTCCTGAGGTGGAAGTCGCAGACCATGACGGGACGCGCGGCCGAGCGGGGGCCGCTGCCGTCGGTCGTCCGGTCGTCATCGACGGCCGGTCTCCGCCGCTCACCTCGCACGACCTGCACGCTGACGTTCTCGGCCTGCGACGTCGCGTACCCCGGGGTGCGACCGTGGCCCTGGTGGGGCAGAGTTCCCGCCTGGTCGCCTCAGCCATCGTCGCACTCGAGGGCTGGGCCGCCCGGGTCGAGTTCGTGGGTGACCTGAGTCCGACCGTAGGCTCGGCGGAGGCGGTGGTCCTGCGCGAGGCCGGGGATGCTGCCCCAGCTGCCGCCTACGCATCCCACGGCGAACTGTCGGCCGGCGACGCGAGCACCGACGTGCGTACGCTCTGGCGTGTCTTCTCCTCAGGCACGACGGGGACGCCCACCCCGACCGACCACAGTCTCGACTCGTTGACGCGGCGGATTCGCCCGGTACGCCCGGCGCGGAATCCCGGCGACCGCGAGCAGCGGCGGTGGGGTCTCCTGTTCTCTCCTACCCGGATGGCGGGCATCCAGGTCGTCCTCCAGGCGATCCACGGCGACACCCTGGTGGACGCCCACCACGCCGCCGGGCTCGACGAGCGCCTCCAGCTGTTCGCCGGAGCCGGCGTCGACGCACTGTCCGCGACCCCGACGATGTGGCGGATGATTCTGCGCAGCAGGGCCTGTGACGACCTCCGGCTGCAACAGATCACGCTGGGTGGTGAGATCGCGACACAGTCGCTGATCAATGCGTTGCGGCGGCGGTTCGATGCGCGCGTCACGCATGTCTACGCGTCCACCGAGGCCGGTGCCGCCTTCTCGGTGAGCGACGGCAGGGAAGGTTTCCCCCGGCATTTTCTCGAGCCGGCTCCCGGCCGTGTGGCACTGGAGATCCGCGACGGCGTCCTGTTCGTCCGGGCGCCGGGAAGCAGCACGGCGCAGCCGGACGGATTCGTCTGCACGGGCGACCTCGTCGAGCCTCGCGGTGACCGGGTCTACTTCGTCGGCCGGAAGTCGCAGACGGTGAACGTCGGAGGGGACAAGGTCTCGCCGGAGCGGGTCGAGGAGCTGATCCGGCGGCATCCCGCAGTACATGATGCCGTGGTGACGCCCAGGCGCAGCCCGATCACGGGCTGGATCCTGACCGCCCGGGTTGTGCCTTCGCCTCTCGGCAGTGGGCTCGACCCCGACGAACTGCAGTCGGCCCTGCGGTCATTCGTCGCCGACCATCTGCCCCGGTCGCATACTCCTGCCTCGATCACCGCGGTAACCGAGTTCTTCTTGTCGCCCACCGGAAAGGTCAGCAGAGCGTGAACGAGGCGGAATCCCGCGGCGACTGTCCGTACGCGGTAGTGACCGGAACCAGCAGTGGCCTGGGGCGGGCGGTGGCCCGGCGGCTCGGCAGCGACGGATACCGGGTGGTGGGCCTGGCCCGCCGCGAAGTCGAGCCGGGCGAGGTGGGTCCGGGCTATGTCCACGTCCGTGCCGACCTGAGTGATCTGGAGTCCCTGCCCGGCCTGGCACGCGCAATCGTGGAGGCGCACGGCGCCCCCTACGCGCTGGTGAACAACGCCGCTCGCGGCACCGACGGTCTCCTGCCGCTGGTGAAGGACAGAACCATCTGGGAAACAGTGCAACTCGACCTTGTGTCGCCGATGGTTCTGACGAAGCATCTTGTCCGCTCGATGATCTCAGCGGGCCGGGGACGCGTGGTCAACGTCTCCTCGATCGTTGCCTCGACGGGATTCCGCGGTCTGTCCGTCTACGGGGCGGCGAAAGCGGGTTTGGAGGGGTTCACCCGTTCGCTGGCCCGCGACGTAGGGCGGCGCGGCGTGACGGTCAATGCGGTGGCGCCGGGCTTCCTTGACACCGAGATGACCGGCGCCCTGGGGGCGGAGAGCCAGGCGCGCATCAAGGGGCGCAGTCCGATCGGCCGGTTCGCACGTCTCGACGAAGTGGCCGCCGCAGTGACCTACCTTCTTTCCCCGGATGCCGCCGGTGTGACCGGAACGCTGATCACCGTGGACGGCGGCTCCACCGCATGAGGCCCGGACCGGAAATGTGGACGGACAAACACGTAGGGAAGGTGGCGCAGTGCTCGAGCGGGAACGTGTAGCGGAGATCGTTCTTCGTGAAGTGGTCAAGCTGATCAAAGAGGAAGGGGGCGAGGACGGCGACGTCAGCCTGCAGAGCGGCCTGGCCGACAGCGGCTTGGACAGTCTCGCCTTCGCCGTCCTCGTTACGCGGCTCGAACAGTCGATGGGATTTGATCCCTTCCTCGCGTTGGAGGACGAGATCTTCCCCCGGACGGTGGGGGAGTTGGTGGAGGTCTACGTCGGCAATCAAATGGAGAGCGTCCCACCTCACAGGTGATGACTGCCGCTCCCCGGCAGGTTGGACGACTTCCCAAGGGCGCCCATCGGCGCGCCGTCGTCACGGGCGACGGCCGGGCTACGCGGTGTCGCCGTCGCGGAGGTGGTCCAACTCGGCGAGGTACATCGCCTGCAGGCGGTCGTGGTGCCGGACCAGCAGCCGGATCTCCTCGGCGCTGTAGCCCTCGACGAGCCGTTCCGCCCGCTCGGCGAAACGCTCGTACGGCCGCTCCAGGTCGGCGATCCGCTCCGGCCGTATGGTGACGACGACCCGCCGCCGGTCTGCCGGGTCGCGCTCGGCCGTCACGTAACCGGCCTGCTGGAGCCGGCGGAGCATGCTGGTGACCGCACCGGTGGTGAGGCTGGTCCGCTCGGCGATCTGCCCCGCGGTGGCGGAGCCGATGTCCGCCAGGTAGTCCAGGCACTCCAGGTCGCTCACGGCGAGGCCCAGCCGCTCCGCGATGGCGTACCGGAACACCATGGACAGCCGCGACGTCTCCCGCCCGGCGCGCATGAGGTCGGTGATCGCGGAGGCGCGGGCCGGATCGTGGGACATGCGGGCAATCATGCCTCCGGCACGGTGACCCGGTGCAGCCGAGGTAGCACGCGGGTCAGCACCCAGTGTGGCGCGGCCGCGCCCCCGGTGAGGCGGCGCATCAGCCCGGAGGCGGTGTCGACGGCGCGGAAGGCGTAGTCCGTCATCTCGTCCTGGTAGGCGGCGATCGCCTCCTCCGCCGAGGTGGCGCCCGCCCGCGCCTCGACCAGCCGGCGGCCGAGCAGGGCGGCGTCGCGGAGCGCGGTGTTGCCGCCGTGGGCGCCGAACGGTGGCATGACGTGTACGGCGTCACCCATCATCGTGGCCCGTGGCACCGCCCACCGGTGCGGCCGTCGGCCGGTGGCGAAGAGGTTGAGCACCGTGGCGTCCAGCTCGGCGGTGTCGACCAGGCGCCGGATGAGCGGATGGAAGTCCGTACTCAATCGGTCGGCCAGTTTCCACAGCGCCAGCAGGTTCCCGCGAACGTCGGCCGGCAGTTCCTCCTGCCGGAGCAGCAGGCCCCACATGACGTAGTCGTCGCCGCTGGGCGCGTAGTTGCCCGGGGCCAGGCGTGCGAACGCCGCCTGCGGGCTCTCGCCGAACCGCATGGAGGTGAAGAAGAAGGCGCTGCCGGGCCGGTCGGCGATGGCCAGGACCCCGCTGGTACGCAGTGCGTCGGGGATGACGCTCTCGCCGTTGCGCAGCAGGGGAGAGCGGCCGTAGATGCCCGCCATCGAGGTGTTCGCCGGGTCCGCGTCCGGCATGAGCTGCGGTCGCAGGGCCGAGCCGACGCCGTCCGCGCCCACCACGACGGTTGCCGCGGCGGCCTCGCCGTCGGAGAACCGCAGTCGAAGCCCTGCCGGGCCGCCGCTCTCCACCGCGACGGCGTCCTTGCCGTAGTGGATGCGCCCGTTCAACCCGGACTGCAGGATCGACCGCAGGGTCAGCCGGTCGACCTGGCGGGTCGCGCCCGGCTCGTCCTTGAACGTGATGGTGAAGGCGTCCCGCAGCCGGCTGTTGGTGAAGCGCAGGTGACCGCCGGGCTCGTCGCCGGTGGCCAGCGCCAGGTGGTAGAGCGAGCGGGGCAGGCTCTCGCGAAGCGCCTCCAGCCCGTACCGGTCGAGAATGATCCGGTAACCCTGCCGCCGGATGAAGGGGCCCGGGTCCCGCTCGTAGACGTGCACGTCGATGCCGGCGCGCGTCAGGTACTGGGCGAGGCAGAGGCCGGAGAGGCCGGCGCCGGCGATCGCCACCGAGAAGTCCGTCGATGCGCTCATGCAATTACCTTAATCATTAAGATAATTTGGGCAAGGGTCACTGTGAACAGTCACCTTGGACGGATACTCAAGTAGGTTGTATATTCGGCTCATGGGATCGGCTTCGCGTCCCGCGCTACGGGAACCGTCGTACTTCGTCCTCGCCGCTCTGCTCGGCGGGCCGCTCCACGGCTATGCCGTGATCAAGCGGGTCAAGGAGCTGTCCGACGGGCGGGTGACCCTCGCCGCCGGATCGCTGTACTCCGTGATCGACCGGCTGCTCGGCGAGGGCCTCGTCACCGCCGACGGTGAGGAGATCGTCAACGGGCGTGCCCGTCGCTACTACCGGCTCACCGACGAGGGCTGTCTCGTACTCACCGAAGAGGCCGACCGGCTCGCCCAGGCCGCCCGGGTGGTCATGGACCGCCTGCCGCGCCGGGTCTCATCGCAGGCAAGTGCCCGTCACCCTTCTACCGCGAGGATCAGACCAGCATGAGTTCCGATGTCCTGGAGAAGCGCTACCGGATGCTGCTGCGGGCCTACCCCGCCGACTACCGCCGCGAACGCGCCGACGAGCTGATCGACACGCTGATCGGCGACGAACCCACCACCCGCCGCTGGCCCAGCGCCCGGGAGGCGGCCTCGCTCGTCCGGGGCGGCCTGCGGGTGTACGGCGGCGGCGCCGCGCCCCGGCCCACCGCCGTGCTGTTCTGGCAGGGCATCCACCTCGGCGCCCTCGCGGTGCTGGCGCTGGGTGTCCTCATCGGCCTGGACGACATCGTCGAGGCGTTCCAGTTCGGCGGACTCTCGGACCCTCTGACCGTCCTGCGGAATCAGGGCATCCACGAGATCGTGCTGATCGCCGCGCTGGTGGCGCTCGTCGCGGGCCGCGCCCGTACCGCCGCCGTTCTGGCGGTGACCGCGGCGGTGGTGCCGACCGTGATCTCGCAGTACCTGTTCCTCAACGGCCTGCCGCAGTGGTGGGCGCCGGTCGTCGCCGCGCCGCTGATCGTGCTGGGGCTGCGGCGCCCGGCGGACGTGCCGCCGGCGCCCCGGGCCAACGCCGTCCTGGTCACCGCCGGCATCCTCGCCCTGCATCTCATCCCCGCGGGCGGCCTCCGCATGGCCGACGCCGGTCCGCGGATCGTCGTCGCCGTCATGGTCGTCGCCGGGATTGCCGCATTCCTGTGGGTGGCCACGGCCGACCAGCGGCTGCTGATCGCCGTCGTCCCCACCCTCCTGCTGGGTACGCTCCACCAGTTGGACAACAGCGGGTTGACGGGGGAGTTGCTGCTCCGGCCGGACGCCCTGCCGTCCCTGGTCGTCGCGGTCCTGATGGCTGTCGTCGCGGTCGTGTCGACCCGGCAGCGGCAGCGCACCCGAGCCTGACCGGTCCACAACGGCGGCCGGCAGGGATCTGTAGCCGACTGTGGCACACGGCCACCGCACGTTCATCGGCGGTCCTCAGACCATCGATGAACGTGCGGTGGCCGTCCTCATGGCTCGCCACACCCAACGCCGAAGCCGAGCGACGCCGGAGTACTACGGCTTGCCTGTCAGTACAAGGTGCCCATCCCGGTAAGATCACCGCTTCGCTTGACTCGCTTATTCACTCCCGTGCCGAGCGTCGGGAACATCACCGGATAAGAGCTGCCCGTGTAGTGCGCCAAGCCAAAGCCGTGCCCAGCCTCATGCGTGGCAACGGAGATGAGGTCGAAACGCCCCGCAGGGACAGTCCCGGAAAGGCCGGTGAACCAGTTCGTGACCCGGTTGTTGAATGCTATGTCGACCTCTACTCTGAGGCCGGAGCCGTCGACCCACGAGTAGGTGGCTCCCAAGATGTCCGGATCAAATCCGGCCCATCCGACTACATTTCCGTTGTCCCTCGTTCCCCACGTGTAGCGGGTGGTTGACCCTCGATAGTCGGCGAAGGCGAACGTGTAGTACGTGCCGCATGCGGAAGAAGTGTCAGTTATGAATTGGAAGCCGTACTTGATGGCTTGAAGCGCGTCCGAGGCCGGCTGCGACCGGCTGTTGTAGGTCCACGGAAACACAGATTGCTGCCATACGCCGCCGCTGAAGTTGTATTCGTAGGAGCTTCCGCAGTACGCAGGCACAGCTGCGAGCCCAGATGACTGAGTCTTCGCTGCCCCGGCTGGTTCTGGGTGCTTGGTGGCTGGTTCTGCGCGTTTGGCGAGGATGCGCTTGAGAGCGCCCGCTGTGGCAGTGGATCCAAGCGCGGGCGTCTCGTCGATCTGCAACGCCAGCTGACCGTCGGTCGCCCGATAGACAGAAGCAGCGCTCGGGCCCGTCGAGCCGGGCGTCCGCAGAACCTGCACGATGGCGACCATGCCTGGCTCCGGAACTGCAACCTCGAGACCCTCGGCGACTCGGACGACGGTGTCCGAAGCCAATTGGCAAGAAGTGCCGACCGACTTGATCTCGCTTGGTGACAAGGTTGAGCTGCATGGAATCTCGGCAGCGAACGACGGCGTCGTCGGCATCAAAGCGACCGCAGGCATCAAAGCGGTTAATGCGATTACGGTGCCAACTGACCTACTACGGCCTTCTTTTCGAGCCATGGAACACCCAACCCCCGTTGAGAGACATAGTCTTAAATTTTTGGATATCTGGACACTGTACGAGGCCGGGTTACCTTAGTCAAGATTCAGGTCCTTCGCCCGTGCGCGACAACTGGACAGGACGAGGCAGCAGGAAGCTCCTCAGTGCGGAAATTGCGTCTGGTCGATCATGTGTCCACGCAGGAGCTTCGGCGGCACGAGCGACAGAGGGCTGTTCAGCGTGACGCTCCTGATAACCCCGTACGCGATGAGGCCGCCGCCTCCACCTGCCTTCGGGCGGACGGAGGCGGCGGCCTCTTTGGTCGTTTCCGCGCCGGCTGCCGCAGCATGCCCGCGCGCCATCTCCGAGCGGCGGGCGCGTAGCTGGTCGACGTGGGCGGCGACGATCGCAGCCACCCGGCTCCTGCGGCGCGCCAGCTGGCACCACCAGGTTCCGGTCCGGGTCGGCGGCGCCGCCGGTTGAGCTACTGGATCACCGCAGCGCGCTGAAGAAGGCGCGCAGGTCGGCAGCGAGCACGTCGGGCTCTTCCTGGGCGAAGAAGTGGCCGCCGACGGTGGGCTCGCGCCAGTGGGTGAGGTTGGCGTAGGTGCGTTCGGCGAACGACCGGGGCAGGCCGGCGTCCTCCACGCTGACCGTGATACCGGCGGGCACGGCGACGATCGGCAGTGGTGGGGCCAGGCGGTCGTCACGGTAGGGCCGGAAGGACGTGCCGATGCAGTTGGTGACCCAGTACAGCATCACGGTGGTCAGCAGTTCGTCGAAGCCGAACCGGCGGGAGATGTCGCCGCCGCAGTCGCTCCAGCGCTGGTACTTCTCGATGATCCATGCGGCCAGTCCGGACGGCGAGTCGCTCAGCGCGGCCGCAAGGGTGTCGGGCCGTGTCTCCTGGATGATTCCGTAGCCCCAGTCATCCTGGGCCTTCGCGTCGAGCATGGCGACGAACGCCTCCTCGGCTGGGCTGAGGTCGCCCCTGCGGTCCGCCGGCGGGAACTTGATGTGCTGCGAGAAGACCCCGATGACCCGATCTGCGTGGCGGGCGCCGAGCCACGTCGACACGCCGGACCCGATGTCGCCACCGTAGGCGCCGAAGCGGTCGTAGCCCAGACGGGTCATCAGCTCAGCCCACACGTCCGCGACAGCCGGCTCGGTCGTCGGGCCCTCGGCGAGTGGCCCGGAGAAGACGAAGCCCGGCAGGCTCGGTATGACGAGGTCGAAGTCTGCGAGCCGGGACACCAGGGGCAGCATCTCCGTGTACGTGCTGGGCCAGCCATGGGTCAGGATCAGCGCCGTGGCGTCGGGCGATGCCGAGCGGACATGAACGAAGTGGACCGGCGCGCCTCGGACCGTGGTGACGAACTGAGGGTGCCGATTGAGGGCACGCTCGACCGCACGCCAGTCGAATCCGTCGAGCCAGTACCGCACCAGATCTGCCAGGTACGCAGGGTCGGTGCCGGCGCCCCACGGCTCTCCTGGGGCGGCCGGCGCGAGCCTTGTCCGCGAGAGCCGAGCCCGCAGGTCGTCCAGGACGGCTTCGGGCACATCGATGTGGAAGGGCGTCACCTGATCATGATTCCATCGCAAGGAGTCACTCGGCAGCCGCCCGAATGGGCAGGCTGCAGACTCGATCTCCGATCCGGGCGAGTACGCGACCTCGACGCCCACGGGGACTTCCGCCGTGCGGTACCGACACCGGATCACTTCGTCCCGGCGTTGTATCTCGCCGGTCTGGCCGCCGCCATGGACACCCCCGACACCGAGGTCCTCGTCGACGGCTACGCCTACGGCTCGTTGTCCATGACGGCCTACACCCTGGGCATGTCCTGTCCACCGGCTGCCGGCCGGGGCGGATCCCCGCAGCCACCGCCCGGGCTGCCGCCGGACGGCTCCAACATCTGAGGGAGCGCCGGCTGCTCGGTGGCACCACCGATGAAGCCGACCTGCATCAGCAGCGCGAACACGGTCAGCACCGGGGCGGGCCGGTCCGCGAAGTCCGCTGCGTCAACTCGGTTGTGTGCCGCTGCCCCGGCCTGGCAGCCTGGCTGCCTCGATCTGACGAGAGGCGGCCATGACGCGGACCTTCCTGCAGCCGGACGATCTGCACGACCTCGTGTCGGACCAGTTCGGCTCCGACCGGCGGCTCGCTGCCCTGGACCGGCTGACGGGCGGCACCAAGAAGGGCGTCTACCGGCTCCGGCTGGACGACCGGACAACAGTGATGCTGTACGTGTGGGCCGCGGACGAGAACTACTGGCCCCCGTCACCGACCGTCCCGGACGACCCGTTCACCGATGCGTCGGGCGCGGATCTCTTCGCCGCCGGTCACGCGGCGCTCACCGCGGCAGGTGTGCGTGTCCCGCATCTGATGATGATCGACCGGGACGGCCGTCACCTCGAGGCCGACATCGCGCTCGTCGAGGACGCCGGCGCGCGACGGCTGGAGGCGGTGCTGGAACACGATCCGGCCACCGCCGCCAGGCCGCTGTCCGCGCTCGGCGATGCCCTGCGCCGCATGCACACCGCCTTCGGACCGCACTACGGCAAGGTCGCGGCCGTCGCGCGAGGTGAGGCGTCCCAGACGCGGCGCACGGAGGACGTTGTCGTCGACCGAGCGCTCGGCCACCTCGACGCGGCAGCGGCCCGCGACGCCCGGCTGGCCGACGCCCATCACCGGATCGCCGCCCACGTACGCCATCTCAGGAGCGCGGTCGCCCCACGCGTGGAGTACGGGCTGGTGCACGGTGAACTCGGCCCGGACCACGTTCTCGTCACGCCGGCCCGCGAGGCCGTCATGATCGATTTCGAGGGGCTGACGTACTTCGATGTCGAATGGGATCATGCCTGGCTGCAGATGCGCTTCGGCGAAGCGTATTCGGCGCTGCGTCCGGTCGATCTCGATCCCCACCGGCTGGAGCTCTACCGGTACGCGCAGACGTTGTCCCTGATCGAAGGGCCACTGCGGATCGCGGACACCGACTTCCCGGACCGGAAGTGGATGCTCGACCTGGCCGAGTGGAACATCACCAAGGCGCTCGCCGCGACCTGACGGCAGCCTCAGTCGGCCGCCGGTCTACCAGGGGAGCGGGCCCTCGGCGTCGAAGTAGCCGCCGGTGGGGCCGTCGGGGCCGACCAGTGCCATCCGGACGATGATCTCGGCGCCCTGCTCGACGGTCTGGATCCCGGTGTTCCCGTTCAGGTCGGTCCTGGTGAAACCGGGCTCGACCGCGTTGATCCGCATGTTCGGGAACGCCTTCGCGTACTGCACGGTGATCATGTTGACCGCGGCCTTCGAGGCCGGGTAGGCGACACCGGGGTACGCGTACGCCGGGGTGCCCGGGTCGGTGACCCGGGTCAGCGAGGCCAGCCCGCTGCTGAGATTGACGATGACCGGGGCCGCCGAGCGCTGCAGCAGCGGCAGGAACGCGCCTGTGACACGGACGGTGCCGAAGACGTTCGTCTCGAACGTCTCCCGCATCATGTCGGCGGTCACCTCCGCGGCGCCGATCACCCGGTTGCCGGCGCCCCGGCCCTCGACGCCCGCGTTGTTGATCAGGACGTCCAGCCCTCCGTCCGCCTCGACGGCTCGCGCCGCGGCCGCCACTGACGCGCCGTCGGTGACGTCGAGCTGGACGGCCCGGGCACCTAGCAGCTCGGCGGCGCGGCGCCCGCGTCCGGCGTCCCGGCTGCCGACGTAGACGGTGTGGCCGGCTGCGACGAGCCGACGGGCGGTCTCGAAGCCGAGTCCCTTGTTCGCTCCGGTGATCAATGTCGTGGTCATGGCTCCATGCTGCGGCGCGGCGGCGCGGTGACCCAGTCGTCCGGTTTTCCTGGGACTGCCGGTACCAGGCAACGCCCCAGCTCGGCGGCGCACACTGGGGGGCATGGCGACGGAGTTCGGGCAGGCGGTGCGCCGCTGGCGCGACCGGGTCCCGCCCGCTGCCGCCGGGCTGCCGGCCGGCGGGCACCGGCGTACGGCCGGCCTGCGTCGGGAAGAGCTGGCGCTGCTGGCCGGGGTCTCCGTGGACTACGTCACCCGGCTCGAACAGGGCCGCGCGTCCCACCCGTCGGGGCAGGTGGTCGAAGCCCTGGCCCGGGCTCTGCGACTGTCGGCGACCGAGCGCGCCCACCTGTTCCGGCTGGCCGGGCTGGCGCCGCCGGGCGCGGAGACGGTGCCCGCGCACCTCACCCCGAGCGTCCAGCGGATGCTGGACCGGCTGGCCGGTACGCCCGTCGCCGTCTACGACGCGTCCTGGACGCTGCTCGTGGCCAACGTGCCATATGCGGCGTTGATGGGGGATCCGTCCGGGTGGCGTGGTCACCAGCGCAACGCGGTCTGGCGGCATTTCCTGGGCCCGGGCACCCGGGCCCGGCACACGCCGCAGTCACTGCGAGCGTTCGAGACGGCGCTGGTCGCCGACCTGCGCGCGGCGGCGGATTGCTACCCGGCCGACCAGCGGCTCCGGCGGCTCATCGCGGAGCTGCGGGCCGGCAGCGACCGGTTTGCGAAACTGTGGAAGTCCGGCGCGGTCGGCCGCCACGAGGCCGCCCGCAAGACCATCGACCACCCGAACGTCGGCCCGCTGACGCTGGACTGCGACGTGCTCACCGTGGCGGGCAGCGACCTGCGCATCATGATCTACACGGCCGAGCCCGGCACCGAGGACGCCGACCGCCTCGCCCTGCTCACCGTGCTTGGCACCCAGGCCCTGGTCGGCTAGCCGCCACTCGCCCGGGACGCCGTGGCATCGTCAGCGCTTGGCGACGGTGAGCAGCACCGCGGCGTCCTCCAGTGCCTCCAGCGTGTGCCGGCGGTCCGGCACGATCAGCAGATCGCCGGGTGCGCCGTCCCAGGACGTCTCGCCGGCGCCGAGCCGGACCCGGCCGTGCAGCACGTGGACGGTGGCCTCGCCGGGGTTCTCGTGCTCGCCGAGCGCCTGGCCGGCGGTCAGCGCGATCACCGTCTGGCGGAGCCTGTGCTCGTGGCCGCCGTAGACGGTGGAGCTGCTGCGGCCGCTGGAGGAGGCGTGCGCGAGCTTGAGCTGTTCGCGGGCCAGTGCGGTCAGGGATGACTTCTGCACGAGGGTCACCTGCTCACGGCATGGTGGCTTTCGGGGCGCCCTTGCCCGGGTCGATCCGGGTCGGACCGGCGGCCGAGGGCCGGATG
Organism: Micromonospora sp. LHW51205; assembly: GCF_003315815.1. NCBI lineage: Bacteria > Bacillati > Actinomycetota > Actinomycetes > Micromonosporales > Micromonosporaceae > Micromonospora > Micromonospora sp. LHW51205. The sequence continues at coordinate 553,941 of NZ_QMEZ01000004.1, read as the reverse complement.
TCGAAGTCGAAGATCTCGGTGGGCAGGTAGACGGTCGCGCAGGAGTTGGGGATGTCCACCACGCCGGAGAGCCGGCCCTCGATCGGTGCGGCGCCGAGCAGCAGGTACGCCTGTTCCGGCTGGTAGCCGAAGCGGGTCAGGTAGTCGATGGCGTGCAGGCACGCGCGCTGGTAGGCGAGCTGCGAGTCGAGGTACCGCTGTTCGCCGTCGAGGGTGACCGAGAGTCCGGAGAAGGCCAGCCACTGGGAGTACTGCGGCGGCGTGTCACCCGGCATGAAGATCGTGTTCTCGGCGACGCCGTACGTCTGCATGCCGTTCTTGATCAGGTCGACGTGCAGGTCGACGAAGCCGCCCATCTCGATGGCGCCGCAGAAGGTGATCTCTCCGTCGCCCTGGGAGAAGTGCAGGTCGCCGAGGGACAGGTTGGCGCCCGGCACGTACACGGGGTAGAAGACCCGGCTGCCGACGGTGAAGTTCTTGATGTCCTGGTTCCCGCCGTTCTCCCGAGGCGGCGCGGTTCGCGCCGCCTCCGCGGCCACCCGGTCGAAGTCGGCGCCGGTGAGGCTGCCGAGGATCGCGTCCTGCGGCTCGGGAGGCAGGGCCAGGGGCGGCACCCGGTCGGGTGCGGTGGCGATCAGCGCCCCCTCCCGCTGGTTCCAGGTCGCGAGCAGCGACGCGGACGGGGCGGTGCCCATCAGTCCCGGGTGGGCGATCCCGGTGAACGAGACCCCGGGGATGTGCCGGGAGGTGGCCTTGCGGCCGGTGAAGTCCCAGACCGCCTTGTACGCGTCGGGGAACTGTTCGGTGAGGAAGCCGCCGCCGTTGCCGGTGGGGAAGATGCCCGTGTAACCCCAGCCCTGACCGGCCAGCGGACCGGACTCCTGCGGGATCGGGCCCATGTCGAGGATGTCGACCATGAGCAGGTCGCCCGGCTCGGCGCCCTCGACGGCGAACGGGCCGCTGAGCGCGTGGACCCGGGTCAGCGGAGCGTCCCGGATGTCCTCGGCGGAGTCGTCGTTGTGGATCGCGCCGTCGAACCACTCGCGGCAGTGGACGCGGAACGACTGTCCGGGCCGTACCGTCGCCACGGGCGGGATGTCGGGATGCCAGCGGTTGTGCCCGACCTTCTCCTGGTCGGTGAACCTCTTCGTGGAGTCGAGGGGGAACAGCAGTTCAGGCACGGTCTTGAGCCCTTCTCGTGGTCACCATCGGGGCAGTCGGGCGTGGGCCGGGTTCGTCGAGCGGCGCGCCGGGCGACGGCCGGGCACCTGCCCGACCACCTCCGGCTGTTCCGCGCTGCGTTCGGTCCGGTCGATGGCCTCGCGCAGCGCCGCCGGCGTGCGGGTGAGCCGGGGCGCGGAGAACACCCGGGTCGCCGGGCCGTCACATCGGGGGCAGCTCGTCGACGGGCCCGCGGTGCCGACGGGCATCACGACGTCGAAGCTGCCGTCCTGCGGGCAGCGGTACTCGAAGGTGGCCATCGCCGATTCCCGTCCAGCCTTCGTGTGTGCGGTGGCCGTTCCGCAGCGGCTCACCCTGTCTCTCCGATTGTGGCTGATTGCTCAGATAGGCGGCGCAAAACGACGAATCAGGCAAAGGTGGTGCCTTGGTCGCCGGGTTGCCGCCCCGACCGAGGTGTGGGATACGTTGGCGATCATCGATGCGTTGGCGGCATCGTCGGCGTATGGCTGCCGTCTCCTCGTCCTCACTTCTGCGCCGTCTGCGGCCGGGTCTGCCGGCGGCCGTCGTGGTGTCCACGGCGGTGCTCGGCGCCGCCCTGACCGCGGTGCCGCCGGCGGGCGCCGGCGCCGCGTACCCCGCTGTCGCACCGGCGCCCGGCGGGGCCGCGGCGCCCGTCGCGGACCCGACCGGGACCGTCTCGCCGCCCACGTCGACGCCCAGCACGCCCAGCACCACGCCGTTCCCGCCGAGCCCGCCCACGAACCTGACCGCCACCCAGGTGCGGACCACCTCGGTCACCCTCACCTGGACGGCCGCCACGCGCGGCTGCTGCCCGGTCGTCGGGTACGACATCACCTACTACCAGGCGTTCGACGACGTGATCTACAGCCTCAGCCTCGGCGACGTCACCACCACCACGATCACCAACTACATCCAGCCGGGCCGGCAGTACTCGTTCCGGGTGTCGGCCCGCGACGGCGACGGCCGCCGCTCGGCCGCCACCGACGCGCTGACTGTGGTCACCCCGGTGACCGACACCGGCCCGGACACCACCCCGCCGAGCGCGCCGCAGAACCTCACAGTCGGCGAGGTGACCGGCTCCACCGCCACGCTGTCCTGGGCACCGTCGACCGACAACGTCGGCGTGCTCGGGTACAACGTCTACCGGTTCGACGGCTGGTTCACCTCGACGCTCGTCGCCACCGTGCCGGGGACCACGTACACCGGGCCGCTGCCCCCGTCGACGCCGCTGCGCACCCTGTACTACGTGCGGGCCCGGGACGCCGCCGGCAACGTGTCGATCGCCTCCAACACCGTCACCGTGCCCACGACGACCACTCCGCCACCACCGCCGCCCTCGACCTGCCGGGTGACCTACCGGAACCAGTCCGAGTGGGCCGGCGGCTTCGTGGCCACGGTGACGGTCCAGAACACCGGGACGGCGGCGGTCGACGGCTGGATCGTCACGTTCGGCTTCCCCGGCGACCAGCAGATCACCAACGCGTGGAACGCCACGGTCGGGCAGACCGGCGCCACGGTGACCGCCCGCAACGTCGACTGGAACCGCGTCATCGCCCCGGACGGATCCGCGACCTTCGGCTTCCAGGGACGGTGGGGCGCCAGCGACGCGCCGCCGACCGGCTTCTCGCTCAACGGCGCCCCCTGCACAGTCGGCTGAGAGGAAGTCCTGTGACCACACGCCACCGCCGCCGCGCCCTGGCCGGGGCCGTCACGGCCGTCGTCCTCGCCGTCACCACCACGATCGGGGGTACGCCGGCGCCCGTCGCCGCCGCGAACACGCTGAGCATGCGGGGCGCGGACGTCTCGTCGTTGCAGCGCAGCCTGGACCTGGGGGCGAAGTACTACGACGCGGGCGGGGTCGCCCGTGACCCGCTGGACATCCTCAGGTCCGCCGGCGTCAACTACGTCCGGCTGCGCGTCTGGAACAACCCGGCCAGCGGCTACAACAACAAGAGCAAGGTGCTGGTCCAGGCGAGAGCGGCCAAGGCGAAGGGCCTCAAGGTCCTCATCGACTTCCACTACTCCGACACCTGGGCCGACCCCGGCAAGCAGTACAAGCCGGCCGCCTGGGCCGGCCACAGCCTGAGCCAGCTGCGCAACGACGTGTACGCCTTCACGTACGACGTCTGCGCCGCCCTGCGCGGGCAGGGCACGCTGCCGGACAGCGTGCAGATCGGCAACGAGATCAACGTCGGGATGCTGTGGAACGAGGGGAAGGTCGTCAACAACGACTTCGCCCCGCTGGCCGGCCTGCTGAAGCAGGGCTACAACGCGGTGAAGGCCTGCGGCGGCGGCATCCCGGTCATGATCCACACCGCCAACGCCGACAGCAACGCCAACGCCCGCTGGTTCTACGACGGCATCCGCGCCCAGGGCGTGCAGTGGGACATGACCGCGCTGTCGTACTACTGCATGTGGCACGGCAGCCTGGCGAACCTCTACAACAACATCGTCGACCTGCGGAACCGCTACGGGAAGCCGGTGGTGATCGTGGAGACCGCGTACCCGTTCACCCGGGACGACGCGGACGGCCAGCCGAACGTCATCGGCGACGTCACCTGCGACGGGATCAGCGCGACCTGGGCCGGGCAGGCCCAGCAGTTCGACTGGGTCCAGAACACCGCCCGCAACGCCGGCGCCATCGGGGTCTTCTACTGGGAGCCGACCTGGTACGCCGTCCCCGGCAACGGCTGGGACCCGGCGAACATCAACGGCACCGGGAACGGCTGGGACAACATGGCCGTCTTCGACTGGTCCGGGCGGGTGAACCCGGGGGTGCGCTGGACGCCGTGACCGGCCGCCGGCCGCACCCCGGGTGCACCCGCCTGCTCATCGCCTGAAGAGGCGGCCTATCGAGTCGCGCCGGCCCCAGGCGATGAACACGAACAGGAAGAACAGCACCACCGGGGTGATGACCAGCGCGCCGCCGTCCAGGATGAACGCCTGGGTGATGGCGGCGCCGACCATGAGCAGCGCCAGCCCGACGGCGGCCAGGCCGGCGAGCCGCGGCACCAGCAGCCCGATGCCACCGGCCAGCTCCACCAGGCCGATGAAGTAGCGGAACCAGGGCGCTGCGCCCATGTCCTCGAAGGACTGGACGGTGTTCGTCTCGCCGAACAACTTGGGGCCGGCCGAGGCGACGATGAAGAAGACGCCGAGGAAACCCTGGAGCACCCACAGCGTGCGGTGCAGCCCACGGGCGACGGGCGGGGGAGTGGTGTCGACAACGCTCATGGCTCTCGTCCTCCTGAAGAATCAGCTGGTGCATCCGAACGGATGCACCAGCTGAGACCGGACAGGACATGTGAACTCATCGGTGATCCGGCGGACCGCTACCAGGCCTTGCCGCGGATCGGGGGCACGTCGAGATCGCGCTCGCCGCCCCGGTGCTCGGCGAGCAGTCGCCGGCGGATCGAACGCCAGGCGACGCGCTCCTGGCGGCGGCCGAGCCTGCGGCAGGACTGGAACGTGCAGAGCCGGCAGCCGCAGAGGTTGGGCGCCTGCGCCGACACCTCGCGGTGGCAGCGGGTGCGGATCCACTCGGGCGCGGCGAGGAACTCGGCCAGATCGCAGGCGCCCAGGTGGTGCCGGTGGATGTCGGTGAACCAGCGGCGCAGGTACGGATCCCGCTGCTGCACACGCTCGGGTCGGTGGATGTCGGTACGGGCCATGTGACGACCGCCCTTCCGGCCGCCCGCGCACCATGCGCGGGACTAACGCCTCTCTGGCATGCCGGTCACCTCCCGTCGCCGGTGGACGCCCCCATTCTGCTGATCATGGATCGGGCCAGGCATCCGATTTCCGGGGCCGCCCAATGGGTCGATCAGGCCGTACCATCGCCCGGTGAAGCTGCGCCGCCGGCTCGTCGCCGCGTCTCTGCTGCTGGCGGTGGAGACGATGGCGCTCGCGCTGCTCGTCACCGAGTCCCTGACGGGTGCGATCGCCGCCGCCGGCCTCACCTGCCTGTCGTTGTGGCTGCACCTCGCCCTGCACGAGGGCGGCCACCTCGTCGCGGCGAAGCTGCTGCGCCTGCCGGTCGTCGCGGTCCACATCGCGCCCTTCACCGGATGGCGCAACGAGGTGTCGGTCCGGCCGTCGGCGTCGATGCCGGCGTTGCCGCTGCGGATGGCGCTGTTCCATCTCGGCGGCCCGGTGGCGAACCTGGGCGCCGCCGCGGCGCTCGTCGTCGTGGCGACGCACACGGCAACGGTGTCGACGCGCCTGGCGCTGTTCAGCGCCGCGTTCGTCGGAGCGCTGCTCGGCCTGGGCAATCTCGTTCCGGGGAGTTCGCCCCGCAGTGACGGCCGCAACCTGCTCCGCTGGCTCGGGGCCCCGGCGGCCGCCCGGGCCGGACTGCGGGCGTACTACCACCAGGACGTGCGGCGGCCCGCCGAGGACGGTCCGAAGATCATCGGGAGTCCGCCCGGGCGGTAGCGCGGTCGCGGCTCAGCCGAGCGGGCCGGTCACCGCGGTCACCGTGCCGCCGGGCAGGAAGCCGGAACGGCCGTGCCCGCCGTGCGCCACCGGGCCGGGCAGCGAGACCGCAGCCGCCGCGTACATCCGGGCCGGCCCGGCGGGTGAGCCGCCCTGCCAGGCCAGGTAACCGGAGACGGTGGCGGGTTCGCCGGGGAAACGGCGGGCCAGCTCCGCGACGTACCGGGACACCGGCTCCGCGCGCGGGTCGAACCGGAGCGCGAGCATCTGCCCGGTCGCGGGGCGCAGCACCGCGGCGGTGAGCAGCCAGGGCGCCAGATAGGTGCCGGCCGCCGCGCCCGGCCCCCGCGCGGCGTCGCGCAGCGCCGCCTCCGCCCCGGCCCAGCCGGTGACCACGAGCGTCGGATGCCGTCCGGACCCCGGGGGTACGACACGCAGTCCGGCGCGGCGCGCGGCGTCGGTGACGGCGGCGACCGCCGCGACGGAGCGGGCCGAGGAGTCGCCCACGACGCCGAGGGCGCCCTCGGCCCGGGGCGCGAGGAAGGCGACTGTGGCGTCGAGGTCCTCGCGGTCACCGGAGGTGAGGGCGTCCGCGGGGCAGCGCGACAGCGGCTGCGGGTCGTCCCGCAGGAGCACGCCGAGGGCCGCGCTGACGCACTCCGGCCCGTCCGGACCGCGCAGGTCGGGACCGGGCGCGTCGGCCGCCCCGGCGTCCAGCCGAATCACGGCCTGGCGTCCGCCGTACGCGACGTGCAGCCGGCTCGGGCCGGGCGGAAGGTGTACGAGGGCCCAGCCGTTGGTGGCACCGGGCAGCCGGACGGCGGGGGAGAGGCGGTCCGCCCGCGTCCCGACCGAGACTCCCTCCGCGCCGACGTGCACGAGGTTCCAGCCGGGCCGCTGCGGCGCCACCACCAGCGGGAGGCCCCGGCCGCCGTTGTCCACTGCGACGAGCAGCGGCGCGCCGGGGCGGCCGGGCGGCGCGGGCAGCGCCACGGCGGTCGCGGTGGCGGCGACGATGACGACCGCGGGCAGCACGACCGCCTGTCCCCGCAGCAACGTCCGGTCCGGCTGCCGTCGGCGTCGCAGGCCGGCGCCCAGGCCCACGGCTCCGGCCACGGCGACCGCAAGGCAGACCCAGCGTGCCGGGCCGGCCCATCCGGGGCCTTCCGGGCCGAGGGCGGCGTGGTCGGTACCGAGCCGCACCGCGCCGGCCGCCGCCTCGGCGGTGACGGCGGCGAGCATCCAGGGCGCCGCCCGGTGGGCGACGCGCCGCCGGGCCGAGTCCGCGCCGAGCACTGTGGCGACGCCGCCCAGCAGCACCGCGGCGGCGAGCCCGTGCCCGGCGGCGGCCGTCGCCTCCGCGACTGTCGCGGTGGGCAGCGCCAGCAGGCCGGCCCCGGCGGACACGAGCAGAGCCAGGGGTACGCCGACCGCGCGCCGCCCGGCGCACCCGGGCAGGGCGAGGCAGGCCGCCGCGAGCACGAGCGTTCCGGCGGCGGGGGCGTCCCCGCCCAGGCCGAGGGTGAGCAGGTGCGCGACGGCGGCGGTCACCGCCGTGGCGGTGAGGCGGCGGGGCGCCGGGGCGGCGAGCGGTCGCAGCAGCACAAGCCCGGCCGTGGTGGCCGTCGCGGCGAGGGCGAGCAGCGCGGCGAACCCGGTGGCGGCCGGCGCGACACCGCCGCCGTCCGCGGCGTGGGCCGGCCCCGCCGCCAGCAGCGTGGCCGCCACTGCGGCGAGGGCCGCGCCGGTGAGCCGTCCGGCCGATCGGGGTACGCCCCGGCGACCGTCGGCGGTACGCGGTGTCGCGGTGCGGTCGGGCACTCGTGTCTCCTCGGCTGTCACATCGGTCGATCGGCCGGGTCGGCAACCGGGGGATACGTGTTGGCGGCGTACCAGTCGCCGCGGCCCCGCGGCAGCAGGTCGAGCACGTTCCACACCGGGGAGAGCAGGTCGATGCCGCGCTCGGTGCCGTCGACGAAGTTGGCCGGCTGGCTGTAGAAGTGCCGGACGCCGTCGCCGTCGCGGACCAGCACGCTGACCATCGGGCGCTGGTCGCCGTTCGGGTGCTCGGCGCGCAGGTCGGCGTTGAAGTCGGTGCCGTGGCTGGAGAGCAGCCGCAGGCCGGCCCAGCCGCGCCGGGCGCCCCAGGCGCGCAGCTTCTCCGCCGGGGCCTTGCCGACCACCACGAACGCGGTGTGCTGCTGGAGGTGGTGGGCGACGCCGTGGAACCCGTCCACCCACATCGAGCACATCGGGCAGGCGGCGTCGGCGTCCGGGTGGAACATCAGGTGGTAGACGAGGAGCGTGCGGTGCGCGCCGAAGAGCGCGGACAGCCGGACGGGGCGCAACGGGCCGGGCGCGGTCAGGTCGGCCGGTCCCTCGGTGAGCGCGACGTCGGCCACCGGCGCGCCGAGCGGCAGCTCCCGCCGGGCGGCGGCGACCTGTTCGATCTGGTCACACAGGCGGCGTTCGGCCTCGGCGAGGCGCAGCCGCGCGGCCACGTATCCGGCGTCGGCGCCGTCCGGCCACATCGGCAGCGCCGGCGCGCTCGCGTCCTCGGTCATCCTCTCGTCCTTCCTCGACCCGCGCTAACGCCGGCCATTCGCTATAGAATATAGAAGTGATCAGCGGGTAGGTGCCGACAGAGGGGGTACGCGCGTGACGGAGACGACCGCGCCACCAGGGCTGCCGCAGCATGGCCGGTTCGCCACCGCCGACCCCGACGCCGACATCCACGAGTGGCTCGCCGACTGGCGCCGCCAGGCCCCGATGCGCGTGGACGTCGTGCCCCTGGCCGGCCTGCGCGGCTGGCGCCAGGACGCCGACACCGGAGTCCTGGCCCACCGCAGCGGCCGGTTCTTCCGGGTGGAAGGGCTCTCCGTCGAGGTGCCGGGCGCGGCCGTGCCCCGCTGGGACCAGCCGGTGCTGCACCAGCCGGAGGTGGGCATCCTCGGGCTGCTCGCCCGCCGCGACGGCGACACGCTGCGGGTGCTGGTGCAGGCCAAGGCGGAGCCCGGCAACCAGGACGGCCACCAGCTCGCGCCCACCGTCCAGGCCACCCGGAGCAACTGGACCGGCGTCCACGGCGGCCGCCCGGTGCCGTTCCTGCACCACTTCCGCGACCCGGACCCGCGCCGGGTGCTCGTGGACGTCCGCCAGTCCGAGCACGGGTCCTGGTTCCTGCGCAAACGCAACCGCAACATGGTGGTCCTCACCGACGAGGACATCGTGCCGCCGCCCGGGTTCCGCTGGCTCAGCCTCGCCCAGCTGCACCGGCTCCTGCGCCACGACGACCTGGTCAACATGGACATCCGTACCGTGCTCTCGTGCCTGCCGGCGGAGCTGACGGCCCGGGCGGCCGGCCCGGCCGGGGACGCCTTCACGGCCGCGCTGCGCCGCTCCTGCCGGCCCGGGCCGGGCAGCCGGCACCACACCGGCGAGCTGCTGCACTGGATCACCGACGTCCGCAGCCGGACCGAGGTGGACGCCGACCGGACGGCGCTGCGCGGACAGGCGGCGTGGCATCTCGGCGAGGTCTCCCTGCGACACGACAGTGGGCTGTTCTTCGAGGTCATCGGCGTGGACGTGGACGCCGAGGGGCGCGAGGTGGCGAGCTGGTCGCAGCCGATGCTGCGGCCCTGCGGCCAGGGGGTGGTGGCGTTCCTGGCCACCCGCCTCGACGGTGTGCTGCACGTGCTGGCGCACGCCCGGGTCGAACCGGGCTTCGTCGACGTGGTGGAACTGGCGCCGACGGTCCAGTGCACGCCCGCCACGCTCGACTACCTGCCCGCCGCCGCGCGTCCGCCCTTCCTGGACCAGGTGCTCGGCGCGCCGCCGGAGCGGGTCCGGTTCCGCGCGCTCCTCTCCGAGGAGGGCGGACGGCTCTACCGGGCCCGTAGCAGCTATCTGGTGGTGGAGACCGACGACGTCGACCTGGAGAGCGACCAGTACCGCTGGGTGACGCTGCACCAGCTCTCGGAACTGCTGCGGCACAGCAACTACGTGAACGTCTCGGCCCGCAGCCTGATCGCCTGCCTGCGCGGGCTGCTGGACGCCGGCTGAGCGGGCGGACCGGGTCGCGCCCGGTCCGCCCGCCGCGACGGCGGTCAGTCGCCGAAGCCGGTCGGGTGGGCGTCGCCGACCGCGTTGAGCAGCACACCCTGCTCCAGCAGCGCCTTGCAGGCGCAGAGCACCATGGTGAACCCGCCCATCGAGTCGATCGCCTTCGCCACGGCCTGGTCGGCGCTGCCGGCGAAGCCGGTCTCGGTGACCCGGACCAGCGTCGTGTCACCCTCGCCCGGCAGGAACCGCCATTCGAGCTGGGTGGGGGACTCCGGGTCCCACTCGGCCAGGATGCGGCTGTTCTTCTCGACGTCCTTGACCGTGACGACGGTGGAGACGCCGTACATCTCCCAGTCCCAGGTGACGGTGGCGCCGGGTTCGAGCCGGCCGCTGCTCTTGGTGAACCAGAACTTCGTGGTCACCGCCGGGTCCGCGAACGCCTCGAAGACCTCGGCGGCGGGCCTGCGGATGAGCATCTGCGCGGTGACGGCAGGCGGTTGAGTCAAACGGTCGCTGTCCACGGGGTAGCCGTGTTCCCTTCTCGTGTCATCGGCACTGCGTACAAACGGTGGCGGGGTCAGGCCCGCCGGCGGTACAGGAACATGGAGAGCGGGGCGAAGACGGCCACCAGCGCCGCGCAGCCGGCCAGCGCCGCGCCTACCTCACCGGCGGTCGCCGTGCCGTGGGCCAGGCCGCGCGCGGCGGTGACCGTCAACGCGAACGGGTTCAGGCCGACCACGGCCTGCAGCCAGCCGGGAAGCGTCTCCTGCGGCACGAAGAAGTTGCTGACGAACGACACCGGGAAGACGATCGCCTGGCAGGCGCTCAGGGCGGCGGTCGGTGACTTCAGGGCGAGCCCGAAGACCACGTACACCCAGGAGAAGGAGAAGACGAAGACCAGGGTGATCAGGATCGTGGCGAGGACGCCGAGCACGCCACCGTCGGGCCGGAAGCCGACCGCGAGCCCGACCGCCACGGCGACCGCGCAGCCGACGACGTAGAGCACGTTGTTGCCGAGCAGGGTGCCGACGATCGCGGCGGGCCGCCAGATGGCCAGCGCGCGGAAGCGGTCGGTCACCTCCCGGGAGTTGTCCAGGTTGACCACCGCGCCGATCCGCATGCTGATCATGATCCCGGTGAACACCACGATGCCCGGGATGTAGAACTGCATGTAGCTCGACGTCGAACCGGCCAGCGCGCCGCCGAACAGGAAGCCGAAGACGAGCGTGAACATGACCGGCACGCCGAGCGCCTCGAGGATCTGCGTCGGGTCGCGGCGTACCTTCTGCACCGCCCGCCACGCGAAGGTCAGCGTGGACGACAGCGCGCCGGGACGTGCCGGCCGCGCCGCGGACGGCGCCGAGGCGCCACGGCCGGTGCCGGTCTCCACCATGCTGCTCACGCCGCCTCCTCGGTCTCGGTCCGCGAGCCGTCCGCCCGGTGCCCGGTGAGGGCGAGGAACACCTGGTCCAGGGTGGCGTGGCCGAAGGCGTACTCGGCCAGGCCGACGCCGGCCCCGGTGAGGGCGGCGAGCGCCCGGGTGGCCTCCTCCTCGGCCGCGACCTGCGCGGTCAGCTCCATCCGGTCGGCGCCGGCGTGCACCGCCGTGCCCAGCGCCTCCGCCAGCATCCGCTCGGCCGTCTCCCGCTGCCCGGCGTCGCGCAACCGCACCCGCAGCACGCTCGCACCGATCGACCGCTTCAGCTCCACCGGCGTGCCCTCGGCGATGACCCGGCCGTGGTCGACGACCGCGATCCGGTCGGCGAGCTGGTCGGCCTCGTCGAGATACTGCGTGGTGAGCAGGACGGTGGCGCCCTCGCCGACCATGCCCCGGACGAGTTCCCACACCTGGTTGCGGCTGTGCGGGTCCAGCCCGGTGGTCGGCTCGTCGAGGAACATCAGGTCGGGTGTCACGATCATGCTGCTGGCGATGTCGAGCCGACGGCGCATGCCGCCGGAGTAGGTCCGCACCAGCCGGGCGGCGGCCTCCTCCAGGCCGAACGTGGCGAGCAGCTCCTCGGCGCGGCGGCGGGCCGCGCTCCAGGAGAAGCCGCGTAGCCGGGAGAGCAGGACGAGATTGTCCCGGCCGGACAGTTCCTCGTCGACCGACGAGTATTGCCCGGTCAGCCCGATCCGGTCGCGGATCGCCCCGGCCTCGCGCACCACGTCGTGGCCGAGCACGCGGACCTCGCCGCTGTCGGGCGGGACGAGCGTGGCGAGGGTGCGGACGATCGTCGTCTTCCCGGCGCCGTTGGGGCCGAGCACGCCGAACACGCTTCCGGCCGACACGCGCAGATCGATCCCGTCGAGCGCGCGCACCTCGCCGTAGGATTTGCGCAATCGTGTGATCTCGATGGCGGGAGTGTCGGTCTGCTGTGCGGACAACCCAGCCGTACGCGACATTGTGTTCACAAACATATAGTAGCAGGACGTTTCGCTCCGGTCACGCCTCTTGATCCGCGCGTCGCGCGCGTTCCGCCACCACGTGATCGTCGCATGGACACCCGTCGGTCGATAGCTATAACATTCTCAAGCAGCAACTTGCCGCCGAGAGTGGAGGAGCGGACGTGTCCACACGCGAGCTGACCGAAATCGACGAGGTAGCGGAGATCTACGACGACGGCGCCTGGGCCGTCGAGGTGCTCGGCGGAAACATCCACTTCGGATGGTGGGAGGACGACGACGACCGCACGCCCTTCCTGGAGGCCATCAACCGGTTCACCGACATCGTCGGCGACCGCCTCGGCCTGCGCCCCGGCGATCGGCTGCTGGACGTCGGCTGCGGCGCCGGCGAGCCGGCCATCCGGCTCGGCCAGCGCAGCGACGCCGACATCACCGGCATCACCAACAGCGCCGAGCACCTCAAGCGGGCCCGGGAACGGGTCAACGAGTCCGGGCTGCGTGGCCAGGTCCGCTTCGAGCTCGGCGACGCCGCCGCGCTGAGCTACCCCGACGCCTCCTTCGACAAGGTGCTCGCCTTCGAGTCCCTGGTGCACGCGCAGGACCGCCGGCAGTGGCTCGCCGAGATCCGCCGCGTACTCAAGCCCGGCGGCCGGCTCGTGCTCACCGACCTCGCCGAGGACGCCCCGCTCACCGAGCGGGACCGGCAGATCCTCACCGACTTCACCCTCGCCCCGCCCGGCCCGCCGATGGCCGCGTTCGACCTGGTCCGCGACGCCGGCTTCGTGGTGGACGAGTTCCTCAGCTGCGGCGACAAGATCAGCCGTTCGTTCCCCGCGTACCACGAGCGGGTGCAGCAGCGGCGCGACACGCTCGCCGCCGCGCACGGCGCCGAGAAGATCGACGCCTTCCTCGCCGAGATGCCGGCCGTGCTCGACGTCCTGCGCACCAAGGTCGGCTGCGTCGTCATCGCCGCCCACAAGCCGCGCTGACCCGCCCGGCACCGGTGACCGGAAGGAGCAGGCAGATGACCGCCCCCGCCGTCACCGGCTGCCGGATCTGCGGCGGCCCGGTGACCGAGATGCTCGACCTCGGCCGCCAGCCCCTCTCCGACGCGTTCCCCCGCCCGGCCGACCTCGACGGCGAGTTCTTCTACCGCCTCGCCGTGGGTCGGTGCGCCGACTGCACGATGGTCCAGCTCGTCGAGGAGGTGCCGCGCGAGCGGATGTTCCACCACGACTACCCGTACCGCTCGTCGCTGTCGTCGGTGATGCGCGCGCACTTCACCGGCACCGGCCGGGAACTGCTCGCCACCGAGCTGACCCGGCCCGGCGCGTTCTGCGTCGAGCTGGGCTGCAACGACGGGGTGATGCTGCGGACCGTGGCCGCGGCCGGCGTACGCCACCTCGGCTTCGAGCCGTCCGCCGGGGTGGCCGAGCTGGCCCGTGGGCAGGGCGTACGGGTGCGTACCGACTTCTTCGAGGAGGAGACCGCCGCCGACGTGCTCGCCACCGACGGGCCGGCCGACGTCATCTACGCCGCCAACACGATCTGCCACCTGCCCTACCTGGACTCGGTGCTGCGCGGCGCGCGGCTGCTGCTCGCCCCCGGCGGCGTCCTCGTCTTCGAGGACCCGTACCTCGGCGACATCCTCGCCCGGACCGCCTTCGACCAGATCTACGACGAGCACTTCTACTACTTCACCGCCCACTCGGTACGGGCCGCCGCGGCCCGCTTCGGGCTGGAGCTCGTGGACGTGCGGCGGCTCCCGGTGCACGGCGGCGAGGTGCGCTACACGCTCGCCCGCGCCGGGGCGCGTACCCCGTCCCCGGCCGTCGCCGACCTGCTGCGCCAGGAACGGGAGCAGGGAGTGACCGGGGAGGCGGCGCTGCGCCGGTTCGCCGCCGCCGTCGCGCGTACCCGATCCGAGCTGGTCGCGCTGCTGCGCTCGCTGAGAGAGGAGGGCCGCACCGTCGCGGCCTACGGGGCCACCGCGAAGAGCGCCACCGTCACCAACTACTGCGGGCTCGGGCCGGAGCTGATCTCGTACGTCTGCGACACCACCCCGGCCAAGCAGGGCCGGCTGACCCCGGGCGCGCACATCCCGGTCCGCCCGCCCGAGGCATTCGCCGACCCGTACCCGGACTACGCGGTGCTCTTCGCCTGGAACCACGCCGAGGAGATCATGGCGAAGGAGACCGGCTTCCGGGCCGCCGGCGGCCGGTGGATCCACTACGTGCCCACCGTGCGCGTACGGTGACGGCATCGGTGGCGCGCGGCTTCTACCGCGCCGGATACCCGGAGATCTACGACCTGGTGATGCGGCACCGGGGCCGCGACCACATCGCCGAGGCCGCCACGCTCGCCCGGACGGTCCGGCGCCGGAACCCGGCCGCCGCCTCGCTGCTCGACGTGGCCTGCGGCACCGGGCTGCACCTGGAGCACCTGCGGACCCACTTCGCCCCGGTGACCGGCGTGGACCTGTCCGCGGAGATGCTGGCCCGAGCCGGCGCCCGGGTGCCGGACGTGGCCCTGCACGAGGGCGACATGCGCGACCTGGATCTGGCCGACACCTTCGACGTGGTGGTCTGCCTCTTCGCGGTGCCGCACCTGCGCGGCGCCGCCGAACTGGACCGGACCGTCGCGCGGCTGGCCGCCCACCTGACGCCGGGCGGCGTGCTGGCGGTCGAGCCCTGGTACACGCCGGAGACGTTCGTCCCCGGCTACGTGGCCCGCGACATGGTGCAGGAGCAGGACCGGGTGGTGGTCCGGCTGTCCCACTCGACGTGGCTCGACGACGCGCGCGACCGGATCCGGATGACAGTGCACCAGGCGTACGCCGACCCGGAGGCCGGTATCCGGCACGACACCGCGACGACCGATCTGACGCTGTTCCGGCCGCAGCACTTCGCCGCCGCGTTCGCCCGGGCCGGGCTCGCCGCCGCGCACGTCACGGCGCCGCCGTTCCGGTGGGGCCTGTGGATCGCCCGGCCCGCAGGTGCGCGGTGACCGGCGACCGGCCTCGCGTGGTCGTGCTCGGCGGCACCGGGTTCGTCGGCGCCCATGTCGCGGACGCCTTCGCCGACGCCGGCCACGACGTGCTCACGGTGGCCCGCCGCGCCCCGGCCGGCGACCGGCACCGGTTCACCGCGCTCGACCTCGGCGGCACCGGTCCGGGGACGCTGGCGCGGCTGCTGGACGCCGAGGACCCGGTCGCCGTGGTCGACTCCACCGGCAGCAGCTGGGGACTGGACCCCGGCCGGATGGCGGAGCGCTGCACCCGGCTCAGCGCGCTGCTGCTCGACGCGCTGCGCCGCGCCGCCTGCCGCCCCCGGCTGGTCCATCTCGGCTCGGTGCTGGAGCACGGGCCGCAGCCGGCCGATCCGCGCGGTACGTCCGCGCCGGACACCGCGTACGGCCGGGCGAAACTGGCCGCGACCCGGGCCGTGCTGGCGGCGGCCGACGCCGGTGAGGTCGACGCGGTGGTGCTGCGGCTGGTGAACGCGCTCGGCCCGGGGCTGCCCGCGACCAGCCTGCTGGGCCGGGTCGCCGCCGCGCTGGCGCCGGCCGCGCGGGCCGGCGTCGCCGCGCGGGTGACGCTCGCCCCGCTGGAGGCCCGGCGTGACTTCGTCGACGTCCGGGACGCCGCCGAGGCCGTGCTGGCCGCCGCCGGGCGCCCGGTGACCGGCCGCGTCCTCGACGTCGGCCGCGGCGAGGCGGTGCCGGTGCGGACGCTGGTCCGGCTCCTGGTGGAGGTCAGCGGCGTGCAGGCGACAGTGGTGGAGCGTGCCGGCCCGGCCGGCTGGCGGGCCGGGACCCGGTGGTCGTGCGTCGACCCGGCGCCCGCCGCGGCGGCCCTCGGCTGGCGGCCGCGCCGCGACCTGCGCCGGGCGGTCACCGACTTCTGGCACGACGAGCTGCGCCGCTACTCCGGCGACGGGGAGCCGGCGTCGGCGGGGCCGCCGCGCCAGCGGGCGCCGTAGCGCCGGCGGGGAATCGACAGGTGGCGCGACCGGCGTCACCGGCTCGGCGGTACGGCGTCGGCCGTGCCGCCGCGACGACAGGGAGGGCAGGAGTCATGCGCGTACTGTTCATGCCGGGTCCGGCCATCGGCCACGCGTTCCCGCTGGTACCGCTCGGGTGGGCGTTCCGCGCCGCCGGGCACGAGGTCGTCTTCGTCACCGCCGGTGACGCGCTGGCGGTGGCCCGGGCCGGGCTGCCGGTCCTGGACGCGGTGCCCGGACGCACCACCTCGGACATGCAGGCGCAGTTCATCCGCGACGTGCCGCGCCTCTTCGAGCCGATCGGCGCCGACCCGATCGCGGAGATGGAGGAACGCAAGCCGTACATCGTCTCGGCCTGGGACCCGTTCGTCGACGCCCACGTCGCGCTCGGCGAGTGGGTCCAGCCGGACCTTGTGGTGTACGACCCGATCTTCGCGGTCGGCCCGGTCGTCGCCGCCCGGCTGAAGGTGCCGGCGGTGGCGCACAGCCTCGGGCTGGCCCGGTTCACCCCCGACCTGCTGCGCGAGCTGCCCGGCGCGGTGGCGATGCGCCGGCACGGGGTGACGCTGCCCGAGGGCATCCGGACCGTCGACATCGCCCCGCCGAGCCTGGTCGAGGGCGGACCGGCCGACATCTCCATGCGCTACGTGCCGTACAACGGCGGCGGGGTGCTGCCCGACTGGCTGCGGGAACCGGTCGCCCGGCCCCGGATCGCCGTCACGTTCGGCACGCTCGGCGGGCCGGACCGGTTCGCCGCCGGCATCGCGCGGGTGCTTGCCGCCGCGCCCGGGCTGGACGCCGAGTTCGTGCTGGCGATCGGGGAGTCGGCCGCTCCGGCCGACCTGCCGCCGAACGTGCGGACCACCGGCTGGGTGCCGCTGAACCAGTTGCTGCGCGGCTGCGCCGCCGCGATCCACCACGGCGGCGACGGCACGACGCTGACCTGCGCCGCGCTCGGCGTCCGCCAGCTGGTGCTGCCCGGCTCGCCGGACGAGCTGGTCACCGGCGAGCTGCTGCGCGGCCGGGGGCTGGCGCACGTGCTGGGCTCGGTGGACGAGCTGGACGCCGCCGCGATCGGCCGGCTGCTCACCGACGCGGAGCTGGGCCGGGTGACCGGCGAGGTGCGGGCCGAGATCGCGGCGCTGCCGTCCCCGGCCGAGGTGGTGCCCCGGCTGGCCACGGCGGTGTGAGCGCGGCGGCGGGCGGCTCGTCGCCGCCCGCCGCCGGTTGCGGTCAGCGCAGTTGCGCGTCGGCCACCGCGAAGAGCAGCCCGTGCGGGTTCGCCTTGCCGGTGTCGCCGTGCGGCCAGCTCGTCCGGTCGAAGCTCACGCAGCGCCGGCCGGTGTGCTCGTCGCGGAACGCGCGGTCCTCGGTGAGCCGGCCCGCCGGGTCGACCAGCGCCATGCAGATCCGGGCGTCACCGTCGAGTCCGGTGGGCGCCACGAAGTAGTTCGAGGTGACCACCCGGGAGACCTGGTCGGTCTGGCGGAAGTGCTTCCCGCCCGCCACCGGCCGGAACGTGTCCATCGCGCCCCAGTGCGGCCCACCGAGTGTGGTGTCCACGATGGGCAGGGCGCTGACCAGCGCGGGACAGTCCGGCTCGGCGCCGCCGCGTACGGTCTCCGCGATCGTGTCGATGCGGCACGAGGTGCGGCTGCCGGCGGCCAGGAGCCGGCGGATGTCCAGCACGTACACCATGCCGGACTCGGCGTTGACGGCCGGTGAGTTGTTGCCGCCGAACATCACCGTGTGGAACAGGAAACGGTCGTCCGGGCTCACCATGAGCCAGCTGCCGCCGTCGGCCGCGCTGGTCGGGGTGTCACGCGGGTAGATCCGGCGGAAGGCGGTCGCGTCGTCGAACACCTGCCGCCAGGTCAGCTCCCGCTTGGTGATGTCCGGCGTGTAGTAGACCGCGCCCATCCCGGTGGCCACGAACGCTCCCTTGTGCCGGGGCTGGTGCGTCACCGCGGGCTCCATGGCCAGCAGACCCTCGCGGCTGTACTCGTCGTCGACCCGGGGCCCGTCGGGCAGGTAGGACAGGGAGAGCAGGCGGGGCCGGTTCCGGTCGCTGATGTCGTACGTGCGGACCGTGCGGCGCTGCAGGTTGGGGTCGGTCACCAGGCCGGCGACGACGTGCCGCACCTCGACGAAGTCGCTGGTGACCAGCCGGTTCAGGTCCTCGCGCAGCGCGATGCCGTGCGGGTTGGCGCAGGTCGGCACCGGCAGCGCGGGCTGGTTGGGGCAGGAGACCGGGTCCTCGGCGGTCTTCTTCGCCGCCGGCATCTCGGCCAGCACCCGGCCGTCGGCGCCGAGCCGGACCACCTCGCCGGGGGAGCCGGCGAAGCCGTTGCCCACGCGGGTCTGCCCGTCGGAGTAGGTGCAGGGCCCGGCGACGTCGGGCCCGCCCATGTACGACCCGTACGCGGTGCCGTCGCGCAGGACCGTGAACGCGTCCGGCACCGAGCCGCACGGGGTGTCGTGCGGCAGCGTCACGCCGCTGAGCGAGACCCGGGGCAGCCGGCTGACGTCGAAGACGTAGACGGTGTCGCTGAGCAGGCCGCCCGCGTACACCTTGTCGCCCTTGCGCCAGGTGTACTGCATGTGGTGCGGCTCGTTGCCGAAGACCGAGTCGACGGTGACGGTGTTCGCCACCCGGCCGTAGTCGGGGGAGCCGGGGGTGGCGTCCACGACGGCGAGGAAGTCGGGGTCGGGCCTGCCGTCGGGGCCGGGCGCGGCGTCACCGGTCCAGACCAGCAGCCACTGGCGGGCGGGCGCGCCGGGACGCTCGGCGGCCTGAGCCGTGCGGGTGAGGTGGTTGGTGATCCGGTACGGCTGGCCGTCGCTGCCGGTCACCGTCGAGGTTACCCGTCGCACGGACGCCCCGGCCGCGGCCGGGGGTGGCACCAGGCCGCTGCTGACGGCGACGAGCGCGATCACTCCGATGTGGGCGGCCCGCCGGAGCGGACCGCGCAGTTGTGGACGGGGCATGGACGTCCTCCTGGTCACGTGCGGGATTGAGGCCGGAACATGCCAGGCGTCGCGGTCGAGGGGGACGGAGAAGTGCCGGGGAGCGGCGCCCGCGGCAGCGAGCCTACTATCCGAATTGCAACTGTCAATTGACGGGAAGTCGACTGCAGGGAGATCCACTGCGCGCAATTTCCATCGATTGCCGGAGGGGCCTAGGTGGTCGACAGTGGCCGATGTCGGGGCAGGTCAGCTCGGTCCTGAGGGCTTGCCGGGAAAGGCTGTTCGTGCGCCCCGCAGGGTTGGTGCCAAGTCCGCGGCGACGGCGTCGCGGCCCGGGTGATTCCGTCCGTTCGGGCCAGTGGCCGGGAGCCGCCGGTACCGACGTCGGTTGACGAACGTGTAGCTAGCTGATGGGGCGGCGACTAGGATGCGGGGTGGTGATGCCGGGGTGAGGCGCCGCGGCGACGACGCTCCCGGGGAGGTCCGCCGCCATGACCGTCGGAGTCTGGAACTACCTGGCCGAGTACGAGAGCGAGCGGGAGGACGTCCTCGGCGCGGTGGACCAGGTCTTCTCCTCCGGCCGGCTGGTGCTCGGTGAGAGCGTGCGCGGCTTCGAGCGGGAGTTCGCCGCCTACCACGGCGTGCCGCACTGCGTCGGGGTGGCCAACGGCACCGACGCCATCTCGCTGGCCCTCTGGGCGCTGGGCGTACGCCCCGGCGACGAGGTGGTCACCGTCGCCAACACGGCCGCGCCGACCGTGCTCGCCATCGACGCGGTGGGCGCGGTGCCGGTCTTCGTCGACGTGGACGAGGCGACCTGCCTGATGCGCGTCGACCGGGTCGCCGACGTGATCACGCCGCGTACCCGGGTGCTGCTCCCGGTGCACCTCTACGGGCAGTGCGTCGAGATGGCGCCGCTGCGGGCGCTCGCCGCCGCGGACGGCCTCGCGGTGCTGGAGGACTGCGCGCAGGCGCACGGCGCGCGCCACCACGGCCGCGTGGCCGGGTCGCTCGGTGACGCCGCCGCCTTCTCCTTCTATCCGACCAAGGTGCTCGGCGCGTACGGCGACGGCGGCGCGACGATCACCGCCGACCCGGACGTGGAGCGGCGCCTGCGCCGGCTGCGGTACTACGGGATGGAGGACCGCTACTACGTCGAGGAGACGCCCGGCCGCAACAGCCGCCTGGACGAGGTGCAGGCGGAGATCCTGCGCCGCAAGCTGCGGCGGCTGGACCGCTACGTCGCCGCCCGCCGCGCGATCGCCCGCCGCTACGACGAGGGGCTCGCCGGCACCGGCCTGGGCCTGCCGGTCACCGCGCCCGGCAACGAGCACGTCTACTACCTCTACGTGGTGCGGCACCCGCGGCGCGACGAGATCCTGGCGGCGCTGCGTCGCCACGGCATCGAGCTGAACGTCAGCTACCGCTGGCCGGTGCACACCATGCGCGGCTTCGCCCACCTCGGCTACACCGAGGGGTCACTGCCGGTGACCGAGCGGCTGGCCGGGGAGATCTTCTCGCTGCCGATGTACCCGTCGCTGGACGAGGGCGCGCAGGCCCGGGTGATCGACGCGCTGCGCACGATTCTGCGGGCCTGGTGACGCTCCGAAGCGGGCACCGCAAGAATTGAGAATCATATAGCAAACTGCGCTCGCGCGGATCTACCATCTCGGCATGGAGCCTTCCACGTTCAGCACCCCGGTCGGCGACTTCGCCGACCTCCGTGACGACTTCCTGCGGCTCACCACCGAGATCGGCTGGTGCACCGTCGCCACTGTGGACGGACGCGACCGGCCGCGCAGCCGGATCATGCACGTCTCCTGGGAGGTCGGCGACGCCGGCCCGACCGGCTGGGTCAGCACCTCCCGCACCCCGGTCAAGACCGCCCACCTGGCCCGCAACCCGTACGTCTCGTGCAGCTACTGGACACCCGCGCACGACGCCGTCTTCGTCGACTGCCGCGCCACCTGGCTGGAGCCGGGCGACACCAAACGCCACGTCTGGGACCTCGTCGCCGCCGAGGCGACCCAGCGCGGCTTCGACCCGTACGCGGTCTGGCCCGACGGCCCCGCCGACGCCGGCTTCGAGGTGCTCCAGTTCGACCCCTGGCGGGTCCAGATCACCCTTCAGGACCTGGCCAACGGCCAGACCATCGGCTCGTCGCGGGTCTGGCACGCCGCCGGGCGGCCCGCGTCCACCGGCGCGCTGCTCTCCCGCTGATCCCGACCGGGCCGCCGCCGCACGACGGACCGGCCCGTCACCGCCGACGCGGCGAGCCGCGCGGCCCGACACCGAGGGAACGCACCATGACCACCACCCTGCGCACACCCGCGTCGGCGCCCGGCCGCCTGCCCGTGCTCGGGCACGGCCTGCAGATGAAACGACGACCCGCCGAGTTCCTGCTCGAACTCCAGTCCGGCGAGCCGGTCGTCACCATCGCGCTCGGCAAGCGCCCGGCGTACGTGGTGAACGACCCGACCCTGATGCGGGAGCTGCTGCGCGACGGCGACACCTTCGTCCGGGGCGGGCCGATGACCGAGCGCTTCCGGTCCATGTTCGGCAACGGCCTGGGCATCTCCGAGGGCGAGTTCCACCGCCGGCAGCGGGCGCTGATCCAGCCCGCCTTCCACCGCAACAAGGTCATCCACTACACCGAGCTGATGAGCCGGACGGTCGCCGGCAAGCTCGACTCCTGGCGCGACGGCCAGCGCCTCGCGGTCGAGAAGGAGATGGACGAGCTGGCCCTCACCAACGTCGTCGAGGTCGTCTTCGCCGGTGACCGAAGCCTGGACCGAGCCCGGTTCATGGCCGCGACCACCACCGTCCTGGGCGGACTGTTCCGCCGGATCACCGACGTGACGGGCGTGCTGACCCGCCTGCCCACCCAGGCCAACCGCGACTACGACACCGCGGCCGAATACCTGCGGGCGACCATCCGCCGGGTCATCGCCGAGTACCGCGCGGCCGGCACCGACCACGGCGACCTGCTGTCGATGATGCTCTTCGCCCGCGACGAGGACGGCCGGCCCGCGATGAGCGACGAGCAGGTCCACGACGAGGTGATGACGTTCTTCATCGCCGGCAGCAACACCATCGCCAACACGCTCTGCTGGGCGCTGCACCACGTCGGCGCGGACCCCGAGGTGCAGCGGCGGCTGCACGCCGAGGTCGACCGGGTGCTCGACGGACGGGCCGCCGGCTACGCCGACGTGCCGGCGCTGGAGTACACCCGCCAGGTGCTCTCCGAGACGCTGCGGCTGCGCACCCAGGGCCTGTTCAACAACCGGGTCACCGCCCGCGACGCCGAGCTGGGCGGCTACCTGATCCCGGCCGGCTCGGACGTGCTCTACAGCTTCCACGCCGTGCACCACAACCCGCGCATCTACCCCGAGCCCGAGCTCTTCGACCCGGACCGGTGGCTGCCGGAACGGGCCCGGACGCTGCCCCGCGGCGCGTTCATGCCGTTCGCCACCGGCGTGCACGGCTGCATCGGCGACCAGTTCGCCTGGACCGAGATGATCGTCTCGCTGGCCAGCATCGCCGCCCGCTGGCGGCTGGAGCCGGTGCCCGGCCACGAGCCGAAGCCCGTGCCGGCCATGACCATGCCCGTCGACGCGCTGCCGATGACCGCGCGCCGCCGTACCCGCTGAACGACCGACGCCCGGCCACCGGCCCACACGGACCGGCGGCCGGGCGTCCGGCCGCTCAGAGCTCCCCGGCGATCACGTTGCCCGGCGCGTCCGGGTCGGCGCTGAGGTAGAACTCGTGCGCCGCCCGGCCGTACTCCTCGCTGGTGAGGTAGCCGTCCCGGTCGGTGTCGAGCCGGTCGAAGATCCGTTGCGTGTCCTCCGAGCGCATGCCGCTCTTGCTCTGCGCCGCGAACATCTCCGCGTGGTTGATGCGCCCGTCCCGGTCCGCGTCGGCCACGTCGAACACGGCCAGGCTGAACGGCACCGCCGCGTTCGTCACGAACTCCGGGAACTCCGGCTTGTCGGCCCACGCCACCCACTCGGCGACCGTCACCCGCTTCTCGCCGTCGGGCCCGTCGCTGCCGCGCATCCCGCGCCACATCCGGGCCGCCGCGCCGTGGATCCGCCGCCAGCCCGGCGAGTACGGCGCCACGCCGTACGTGTCGCACCAGATCTGGGCCATCGCGGTGATGTCCAGCCCGTCGATGACGCCGTCCCCGTCGGCGTCGTACGAGGCGAAGACCTTCTCCAGCTTGCGGCGTTGCAGTTCGGTGGTCATCTCGGTCCCTTCTTCGCGTGGAATCTGTCAGTGCGGGGCGACCGCGCGGACGGTGAGCGCGGTCGAGGTCAGGTCGACCAGTCCGTCCGGGCCGGCGCGTCCCTCGGCGGCGGCGGCCACCTCCGCCCAGAGCGCGTCCCGCCCGGCCGGATCGAGCGCCTCGACCCGGCGGCGTACCGGTGGCGGCGCCACCGCCCGGGTGAACCGCGCGTACTCGGCCGGGTCGTGGAACCGGAACGGGACCGGGTACTCCTCGACTGTCACGTCCCGCAGGCCGGCGTCGGTCAGCCCGGCCGCCAGCGCCTCCGGATCGCACAGGCGGTACGGGCCGGGGGCGTCCGGTGGCCCGGACGGCAGGTCCAGCCGGCGCGCGAGCACGCCGTACCCGAGGGACATCAGCGGCACCCGCGGCGGTGGCGCCCACACCGCCGCGGCGAGCACGCCGCCCGGGACGAGCAGCCGGGCGATCCGGCCGAACGCGGCGCCGGGGTCGACGGCGAACATCAGGCCGAGCCGGCTGAGCACCACGTCGAACGCGTGCGGCGGCAGCTCCACCGTCTCCAGGTCGGCGACGAGGAAGTTGACGTTGCGCCGGCCCTCGGCCCGGCGGCGGGCCACGGCGAGCATGGCGGGGGAGAGGTCGACGCCGGTGACCGTGCCGGCCGGGCCGACGATGTCGGCGGCGCTGAGCGCCGGCTCCCCCGGACCGGTCGCGACGTCCAGGACGCGGTGCCCCGGCCGTACGCCACCCAGGGCCAGCAGCCGCGCGGTGAGCGCCGCGCCGCCCCGCTCGAAGGTCTCCCACTCGCGGGTCCAGCCGTCGCTGACGGCGTCCCAGGTCCGCCGCTGTTCGGCCTTCACCGCGGCGGCATCTGTCGATACGGACATCGCTTTCCCTCCTGTGGTCCGTCAGGTCACCTGCCCGGCCGGGCCGGTTCGCGGTCGGCGGGCCGGTCGCCGGCGTCCTCCGGCTCCCGCAGCACCCAGGCCCGCCGTCGCCCGCCCGGCCCCGGACCGGCCGACGAGGGCGTGCCGCCGGCGGGCCGGTCACGCCGTCCCCGCGCCATGAGCACGAGCAGGACCGCTCCGGTGACCACCGGCGCCAGCAGCAGGGCCAGGCCGGCCGCTCCGCCCGTACCCCCGTGGTGGCCGCCCCCGGCGGACCCGTCCGGCGGCGCGGTGGCCGGCGGGGACGCGGCCGGGGCGGCCCGCGGCGGCGCGCCGAGCCCGGCGGCGACGGTGAACGGGACCACGCCGGTGGCGGTCTGCCCGGTGGCGAGCTGGGCGTGGTAGCCGACCCGGTAGCGCCCGTCACCCACGACCGTCACCGGCACCTCGACGCCGTTGTCGCGGTAGCGCGGCGCGCCCGTCGCGCCGAACGCGCCGCCCGGGCCGATCAACCAGACATGGGTCCGCTCGGCGTCGAGCGGGCCGTTGAAGGTGAGCGTCACCGCCGCCGGGGCCGTGGTCAGCCGGGCGCCGGCCGGCGGGTCGGTGGTCACCAACCGCGCCGGCCGCAGCTGCGCCGCCAGGGTCAGCCCGGCCAGGCCGAGCGCGAGCAGCGTGAGCAGACCCGCCGCCAGCCACCTCAGCCCCGGCCCGCGCCTCACCGGACTTCGGCCACCCGGCGGCAACTGCACCGCATCCGGGCCAGTTCGTCGGCGAGCGGCGTGCGGTGCAGGTACATCGCCACCACCATCGGCAGGAACACCACCGCGTTGTAGAACAGGTGCAGCTCCACCCGGGGCGCCACCAGTTGCAGCAGGCTCGTCGGCACCGGCTGCCCGGCCAGGTTGCTGCCGGTCAGCGACTGCACCAGCAGCAGCAGGTGCTCCAGGTGGTGCCACACCTGGATCAGCAGCGCCGCCATCCACCAGGTCCGGGCGCGGCCGACGAAGCCGCCGCGCAGCAGCCAGAAACCGGCGAGCATGACCAGCGCGTACCCGTAGTGCAGCCACTCGCTCTCCACCAGCCACGGGAACGGCATGCCGAGTACGCCCCGGGCCTCCGGCCGGGACCAGCCGAACACCCAGATCTGCGCGGCCTGCACCAGGTGCTCGGCCCAGTGGGCGATGACGACGACGAGGAAGATCTGCAGGGCAGCCCGGTGCCGGCTGCCGTTCAGATCGAGCCCCGAAGCGCCGGCGTCGCGCTTGTCCGACAGGGTCACTGCGCCTCCTTCAGGAGCGGTTGGACGTGCCGGCGGCCGGCGGCCGGGTGGGAGTTCCCGTACCTGTCGAACCGGCCTCGCCGGAAGATCAGGGCGTCGCTGTCGGCAGCCGTGCGCGCGGCCACCAGCCGGCCCACCACGATCACGTGGTCGCCGCCGTCGTGGCAGCGCCACGGCCGGCACTCCAGCCAGGCCAGCGCCCCGTGCAGCAGCGGCGCGCCGGTCCGCTCGCCCGGCGACCAGCCGACAGTGGCGAACTGCGCGCGCCCGGGCCGCCGGCGCCGGTCGGCGAAGTGCCGGGCCAGGCGCTCCTGCCCCCCGGCCAGGACGGAGATGCCGAACCCGTCCGCGTCGGACAGGCAGGCGGACATCAGGCTGTCCCGGCTCACGCAGAGCAGCACCAGCGGCGGGTCCAGCGAGACCGAGGTGAACGAGTTCGCCGTCATCCCGTGCGGCAGCGGACCACCGACCGTCAGCACCGTGACGCCGGTGACGAACTCGCCGAGCACCGTACGCAGCGCGGCGGTGGCCGGCGGCGCGTCCACGGCGCGCTCAGGCACGGCCGGCCACCCCCTCGGCCGCCCGGTACGGCGCCAGCGCCCGCACCAGCGGCGTCGGCACGCGGGTCGGCACCACCTGCCCGGCGACCTCCCGCATGCAGGCGATCCGCTGGTGCCCCCGGGCCACCGGGACCAGCCCGCCCGGGCCGTCGCGCAGGTAGTCGAAGGCCAGGCCGAGCTGCGTCTGGGTCAGCTCGGTCAGGCTCATCCGGATGCGCAGCTCGTCGAACGCGTCGAGCTCGGCGAGGTACTCGCAGTCCACCCGCAGCGTGAACAGCTTCAACCCGGCGCGCAGGTCGTCGACCACCGCCGGGGCGTGCTCGCGCAGGAACATCTCCCGGCAGCGGCCCTGCCAGCGCAGGTAGTTGACGTAGTACACGTTGCCGACGAGGTTCGTCTCCTCGAACCCGACCACGTGGCGGTACTCGTACCAGGCGGACATGTCACACCCCCGTCGCGGTGAGGACGGCGACGACCACCGGCTGTGGCTCGCCGGTCAGACGGACCGGGCCGGTGGCCACCGTGACCCGGCCGCTGCGCACCAGCACCCACTCGCCGTCGCCGCCGGCCACCGTGAGCGGGGCGTCCACCGGCAGCCCCGCCTTGACCAGGCACTCCTTGGAGCACCAGACCCGGGTGGCGGCGACGTCGGCGTCCTCGCCGAGGTCGGCGGCGATCTGCCCGGCCAGCCCGGCGTGCCGGCCGAGCAGGTCGGCCCACACCTCGGCGGGCCGGGGCCGGACCACCTCCAGGTCGCAGGCGAGCGGCCCGGCGCCGGCCACCAGCAGGCTGGCGACCTCGCTGTGGGCGGCGGAGACGTGCCGGCCGTTGACCTCCTCGGGCCGCCCGTCCGGCCGGTACCGCAGCCGTACCGGCCGTCCCACGGCCCGTCCGACGGCGACGGCGGTGACCTCCCGTCGTGCTCCGCCGGTCCGGTCCGGACGCGGTTCCACCACCACCGCCAGGTCGGCGTCGAGCAGCCGGCCCAGCCGCCGCTCCAGCGCCGGTCCGAGCAGCGCCGGCGGCCACGGCAGGGCGGCCGGGCGGTGGCGCACCGCGCGCAGGCGCAGACCGAGCCAGCGTTCCACCACCGTCCCGGCCGCGCCGAGGACCGTCACGTCGTACCGGTAGGTGTCGTCGCGGTGCTCCCGCTCCACCGCCACGAAGCGGACCTGCTCGGTGGCGGCGAGCTTCGGCCCGGCCGGCTCCACCCGGTCCACGGCGATCGGCAGCAGCGTCGCGTCCGGCACGCAGACCTGGATGCCGTGCAGGAAGGCGTCCCGCGCGCCCGCGTCGCCGAGCAGCAGCCGCTGCGGCAGGAACGCGTGGAACCAGCGCATGTCCTCGGTGGTGGCGACGTCCGCCTCGGCCCGCCGGGACGCGACCCGGTGGTAGCGCACCAGCCGGCGGAACCGGTCGCCCTGGAAGAGCAGGTCACCGTAGAGATCCCGGCCCGGCTCCAGCGGCACCGGCGGCAGCCCGCCGGTCACGCCCGGCGCCTCCCGGTCGCCCTCGTCCGGCTCGAAGCGGACGGTGCCCCGGAAGTGGTCGGCCGCGAAGCCCGTCTCGTCGCTGCGGATCGCCACCTCCACCACGCCCGCCTCGGCCTGCACCGCGGCGATCCGGACGGTGACGCGCCCGCCGCGGGCCACCACCACGGGCCGGGGGAAGCTGACGCCGGTCAGCACGGGCACGCCGGTGGCGCCGGCGAGCGCGGTGGCCACCTGCGCCATCGCCTCCATGCCGAGCACCGCGGGCAGCAGGAGGTTGCCGTCCAGGTCGTGCTCGGCGAGGTACGGGTCGCTCTCGGCCGACAGGTCCGCCTCGACCACCAGCTCCACGCCGTCGTACTGCACCAGCGGACGTTCCAGGAAGCGCAGCAGCGGCAGCTCCCGCCGCTCGTGCCGCAGCGTGTCCAGCCCGTCGGTGCGGCCGGTGACCACCACCGAGGCGGGCAGCCGGGGCAGCGCCAGCACCTGGCGCAGCAGCCGGACGCCCTCGTCCGGCGGGATGGGGGTGATGCCGGCGCGCAGCAGCGACTCGACGGCGGAGAGCCGTTCACCCATGCCGACGCCGGACCAGACCGACCATTCCAGACAGACCGCGCGGCATCCGGTGAAGCGCCGGCCGGCCTCGGCGGTCAGCCGGGCCAGCCAGTCGTTGGCCAGCGCGTAGTGCGCCTCCCCGGGCAGGCCGCCGCGCCCGATCACGCTGCCGAACGTCACCAGCAGCCGCAGCTTGTCCGGCTCGACCGCGGCGAGGACGTTGGCCAGGCCGTCCACCTTCGGCGCCAGCGTGGCGCGCAGGGTGTCCGGGGCCAGCGCGCCGAGGGCGGCCGGCCGGTTGACCCCGGCGCCGTGCAGGACCCCGGCGACCGGGCCCAGGTGCGCGCGTACCTGCGCCACCGCGGCGCGTACCGCCTCCGGGTCGGTGACGTCGGCGCGCACGTACCGCAGGCGCACCCCCGCCTCCCGCATCCGGGTCAGGTTCGCGGCCAGCTCCGGGTCCGCGGCCGGGTCGGCCCGGCCGAGCAGGGCCAGCCGCGCCCCGGTGTCCCGGGCCAGGGCGAGCGCGCACTCGGCGGTGATGCCCTTCCCGCCGCCGGTCACCAGCAGGACGTCGTCCGGCCGCAGCGGCGGACCGGCCGGACCCGGGCGTGCCGGGCCGGGCGGCGGCAGCGGCCGCAGCAGCGGGACCCGTCGCCGGCCGTCCGGGCCGAGGTGCGACTCGGCGTACCCGTCGGTGGCCGCCACCTCGCGCACCACCCGGTCCACCAGGTCGTCGGCCGGGGCCGCCTCGACCAGCGTCACGTGCAGACCCGAGCCCTCCAGCCGGGCGGTACGGGCCAGCCCGGCGACGCCCCGGCCGTGCTGGACGACCACCAGGCGGCTGCCCGGCGGTTGCGTCACCGCCGCCTGGACGGCGCGCAACGCGAGGTCCAGGTCCACCTCCTCACCCGGGCAGAGCAGCACGCCGCCGCCGACGCCCGCACCGGCGAGCGCGTCGCGCAGCGCCTCCGCGTACGGGTGCCGGGCCGGCGCGTACAGCCGCCAGGCACCCGGCCCGGCCGGGCCGGCGGCGACCCGCTCCACCGGCTCCTCGACCAGTTCGACGGTGAAGCCGCGCACCCACGTGGCGACGCCGTCCACCCGGCGGTCGGCGGGCGGAGCGGCCGGGTCCAGCTCCCGCAGCGCGTCGGCGATCTCCCGCAGCGTGGCGGTGGCGAAGTTCGTCGGCGCCTGCACCGCCGGCAGGCCGAGTTCCCGGGCGGCCTCGTTCACCAGCTGTCCCACCGCGATCGAGCTGAGGTGCAGGCCGTCGAGCAGCCGGGTGTCCGCGCCGATGCTCTCGGCCGGCAGCTCCGCGCGGGACGCGGCCAGCCGGCGCAGCACGGCCAGCGGATCGGCCGCCGGTCCGCCGCCGGCCGGGGCCGTCTCGTCGCCGGTCACCGGCCCGTCCGCGGTCTGCGGGGCGGCCCCGGCCGGGGCCGCCACGACCACAGCGGGCGCGGCCTCGCACGGGTTGGCGAAGAAGCGCCGCCGCACGGCCAGGTCGAGTGGACGGATCGGACGGTCACTGACCAGCGCGGCGTGGTCGACGGGCGCGCCCAGCGCCCAGAGCGCGCCGACAGTGCCGAGGAACCCGGCGAGCGTCGGCGCGTCCGTGCCGGTGGCGAACACCGGCACGTCGACCAGTTCCCGGGCCATCCGGGCGAGCACCTGGCCGGGACCGACCTCGACCAGCGCGTCCACCCGCCGGCCGGCCTCGGTGACCGCCGCGGCGAAGCGCACCGGTTCGGTGATCTGCCGGCGCAGCAGCGCCGCCAGGTCGGTGCCGGAGGTCAGCTCCGCGCCGGTGACTGTGGAGACCACCGGCCGGCGCGGCGGGGCCAGGCGGACCCCTTCCAGCCAGTCGCCGAACTCGCGGGCGGCCGACGCCATCAGCGGGGAGTGGAACGCGTGCGAGACGGCTAGGTCCGCCCAGTGCACACCGGCCTCCGTGGCCCGCTCGCACACCCGCCGGACCGCGTCGGACGGACCGGCGACCACGGTTTGCCGGGGCCCGTTGTAGCCGGCCACCACCACCGGTTCGGCGCCGATCAGCCGGGCGGTGACGGTGTCGTCGGCGGCGATGCCGGCCATGGTCCCCGGTTCCCGGCAGCCGGCCATGACCGCGCCGCGCGCCGCGGCGATCCGCAGCAGCGCCTCCGCGTCGACGGTGCCGGCCCAGTGCAGCGCGGTGATCTCGCCGAGGCTGTGCCCGACCGCCACCCGCGCCTCGACGCCCAGTTCGGTGAGCACCCGCAGACCGGCCAGGGAACCCGCGGCGATGCGCGGCTGGGCCACCTCCGTGGCCACCGGGTCCGCGTCGGCGGGCAGCGCCGCCAGGCGGTGCACCTCGGCGGCGGCCGGGAAGCGCCGGGCCAGCGCGCCGCCGTCGACGCCGCGGCCGGAGCCCTGACCGGGGAAGAGGAACCCGAGCCGGGCCGGCCGCAGCGTGCGCCGCAACGCCAGCCCGTCGGCGAACAACTCCTCCTCGCCCCGGTCGAGCGCCGCCAGGGCACGCTCGAACCGGTCCACCGCCTCGGCGGGGGAGGCGGCGACCACCGCCAGCCGCATCGCCCGGTCGCGTACCTCACCGGCCAGGGCGCCGGCCAGGTCGGTCAGCTCGCCATACGACAGCCGGGCCAGCGGATCGAGCAGCGCGGCCACCCGTTCCCGCAGCGCCACCGGGTCGGCCGCGTCGAGCAGCAGCAGCTCGGCGTCCTGGGTGTGCCGGGCCAGCCGCAGCTGCTGCCGCCGGACACGCTCCGGCACGGCGGACGGGCCGGCCTCCAGCACCAGGTGGGTGTTGATCCCGCCGAAGCCCATCGCGGTGACCCCGGCGCGCAGCGGCGCCCCGTCCGGCCACGGCTCGGCCACCGGCGCGGCGCGCAGCGTACGGTCCGCGGCGGTCAGCTCCGCGCGGGGACGGGCGCACCCGGCGGTGGGCGGGACGATGGCGTGCCGCAACGCCATGGTCGCCTTGATCAGCCCGGCCACCCCGGCGGCGGCCTTGGTGTGCCCGATGAGCGCCTTGATGGAGCCGATGGCGGCCGGATCGGTGGCCCCGGCGTCGCGCCGGGCGGCGGAGAGGGCACGCAGCTCGGTGGCGTCGCCGACGGCGGTGCCGGTGCCGTGCCCCTCGAAGAGCGGGACCGTGCCGATGCCGAAGCCGGCCCGCTGGTACGCCCGGTCCAGCGCCAGCCGGTAGCCCTGTGCCTCGGGCCGGGTCATCCCGCCGCGCCCGTCGGAGGAGACGCCCCAGCCGGCGATCGTCGCGTGCACGACGCGCCCCTGCGCCACCGCGTCGTCGTGACGCATCAGCACGACCATGCCGCAGCCCTCGCCCGGCCAGAAGCCCTGCGACCGCTCGTCGTACACCCGCATCTCGTCGCGGGCCAGCGCGCCGGCCTTGGCGAAGCCGACCATCTCGAACGGGTCGATGGACAGGTCCACCCCGCCCGCCACCGCCACGTCGACCTCGCCGTCGGCCAGGGCGCGCGCGGCGGTGACCACGGACAGCAGGCTGGAGGCGCAGGCGGCGTCCACCGTCCAGCCGCCGCCACCGAGGTCGAAGTGGTTGCAGATCCGCCCGGCGATGGTGTTGGAGAGACCACCGGCGAGCGTGTCCTCGTCGATCGGCGGGAACGGGCTCTTGTACCGCTCCTCGGTCAGCGCCAGGAACTCCGCGATCCGCCGGTCGGGCCACCCCTGCTCCTGCAGCCCGGCGGCCAGCACCCGGCGCACGTACGGCCAGCGCAGCCGCAGCACGTTGGCGCGGGAGAACTCGCCGGTGAGGGTGTTGCCGACCACCACGGCGGTACGGTCCCGGGGCAGCCCGGCGCCGTCCGGCCAGCCGGCGTCGGCGAGCGCCTCGCCGGCCACGTCCAGCGCCAGCCAGTGGGTGAGGTCGGTGGAGCGGTAGGTGCTGCCGGCGATCCGGTGCCGGATCCGGTCGAACGTGTACCCCTCGATGACGGCGGCGTGCCGGTTGTAGAAACGGTCCGGGGTGGCCGGGTCGGCGTCCCAGTAGTCCTCCAGGCTCATCCGCTCCGGCGGCAGCCGGCGGAACGCGCGGCGTCCGCTGAGGGCGTTGCGCCACAGGTCGGCCACCGAATCGGCTTCCGGGTAGCGGCAGCTCATGCCGACGACCGCGATTCTGCTCATGTCGTCACTCCTGGGGTTGTGCGATTCGCGGATCAGGCGGGCACGGGCCGCTTGCCGTTGTCCGCGGAGACGGGACCGGCGGTGGCCGGTGTCCCGGGCGTTGCGGGCGAGACGGGTTGGTCCTGCTCGCGGCGCCGCTGCTCGCGGCGCGAGGCGTGCAGCGACCAGAGGAAGGTGCCGCGGACCAGGCAGACGATCGCGGTGGCGAAGAAGAGCCCGTACGTCACCGAGGCGCCGGTCAGCACGCCGTACACCAGCGCCACGCCGCCACCGAACGCGAACTGGGCGGCGGGCCGGCTCGGCGTGGTGCCCGGATCGGTGATCATGTAGTTGGTGAACAGGACGAACGCGGTACCGGTCATGGTGGCCAGCGCGGCCACGATCGACGTGTCCAGCACCAGGCCCCGGACCACCGACTGCACCACGAAGATCGACAGCCAGCCGGCGATCAGCCACATCCGGCGGGTGAGCTTCGCGTTGAGCATCGTGCCCAGGACGAGGATCACGGCCACGATCGCCCAGTCGGCGGGGCCGGAGAGGTTCTCGGTGAAGTGGTACGGCGGCGCGATGGAGACCCACGGGAACAGCAGCAGCACGATCGCGATGCCGAAGTTCGACGGGTTCATGAAGTGCCGCAGCCGCCCGTTGACCGGCGCCCGCAGCAGCCACTTGCCGCTGATCGCCACCAGCACGCCGAAGAGCATCACCAGCACCCGGTCGTTGGTGTAGAGCAGCATGTTCACCGCCAGCGCGGTGATGTGCGCGGGGAAGAGGAACTCGACCAGGTTGCGCACGCCGCCGGCGTACCGGGGGGCGCGGCCCTCACCCCGGGCGCCCACCGCCTCCAGCAGCAGCTCGGCGGCGTACGCGGTGAGCACGGCGTACACCGGCCAGAGCGCGGGCTGCTCGAAGCCGAGGACCGTGTAGCCGAGGATGTTGAGGACGGTGATCGAGATCGCGAAGCGGCGCAGCGCTGTCACTCGCGGGTCGCGTGGCTTCGTCATGAACTCGCCTCCTGTGCCTGGGTGCCGAGGGTGAGCGCGTGCCGGCCGGGGGCGAGCGTCACCGTCTGCGCGCGTGGCGCGCCGGTGCGGTCCCGCCAGGCCAGGTCGACCTGGACCGGCCCGGTGACGTCGCCGAGGCCGATGTGCACCTCGAAGCTGCGCCGGCCGGAGTGGCCGCTGCCGCCGTCGACCCGGCCGCGCAGCACACGGCCGTCCGGGGTGCGGACGGTGACGTCCGCGCCGATCACCGGGGAGCCGGTGGCGGCGTCGCCGGCCGGCGGCCGGTTCAGCTTCAGGGACAGCTGCGATCCGGTGCCGGGGCTGTCGTTGCGGTAGAACACCGGCGCGTCCCACTGCCGGGCCACCGCCATGTCCAGCCGGCCGTCGCCGTCGGCGTCGCCGAGCGCGATGCCCCGGGTCGGGATGGGCACCGCCAGGCCGAGCTGGCCGGCGATGTCGGCGTAGGCGCCGCCGGGCATCCGGGCGTGCAGGCGCAGCGGCTGCCCGCCGGCGATGTCGTCGCCCTGCCGGACCCGTGGCCACGCCGAGGTGTGCTCCAGCAGCGTGTCGTTGGCGGTGGCCAGCTCCTGCAGCTGCGCCCACCGGTTCACCTCGCCCTTGACGAAGCCGCTGGTCTGCACGATGTCGGGCCGGCCGCTGTTGGTCAGGTCGGCGATCTTGACGTCCCAGCTCCAGCCGCTCCAGGCGAGGTTGAGCGGGGCGCTGCGGTCGACGAACGGCGCCCGCCCGTCGGCGAGCCGCTGCCGCAGGTCGTCGGTGTCCCGGGCCTGGTTGACGAAGGCGAAGTTGCTCTCCTGGATGCCGAACGAGGTGGTGATGTTGCCGACGTACATGTCGTAGAGGCCGTCGCCGTCCAGGTCGCCGACGTCCACGCCCATGCCCTTGAAGGAGTCGTGCCCGAGGATCTTCGACTTGGGCACGGTGAGCCGGCTGCCCTCGCCCTCGACCAGGGCCAGCCGCACCCGGCCCGGCGTGGAGCGGTTGTGCAGCAGCCGGTCGGGGCCGAAGTCGTTCGCCACGTACAGCTCGGGCAGCAGGTCGCCGTCGAGGTCGGTGGCGGTCGACGCGAGTGCCCAGCCGCGGGAGACGTCGTCGTCGAAGAGGTCCGGCACGTCGGCGAAGGTGACGCTGTCGGCGGTCGCGCCGGTCCAGCGCAGGACATGGTCGCGTCCGCCGTTGTACGCGGCCGACATGGACCTGTTCATCGCCACGCCGCCGCTGACCGTGTGGTCGAGCACCGGGCCGTCGGGGAAGTAGTTGCCGACGAACACGTCCTCGTGACCGTCGCCGTCGAAGTCCGCCACGCTCACCGTGTTTGTGTTCCACCGCGGCCCGGTGTAGCCGCCGTCGGCGGCGGCGGGCCGGGGGACCAGCTCGACCGGCTGGAACGCCGCCGCGGACAGACCGGTGGCGTCCGGGCGGGCCAGGAAGATCACCGGTGTCCGGCCCCACCAGTAGACCAGCAGGTCGGTGCGGCCGTCCTCGTTGAAGTCGCCGGGCGCGCAGCCCATCGGCGCCATGTGCGGCCCCATCGGCAGCGGCGCCGGGTCGAGCACGAACGGCTGGTACCGCTCCTGGCGCGCCCCGGGCGTCGGCGTGACCACCACCCGGTCGATCCGCGGGTCGGTGACGCAGAGGTCGTTGGCCAGGCCGTCGCCGTCGATGTCGTTCATGGCGACCCCGGCGCCCACCGACGAGATCCACGCGTCGATGTGCGTGTACTCCTTGTTGACCCGGCGGATGCTCTGTTGCGGCAGACCACCCGGGATCGCGATGGACAGCGGCGTGAACCGGTAGCCCGCGGCCACCCGTCGCCGTTCCTCGTCGGTAGCAGTGGCCGGCTCGGCGATCAGGAACAGGCCGACGATCAGCAGCAGGGCGGTCAGCCCGGCGAGATGACGTCGGCCCCAACCCAGGATCATGGACACCCGGTCAGCACCTCCCCAGCAGTACGAGATGGTCGGCGATCCGCTGACGCCACACCGCGAAGGCGGGCAGCGACGCCGAGTCGGTCAGATCGGTCAGGGCGGCATCGGTGATCGCGGCGGCCTGCTCGATGCTGGTGACGCAGAACGCGCCGACCGCGACAGCGGTGTGCGTCGGCACGTGTCCGGCCCGCATCCGGGCCTTGGCCGCGAACGCGGCGCCCTGGCCGAGCGCCGCCCGGTGCTCGCCGGCCGCCTCGCGCAGCGTTCGCAGTTCCGTCAGATCGGCGCCACCGGCGTAGCTGGCGGCCAGGCCGACCCCGCTCCACAGGTCGGAGTGCCGGTCGGCGGGGAACCGGTGGAGCAGCCGGACCAGTTCGGCCGGGTCGGCGCCGGCGACGAACCACAGCGCCCGGCCGATGCCCTGGTCCACCGCGTGCGGCGCGTAGTGCCGCAGCTCCGCCGGCCAGATGTGCGCCGGGTCGCGGTGCCGTGCGTGGACGTACCGGCCGGTGTGGAAGTAGGCCTGGTGGAAGCCGTAGCCGTCGAGGGCGAGCCAGCGCAGCAGCGGGTCGGGCGGGAGGATGGCCGGCCGGCGCCAGCGGGGCAGCCGGGCCATGGCCCAGCCGGCGCCCACGTGGGCCATGTAGACGTGCGCGTCGCCGCGCCCGGCCAGGAACCGCGCCATGCCCCGGCCGCCGCCGGGGCGGAGGCCGTCCATCAGGGCGTACGCCATCGCGGCGCCCTCGTAGGCGAAGCCGCGCAGCGGCGCCGGCCGGCTTTCCAGCAGTTCCTCGGCGGCCCGGGGCTCCGGCGCCCCGGCGGCGTCACCGAAACCGCCGATGAAACTCTGCCCGGCGCTTTCCAGGGCCTGCCGCGCGGCGTCGTTCTTGACATGGAAGCCGCGTTTGTCAAACAACGCCTCGCGCTTATCCGGCGTCAGGATTCGTTGTCGCAGTGCCAACAATATTCGGGCCATGGCAAGTCCAATTCGCCGTGGGTGTACGCGTGCGGATCCTGCTCGCCTGCAGAGAAGTTCTTCGATTGGCGTGCCCGCTCTGGCCAATACTCGCGGAACGCCTCGGCGACTGTCTTCTCGCAGGTTGCTGTGTTGCCTCAGGTGACCGTCGGCACCGCTTGGGCGGGCGCGCGAAGCCGGGTGCGCGCAAGCCTGGAAGTGGGTCCCGCACCGGCTCCGGCCAGCACGTATCGCCCGCCGCCGAGGGCGCCCGAGCGGCCCGCGTGCGGCAAATCAAGACTCGTTCAAGAGCCGCACAGCACTATTGGTCACGGTTTCCGGGTAGCGATGGAGGGGCCATGGGGCAGTTTTCAGGTGCCGACTGCAAGGAACATGACGGCCGGTCGGCCGCCATTGTCCGGGTGATTGAGCACATGAAAAGAGAGCTCGGCAGGCCGTTGCCGCTGGAAACGCTGGCGCGCCTTGCCCCGTTCAGCCCCTTCTATTTCCATCGCGTGTTCAAGCAGGCCACCTCGATGACACCGGCACGTTTCCTGGCCGCCCTGCGGATGGCCGAGGCGCGACGGCTGCTGCTGCGTTCCTCGCTCACCGTCACGGCGATCAGCGCCCAGGTCGGGTACTCCAGCGTCGGCACGTTCACCACCCAGTTCCGGCGCTGGGTGAGTCTGCCCCCGGAGCGGTTCCGCCAGCTCGCCCGGCAGTTGGCGGGCGTGTCGGTGGCGGCGCTGCTGCCGGTGATCCGCAGCCGCGCGATAGTCGCCGGCCAGGGCCCCCGGGCGCTGATGCACCTCGACACCGTGGACCTGCCGGGGCTGCTGCTCGCCGCGGTGGCACCCCACGACGGGGGGCGCAACGAATGGTGGACGGCCGCGCCGCGTCCACTGCCGGCCGCGCTGCCCGCCACCGTGCCGCCGGGCGAGCACCGCGCCCGGGTCCTGCTGCTGCGCCCGGACCGGGACGCCACCTCGGCGCTCGTCGACGGCGCGCCGGACAGCTTCCTGATCGGCGACGCGGACCTGCGGATACCGGCCGAGACGGGCAGCACCCAGCGCATCGCCGTCGCGCGGGCCACGCTCACGGTGCCGGTGCGGCAGGTGCGGGTCACCGATCCGCCGTTGCTCTCGGCCACGCCGCTGCGCTGGCTGCTGGGCGTGTCGCAGGCCGGCTGGCGGGGGCGGACGCCGGTGATGGCCGAGCGGCGCGCGCTCCGAACCGCCTGATGGCCGTGCCGGCCCCGAAGATCGAGCTGCACGTCCACTTCGAAGGGACGGTACGGCCGGAGACGCTCCTGGTCATCGCCCGCCGCAACGGTCAGCGGCTGCCCGCGGAGACGGTCGAGGGTCTGCGTCAGCTCTACGAGTTCACCGACTTCGACCACTTCGTCCGCACCTGGGTGTTGACCACCAACTGCCTGCGTACGGCCGACGACTTCCGGCGCATCGTGGTGGCGTACGCCGCCGAGGCGGCCACGCACGGCGCTGTCTACCTGGAGGGCATCTTCTCGCCGGCCGAGCGGGTGCGCCGGGGCGTCGGCTGGGCGGACATCTTCGAGGGGTACGCCGACGGCGCGGCCGAGGCGTACGAGCGGCACGGCGTACGGGTGTTGCTGACGCCCGACGTGGACCGCGAGTTGCCGCCGGCGGACGCGGAGGAGTGCGCCCGCCAGGCCGTGCGGTACCGGGACCGGGGCGTGGTCGGGTTCGGTCTGGGCGGGCCGGAGCTGGCCGCGCCGGCGAAGGCGTTCGCCCGGGCGGTGGCGATCGCCCGCGACGGCGGTCTGGCGTTCGTCCCGCACGGCGGCGAGGCGGGCGGGCCGGATTCGGTACGCGACCTGCTGGAGCTGGCTCCGGCCCGGATCCGTCACGGCATCCGGGCCGCCGAGGACGACGACCTGCTCGCCGAGCTGCGGGACCGGGGTGTGGTGCTGGACGTGTGCCCCACGTCGAACCTGCGGACCCGGGTGGTGGAGTCCGAGGCCGCGCATCCGTTGCCCCGCCTCGTCGCCGCCGGTCTGCGCTGCTCGGTCGGGACCGACGACCCGGCGATGTTCGGTACCGATCTGGGCCGTGAGCACGAGTTGGCGGCGCGTCTCGGGCTCGGGCCCGAGCGGGCGTACGCCGCCGGGGTGGCCGGGGCGCTCTGCGACGACGCGACGCGTGATCATCTGATGGCGGTGGGCCGGCGGGCCTACGGCTGACCCGTCGGCACCGGCTTGCCGGCCCGGAAGACGAGTGTGGACGTGTCGGTGTCGTCGGGGTCGCCTTCGCAGTCCACGACGACGATCTGACCCGGGGTCAGCTCGTTGAACAGGATCCGTTCGGACAGGTTGTCTTCGATGTCGCGCTGGATCGTGCGGCGTAGTGGCCGTGCGCCGAGGACGGGGTCGAAGCCCTTCTTCGCGAGGTACTTCTTCGCGTTGTCGGTCAGCTCCAGACCCATGTCCTTGTTCCGCAGCTGGGTTTCGATGCGCTGGATCATGATGTCGACGATGGAGAGGATCTCGGTCTCGCGCAGCTGGTGGAAGACGATGGTGTCGTCGATGCGGTTGAGGAACTCGGGCCGGAAGTGCTGCTTGAGTTCGTCGTTGACCTTCTGCTTCATCCGGTCGTAGTTCGACTCGGAGTCCTCCGACGCCTGGAAGCCCAGCGACACCGCCTTGGCGACGTCGCGGGTGCCGAGGTTGGTGGTCAGGATGATGACCGTGTTCTTGAAGTCCACGATCCGGCCCTGACCGTCGGTGAGGCGCCCGTCCTCCAGGATCTGCAGGAGCGTGTTGAACACGTCCGGGTGGGCCTTCTCGATCTCGTCGAAGAGGACCACGGAGAACGGCCGGCGACGTACCTTCTCGGTCAGCTGCCCGCCCTCGTCGTAGCCGACGTAGCCGGGCGGGGCACCGACGAGCCGGGACACGGTGTACCGGTCGTGGAACTCCGACATGTCCAGCTGGATCAGGGCGTCCTCGGACCCGAACAGGAACTCCGCCAGGGCCTTGGACAGCTCGGTCTTACCGACGCCGGACGGGCCGGCGAAGATGAACGACCCGGACGGGCGCTTCGGGTCCTTCAACCCGGCCCGGGTACGGCGGATCGCCTTCGAGACCGCCTTGACCGCGTCTTCCTGGCCGATGACGCGCTTGTGCAGCTCGTCTTCCATGCGCAGCAGCCGAGAGGTCTCCTCCTCGGTCAGCTTGTAGACCGGGATACCGGTCCAGTTGCCGAGGACCTCGGCGATCTGCTCGTCGTCGACCTCACTGACGACGTCCAGGTCACCGGCCTTCCACTCCTTCTCCCGCTGCGCCTTCTGCCCGAGCAGCTGCTTCTCGGTGTCCCGCAGCTGCGCGGCCCGCTCGAAGTCCTGCGCGTCGATCGCGGACTCCTTGTCCCGACGCACCTGCGCGATCCGCTCGTCGAAGTCCCGCAGGTCCGGCGGCGCGGTCATCCGGCGGATCCGCATCCGCGCCCCCGCCTCGTCGATCAGGTCGATCGCCTTGTCCGGCAGGAACCGATCCGAGATGTACCGGTCGGCCAGCGTCGCCGCGGCGACCAGCGCGGCGTCGGTGATGGACACCCGGTGGTGCGCCTCGTACCGGTCCCGCAGACCCTTCAAAATCTCGATGGTGTGCGCCAGCGACGGCTCACCCACCTGGATCGGCTGGAAACGACGCTCCAGAGCGGCGTCCTTCTCCAAATGCTTGCGGTACTCATCCAGCGTGGTGGCGCCGATGGTCTGCAGCTCACCACGGGCCAGCATCGGCTTGAGGATGCTGGCGGCGTCGATCGCGCCCTCCGCCGCGCCCGCACCGACGAGCGTGTGGATCTCGTCGATGAACAGGATGATGTCACCGCGGGTGCGGATCTCCTTGAGCACCTTCTTCAGACGCTCCTCGAAATCACCCCGATACCGGGAACCGGCGACCAGCGCACCGAGGTCGAGCGTGTAGAGCTGCTTGTCCTTCAGCGTCTCGGGCACCTCACCCTTGATGATCTTCTGGGACAGGCCCTCCACCACGGCGGTCTTACCGACGCCGGGCTCGCCGATCAGCACCGGGTTGTTCTTGGTGCGGCGGGACAGCACCTGCATGACCCGCTCGATCTCCTTCTCCCGCCCGATGACCGGGTCGAGCTTGCCCTCCCGGGCGGCCTGGGTCAGGTTGCGGCCGAACTGATCCAGCACCAGGCTGGTCGACGGCGCGGCCTCACCCGGCGCGGCACCGGCGGCGGCCGGCTCCTTACCCTGGTAGCCGGAGAGCAGCTGGATGACCTGCTGACGGACCCGGTTCAGGTCCGCGCCCAGCTTCACCAGGACCTGCGCGGCGACGCCCTCGCCCTCGCGGATCAGGCCGAGCAGGATGTGCTCGGTGCCGATGTAGTTGTGGCCCAGCTGCAACGCCTCGCGCAGCGACAGCTCCAGCACCTTCTTCGCCCGCGGCGTGAACGGGATGTGCCCGCTCGGCGCCTGCTGACCCTGGCCGATGATCTCCTCGACCTGCTGACGCACACCCTCCAGCGAAATACCCAGACTCTCCAGAGCCTTCGCCGCGACACCCTCACCCTCGTGGATCAGGCCCAACAGGATGTGCTCCGTACCGATGTAGTTGTGGTTGAGCATCCGGGCCTCTTCCTGGGCCAGGACGACAACCCGTCGCGCTCGGTCGGTGAACCGCTCGAACATGCCCTCGTGCTCCTCACCTGAGTCATCCGGCCATCAGAATACTAAGATTTCATATAGCATTCTGTCTATCCTGGATGCTCGACACGGGCCTCCAGGTGGGCGGCATCCCTTTCAGGGTGGGCCTTCGTCGGAACCGGGTCACGCAACCCGGCACGGCCCGCAACTTCTATCAATAGCTTCGCCATATGAAAAAGAACTCCCCGCCGTCGTCGTTCCGCCCGGCGGCCTTTACGCACGTCCCGGGCGGTGATCACGCTGCTCGGGCGGGTTGGCGGCCTGGCCTGCCGAGTTTCCTGAGCAATAGCTGAGTGTGGCGACGTGGTAACCGGATGTGCCAGTCTCGGGCTCACGCTGAGCCTGGGGGGATAGATGATGGAGAGTCGCGCCTGTTACCGGGTCGACCTGTTGGGTCCGCTGCGCGTGCGGCGGAAGGGGCATCCGGTGGAGCCCGGACCGGCCAAGCAGCGGGCGGTGCTCTCGCTTCTGGCGTTACGCCTGGGCGACAGCGTCCCGGTGAGCGAGGTGGAGGAGGCGGTCTGGGGCGGCGTAGTCCCGCCGAGCGCCCGGTCGCTCGTGCACACGTACGTGGCCCGGCTGCGCCAGGTCCTCGAACCGGAGCATCCGCCGCGGCGCCGGGTACGGGTCATCGCCTCGACCGTCACCGGGTACTCGCTGCGCGCCGAGACCGTCGAGACGGACGTCGCGCGGTTCCGCCGCTGTGTCGCCGAGGCCGAGAAGCGGATCGGCGAGGGCTGCCGTGAGGAGGCGTTCCACCTGCTCGGGCAGGCGCTGGACCTGTGGCGCAGCCCGACCCTCGGTGAGCTGCGCTCGCTGCTGCACGACAACATCGAGGTGGAGGCCCTGGGTGCGGCCTGGGTGGCGACCTCGCACAGCTACGTCGGTCTGGGGCTGCGGCTGGGACGCGCCGCGGCGGTGCTCGACACCGCCACCCGGCTGGCCCGGCTGGAACCCCTGCACGAGGCGATCCAGGCCGACTATCTGGCCGTGCTCGGCAGCAGCGGGCACCGGACCGTGGCCCTGCACCGGTACGCCGACATCACCGAGCGGCTCCGTACCGAACTGGGCGTCGACCCGGGGGAGGAACTGCGGGCGGTGCACCGGGCGCTGGTGCGCCCGGCCGGCCGTCCACCGGTGCCCCGGCCGGCGCCGGCGGTGCCGGCCGCAAGGCGCAGGCCCGGCTGCGGGCCGATCTCCGGGCCGCTGCACTGGCGGGCCGGGGACATCGCCGACCTGGCGGCCCTGCTGGCGAAGTACCGCGCGGTGACCGTCACCGGCGCGCCCGGCTGTGGCAAGTCGGCGGTGACCCTGCGCGCCGCCCACCAGGCCGCCCGCGTCTTCACCGGCGGGGTCCTGACGGTGGACACGCTCGATCTCAGTGACCGGCGGCAGCTGGAACGCCGGCTGGCCCGGATGCTCGGGGGCAACGGCGCCGAGGATCCGGTCGAACTGCTGCGCGACCAGCCGACACTCGTGGTGCTGGACAACGCCGAGCACCTGGTCGACGCGTGTGCGGTGGTCGCCGACCGGCTGTTGCTGGCGTGCCCGGACGTGGCGGTGCTGACCGGCTCGCGTCAGCCGCTCGGGCTGCCGTACGAGCGGGTCCAGCGCCTGCATCCGCTCCCGGTGCCGCAGCCGGGCGGATGGCCGTCGGTCCTGTCCAATCCGGCGGTCGCGCTGCTCGCCGAACGGGCGGCCCAGGCCCGCCCCGGGTTCCGCCTCGACCGGCGGGACGCGGAGGTCGCGGTGGAGATCTGCCGCCGGCTCGACGGCCTGCCGCTGGCCCTGGAGATGGCGGCGGCGTGCCTGGCCACCGAGAGTCTGGACGGGGTGCTGCGCAAGCTGGAGGGACCGCTGGACGGACTGCGCCCGCCCGCCGCCGGACCGGAGTCACGCCACACGTCGCTGCAGGCGATGCTCGACCGTAGCGTCCAGCGCCTCGACGTGGCCGAGCGTTGTCTGTTCCAGCGCGTCGCGTTGCTGCCGGGGGTGTTCGACCTGGCGGCCGCCCAGCGGTTCTGGCGGCCCCATCCGTCCGGGCCCACCGACGTGCGGGTGGTGCTCGCCGCCCTGGTGGACAAGTCCCTGGTGATGCCGGTCGGGACGACCGGCGGCCGGTACCGGATGCTCGGCCTGCTGCGCCGGCTGGCGCTGGAGACGGGCACCCCGGGGGCCGTGACGAGTCCCGCCGCCGAACTGCCCCTGCCGCTGTCCCGGCCGTTGCTGCCGGCCGGCGCGGCGGCCGTGCCGGACTGACCGGCGGCCGCCACGACGGCCCGCTCCCCGCCGGGGGAGCGGGCCGTCGTGTTCTGGAGGCCGATGACACCTGACGATGCCTCAGGCATTGACAGCACGCTTTAAAAACACATAGCTTGAAGTTCGGCGGGACCGGTCGGGTCCGGTCCACCAGCGGCCCTCAGACCGCCGCTGACCCCTGCCGACAGACATTGGAGGTGTCTGGCTTGAGCACCAGAGAGACCTACGAGTCCCTGAACCTCGAACCCAAGCCGATCCGCCCGCACATCCTCGCCGCGGCAACCGTGGTCTTCGGCGAGGACTACTACTCGGGCCGCCGCGAGACGATCAACCTGTCCGGCTTCGTGCAGCTCAACAAGTGGCCCATGCCGGGCTTCGAGCACAAGGTCGACGAGAACGGCTACGCGCAGTTCGCCACCGAGCTGATCAGCGCGCCCGAGGTGGGCATCAAGGGGTTCAGCTACGAGTTGGACGACCGCATCCAGGTCCTGTCCAACCCGTTCCTGCCCAACAGCGGGCACGTGCGGCAGATCGTGCCGGGCAAGAACTTCCCGGCCGAGTTCTACATCCGCCGCTTCGGCATCCTGGAGTCGAGCACGCTGCGGCTCGCCCACCGCAACGTCATCGACATCTACGGCGTGGTCGACAGCGTCCCGCCGTTCAAGAAGCCGCTGACCGGGCCCTACCTGGGCAAGCCGCGCGGTGACGGTCCCTTCGACGTGATGGCCGCGCCGAACGTCGTCAAGGGCACCACGCTGCCGGAGGCGTGGTACCCGGCCAACGACGAGAACCAGCCGGTCGGGATCACGCCGAACCTGTTCTTCGCGCCCAGCGCCGGCCCGTGCATGTCCATGCTGGTCGACCCGTCCATGATCATGCAGACCTCGCTGGAGGGGCAGATCGAGGTCGAGGTCAACGGCAAGACGGTGCGGGTCGACCTGGCCGGGGACTACCGCAAGGCGGCCGGTGCCGAGGTGCTGCTCTTCGGCCCGGACAAGCACGACGAGGGCCCGGGCGTGCTCGCCCAGCTGGCCCGCGTCGCGGTCGTCGGACACAGCCCGGAGCTGGGTGGCCGGGTCATGCTGCGGGCGAGCTGGCCGCGGGTCTCCGGCGGCACGCTGGGCGAGGGCAACGAGGACAGCCTCAGCCGGCTCAAGTTCCCCGGCGACCTGCACATCGACGCCGAGTTCGAGCTGGTCACGCCGCACGAGACGCTCTACGCCGCCAACTCCGTGCACGTCAACGGCAAGATGCGCGGCATGGAGGCCACCGGCACCGAGCTCAAGCTGGACGGCTCGGACACCGCCCTGGTCACCGTGGACGAGCAGCCGAAGGCTCGCCTCACCGGCGTCAACCTGGTGATGCGGGACGCGCTGGTCGGCGAGCACGCCGCGGTGAACGCCTGACCGACGGGTCCGCTTGACGGGCCTGCCGGCCAGAGGTTCTACTAGTAAAACCAATAGCAACGTACCGTCACGATGTCCCTCCCGGCTGCTACGGCGGTCGGGAGGGACGCGCGCTCAGGGGGTACCGCGTGGATCAGCGGCTGCTGCTCATGCACCAGATGATGCTCGGCGACGCGCCCCGGCTGCGGGCGTACGACAGGGCGCTGGAGGAGGCCGTCACCCCCGGCGACGTGGTGGTCGACGTGGGCGCGGGGCTGCTCGCGCTCTCCCTGCTGGCGCTGCGGCACGGCGCCGAGCACGTGTACGCGGTCGAGGCCGACCCGGCCACCGCCGCGGCGGCGGCCCGCATCATCGAGGCCAACGACCTCAAGGGACGGCTCACCCTGGTCACCGGCGACGCCCGTACGGTCCGGCTGCCC
This sequence comes from Micromonospora sp. LHW51205, assembly GCF_003315815.1. NCBI lineage: Bacteria > Bacillati > Actinomycetota > Actinomycetes > Micromonosporales > Micromonosporaceae > Micromonospora > Micromonospora sp. LHW51205. The sequence continues at coordinate 508,985 of NZ_QMEZ01000004.1, read as the reverse complement.
CGCAAGGCGGACGTGCTGGTCTCCGAGATGATGGGAAACCTCGGCCCGGAGGAGGAGATGGCCGAGGTGCTGCACGTGATCGCCCGCCGCCACCTGCGCCCCGGCGGCCGGGTGGTGCCCCGGCGGCTGCGGACCTGGCTGGCCGCGGCCGAGTTCGCCGACGAGGGCTGGGGGCTGTGGGGCGGCGACTTCTACGGCTACCGGCTCGACCCGGTGCAGGAGCTCGTGGCCCCGGCGGCCCAGCTGCACTTCTTCCAGCGTCCGCCGAAGCTGCTGACCGAGCCCACAGTGGTGCTCGACCAGGCGCTCGACGGCCGGTCGCCGTCCCGGCAGACGCTGCGGCAGCGGCTGCCGGTCATCGCGCCGGGGAGGCTGCACGCCGTGCTCGGCTTCTTCACCGCCGACTTCACCGACGACGTGACGCTGTCGAACTTCCCGTCGTACCCCGGATGCAACTGGGCGGTCTGGGTGTGGCCGCTGCGGCACACCGACGTGGCCGAGGGCGACGAGCTGTCCGTCGCCCTGCGCCGGCCGGCCCGGCGCGACGTCCGCGCCGTGACCGGCTGGCGGCTGGAGTGCGGCCTGTCCCGGCAGAGGAGGTCCTGATGCCCTTCGCGGTGGGTACCGTCCGCGACATTCCCGTCCGTGGCGCTCTCAAGCTCTGCGGCCTGACCTGGTCCGCGGAGTGCCTCTGGTTCTCCGAGGCGGTCTCCAGCCAGATCGCCTCCCTGGACCCGATCAGCGGCAAGGTGGTCCGCCGGCTCGACTGCCCCGGCGTGCGCACCGACCTGACCACGATCGGCGGGCGGCTGCTGCAGGTGGCGGGCGACGACCGCGTGCTGCGGCTGGTCGATCCCGAGGACGGCGAGCTGCTCGGCGAGTTCGGCAACCCGCGTCCCGGCAACGTGCTGTGCGGGCTGGAGGCGACCCGGCACGGGCTCTGGCTGGGCTACGAGGACCTGCGCCAGGTCGACCTGCGCGACCCGGACGGTTTCGGGCTGATCGACACGTTCCCGGTCCGGCAGCCGATCGCCGGCCTGACCGTCTCGGACAGCTACCTCGTCTACTCCGACCGCGACGCGGCCACCATCAACCTGTACGACGTGGCGGCCCGCCGGGAGGTGGCCGCCTACTCGGTCGCGGGCAACCCGACCGGCATCACCTGGGACGGCCGCCGCATCTGGTACTGCGACTTCACCACCCTGCAGCTCCGGGCGATCGAGGTGCCGGGCATCACGAAGGGTTGACGTCCATGGCGACCACGCGCGCTCTGCTGGCCCGCTCGACCCGGATCGGCGCGGTCGGCGCCGCCCACCTGCTGCCGGTGCTGCCGGCGGCGCTGGTCAAGGCGGTCCGAGGTGACCGGGCGGCGGCCCGCCGGCTGCTGTACCGCCGTCTCACCACGTTGCTGATGCGGCTCGGCCCGACGTTCGTCAAGGCCGGGCAGGTGCTCGGCACCCGGCGCGACGTGCTGCCGGCCGCGCTCTGCGACGAGCTGTCGGTGCTCCAGGACCGGGTCGACCCGATGACCCCCGAGCAGACCAGCCGGGCGCTGGCCGAGGCGTACGGCAGCGAGACGCCCGCGGAGTTCGCGGAGATCGACCCGACGCCGGTGGCCAGCGGCAGCGTGGCCTGCGTCTACCGCGGCCGGATGCCCGACGGCGCCGAGGTGGCGCTCAAGCTGCGCCGTCCCGGCATCGAGTCGACGATGGCCCTCGACCTCGCGCTGATGCGGCACGGCGCCCGGGTGATGGCCCGGCTGCCGATGCTGCGCGGCGTCCCGGTGCGGGAGGTGGTCGAGAACATGTGCGGAGCGGTGTTCGGCCAGCTCGACTTCGCCCGGGAGGCGGAGAACCTGCGCCGGCTCAAGGAGAACCTCGCCGTGGTGCCCCGGGTCCGGGTGCCCGGCGTACGCGACGACGCCTGCCGGCCGCGCTGCCTGGTCATGGAGTTCATGCCGGACCTCGACGTGGACGTGGCGCGGTCGATGTCGGCGGCCGTGCGAAAGCGGTTCGCCGCCTCCGCGATGACAGCGATCTACCACATGCTCTTCGTGGACGGATTCGTCCACTGCGACATGCACCCGGGCAACCTCTACTTCACCCGGGGCGCCCAGGTGGTGGTGCTCGACGCCGGGTTCAGCGTGCAGCTCACCGAGGAGCTGCGCCGGTTGTTCGCGGAGTTCTTCATGAACATGTCGATCGGGCGCGGCCGGTACTGCGCCGAGATCGTGGTGCGCAGCGGCACCGGCCTGCGGCCGGACGCCGACGTGGAGACGTTCCTGGTCCGGATGGCCGACCTGGTGGAGCGCAGCCACGGGCTGCCGGCCCGGGAGTTCAGCCTGATCGCGTTCGCCGCGGAGATGTTCGACCTGCAACGCCGCTACGGCGTGCACGCCGCGCCGGAACTCATCTTCCCGCTGCTGTCGCTGCTGGTGATCGAGGGGACGGTACGCGAGCTCGACCCCGACCTCGACTTCCAGGAGCTGGCCAAGCCGGTGCTGATGCGCGGGCTCTTCGGCCGCCGGGCCGCCGCCTGACCGCTGGCCGAACGGTCCGCCGGGCCTGGCCGGTCGCTTCGACAGCGCGGCCCCACCTGCGCAAACAGCCGACTAAAATATACGATAGCGGAATGGCACAGACTGGCCTCGCCGGCAAGCGCTCCTACCACCAGTACTGCGGGCTCGCGTCCGCGCTCGACGTGCTGGGCGAACGCTGGACGCTGCTGATCATCAGGGAGCTGCTGATGGGTCCCCGGCGCTACAGCGAACTGCTCGCGGACCTGCCCGGCATCGGCACGAACCTGCTCGCCGACCGGCTCAAGTTCCTCGTCGACTCGGGCGTGCTGCGGCAGGTCGACGTGCACGGCACCGGCGGCCGGCTCTCCTACGAGCTGACCCCGACCGGGCAGGCGCTGCGGCCGATGGTGCTCGGGCTCGCGCACTGGGGCCTGGAGTTCGTCGGTGACCTGAACGCCGAGGACACGGTCCGCCCGCACTGGGGCTTCCTCGCCGTGGAGGCGATGTTCCAGTGGGACAAGATCTCCCCGATCGACGAGAGCTACCAGTTCCAGGTCGACGACGAGGTCTTCCGCATCGACGTCGCCGGCGGGGTGCCGCGCGTGGCGAAGGGGCCGTCCGACGACCCGGCGATGGTGGCGACCACCGACGCGGCCACGTTCGTGCGCATCGGCGCCGGGCGGGTCACGCCGCTGATGGCGATGGTCGGCGGGCAGCTCAAGCTGGAGGGCGACATCGACGCGGTGCTGCGCTGCTGCGAGCTGCTCGGCCTGGACGCCGGCGCCGCGCCCGCCGCTCAGACGACCTCCGGTCACTGACCCGCGCCAGGGGGTGACGGGACCGGATCACTATATTATTCTGAACTAGCCTCGGCGTTCGTCGGGGCCCGTCGTCGTCCGGCACGCCGCGCCCGTGCGGCACCTCCCGAGCACTGTGGTCCCACGGGGACGACCGGTCCGCCCTCCGTCGCCCGAGCGCCTGACGGCGTCCGTGCGCGTCGCGGGGGCGACCCCGCGCGGCGCGTACGCCGGCACCGACGACCGGCCGTCAAGCGACAGGAGCCGGCATGACGGACACGGTGCGACACGATCCGGAGGCGCTGCCCAGGGCGGTACGGGACGACTTCCCCCTGCTGGCCCGCCGGGCCGGCGACCTCGTCGCCTACCTGGACAACGCCGCCACCACGCAGAAGCCCCGCGTCGTCCTGGACGCGATGACCGACTACTACACCGGGGCGAACAGCAACGTCGGGCGCGGCTACCACCGGCTCGGCCTGGAGTCCACCGAGCGGTACGAGCAGGCCCGCGAGAGCGTCGCGCGGGCGATCGGCGCGGCGCAGCCGGAGGAGGTGCTCTTCACCGCCGGCACCACCGCCGCGGTCAACCTGGTCGCGGACACCGCCGGGCAACGGGTGGCCGGGCCGGGCCGGCGGGTCGTGGTGACCGGCATGGAGCACAACAGCAACCTGCTGCCGTGGCGCCGGCTCTGCGACCGTACGGGCGCCACGCTCACAGTGGTGCCGGCCGGACCGGACGGGCGGGTCGGGGCCGACCGGTTCGGCGCCGCGCTCGGCCCGGACACCGCGCTGGTGGCGGTCACCCACGTCTCGAACGTGCTCGGCACCGTCAACCCGGTACGGGAGATGACCGCCGCCGCCCGCCGGGCCGGCGCGCTGGTGGTGGTCGACGGCGCCCAGGCCGTACCGCACCGGCCGGTCGACGTGCGCGACCTCGACGCCGACTTCTACTGCTTCTCCGGGCACAAGGCGTACGGGCCGATGGGCGTCGGCGTACTGCACGGCCGCCGGGACCTGCTCGCCGGGCTGCCCCCGTACCAGGTGGGCGGCGGCACCGTGAAGGGCGTCGCGGCCGACCAGCCGGTCCGCTACCTCGACGGGCCGGCCCGGTGGGAGGCCGGCACGCCGCACGTGGCCGGCGCGGTCGGGCTGGCCGCCGCCCTGGACTACCTGCGCGACCTCGGCTGGGACGCGATCCGCCGGCACGACCGGGCGCTGGTCCGGCACGCCGTCGACGTGCTCGCCGCGATCGACCGGGTGCGGGTGGTCGGTGACCCGGCCGCCGACCCCAGCGGCATCGTCTCGTTCGTGGTCGAGGGCATCCACCCGTACGACGTCGGGGCGCACCTGGACCGGCACGGCGTGGCGGTGCGCTGCGGCGTGCACTGCGCCAGCACCTTCCTCGACGAGATGGGCCTGCTCGGCACGGTCCGGCTCTCCTTCGGCGTCTACAACACCACCGCCGAGATCGACCTCGTCGGCGAGTTGCTCGCCGGCGTACGACCGGGTCCCTGGACCACCGACCACCCCGACGTCCGGTTCCTCTGAGCAGCGCCCGGAAGGGAGCGTCATGAGGTTCGACACCCGGCTGGTGCACGTCGGCCAGCGACCAGTGCCCGGCACCGGCGACGTGGTGCCGCCGATCCACCTCGCCACCACCTACGACCGCACCGCCCAGGACCCGCCGCGCTACTTCTACGCCCGGGGCGAGCAGCCCAACCGGGAGGCGCTGGAGGAGTGCCTCGCCGCGCTGGAGGACGCCCGGCACGCAACCGTCTACACCAGCGGGCAGGCCGCCGCCACGACGGCGCTGTCGCTGGTGCCGCCGGGCCGGCTGGTGCTCGCCTCCGACGACGTGTACGGCGGCACCCACCAGCTGCTCGCCGCCGCCGCCGAGCGCGGCGTGACGGTCCGGCCGGTGGACCTGGCCGACCCGGCCGAGCGGGACCGCGCGCTGTCCGAATGCGGTCCCGAGCTGGCCATGGTGTGGCTGGAGACGCCCACCAACCCGCTGCTCAAGGTCGCCGACATCGCCGCGGTGTCCGACCTCGCGCACCGGCACGGCGCCCTGGTGGTGGTGGACAACACGCTGGCCGGGCCGGTGCTGCAACGACCGCTCGCGCACGGCGCGGACATCACGCTCTACAGCACCACCAAGTCCGTCGCCGGTCATCTCGACGTGCTCGGCGGCGCGCTCGTCTACCAGGACGAGGAGCTGCACCGGCGGTTCCTGGCCTACCGCACGGTGGCCGGCAACGCCCCCGGCGGCTTCGACTGCTATCTCACCCACCGCGGCCTGAAGACGCTGTCCCTGCGCACCGCCCGGCAGGTGGAGAACACCCGCGCGGTGGTGGCGGCGCTGCTGGCCGAGCCGAGCGTCGCGACGGTCAGCTATCCGGGCCTGCCCACGCATCCGCAGCACGCGGTGGCGGCCCGGCAGATGACCGCGCCCGGCGCGCTCGCCGCCTTCGAGTACCGCGGCGACCCGGCCAAGCTGCTCGACCGGGTACGCCTGTTCACCGCCGCGGTCAGCCTCGGCGGCGTCCGCTCCCTGATCGAGTGCCCGGCGCTGATGACCCACCGCCCGGTGCCGCCCGAGGTACGCCGGCGTCTCGGGTTGACCGACCGGCTGATCCGGATCTCACCCGGCATCGAGGACCCGGCCGACCTGGTCGAGGACCTGGTCACCGCGCTGCGTGACGGCGCCTGACCCGCTGACCGGCATTACCGCCCCGCGAAGGAGGAGACATGTCCGCATTCACGACCGGCGGCGCCCCGGTGGTGCTCGACGGAGGACTCGCCACCGAGTTGCAGCGCGCCGGGCTGCCGTACCAGCCCCCGTGGTGGGGCACCGCGGCGCTGCTGGCGGACAGCCGGCGGCGCGTGCTGCGCGACGTCCACGAGCGGTTCCTGACCGCCGGGGCGCAGGTGCTCACCGCGAACACGCTGCGCTGCAACCTGCGGGCGCTGCGCCGCGCCGGACTGGAGGACGCCGGCCTCGGCTGGATGGTGCACGCGGCCGTCGGCGTCGCGCTCGCCGCCCGCAACACGGCCGGCGCGCCCGGCACCCGGATCGCCGCGTCGATGGCTCCGGTGGAGGACTGCTACCGGCCGGACCTGGTGCCGGCCGACGACGAGCTGCGTGAGGAGCACCGCTGGCTGGCCGTGGAGCTGGTCCGGGCCGGGGTGGAGCTGGTGCTGGTGGAGACCATGAACACCGCCCGCGAGGCACGCATCGCGGTGGAGCAGGTACGCGAGGTGGGCGCCCGGGCCTGGGCCGCCTTCGTCTGCGACGACCAGGGCCGGCTGCTGTCCGGCGACTCCCTGGTGGACGCCGCCCGCGCGGTGCGCGCCGCCGGGGCCGAGGTGGTGCTTGTCAACTGCACCGCCCCGGAGGCGACCGAGCGGTGCCTGCGGGCGCTGCGCGACGCCGACGACGGCCCGATCGGCGCGTACCCGAACCTGGAGGACCGCCGCGACGGCGCGCCCGGGCCGCGCCCGCTGCTCGACCCCGCCGAGTTCGGCGACCTGGTCGCCGGCTGGGCGGTGGAGTACCGGCTCGCCGTGGCCGGCGGGTGCTGCGGCGCGTCGCCGGCGCACATCGCCGCGCTGACGGCCCGGCTGAACGCTCCGGTGGCGGCCGTCGACTGACGCCGCCCGCAGGTCCGCCGGCCCGGCGCGGGCCGGGTCAGCCAACGAAGGGAGAACGAGACGGTGAGCGGCTCGACGATCGCACCGCCCGTCGAGGTGGTGCGCAGCCTGCCCGGCCCGGCCGGCTACATGTGCGGCCTGACCTGGGACGGCACCTGGCTCTGGCACTCCGACCAGGACGCCGCGCGGATCTTCGCGATCGACCCGGCGGACGGCGCGGTACGCCGGTCCTTCGCGTACCCGGACGTGCGGGCCGACCTGGGATACGCGGACGGAAAACTGTGCCAGATCGGCGGCCGGCCGAAGCGGATCCTGCTGATCGACCCGGCCACCGGCCAGACCGTCGGGTCGAAGCCGGTACGGCCCTCCAACGGCCGGGTCACCGGCATGGAGACCGGGCCCGAGGGCGTGTGGCTCTGCCTGCGCGCGCCCGCGGTGATCCAGCTACGGGACTTCGAGACCATGACGGTGCAGCGGGAGCACCCGGTCGTGGGGTCGCCCTCGGGCCTCACGTACGCCGAGGGTCACGTGCTCTACGCCGAGTTCGAGGACGGCCTGCTGCACGCGGTCGAGGCGGAGTCGGGCCGGCTGGTCGCCACGGTGCGGCTGCCGGGGCATCCGACCGGGCTGGCCTGGGACGGCGAGCTGGTCTGGTACTGCGACTTCGCCGACCGGCGGTTCAAGGCGGTCCGGCTGCCGGACGTGCTCGGCGGCTGACCGGCCCGGTGGGGGCGGCGGCCCGGCCGCCCCCACCCGCCCGGCGTCAGGGCACCCGGTCGCGCGCGTCGAACTGCTCCTGCCGGCGGTCGCGCTCACCGCCGGCGCCGGCGGACGGCGGCCGGCAGCGGCCGGCGCAGCCGCACGAGCAGCCGGAGGCAGCCGGCTCCGTCCGCTGAGGATCTTCGGTGTCCGGCCAACCGCCGGTGTGGCACGCGATCATCGCTTCTCCCTGCTCTGCGGTGGGACGCGCCGGAGAGCCCGGCGCGGTCGGACGGGGCGGGCAGCGGGACGACTATTTACTTGAGAATCATATGGTAAATTCGCTGGCGGGTGCCAGCTCCTGACAGGAGGGACGCCATGCGCGTCAGCGTGACCGACGACCCCGCGACCACGACGGCCTCCCGCACCGGCGGGCCGCCCGCACCGGCCGACCCGCTGCGCGCCGCCTCCTTCGCGGAGCTGCGGTCGCTGTTCGCGATGGAGCCCGACGCGGTCCACCTCAACACCGGCACCATCGGCGTGATGCCGTACGAGGTGCTGGACGTCAACGACCGGGTGACCCGGGAGTGGAACGGCGGACTGCGCAACGTCTACCCGCCCGGCATGTACCCCGAGCACCGCGCCGCCATCGGCCGGGCGTTCGGCGTCGACCAGGACGAGATGGTGATCTGCCACAACGCCACCGAGGGGGTGGCCCGCGTCATCAACGGGCTCGACCTGCACGAGGGCGACGAGGTCATCACCACCAGCCACGAGTGCTACTCGGTGCTGTCCAACTTCAACCTGCTGCGCAACCGGCACCGGATCACGCTCACCGTGCTGACCCCGCCGGTCGGGCCGGACGTCACCGCCGAGGAGATCGTCGACATGTTCGCCCGGGCGATCACGCCGCGGACGAAGGTGCTGGCGTTCGCCGCCGTCACGCTGTTCACCGGCACCCGGATGCCGGTGCGCCAGCTCTGCGACCTGGCCCAGCAACACGGCCTGACCACAGTGGTCGACGGCGCGCTGCTGCCCGGCCTGTTCGACACCGACCTGCGCGCGCTCGGACCCGACTTCGTCACCTGCTCCGGCTCGAAGTTCCAGTGCGGGCCGCTCGGCACCGGGCTGCTCTACGTCCGCAACAAGGTCCACCCCGAGCACAACCCGCTGCCGCTGCCGACGTTCTGGCCGGTCATCTCCACCTGGTACCCGATGATGGGCGCCCCGCCACCGCGTACCACCACCCGGGTGGAGAGCTACAACATGGGCGACTACCTGCAGAGCGCCGGCAGTGCCAGCATCGCCCGGGGCGCCGCCCTGGCGAAGGCGTGCGAGCTGTGGGACCGCATCGGCCGGGACCGGATCGAGCGGCACGCGGTGGCGCTCGGCGCGCACACCCGCGCCCGGATCGTCGAGCGGTTCGGCGTCGAGTCGCTGTACTCACCGCTCACCGACGACCGGCTGACCGCGCCGCTGGTGGCGTTCAACCCGTTCCCCGACCGGGCCGACGGCTGGAACATCACCAAATTCGCCCGCCTCGTCGACGAGTTGGAGAGCCGGCACCGGATCTGGACCCGGTGGACCGAGTTCGACGTCGCCGGCTCACCGCACCAGCACTACGCCGCCCGGATCTGCACCCACCTCTACAACACCGCCGAGGAGGTCGACCTCGCCGTCGACGCCATCGCCGACCTCGTCCGGGAGCTGTCATGACCGTCGCCCCGTACCGGCCGGAGCCGGCCACCGCGCGGCGGCGCGGCGGCGTGCTGCGGGTGGTCGCGCCCACCGACGCCGCACCGCTGGACCCCAGCTGCGCCCCCGCGTCGGCGGCCCCGTTCGTCCGGCTGCACACCCGGCAGCTCGTCACCTGGCAGACCGCCCGGGACGTCCGCGACTGGCAGGCCGTCACGCCGGTGCCCGACCTCGCCCTGGAGGTCCCCTCCACCTGGAACGCCGGGCTCGGCGCCAGCCACCGCAGCTACGTGTTCCACATGCGCCCCGGCGTCCGCTGGGACACCCCCGACCGGCGTCCGGTCACCGCGCACGACGTGGTCCGCGGCTTCAAACGGATGTGCAACCCGGTCCGGCCCTCACCGTCGCTCGCGTACTTCGCGAGCACCGTGCGCGGCCTCGCCGACTTCGCCACCGCCTGGGCGGCGGAGGCCACCCACCGGGCCGGGGACGCGGCGACGCTGGCCGCGTACCAGAACGCGCACGAGATCCCCGGCGTCTTCGCGCTCGACGACGAGACGCTCGTCATCGAGCTGGCCCGGCCGGCGCTGGACTTCGTGCACATGCTCGCGCTGCCCGCGGCGTCGGCGGTGCCCGTCGAGCACGACGCGTTCGTCCCCGGCAGCCCCGAGGCCGCCGCCCACCTGCGCTCCAACGGGCCGTACCGGGTGCGGCGGCACCGGCCCGGCGAATGGGTCGAACTGGTCCGCAACCCGGCCTGGGAGCCCGCCGCCGACCCGTACCGGCGGGCCGAGGCCGACCGGGTGGAGCTGCGCCTGAGCGACGGCGCCGGCCGCGCCGACGCGGAGCCCACCGACGCGCCGGCCGAGGTGCCGGTCGCGCCCGCAGTCGGCGGGCTGCCGGCCGCCGAGCCGGTCGACGGCGACGGCGCGCTCGGCTGGGCGCTCGACCCGTACCTCCTGCTCAACCTGCGCGACCCGGTCTGGGCCGACCCCCGGGTACGGCAGGCCGTGGCGCTCGCCGTGGACAAGGCCGCGGTGGCCGACCTGTACCGGCGGCACCGCCCCGGCGTGCCGGTACGGATCGCGGGCTCGCTGATCCCGCCGGGCAACGCCGGGCACGACACGGCCGATCCGTACCCCACCGGTGATCCGGCGCGGGCCCGTGAACTGCTCGCCTCGGCGGGCCACGCCGACGGCACGCCGCTGGTCCTGATCCACCCGCACTCCGGCCTCGGACCCGAGGTGGCGCACGCCTGCGCGAGCGACCTCACCCGGGCCGGCCTGCCGACCCGGGCGGTCGGGCTCGCCGACGCCGCGTACACCGAGGCGCTGCGCGCCCCCGCCACCGCCGGCGGCTGGCAGCTCGCGGTGGCGGCGCGCGTACCCGACTGGCTGGAGCACAACGGGCGGGTCTTCGCGCAGGCGATGCTCCAGGCGACCCCGGTGCCCGGCGGCGCCAACCACGGCGGCTACGCCGCACCCGAGGTGGACGCGCTGATCGAGCGGGCGCTCGACGCGCCGGAGCCGTGGCGGGCCGACGCCGCCTGGCGGGCCGCCGCGGAGCGCGCGGTCGCCGACGTGGCGGTGGTGCCGATCCTGCACCGGGCGCCGGTGGCCGCGCCGAGGCGACCGGACCGGGTCGACGGGATCACGCCGCTGCCCCCGCAGGGGTACGCGGTGGACCTGACCGCCGCACGCCCGGGGGTGGACGAGTGAACCCGCTGGTCCGCGACTACCTGCTGCTCGGCCTGCGCCTCGGCCGGCTGGTCGACGGGCTCGTCGACTGCTACTACGGTGACCCGGCGCTGCGCGACCAGGTCGCCGCCGAACCGCCGCCCGACCCCCGCGAGCTGTCCCGCCAGGCCGGCCGGACGCTCGCCGCCCTCGACGACAGCGACCTCGAACCGGCCCGCCGCCGGTACCTCACCGCCCAGCTCGCCGCGCTGCGCGCGGTCGCCGACCGGCTCGCCGGCACGCCGATGTCGTTCCGGGAGGAGGTGCGCGCCTGTTACGACGTCGACGTGACCCGCACCCCGCCGGAGCGGTACGCGGCGGTGCACGACGAGATCGACGCGCTGCTGCCCGGGCCGGGACCGCTCGTGGACCGGGTGGAGGAGTTCTACCGGCGCAACACCGTCCCGCCGGAACGGCTGCACCGCTGCGTGCAGGCGGTCTCCGACGCGCTGCGCGAGCGGACCCGGGACCGGTTCGGCCTGCCCGGGACCGAGCGTGTCGAGTACACGGTGGTCCGGGACGCGCCGTGGAACGCGTACAACAGCTACCTGGGCGGCTTCCGCTCCGCCGTGGCGCTGAACGCGGCGAGCGGCCGGTCGGTGGCCGCGCTGCCGATCATCGTGGCGCACGAGTCGTACCCCGGCCACCACACCGAGCACTGCCTGAAGGAGGCCGGCCTGGTCCGCGACGGCGGCCAGGACGAGCACACCATCGCCCTGGTCGACACACCCCGGTGCCTGGTCACCGAGGGCCTGGCCGAGGCGGCGGTCGACGCGGTGCTCGGCCCCGGCTGGGGCGAGTGGACCGCCGGCATCCTGGCCGGGGAGGGCGTCCACGTCGAGGGCGAGCGGGTCGAGCGGATGCGCGGCCTGATCGTGCGCCTGCTGCCGGCCCGCATCGACGCCGCCCTGCTCCTGCACGACGAGGGCGGCGACCGGGCGGAGGCACTTGCCTACCTGCGGCGGTGGATGCTGCTGCCACCCGACCGGGCCGAGCAGATGGTCACGTTCGCCGCCGACCCGCTGTGGCGCGCGTACTCAGTCACCTACTCCGAGGGCGGCCGGCTGGTCGACGCCTGGCTGGCCGCCCGCGAGCCGGACACCAGCCTCGCCGACCGCTTCGACACGCTGCTGCGGGAGCCGCTGCTGCCGTCGCAGCTGCGCGCCGACGTGGCGGGGACCGCAGAGACGACGAAAGGTGTGTGTCGATGAACGGCGGCCAGCCCCGGTACGGGGGAATCCTGCGGCTCTACGGGCCCGGCAGCATGGACCATCTCGATCCGGCCTGCGCCTACTACATGCTCGGCGGGCAGATCATCCGGCTCTTCGCCCGCCAGCTGTTCACCTACCGGCCGGTCGCCGACCTGCGCGACCCGTCGGCCGTCACGCCCGTGCCCGACGTGGCCGAGGCGGTGCCGACAGTGGACAACGGCGGCATCAGCGCCGACCACACCCGCTACACGATCCGGCTGCGCCCCGGCGTGTACTGGGACACCGACCCGCCCCGCGAGGTGACCGCCGGGGACTTCGTGCGCGGCTTCAAGCGGATGGCCAACCCGGTGTTGCAGGCCGGCGGGATCGGCTACTTCACCAGCACCATCCGGGGTATGGCCGAGTACTGCGACGCGTACGCCGCCGCGATCACCTCGGCCGAGCCGGCCGCCGCCGAGCTGGCCGCGTTCCAGAACAACCACGAGATCGCCGGCGTCCGCGCGGTCGACGACCGGACGATCGTCTTCGACCTGATCCGCCCGGCGGTGGACTTCCTGCACATCCTGGCGCTGCAGTGCGCCTCCGCCGCCCCGGTCGAGTACGACGAGGTGCTGCCCGACAGCGCGGAGTTCCGGCGGCGGGTGCGCTCCAACGGGCCGTACCGGATCACCCACTACGCCCACGGCGAGTCGGTGCGGCTGGACCGCAACCCGGTGTGGCGCAAGGCGTCCGACCCGGTGCGCCAGCAGTACCTGGACGGGGTCGAGGTGACCATGGAGATCGCCAGCCCGCAGCAGGTGGGGGAGGTGATCGACAGTGGCCGCGCCGACCTGTCCTGGGCGTCACCGATCACCGAGCCGTACGACGTGGCGCCCACCGACCCGGGCAACGACCTCGGCTACGCGCTCAACCCGTACCTGGTGTTCAACCTGCTCAGCCCGAACGCCGACCGGGCGATGAGCAAGCTCAAGGTGCGCCAGGCCATCGCGTACGCGATAGACAAGGCGGCGATCGCCGAGATCTACCACGGCCTGGAGGCCGGGACGGTGATGTTGTCCGGGCACACGGCGATCCCGCCCGGCAACGACGGGCACGTCGACTTCAACCTGTACCCGACACCGGGGGACCGGGGCGACCCGGAGCGCTGCCGGGCGCTGCTGGCCGAGGCGGGCTACCCGGACGGGCTCACCCTCACCGCCGTGCACCGGGACGTGGACGCCAACCCGGAGGTGGCCCGCTCCTACGCCGCCGACCTGGAGAAGGGCGGCATCAGCGTCCGTCTGGTCTCGCTCGGCCACGCCGAGTACTACCAGTTCCTGCGCGACCCGGCCAACGCCCGCGCCGGCGCCTGGGACATCTCCGCCCCGTCCTGGACGCCCGACTGGTTCGGCCCGAACGGGCGCACCTACGTCCAGCCGATGTTCCAGACCAACACGTCCCGCGGCACCAGCAACTACGGCGGTTACAGCAATCCGGAGGTCGACCGGCTGATCGAGGAGGCGCTCGGCGCCACCGACCGGGCCCGCGCCACCGAACTGTGGCACCAGGTCGACCTGTGCGTCATGCGGGACGCCGCGATCGTGCCGATCCTCGTGCACGCCCCGACCATCCCGCACCGCAAGGGCCGGCGGGTCCGCAACGCGATCGCCATGCCCACGGTGGACCGCTGGTTCGACCTGTCCAACCTCTGGCTGGAGGAGTCCGCATGACCACGGCAGACGCATCGACGGACCTCGGACTGATCCCCGGCGCGGACGGCCCGCGCCGCGGCGGCACGCTCACCCTGGTCGGCGCGGGCGACGTCGACCACCTCGACCCGGCGCTGGCGTACCACACGGTGACCCGGGGGATAGTCCGCGCGTACACCCGGCAGCTGGTCACCTACCCGTCGACCCGCGACCACCGGCGGGCCGGGGACCTGGTGCCGGACCTGGCGGTGGCGGCGGACGGGCCGTACGACGCCGAGGGCCGCCGCTACCGGTTCACGCTGCGCGACGGGCTGCGCTGGGACCTGCCCAACGGACCCCGGCCGTTGACCGCCGCCGACGTGGTACGCGGCATCAAGCGGCTGGCCCACCCGATGGCGCCCAGCCCTGGCCTGCCCTACTACCTGAGCACCGTCGAAGGGCTCGCCGAGTTCCGCGACGACCTGCTCACCCTGCCCCGCGACCTCAACGTGGTGGCGCCCTACCTGGAGGCCGCCGAGGTGCCCGGGCTGCGGGTGCTCGACGACCGGACGGTGGAGCTGACCACCCGCCGCCCCACCTCCGACTTCCTCAACCTCCTGGCGTTGCCGTTCGCCTCCCCGGCGCCGGAGGAGTACCTCTGGTTCGTGCCCGGCAGCCCCGAGCTGGACCAGCGACTCGGCTCGATCGGGCCGTACCGGATCACCGCCTACGAGCCGGACCGGCTGATCACGCTGGAGCGCAGCCGCACCTGGGACCCGGCCACCGACCCGGTCCGTGCCGCCCACGTGGACCGCATCGAGGTGCGGCAGGGGCTGGACGAGAAGACCTGCCACGACATGGTGATCCTCGGTGACGCCGACATGTTGTGGGACATCCAGCCGCTGACCGAGCGGCTGCCGGAGATGTTCGCCGCCGGGGACCCCCGGCTGGAGGTCTGCCCGGCCGGTCTGTTCAGCCCGTACCTGGTGATCAACGTGCTCAGCCCGAACGAGGGCGGTGCGCTGGGCCGCCGGGAGGTCCGGGAGGCGTTGCAGTACGCGATCGACAAGACCGCCGTGGCCGAGGTCTGGGGCGGGCGTCGCCTCAACGACATCGCCGAGCAGATCCTGCCGCCGCTGTGCCGCGCGCACCGGCCGTTCGCGCCGTACGCGGCGAACGACGGCGCCGGCGACCCGGAGCTGGCCCGCCGGCTGCTCGCCGACGCCGGCTACCCCGACGGGCTCACGTTGAAGCTGGTCTACCGGGACCGGGACATCCACCCGGAGACCGCGCGGGTGGTCCGGTCCGCCGCCGCCCGGGCCGGCATCACCCTCGACCTCGTCCCGGCCGGCATCACCGAGCTGTTCGGCACATACCTGGGCCGGGCCGACGGCGCCCGCGAGGGCCGCTGGGACGTGGCGCTGTCCGGCTGGGAGCCGGACTGGCACGGCAACAACGCCCGCGTCTACCTCCAGGCCCTCTTCGACAGCTCCGGCGTCTCCGGCAACGACGACTGGGGGTCGAACTTCGGCCACTACCACAACGAGGTCGTCAACGAGCACATCGACGCGGCGCTGAGCTGCGCCGACGAGAGGGCCGCGAACGAGCACTGGCGGGCCGCCGAGCGGGAGGTGCTGCGCGACTGCGCGGTGGTGCCGATCCTCTTCGCCCACCAGTACTGGCTGCGCGGGCACCGGGTGCGCAACTGGCTGCCGTACCCGGTGCTCAACGGCGACCTGACCAACCTGTGGCTGGGGGAGGACTGACGCCCGGGCCGATGAGCGGCGACGACCACCGTCTCACCGTACGTCTCGGCGAGCTGGCCCAGGCCCACGCCGACCGGGCGGCGGCGCGCGCAGGCGTGCCCGCCGTCCGGCTGGACCGGCTGGCCGCCGAGCCGCTGCGCCTGGACGAGGACTTCTGCCGGGAGGTGGCCGACCGCTACGACGCCGCGCCGATGGTCACCGCCGGCACGGCCCGCGGGTACGCCCGGCTGGCCGCGGAGAACCTGCGGCAGTTCCGGCTGATCGGCGAGGCGGGCATCCGGGTGCTGCCGTGGACCGGGCCGGGGCAGCCGTACCGGGACTCGCGGGACCTGATCGCGCGGGTCCGCGCCACCGGCCTGCTGCACGTCTTCCTCACCCGCCACGGGCACGGACCGGCCGGCGCGGACGGCGACCATCCGCTGCGCGCCCCCGCCGGAGTCCGGGCCGGCGGGGAGGAACTGCTGCACAACGACATCTTCCGGGCGGTGCACGACGTCTTCGGACACGTCCTGTTCGGCAACACGTTCGGGCCGCGCGGCGAGTTCCGGGCCACCCGCTGCCACCTCGCGATGTACCCGCCCGACCTGCACCCGCTGGTCTTCGCCGAGCTGGTCGGCCAGCTCTGCTGGTTCTTCCACGGGCCGCACCTGCGCCGCCCGGACGGGACGCTGCCCCGGCGCGGCGAGCCCGGGTACGTGCCGCCGCCACGGCGTCCGTACCCGCCGCAGAAACAGCTCGTGTACGACAGGCGCACCCTGAACCGGTTCGCCGCGCTGTTCACGTCGCCGGGCTGACCGCCGACATCAGGAAGTCGGGCACCCGCAGCGGCGGCATCACCATCCGGGTGAAGTAGTCGCCCCACTCCCGGGGCAGCGCCGGCACCGGCCGCCCGGCCTCGGTGGCCCGGGCCAGCAGCGACAGCGGGCTCTCGTTGAACCGGAAGTTGTGCACAGTGCCGACGATCTCGCCGTCCTCGACCAGCCGCACGCCGTCGCGGGTGAGGCCGGTCAGCAGCAGCGACGCCGGGTCGACGTCGCGCAGGTACCACAGCGAGGTGAGCAGCAGGCCGCGCCGGGTGGAGCGCACCATCTCGGGCAGCGTCGGCGCGTCCGGCCCGCCCTCCAGCACCAGGTTGTCCACCATCGGGGTGAGCGGCGCGCCGGTCTGCTCGGCGGTGTGCCGGGTCTGCACGAGCGCGGTCAGCACACCCTCGTCGATCCAGCGGGTCGGCCGCAGCGGCAGCCCGTTGTCGACCACTGCGGTCAGGTCGTCGGTGCCCCGGCTGACCGTGAACGGGGCGCAGGGCAGCAGCGGATGGTCCGGGTCACTGCGCAGCGTCAGCGGCAACGCGGTGAGGCGCTCGCCGAGCGGCAGCCGGCCGTCCGGGCGGCTGAACGCGGTACGCCCGTCCAGCGCGCCGCGCGCCCCGGCGGCCAGGTAGAGGTGGAGCATCAGGTCGGCCACGCAGTTCGGGGTGAGCAGCACCTCGTACCGTCCCGGCGGCAGCTCGACCCGGCGGCCGGGCCGCGCCAGCGTGGCGGACAGCTCGGCGGCGAGCGCCGGCACGTCCAGTCCGGTCAGGTCGGGCGCCGTCACACCGGCCCACGCCGAGTCGTCGCCGTCGCGCACGCTCAGGTCGAACAGGCCGGTGGACTGCGCGTGCCGCAGGCGGGCGCCGGTCGACGCGGCGAGGTAGGTGGTGACCACCCGGTGCTCGGTGTAGCCGTAGAGCCGCCGCTGCCCGGCCGCCGCGAACGCGTCGGCCAGGCCGGGCAGCACGTCTCCGAACGCCTCGACCGAGGTGCCGCCGGGCGGTTCCGCCCAGGACGGCGTCCGCCACGGCTCGGGCAGCCGCGTCGCGTCGGCGGCGGGCGGCGCGTCGCGGGCGGCCCGCTCGGCCGCGCGGACCAGGCCGGGCAGCGCGTCGCCGAGCGCGCCGCCGTGCCCGACCAGCCCGACGTGTACGCCGGCCGCGCCGTCGCGTACCGCCACCGCTGTCACCCGGCGGGACCGGACGCTGCCGTTCGTGGTCAGCGCGTCGCCCGCCCAGCGCAGGTGCGCGGCGGCCGTCTCGTCCGCGATCAGCAGCAGCTCGTCGGCGTCACGCCGGTGCCGCAGCGCCGCTTCCAGGGCGTCCTGGATCCCGCTCACCCGTCCCGCCCTCCGGTGTCGACGACGTCGATGCCACGGAACACCGCGGACGGGCAGCCGTGGCTGGCCGCTGCCGCCTGCACCGGCTGACCCTTGCCGCACATGTCGGCGCCGGAGAGCAGCCACGTGCCCTCCCCGCCCAGCCCGCACAGCGCGGACCAGAACGCGGTGGTCTCCGCCTGGTACGCGGCGCCGGACACCTGCCCGGCCAGCCGCCCGTTGCGGATGCGGTGCCAGCGCTGGGCGGTGAACTGGAACTGCCGCCGCCGCATGTCGATCGACCAGCTGTCCGAGCCGGCCAGGTAGAAGCCGTCCGTCACGCCCGCGATCAGGGCCGCGGTGTCCGGCCCGTCCACCGCCGGGCGCAGCGACACGTTCGGCATCCGGGCCATCGGCGTGTGCCGGTACGACTCGGCGTACGCGCAGCCGGCGGAGCGCGGCAGGCCGGCCCGCGCGGCCGAGGCCCGGTCGTGCTGGAACCCGACGAGCACACCCGCCTCGATCAGCGGCCAGGACTGCGCGGCCACCCCCTCGTCGTCGAACCCGACCGTGGCCAGCCCGTGCGGGGCCGACCGGTCGGCGTCCACGCTCATCAGCGCCGAGCCGTACCGGAGCCGCCCGGCGGCGTCGGGCGTGGCGAAGGTGCCGCCCGCGTACGACATCTCGTGGCCCAGGGCCCGGTCGTACTCGGTGGCGTGCCCGACCGACTCGTGGATGGTGAGCCAGAGCTGCGACGGGTCGATCACCAGGTCGTACCGGCCCGGCCGCACCGCCGGCGCCTGCGTCTTCTCGGCCAGCAGCGCCGGCAGTTCGGCCAGCTCGCCGGCCCAGTCCCAGCCCTCGCCGTGCAGGTACTCCCAGCCGCGGGCCACCGGCGGGCCGACGGTGCGCAGCGTCTGGACGCCGCCGTCGCGCGGGCGCCGGCCCACCGCCAGCACCTGCGGGTGCACCCGGACGCGCTGCTGGGTGACGCGGGTGCCGTCCAGGTCGGCGTAGTACGTGTTCTCCTGGGCGGCGGTGGCGCGGGCCAGCACGTGCGCCACCGACTCGTGTGCCTGCAGCCCGGCGCACCAGTGGCTCAGCAGCTCCACCCGTTCGCTCTCCGGCACCTCGAACGGGTTGATCCGGTACGGCGAGCGCCAGGTCGCCTCCGGGTACGCGGGCTCGGGCGCGAGCGCGACGGGCGCGCCGCCGACGTCGGCGCAGGCCCGGGCCAGCGCCAGCGCGTCGTCGCAGGCGCGTACCGCCGCCTCCGGCGTCAGCTCGGGCGTGGCGGCGAAGCCCCACGCGCCCCGGTGCAGCACCCGTACCGCCAGGCCGGTCTCGGTCTCCTCCTCGCTTGCCCGCAGCGCCCCGTCGTGCACGACGGTGCGCCCGGAGCGGACCCGCTGCACCCGCAGCGCGGCGTATCGCGCGCCCCGCTGCCGGGCCCGGGACAGGGCGGCGTCGGCGAGGCGGGCCAGCGGAAGAGCGAGGAAGGAGTCGTCGATCTCGTCGGGCACACGCGCCTCCGGTCGCCGGGGTGCCGCCGTCCGCGCCGGTGGCGCGGCGGCCCGGGGGTTGCGGTGAGGAGACTAGTGCCGCGTGCCGCCCCGGCACAGGGCCCGCGTGGCGGCCGGGCGGCCGACCAGCGCCGTCGCCGCGCAACAGAGCAATCGGGAAGAAGACCGCTGCCGCGCCGGGGCGCGCTTGAATTGATTGGCATCGCTCAATAGATTGAGGGCGGGCGCCGCCGAGGTCCGCACGACCGGGCCGCCGGCGGCTGACAGGTTGTCCCGAGCCGGGCACGTCGGTCGTACGCACCGACTTCTCACAGTGGCGCATCGACGCGCCGCCACCCGAGCGCGTCGCCGCGCCGCCGTCCGTCCGGACGCGCGTCGTCGCGTCGCGCCGCCCGACGCAGAAGGACTTCCCATGACGATTCTCCGTACCCGTTCCGGCCCGGCCCTGGCGGCGGTGACCGCGCTGGCCGCCGTTGTGGCGGCCACCGCGACGGCCCTGCTCGCCGGCCCGGCCACGGCGGCGCAGGGCTGCCGGGTCGACTACACACCCAACCAGTGGCCCGGCGGGTTCACCGCGAGCGTCAAGGTCTCGCCCGGCGACACCGCCGTCTCCGGGTGGACGGTCACCTGGACGTACGCCGGCGACGAGCGCGTCACGAACGGCTGGAACGCCACCGTCAGCCAGTCCGGCGCGACGGTCACCGCCCGCAACATGTCGTACAACGGCAGCATCCCGGCGGGCGGCTCCACCGAGTTCGGCGTGCAGGGCACGTTCAGCGCCGCCGGCGGCGCGCCGGGCGGGTTCACGCTCAACGGCGTGCCGTGCAACGGCGCCGCGCCGTCGCCGACAGTCGTGCCCACCACGGCGGTGCCGACCACCGCCCCGCCGACGACCGCCCCACCCACCACCGCCCCGCCGACCACCGCGCCCCCGACCACCGCGCCGCCCACGACGGCGCCGCCCACCAGCGCGCCGCCGACCACCCCGCCGCCGAGCGGATGCGCCGGGGCGGTGCTCTGCGACGGCTTCGAGAACCAGACCGGCTCGACGCCGTCCGGCGACTGGAGCGTGGTGAGCCCGGACTGCTCCGGCGCCGGCACGGCCACGGTGGACACCACCACCACGCACAGCGGCAGCCGCGCGATCCGGATCAACGGCGCCGCCGGCTACTGCAACCACGTGTTCGTGCGGACCACGAAGAACCTCAGCGCCCTGGGCAGCGTCAGGTACGCCCGGATCTGGGTGCGGCACACCACCGCCCAGCCCACCGACCACACCACGATGATCACCATGTCCGACGCCGCCGACGGCAACCGGGACCTGCGGCTGGGCGGCCAGAACGGCGCCCTGCAGTGGAACCGCGCCTCCGACGACGCCACGCTGCCCGAGCAGAGCCCGGCCGGGGTGGCGCAGAGCGTGCCGCTGCCCACCAACCGCTGGGCCTGCCTGGAGTTCATGGTGGACGGCTCGGCCGGTCAGCTCCGCACCTGGCTGGACGGCGTCGCAGTCACCGGGCTGACCGCCGACGGCGTACCGACGCACGACATCGACGGCCAGTGGTACAACCGCACCTGGCGACCGCAGCTCACCGACCTGAAGCTGGGCTGGGAGAGCTACGGCGGCGGAGCCGACACCCTCTGGTACGACGACGTGGCGATGGGCGCCACCCGCATCGGCTGCTGACGGTCCGCCGGGGCGGCCGGGTCAGCGCTCGGCGGTCATGCGCTGGGTGCCGATCACGGAGAGCAGTCGCAGCGCCTCCTCCGAGGGCGAGCCGGGCGTGGCGGTGTAGATGACCACCTGCTGGTCGCGGTCGGTGATGTCGAGGACATCGCAGTTCACAGTCACCGGCCCGACCAGCGGGTGCCGGAACGTCTTGCACAGCGTCCGCGCGCCGCCGACGTCGTGGGAGGCCCACAGGCGGGCGAACTCCGCGCTGCCGGCGAGCAGGTCCGCTATCAGCGCGGCCATCTCCGGGTCGTCCGGATAGCGGGCCGCGGCGGCGCGCAGCCGCCCGACCGAGTGGCGGGCGAACTCGCTCGCGTCCGACACGCCGTACATCAGGTGCGGGCCGAGGAACGCCCGACGGACCAGGTTGCGATCCCGCCGGGACACCGCGGAGAAGTCCTCCATGAGCGCCGCCGCGAGGTCGTTCCAGGCGATCACCTCGAACGTCGCCGAGGTCACGAACGCCGCCGCCTGCGGCAGCCGGTGCAGCAGGTCCAGCACGCTCTGCCGTACCTCCCGGGGTGGCCCGGGCGGCGGCGCGGGCGGCTCCCCGGCCAGGTGGTGGAGGTGGTCGCGTTCGGCGTCGGACAGCCGCAGCGCGCGGGCCAGCCCGGCCAGCACCTCCCGCGACGGACGCGGAGCCCGGCCCTGCTCCAGCCGGGTGTAGTACTCGGTCGAGATGAACGCCAGCCGCGCCGCCTCCTCGCGGCGCAGCCCCGGGGTGCGGCGACGCCGCCCGGCGGGCAGGCCCACGTCGGCCGGGGCGATCCGCTCCCGCCTGCTGCGCAGGAACACTGCCAGCTCACGTCGGTCCACGACCCCAGTGTGCCCGTGCACGGCGGCTGGTAGCCAGGTACCGCCGGTGCCTGGATGGGCTCCGCGCCCGGCCGCAGGCTTGCCGCATGGACACCACACGAACCACTGAGGGCCTGCTCGCAGACAAGGTCGCGTTCATCACCGGCGCCGGGCGGGGCATCGGCGCCGCGGCGGCCCGGCTGTTCGCCGCCGAGGGCGCCCGGGTGCTGCTCGCCGCCCGGACCGAGGAACAGTTGAAGGCGGTCACCGAACAGGTCCGGGCCGCCGGCGGCACCGCCGAGTACGTCGTCTGCGACCTGGCCGACGCGGCGAGCGTGCGCGCCGCCGTGGACCGCGTCGTCGAGGTGTACGGCCGCCTCGACGTCGCCTTCAACAACGGCGCGACGATCGTGCCGCCCGGACCGATGGACCGGGTGCGCGAAGAGGACTTCGACCACCTCTACACCGTCAACCTCAAGGGACCGTGGCTCGCCATGGTCGCCGAGGTCGCCGCGATCCGGGCCACCGCCGGCACCGGCGCGATCGTGAACAACTCCAGCGTCGGCAGCCTGATGGGCAACCCCGCGCTGCCCGCGTACGGCGCGATGAAGCGCGCGGTGAACAGCCTCACCGAATCCGCGGCGATCACCTACGGCCCGGAGGGCATCCGGGTCAACGCGATCGCCCCGGGCAGCACGCTCACCGAGATGATGCGCGCCTGGGACGCGGAGTCACCCGGGATCATCGAGCGGCTCGCCGCCGCCAGCCCGTTGCGCCGGGCCGCCGAACCCGACGAGATCGCCCAGGCCGCCGCGTGGCTGCTCAGCGACCGCGCCTCCTTCGTCACCGGTACGGTGCTGCGGGTCGACGGCGGCGCGCGGGCCTGACCGGCTCAGACGGTGGCGTCCTGGACCGGCCGGGGCGCGACCGTGCCGTCCGTGACCGGCTTGAAGCCCTTGACGACCAGGTAGACGCCGAGCGAGAACTCCCACACCGCGATGGGCAGCGCGGCGACCGCCGCCACCGGGGACAGCCGGTCCCAGGCGCCGAACAGCGTGCCCAGATCGGAGGCGACGAGCAGCGGCGCCCCGGCGAGCCCGAGCACCGGCAGGATGCGCGGCACCAGGCGGGACTGGTAGAGCAGGGAGCCCAGCAGCAGGGCGTTCACGGCCGGGAGGAGCGCCTGGCTGAGCAGGAACACCGAGTCGTAGAAGGCGACGAGTGTCCGGCCGGTGACCAGCGCGTCCGGTTCGGCGCCGGCCCGCCGCAGGGCGACCAGGGTCAGGATGCTCGCGACGCCGATGAAGATGCCGGCGGCCTCCAGCACGCGGGCGGCGACGAAGCCCAGCGCACGCGCCTCACCCTGCCGCTTGAGCACCGGGTGCAGCGCGATCGCGGTGCCGATGCAGGCGAGGGCGACGATCACCTCCAGGACGCCGCCGACGACGACCGGGGTGTCCGGCGTGCCGCCGAGGATGTAGTCCGCCTCGCGTATCGGGGCGTACAGCGTGAGGGTCGGGATCGAGACGAAGGTGAGCAGGTAGAACCCGCCCGCGACCAGCGACGTCTTGCGCAGTGAGTCCATCGGGGCTGCCCTCCGCCGCTCGGCCGGTGGTCGTTCCCTCACTCTGCGGCGGATCGGCGCGGCGGCGAATCGGCCGCTCGGTCAGACTCCTCGCGCGATGCGCACGGGCCACCGGTAACGGATACCGGTGGCCCGTGGGCGTACGACAGCGCGGCGACGCTAACGGTTCATCATGAGCGCCACCACTACGGCGACGAGCACCAGCGCGGCGAACACCGCCGCCGCGATCTTCGCGGCGCTGTACGGCCGCTCACCGATCACCTCGCCGGTGCGCGCGTTCACCAGCACCTGGTACGAGCGGCCGGCGTGCAGGTACGCGGCGATCCACACCGGCAGCAGGATCAGCTTGTACGACACGTCGGAGTACGTGGTGTCCACTGCGGACACCCGTTGCTCGTCACCGCCGATGTCCGACCGGCAGTCCCCCTCGATGACCGGCGCCATCCGCGCCTTCGCCTCGGTCAGGCCCGCCTCGGGCTCGGTGTCGTACCGCAGCGCCTGGTATCCGGCCAGGTAGTCGCCGTGGTACGCGGCCGCCTCGGTCAGCGGCCACGGCGCCAGCTTGTCCAGCTGCTCGGTGGGCAGGTGGGTGGTGGCGGGCACCAGCACGTCGTCGAAGTCCCGGCTGACGGTGCCGGCGGCCGGATGCCACCGGGTGTGCCGCACCTGCCGGGTCCGCGTCTCCTGCTTGCCGTCGACGGTCACCGTGTACGTCTCGGTGACGTAGTAGTACTCGCCCCGCTGACCCCGGTAGTCCGACACGGTCCGCGCATCGAACGTCCAGTGCGGCAGGTACGTGCCCTTCAGCGTCTCCGCCTCGCTGACCTTCTTCAGGCTCCCCGGCGCGAACCAGCGGCTGCGGCACCACTGGCCCAGCGCCGTCCGTACGCCGTTGCGGTCCACCGCGAACGGCAGCACCGCCTCCGGCGCGATCAGCTCGCCCGCCGCGGCGTCGGCCACCAGTGGCGTGGCGCAGAACTGGCAGCGCTGCGCCAGCACGTCGCTCTCCGTCCGGGCCCCGCAGCCCGGGCAGACGAACGTGTGCGCCCCGACGCTCGCCACCGGCTTGCGGGGCAACGACGCGAGATCCGCGTACGCGTGCTCGCGCACCTCGCGGCCCGCACCGGCGATCTCCTGCCGGTGCCCGCAGTACGGGCAACTGAGCGTCGTCGTGCCCGGCGCGAACTCCACCCGGGCCCCGCAACCCCCGCACCGGTACGAGGGCGGGGAGACAGTCGTGTCGCTCATGCCGGCACCTGCCCGGTGCGGGGACGGCTCACCCGCTGACGTGCGTTCATTGCGGCGGCAGCGGCGGCGGGACGCTGGCCAGCACCGACGCCAGCTCCGGCACCTGTCCGGCGGGCTGCCACTGCGCCATCCCGGCACGCCAGACCAGCGTGTCCGGGCCGAGCGCGCCGGCGCCCGCCTGCTCGGCCAGCCCGCCGAGGTCGTACGGGCCCTGCCGCTGGCCACCGACGCCGACGTACCACTGGGCCTGGCCCGGCAGCGGCGGCGGCTCGGCGGCGCCCGGCTGCGCGGCCGACGGCTGCGCCGGCTGCGTGGCCCCGCCGCCGCCCATCGTCCGGGCCATCTGCTGGCCCATCGCCATGCCCAGGCCCAGGCCGATGCCCGCGCCCGCCTCGCCGCCCGGGTTGTTCGCCGCGGCCTCCATCGCGTTCGCGGCCTGGAAGCGGGTGTAGCGGTCCAGGTCGCCGACCGCGCCCATGCTGGTCCGCTTGTCCAGCGCCTGCTCGACCTCCGGCGGCACCGACACGTTCTCGATGACGAACTTGGGGATCGCGATACCGACCTCGGCCAGTTCCTCGGTCAGCACGGCGGCCAGCCGCCGGCCGATCGCGTCCTGGTGCGCGGCGAGGTCCAGCAGCGGCACGCCGGCCGTGGCGAGCGCGCCGCCGAGCCGGCCCACGATCAGCTGCCGCAGGTACTCCTGCACCTCCTCGGTGCGGAACTGCGGGTCGGTGCCGACCAGCTCACGCAGCAGCTGCGCCGGGTCGACCACCCGCGCCGCGAAGGCGCCGAACGCCCGCACCCGGACCACGCCGAACTCGGCGTCGCGCAGGATCACCGGGTTCTGGGTGCCCCACTTCATGTCCGTGAACTGCCGGGTGTTGACGAAGTACACCTCGGCCTTGAACGGCGAGTTGAAGCCGTACTTCCAGCCCTTCAGGGTGGACAGGATCGGCAGGTTGCGGGTCTCCAGCGTGTACGTTCCCGGCGGGAAGACGTCGGCGATCTTCCCCTCGTTGACGAACACCGCCGTCTGGGACTCCCGGACGACCAGCTTGGCGCCCATCTTGATCTCGTTCTGATACCGGGGGAACCGCCAGACGATCGTGTCCCGGCTGTCGTCCAGCCACTCGACGATGTCGATGAGCTCGCCCCGGAGCTTGTCCATCAGCCCCATCGCAACCCTTTCCTCGGCGCCGTTCTCCGGCGTCGCGGGCGACGATAGCAACCCCCCGCCACCTGCGAAAAGAGAACAATGGTGCGCTGATCGGCGCTCACCGATCGCCGTCGTTCAGCCGGTGTCGCCGCTCATCGATTCCCCGCCCCCGTGACGCCGGGAGGCATCTCGGGACGGATCCTCCCAAGCCGGCGCCGCACGTGGACCCCGGTCGGTGGACCACGCGGCGCGCTGGTTCGGCAGCCGGGGCGGGCCGCCGGTCTCCGGGACCGGACGTTCGGTCTCCTGCACCAGATAGTGCGGCCGGCGTTTGGTCTCGTAGTAGATCCGGCCGATGTACTCGCCGATCACGCCCAGGATCATCATCTGAATCCCGCCGAGGCCGATCACGCTGACGATGATGGTGGTGTAACCGGGCACGTCGATGCCCTTCTCCACGGCGTCGGCGACCACCCACGCCATGTAGCCCACCGCGATGAGCGTGAGGAAGAGCCCGCCGTAGATCGCCAGGCGCAGCGGCCGGTTGTTGAACGACAGCAGACCGTCGAACGCGTAGTTGAACAGCTTGCCGAACGTCCACCGGCTCCGCCCCGCCTGCCTGCTCTCGTTGCGGTGCGCCACCACCACGGTGCGGAAGCCGATCCACGAGAACAGGCCCTTGGAGAAGCGGTTGTACTCGGGCATCGCCAGGATCGCGTTCACCGCGAGCCGGGACAGCAGGCGGAAGTCACCCGCGCCGTCCAGCAGGCGGACGTCTATCCACCAGTTGACCAGGCGGTAGAACGAGCGTGAGGCGACCATCCGGATGAACCGGTCGCCGCGCCGGTCGCGGCGGGCGATCACCTGGTCGAAGCCCTGGCGGTAGAGCGCGACCATCTCGGGCAGCAGGCGCGGCGGATGCTGCAGGTCGGCGTCCATGATGACGACCGCGTCGCCGGTGGCCCGGTGCAGCCCGGCGAGCATGGCCGCCTCCTTGCCGAAGTTGCGGCTCAGCGACGTGTAGCAGACCGTCGGGTCGGCGGCGGCGAGCCGGCGCAGCGCCGCGAGCGTGCCGTCCTCGCTGCCGTCGTCGACGTACACCACCTCGACGTCCACGTCGGGCAGCTCGGCGAGCGCGGTGCTGAGCATCTCGTGCAGCCGCTCCACCGACTCTTCCTCGTTGAAGCAGGGCACCACCACCGACAGCCGCATCGGCGTCGTCCCGCCCGGCCCGGCGCCCGGGCGCGGGCCTCCGGCGCCGGCGGCGTCAGAGCCGGTAGACGAGCGTGCCATCGAGGTCCTCCCGGGTGATGCCCAATCCGTCAACGGGCCGGTTCTCGATGCCCTCCCACGGCGTGCCCGCCGCGCGGCTCGGCACCGCGACGACCGACCGGACGCCGATGCCGCGCAGGTACGCCACGCTGCCCGCGTCGGGGAACGTCGCCACGGCGACCCGGGTCTGCGCCTGGGTGACCGGCTCGAAACCGCCGAGCCCGTTGGTGATCCGGGGGAACCCGTCGGTGGACCAGAGCATGTAGTTCAGGTCGCCGATCCCGCCGGCGGGCAGCACCAGCATCGGCTCCGGCGCGGTACGCATCGCGGCCGGCGGCGTCGGCACGACCGGGTGCGGCGTGCGGTTGACGCCCTCCAGCGTCACCAGCGCGAGCGGCACCAGCAGGACCAGCGGCGCCACGGCCCGGGACCAGCGGTGGGCCGAGGGCCGGTGCCAGGACTCGGCGAGCGCGGTGACCAGCCCGGCGGCCAGCACCGCCAGCAGCAGGCTGGTCCAGTGCATCATCCGGCCCGGCGTGCGCAGCGCGTCCCAGCCGGGCAGGAGCGTGGACAGCGTCAGATAGCCGGGGTCGCCGTCCCCGCCGAGGGTGGCGCCCAGGCCGAGCAGCGCGGTGCCGAGCACGCCGAGCCCCAGCGCGACCCGGTGCCGCACCGGGAACGACGAGACGAACAGCCCCGCCGCGGCCAGCCCGATCAGCGTCATCCCGGGCAGCAGCGCCATCTCCGGCGGCCAGGTCAGCTGCTCCCGGGCGGCGGCGTGCCGTTCCCCCCACAGCCACGAGTCGCCGGGCGCGGTGATGAACCCGATCAGCGGAGGGGAGAACATCTTGGTCCAGTCCAGCGAGCGGACGGCCTGCGGGTTGAGGTCGACGACGCGCAGGTAGACCAGGCCGAGCAGCAGCGTCACGGCGCCGAACACGGCGCCGCCGGCCAGGTCCGCGATCAGCAGCCGGCGGCCGAACGGCGGACGCTCCCGCTTGCGCCACCAGGACCAGCCGTAGCAGCCGGCCGCCACCAGCACGGCGGCCAGCAGGAAGTAGACGAGCGGCAGCCCGATGCCGAAGCCGAGCGTGACCTGCCAGGCGGCGACGAGCCACCCGGCCACCGCCCAGCCGGGACGGCGGCGCTCCGGCCGGTAGCCGTGGCGCAGCGACCAGCCGTGACCCCGGGCCAGCATCGCCAGGGCCAGCGCGATCCCGCCGCTGGACAGGATGTTCAGGTGGCCGGAGTGCGCCAGCCGCCAGGGCGCGTACGCCCACGCGATCCCGGCGACCGCGCCGCCCCAGCGGTTCGCGCCGAGCTGCCGGGCCAGCGCGTACGCCCCGAGGAACGCCAGCGCGTGCAGCAGCACGTAGAGCACGTTGTAGCGGATCACGGCGGCCTCGAAGCCGGAGCCGACCATCCCGAACGGCGCGTAGCCGAGCAGCGTGTCGCTGTAGGCGTAGGTGTAGCGCTCCGGGAAGAACGTGTTCGAGTGCCAGAGGTTGGCCGGGTCGTTGAGCAGGGCGTGCCCCGACCAGGCGACCTGCCACGCCTGCAACGTGGGGTCGCCCAGGTCGCCGGGGATGGTGGTCGCCGGGTGCCGCATCGTCGGCCAGGTCAGCACCACCGCCAGCAGCAGGCTGCCCAGGATCGCCAGCGTCCACTCCGGGTTCGGCCGCCATCGGCGTCTGCCGTCCACAGGCCGTTCGTCGGAGGGGCGGTCGTCCGAGGGCCGGTCGGCGGGAGGCTGCTCGGGACCGGTGTCCTCAGCGGTCGGCGGGGCGACGGCGGGCCGGATCTTCATGGGATAGATGCTTCACGATGCTGCTGGTCCTGTCGATCCACTGTCCGAAATGTGGTTGAAACTTCCGGCCGCATTACCGGAAAACCGCCTACGCGAACCGGTCGGCGAGCGCCGACAGCCGGTCGACGTACGCCGGCCAGTCGTAGCCCTCGGGGACGTTCCGGTTCTCCTGCCCCAGCCCGATCGCGGCGTCGTGCTGCTCGCGCAGGATGTCGGCGTGCCCCGCGTGCCGGGCCAGGTCGACGCAGACGTGCACGAGGACCTGGTGCAGCGTCACGTCCTGCCGGCCGGGCAGCCACCACGGCACCCGCCCCGGCGCGTCCAGCGGCAGCGTGTCGATCGTCTCGTCCGCGAACGCCGCGACGCGGCGGTACAGGTCGATCAGCCCGTCCTTGGTCTCGTCCTCGCGGGCGTACCAGTCGGCCTGCGGGTCGGCGTCGAACGTCTCGGTGGCGACCAGCTCCGCCGGTGTGGGGAACTCGCGGCCGAACGTCGGCCCGAAGTAGCCGGCCTCGACGTTCAGGCAGTGCTTGAGCACCCCCAGCAGGTTGTTGCCGGTCGCGGTGCGGGGAAGCCGGGCCTCGCGTTCGCTCAGCCCGTCGAGCTTCCAGATCAGATTCTCCCGGATCGCGCGCAGGTAGTGGTGCAGCGCTGCCTTCGGGTCGTACGGCTCACTCATGCCCGACACTCTTCCGCATGGGTCGGACATCGTGGGGGCGCCGTCAGCCGGTCTGGCTGTTGTCCTTGTGCGCGCCCCACCCGTGCCAGCGCTCGATCTCGATCCACGCGCTGACCCGCTTGCGGTCCCGCCGGGGGTACGGCCGCCCGGTGTAGTGCTGCGAGATCCGGTCGATGTCCGCCAGGCCCTCGTCGTCGCGCAGCTCGACCACCCGCCCGATCAGGCTGACGTGGGTGTACCAGTTCCCCTCGTCCAGCACGGTCAGGGAGACCCGGGGATCGCTGCGCAGGTGTGCCAGCCGGCGGCGGCCCTCGTCCATGTTCACCAGGACGCGGCCGTCCTCCCAGAGGTACCAGGTGGCCGCGGACACCGGCTGGCCGTCGCGAAGCGTGGCGATGACGGCGGGATTCGGCTTGCCCAGCATGGCGACGGCGGGCTCGGGCAGCGGCGGCTTCGACATGGCTCTCACTCTACGTACCCGCCGGGCCCGCCGCTGGTCATGCGGCGGGCGCCGCCCGGACGGGCTCCCCGGCGGCGTCCGCCGGGGAGCCCGTCGCACGCCGGTCAGGCGCGCGCGCTCCACTGCTGGTTGGTGCCGCCGTGGCAGTCCCAGAGGTTGATCCTCGTCCCGTTGGCGGTGCCGTAGCCCGCCGCGTCCAGGCAGCGCCCGGACTGGACGCCGCTGATCGTGCCGTTGGCGTTGAGGTTCCACTGCTGGTTGGGCTGGCCGTTGCAGTCCCAGATGATCACGCTGGTGCCGTTCGCGGTGCCCCGTCCGCTGGCGTCGAGGCACTTGTTGCCGAGCACCTGCAACTGCTTGTCCGAGGTGTAGGTCCAGCGCTGCATGGTGCCGCCCCAGCAGTCGTACAGCTGCACCGCGGTGCCGTTCGTGGTGCTGCCGTTCGGCACGTCCAGGCACCGGCCGGAGCCGGCGCCGACGAGCTGCACGTTCTGGTACGTGCCGCCGCCGCTGCCCGGGGTGCCGATGCTGCCGGACACCGACTGCAACGCCCGGTACCAGACCGCCGCCATCTTGTCGTAGCCGGTGGCGGTCGGGTGGATGCCGTCGATCAGGTCGGCGGTGGTCAGCGCCGAGTACTGGTCGACCAGGTGGACGCGCTTGCCGGCGTTCACCTTCGACTGCACGATGCCGGGCAGCGCGGCGTTGAACGTGCGTACCGCCGCCGCCTGGCCGGAGTTGGCGAGCGGGATGATCTGCGCGACGAACACGTCCGCGTTCGGCGCGGTGTTGGTGATGCGGTCGATGAGCGAGGAGAGCCGGTTCGGCGCGGTGGAGACGTTGTAGTTCTGCAGGATGTCGTTGGTGCCGATGTGCAGCAGCACGGTGCGCGGCTGGTAGGCGTTCAGCCAGCCGGTGATGTTGGCGTCGATCTGGTCGATGCGCCAGCCGGGGTGGCCCTCGTGGTCGTGGTCGCCGAGGTTGCCCGGCCCGTTGAACTGGGAGCCGACCAGGTCGACCCGGTAGCCGCCGCCGGCCAGCCGCTGCCACAGGCCGATCCGGTAGCCGCCCGGCACCTGGGTGCCCTCGGTGATGGAGTCACCGAGCGGCATCACGCGGGTGCCGCCGTTGGACTCGGCGGCCGCCGGTCCGGTCGCCGTCAGCACACCGGCGGCCAGCACGGCGAGCGCGGCGCCCGCGGTGAGCCATCTCCGCACAGTGGTACGCATGTGTGCTCCTTTCACGGGGTGGTGCAGGTCAGGGACGGGGTGGTCGGCGAGCCGTTGGCGATGAAGCCGAACGTGGTGGAGCCGGACGCGGGCACGGAGCCGTTGTACGCGGCGTTGCTGACTGTCGCGGTGGAGCCGCTGGTGCTCAGCGTGCCGCTCCAGACCTGGCTGATGCTCTGGCCACCGGCCAGGTTCCACCGCACCGACCACCCGTTGAGCGCCGCGGCGTCGGCCGTGACTGTCACCTCGGCCTGGAAGCCGCCCGACCAGGAGTTCGTGGTGCGGTAGGTGGCGGTGCAGGCGCCACCGCCCGGCGGCGGCGTGGTGGGCGGCGCAGTGGTCGGCGGGGGATCGATCGGCGGCGGCGTGGTGGTCGGCGGGTCGGTGGGCGGCGGCGTGCTCCCGGCGGGGGTGAACCGCCAGTGGTCGATGTTGAACAGCGAGCCGCTGCCGCCGGTGAACCGCAGGTAGAGGTCGTGGGTGCCGGTGGCGCCGCTGACCGCGCAGGTCGTGTCGGCCCAGGTCTGCCAGCCGCCGGTGCCGGACACCCGGCAGGTGCCCACCACCGGGCCGCTGGTGCCGTCCAGCCGCAGCTCGATGGTGCCGCCGCTGCCCGCGGAGGCCACCCGGGCGGTGTACGAGGTCGCGCCGGACCCGAAGGCGACGCCCTTGATCTTGAGGTAGTCGCCGTTGTCGATGAAGCCGACGTTCATCCCGCCGCCGCTGGCCGGCTCGGTCTCCACGCCGGACGCCCAGGCGCTCGTCTCGGCCTCCTGCCGGATGTACGGGTTGAGCGTGCCGATCTGCGGCGCGCCGGTGGTGGTCATGTTGATCGTCGGGATCGAGCCGTCAGCGCCGTAGGAGAACTTCTCCACCGCCACCGACCTGGTGAAACCGCCGCCGCCGGGCAGCGCGCCGTTGTGGTAGAAGAAGTACGAGCCGCCCTTGTAGTCGGTGATGCCGGGGTGGTTGGTGAAGCTGCTGCCCTGGGTGGGCATGACGGTGCCGCGGTACGTCCACGGCCCCAGCGGCCCGGGCGCGGTGGAGTAGGCGATGAACTCCGAGCAGCACTTGGCCGCGAAGACCATGTAGTAGAGGCCGTTGCGCTTGTACACCCACGGACCCTCCTCGTAGAGGGTCGGCCGGTTCGCGTCACCGGTCCGTGCGCCGAAACCCGCCGCGGTCAGCGGGATCTGGGTCGGGCTGCCCGAGTACGAGATCATGTCCGCGTTCAGCTTGACGTACCACAGGCGGGGGTTGCCCCAGTACAGGTACGCCTGGCCGTCGTCGTCGATGAACACGGTCGGGTCGATCTCACCGTTGCTCACCAGCGGGCGCCCGATGGCGTCCCGGAACGGCCCGGTGGGGCTGTCCGCCACCGCCACCCCGATGCCCATCTGGCCGGTGGCCCGCACGACCATCGGCACGTACCAGTAGAACTTGCCGTTGCGGTGGACCGCCTGGCCGGCCCACGCGTCCTGCTTGGCCCAGCTGAACGTGGCGAGGCTGAGCGGCGATCCGTGGTCGGTCCAGTTCACCATGTCGTCGGACGAGTAGACCCGCCACTCCTTCATGGTGAACCAGGTCGAGTTGTCCTCGTCGTGGCCGGTGTACAGGTAGACCCGGTTGTTGTACACGAGCGGGGCCGGGTCGGCCGTGTAGATGGTCTGCACGATCGGGTTGTCCGCCCGGGCGGCGGTCGGGCTCAGCCCGCCGGCGATGGCCGGGGCCAGCCCGAGCAGGGCGAGCATGGTCACCGCCAGAGCGAGCCATCGTCTGGTCCGGCGGTCGGTTCTCCATAGCGTTGACGTCACAGGTCATCTCCCGGGGTAGGCCGCGCCGCGGCGGATGGTGTGGTCGGCGAGGGTCGGGCCGTCACGCCCGGCTCCACTTCTGGCTGTTCGCGCCGGTGCAGGCGGACAGGATGATCGAGGTGCCGTTGCCGGTCCCGCCGCCGTTCGGGCTCAGGCACAGTCCGGACTGGACGCCGGTGATCGTGCCGTCGGTGTTGACGTTCCACTGCTGGTTGGCGCCGCCGTTGCAGTCCCAGATGATCACCCGGGTGCCGGACGAGGTGCCCTGCCCCTCGGCGTCCAGGCACTTGCTCCCGTACACCTGGAGTTGCCGGCTCGACGTCGCCGTCCACTGCTGGTTGGTCCCGCCGTTGCACTCCCACAACGTCACCTGGGTGCCGTTGGTCTGGGACTGGTTCGGCACGTCGAGGCAGCGGCTGGAGTTGGGGTTGAGCCACGCGCCGCTCGTACCGCCGGGGTTGCCGCCCGGGCCGGCGACCACCGACAGGTTGTCGAACTGCGCGGTCTCGCCCTGGCTGGTGCCGAAGCCGACCTGGCCGGAGCCGAAGGTGGAGTCGGTGGCCGTGCCGACCGTGGCGCCGTCGATGGTGGCGGTGATGGTGGTGCCGGCGAAGCCCAGCGCGAGGCTGTGCCAGCGGTTGGTGCCGAGCGCCGCCACGTTCCCGCTGCGCAGCGTGGTGAGCTGCCCGGCGGTGTTGTTGCGCAGGATGGACCACGCGCCGGCGTCGGTGACCCGCAGGAAGTAGGCGTTGTAGCGGCCGATCGGGTCCAGGTTGGTGCTGCCGACGCGGCCCTGGATCTGGGCGTAGCCGGACTGTTCGAGCAGGACGTCGGCGGAGACCGTGTAGTTGCCCCAGCTCAGGTTCCCGCCGTAGGTCGCCGGGTCGGCGAGGGTCTTCCAGGTGATGGGCGCCTGCGCGGACATCTGGCGCAGGCACATGCCGGACCGGCCGCCGCCGCAGCCGACGATCTCGAACGCGCCCTGCATGTCCTGGAGGTACTTCGGGAACCGCCCGCTGGCGTAGCTGTCGAAGTCGTCGCGGTACGGCAGGCCCAGCGAGCCCTGCGCCGGGCTGGTGGCGGTGCCCTTGCCCTGCCCGGTCGTGGTGGTGACGGTGTAGAGGTGGCCGGGCTGGGCGGTGAACGTGAACGACCCGCCCGACGGGGTGACGTCCGCGGTGCGGACGAAGAAGTCGTTCGGGTTTGTCGAGTTCAGGTTCGTGGCCCAGATGTGCGCCTGGCCGGTGGACAGCCCGCCGGTGACGGTCATGGTGACCTGCTGGGCCGCGGTGGCGTCCATGGTCTCGATGACGGTGCTGTAGTCGCCGGTGGTGGGCGAGCGCAGCGACACGTAGCTGCCGTTGTTGCGGTTGCCGCCCAGGTAGCCCGAGGCCGAGTCCAGGTAGCGCCAGCCGGGTGCGGTGAACTGGGTGGTGTGGGCCAGCGCCCAGGTGTTCTTGCCGACCGAGTACCAGCCGGACCAGGGCTGGTTGGCCAGGATCAGCCCGACCGTGGACCAGGGCAGGTTCGGCGTGATGGCGGCGATCAGGTCCCAGTTGAGGTAGGCGACCATCCGGCCGTCGATGTAGCCGCGGTTGATGCCGCGGGCCAGCGGCTTGGCGCCGTCGTTGTAGTCCTGCGAGCCGCCCTCGCTGTTCCACAGCGTCTTGCCGGTGGAGGTGGCTGTCGAGGACACGGTGCAGGTGGTCTGCGCGCTGAGGTAGCCGCACGGGTAGTGGCCGCTGAGCACGTCGATGCTGTTGCGCAGCGTGGCGTTGCCGGCGACGGCGTTGGCCGGGCCCCAGCTACCGGGGTAGTCGTCCCCGTAGATGATCTTCACGCCGCTGTAGCCGTTGGCGTTCAGCGCCTGGCGCAGGCTGATGGTCCAGTTCGCGTCCGTCCGCTTCTCGTTCTGGGCGGCGGTGATGTAGTCCATGGTCAGGTTGTGCTGCCGCGCGCAGCCCAGCCAGTCCACGAAGTAGTTGATCATGTCCGGGGACATGAAGTTGCCGTTGCCGATCCACCCGGGAGCGCCCCACGGCAGGGCCGCCAGCTTGATGGCGGGGTTGCGGGCCTTGGCCTGCTCCATGATCCACCACTGGTAGCCGCGGTTGCAGTTGAGATCGCCCCGGACGTGCTCGTGACTCGGCTCGGACCCGCTGGTGGAGTTGGTGTCGCCGCCCATCTCGACCTTGAGGATCTGCAGCGCGGCGCCGTAACCGGGCTTGAACAGGTAGTCCAGGATCTGCCCGCGCTGCGGCTCCGGATAGTCGATCAGCAGCCGGCTGTTGCCGCCGCCGCCGCTGACCGCGCCGACCCCGTCGAACGTCTGGCCGCCGGAGGCGCCGTTGACGGTGATCGAGGTGGCGGCCTGTGCGGGGCCGGCGGTGAGGATCAGGCCGCCGGCGGCGGCCAGGACGGTGACGGCGAACGCCGCCAGCAGTCGGCGTATCCATCTCGGCTCGGACATGACGAGTCCTTTCGGGAGATGCGGAGTGTGGTCGCCGAGTGGCTCGCCGGTCAGCGGTAGCCGGCGGCGACGATGTCGGCCTGGACGGCGTTCTCGGTCGCGTCGGACGGATAGCCCGCGACCATGGCGCCCTCGTAGAAGGTGCCGGCGCTGAGGTTCGCGCCGCCGCCGGGCTTGCAGCAGTCGCCGCCGCTGCCCAGGATGATCGCGCCCTGCTTACGCATCGGGCTGTAACCGGCCGGCAACGACCCGTCGTAGAGCGTGTAGAGGCCGCCGGACTGGGCGTTGCTGCCCTTGATGGCGAACCGCGAGGTGCCGTTGTTCTTCAGGGTGGCGGTGACGAACCGGTTGGTGAACGCCCGCTGGTTCGGGTTCCAGGACTGGCTGCCGCCCGGGTAGAGACCCCACTCCAGGTCGGCCTGCACCCAGGGGCCGCTGCCGGAGCAGCCGCCGAACCAGCAACTGGTGCTGAAGTTGATCGCGTCCATCGCCCCCGCCGCGTCGGCGCTGCGGGTGGTCTCGCTGTTGCCGTAGTCGAAGCAGCAGCCGCTGTTGACGTGGGTTCCGCTGGTCACCATGTACATGCCCTCGGGGGCGGAGCCGGTGGGGACGCCGGTCAGGTGGCCGTCCCGCCAGTAGCTGTTCCCAGGGTTGATGTAGAGGGAATACGCCCGGGCGCCGCCGACCGTCAGCGACTCGCTCGTCGCGTTCGCGGGCCGGCTGGAGGTGGAGCCGGGGACCTGCGCGGAGCCCTGGTACCACAGGTCGTTACCGCGTCCCGACTGGTCGAACACGGCGGTGATCACGCAGCTCGTACCGGAGCAGAACGCGTCCTGCGCAGCGGCGTCGGCGTAGCCGCCCGCGCTCACCAGCCCGATGTTGCGGGTGGCGTTGTCCGAGGAGCGGCGGACCTGGTAGAGGTTGCCGCCGTACGCCGAGAACAGCGCCCGGGTGGTGCTGTGCGCCGCGACGCACGGGGTGCCGCCCGCGGCGTAGATGTCGCACGGCCGGCCGCCGGGCGGCGGCGTCGAGGTGGGCGGCGGTGACGACGGTGTGGTCGAGACGTTCCACCGCTGGTTTGCCTGTCCGTTGCAGGTCCACAGGATGATCCTGGTGCCGTTGGCGGTGCCCGCGTTCGTCGCGTCCAGGCACAGCCCGGACTGCTGACCGGTGACGGTGCCGGCCGAGGTGATGTTCCACTGCTGGTTGGCCTGGCCGTTGCAGTCCCAGATGATCACCGTCGTGCCCGGGCTGGTGCCCTGGCCGTTGGCGTCCAGGCATTTGTTGCCGTACACCGTGAGCTGCTTCGCCGACGTGTACGTCCAGCTCTGCGGCGTGCCGCCGGTGCAGTCGTACAGCTGGACCTGGGTGCCGTTCGTGGTGCTGCCGTTGGGGACGTCGACGCAGCGGCCGGACTGCACGCCCACGATGGAGCCGGGCCCGGGGGCGGCCACGGCGCTTCGGGTCTGCGCGGCCACGGCGGCGCCGGCGACGGCCAGGACGAGCACCAGGGCGGAGATGGTCATACGCGGTGGTCCGGATCGGACGGACCGGGGACGGGGGATCACCATGACGGCTCCTCGGATACGCGCGAGCACCCGACCGTCCGGCACGGTGCCTCGCGAGTTGTGGATGGCCGTCGGTGTAAGCGCTAACAGTGGTGTGGCGGCGGCCCCGACATGTCGGTGGTGGTGGCCTGTGGGGTCACAAATGTTAGCGCGAACATCGACCAGAGTTAATTAGAGCACATCCCGGCGTCCGGCGGGACCTCAGTTGTCCCGGCGGTGCCGGGCCGAGGGCGGCGGCGTGCCACCCACGGCCCGGCTCCCCGTGCGGGGGTTCGGCGGTACGGAGATCAGGGACTGGTGCAGCTGACTCCGCTGGGCGCGGTGGCCCCGTTTCCGGTGGCGGTGAACCCGAACGTGGTCGAGCCGTTCGCGCCGACCGTGCCGTTGTAGTCGGCGTTGCGGACCGACACCGAGCCGGTGGTGCCCGTGTTGACGCCGTTCCAGAGGCTGCT
Organism: Micromonospora sp. LHW51205; assembly: GCF_003315815.1. Classification (NCBI taxonomy): domain Bacteria; kingdom Bacillati; phylum Actinomycetota; class Actinomycetes; order Micromonosporales; family Micromonosporaceae; genus Micromonospora; species Micromonospora sp. LHW51205. Next base: position 471,329 of record NZ_QMEZ01000004.1, on the reverse strand, counting down.
GATCGCCTGGCCGGAGGCCAGGGTCAGGCGTACGGTCCAGCCGTTGAGCGTGGTGGCGCCGTTGTTGGCCACGGTGACCTCGGCCTGGAAGCCGCCCGGCCAGGTGTTCACGGTCCGGTAGGTCGCGGTGCAGGCGCCCGGCTCACCCGGCGGCGGGGTCGTGACCGGCGGAGTCGTGGGCGGTGCGGTGGTGACCGGCGGCGTGGTCGGCGGCACGGAGGTCGGCGGCGCCGTGGTCGGCGGCGCCGTGGTCGGCGGCGTGGTGGACGCGAACTGGCTGAAGAACCGCCAGATCTCCCCCGAGGTCCAGGTCCGGGAGTCGTTCGGGCTGGACGACCCGTCGACCGGGCTGGGGGTGTGGTCGCCGTCGAACGCGGCCCACTGCACCGGGTAGCCCTCGCGGCAGCCGGAGTACGTGGTGGTGATGTGGGTGAGGCTGCCCCGGCTCGGCTCGCGCGGACTCTGCGCGGTGCAGCCGTTGTTCCGGACGAACGTGTCGCGCAGCGAGCGGCCCATGGAGATGTTCAGCACGCTGTCGTAGATGCCGTGGATGCCGAAGTAGGCGACCGGCTGGGTGCCGCCGTTGCAGCCGCTCAGGTTCGCGCCGGAGATGACGGTGACCGCGCGGACGACGTTGGGCCGGGCGCAGGCCACCGCGTAGCTCATCGCCCCGCCGTAGCTCCAGCCGAGCGCGAACCGCTGGGACGTGTCGACGCAGAGGTCGTTCTCGATCTGCCGGGAGATGTCGTCGAACAGCGTCAGGTCCCGGCCGTTGGTGTTGGCCCAGCCGTTGTCGATGCCCTGCGGCGCGACGAAGATCGTGCTGTTGTTCGACAGCGGCAGCAGGCCGTAGTAGCCGGCCGAGGCGACGTTGTTGGCCGAGCCGTTCAGCCAGTGGAACCCGAAGATCAGCCGGTACGGGTGGTTGCGGTCGTACCCGTCCGGGATGCGCAGGATGTAGCTGCGGTTCTGCCCGCCGCTGGAGATGGTGCGCGTGCCGCTGGACAGCGTCGGCGCCTTGCCGCAGCCGGCGGTCGCCGCGAGCGTGCCGTTTGTCGACGCCTGCGCCGTCTCGCCGAGGTCGGCGCTGAGCGCGCCGCCGGCCGCCGCCGCGAGGAGCACGGCCGCGGCGGCGACGGAGGTGAGAAGGGATGTTCGTTTCGCCATTGCTGGACTCCTTGCCCTGGGTGGTGGTGCAGGCCGGGCCGTCCGTCGATGCCGACGTCGCCTGCGAAGAGGGCGCGGAGCCGTGCGTGCGGCTGGGCCGAAGTCGTCCGGTGGCCGCCTGCGTCGGCGTGCATCGGCGGAGCGGCCCGGACTGGTCACCGATCGGCCGGACGGCGAGGGGACCCTCGTGCGCCGTGCCGATTGCGGGGGTGACGGGGAGCGTGCCCTTCGCTCCCGTGCCGGAACATAGCAGGTTATCGATAACATGTTCAACCGGTCGGTTCCGGAGAAGGAGCGGGCCGGCCGCCGGGTGAACGCTCACAGCAGCGCCCGGCGGGGACGCTGCCGCCTGCTCAGGCGTGGTCGGCCAGGGCCGGCAGGTCGCAGCCGGCGAGGGCGTCCGGCTGGGGAACGCGGGCGAGGTCCGCCTCGGCGAGCCCGAGCCGCCGGTACGCGGTGTGCAGCGCCGCGACCACGGCGCCCAGCGCGCCGGAGAGGTCACCGAGTTCCGCGCCGTGCACTGCCGCCTCGGCGGCCGGCACGATCTCGTGCAGCCGGCCGCGTAGCCGGACCAGGTCGGGTGTGAGCGCGTGGGAGACGCCGCCGCCGAGGACGATCACCTCCGGTTCGTAGGCGACCACCGCCGCGGTGAGGACCACCAGCAGCGCCTGCTCGACGTACTGCCTGACCGGCGCCAGTCGCGGGTCGGCCGAGCGGAACACGTCGGCCGCGTTGTCGAACGACAGGCCGAGTTCGCGGGCGCGGGCGAGGATGCCGGACCCGCTGATGATCCGTTCGAGCGGCGCGCCGAGCGGGCCGGCCGGCAGGTGGCCGAACTCGCCCACCAGGCCGCTGCGGCCCCGGAACAGCCGGCGGTCGATGGCGACGCCGGCGCCGAGTCCGGCCCCGATGGTGAGCATCACCGCTGTCTGCGCGTCCCGGGCGGCGCCGAAGCGCAGTTCCCCGAGCAGCGCGTAGTTGGAGTCGTTGTCGACCTCGACCGCGGCGCCCAGGTGCTTCTCCAGCAGCCGCAGGAACAGCGGGTCCTCCACCTGGGGCAGGTTCGGGGCGTTGGAGACGGCGCGGTCTCCCTGCCGGACGGCGCCGGGCAGGCCCACCGCTACGCAGTCGAGCCGCTCCCGGTCGGCGCCGACGGTCCGCATGATCAGGTCGGCCAGCCACTGGGCCAGCCGGGGCGCGTCGTAGTCGGCGGGTGTGGGCACGGTCCGGCCGGTCAGCGGCCGGGCGGCGAGATCGGCGACCACCAGCCGGACGTTGGAGCCGCCGACGTCGACGCCGCAGACCACGCCGCGTCCGGCGGCGATCGCGACCTGGGTCGCCCGGCGGCCCCGGTTGGTGGTGGGTGCGCCGTCGGTCTCGGTCAGCAGCCCCTCGTCGAGCAGCTGTTCCACGATCCGCGACACGGTGGCGGGGGAGAGGTCGGTCTCGTGGCCGATGGCCGTGCGGCTCACCGGGCCGTGGGTCAGCACGTGGGCCAGCACTGTGGACCGGTTCGCCGCCCGTGGTGCTCGAGATTCCACGCCCACCTCCGCCGATTTTCTTTCCGCCCGAATGTTAAAGCCGCGCCGCTGGATGAGCAACCATCCGGACCATGTCGTCTTCCGGCCCGCACCCGGGCGACGGATCCCACTGAATTCCGAGGTGAGGCCGGTGGTGACGGTTGAACCGAGTGGGTCGAATCTCTGACCAGCGCTCTTGACGGACTGTGATGACCGCGATAATACTTTCACCCTGAACGGAAATAGAGGTTGCCGGCCCCAGGGAGGCGGCGCGTGCCCCCGTACGCGCCGTGCCGGTCGCATCGGACCCCCGTGTCAGTCCGGAATCCCGGTTCCGGACCCCGTTGCTGTGAAGGGAAGAGCAATGATTCTCAGCCGTAGACGTGGCGCCGCCCTCGGCGCGCTCTGCGCCCTGGCGCTCATGGTCGGCGCCTGCTCGAACGAGACCTCCGGGAGCGGCGGCGCGTCGAGCGGCCCGCGTACCGAACCCAGCCTGTCGTTCGTCGGCCCCGGCGGCGAGACGCCGACCGCCGCCGACCAGCTCTCGCTGACCGACGAGGAGCGGCAGAAGGTCAAGGACGGCAACTACTCCGCCGCCTTCGTCTGGCACGAGGGCTCCGCGCTGACCAAGGCCGTCGAGTCCGGCGTTCGCAAGGAGTTCGACCAGCTCGGCATCAAGGTGCTCGCCAGCACCAGCGCCGAGTTCGACGCCGCCCGGCAGGCCAACAACGTGCAGACCGTGCTGGCGCTCAAGCCCGACCTGATCGTCACCATCGCCGTCGACCCGACCGCTGCGGCCGCCGCCTTCAAGCCCGCCGTGGACGCCGGCGTCAAGCTCGTCGTGATGACCACCCCGCCGAAGGACTACAAGTCCGGGCAGCAGATCGTCGGCATCGTCACCGCCGACCTGACCGCGTTCGGCAAGGCCAACGCGGAGATGCTCGGCAAGGCGCTCGGCGGCAAGGGCAAGGTCGGCTACGTCTACCACGACGCCGACTTCTGGTTCACCAACCAGCGGGACAAGGCGTTCAAGGACTGGCTGGGCTACCTCTACCCGGACATCGAGATCGTCGAGGAGGCCGGGTTCTCCGACCCGGCGCGCACCGAGGACATCGCCACCGCGATGCTGACCCGCCACGCCGACCTCAAGGGCGTCTACGTCGCCTGGGCCACCGCCGCCGAGGGCGTGCTCGCCGCGACCCGGCAGCAGGGCCGCACCGACGTCAAGATCGTCACGAACGACCTGGAGGCGAACCTCGCCGCCGACATGGTCAAGGGCGGCAACGTCGCCGGCATCGTCGCCAACGGCTCGACCCGGCTCGGCCAGAACCTGGGCGTCGTCGCCGCGTACGGCCTGCTCGGCAAGAAGGCCCCGGAGCTGGTCGTCGGATTGCCGATGGCCGCGACCAAGGACAACATCGCCGACGCCTGGCGCGACGACTACGGCCAGGAGCCCCCGGCCGAGGTGCTCGGCAACTGACGCCGGGCGGCGAGGTCCGGGGCCCGGCCGAACGGGCCCCGGACCTCGCCGGGCGCGGTCCGGCCCACCGCCGGGTCCGCGAGCACCGCGAGACGAGAGGAAGAAGCACATGGGGTACGTCCAGACAGTCCTCGGACCGGTGCCTCCCGAGTCGCTCGGCCGGGTGCTGAGTCACGAGCACCTCGGCGCGCTGGTGCCCGGGCCGTGGCTGTCCGGCGGCGTCGCCGACGACCGCGCGGACCTCGCCGCCGGGGCGGTACGCGACCTGCCCGAGCTGGGCTTCGGCACGATCGTGGACCTGTCCCCGTACGAGGTGGTCGGTCACGACGTGACGCTGCTGCGCGAGGTGGCACTGCGTACCGGCCTGCACGTGGTCGCCGGATCGGCGATCTACCTGGAGCCGTACTCGCCCGGCTGGGCGCTGCGCGCGAGCGTCGACGAGATGCGGGAACGCTTCGTCGCCGACGCCACCGTCGGTGTCGGGGACACCGGGATCAAGGTCGGCATCTTCGGCGAGCAGGCCACCGGGCTGAACGAGATCACCGCGCACGAGGAGAAGTGCCTGCGTGCCGCCGCCCGCGCCGCCGTCGCCACCGGCCTGGCGCTGAACACGCACACCACGCACGGCACCATGGCGCTGGAGCAGGTCGAGATCCTGCGCGAGGAGAAGATGGACCCCTCCCGCGTCGTCATCGGCCACCTGGACATCAACCCCGACCCGGACTACCTGCGGGCGGTGCTGGCCACCGGCGTCAACATCGCCTTCGACACGCTCGGCAAGCAGTTCTGGGACTTCGTGCTCGCCCCGCTGCCGGAGAACCCGCCGGAGGGCGAGTTCGGCAAGCGGGCGTACCACCGGCCCGACCGCGCCCGGCTCGACATGCTCGCCGGTCTGGTCCGCGACGGTTACGCCGACCGGATCCTGCTCTCGATGGACCTGACCGGCGCGGAGGCGTACCTGAACCCGCGTACGCACGGCCGGCTCGGCTACTCCTACCTCGGCCGGGAGATCGTGCCGGGTCTCACCCGCCTCGGTGTGCCGCCGGAGGCGATCGACCAGATGCTGGCGGCCAACCCGGCCCGACTCCTGACGGTCGGCTGATGGCCGCGCATCCGCGTCCGTCCGGCTACGTCGCCGGCGTCGACCTCGGCGGCACCAAGCTGCGGGCCGCGCTGGCCGACCTCGACGGTCTCGTCGTGAGCGAGCAGGTGCAGCCGACCGACCCCCGGGGCGGCACGGCGGTGGCCGCGCAGATCGACACGCTGCTGCGCCAACTGGCCGCCCGGGCCGGCGTCGACTGGTCCGACGTGCGGGCCAGCGCGATCGGCCTGCCCGGCGTGCCCGACCCGGCGACCGGCGCGATCGAGCTGTCGCCGAACGTCTCCGACCTCGAGGCGCTCGACGTGCGGGCCGAGCTGACCCGCCGCCTGGGGCACCCGGTCGTGCTGGACAACGACGTCAACATGGCCGCCGCCGGGGAGCGGTGGCTGGGCAGCGGGCGTACCCACCGGCACTTCGTGTTCGTGGCGGTCGGCACCGGAGTCGGCATGGGCATCGTGCTGAACGGTGAGCTGGTCCGGGGCGCGCGCGGCGCGGCGGGGGAGATCTCCTACCTGCCGCTGGGCACCGACCCGTTCGACCCGGGCAACCAGGTGAAGGGCGCGCTGGAGGAGGCCGTCGCCGGCGCCGCCCTCGCCGCCCGGTACCGGGCGGTGTCCGGCGAGCAGGCGAGCGTGCCCGACGTCTTCGACCGGGCCGTCGCCGGCGATCCGGTCGCGCTGGCGGCCATCGACGAGGAGGCCCGGCTGATCGCCCTGGCGGTCGTCGCGGTCACCGCCGTCCTGGACCCGGAGGCGGTGATCCTGGGCGGCGGCATCGGCTCCCGGACCGAGCTCGTCGAGCCGGTCCGGCGCTGGGTCGCCGCGCTGAGCACGGGCGTTCCGTTGATCAAGACCAGCCTGCTCGGCGACCGGGCCGGCCTGCTCGGCGCCGTCGCGGTCGCCCGCCGGGAGGCCGGCGTCCACGACGGCACGACCACCTCTTTCCAGACAGCGGAGGGACGATAGATGACCCACACCGATGCGGCGGTGAAGACCAGCGCCGCCCCGGCCTGGCGCCGGATCAACTGGCGCGACTACGTGGTCTACATCGGCTTCGCGGTCGTGTTCCTGTTCTTCGCCGTCACCCAGGGCAGCAACGGCTTCCTGACCACGAGCAACCTCACAAACATCGTCATCCAGACCGCGCCCATCACGATCATGGCGGTCGGGCTGGTCTTCGTGCTGGCCGCCGGCGAGATCGACCTGTCGATCGGCTCGGTCGTCGCGCTCTCCGCGCTGGTCGGCGCGGTGACGCTGCGGGAGACCGACAGCATGCTGCTCGGGGTGGCCGCCGGTCTCGCCGCCGGCGCGGCGGTCGGCCTGGTGAACGGCGTCTTCGTCACCCTGGTCCGGCTGCCCTCCTTCCTGGTCACGCTCGCCACCATGGGCGCGGTGGCGGGCCTGGCCCGCGAGGTCACCGGCCTGCAGTCGGTGCCGGTCAGCAACGACGCGTTCCTGTCCTTCTTCGGCCAGGGCGAGATCCTCGGCATCCCCGGGCTGGTGCTCTGGTCGGTGGCGGCGGCGGTGGTCGGGTACCTGGTGCTGCGCCAGACCCGGTACGGCGCGCACACGCTCGCCATCGGCGACAACGTGGCAGCGGCCCGGGTCAGCGGCATCAAGGTGATCCGCGTCAAGATCATGGTGCTGATGGGCAGCGCGATGTGCGCCGCCCTGGCCGGCCTGCTGTACGCCGGACGCCTCCAGGGCGCCCGGTACACCCTCGGCGAGGCCGACCTGATGTCCGTGATCGCCGCCGTGATCGTGGGCGGCACCAGCCTCTTCGGCGGCAAGGGCTCGATCGTCGGCGCGGTGCTGGGCAGCCTGCTGATGGGCATGCTCAACAACGGCCTGATCCTGGCCGGCCTGTCCGTGTCCCAGCAGATGATGGCGCGCGGCGCGATCATCCTGGTGGCCGTCTCCCTCTCGCTGCGCGAGCGGCGAAGCTGACCCGGAAGGAAGCAACCGCATGTTTCTGGACCTGCTGCGACGCCGCAATCCGGGCCTGCTCGCCGCCGCCGCGCACCTGCACGACAGCGGTGACCTGCCGGCGAACTCCTACGCGCTGGACCTCGACACGGTCGCGGCGAACGCCGCCGCCATCCGCCGCGAGGCCGACCGCTTCGGTCTGTCGGTCTACGCGATGACCAAGCAGGTCGGGCGCAACCCCGACTTCTGCCGGACGGTCCGCGACGCGGGCATCACCGAGGCGGTCGGCGTCGACCTCCAGTGCGCGCTCGCCGACCGGCACGGCGGGCTCGGCATCGGTCACCTCGGTCACCTGGTGCAGATCCCCCGGCACGAGGCGGCGGTCGCCGCCGCGCTCGCGCCCGCGTACTGGACGGTCTTCAACGACGCCAAGGCCGCCGAGGCGGCGGGCGCGAGCGCGGCGGCCGGGCGGGAGCAGGCGCTGCTCGCCCGGATCGCCGCGCCCGGCGACCGCTTCTACCGGGGCCATGAGGGCGGCTGGGCGGCCGACGAGATCGTCGCGGTCGCCGACCGGCTCGACGCCCTTCCCGGCGCCCGGTTCGCGGGTGTCACCAGCTTCCCGACCCAGTTGTTCGACCCGGCCGCCGGACGGGTCGTGCCGACGCCCAACCTCGGCACCCTGCGACGCGCCGCCGCCGCGCTGCGCGCCGCCGGGCGGTCGCACGTCGAGATCAACGCCCCGGGTACGACGTCGGCGGCGATCCTGGCCACGCTGGCCGAGGCCGGCGTGACGCAGGTCGAGCCCGGCCACGGGCTCACCGGCACGACGCCCTGGCACGCGGTGACCGACCTGGTCGAGGAGCCCGCCGTGCTCTACGTCAGCGAGGTGTCGCACCTGTGGGACGGTCGGGCGTACGTCTTCGGTGGCGGCCTCTACGTCGACCCGGTGCTCGGCCTGGGCGGCACCCGGGCGCTGATCGTGCCCCGGGGCGGTGGTCTCGACGACGCGTACCTGGTCGACGTGGAGATGCCCGCGCCGGAGGCGATCGACTACTACGCGATGGCCGACGTCAGCGCGGCGCCGGGGTGCGCCCCGGGTGACACGGTCCTGTTCGGTTTCCGGCCGCAGGCGTTCGTCACCCGGGCGCTGACCGCCGGCGTGACCGGCATCCGGTCCGGCGCGCCGGCCGTGGCCGGGGTGTACGCCGCCGACGGCTCGGCGCCGATCGGGTTGGAGGACACCGCCGCGGGCGACGGCCCCGGCATCCAGGCGGCTCGCCGCACAGGGAGGGCATGATGAGCACCGTCACCCACAAGGACGACGCGACCCGGGCGGGCGCCCCGGCGCTGCGGTTGCGCGGCATCCGCAAGCAGTTCGGCGGCGTCGTCGCGATCGAGCGTTTCGACCTGGAACTGGCCGCCGGGGAGATCACCGCCCTGGTCGGCGACAACGGCGCCGGCAAGTCCACCCTCGTGAAGATCATCTCCGGCGTGTACCAGCCGACCGAGGGTGAGCTGGAGATGCACGGGCGGCCGGTGACGTTCCGGGACGCCTCCGACGCCCGCCGGCAGGGGGTCGAGGTGGTCTACCAGGACCTGGCCCTGGCCGACTCGCAGCCGGTCTACATGAACATGTTCCTGGGCCGGGAACTCACCCGTGGCCCGCTGCGCCTGCTCGACCGGCGCCGGATGGCCCGGGAGACCCAGGATCTGGTGGACGCGCTGGACGTACGCATCCCCAGCGCGAAGGCGACGATCCGGGACCTGTCCGGCGGCCAGCGGCAGGCGGTGGCGATCTGCCGCGCCACCCACTGGGCCAGCGGCCTGGTGCTGATGGACGAGCCGACAGCGGCGCTGGGCGTGGCCGAGACCGCCAAGGTGGAGGAGCTGATCCTGAAGCTGCGGGAGCGGGGCGCCGCCGTGCTCGTCGTCAGCCACAACCTGGACCAGGTGTTCCGGATCGCGGACCGGGTGGCGGTGCTGCGCCGGGGACGCCAGGTCGGCGTCCGCGGCATCACCGGGACCAGCCGCAACGAGATCGTCTCGATGATCACCGGCGCCTCCGAGGAGACCGCCCGCCCCTGAACCGCGCGGCCGACCGCGCGCACGATGACCCCGGGTGTCCCTCCCGGGGTCATCGGCGTTCCGCGTCCGGTTCGCGGGGCGGCACTCCATGATCAACGCCGATGGCGGACGGCTCGTGCGTAACGGTCGTGTGAACTTGTGTGAACGCGGCTTCGTGCGTTGTCTCGCAGTTCGGGAGCGTTATCAAGCCGAGTCCATGAGGGCTCAGTGAACGCCGTTCACCCTATTGTTCACTGCTGCTAAATCCGGTAGAACTCCTGATAGGTCCGCTGCTCGGGCCATCTGCCTCGTGCTTCTAGGAGGACTTCTCATGGCTCGTTCACCCCGTCCGGGCGCCTCCTCGCCCGCGCTCTCCCGCCGCGGCGTCCTGCAGCTTGGGGGTGGCGTCGCGCTCCTGCTCGCCACCAGCGCCTGCGCCGCGGACAGCGGCAACAAGTCCACCGACGGCAAGTCCGGCGGCGCCGCCGCCAAGACGTTGCGCATCGCCGTCTCCAGCTACCTGTCGAGCTGGGACCAGGACTTCGTCGGCTTCGACCTGACCGCGCTGATGCTCTACAAGAACGTCTTCCCATACCTGATCGACTACGGCGTCACCAACGCCGGCGGCAGCCAGATCCTCGACACCCAGAACATCACCCCCACGTTCGCCGAGTCCTTCGAGCCCGACGCCGAACAGAAGGTGTGGACGCTCAAGCTGCGCCGCGGCGTGAAGTTCGCCAGCGGCAACGAGATGAAGGCCGCGGACGTGAAGTGGTCGAAGGACCGCGCGTTCGCCGCCCAGGCCAACGTCGCCGGCGTCTACCGCACCATCGGCCTGACCAGCGCCGACCAGGTCAAGGTCGTCGACGACTACACGGTGGAGTTCCACCAGGCCTTCCCCAGCGCGCTCACCCGGCAGATCCAGGCGATCTCGCTGTACGTCTTCGACTCGGTCGAGGCGAAGAAGCGCGCCAGCTCCAGCGACCCCTGGGCCAAGGAGTGGTTCGCGAAGAACCCGCCGACCGGCGGCTACTTCAACGTCGCCAAGGCCACCCAGGGCCAGGAGATCGAACTCAGCGCGAACACCGACTACCCGGGCCCGGACCCGGCCAAGACGCCGACCATCCGGATCTCGGTCGTGCCGGCCGCGTCCAACCAGCGGCTGCAGCTGCAGGCCGGCGACATCGACATCGCGCTGGGCATCAGCCAGCGCGACATCCAGGACCTCAAGAAGGCCCCGGGCATCAAGGTCATCTCGGCCGCCAGCAACCGCCAGGTCGCGATCCAGATGTCGGTGACCGCCGCGCCGTTCAACGACGTGAACGTGCGCAAGGCGCTCGCGTACGCGGTGCCCTACGAGCAGATCATCAACAACGTGTACGGCGGCGACGCCCGCGCGGCCAAGAGCCCGGTCCCGCTGGACATGCCCGGCTACGACGAGAGCGGCTACCCGTTCACCTACGACCTGGACAAGGCGAAGGCCGCCATGGCCGCCGCCGGCCGGTCGTCGCTCGACTCCGAGCTGGTCTTCGAGGCCGACAACGAGGAGCAGCAGAAGATCGCCGTCCAGGTGCAGAGCGAGGCGGCGAAGGCGGGCATCCGGCTCAAGCTGACCCCGCTGGACCCGGCCACCCTGGGTGAGCGGCGGACCAAGAAGAACATCCCGCTGCAGATCACCTCCGGGCAGCTCTGGGTGGACGACGTCGAGTACATGCTGGCGACGAGCTTCGTCAAGGGTGCCAACCTCAACTACTCCAACTACAGCAACCCGGAGATCGAGCAGATCTACGAGAAGTCGCACACCACCGTCGACACGGCCGCCCGCAACGCGCTCTGGAAGCGGGTCCAGGAGATCCTCGCCGCCGACGTGCCGTGGGTGGTCATCTGCCAGCCCAACTTCAACCTGCCCGTCCGGGAGTCCGTCGCCGGCTGGGTGCAGCCGATGGACGGCCTCGCCCGCCTGCGCTACCTGAGCGCGTCGGCCTAGGAACGTCAACCGCCCATGCGAATCTTCCGCTTCGTCGTCAGGCGACTGCTCCAGCTGATCCCCGTTCTGCTCGGAGTGGTCGTCCTGGCGTTCCTCCTGGTCCGGGTGCTGCCGGGCGATCCCGTCCGCAGCATCCTCGGGCAGAACGCCACCGAGGAGGACGCCGCCGCCGCCCGGGCCCGCTTCGGGCTGGACCAGTCGCTGTGGCAGCAGTTCCTCGACTACCTCAGGGGACTGGTCACCGGTGACTTCGGGACCTCCATCCAGAGCGGCAACTCCGTGGGATCGGAGATGGCGCTCCGGGTGGGGCCCACCCTGGAACTCGTCGTCATCGCCGTGAGCATCGCGCTCGTCGTGGCGACGGTCCTGGGCATCTGGTCGGCCAAACGGGCCAACCGGGTCGGTGACCACAGCGTGCGGATGTTCGCCCTGGTCGGCAACTCGATCCCCGAGTTCTGGCTCGGCCTGGTGCTGGTGCTGGTCGGCTACAGCATCCTCGGCTGGTTCCCGGCGCCGAACGGGCGGGTCGACCCGGACACGAACCTGACCCCGCTCACCGGGGCCGATCTCGTCGACGCCGTGCTCACCGCCAACGGCCCGGCGATCGCCTCCGCCGCGGCGTACCTGGTGCTGCCCGTGCTGACCCTGGTGGTCGGCGTGGTCGCGCCGCTGCTGCGCAGCGTCCGGGCCTCCGCGCTGGAGGTGCTGCACTCGGAGTCGTACGCCGCGGCGAAGGCGCACGGGCTGCGCGACCGCACGCTGCACTACGGCTACCTGCTGCGGGCGACGCTGGTCCGGCTGCCGTCACTGGCGGCGCTGGTCTTCGGCACGGCTATCGGCTCCACCGTGCTCGTCGAGTACGTGTACTCGTGGCAGGGCTTCGGCCAGTGGGCCCTGCGCGGCCTGCTCTACCGGGACTACCCGGTGGTTCAGGCGTCGGTGCTGGTCATCGCGTTGTGCTACGTGCTGGTGTTCCTCATCGCCGACGTGGTCCACGCGATCCTCGACCCGAGAGTGAGGCTCTGATGGCCGAGTTGCGCGCCGCCGTCAGCGGCGACTCCGCACAGACGCCGGTTGTCGTCGCCGGCGGCGACCGGGACAGCCGGTTCGCCCGCCGCATGATCATCGTCGGTGCGACCATCCTGTCGGTGGTGGCGCTGGTGGCGGTGTTCGCGCCGCTGCTGAGCCCGTGGGGCGAGACCGAGATCGACCCGGCGAACACCCTGGTGGCGCCGGGCGGCAACCACCTGCTCGGCACCGACGGCAACGGCATGGACATCTGGAGCCGGGTGCTCTACGCCGCCCGGCTCGACCTGGGCATCGCCCTGGCCGCGGTGGCGCTCGCGGTGGTCGTGGGCACGCTGCTCGGCCTGGTCGCCGGCTACTTCGGCGGCTGGCTCGACGACGTGCTGATGCGGGTGGTCGACATCTTCCAGTCGTTCCCCACGTTCATCCTGGCGCTGGCGGTCGCCGCCCTGCTCGGCAACGGCACGATCAACCTGATCATCACGATCGCGGCGGTGAACGCGCCGGCGTACGCCCGGCTGGTCCGCGCCGAGGTGCGGTCGCTGCGGGAACTGCCGTTCGTGGACGCCGCCATCACCTCCGGGGCGTCGCCGGTGGGCGTGCTCTGGCGGCACCTGCTGCCCAACAGCCTCACCCCGGTACGGGTGATCGCGCCGCTGAACTGCGGCTGGGCGATGCTCACCCTGGCCGGGCTCTCCTTCCTCGGCCTGGGCGTGAGCATCCCCGAGGCGGAGTGGGGGGCCATGATCAGCCTGGGCGCCGCGGACGTGGTCGGTGGCCGCTGGTGGACCTCCGTCCCACCCGGCCTGGCCCTGTTCGTCTGCGTCCTCGGGTTCAGCCTGCTCGGCGAAGGCCTGCAGGACCGCGCCAACGCGAAGCGGCGGTGACCATGCTGTCGATCGAGAACCTCTCGGTGACCATCCGGCGACCCGGCCGGCAGGTGGCCGCGCTCAGCGGCGTCACCTTCGCCGTACGCCCCGGTGAGGTCGTCGGCCTGGTCGGGGAGAGCGGCGGCGGCAAGAGCATGGTGGCCCGCGCCATCGTCGGGCTGCTGCCCGGCGGCTCGCACGCCACCGGCCGGGTGCGCTTCGGCGACTCGGACGTGCTGCGCATGGACGACGCCGCGCTCGCCGCGCACCGCGGACGCGGCGTGGCGATCTGCTTCCAGAACCCGCGCGGCGCGCTCAGCCCCACCCGCACCATCGGCAAGCAGCTCGTCGACCGGCTCGCCACGCACCAGGACATGTCCGGCGACCGGGCCCGGGAGGCGGCGCGCGAGCTGTTCGAGGCGGTCGGCATCCGCAGCCCGCAGCGGCGGCTCGACGCGTACGCCCACGAGCTGTCCGGCGGCATGGCCCAGCGGGTGATGATCTCGCTGGCCACCGGCTGCGCGCCCGACCTGCTGATCGCCGACGAGCCGACCACCGGCCTGGACGTGACACTGACCCGGGAGATCCTGCGCCAGTTCCGGCACGCCGCCGACACCGACGGCCGGGGAGTGCTGCTGATCTCCCACGACCTCGCCTCGATCGCCGAGGTCTGCGACCGGGTGGTGGTGCTCTACGCCGGCACGGTGGTGGAGAGCGGCCCGGCCGCGCAGGTGCTGCGGGAGCCCGCGCACCCGTACACCCGGGCGCTGCTGCGGTCGGTGCCGGACGTCGGCGGCCGGCCGGTCGTCGCCACCCCCGGCGCCATGCCCCTGCTCACCGAGGCGCCGGAGAACTGCCCGTTCGTCGCCCGCTGCGCGCACGCCGACCGCACCTGCTCGTCCCGGCGGCCCGGCACCCAGCCGATCCCCGGCGGCCGCGAATGGTCGCTGGCCTGCTTCCACCCGCAGACCCGGCCGCTCGACGCCGACCTGCCGTCCACGTCGCACACACCGGACGCGGGCGGCGCCCAGCCGGTGGCTGCGGACCCGAAGCCCGCCGTGCTGGAGATCGAGGACGCCCACGTCGTCTACCGCAGCCGGTTCGGCTCCGGCGGTCACCACGCGCTGCGTGGCGTCACGCTGCGGCTCGCACCGGGTGAGACGCTGGGCGTGGTGGGCGAGAGCGGCTGCGGCAAGAGCACCCTCGCGAAGCTCGTGATGGGCTTGGTCGCGCCCACGTCCGGCACCGTCACAGTCGCCGGTCAGGCCCTGGTCAAGCAGCCGGGCCGGCCCCGCCCACGCGGCCGGGCGCTGCGCCGGGCCCGCACCCGCGCCCAGCTGGTGTTCCAGGACCCGATCGGCTCACTCAGCCCGCGCCGTCCCGTCGGCGACTCCATCGCCGAGCCGCTGCGCGCCGCGGGCCTGTCCCCGGCCCAGCGGGAGGAGCGCGTCACCGCCGTGCTGGACCGGATGGAGCTGGACCGGTCGATCCTCCAGCGCTACCCGCACGAGCTGTCCGGCGGCCAGGCCCAGCGCATCGGCATCGCCCGCGCGCTGGTCGGCGAGCCGGACCTGATCGTCTTCGACGAGCCCACCTCGGCCCTGGACGTCACCGTCCAGGCGCAGATCCTCGACGTGATCGCCGACGTGGCCGCCGACGCCGAACGCGCCTCGGTGTTCATCTCCCACGACCTGGCCACGGTGCGCGGTTTCGCCGACCGCGTCGTGGTGCTCTACCTCGGCCGGGTGGTCGAGGAGGGTCCGGTGGAGGTCGTCTTCGACACGCCCCGGCACCCGTACACCCGCGCGCTGCTGGGCAGCGCCCCCCGCCTCGGCGGGACGGCCGGGTCCGACGGCGAGGCCGTCGAGCTGGTCAAGGACCTGGAGGAAGCCGACGCCGCAACCGGGTGCCCGTTGGCCGCCCGGTGCCCGTTCGTCACCGACCGGTGCCGATCGGAGCAGCAGGAGCTTCAGTCGTACGGCGAGAGCCGGGCCGCCTGCTGGCGCGTTCCCGAGCTTCCCGCCCTCATCGGAAGGCAGGCTGTCACGCCATGACCCGTCGCCCCATCCGGCTCGCCGTCGACATCGGCGGGACCTTCGTGGACGCCATGGAACTCGACACGCGCACCAACCGGGTCCGCTTCCGCAAGGCGGCGACGACCCCGGCCCGGCCCGCGGACGGTGTCCTCAACGCGATCAGCGCGCTCGGCACCGACCTGTCCGAGGTGGAGCTGTTCATCCACGGCACCACGCTCGGCCTCAACGCGGTGCTGGAGCGTCGCGGTGGCCGTACCGGAATCATCACCAACGAGGGCTTCCGGGACATCTTCCTGATCGGGCGCGGCAACGTGCCGTCCGACCACATGTACGACTTCCAGTACCAGCGGCCGGAGAGCCTGGTGCAGCGCCGCTTCACCGCCGGGGTGCGGGGCCGGCTCGACTACCGCGGCCGGGTGGTGGAGCCGCTGGACCCGGACAGCGTCCGGGCGGCCGCGCGCACGCTCGTGGTGGACCAGCAGGTCACCTCGATCGCCATCTGCTTCCTGCACTCGTTCCTCGACCCGAGCCACGAGCGGGAGGCCGCGCGCCTCATCCACGAGGAGTTCCCCGAGGTCAGCCTGTCGCTGTCGACGGACATCGTGCGCGAGTACCGGGAGTACGAGCGGACCAGCACCACGGTGCTGGAGGCGTACATCCGGCCGATCTTCGAGCGGTACGTCGACGAGCTGGAGTCCGGCCTGGCCGAGCGCGGCTTCGCCGGGCGCTTCCTGATCATGCGCTCCGGCGGCGGCTCGATGACCAGCGCGGTCGCCAAGACCGCCCCCACGCACACCGTGCTGTCCGGCCCGGCCGGCGGCATCGTCGGCGCCGCGTACGTCGCCTCCGAGCTGGGCCGGGACAACGTGCTCACGTTCGACATCGGCGGCACCTCGCTGGACGCCTGCGTGATCGAGCGCGGCAACCCGGTCGCCGCGTACGAGGCCCAGCTGGAGCACTTCCCGCTGCTCATCCCCACGTACGACATCCGCACCATCGGCGCCGGCGGCGGCTCGATCGCCTGGCTCGACCACGGCCTGCTCAAGGTCGGCCCGCAGAGCGCCGGCGCCGACCCCGGCCCGGTCTGCTACGGCCGGGGCGGCACCAAGCCGACTGTCACCGACGCCGCTGTGGTGCTCGGCTACATGGACCCGGAGCGCTTCCTCGCCGGCACCATGGGCCTGCGCGACGCCGAGGCGCGCGCCGCAATCCAGGAGCAACTCGCCGAGCCGCTCGGACTCACCGTGGAGAACGCGGCCGCCGGCGTGTTCGACGTGCTGCTGGCCCGCACCGTCGGCGCGGTCCGCCAGATCACCGTCGAGCGGGGTCACGACCCCCGGCAGTTCGCGCTGCTCGCGTTCGGCGGCGCCGGGCCGCTGCTGGCCCCGCTGCTGGCCCGCGAGATGGGCATCGGCGAGGTCATCGTGCCGTTCGCGCCGTCCGGCTTCTCCGCCTGGGGCATGCTCTCCGCCGACATCGTCAACGACTTCAGCCGTACCGTGATGGCCACGCTCGACGACGCCGACCTGGCGGAGCTGGAGCAGCTGTTCAAGGCCGTCGAGGCCGAGGCGGTCGCGTCGCTGGTGGCGCAGGGCGTGCCGGCCGGCGAGGCGGTGCTGGAGCGGCAGTTCGAGCTGCGCTACCTGGGCCAGGAACACAGCCTGATGGTCACCGTCGGGCGCGAGCTGGACCGCGACGCGATCCGCGCCGCGTTCGACGAGACGCACCGCGCCCGGTACGGCCACACCATGGGCAACCCGCTGCAGATCCTCAACCTGCGGGTGCGCGGCATCGGGCGCACCGACCGTCCCGAGCTGCAGACCCTGCCGCGCGGCGACGGCGACCCGTCGCAGGCGCTGCTGACGCACCGCGACGCCTACGACTTCGGGCAGCACGCGGTGGTGCCGTTCGCGGTCTACGACCGGGCCCGCCTGGAGCCGGGCGACACCTTCGACGGACCGGCGCTGATCGACGAGGGAACCTCCACCACTGTGGTGCCCAGCGGCCAGCGGGTCACCGTCGACGACCACGGATACCTGCTCGTCACCCTGGAGGAAGCCGCATGACCACGCTGGACGGAGCCCAGGTCGAGGTCGTCCGCAGCTATCTGCTGTCGGCCGCGGAGGAGATGCGGGCCACCCTCATCCGTACCTCGTTCAACCCGGTCATCTACGAGGTGCACGACTTCGGCCTGTCGATGTACGACGCCGACCTGCGGCTGGTCGCCGAGGCCACCGGGTTGACGTTCTTCCTCGGCGCGAACGACTTCTCGCTGCGCAAGGGCGTGGAGTACGTGGGCCGGGAGAACCTGCACCGCGGCGACGTGGTGCTGCTGAACTACCCGTACTGGAACGCGGCGCACGCGTACGACGCGACGCTGTTCGCCCCGGTGTTCCGGCCGGACGAGGCGGACCCGGACGCGGACGGCGACCTGGTCGGCTTCCTCTGCGTCCGCGCGCACTGGATGGACCTGGGCGCCAAGGACCCGGGCTACGTGCTCGACTCGACCGACATGCACCAGGAGGGGCTGATCTTCCCGGGCACCAAGGTCGTGTCCCGGGGCGAGCCGGTGCGCGAGATCCACGAGCTGATCCGCTTCAACTCGCGGATGCCCGACGCGGTGCTCGGTGACCTGCACGCGCAGATCGCCGCGCTGCGCACCGGCGAGCGCCGGATGCTGGAGATCATCGAGAAGTTCGGCCGGGACACCGTGGACCAGGCGATCGACCGGATCATCGCCGACGGTGAGGCCCGCGCCCGCGCGGCGCTGGCTACGCTGCCGCAGGGCACCTGGACCGCCGAGGACTGGGTGGACGACGACGGCATCACCGACGACCCGGTGAAGATGCGCGTCACCGTCACCATCGACGACGGGCGCTTCATCGTCGACTTCGCCGGCTCGGCCCCGGCCACCCGCGGCCCGATCAACATGCCGTTCGGCGCGACCGAGGCGATCTGCAAGGTCGTGCTGAAGTCGCTGACGTCGCGGGACGAGCCGTCGAACGCCGGCACCGTGGCTCCGCTGGAGGTGCGGGCCGAGCCGGGCAGCCTGTTCCACGCCGTCTACCCGCAGCCCACGTTCACGCTCTGGACCGGCATCGTCGCGGTGGAGCTGATCCTCAAGGCGCTGGCCCAGGGCATGCCGGACCTGCTGCCCGCCTCCTCCGGCGGCGACGTGCCCGGCTTCATGATGGTCGGCCTGCACCCGGACACCGGGAAGATGTTCGCGGTCAGCAACAACGACCTGGTGGGCTGGGGCGGCACCGCGACGCACGACGGCATGGACGCCGCCACGCACGTCTCCGGCAGCACCGGCCGGGGTACCCCGATCGAGGTCATGGAGGCCAAGACCGGGATGTTCTTCGAGCGCTGGGAGATCCGCGCCGACTCCGGTGGCGCGGGCCGGTTCCGGGGCGGCTGCGGCCTGCGCCGCGACATCCGGTTCGTGACGCCCGGTGAGTTCCTGACCGTGATCAAGAAGACCAAGAGCGCGCCGTGGGCGCTGGCCGGCGGCGAGCAGCCGGAGCCGAACCAGGTGGTCGTCTTCCCGGGCACCGACCGCGAGCACCGGGTGAGCACCAAGCGCACCGTGGTGGCCGCGGGCGACCGGGTCACGCTGCTGACCGCCGGTGGCGGCGGGCACGGCGACCCGCGCAGCCGCGACCCGGAGGCGGTACGGCGGGACGTGGCCGAGGGCTACGTCTCCCGGGAGGCCGCCCGGGACGTCTACGGAGTGGACGTCGATGGGTGAGCCGCCGGTCGACGGGGCAACCGTCGAGGTCGTCCGCAGCCATCTCGTCTCGGCCGCCGAGGAGATGCGGGCCGCGCTCGTGCGCACCGCGTTCAACCCGGTGATCTACGAGGTGTACGACTTCGGCATCTCCATCTACGACCGGCAGCTGCGGCTGGTCGCGGAGTCCACGGGGCTGTCCCGCTTCCTCGGCGCCAACGACTACTCGCTGCGCAAGGGCGTGGAGTACGTCGGCCGGGAGAACCTGCGCCGCGGCGACGTGGTGCTGCTCAACTACCCGTACTGGAACGCGGCGCACACGTACGACGCGACGATGTTCGCGCCGGTCGTCCTGCCGGACAGCGAGGAGCTGATCGGTTTCCTGTGCATCCGGGCGCACTGGATGGACCTGGGCGCCAAGGACCCCGGGTACGTGCTCGACTCCACGGACATGCACCAGGAGGGGATCATCTTCCCCGGCACGAAGGTGTACGACAGGGGCGAGCCGGTGCGCGAGATCCACGAGCTGATCCGCTTCAACTCGCGGATGCCGGAACTGGTCATCGGTGACCTCAACGCGCAGATCGCCGCGCTGCGTACCGGCGAGCGGCGGATGACCGAGCTGTACCGCGACTACGGCCCCGCAGTGGTCGACGCGGTGATCGACCGGGTGATCGACGTCGCCGCGCAGCGCGCCCGGGAGGCGGTGGCCGCGCTGCCGCAGGGCAGCTGGACCGCCGAGGACTGGCTCGACGACGACGGCGTCAGCGACGATCCCATCCTCATGCGGGTCACCGTCACCGTCGCCGACGGCGAGTTCACAGTGGACTTCGCCGGCTCGTCGCCGGCGGTGCCCGGGCCGGTGAACCTGCCGCTGGGCGCCACCATCGCCACCTGCCGGGTCGCGTTCAAGGGCGTCACCACGCCGCACGAGCAGACGAACGCCGGGCACTTCGCGCCCCTTCGGGTACGCGCCGAGCCCGGCACGCTGTTCCACGCGCAGTACCCGGCCGCCACGTTCACCCAGTGGACCGGCACCGTCGCACTGGAGCTGATCCTCAAGGCGCTGGCCCAGGGCATGCCGGACCGGCTGGCCGCCTCCTCCGGCGGCGACGTGCCCGGGTTCATGATGGTCGGCCGGCATCCGGACACCGGCGACATGTTCGCGGTCAGCAACAACGACCCGGTCGGCTGGGGCGGCACGCCCCGGCACGACGGGATCGGGCCGGCGAACCACCTGTGCCAGACCCAGGCGCGTAACACGCCCGTCGAGGTGCTGGAGTCGAAGACGGGAATGTTCTTCGAGCGGGTGGAGATCCGTACCGACTCCGGTGGCGCGGGCCGGTTCCGGGGCGGCTGCGGCCTGCGGCGGGACATCCGGTTCGTGACGCCCGGCGAGTTCCTGACCGTGATCAAGAAGACGAAGAGCGCGCCGTGGGCGCTGGCCGGCGGCGCACAGCCGGAGCCGAACCAGGTGATCGTCTTCCCGGGCACGGACCGGGAGCACCGGGTGAGCACACGGCGTACCGCGGTGGCGGTGGGGGATCGGGTGACGTTGCTGACCGCCGGTGGCGGCGGGCACGGCGACCCGGGGAGTCGGGATCCGGAGGCGGTGCGACGGGACGTGGCCGAGGGCTACGTCTCCGCGCGGGCCGCCCGAGACGTTTATGGAGTGATCGCGTGAGTGCCGCCTATTCGCCCGAGCAGCCGAGCACGCTGCTCGGCAACTGCACAGTGCTCGACGCCCGCGTGGTGGACGGCATGGCGCCGGTGACCGGTGCCGGGGTGTGGGTCCGGGGTGACCGGATCGCCGCCGTCGGGCCGTACGCCGAGGTGGCCGAGCAGGCGCGGGCCGCCGGCCGGCTGACCGAGGTGGACCTCGACGGTGCCTACGTGACGCCCGGCCTGGTCAACATGCACACCCACTTCTCGTTGTCGCTGCCCGGCTCCGCCGGCGAGGGCGTCAAGGGGATGGGCGCGTACGACCTCGCCCACTACATGGCCGACGGGGCGCGGCGCACGCTGCACTCCGGCGTGACCACCGTGCGCTGCGTCGCGGAGAAGGACCACGCGGACTTCGCGCTGCGGCGGGCGATCAACGCCGGGCGGGTCCCCGGTCCGCGCATCTACACCGCGGGCCGGGCGCTGGTGTGCACCGGCGGGCACGGGCACGAGAGCAACGACACGCTCGAGTGCGACGGCCCGGTGGGCTTCCGCCACGGCGTGCGCAGCCAGATCAAGGCCGGCGCGGACCTGATCAAGGTGATGATCTCGGGCGGCATCGCCGGTGAGCACGAGAGCATCCACACGCCCCAGTTGTTCGCCGACGAGATGACGGCGGTGATCGAGACGGCGCACGCGTGGGGCCGCAAGGTGACCGCGCACGCCGGGCCCGCCGACGTGATCGGCGCGGCGGTCGAGCTGGGACTGGACTGCGTGGAGCACGGCTACCAGCTCACCCCGCAGGTCGCGGCGCGGATGGCCGAGCGCGGCACGGCGCTCGTGCCGACGCTGCTGGTGACCCGCTGCAAGGAGTTCTTCGACGAGCTGGGCGTGCCGGAGTGGATGCAGTGCCGCTCGCTCGGCGCCGGCCCCCGGCACCTGGAGAGCTTCGACATGGCGATCGCCGCCGGGGTGGAGGTCCTGCTCGGCAGCGACATGCCCCCGTTCTGGGAGTTCGAGGGCACCACCGCCTCGATCCGGGAGCTGGAGTACATGTCCGAGCGGATCGGCGCCGCCCGGGCCATCCACGCCGGCACGCTCGGCCCGATCCGGTGGCTCGGCGCGGAGTCCGACCTCGGCACCGTCGAGGTCGGCAAGCTGGCCGACCTGATCGCGACGGACGCCGACCCGCTGGCCGACACCTCGGCCTTCCGGGACGTGCGGTGGGTGATGAAGGGCGGGCAGATCGCCCGCGACGACCGCAACCAGGAGGAGACGCGATGACCTTCGCGCAGGCAGGCGCGGCGGAGATCGCCGCCGGCATCGACGACATGTACGACGCGTTCCTCGCCGGGGACCAGCAGCGGTTCGACACGCACCTGGACCCCGAGGTGACCACCTGGGAGACGCACCTGCCGGGACCGCTGCGGACCCGGGCCGAGCTGGACGAGTACCGCGCCCAGCGGGACGCCGCCGGTCAGCGGCCCCGGCTGGCGGTGCTCGCCGCGCGGGGCAAGCGCATCGACGTGTGGGACGACTTCGGCGTGGCCCGGTACGAGCTGGTCGCGCAGCTCGGCCCGGACGACGAGCCGGAGATCACCCGGGTCACCGACGTGGTGCGCCGGGTCGACGGCCGCTGGGTGATCGTGCACCACCACGCCGAGCTGGTCCGGGAACCGGTGGGCGCGGCATGATCCGGCGGCTGGTCGCCGGGCGGACCGGTGAACCGGCGGACGTGCTGTCGGTCGCCGAGCTGCCCGACGACCCGCCGCCCGGCCCCGGCCAGGTGCGGCTCGCCGTCCGTACGGTCGGGCTGAACTTCCTGGACGTCATGCTCTGCCGGGGCGAGTACCCGGTGCGGCCGGATCCGCCGATGACGCCGGGGGTGGAGGCGGCCGGGCGGGTCGTCGCCGCCGGCGACGGGGCCGGGCACCTGCTGGGTCAGGAGGTGCTGGCCTGCCCGGCGCTGCCGCGCGGCGCGCTCGGCACCACAGTCACAGTGGACGCCGCGGTGGTGGTGCCGCGGCCGTCCACCGTCGACCCGGTCACCGCGGCGGCGTTGCCGGTCACCTATCAGACCGCGTGGTTCGCGCTGGAGCGGGCGGGCGTCACCGCCGGGCAGACGGTGCTGGTGCACGCCGGCGCGGGAGGTGTCGGCATCTCCGTCATCCAGCTCGCGGTCGCCCGCGGCGCCCGGGTCCTCGCCACCGCCGGCGGCCCGGTCAAGACGGCGATCTGCCGCGACCAGGGCGCCGAGGTGGCGATCGACTACACGGCGGAGGACTTCGTGGCCGCCGTGCGGGAGGCCACCGGCGGGCGGGGCGTGGACGTCGTGGTGGACCCGGTGGGCGGCGACGTGTTCGCCCGCTCCTGGGAGTGCCTCGCCTTCGAGGGCCGCCTGGTCGCGGTAGGCGCTGCCGGTGGCGCGCCGCCGCCCGTCGATCCGCTGCGGCTGATGGCGGCGAACGCGACGCTGGTGGGCCTGTCCTGGGGCTCGCAGTACCCGTGGCAGCGCCCGTCCGCGGTCGAGGCCGCCTACCAGGAACTGTTCGACATGTGCGCCTCCGGCGCGGTCCGGCCGCCGGTCAGCCGCGTCGTGTCGCTGGACGAGACGCCCGCGACGCTCACCGAGCTGGCCGAACGCCGGACCACCGGCAAGATCATCGTACGGATCGACGAAGGGGAGGGGCCGTGAGCGACACCGCCGACGGCGACATGGAGATCTACGACCTGAAGGTGACAGTCGACCGGATCGAGGGCCGGTCGGTGTGCGGCATGGCCGTGGGCGACTCCTTCGAGCTGACCAACAGCGCCCACCTGCGGCTGCCCGAGGGCAAGCACTTCTGCGTGTACGCGCTCGCGTCGGTGCTGCCCTTCCTCGCCGCCAAGCAGCGTGACCTGGCGCCGGGGGACTGGCTGGCCCAGGACTCCCACTTCATCTGCCCCGACCCGGAGGAGCGGCTCGTCATGAAGGTGGAACGGACCTGCCGGCGCACGATGAACTCGGCGGACCTGACATGACCGTCGAGATCGGACTCGGCCTGCAGAGCGACAAGCCGGCCGGCGCGTACGCCCGGCTGGCCCGCGCCGCCGAGGCGCACGGCTTCGACGTGCTCACCGTCTTCGGCGACCTGATGTACCAGCCGCCGATCTTCCCGCTGCTGGAGATGGCGCAGGCGACCGAGCGGGTACGCCTCGGCGCGGCCTGCCTGAACCCGTACTCGATGGCGCCGTACGAGATCGCCGGTCAGCTCGCCGCCCTGGACCTGGCCTCGCACGGGCGGGCCTACCTCGGCCTGGCCCGGGGGACCTGGCTGGGTTCGGTCGGCCTGCCGCAGCCGCGGCCGCTGACCACCATCGAGGAGGCCGTCCAGGTCGTCTACCGCCTGCTGCGCGGCGACCGCAGCGGCTTCACCGGAAAGGTCTTCTCGCTGGAGGCCGGCACCGCGCTGCGTTACGACGTGCAGCGGCCCGACCCGCCGCTGCTGCTGGGCGCGTGGGGTCCGCAGGGCGCGGCGCTGGCCGGCCGGATCGCCGACGAGATCAAGGTGGGCGGCAGCGCCAACCCGGACATGGTCCCGGTGATCCGCGAGCGGCTGCGGACCGGCGCGGAGAAGGCCGGGCGCGACG
This sequence comes from Micromonospora sp. LHW51205, assembly GCF_003315815.1. Taxonomy (NCBI): domain Bacteria; kingdom Bacillati; phylum Actinomycetota; class Actinomycetes; order Micromonosporales; family Micromonosporaceae; genus Micromonospora; species Micromonospora sp. LHW51205. The sequence goes on along the minus strand of NZ_QMEZ01000004.1, from coordinate 447,131 downwards.
TCGCGGACGTCGGCATCGTGCTCGGCGCGGTGACAGTCGTCGACACCGACGGCGCGGCCGCCCGCGCCAAGGCCCGCACCGAGGTGGCCATGTACCTGGCCGTGGTGGCGGAGCTGGATCCGACCGTCGTGCTCCCCGACGACCTGGTGAAGCGCGTCGGCGACCTGGTCGACGCGGGCGAGGACGAGGCGGCGGGCCGGTTGATCCCGGACGACGTGCTGGACCGGTTCGCCTTCTCCGGCACCCCGGAGCAGGTCGCCGCCCAGGCCCAGGCGCTCATCGACGCCGGCGTGCGCCGGGTCGAGTTCGGCACGCCGCACGGCCTCACCGACGAGCGCGGCGTGGACCTGCTCGGCTCCGCCGTCCTGCCCCTGCTGCGCAGGTGAGCGCGTTGCGGCTCACCGTCGTGGTCGGCCCCGGCCTGGTGGCCGACACCGAACTGCTGGCGTCGCTCGTCGCCACCAGCAGCGCCGAGCTGGACAGCACCGGCACGGTCGTCACCGCCGCCTCGGCCGACGAGCTGCGCTCGCTGCTCGCCGCGGCGCAGGGCCCGACTGTGGTGCTGCCCGGCCCCACCACACCGGCCCGCGCCCTGATCGGCGCGCAGCCGCCGCACGCGGTCTGGTACGACCTCACCGTGGAGACGCCGGTCCCCGGCGCGGTCCACCTGGCCGGCCGGGGACTGTGGGGCGTGACCTGGGCGATCCGGCACGCCGTGCACCGCTTCCGCGCGCCGGCCGATCGGATCGCCTACGGTCCCGGCCCGGAGCAGTGGGGTGACCTGCGGCTGCCGTCGGGCCCGCACACCGGGCCGGCGCCGGTCGCGGTGCTGCTGCACGGCGGATTCTGGCGGTCGGTCTGGGGCGCGGACCTGATGGACGCGCTCGCCGTCGATCTGGCCGCCCGAGGCTACGCGTCCTGGAACCTGGAGTACCGGCGTCCGGACCGGCACGGCTGGGACGCCACCACGGAGGACGTCGAAGCCGGCCTCACCGCGCTGCGGGACCTCGCCGCCGACCGGCCGATCGACCTGGAGCGGATCGTGGTGCTGGGCCATTCGGCCGGCGGGCAGCTCGCGCTGCGCGCCGCGGCGGACCTCGCCGCGCGAACGGGCGGGCCACGTGTCGCGCTCGCGGTCTCGCTGGCCGGGGTGCTCGACCTCACCGAGGGCGAGCGGCGCTACCTCGGTGACGGCGCGATCGCCGCGGCGCTGGGCGGCTCACCGGCCACGGCCCCGCGCCGGTACGCCGAGAGCGATCCGATGCTGCGGCTGCCGACAGGGGTGCCCACGCTGCTCGTGCAGGGGACCGCGGACAGTCTCGACCTCGTCGACGCCAACCGGCGTTACGCCGCGGCGGCGGCAGCCGCGGGCGACGAGATCCGCCACCTGGAACAGCCGGGGGACCACTTCGCCGTCATCGATCCGGCGTCGGACATCTGGCGGGACACCATGACGGCGGTGGACGCCCGCCTCGGTCGCTGACGTCGCGCCCGCAACCGAATCGCCCTCCGAGTTCACGTAGGTGAACACGGAGGGCGGTTGGTGGCGCCGGTCAGAACAGCCGGGGCGTGACCACCGAGACCACTGTGGTGACCGAGTCGGTGTCGTTGTACATCTGGTGCGGCACCGACGAGCGCAGGTGCACGCTGTCGCCCGGGCACAGCCGGTGCTCCACGCCCTCGACCTCGTAGAGCAGCTCGCCCGAGATGACGTAGGCGAACTCCTCGCCCCGGTGGCCGTACGCGTTCTCCCGCCGCCCGCCCGGCGCGATGTGCACGAGCATCGGCTCCAGCACCAGGTCCGGCCCCCGGTCGGAGAGCATGCGGTAGGTCTGCTGCCCCGACACGTACTGCGTTGCCGACGTCTCCGCCCTGGTCAGCGTGAAGTGCCGGGGAAGCTGGGAGACGTTGCTGTCGGACGTGCCGTTGCCGGCGTCGAAGAAGTCGGCCACCGACTTGTCGAGGGCCTTGGCGACGCTGCCCAGCGCGGTCAGGCCGATCGAGGAGATGCCGCGCTCGACCTGGGACAGGAAGCCGATCGACAGGCCGGAGCGGGAGGCGAGGCCGCGCAGGGTGAGCCCGCGCTCCTTGCGGTAGCGCCGGATCCGGGCGCCGACCACCCCCGCCGGGGTGCTCTCGTCCGCGGGGCCGCCGGGGGCGGCCTGCTCCGACGGCGGCTGACTGTCCATGGACCGCACGGGGACCTCCTGTTGCGGTGGCGGGGGGGGGATCCGCCCGGGATGTTCGATCCTATCGAACATGCCCGCACTTGTGCGAGGGGTGGCCGGGGGATTTCCTGGTCCGCTCCGGCGGTGTCATCCCTGGTGGACAGCGGTGCGGCCGGCGTCGCCGGCCGCTCACTTGAACGCGAGCGCGTTCGGCGGCGACCCGACGCCGCCGGGCAGGTTCAGCGGCTTGCAGGTCAGGAAGAACTCGTAGACGCCGTCGGCGGCGCAGTCGGCGGCGAGGTCGTCGAGTTTCCACAGCTCGCCCAGGGCCATCCCGAGCAGCGCGATGAGCGGCCGGTGCAGCATGCCGCTGTGGTCGACCCCGCGCGGCGGCGGCCGGTCGTCGGGCGTGCGGAAGTCCGAATCCAGCACCGGATCCGCCTCCACAGCCAGGTTGTCGGCGGCGACGAGCGCGATCTCGTGGTCCCACAACCAGCGCAGCACCGACTCGCGCTGGGCGAGCCCGGGGGAGCGGTTGCGCGTGTTGAACTCGATCCGTTCCTCGACGGACTTGGCCAGGTAGTTCTCCGCCCACCCGGTACGCAGCAGCAGCATGTCGCCGCCGCGCCAGGACACGCCCTGCGCCTGCGCGACGGCGTCCAGCACGGTCTCGTCCAGCGCGATCGTCTGCTCGCAGTCGTACGGGCGGCCCTCGCTGGCGAAGTGCCGGGGGACGTCGAGCAGCACGCCCCGCCCGGCGATCCCGGCCTCCGCCCAGTGGTGGATGCCCAGCGCGGTGGAGCCCTGGTTGTTGTCGTCCGCGGACAGGCCGCCGTAGAAGCCGTGGGCGGGGTGCCCGATGTGGCGCAGCGAGTCGAGCTGCGAGCTGGACTGCAGGTAGAACGAGTCGATCCAGTCGTCGCGATGCAGCGGGTTGTTGGCGAAGACGTGGTGCTCGGTGGGACGCCGGGTGCCGGTCGGGTAGGGCTCGAAGGCGTTGACCGGGTAGTCGAGGTTGAACCGCTCGCCCCGGCGGACCAGGCGGGCGGCGGCGGTCACGCGCTCGGGCGTCAGCCGGTTGATGCTGCCGAGCTGGTCGCCCGGCCCGAAGACGTCCCAGGCGGCGCCGGGCACCGCGGCCGTGGAGAGCTCGTCGTAGGTCGGCACGGTGATTCCTTTCGGGCGGCTCAACGGAAGGTCAGCGGCTCGCCCTGGTAGGGCGCCAGCGCCTCGCGTTCGGCGCCGGTCAGCGGCCGGGGCCGGCGGTCGGCCAGGTCGCAGACCACGAGCGTGGTCTGCGCGAGCAGGTACGTCGACGTGCGGGCCTCGTCGACGAAGCGGAAGCTCAGGTCGAGGCTGCGGGAACCGGTGCGGGACAGCCAGGCGTCGGCGAGGATCGACTGCCCGTGGTAGGCGAGCTCGCCGGTGAACTCCAGCCGGGCCGCCGCCGTCATGGTGAACGTCCCGGCGCCGAGCACGGCCAGCGCCGGCGGCCGGTCCGGATCGAACGTGCCGGGCAGGTCCGGCAGCCCGAACGTGCGGATCCGGGCCTCCTCGACGTACCGCAGCCAGGTGACGTTGTTGACGTGGCCGTAGTGGTCGGTGTCGGCCCAGCGCAGGTGCAGCGTCGTCGTGAGGGGTGCCACGGCGTGCCTCAGCGCCGGTACCGCACGGTGCGGCCCGCCTGGACGGCGGCCCGGGCCGCCGCGCCGAGCAGGCTGGCGTCGTTGCTCAGCAGCGTGAAGGCGAAGCCGGCGTCGGCCGCCCGCCGGACCGCGTCGGCGTCCGCCCCGCCGGAGTTGCCGATGGGTACGCCGGCGGCGAGGCAGTCCTTGACGGCGGAGCCGACGAGCGCGACGACCCGTGGATCGTCCTCGGTCGTGCCCTCGGACGTGGACAGGTCCGCGGCCCCGACGAGCAGCGCGTCGACACCGGGCACCGCCGCGACGGCCCCGGCGGACGAGGCGGCCCGGGCGCTCTCGATCTGGACGACCAGCACCACCTCCTCCTGGCCGTAGCGCAGGTACTCGGCGCGGGGCATGGCGCCCCACGCGCCGGCCCGGCTCGTGCTGCCGACGCCGCGGGCGCCCAGCGGCGGGAACCGTACCGCTGCGACGGCGGCTCGCGCCTGCTCGACGGTGTCCACGTGCGGGACCATCACGCCCTCGGCCCCCGCGTCGAGGATCCGCTGCGTGAGGCCCGGGTCGAGCGCCGGGATCCGGACGATCGGGGCCAGCCCGAGGTGGTTGGCGGTGCCGATCAGCTGATAGGCCGTCTGCAGGTCGATCGGGGCGTGTTCCAGGTCGACGACGACGAAGTCGAACCCGGCGAGCGCGAGCAGTTCCACGCTCTCCATCACCGGCAGCTTCACCCAGGTGCCCAGCGCCGGGGCGTCCGGGCGGGCGAGCGCCGCCCGGAACCGGCTGCGCCTCGGCGCAGCCACGTCGGTGCTCATGACGGCATCGGGTAGTCGTCGGCGTTGCGTACCCAGCCGGGCTTGGCGGAGAAGTCCGCCCGCGGCGGCGCGAACATGTCGATCAGCTGCTGGTGGTCGCCGACGCCCTGGGTGGTGTGCACGGTCGGCGGCGGGATGACGCAGAGCGAGGGCACGCCGAGGCGGCCGTGGTCGTCCGGGCGCCAGCGGGTGGAGTCGGGGCCCCAGGGGTAGCGGATGTGGTGGACGAACTCGCCCTTGACGCCGAACGAGAGCTGCTCGAAGTCGTCGTGCGAATGGGGGGACAGGCGCAGCGGGTCCCGTGGCGTGGGTTCCTCGGCCAGAAAATTGATCATCATGTTGGTGGTGCGGAAGATACGCCCGAACCGGCCCGGCTCGATCGGGTGCTCGGCGAGCGGGTACACCCGCAGGCGGAACCCGTCCACCGGGTCGGGCCAGGCCACGAGCGGCGCGCACCGGGGGTCGGGCTCGCGGTACGCCGCCGCGTTTGCGGCCGCCCCGGCCAGATCCGGGGCGACTGTGGAGAACACCCGGATCACCGGGCCGTCGGCGAGCGCCTCGACCACGCTGTCGCCGGGCGGCACCACCACGAACGCCTCCTGCGCCACCTCGGCGGAGCCGTCGCCGGCGCGCACCCGTACCGGGGCGCTGCCGGAGTACATCAGCACCGCGTACTCGTCCGGCTGCGCGGAGCGGGCGAACCGGTCGCCGGCCACCGCCTCGGTCCAGGAGAGCACGAGGTGCTGGCCGCGTACCAGCCAGGTCCGGCTGCCCGCCTCGGTGACCGCTGTGGGTGCCGTGTCGTACAGCGCGAGGTACTGGGCCGGGCGGACGGGCGTGGACGGGTCGACAGTCCGCGACGGAGCCGCCGCCGCCAGTTGCGACCGGATGTCGTCCTTGGCATACATGGTCATGTCATCAGTCCCTGCGAGGTGTCGGTGGCGTCAACGGCTGATGTTCCGGCCGCCCTTGAGGCCGAGGATCGCCCGGGCCTCGTCGGGCGTCGCGATCGTGCGGCCCAGGTCCTGGACGATCGACCGGACCTTGCGGACCTGCTGCGCGTTGCTGGTGGCGAGTTCGCTCTTGCCGATGTAGAGGTTGTCCTCCAGCCCCACCCGGACGTGCCCGCCCAGCCACGCGCTGTGGGTGCAGAACTGCATCTGATGCCGGCCCGCGGCGAACGCGGAGAAGTGGTAGTCGGCGCCGAACAGCTTGTCGGCGATGGCGATCATGTGGGTCAGGTTGGCGTGGTCCGCGCCGATGCCGCCGAGGATGCCGAAGACGCCCTGGATGAACAGGGGTGGCCGGGCGAGACCGCGATCCACGAAGTGGGCCAGGGTGTAGAGGTGCCCGATGTCGTAGCACTCGTACTCGAAGCGGGTGCCGCCCTTCTCGCCGATCTCGCGCAGCGCGTACTCGATCTGGGCGAACGTGTTGATGAAGGGCTGCCGGTAGGTGTTCTCGACGTAGGGCTTCTCCCAGTCGTGCTTCCACCGGCTGACCCGGTCCGCGATGCCGGAGTAGACGAAGTTCATCGACCCCATGTTCAGCGAGGCGAGTTCGGGGGTGAACCGGGCCGCGGCGGCGAGCCGTTCCTCGATCGTCATCGACGAGGCGCCCCCGGTGGTGATGTTGATGACCGCGTCGCACCGTTCGACGATCGGGGGGATGATCTGCTCGAACGTCTCCGGTTCGAACGCGGGCCGTCCGTCCGGGTGCCGCGCGTGCAGGTGGATGACCGCGGCGCCGGCCTCCGCCGCCTCCAGCGACGACCGCACCACCTGCTCGGGGGAGAGCGGAAGGTGGTCGCTCTGCGAGGGCACGTGCACGGACCCGGTGACCGCCGCGCTGATGATGACCCTGTCCGCCCTGATCACGACGGGCTGTCCTCCAGACCGAGCAGGTAGGCCGGGTTGCCGGCGATCATCCGCCGGACGTCCTTCTCGGACACCCCGTGGTCGAGCAGGCGCTGCACGAGGTAGATGTAGCCGTCGACCGGCAGCGGGTTGCCCTGCTGGCCCAGGTCCGAGCCGATGGTGGTCCGTTCCGGCCCGACGCGCTCGATCCAGCGCACCAGCTGCTCGATCGGCCAGCCCGGCTTCGGGACGCCGGGGTGGTACATCGCGATCTCGTGCTCGACGTACGCCCCCATCCGCAGCAGCTCCTCGATGTCGCCGTCCGAGGCGCCCACGATGAAGTCGGGGTGCTGGACGAGAAGCCGGCGCACGCCCTTGTCGACGGCGACCGTGAACAGCGCCTTCATCGAGTCGGCGTCGAGGTGGCCGCCGGTCAGCAGCGCGTCGGCGTCCGCGACGACCTCGACGACCTGCTCGGTCTGCGCGGAGACGGACCCGCTGTCGTCGAAGACCGAGACCTCGCTCTCCAGCAGGTCCAGGCCCGAGGTCGGGAACCCGTGCTCGTGGCTGTGGTGCTCGATGTGCTGGCGCGCGGACACGGTGGGCGCCCAGACGCACCGGCCGCCCATCCGCAGGCTCATCGCGACGGCCGACGGGTTGATGCCGCCGACCTCGGAGTTCAGCGCGACGCCCCCGTAGACCGGCGTCGGCGCCTCCTTCAGCCAGGGCCCCATGGCCAGCAGGTCCATGACGGTGTTGTGGTGGTGCGACTTCACCAGCAGCGCCCGCACGCCGATGCGCGCGGCGTCGTACGACGCCTCGACGTGGTTGATCCGCCGCGGGAACGGGCTCGGGCCGGAGTGGCAGTGCAGGTCAACCGTGCCATCCAGGACCTTCAACAGCCCTGGCGGGACCGGCTGGTGACCTTTCGAGACGCCCATCGACTCCTCCTGTTCGTCCCATGAACTTGGCGTTCAGCATACGGACGAGCATCGGTCGTGTCCATGGGTGGCCGAGCGGCGTAACAGCTGCGCCAGGCCCGCGAAAGGACCATTGTGTTGCGTGCGGGTTACCGGTTATCGTCCGCATACCGAAAGCGGGAGCTCGCAAAACGAACGCCCGATCTCGGGCCAACCATCGGTCGTGCCGGATCCGCCCAGCGCCAGCGCCTCGTCGGCGTGCTCGTCGAGGCGTCGAACGGAAGAGCCGTCGTTCGCATCGTGCATGCCTTTGCCCGCATGCGAACTTTCGCTTGCCCTGGACCGGGCCCTGGAAATGGATGCGTCCGGTAAGGAGGTGACGATGAGCGCCGATCCTGACCCCCAGCGAACCGGCCCCGGGCCGGCGACGGTGGAGACGGATCGCACCATGATCCAGTCCATCGACCGGGCGGCGAACGTCCTCGCGCTACTCGATCAGCACACCCGGAGTCTCGCCCCCGGCCTGGTGGCCGAGCGCCTCGGCCTCAACCGCACGACCGCGCACCGCTATCTCCAGTCCCTGCAACGGGCCGGCTTCCTGAGCGCGTCGTTCGGCCCCGGCCCGCTGCTCGACCAGCTCTTCGCCCTCGTCTCGGTCCGCCAGCAGCTCCTCACGCTGGCGCCGGCGATCATGCGGCAGCTCTCGGACACGACCGGCCTCACCACAGTGCTCAGCTTCCTCGGCCGTTCCGGCGCGGTGGTGACGCTCGTCGAGGAGCCGCACCAGGGCACCATCGTGCTGACGGCCCGGATCGGGACGGTGCTGGAACTCAAGGCCGCGCAGACCCGCGTTCTGCTCGCCTTCCAGGCCGACCCGGCCACCGTGACCCGGGCCCACGCGAGCCTCACCCCGGCCGAGGCGGCGGTGGAGCGGCAGGCGCTGGCCCGGGTACGGCGCCACCGGATCGCCTGGGCGGACCTGGATCGGGCCGGTCTGGCCTCGGTGGCGGTGCCGATCTTCGCCACCTACGACGTGCAGGCCGCGATGGGCCTGCTCGGCACGACCGAGATGCTCAACCCCGCGGAGCGGTCCTCGGCGCGCGTCGCCGCGCTGGAACAGGCGGCCGAGACCCTGGGCTCCATGATCGCGACCAGCCATGCATGAAAGGCGAGCCCGGGACGCCGGGCGGAAGGCGGAAACAGACATGCCAGGTCTCCTACGGCGGCTCCGGCCGCGTCCGCAGTGGCTGCTCCTCGTGCCGGCGCTCACCCTGCTCGCCTGGATCCTGCTCGTGCCGCTCGGGAACAGCTTCCTGCGCAGCGTCGGCAACGGCGACTGGACCCTGCGGCACTACGAGTCGCTGTTCACCGACGGGGTGACGATGCGGGTGCTCGTCCGCACCGCGCTGACCGCGGCCGCGGTCACCGTCATCGCCTTCCTGCTCGGCTACCCGTACGCCTACCTGATGACCCGCGTCGGGCCGCGCATGCGCGGCGTCCTGCTGATCATCGTGCTGATCCCGTTCTGGACGTCGGTCATGGCCCGCAACTACGCCTGGATCGTCATCCTGCAACGCAACGGACCGGTGCACTCCTTCTTCGAGCTGTTCGGCCTGGACGTCGTGCTGTACGGGACGGTGGCCGGCGTGACGGTCGCGATGAGCCAGGTGCTGCTCCCGTTCATGGTGCTGCCGTTGTTCAGCGCGCTGTCCGGCATCGACCGCCGGCTCCTGCTGGCCGCGCGCGGCCTCGGCTCCCACCCGCTGGTCGCGTTCTGGAAGATCTACTGGCCGCTGTCGCGCGCCGGCGTGGTCGCGGGCCTGATCCTCGTGTTCACCCTGAGCCTCGGCTTCTACGTCACGCCGGCCCTGCTCGGGTCGCCACAGCAGTCCCTCGTCGCGCAGCTGCTCGGCCAGCGCACCACCCTGCTGCTCGACTTCTCGGGCGCGGGCGCGCTGGGGATGCTCGTGCTCGTCGTCACCCTCGTGCTAGTCGCCTGGGCGAACCGCCTCGGCGGAACCATCTCGGCGATCGGCGTGGTCGCCGCCGCCAGGACGAAGGACCAGCCATGACCGCGACGAAGACCGACAACCCTCCGGGTACGCAGAGGCGACCCGCCCCGGCCCGTCGGCGCTGCCGCGCCACCTCCGTGGACCCGATCCCCTGGTGGCTCAAGCTCGTCGGCGCCCTGGTGGCGCTGTACTTCATCCTGCCGACCCTGTTCGTCATCCCGATGAGCTTCAGCACGGCGTCGACGTTCCAGTTCCCGCCCACCGGCTTCTCGCTCAAGCTGTACGAGAACTTCTTCACCGACCCGACCTGGCTCGCGTCGTTGCGTACCTCGGTGCTTGTCGGCGTGCTCGCCGCGTCGCTCGCCACAGTGGTCGGCACCGCCGCCGCCATCGGCCTGCACAGCCTGACCGGGCGGCTCGCGCGGCTCGCCCGGACGTTGCTGATGGTCTCTATCGTCACGCCGTCGATCGTGATCGCGGTCGCGGTCTACATCTCGTTCCTGAAGTGGCACCTCGTCGGCACGCTGAGCGGGTACGTCCTCGCCCATGCCGCGATCGGCGTGCCGTTCGTGCTGGTGTCGGTGACGAGCGCGCTCAGCGGCTTCGACCCGAAGCTGCTGCGGGCGTCGGCGTCGCTGGGCGCGACGCCGATCCGGACCTTCCTGTTCGTGACCATGCCGCTGATCAGCCGGGGGATCGTCACCGGCGCCATCTTCGCGTTCGTCACCTCGTTCGACGAGGTGGTGATCGCGCTGTTCCTCCGCGCGCCGACGTTCCAGACGCTGCCGGTGCAGATGTACAACAGCGTCACCGTCGAGATCGACCCCACCATCGCCGCGTCGTCGAGCCTGGTCGTCGTCGCGGTCACCGTCATCTGCCTCGTGCTGTTCGTGGGCAACCGAAAGAGCCGATAGGAGCATCATGTCCGCATCCACGTTCCGCACGGCCGAGCCCGTGCCGGCGTCCACCCGGGCCGGGACCCAGATCCGGCTCAGCAACGTGACGAAGGACTACGGACTGACCCATCCGGCCGTCGACGACGTCTCACTGACCATCGAGCCGGGCGAGTTCATGACCCTGCTCGGGCCCAGCGGCTCGGGCAAGACCACCACGCTCAACCTCATCGCCGGGTTCGAGACGCTCACCACCGGCGCCATCTCGTTCGACGGCGTGGACGTGAGCCGGCTGCCACCGCACAAGCGCAACCTCGGCATGCTCTTCCAGAACTACGCGCTCTTCCCGCACATGACAGTCGCCCAGAACGTCGCCTATCCGCTGCGGGAACGCCGCATGTCCAAGCCGGACATCGCGCGCAAGGTCGCGGAGGTGCTCGAACTCGTCCAGCTGACCGGCCGGGACGGGCACTACCCGGCGCAGCTGTCCGGTGGGCAGCAGCAGCGGGTCGCGCTGGCCCGGGCCATCGTCTTCGGCCCGACCGCGCTGCTGCTGGACGAGCCGCTCGGCGCGCTGGACCGCAACCTGCGCGCCACGCTGCAACTGGAGATCCGCCGTATCCACCGGGAGGTCGGCTCGACGTTCGTCTTCGTCACCCACGACCAGGAGGAGGCGATGAACCTGTCCGACCGGATCGCGCTCTTCAACGACGGGCGGATCGAGCAGCTGGGCCGCCCCGAGGCGCTCTACCGGTCGCCGGAGACGCTGTTCACCGCGCGGTTCCTCGGCGACTCGACGGTCTTCACGCTGTCGCAGGTGACCGGTACGACGGCGGTCTGGGAGGGCGAGGTGTGGTCGGTCGACGGCCGTACCGTGTCGGGCCTGGTGCGTGAGGGCCGCCCGGCCGCCCTGGTGGTACGGCCGGAGGACGTCCGGATCGCGGCCGACCGGGACGCGGTTCCGCCGGACGCGAACTGCGCGGCGGCGATCGTCCGCGACATCGAGTACATGGGGGCGTACCGGACCGCCATGCTGTCGCTCGGGGGCGCGGGCGACGTGATGGGCCGCGCCCGGCTGGACGCGCTGGAGAGCGACCTGCGGATCGGCCAGCCCGTGGTCGCCTGGTGGCGAGTCGACCGGCAGCGCGTCGTCGCGGGGTAGCTCGTTCACCATACGCACATTCGACCGCGCTCTTTGGTAACGAACAGGTTCCACGCTCTTGTTGGGCACGTTACGCCCTCGCTACTGTTCACTATACGAAGCACCAATCCATATTCCGAACAGTACGCCCGCGTTCGCGGGCCATAGCCGAAGGAAGTGACATGGTGTTGAGAACATCCCGCGTCCTCGCGGTCCTCGTGGCGACCGCAGTCGTGTCGATGACCGCCGCCTGCGGCGGAGACGAGCCGGCCGCCGCGGTGGACCCCGAGGGGGACGTCAAGCTCACGTTCGTCGCCTACGGCGGTGTCGGCCAGGACGCGATGATCAAGCACTACCAGGAGCCGTACACCAAGGCGCACCCGAACGTGACCTTCACCAACACCTCGCCGCCCGACGTGGCGCAGGTGAAGGCCCAGGTCGAGAGCGGGGCGGTGCTCTGGGACGTGGTCGCGACCGCGCCGGCCGCCGCGACCCAGAACTGCGGGACGCTGTTCGAGCCGCTCGACTTCTCCGGCGTCGACAAGAGCAACCTGGCCGAGGGCACGATCGGCAAGTGCTACATCGGCAACTTCATCAACGCCTCGCCCTTCGCCTACCGCACCGAGGCGTTCCCGGACCCGAGCAAGGCGCCCAAGACCATCAAGGACTTCTTCGACGTCCAGAACTTCCCCGGCCAGCGCGGGATCCTGACCAACCTGCAGAACGGCATCCTCGAATACCCGCTGCTCGCCGACGGTGTGGCGCCGGACGCGCTCTACCCGCTCGACGTCGACCGCTCGCTGAAGAAGCTCAACACGATCCGCAAGGTGACCACGTTCGCCCCGAACGTCGGCGCGCTCCAGCAGGCGGTCGGCTCCAAGCAGGTCGACATGTTCCTGCTCGCCGACGCGCGGCTCGTGCCGCTGATGGACGAGGGCGCGGACATCACAGTGGTGTGGGACGTGACGGTGGCCTCGATCAACTGCTTCGCCGTGCCGAAGGGGTCGCCGAAGAAGGTGGCCGCGGAGCGGTTCCTGTCCACGGTGGTCAGCCCGGAGGCGGTGGCCGGCATCTCCGAGGCGCTCGGCACCGCGCCGGTGAACCTCGCCGCCAAGCCGAACCTGTCGGAGAACGCGAAGAAGGTCGAAGTCTACGGCGACGCCAACACCGGCAAGACCGTGCTGCAGGACGTCCAGTGGTACGCCGACAACTTCAACGAGGTCACCGCCAAGCTCACCAACTGGCTTGCCGGCTGAGGTGACCCCCCGGTAGCGATTCGTCCGTCATGTGAACTACGCTTCGGGGGTGGCGAACTTTGATCCGAACGAAGCCTCGAACTCGGACATCCGGGCGGTCGCGCGCGTGGGACAGATCTGCGCGCTCTTCGGTCCCCGGGTCGTCGAGCTCACGGCCGCGGACGTCGCCGAACGGACGGGTCTGAACCGCACCACCGCCTACCGATACTGCGCGTCGATGACTGCCGCCGGCATTCTCGAACGGGGGACGCGCCGCGGGACGTTCGCCCTCGGCGGACTGATGCTGGAACTGGGAATTCGGGCGCTGGGACGCCAGCGGATCGTCGAGATCGCCGGGCCCCACCTGCGGAAGCTGAGCACCGACGCGCGAATGACGGCGGTGCTCAGCGTCCGTGGCGCCCAGGGGCCGGTGGTGACCCTGGTCGAGGAGGACACCAGCCGCCAGGTCGTGGTCACCGTGCATCCCGGCACCAAGCTCGACGCGAGCGCCGCGCAGACGCACGTGTACCTCGCGTACGCCGACGAGGCCGTGATGGACCTGGTGGCCGCCGGCATGTCCCCGGCCGAGCGCGCCCGGCTGGACTCCGAGGTCTACGCCGCACGCCGGCAGGGCTACAGCGTGGCCCGGCACAGCGGCGGCCTGTTCGCGGTGGCCGCCCCGGTCTTCGACGAGAAGGGGCTGTGCGCCACTGTCGCACTCCTCGGCGCCGGCGACATCGCCGAGCTGTCCGCCGCCATCGAGCTGCTGGTGGCGACCGCCACCACCCTGACCAGCGAGCTCGGCGCCCCCGCAGACAGCGCGCCGACGGCAGACGAGTAACGGGCCCGATCTTCCCCGCCCCGCCCGCGCTCTCCGGCCGCCCCACTCGTTGACCAAGGGCTTTGTGTCCAGATCCGCCCGGTCCCGCACCCCTAACTCCTTGATCACCGGCACCCCGGCGCGCGCCACCCACCCCGCGCGCGAGGACCCACGCGCTGATCATGAAGTTGGCCGGGAGAAAACGGGCGAAAATCGCGGTCAACTTCATGATCGACGGCGTCAGGGGCCCGCTGGGCGGCTGGAAGTTCGTATGCCGGAATGCTTCTTGCGGTAGGTGAACACGTCACGTACGTTCCTCGCATCGCCCTCCGGCCGGACCTGGCGATGCCAGAGCTCTTCGCACGGCATCTACGGACAGGGATGTGACGATGAAACCTCTGACAAGACGGCTGACGGCGGCGGCGACCGGGCTCCTGCTGGTGGTCGGCGTGAACATCGCGGTACGGGCGCCGCACGCGGCGGCGAGCGGAAACGCGCCGGTGAGCATCGACTCGCTGGCCCGGGACGTCGAACGGGTCGAGTCGCTGCGCGAGGTCAAGGACGTGCAGCGGTCGTACGCCCACCTGGCCCAGTTCGGGCGCTGGGCGGACATGGCGAAGCTGTTCAGCGCGAACGGCACGCTGCAGTGGGGAAGTCAGGTGGTGAGCGGCCACCACGCCATCAAGGGATGGCTCGCGGCGGAGGCCGGGGACATGAACGGCGCCCGGCCGGGCGCGCTGCACACCACGGTGATCGACCAGCCGCTTGTCAACCTGTCGCCGGACGGCCGTACCGCGAAGGGCCGCTGGTCCGGGATCCGCTTCCTCGGTGACGGGGCCGGCGCGGCGCGCATCGACGGCGGCATCTACCAGAACGAGTACGTGCTGGAGAACGGCGAGTGGAAGATCTCGCTGCTGCGCTACTACCCGCTCTACGAGGGCGACTACGCCACCGGCTTCCGGACCATCAACCGCCAGCCGGTGCCGGTGGTGCCGTACCACTTCACGCCCGACGTGGCCGGCGTGCCGATCCCGGCGGCGACCGGGCCCGCGCCGAAGACCCGGTTCAACGCGAAGGAGCTGGCCGACCGCATCACCGCGCTCAACGACGAGGACTCGGTGCGCAACCTGCAGCACGCGTACGGCTACTACGTCGACCGCCGGATGTGGAGCGACGTGGTCGACCTGTTCACCGACGGCGCGAAGGTCACCATCGACGGCGTGGGCGTGTTCCGCAACGCCGCCGGTGTCCGCCAGGCGATGGAGCGGATGGGGCCGGAGGGCCTGACGCAGGGCGTGCTCAACGACCGGCCGCTGTTCGACACGATCGTCGACGTGGAGGACAACGGCAAGAAGGCGACCACCCGGGGCATCGAGGTCGGCATGCTCAACGACGCCGGCGGCGCCTCGTGGCAGTTCTCCGTCTTCACGAACCGCTTCGTCAAGCAGGGTGGCCTGTGGAAGCTCAAGGAGATGCACCTGACGCCGCTGGTCACGGCGCCCTACAGCACCGGCTGGGGCGACGGCGGGACCGGCCCGGTCGCCTCCGTCAAGCCGCCGAAGTTCCTCGACGTGGCCGGGCGTACCCCGGCGCCGAAGCCCGGCAAGGCGGCCGGCGCGCCGAAGGGCCCGAAGGCGGACCTGGCCGACCTCCAGCGGAGGCTGAACCGCTCGGTCGCGTTCGACGGAGCGGAGAACGTCTCGGCGGCCTACAGCTACTACATCGACGACAGCAGGTGGCCGGAGATGGCGGCCGTGCACGCGGTGAACGGCCACAAGCTGTCCCCGTTCGCCGGCTGGAACGTGACGCGCGAACGGATTCTCGGCTCGGTGGTCTCGACGTACGGCAACACGCCACCGCCGACGCAGAAGTCCTTCCTGGTGCTGCACTGGCGGCCGCAGCCGGTCATCGACGTCTCGCACGACGGCCGGTCGGCGTCGGTCCGGGCCCGGCTCATGCACGTCAACGCCTCGACCGTCAACGCCGGGTACATCAACGGCGCGATGTACAACGACCAGTTCGTGCTGGAGGACGGCATCTGGCGGATCTGGAGCCTGGACATCGACGAGTTCTACTGGCAGTCGCCGAACTGGGCCCAGGGCTGGGGTGGCGTGGCCCCGCGTGACCCGAGCCTGCCCGACCCGCCGCCGAGCAACCTGGTGAACACCTACCCGCCGGATGTCCTGCACAGCGCGCTGGGCGAGCGGTCCCGCGGCTTCCGCGGCGGCAGTCCCGGATACATCCAGTGGCCGGACATCGTGCCGATGTGGTTCCACTACCGCAACCCGGTGAGCGGGCGGGTGCCGCCGCACTTCTGGTACGACTGCGCGCCCTGCGAGGTGCGGCCGGACTGGAGCATGACGCGGTACGGCTACCAGCTGCCGCCGACCGGACCGCAGATCGACGGGCTGGAGGTGGGCTGATCCGTCAGTGACGGCGGCCCGGCCGTCGCGACCGTCCCGAGGCGCCTCTTCCCGCATCCGGCGGGGAGGGGCGCCTCCGCGCGCCTGCCGCACTCCGGTGTCCCCAGCCGGTGGCGAGATGGTGCGGGTTGGGCAAAGTTCATCTGGCGTAATAGCTCTTGCGCCCTGCGAACATGTCCCGTACGTTTCCGGCAACTGCCTCCGGTCGTGACCTCCACGGCCGCCCGCCGACCACGGGGATTCCACATACGCCAGCAACGGACAGGGATGTGAAGATGAGACGTCTGACAAGACGGCTGACCGCGACAGCCTCCGCACTGCTGCTGGTCGCCGCCGGCATGGTCGCCCTCCAGGCGCCCCCGGCCGCGGCCACCACCCCGACGATCACCCTGAACTCCCTCGCCCGGGACCTGGTCCGCGTCGAGTCGCTGCGCGAGGTCAAGGACGTGCAGCGCACGTACGCGCACCTGGCGCAGTACGGCAGATGGTCGGACATGGCGGCGCTGTTCAGCGCCGACGCGACCTTCCGCTGGGGCGACGAGACGGTCACCGGCCGCGCCGCGATCCGCGACTGGCTGGAGGCCGACGCCGGCGCGATGAACGGCATCAACCCGGGATCCCTGCACACCGTGATCGTCGACCAGCCGCTGGTGAACCTCTCCGTCGACGGCCTGTCCGCGAAGGCGCGCTGGAACGGCTTCCGCTTCCTCGGTGACGGCGCGGGCGCGGCCCGGATCGAGGGCGGCATCTACGAGAACGAGTACGTGTTCGAGAACGGCCGCTGGCGGATCTCCCTGCTGCACTACTACCCGCAGTACGAGGGGGACTACGCCACCGGCTGGCGCAACAAGGACCTCGAGCTGCTGCCGATCGTCCCGTACCACTTCACTCCGGACGAGGCGGGCGTGCCGATCCCGGAGCCGGTCGGTCCGGCGCCGCCGGCCGGCACGACCGTCAACAAGGTGGCGGCCCGCATCGACAAGCTCAACAGCGAGGACTCGGTCCGCAACCTCCAGCACGCCTACGGCTACTACGTCGACCGGCGGATGTGGTCCGACGTGGTCGACCTGTTCGCCAACGGCGCCACGGTGACCATCGACAACGTGGGCACGTTCCGGGGCGCCGCCGGGGTCCGCCAGGCGATGGAGCGCATGGGCCCGGAGAACCTCAGCCAGGGCATCCTCAACGAGCGTATCCAGTTCGACACGATCGTCGACGTGCACACCAGCGGCACGCAGGCGACCGCCCGGGGCATCGAGTTCGCCATGGTCGGCGACGCCAACACCCGCGAGGCGTCGTGGGAGATCTCCGTGTTCCACAACCACTTCGTCAAGCAGGGCGGGCTGTGGAAGCTCAAGGACATGAACATCACGCCGCTGGTGATAGCCCCGTACTCCACCGGCTGGGGTGACGGCGGCATCGCGCCGGCGCCGACCCGGGTGCCGGCCTTCCTCGACGTGCAGGCGCGCAGCCAGAAGAACGCCGGCGGCGCGGCGTCGTCGAACCGGAACCTGGCCGACCTCGACCGCCGGCTGGCCCGGTCGCTGGCGTTCGACGGGGCGGAGAACGTCTCGATGGCGTACACCGCCTACCTGGACGACCTCCGGATCTACGACATGGCGCAGATCCACGCCGAGTTCGGCCACAAGCTGTCGCCGTTCGCCGGCTACTTCCAGGGCCCGGAGCGGATCCGGCAGGCCGGGGTGACGGTCTACGGAACTAACCCGTCGACGATGCGCGCCAGCATCTCGTACCACTGGCGGCCGCAACCGGTGATCCTCGTGTCCGAGGACGGACGGTCGGCGACGATGCGCGCCCGCCTGCTCCAGCCGCGGACGTCGAGGACCAACGCCGGCGCGTTCAACGGCGCGATGTACAACGACGAGTTCGTGCTCGAGAACGGCATCTGGCGCATCTGGAGCCTGACCATCGACGAGTTCTACTGGCAGTCGACGAACTGGGCCGGCGGCTGGGCCGGGGCGAACCCGCGCAACCCGGAGCTGCCGGACCCGGCGCCCAGCACGCTGGTGACCCGGTACCCGCCGGACGTGCTGCTCAGCAGCATGGGTGAGCGCTCGCGCGGGTTCCAGGGCGGTTCCCCCGGTTACATCGCGTGGCCCGGGATCGTGCCGATGTGGTTCCACTACAAGAACCCGGTCAGCGGGCGCGAGCCGCAGTTCTACTGGCCGCAGTGCGCGCCGTGCGAGGTGCGGCCGGACTGGCGGATGACCGAGCACGGCTGGCAGCAGCCGCCGCTCGGCCCGCAGGTCGACGGAGTGGACCTGGGCTGACCCGGGCGACACCGCACCGTCAGTGGGGGAGCGCCTCTTCCGACTCCGGTCGGGAGGGGCGCTCCGCCGTCACGACGCCTGTGGACACACGAGACCGCGCTCCGTAATATGAACTTCGGTTGCGCTATCCGAACATTTGCTGCTCACCGGCAGCCGTCGAGAAGAGGGATAGAGAAGCCATGCCGGACCCGCAGAACCGCCCCCTCCCGTTGGCGGGCAAGGTCGTCCTCGTCGTCGGCGCCAGCGCGGGCATCGGCGCCGACGCCGCCCGGGTGTTCGCCGCCGACGGCGCCTCGTTGATGCTCGTCGCCCGCTCCGAGGGGCCACTGGAGAAGATCGCCCTGGAACTCGCCTCGGCCGGGCACGACGTCGACCACGTCACCGGCGACATCTCCGTCGCCCGCGACGTCGCCCGCGTCGTGGACCGGACCGTCGAGCGGTTCGGCCGGCTCGACGGCGCCTTCAACAACGCCGCGATGACACAGGGCGGCCGCCTGGACCAGGTCCCCGAGGAGGACTTCGACCGGATCATGGCGGTGAACGTCAAGGGCACCTGGTTGTGCGTCCGCGAGCAGGTGCGGGTCATGCTCGGCCGGGGCGCCGGCTCGATCGTCAACGTGAGCAGCATCGGCGGACTGCGCGGCAGCTCCGGCCTGGGCGCGTACCAGGCGACCAAGCACGCGGTCATCGGGCTGACCCGCACCGCCGCGCACGACTTCGGCCCGCTCGGGATCCGGGTGAACGTGATCGCGCCCGGCCCCACCGAGACGCCGATGCTGGCCCAGACCCGGCTGGCGATTCCCGGCGGGGTCGAGGCCCGGATCGCGGCGACCCCACTGCGTAAGGCGGGCACCGGGACGGAGGTCGGCGCGACGGCGTCGTTCCTGCTGAGCGACCGGGCCAGCCACATCAGCGGGGCGGTGCTCCCGGTGGACGGTGGCTTCAGTGCCTGACGAGACCGCGGTGACCGCGCCGGCCGGCGACGGCGACGACCTCCGCTCCGCCGCCGTCGGCACGCTCCGCCTTCCGCCACGGATCCACTTCGGGTACGGCGCCCGCCGGCACCTGCCGGAGGTCGTCCGGGTGCACGGCCGGCGCGTACTCGCCGTGGTCGACCCGTTCCTGGTGCGGACGCCGATCTTCCGCGAGACGGTGGACGCCCTGACCGGGGCCGGGCTGGACGTGCTGGTCCACTCCGACATCACGCCGGAACTCCCGGTCGACACCCTCGACGCCGCGGTCGCGACCGCCCGCGACTACCGCGCGGAGGTGGTCCTGGCGATCGGCGGCGGCAGCGCGCTCGACGCCGCCAAACTGATCGCGCTGCTGTCGGCCTACGACGGGCCGGCACACCGCTACTACGGCGAGAACCTCGTGCCCGGGCCGATCGTGCCGCTGGTGGCGGTGCCGACGACCGCGGGCACCGGGTCGGAGGTGACACCCGTCGCGGTCGTGTCCGACCCCGACCGCGAGCTCAAGGTGGGCATCTCCAGCCCTTTTCTGGTGCCGTCGGCCGCCGTGGTCGACCCGGAGTTCACGCTCGGGACGCCCGCGACGGTGACCGCCTGGTCCGGCATCGACGCGCTGGTGCACGCGGTCGAGTCGTTCACGGCCCGGCCGGTCGACCTCGACTGGTCGGGCGTGCTCCCGGTGTTCACCGGACGCAACGTGCTGAGTGAGTCGGTCGCGTTGCAGGCGGCGGCGCGTCTGGGCCCCTGGCTGCCGGTCGCGGTCCACCGGCCCGGCGACCGGCGGGCACGGCACGAGGTGGCGCTGGGCTCGCTGCTCGGCGGGATGGCGTTCGGCGCGACCGGCACCCACCTGTGCCACGCCCTGCAGTACCCGATCGGCGCGCTCACCAAGACTCCGCACGGGCTCGGCACCGGGCTGATGCTCCCGTACGTCATCGACACGCTGACGGCGCAGCCGGCGGTCGCCGAGCGGCTCACGGCGCTCGGCGCGGCGCTCGAAGCGATCCCGGCCGCGGACGCCTCCGCGGCGCGGACGCTCGCCCGGGTGGTCGAGATCAACCGGGAGATCGGCGTGCCGCGCACGCTCGCCGAGATCGGGCTGACGCGCCACCAGCTTCCGCAGATCGCCGAGCTGGGGCTCAGGTCCACCCGGCTGATCGCGGCCGCGCCGGTGGACCCGTCCCGCGAGCTGCTGCTCGACATCCTGGAACGCGCCCACGACGGCGCCCTGGCGAATGGGAGTCTCAGGTGAACCTGCTCGCGGACCTCTTCATCGACGGGCAGTGGCGGCCCGGCTCCGACGGCCGCCGGTTCGACGTGACCGACCCCGCCGACCTCTCCACCATCGCCCGGTTCGCCGTCGCGACGGAGCAGGACTGCATGGCGGCCGTGGACGCCGCGGCGGCGGCCCAGCCCGCCTGGGCCGCGACCGCGCCGCGCGAGCGCAGTGAGCTGCTGCGCCGGGCGTACGAGATCCTCACCGACGAGGTCGAGGTCTTCGCCGAGCTGATGGTGCGGGAGAACGGCAAGTCGTGGGCGGACGCGATCGGCGAGGCCAACTACGCCAAGGAGTTCTTCCGCTGGTTCGCCGAGGAGGCCGTCCGGGTGCCGGGCGACTACCGCCTCTCCCCGGCGGGGGACAAGCGGATCGTCGTGGACCGGCAGCCCGTCGGCGTGTCCCTGCTGATCACGCCGTGGAACTTCCCCGCCGCGATGGCCACGCGCAAGCTCGGCCCGGCGCTGGCGGCCGGGTGCACGACGATCCTCAAGCCCGCGCGGGAGACGCCGCTGACCGCCGCCTACGTTGTGGAGGTCCTGCGCCGTGCCGGCGTGCCGCGTGGCGTGGTCAACCTGGTCACTCCGGTGCCGACCGGCCCGCTGGTGAAGCGGATGATCGACCGTCCCGAGGTCCGCAAGCTCTCCTTCACCGGCTCCACCGAGGTCGGCCGTGAGCTGCTGCACGCCTGCGCGGACAGCGTGGTCAGCACGTCGATGGAGCTCGGTGGCAACGCCCCGCTCATCGTGCTGCCGAGCGCGGACCTGGACACCGCCGTGGAGGGCGCTCTGCTGGCCAAGATGCGCAACGGCGGGTCCGCCTGCACCGCGGCCAACCGCTTCTACGTCCATTCCTCGGTGCACGACGAGTTCGTCGCCCGGATGGACGCCGCCCTCGCCGCGGTGTCGGTCGGGCCGGGGCTCGACCGGGCGAACGACCTGGGCGCGCTCGTCTCGGTTGCCGAGCGGGACAAGGTGGCGGACCTGGTCCGGACCGCCGTCGCGCAGGGGGCCACCGTGGTGCGCGGCGGACGGTCTCCGGGCCACGGCGCGTTCTACGACGCGACGCTGCTGACCGGTGTGGTGCACGGCTCCACCATCACCACGACAGAGATCTTCGGGCCGGTCACCGCGGTGATCCGCTTCGACCACGTCGACGACGCGGTCCGGATGGCGAACGACACCGTCTACGGTCTGATGGCGTACGTCTTCGGTGAGGAGCGGGAGGCGATGGCCGTCGCCCGGCGTCTGGAAGCCGGGATGGTGGCCGTGAACCGGGGCGTCGTCAGCGACCCGGCCGCCCCGTTCGGCGGGGTCAAGCAGAGCGGCCTCGGCCGGGAGGGCGGCTCCGAGGGCATCCTGGAGTTCCTGGAGGAGAAGTACATCGCGCTCACCGCGTGAAGGTCGAACCTCTCGACGAAGCGCCCGGCTCCGGCCGGGCGCTTCTCGTGTCCGGTGTGACCCGCGCCGGTCCACTGTGCACCATGCCGTATTTGTCTTCCATAAGGGTCTTCTCGCGCTATGGCGGATTCGCGCCGGACGGGCACCCTCGATCGGTTTGCTAGAGCTATAACGACGAAATTCGTCGGTTCAAAGCTATCTACCGACGAGTTGCTGAGATTTCATGGACAACAACTGGCGTGGCTCGTAGAGTCTCGGCATCTTCCGATGATCTGGAGATGACGTGAAGACTGCCGCCACCGCCCAACCCGTTCGTTCCGCCGCCGACCTGCACGCCGCCGCAACAGTGGTGGACGGAAGCACGGTCATCGAGCTGAGCGACGCCCACCTCGACCGGATCCGGCGAGGAGGCGTCACCGCGGTCAACCACACGGTCACCCGGCCGTACGCGGACACCGTCACCGCCCTGCGCGAGGTCAACCGCTGCCGCAGGTGGATCGACGCGCACCCGGACGAGGTGCTGCTCGCCCTGACCGTGGACGACATCCACCGGGCCAAGGCCGAGGGCAAGGAGGCCGTCATCCTCGGCCCGCAGGACACCGAGATGATCGGGGGTGACCTCGACCTGCTCGGCACGTTCCACGACCTGGGCGTCCGCATCCTTCAGCTGACCTACCAGCGGCAGAACCTGCTCGGCGCGGGCTGCGGCGAGGACACCGACTCGGGGCTGACGCACCGGGGCCGTGCCTTCGTCAAGGCGATGAACGAGCTGGGCGTGCTGGTCGACGTCTCGCACAGCGGCGAGCGCACCGGCCTGGACGCGATGGACGCCTCGGACAAGCCGGTCGTCGTCACGCACGCCTTCTGCGACGCGCTGTCGCCGCACATCCGCGCCAAGTCGGACGGATACCTGCGGCGCCTCGCCGAGCAGGGCGGCGTCATGGGCATCACCACCCTGTCGGGGTTCCTGTACCACCCGGAGGACCCGTCCCGTCGTCCGGACCTGACCCGCTTCGTGGAGCACGTCTGCCGTGTGGTGGAGGTGGCCGGCGTCGACCACGTCGCCGTCGCCACCGACTACGACGAGACGTGGACCGAGGAGATGCGGATCGCGCAGCTCAAGAGCATCGCGCAGGCGAACTCGAAGGAGCACCAGAACCTGCTCGGTGACTTCGGATGGGAGGAGCGCCGGGCGATCGGCATGGACGACGCCGCGGACTTCCCCAACATCACCGAGGCGCTTCTGGCCGGCGGATTCTCGCCGGAGGACGTGATCAAGATCCTCGGCGGCAACTGGCTTCGGGTCTATGGGGAGGCATGGAAGCCGGCCGCGCGATGAAGCGCTAATCGTGACACTGCCAAGGAGACTGATGCGTACCCGAATTCTGATGAGAGCGCTGGCGGTGGGCGTCGTGACGACGCTCGCGGCCGGCTGCGGAGGCGGCGAGCCGCCGTCGGGCAAGTCCGGTGGCAACGCCAGCGACGGCCTCACCAGCAACGTCAAGCTCGAGGACGAGACGCAGGCCGCCGGCACGCCGAAGTCCGGTGGCCGCCTGCGGATCATGATCCGGCTGGACGCCAACGAACTCGACCCGCACCGGATGTCGGAGACCTCGGCCTTCGTCATCAACGAGCAGATCTACGAGTCGCTCGTGCAGTCGTACCGGGGCGAGATCAAGCCGGCGATCGCCGAGTCGTGGGAGCTGAGCGCGGACGGCCAGACCGTGACGTTCAAGCTGCGCGACAACGCGTACTTCCACAGCGGCCGCAAGGTGACCGCCGCCGACGTGAAGTACTCGATCGAGCGGATCAAGGACCCGGCCACCCGGGCGCCGCGCGCCCGTAGCTACGAGGGCATCACCTCGGTCGAGGCGCCCGACGAGCGTACCGTCGTGATGAAGCTGGCCAAGCCCAACGCCGCCATCCTGACCCTGCTGTCCACCGCCGCGTCGTCGATCGTCGACCGGACCGTGGTCGAGAAGCAGGGCGACCTCAACGGCAGCGTCGACGGCGGCAGCGGGCCGTTCAAGCTCGCCGCCCGGACCACCGGCCAGGCCATCAAGCTGGACAAGCACGACAAGTACTGGGAGTCCGGGGTTCCGTACCTGGACGGGCTGGACTTCACGTTCAACCCGGACGACAACGCCCGCGCCGCCGCCGTGCGCAGCGGCACCGTCGACTTCCTGTGGCGGCCCGCGCCGGAGTTCATCGACGCGCTCAAGCGCGACGAGAAGCTCAAGTGGTACGGCGGCTCCGGCTCGCTGTCGCTGCACCTGCGGCTGAACACCTCGAAGGCGCCGTACGACAACGTCAAGGTCCGGCAGGCCATCTACCTGGCGCTGGACCGGCAGGAGATCCTGAACGTCGCCAACTCCGGCTTCGGCACCGCGCTCAACGCCGGCTACCTGCCGCCGGACCGCTTCGGCGCGCTGAAGGAGCCGGTGTACGGCAAGCCCGACATCGAGAAGGCCAAGGCGCTGCTGGCCGAGGCGGGTTACCCGAACGGCTTCGACGCCAAGCTCATGGTGATCGCCACCTCGGCGTTCCAGGTGCGCTCGGCGGAGGTGGAGCAGCAGCAGCTCGCCAAGATCGGCATCAAGGTGACGCTGGAGTCGGTCGAGTCCACCATCGCCGACACCAAGACGAAGTCCGGGGACTTCGACATGTACCAGTCCGGCTTCGGCCTGACCTACGACCCGGACGAGCGGTTCACCGCCAGCTTCCTCAAGGGCGGCGGCCTGAACTACGGCAACTGGTCCGACCCGGAGTACGAGGACCTGATCGTCAAGGCCCGCTCCGAGCTGGACAAGGACAAGCGCGCCCAGCTCTACCAGCAGGCCGAGAAGATCCTGGCCGAGCGGGGCCCGGTGGCCATGACCTTCCTGAACGCCGACTTCGACGTCGTGCAGAAGGACGTCATGGGTTACCGGGGTGACCCCACGCCGACCTACCGCTTCTACCGGCACCTCTGGCTCGACCGCTGACGAGTCGCGGAGGGGACGCCGGCCCACGGCGTCCCCTCCGCCGCACCGCGACGAAAGGCAATCCATGACGGCCGTACCCCTGACCCATCGCTACGTCATCGCCGCCCGGCTGAAGGGCTACCTCGGCAAGCACGAGGAGTCCGTGGCGCTGCTCACCGAGGCACTCGAACTGGAACCGGACAGCCCGCGCCTGCTGCGCTTCCGCGGCCACCGGCGGATCTCCATCAGTGACTACGCCGGCGCGATCGCGGACCTGCGCGCCGCCGCCGACCAGCTCGCCGGCGTCGAGGACGAGTACGAGATGTACCAGCCGGAGGTGGAGAAGGACGTCGTCAGCCTGATCCTCGGCCGGCCCGAGGACGTGCGCCCGCAGCACCTCAGCGACACCGACGCCGCCGCGAACCCGGAGATCCTCGGCCGCTACAACACCACGCTGCACGCCTCCGTCTGGTACCACCTGGGCGTCGCCCAGTACCTCGCCGGTGACCTGGAGGGCTGCCTGCCCAGCTTCGCCGAGTCGGAGAAGGCGTCCCGGCACCAGGAGGGCCTGGTCGCGTCGCAGGACTGGCAGTACATGGCGCTGCGGCGCCTCGGCCGGACCGCCGAGGCCGAGGAGGTGCTCGACCGGTTCCGCACTGTCGACCTGGTCGACGAGCCGCACCTGGTCGGCTACGAGGGCCGGATGAAGCTCTACACCGGCGAGATCGGCCCGGACGAGCTGTGGGCGATGTGCGACGGCAACAGCCTCAAGACCGTCACCCAGGGGTACGGCCTCGGTAACTGGCACTACTACAACGGTGACGTCGACAAGGCGCGTGAGGTGTTCGACGGGGTGCTGAAGACCCGCGTCACGCACGCCTTCGCGTACCTGGCAGTCAAGGCCGAGTACGAGCGCAACCCGGACTTCGCGACCACGAGCAAGGAGAACTGAGATGGCAATCATCCGTGCCGAGATCGGCAAGCGGGACCAGGCCACCAAGGAAGCGATGATCGCCGACCTGACCGACGTGCTGGTCAAGTACGGCTCGCCGCGCGAGAACACCCACGTCCTGCTCTACGAGGTGTCGTACGACAACTGGGCCAAGGGCGGCGTGACGTACAACAACCGGAAGCGTGCGCAGGAGTCCTCGTGACCGGCGCCGCCGCGGGACCGCACATCCTGCTCACGCCCAACCTGTCGGACCTGCTCCCGCAGCTGCGGGAGCGGTTCCCGCAGTGCCGGTTCAGCCCGGTACCGGACGGTGAGCCGGTACGCGACGAGTGGCTCGACGCCGAGGTGATCCTGCGCAGCGCGATGAACGAGGACACCTTCGACGAGCTGCTGGCCAAGTGTGACCGGCTGCGGTGGGTGCAGATCACCGCGGCCGGGTTCGACTGGGTGGGCGGCGAGCTGATGCAGCGCCGCCTCGCCGAGGGGCTGCTCTACACCCGGTCGCCCAACTCCTACAACGTGCCGATCGCCGAGTACGCCATCGGCGCGGTGCTGATGCGCTTCCGCGCGTTCCCGGAGCACCGGGAGGCGCAGGAGCGCCGGGAGTGGGTGCGAATCACCGGCCGGGACTTCATCGGCAGCACGATGCTCGTCTTCGGCACCGGCGGCATCGGCGGCGAGGTGGCCTGGCGGGCCCGCGCGCTCGGCGTCGACGTGATCGGGGTGAACCGCTCCGGCACTCCGGCCGAGGGCTTCGACCGGGTGATCCCGTACGCCGAGCACATGGCCGTGCTGCCGGAGGCCGACTCGGTGGTCCTGGCCATGCCGCTGACCACCGAGAACCGCTACTTCTTCGACGCCGAGCACTTCGCGGCGATGAAGGAGTCGGCGGTGCTGGTGAACGTCGGGCGGGGCGCTCTCGTGGTGGAGGACGCCCTGGTCGACGCGATGCGGTCCGGCCGGATCGCCGGCGCGGTGCTGGACGTGTTCGAGGAGGAGCCGCTGCCGGCCGACCACCGGCTGTGGGACCTGCCGAACACCACCATCACCCCGCACACGTCGTTCCGCGGCACCGGCAACCTCCAGCGGCTCTACGCCGACTTCTGCGTCAACCTGGAGCGTTACCTGGCCGGCGAGCAGCTGGCCGGCCTGAAGCGGCAGCCCGACCTGGGGTACTGAGCGGCCGAACGAGAGGCGGCCCACCGGATCGATCCGGTGGGCCGCCTTCGTCGTGCCGTACGTCAGTCGAGCAGCGCGCGGGCCGCAGTCAGCACGTCGTGCTCACCGAGCAGGACGTGGTCGGCCGCCGGGCCCAGCGGGACGTAGCTGTCGACGCTGTTGACGCGGGAGATCCGCCCCGGGTAACCGGCGTCAACCAGGGCGGCCACCACCGCCTCGGAGACGCCGCCGCCGGCGCGGGTCTCGTCCACCACCAGCACCCGGGGTACGCCGTCGAGCGCGGCGAGCATACTCGCGGCCGGCAGCGGCGCGAGCCACTGCAGGTCCACGACGCGGGTGCCGGCGCCCCGCTCGGCGGCCAGCGTCTCGGCCACCCGCAGGCTCATCGGCACGCCGTTGCCGAACGTGACGAGCGCCAGGTCGTCGCCGTCGCGTACGGTCCGGACCTGTCCGAGCGGCGTCTCGGTGGCCGCCCACTCGTCCGGCGGGGCGTACCGGGCCAGCCAGCCGCCGTCGCCGTCGCTGTGCAGGTCACGGGTGTGGTAGAGCGCGATCGGCTCCAGGAACACGCAGACCCGCTTCTCCTGCTCGGCCAGCGCGAGGCACTGCCGCAGCAGCGCCGGCGCGGTGACCGGGTGGGAGGCGACGGCCAGCGCCAGGCCGGGGATGTCCCGCAGCACCGCCACCGAGTTGTCGTTGTGGAAGTGCCCGCCGAACCCCTTCTGGTACGCCAGCCCGGCGATCCGGACCACCATGCCGTTGCCGTACTGCCCGTCGGAGAAGAACCGCAGCGACGCGGCCTCGCCGCGCAGCTGGTCCTCGGCGTTGTGCAGGTAGGCGAGGTACTGGATCTCCGGGATCGGCAGCGTGCCGGCCAGCGCGCCGCCGAGCGCCACCCCGAGGATGGTCTGCTCGTCCAGCAGCGTGTCGAACACGCGGTTCGCGCCGAACGCCTTGCGCAGCCCGCGGGTGGCGCCGTAGACGCCGCCCTTGCGGGCCACGTCCTCGCCGAAGACCTGCGCCTGCGGCCAGGTGAGCAGCGCGTCGTGCAGCGCGGCGTTGACCGACTGGGCGAGCGTGAGCGGTCCGCGCGACTCGGGGAGCTTGCCGCCGAACACCTTGTCCCGCCCGGCGCCGGCCCGTCCGGCGGCCGCGCTGACCCGGTCGGTCCGGCGTTCGGTCAGCGGAGCGGTCACCGCAGCCGCGTCGGGCAGCCGCTCGACCCGCCCGAGCATCGCCTCGGCCTGGTCCATGACCAGCTTGCGGGTCTGCTCGTAGCGGGCCAGGCTCTCGGCCGGGGCGAGGATGCCGCGCCGGGCCAGCACCGCCGCCGTGGCCAGCAGCGGGTCGCGGGCGTAGTCGGCGAGGATCTCCGACCGGGACCGGTACGCCAGTTCCGCGTCGGAGCCGGCGTGGCCCATGAACCGGACCGTGCGCAGGTGCAGCACGGCAGGGCGGCGTCCGGCGCGTACCCGATCGGCCACCTCGCCCGCGACGGCGAGCAGCCGCGCGGGATCGGCGCCGTCGACGGCGGTGTAGTCCAGGCCTGGTAGCGCGGACAGCATCCGGTCCACCCAGCCGTGCGGGGACCGGGTGCTGATGCCGATGCCGTTGTCCTCGCAGACGAACAGCACCGGCATCCCGAGCCCCTGGTGGGCGGCCCACCCGACGGCGTTCAGCGCGCCCACTGCGGTGGAGTGGTTGGCCGAGGCGTCGCCGAAGCTGCACACCACCACCGCGTCGGCCGGGTAACCGGTGTCGCCGACGCCCCGTTCCAGCGCGAACGCCATGCCCATCGCGCGGGGCAGGTGCGAGGCGATCGTCGAGGTCTGCGGGATGACGTTCAGCGCCCGGTGCCCGAACACCTTGTGCCGGCCGCCGGAGATCGGGTCCCGCCGGGACGCGGCGGCGGAGTGCAGCACGTCGGTGATCGGGGTGGAGCCGGGGACCTGCCCGGCCCGGGCGGCGTAGAAGCCGCCGGACCGGTAGTGCAGCAGCGCCGGATCGGTCGGTCGCAGCGCCAGCGCGACGGCGGCGTTGCTCTCGTGGCCGCTGGATCCGATCGTGTAGAAGCCGTCCCGTTTCGACTGCAGCCAGCGCAACGCGAGGTCGAGGTGGCGGCTCTGGATCTGGGCGTCGAAGTAGTCGAGCAGCAGGCCGGCGTCGATCTCGACGTCCGGCGACGGGTCGGCGGGCGCCGCGGCGCCCGCCGACCATTCCGACAGTTGACGAACCAGGTGTTCGTCGATGGTTTCCACGTTGCTCCTTGCCGGGGGTGCGAGGGGTCAGCGGCTGGAACGGCCGCGCAGTCGCGGGTCGAGCACGTCGCGGAGGGTGTCGCCCAGCAGGTTGAAGCCCAGCACCGCGATCATGATGCAGACGCCGGGGACGACCGACGGCCAGATCGACATCTCCATGAACGCCTTGCCGCTGGAGAGCATCGACCCCCAGGACGGCTGGGGCGGCTGCACGCCGAGCCCGAGGTAGCCCAGGGACGCCTCGACCAGGATGGCGGTGGCCAGGCTCGTGGTGAACTGCACCGCGATCGGGGCGACCGAGTTGGGCAGGATGTACTTGAAGATCAGCCGGGCGTTGGTGAGCCCGACCGCCTGGCCGGACTCCACGTACGGCTCGCGGCGCACCGACATCGCCGTGCCGCGTACGACGCGGGCGAAGCTCGGGATGAACACGAGGATCAGGGCGATGATCAGGTTCTCCGTGCCGGGGCCCCGGGCGGCGACGACCGCCAGCGCGAGCAGCAGCGTGGGGAAGGCGAACATGATGTCGGTGGCCGGGGTGATGATCGCGTCGAGGAAGCCCCGGTAGAAGCCGGCGAGCAGTCCGAGCAGGACGCCGATCGCGCCCGCGCAGGTCACCACGATCAGGCTGACGGTCAGCGAGGTGCGTGCGCCGTACAGGGCCCGGCTGAGCAGGTCGCGGCCGGCCTCGTCGGCGCCGAGCAGGAAGTCGCCGCCGGGCGCGGCGAGCCGCTGGTTGGACATGGCGGTCGGGTCGTACGGGGCGATGAGCGGGGCCAGCGCCGCCGCGGCGACCATCAGCACCACGATGACCAGGCCGATGGCGCCCACCCGGTCCCGCCAGATCAGGCGCAGCACCTCCAGGTTGCGGGAGGTCCTGCGAGTGGACGCCGCCTCGGCGGGGCGGCGGTCGGGGGCGATGTCAGTGACCACTGCGCAACCTCGGATCCAGGTAGGTGTAGATGAGGTCTACGAGGAAGTTGACGACGACGTAGAAGAAGGCCAGGAAGAGCAGGGTGCCCTGGACGACCGGGTAGTCGCGCTGGGAGATGCCGCGGATGACCATCGTCCCCAGGCCCGGCCAGGCGAACACCTGCTCGACGATGACAGTGCCGCCCAGCAGCGCGCCGGCCTGGATGCCCAGCACCGTCACGACCGGGATCAGCGAGTTGCGCAGCGCGTGCCGGGCCATGACCACGCGCTCGGCGAGGCCCTTGGACCGGGCGGTGCGCACGTAGTCCTGGTTGAGCACCTCCAGCATGCTGGAGCGGGTCATCCGCATGCTGATCGCGGCGAGGCTGGAGCCGAGCGTCACGGCGGGGAGGACGAGGTGCTTCAGGGTGCCCCAGAAGCCCTCACCCTCACCCGCGCCCTGCGACGGCAGCCAGCCCAGCGACACCGAGAAGACGTACACCAGCAGGATGCCGAGCCAGAAGTTCGGCAGCGACAGCCCGACCAGCGAGCCGACCCGGGTGGTGGCGTCCAGCAGCCCGTTGCGCTTGGTGGCGCTGAGTACCCCGAGCGGAATCGAGATGAGGATCGAGACCAGCAGCGCCGACACGGCCAGCAGCAGCGTGGACGGAAGGCGCTGCATGATCTCTTCCAGCACCGGCTGGCCGGTGCGCATCGAGGTGCCGAAGTCGCCCTGGACGAGGGCGCCGAGCCACCTCAGGAACTGTTCGTACACGGGCATGTCGAGCCCGAAGTAGCGGCGCATCTCCGCCTCGATCGCGGGGTCGCCGAAGTCCTGACCCATGATCGAGCTGATCACGTCGCCGGGAATCATGCGGATGACCAGGAATGAGATCACCGAGATCCCGAAAAGGACTGGAATAACCGATAAGAGACGGGTCAACGTGATGCGCAGCATTGCGGGTTTCTCCGGTCGGTCAGGTGTCTGCGCCGGGTGTGCCGGGGTCGGCTTCCGCGTCCCAGCCGGCTTCCTCGTCCCCCGTGACGGCGATGTCGCGCGCCCATTCGTGCGCGCGCTTGGCGACCCGTAGCACCATCACCGACCGGCTCTCCATCACCCCGTCGAGGTTGCCCAGCCGCTCCGTCCAGAACCGCCGCATGGCGTTGCTGGAGGCGAAGTAGCCGACGGCGATGATGTCGAACTGGCCGGTCACGTGGTAGACGTACGCGATCTCCGGCATCCCGGCGAGCTTGTCGATGAGCCTTTCTGTGGCACCCGGAGCGCTCTGGATCTCGAACAGCGTGTGCACCGGCCGCCCCATGAAGGCGGCGCTGGGAATCGCGGCGAACTGCAGCTGACCCTCGGTGACAAGCCGTTCCACCCGGCGTCGTACGGATCCCTCGGAGAGGCCGACCTTCGCCGCCAGTGCGACGTTCGTCTGCCGTGGATCCTGAACGAGCTCCCGGATGATGCTGCGATCTTTCTCGATCGAGCTCTTGGATGCCATCTCGCTCCAACTCTTAGTGACGGAATTCGTCGCTGCCGGGAGCCTAGACGACGAACATCGTCTGTGCAACACTCCCGGATGACGAATGGTGGCGTTCGGGAGTTTAACTCAGGGGGATCGATGGCCTTGTTGGAGGTCCGGGACCTGCGCACCGAATTCCGCGGCGCGCGGGGCTCGGTGACGGCGGTGGACGGGGTGTCGTTCACTGTCGACGCAGGGGAGATGGTCGCCCTCGTCGGCGAGTCCGGCTGCGGGAAGTCGGCGACCGCTCAGTCCATCATGGGCCTGATCGTGCCGCCGGCCGGCCAGGTGACCGGTGGCCAGGTGCTCTTCGAGGGACGGGACCTGCTGCGACTGTCCGCGCGGGACCTGCGCGCGGTGCGCGGCAAGGGCATCTCGATGATCTTCCAGGATCCGATGACCTCGCTGAACCCGGTGCTGACCGTGGGCCGGCAGATGACCGAGGCGCTGGAACTGCACCTCGGAATGAGCCGCCGGGCCGCGCGCAAGCGGGCGGTCGAGCTGCTGGACATGGTGCGCATCCCGGCGGCGGAGACCCGGCTCAGCTCGTACCCGCACCAGCTCTCCGGCGGCATGCGCCAGCGCGTCATGATCGCCATGGCGCTCTCCTGCCGGCCGCGGCTGATCCTCGCCGACGAGATCACCACCGCGCTCGACGTCACCATCCAGGCGCAGGTGCTGGACCTGCTGCGGGAACTGGCCCTGGAGACGCGCACCGCGGTCCTGCTCATCACCCACGACCTCGGCGTGGTCGCCGGCATGGCCGAGCGCGTCAACGTCATGTACGCCGGCCAGATCGTCGAGCGCGCCGGGACCGTCGACCTGTTCCACCAGCCGCAGATGCCGTACACCTGGGGTCTGCTCGGCTCGGTGCCCCGCCTCGACCAGGCCCGGGGCGGCAAGCTGCGCCCGATCGCCGGCCGCCCGCCGGAGCTGTCGGAGATCCCGCCCGGCTGCCGCTTCGCGCCGCGTTGCGTCCACGCCCGCGACGTCTGCCAGGACAAGGCGCCCGGCCTGACCACAGTGCCGGAACGCGACCAGCTCACCCGCTGCTGGGGCATGCGCCCGGCGGACCAGGGCGGCTGGCTGACCACCGAGGACCGCTTCGCCGACCAGAGCGCGGAGGTGCGCTGATGACCCCCACCACCGACACCGCCCCGGACCCGCTGCTGCGCGTGCGTGACCTGGCCGTCGACTTCAAGGTGCCGGTGCGCGGCTCGCTGTTGCCGGCCCGGCTGCGCGCGGTCTCCGGTGTGGACCTGGACGTCCGGCGGGGCGAGATCATCGGCGTCGTCGGCGAGTCCGGCTGCGGCAAGTCCACCACCGGCCGGGCCATTCTCCAGTTGCTCAAGCCCAGCCAGGGCACCGTCACGTTCGACGGCACCGAACTGACCACGCTGGACCGGCGGCGGATGCGGGCCATGCGCCGGCAGATGCAGATGATCTTCCAGGACCCGTTCGCCTCGCTGAACCCCCGGATGACCGTCGGCGAGCTGATCGAGGAACCGCTGCTCGTGCACTCCGACCTGCCGGCGGCCGGGCGGCGGGCCAAAGCGCTGCAGACCATGCAGATGGTCGGGCTCAGCGAGAAGTGGCACGACAGGTACCCGCACGAGTTCTCCGGCGGCCAGCGCCAGCGCGTGGGCATCGCGCGCGCCCTGGTCAGCAACCCGCAGTTCATCGTCGCCGACGAGCCGGTCTCCGCGCTCGACGTCTCGGTGCAGGCGCAGATCGTCAACCTGCTGGAGGAACTCCAGGAGGAGCTGGGCCTGACCATGATGTTCATCGCCCACGACCTGGCCGTCGTGCGGCACCTCTGCGACCGCATCGCGGTGATGTACCTCGGCTCGGTCGTGGAGGTGGGGGACTGCGAGGACATGTACGACCGGCCGCGCCACCCGTACACCCAGGCCCTGCTCTCGGCGGTGCCGATCCCCGACCCCCTGGTCGAGACCGAGCGCCGGCGGGTGATCCTCAGCGGTGACGTGCCCAGCCCGCTGAACCCGCCGTCCGGCTGCCGCTTCCGGACCCGCTGCTGGAAGGCGCAGGACATCTGCGCGACCGAGACGCCGAAGCTCACCGGCGCCGGCCACCAGGTCGCCTGCCACTTCCCGGAGAACACCGACCCGCGGGGCGAGCCGGTCGCCGCCGCCGGCGCGGGGCGGTAGACGTGTCCGTTCCCTACCACCGCAACCTGGTCGACGGCGAGTGGGTCGACGGCGAACGCCGGCCGAACCTGAACCCGGCCCGCCCCGGCGAAGTCGTCAGCGAGTACGCGGTGGCCGACCGCGACACCGCCCGCGCGGCGGTCGAGGCGGCCCGCCGGGCCGGTCCGGGATGGGCGAAGCTGCCCGTCGGCGACCGGATGCGGATGCTGGACCGGATCGGCGGCACCATCCTGGACTGCGCCGACGAACTCGCCACGCTGCTCGCCCGCGAGGAGGGCAAGCTGCTCGCCGAGGCCCGCGGCGAGGTCGTCCGCGCCGGCCAGACGTTCCGCTACTACGCCCACCAGCTGCTCCAGCCCACCGGTGAGGTCTACGCCTCCACCCGGCCGAACGTGCACGCCGAGGTCCGCCGCCGTCCACTGGGCGCGGTCGGGATCATCACGCCGTGGAACTACCCGCTGGCGATCCCGGCGTGGAAGGTCGCGCCGGCGCTCGCGTACGGCAACACCGTCGTGCTCAAACCCGCCGAGCTGGTTCCCGCCAGCGCCGGGGAACTCGCCCGGATCATCGCCGACGCCGGTGTCCCGCCCGGCGTGTTCAACCTGGTCGTCGGCGCCGGCTCGGTGGTCGGGGAGGAACTGCTCACCAGCGACGGGCTGAACGGCATCTCGTTCACCGGCGGCACCCGCACCGGCGCGCACGTCGCCCAGCGCTGCATCGAGTACGGCAACAAGCGGTTCCAGCTGGAGATGGGCGGCAAGAACCCGCTCGTGGTCTGTGACGACGCCGACCTGGACGTGGCGGTGCGCTGCGCGCTGGACGGCAGCTTCTTCAGCACCGGCCAGCGCTGCACCGCCTCCAGCCGGCTGATCGTGACGGCCGGCATCCACGACCGGTTCGTCGCGGCGCTGGCCGAGGCGACGCGGGCGCTGCGCGTCGGCGACCCGCTCGACCCGGACAGCCAGCTCGGCCCGGTGGTCAGCACCGGCCAGCTCGACCAGAACCTCGACTACGTCCGGATCGGACGCGACGAGGGCGCGGCGGTGGCGGCCGGCGGCACGCACGACGGGCAGTTCATGCGGCCCACCCTGCTCGTCGGCGCGCACAACGACATGCGGGTGGCCCGGGAGGAGATCTTCGGCCCGGTGTCCTGCGTGATCCGCGCCGACGACCTCGACGAGGCGATCGAGCTGGCCAACGACACCGACTACGGGCTGTCCGCCGGGATCGTCACCACCTCCCTGTCCGCCGCCGAGCGGTTCAAGCGCGACGCCCGCGCCGGCATCGTCACCGTCAACCTGCCCACCGCCGGCACCGAACTGCACCTGCCGTTCGGCGGCACCGGGGCCTCCAACCACGGCCCCCGCGAGCAGGGCGGCTACGCCCGCGACTTCTACAGCGTGCCGGTGACCTGCTACACCGGCTGGTAAGGACGGCAATGTCCCCTCAGATCCTGCTCACCGAGCCCATCGCCGAGGCCGGGATGCGGCTGCTGCACGCCGCCGGTGAGGTGCGCGTCGCCCACCTCACCGACCCCGCCGCGCTCGCCGCCGGGCCGCTCGCCACCGCCGACGCGCTCGTGGTGCGCTCCTCGCCGGTGACCGCCGCGATGCTGGAGGCCGCGCCCCGGCTCAAGGTCGTCGGCCGGCACGGCGCCGGGCTGGACGGCATCGACCTGGCCGCCGCGCAACGGCTCGGCGTCCCGGTGGTCGGCACGCCCGGCGCCAACGCCGAGTCGGTGGCCGAGTTCGTCGTGCTGGCCGCGCTCGCGCTCGCCCGGCAGCTCACCCCCGCCGTGGCGACGCTGGCCTCCGGCGGATTCCCGCCCGGCCGGTCACTGCCCGGCTCGGTCGTCGCCGCCGGACTGACCGGCACCATGCTCACCGGCCGCACGCTGGGACTCGTCGGCCTCGGCGCGATCGGCCGGGGCGTCGCCGCCCGCGCCCGCGCGATGGGCATGACGGTCCTCGGGTACGACGTGGCGGTCACCGAGCCGCCGGACGGCGTACACCTGGTGGACCTGGACCGGCTGCTCGCCGAATCGGACGTGGTCAGCCTGCACGTGCCCCAGACGCCGCAGACCACCGGCCTGATCGGCGCCGCCGCGCTGGCCCGGATGCGGCCGCACGCGCTGCTCGTCAACACCGCGCGGGCCGGCGTGGTCGACGGCGCGGCGGTGCTCGCCGCGCTCGACGCCGGCCGGCTGCGCGGCTACGCGGTCGACGTGTTCGCGCCCGAACCGCCCGCCGCCGACGACCCGATGCTGCACCACCCCCGCGTCCTCGCCACCCCGCACATGGCGGCGATGACCACCGACGCGCTCGACGCGATGGCCGTCGCCGTGGCGCGCGGCGTCCTCGCCCACCTGGAAGGAACCCGTACGTGACACTGACCGTCCCCGCGTCCGCCCTCGACTACTTCGGTGTGGACACGCTCGTCGACGACGACACCCGGGAACTCCAGGCCGCCGTGCGCGGCTTCGTGGACCGGCGGATCCGGCCGGAGATCGCCGGCTGGTACGAGGCGGGCCGGCTGCCGGTGCGGGAACTGGCCCGGGAACTCGGTGAGCTGGGCGTGCTCGGGATGCACCTGGAGGGCTACGGCTGCGCCGGCACCTCGGCCGTCGCGTACGGCCTCGCCTGTTTCGAGCTGGAGGCGGGCGACTCGGGCCTGCGGTCCCTGGTCTCGGTGCAGGGCTCGCTGGCCATGTACGCCATCTGGCGGTTCGGCTCCGAGGAGCAGAAGCGCGAATGGCTGCCCCGGATGGCCGCCGGGGAGGCGATCGGCTGCTTCGGGCTCACCGAACCGGACTTCGGCTCGGACCCGGCCGGCATGCTCACCCGGGCCCGCCGCGACGGCGGCGACTGGGTGCTCAACGGCACCAAGATGTGGATCACCAACGGCTCGGTGGCCGACGTCGCCGTGGTGTGGGCCCGCACCGACGAGGGCATCCGGGGTTTCGTCGTACCGGCCGGCACGCCCGGGTTCACCGCGCCGGAGATCACCCGCAAGCTCTCCCTGCGCGCCTCGGTGACCTCCGAGCTGGTCCTCGACGACGTCCGGCTGCCCGCCGACGCGATGCTGCCCGGCGCGGCCGGCCTGTCCGGGCCGCTGACCTGCCTCAACGAGGCCCGCTTCGGTATCGTCTTCGGCGCGCTCGGCGCCGCGCACGACTGCCTGCAGACCACCGTCGCGTACGCCCGCAGCCGGCAGATCTTCGACAAGCCGCTCGCCGCGTACCAGGCCACCCAGCTCAAGCTCGCCGACATGGCGCTGGAACTGGGCAAGGGGATGCTGCTGGCGATGCAGATCGGCGCCCTGAAGGACGCCGGCACGCTGGACCACCGGCAGATCAGCCTGGGCAAGCTCAACAGCGTGCGGGAGGCCATCGCCATCGCCCGCGAGTGCCGGACGATCCTCGGCGCGGCCGGCATCACGCTCGACTACCCGGTGCTGCGGCACGCGAACAACCTGGAGTCGGTGCTCACCTACGAGGGCACCTCCGAGGTGCACCAGCTGATCATCGGGCAGACGCTCACCGGTCACGCGGCCTTCCGCTGACCGGCCGCGCCGCCGGTGACCGCGGGCCCGGCCCGTGATCGGGCCGGGCCCGCGGCCTACCGCTTGACCAGGTTGCGCAGCGCGGACAGCAGCGACCGGTGGCTCACCTCGGCATAGATCTTCTTGTCCGGTCCGTACAGGACCACGTACGGGCACTGCTGGTCGTCGCCGCCCATGGTCTTGTCCAGCAGCCGGCGCCCGGTCGCCACCTCGTACGCCCGCAGGCGGTAGGTGGCCTTGAGCAGCGTCAGCGTGTCCGGCTTCGGGTCGTCGTAGCGGCACTTGCGGATCGTCGTGCCGGTGCTCGTCCGGTCGAGGCAGGCGACCATCTGCACGACCTTCGGGTCCTCCGACGCCCAGGTCCGTTCCACCCGCTTCGACAGGCCCTCGTCGTAGTAGTAGACCTGGTCGTGGCGGCGGCCCGTGCCCGTGTCGGTGCCGACGAGCAGCGCCACCGGGTGCGGCGCCGCCCCGGCGCGCTTCGGCGACTGCGGGAAGTAGAGGACGCCGTCGCACACGTCGTTCAGGTCGGAGATCTGCGCCGCCGGGAAGTCGCTGGGCTGCGGCCCGCGCGTCGAGGGCTCCACACTCGCTGTCGCACCCGGAGTGGGCGTCGTGCCGGACGACCGCCAGGGCGTCACCGGCGGCGCGATCGGCTCCGGCTCGGCGGCCCGGCGCTCGGAGGACCGCAGCAGGAACGCGCCGCCGACCAGGCCCGAGCACGCCACCAGCAGCAACACGCTCAGCGCCGCGACGGCAATGACCAGACCACGGTTGCGGCCGGTCGACGGCGGACCGGGCGGCGGGTACGGCCCGTACGGCGTGGCCGGTCCGTACGACGGGCCCGCAGTGGGCGGCCCGTAACCCACAGCGGCCGTGGGCGGCTCGTAACCTGGAGCCGCAGTGGGCGGCGTTGGCGGGCCGGGATCGGCCGACGGCTCGCCGGCCGGCGGCTCGCCGGCCGGCGGCATCCAGGCGGTCTCGGCCCGCTGTTCCGCGCCCCCCGCCGCTCCCTGATCGGATCCGGCCCCCGTGTCGGACATGCGCATTCCCCCGTCGAACCCGTGCGGAGCGCGCAACTTATCAGGATCCGCCGCCCGGGGATGCCCCGTACCAGGTGAGGGCCGCCGCGGTGCGGCAGCGCCGGCACCTGCGCCTGGCCACCTGACCCCCGCGCCCGGCGGACCGGATCGAATCGCCGGGCGTGGCAGGATCGGCCGGGTGCAGATCGGGTTGCTCGGGCCGTTCCAGGTCACCACGGACGCCGGTGTCCCGGCCGACGTGCCGGGCGCGCGGCTGCGCGGGCTGCTGGCCGCCCTCGCGCTCCAGCCCGGCCGGGTGGTCCCGAAGGCGACGCTCGTCGACTGGATCTGGGGCGAGCAGCCGCCCGCCGACGCCGCCAACGCGCTGCAACGCCTCGTCTCCCGGCTGCGCAAGGCGCTGCCGGCGGGCGTCGTCGACGGGTTGCCCGACGGCTACCGGCTCGCCGTCGAGCCCGATGCCGTCGACGCCGTACGGTTCGAACGCCTGCTGCTGCGGGCCCGCGACGGCGACGGGCCGCAGCGGGTACTGCTGCTGCGCGAGGCGCTCGGGCTGTGGCGCGGCGACGCGCTGCGCGACATCGGCCTGCCCGACAGCCCGGCGCTCGACGCGGCGGCCACCCGGCTGGAACGGCTGCGCCTGACCGCAACCGAGGACCGGTACGACGCGGAGACCGGGCCCGACCTGATCCCGGAGCTGACCGACCTGGTGGCCGCCCATCCGGTGCGCGAGCGGCTCGCCATGGCGCTGATGCGCGCGCTCGTCGCGGCCGGCCGGGACACCGAGGCGCTGCTCGTCTACCGGCGCACCGCCGACGCGCTCGCCGACGCCTTGGGCGCCGACCCGTCACCGGAACTGTCGGCGCTGCACGTCGCGCTGCTGCGCGGCGAGACGGTACGCCGGGAGGACACCCGCCGGACCAACCTGCGCGCCGAGCTGACCAGCTTCGTCGGCCGGGACGCCGACCTCGCCGCGGTCGGTGCGCTGGTGGCCGAGCACCGGCTCACCACGCTCACCGGCCCGGGCGGCTCCGGGAAGACCAGGCTGGCCACCGAGACCGGGCGCCGGTTGACCGGCGACCTGCCGGACGGCGTGTGGCTGGTGGAGTTCGCGGCCGTCAGCGCCGACGGGGACGTGGTGCAGGCGACGATCTCCGGGCTCGGCCTGCGGGACGCGCTGCTCGGCGACGCGGGCAGCGCGGAACCGCTCGACCGGCTGGTGGCGGCGATCCGGGACCGGGAGATGCTGCTGATCCTGGACAACTGCGAACACGTCGTCGAGGCGGCGGCGACGCTGGCGTACCGGCTGCTCGGCGAGTGCCGGCGGCTGCGGATCCTGGCCACCAGCCGGGAGCCGCTGGGCATCACCGGGGAGGCGTTGTGGCCGGTCGCGCCGCTGGGCCTGCCCCGCGGCGACGCCACTGCCACCGAGGTCGAGTCGTCGCCCGCCGTGCGCCTGCTGCGGGACCGGGCCGCCGCCGTCCGCCGCGACCTGGCGTACGACGGCCACACGTCGGCGACCATGGCGCGGATCTGCCGCGCGCTCGACGGCATGCCGCTGGCCATCGAGCTGGCCGCGGCACGGTTGCGCGCCATGTCCGTCGACCAGCTCGCCACCCGGCTCGACGACCGGTTCCGGCTGCTCACCGGCGGCAGCCGGACCGCCCTGCCCCGGCACCGGACGTTGCGCGCGATGGTCGACTGGAGCTGGGAACTGCTCAGCGACGCCGAACGCGCGGTGCTCCGCCGGCTGTCGGTGTTCTCCGGCGGGGCGGGCCTGGACGCGGCCGAGCGGGTCTGCGCCGGCGGTGCCGTCGCGCCGGGCGACGTGCTCGACCTGCTCACCGCGCTGACCGAGAAGTCGCTGCTGGTCGCCGCCGGCGACGTCGCGCCGCGCTACCGGATGCTCGGCACGATCAAGGAGTACGCCGCGCAGCGGCTCGCCGAGGCGGGGGAGGCGGACACCGCGCGCCGCGCGCACCTGGCGTACTTCACCGCGCTGGCCGAGACCGCCGAGCCGCGGCTGCGCCGCGCCGACCAGCTCACCTGGCTCGCCCGGCTGGACGCCGAACACGACAACATCACCGCCGCGATGCGTGGCGCGCTCGCCGCGGGTGAGGGACCCGAGGCGATGCGGCTCGCCGCCGGCGCCGGCTGGTACTGGTGGCTCGGCGGACACCGCACCGAGGGCATGGAGCTGATCATCGCGGCCACCGAGGCGCCCGGCGACGTGCCCGACGACACCCGGGCCGTGGTGTACGGACTGGTGGTGCTGTTCCTCAGTTCCGGGCCGGGCGACGCGCAGCACGCGGCCGAGTGGATCCACAAGGCGTACCGGCTGAGCGGGGAGGGTCGCGGCGGCCACCCGGAGCTGGCCCTGGTCGTGCCGATGGAGCGGATGCTGCGGGAGCCGGACGCGCTGCTGCCCGCCTGGGAGTCGCTGCTCGACCACGAGGATCCGTGGGTACGCGCGCTGGCCCGGCTGCACCTGGGCAAGCTGCGGGTCATCCTCGGCATGGAGGCGGCGCAGGCGGAGGCGTGCCTGCGGCAGGCGCTCGCCGAGTTCCGGGCGGTGGGCGAACGCTTCGGGATCTCATTCGCGCTCAGCGAGCTGGCCGAGCTGATCGCCGTGCGCGGTGACGTCGCCGCCGCCTGCGACTACTACGAGCAGGCGGTCACGGCGGTCACCGAGGTCGGCGCCGTCGAGGACGTGATCCGGATGCGGGCACGGCTGTCCTGGCTGTACCGGCTGGGCGGCGACGAGGCGGCGAGCGCCGACGCGCTGGCCGAGGCGCACCGGCTCGCCGCCGGGGTCGCCTGGCCGGGGGCGCTGGCCGAACTGGCGCTGGTCCGGGCGTACCTGGCCCGCCACGACGGTGACGCGGACGAGGCGTACGCGCAGCTGCGGTCCGTGTCGGCGCTGCTCGGCGACGAGGCGGACCTGGCCAGTGTCCGGGCGGGCACCCAGGATCTGCTGGGTTACCTGGCTGAGGACGTCGAGCTGTCGCGTACCCATCGGGCGGCGGCGTGCCGCGCGGCGCGCGAGGGGGGCTACGCGCCGCTGACCGCGCAGGTGCTCGTCGGTGTCGCGGACCTGGCGGTGCGGCTGGACCGGCCGGACCAGGCGGCGCGGCTGCTCGGCGCCGCCACCGCGGTACGCGGCCAGCCCGACCGCACCCACCCCGACGTGCCCCGGATCGAGGCGGCGGCGCGCGACCGCCTCGGCGACGCGGGGTTCGCCGAGGCGGTCGCGCAGGGCCGGGAGACCGGCTGGGAGCGACTGGTCGAGGTCACGCTCGCTTCGTGAACGTGGACCGCGCCCACAGGTAGCCGACCACAGCGATGCCGGCGCACCAGGCGAGCGCGGGGATCACGTCGCCGGCCGACGGCGCGCCCTCGAGCAGGCCGCGCAGCGTCTCGATGATCGGCGTGAACGGCTGGTACTCGGCGAACTGCCGCAGGCCCGGCCCCATCTTGTCGGCGGGCACGATCGCGCTGCTGAAGAACGGCAGCAGGACCAGCGGCACGGAGGCCATGCCCGCCGACTCCGGCGTCCTGGCGAACAGGCCCAGCGCGACGGTGAACCAGCTGACCGCGACGCTGAGCAGCACCACCACGCCGGCCGCACCGAGCCAGTGCAGCGGCTCGGCGGCCGGGCGGAAGCCGAGCAGGAACGCCACCCCGACCAGGGCCGCGACCGCGAGGACGTTCGTCAGCACGGTGGCCACGACGTGGCCGGTCAGCACCGCGCCCCGGGACACGTGCATGACCTTGAACCGGTTGATGATGCCCTTCGTCATGTCGGAGTTCACCGACGTCGCGGTGCCGCCGAGGCCGTAGCAGACCGCCAGCAGCATCAGGCCCGGCGTCGCGTAGTCGACGTAGTCGACGCCGACGGAGAACGCGTCGCCGAGCATGTAGACGAACATCAGCATCACGATGATCGGCATCAGCACGGCGTTGAACACCGAGGTCGGGTTGCGGCGCAGGTGCGTCAGGTTGCGGCGCAGCATGACAACCGAATGGTTGCGGCTCATTTGGCGGCCACCTCCGGGGTACGGCCCGTCAGGGCCAGGAAGACGTCGTCGAGGTCGGGGGTCTGGACGGACAGGTCGTCGGCGCTGATCGCGTGCGCGTCGAGCCGGTCGAGCAGGGCGCGCAGCGCCGCCGTTCCGCCGTCGGTGGGCACGCGCAGGGCCAGCGCCTCCTCGTCGCGTACCGCCTCGGGCAGCACCAGCGCCGCCGCGTCCAGTTCGGCGCCGGTGCCGAACCGCAACCGCACGTGCGTGCCGGGGATCCGGCGCTTCAGCTCCTCCGGCGTGCCCTGGGCGACCAGCCGGCCCTGGTCGAGCACCGCGATCCGGTCGGCGAGGCGGTCGGCCTCGTCGAGGTACTGGGTGGTGAGGAAGACTGTCACGCCGCCGGCGACCAGCTCCCTGATGATCGACCACATGGTCCGGCGGCTGTGCGGGTCCAGCCCGGTCGTCGGCTCGTCCAGGAAGATGATCCGCGGCTCGCCGACCAGCGTCATCGCGAGGTCCAGTTTGCGGCGCATGCCCCCGGAGTACGTCGACACCAGCTTGTCGGCGGCCTCGACCAGGTCGAACCGTTCCAGCAGTTCGGCGACGACCCGCTTGCCGCTCACCCGGTGGCGCGGCCCGAGGTCGACCATCAGTTGCAGGTTCTCCCGCCCGGTGAGCAGTTCGTCCACCGCCGCGAACTGCCCGGTCACGCCGATCGCCGCGCGTACCGCCCTGGCCTCGGTGACCACGTCGTGCCCGGCGACCCGCACCGATCCGGCGTCGGCGCGGATCAGCGTGGTCAGGATGTTGATGGCAGTCGTCTTGCCGGCCCCGTTCGGGCCGAGGAGGGAGAAGATCGTGCCGGCGGGGACGTCCAGGTCGATGCCGTCGAGCACCACCTTGTCCCTGTACGCCTTGCGCAGCCCGGAGACCGCTATCGCTGAACTCGTCATGCGACCACCATGGGCGGCCGTACCGCCACCGCCCTGACACGGCGCTGACACGGCCGCTGACAGCTTGTCGGTGGGGCGGCGTACGGTCCCGCCGTGGATCGGGAGACGTTCTGGGAAATCGTGGAGCGGGCGCGCCGCGCCGCAGGCCGCGAGACGGTCACCGCCGAGGGCGCCGACGCGGTGGCCCGGCACCTGGTGGCGGAGCTGTCGGCGCTGAGTCCGGCGGCGATCGTGGGCTTCGAGCAGGCATACGACGACGTGACGTCGGAGGGGTGGCGCTGGGATCTGTGGGCGGCCGCCTACCTGATGCGCGGCGGCTGCTCGGACGACGGGTTCGACTACTTCCGCGGCTGGCTGGTGGCGCAGGGACGGGCGGTCTGGGAGCGGGCCGTCGCCGATCCCGACTCCCTCGCCGACGCCGGTGTCGACCCGGACGACGACGCGCTCGACTGCGAGGCGGTGCTGGGCGCGGCGGGCGACGCGTACGCGGCGGCGACCGGCGGTGGCACGGACGCGTTCTGGGAGGCGCTCGACGCCGCCGACCGGGCAGCTCCCGGCCCATCGCCGGCCGACCCGGCCGGGGAGGACTTCGACTTCGACGACGACGAGCAGATGCGCGCCCGTCTGCCGC
Source organism: Micromonospora sp. LHW51205 (assembly GCF_003315815.1). NCBI lineage: Bacteria > Bacillati > Actinomycetota > Actinomycetes > Micromonosporales > Micromonosporaceae > Micromonospora > Micromonospora sp. LHW51205. The sequence goes on along the minus strand of NZ_QMEZ01000004.1, from coordinate 403,102 downwards.
GACTCGCGGCGATCTACCGGCCGCTGGAATGACGCCGGCGTGGCCGAATCTGCTGGCCCCGGCGCGCCCGGCGGGTGAACATGTCGGCATGGCCGGGGGCACGTCCACCACCAGGTTGCCGCTTCAGGGCGGGCTGCCGCCGCCCGGCGCGGTGACCGGGCCGGTGGTGGAGATCGCCTGCGACGAGTCCGGCTTCTCCGGCACCAACCTGCTCGACCCGGCCACCCCGGTGATCGTCCACGCCAGTGTCGACCTGGGCCGCGACGAGGCCGCCGAGCTGATCCGTACGCTGCGGTCCGGGTTCCGGTTCTCGCCCGACGAGGTCAAGTCCCGGCAGTTCCTGCGCCGCCGCGAAGCCGCCGAGGCGGTGCAGTGGTTCCTGGCGGCGCTACGCGGCCGGGCCCACGTGCACCTCGTCGACAAGGAGTTCTTCCTCGCCACCCGGGTCGTCGACCTGCTGCTGGCCGAGCCCTCGTACGCGGCGGGCACCCGCCTCGCCGGTGACCGGCGTCCGGCCGCGGCGGCGCTGCACCGGGCCGGGCGGGCGGCCGGGCCCGACTGGGCGGCCTTCCTCGCCGCAGTGGTCGAGATGCTGCGCACCAAGCGGCGGGACCGGGCCGACGACCGGAGCGTCGAGCGGTTCTTCGCGGCGCGCGACGTGCTGCGGCACCACGTCGACGACACGCGGGCCGGCGCGGTCCTCGACGCGCTCGACCCGGCCCGCGTGGCAGCCGTCCAGGCCCGGTTGTTCGCGGGCGACCGGACGATTCCGCCACCGCTGGAACCGCTGCTGCCGGCGCTGGCCGAGACCGTCCTGCACTGGAGCGCCGGCCGGCGGCGGGTGCTGGTGGTCCACGACGAGCAGAGCGCGCTCACCGAGGGCCGGCTCCGCCGCCTCCAGGCGGCGCTGGCCGCGGGCGACCCGGCCGGCCCGTCGCCGCTGGCCGGGCTGGTGATGACCGACTCGCGCGACGACCCGCGCGTCCAGGCCGCCGACCTGCTCGCCGGGGTGGCCCGCCGGATGCCCGGCGTCCCCGGCGACGGGCCGTTGCGCCCGCTGCTGTCCCCGCCCGCCCCGAACGCCGCAGCCGAGCCGGCGGAACAGGAGGCGACGTGATCCTCGACGACGTGACGCCGCGCCCCGGACTGCACTGCGAGACCACCACGCTCGGCGTGCTGACCCGGCACGCGGGTCTGGACCTCTCCGAGCCGATGCTGTTCGGCCTCGGCGAGGGGCTCGGCTTCGTCTACTGGGACGCCAAGAGCATGGACGTGCCGTTCCTCGGCGGGCGCACCAAGCCGCTGTGCGTGACCCGCGCCGCCGCCGACCGCCTCGGCCTGGACCTTCGGGTACGGGAGACGACGTCGGCGGCGAAGGCGTGGCGCGACGTCACCGACGCGCTGGACGCCGGGCAGCCGGTCGGCCTGCAACTGGACTCGTACCACCTGGACTACTTCACCACCCGGGTCCACTTCGGCGGGCACACCGTCGCCATCTACGGCTACGACGACACCCACGCCCACCTGGTCGACACCGCCCAGCAGGGCGGCGCGGTGACCACCACGCTGGACAGCCTGGCCCGGGCCCGTGCCGCGCGGGGGCCGATGACCGCGCGCCACCTGTCGTACACGCTCACCGCGCCCGGCGGCCCGCCGGACCTGGGCACGGCGATCCGCGCGGCGGTACGCGCCAACGCCGGGGCGTTCCTCGGCCCGCCGATCGCCAACCTCGGCCACCGGGGGATCGCCACCGCCGCCGCCCGGGTGACCCGCTGGCTGGACCGCGCCGCCGACTCGGCACGTGACCTGCCGCTCGCCGCGACGCTGATGGAACGCGGCGGCACCGGCGGCGCGCTGTTCCGCGCCATGTACCGGGACTTCCTCGCCGAGGCCGCCACCGTCACCGGCGACGCCCACCTGCGCCGGGCGCAGCTGATGTACGCCGACATCGCGCCGCTGTGGACCGCCGTCGCTGACCACATCGCCACCGCCGGGCGGACCGGCGACGCGGTCCACCTGACCCGCGCGTCGGCGGTCCTCACCGACCTGGCCGTACGCGAACGCGAGGCGATGACAGTGCTGGCCGCGGTCGACGCGCGGTAGGCGTCAGCTCAGCTGCTCGGCCAGCGCCACGATGACGCCCGCCGGGCCGCGCAGGTAGCAGAGCCGGTAGACGTCCCCGTAGTCCGCCACCTCACCGATCAGCTCACCGCCGTGGGCCCGCAGCCGGGCCACCGTGTCGTCGACGTCGTCGACGGCGAACATGACCGACCGCAGGCCGAGCGTGTTCGGCGGCGCGGCCGGCGGTTCGGCGGCGACGAGTGCCGGCGCCCGGAACCGCGTCAGTTCGAGCTTGCCGTGGCCGTCCGGCGTGCGCATCATCGCGATGTCGACCCGCACGCCGTCGATGCCGTTGACCCGGTCCACCCACTGCCCCTCGACCGGCATCTCGCCCTCGACCTCCATCCCGAGTTCGGTGAAGAAGGCGATCGCGGCCGGCAGGTCGTCCACCACGACGCTGACGTGGTCCATCCGCTGAAGCGTCACGCCCCGAGCATAGGGCGACGTCCGGCCTGGTCAGCTCATGTCGAGCGTGTACGCCGCCTCCCGCACGTCCGCGTCCGGATGGCGGCGCAACCCGATCAGCAGGTCCCGCCACGGCGTCCTCCAGCCGAACTCCGACCCGTGTGCGACGAGCGCCACCGCGAACAGCCCACCGGCGAGGTCGCCGCGCCCGCCGAGGTGGGCCACCGTGTCGGCGAGTACCGCCGGGTCGGGCCGCTGCCGCAGGTCGCGCAGCCGGTGGCCGACGTGTTCGGCGGTGCGGACCGCTACCACCGGGCGGCCGGCGCAGAGCGCGGCGACCTCGTCCAGGTTGTCCAGCCGGCCGAGGTCGACGAGCAGCCGGGTGGCCGTACCCAGGAAGCCGTCCCGGCCGGCGAGCCACCACGCGGCCGCGACCAGCCCGGCCCGGTCGGCGCCGGCGGGCCGGCTGGCGGACCACAGAGCCGCGCCGACCGCGAGCAGCTCGATCCGCCGCCGGGCGGGCCGGTCGGTCACCGGACCGCCCGGATCGTCGTCGGCCGCGTCCCGCTGGACCAGCCGCTCCAGCGCGGCCCGGAAGACCGTGTCACCACCGGCTCGCAGCAGGTTCGCCACCCCGATGCTCGGCGTCGTCTCGTCCGGGTCGGTGAGCCGGTCCACGATCAGGTCGGTGACGCCGGTCAGCCACGGCCACCATTCCCCGAGCGCGGCGAACGCGGCCCGCCGGACCTCCCGGTCCTCGGCCCGGCACGCCGCCACGAGCAACGCCGCGTAGGCGCGGCGGTGGCGTTCCGAGATCCCGGACGGGTACGCGCCGAGCACCGCCCGCCGCTCCTCGCGGCCGGCGTGCACCGCCGCCCGCAGCACGGTCCAGCTCGCCTCGGGTCCGAGCCGCTGCCGCGCGGCGGAGACGATCGCCGCCCGCACGTCGCGGTGCGTCTCCGGGTCGGCGTACGTGTCGGCGAGCGTCGCCAGCATGTCCACCGGCGCGTAGCGGGCCAGGAGCCGGGCGGCCTCCTTGCGGCTGGTGACCTTCGCGGTGCCGGTCAGCACCCCGCCCAGCAGTTCGGCGAGCCGGGCCGGCGGGACATGCCGTGCGGCCCGCCCGGCGGCGTACAGCGCGACGCGCGCCCGGTCGCTGTCGGCGTACCGGAGCAGCACCGGGAACGCCTCGTCCGGCCGGTCGGTCCGGACCAGCGCGCCGAGCGCCGCCTCGGCAACCGGCACCTCGGGTGCGTCGAGGTGGCGCAGCACCAGCTCCCGTCCGGCCGGGCCGGCTGCGGCGGCGGCGTGGACCGCCGCCGCCCGCTGCCACACCCGGTGACCGGAGTCGGCGACGACGCGCGCCTGCAGCGACACGAAGCGTTCCTGCTGGCGGGGGAGCCATCGCCGGGCGTGCGGCGCGGTGTCGGGCACCCACCGCTTTCCCTTCTCCACGAACCGGCCGCGCGGGGGCCGGTCCAGCACCCGGTCGAGCAGGTCGGTGCGGGACGTGCAGATCGTCGTCCACACCTCGTGGATCGCCACCGCCGAGGCGTCGACGTCGAGGACCTCCTCGACGCGCCGTGCGCGGGTATGCGGGTCGGCGAGCCAGAGCGCGACCGCCGTCCGGGCCACCGGGGGCAGCGTGTCCGGCCCGATCGCCCGGCGCAGCAGGTCCTGGAGCTCGGGCAGGCGCCAGGCGCGGCGGCCGAGCGCGTGGGTGAGCGCGAACAGCAGCCCGTACCGCGCGCGTGTCATGCCGGACTCGAGCCGGTCGCGCAGCCGGCCGAACACCACAGTCTCCTGGCCGCGCCGCAGCACCGTGTCGAGCCGGTGCAGGATCGGCACGTTCGCGTCGCTGCTCACCAGGTCGATGGTGAGCAGCGCCCACTCGGCCAGTTCCGGCACGTCGACGTGGTACGTGAGCGTTTCGGCGGCGAGGCGGCTCAACGCGTTGGTGGTGGCCGCCGAGGTGTCCCGGGCGTCGACCACGTCGGTGGTGAGCCCGGTCAGCCCGCCCGCGGTCGTGGCGGTGAGCAGCGGCGCCACAGTGGCGAGCTTGAGCGCGGCCGCGCGTACCGGGTCCTGCTCGTTGCGCAGCCGGCCGAGCCGGACCACCACCTGGGCCACCGTGCGCGGGTCGCGGGAGCGTCGCGCGGCCGCCACCAGCAGCCGCCAGCCGTCCGCCCGTTCGTCCGCGTCGCCCGAGCGCAGCGCCGCGCTCGCCGACGCGGACGCCGCCGGCCACGGCAGGTACGCGCTCCAGAACCGCACCTGCTCCTCCCGCTCGCGGACGGACGGCAGGGTCAGCACCCGGCCCGCCTCGCGCGCCCGCACCGCCGCCGGCAGCACCTCCATCACCTGGGCGCCCGGCAGCAGCGCGGTGGTGTCGGTGTCGGCGAGCGCGGCGTCGTACAGCTCGGCGCGGCGGCTCGGCGCGACCGCGCGCAGCAACGCGGCCAGCGCATGGTCGTGCTCCCGCAGCCGGGCGGCCAGCGGGATCAGGTCGCCGGTGGGCAGCGCGGCGAGGCGGCGTAGCAGCGCCCGGGGCAGCGCGATCCGGGCCAGCCAGGCCGCGCGCCCCGGCGGCGTGAGCAGGCGTACGACCCGGCTCGCGTCGTGCGCGGCGAGCCGCCCGTACGCGATGAGCGGGCCGGGCAGTGAATCCTCGGGCGCGTACCGGTCGAGCAGGTCCAGCGCCCGCGCCGGATCAGCCCGCAGCACCGCGCCGGCGACCTCGCCCCAGATCCGCCCGCGCGACTCGGGCGGGGCCGTGGCCAGCCGCTCGCCGGCCCGTGCGAGCACGATGTCGGCGTGCCGGCGCATCAGCCGTTCCGGGTTCAGCGCGTGTTCCAGGTCGGGCAGCAGGGCGCGTACCGTCTCGGCGCCGCAGGCCGGCAGCAGCGCGGCGGCCTCGTGGTCGCCGAACCGGTCGCGGACCGTGGTGATCAGCGCGTCGGCGAGGACCGGCGCCGGGCGGCGGCGCAGCGCCCGGTAGACCCGCCGGCGGGTGGCCGCCGGCCGGTCGGTCAGGTCGGCGGGCGTCACGCCGGCCCGCACGGCGGCGGTCAGCGCGGTGGCGGCGATCGACGGATCCCTGTCGGACGTCGCGGCCAGGACGGCCGCGGTGTCCCGGGTCGCCAGCGCGGCGAGCAGCGCGAGACGCCGCTCGTAGGGTCCGTGCCGGCGCAGGTCGGCACAGACCTGTGCCCGGTTGGGCGCGGTGCGTGCCCACGCCACGAGGCGCCGCGTCCGGTCGCGGTGGGACAGCGGATCGAGGGCGGTCAGCAGGTCGCGGGCGGGGGTGAGCACGGCGCTCATTGTGCCGGTGCGCGAGTCGCCGTGGGGCCCGTCACGCCCATTCCGCAATTCCTATGGAAATTGTAGATTTTCAGCGTTCTCCCAGGTGACCGGGATTGACATTAATCGGACCGTCGGGGATATTCCTAGCGGCGCGTCGGGGCGCGGGGCGGAGCAGGCGAGGTCTGCGGATTTCACCTGCGTGGCGTGCGGAAAGGTGTTCGTGCTGCCCCTGCTCCGCGGGGTCCGGATGAGGTTGGGAAATGATTAATCGGGCCGTTGAATTCGCCAAGCACAATTCGCCGAATTCTCTGCGCGTCAAGGCCCGGCGGGCGCAGATGGAAGCGCGCAACGCCCGTATGCGACTCACCGTTCCGGTGGCGGCCCGCAGCGAGTTCGCCAACATCTTCCACTGCACCGTCCGCAAGACCGGCAGCCAGTGGATCAAGGCGCTGTTCAGCGATCCGGCCGTCTACCGCCACTGCGGGCTGCTGCCCTACGACCCGCGCTTCTACTCCGGCGGCGCGACCGCGCCGGTGCCCGCCGGCCGCATCGGCCTGGCCATCTTCCTCTCCCACAAGCGGTTCGAGGCGGTGCCCAAGGCCGGCAGCTACCGCGCGTTCTTCGTGATCCGCGACCCGCGCGACGTGGTCGTGTCCAGCTACTTCTCGCTGCGCAACTCGCACGCCCCGATGGGCGACATCCCGCAGGCGCGCAAGGCCCTCCAGGAACTGCCGAAGAAGGAGGGAATGCTCTACGTCATCGACCGGCTGCGCGACAAGAAGCAGTTCGGGCAGATGCGGTCCTGGGCGGTCGCGCCGAGCGACGAGACGTTCCGGCTGTTCCGCTACGAGGACCTGACCGGCGAGCGGCAGGCCGAAGAGGTCGACCAGCTTCTGCGGCACTGTGGGATCACGCTGCCGCCGGCCGAGCTGGAGGCCCTGCTGGCCCGCTACAGCTTCACCAAGATGAAGAAGTCGAAGGAGACCCCCGGGCGGATCTCCCACTACCGCAAGGGCGCGTCCGGCGACTGGCGCAACCACTTCGACGACGACATCTACGCCGCGTACACGGCCGCCGCCGGTGACCTCGCCGAGATCCTCGGCTACCCCGCCCGGGACGAGACCCCGGCCCGCTGACCGTCGCCGTATGCTCCTGCCGTGGAGCTGCGGTTCACCACACGGGCGTCCGACTCGGCCTGGATCGACACCGTGTGGACCTGCGTCAGCGACCGGGTCGACGAGATGACCTCGGTGGCGACGCCGTGCTGGGGGCTCGTGTTCTGGCAGCGCGACGGGCGCTCCTACGCGGCCGTCTCCGGCCCCGAGACCGCCACCGGCGCCGCGCCGGTGCCCGAGGGCGCGAGCTTCGTCGGTATCGAGTTCGCGGTCGGCACCTCGCTGCGGCTCGTACCCACGCCTGAGCTTGTGGACAGCGGCGCCGAGCTGCCCGACGTGAGCCGCCGGACGTTCCGCCTCGACGGCGGTTGGTGGGAGACACCCGGCCCGGACGACGCCGAGGCCCTGGTCGAGCGGCTGGTCCGGGCCGGCGTGGTGGTCCGCGACCCGCTCGTCACCGAGACCCTGCGCGGCGGCCGTCCACCGGCGTCACCGCGTACCGTCGAACGCCGGTTCCGGGCCGCGACCGGGCTGACCCGGGGCGCGGTGCGGCAGATCGACCGCGCGCGCCGCGCCGCCGTGCTGCTGGCCGCGGGCCGCCCGCCCGCCGACGCGGTCACCGCCTTCGGGTACGTGGACGAGCCGCACCTGGCCCGCGCGCTGCGCCGGTACGTCGGACGGACGGCCGGTGAGCTGCGCGCGGGCGCCGGTGGGGCGATCGCGCTGGATCCGGCTCAGCGGGTCACGTCGTAGATCAGCTTGACGACGCCGTTGGGGTAGGCGGCGCTGTCGCGCAGCCGCAGCGTCTGCCGGTCCCGGTCCGCCCGGGTGAACAGGCCCTTGCCGGCGCCGAGCAGCACCGGGAAGACGAGCAGGTGGTACCGCTCGATCAGGTCCGCCTCGGCGAGACGGCGGGCGAGTTCCGCGCTGCCGTGGATGAAGATGTCGCCGCCGTCGCCCTGCTTGAGCGCGGCCACGTCGGCGGTGGAGCGCAGGATCGTCGTCGGTCCCCAGCCGTCGACCAGCGCGTCGTCGGGCAGGCTGGACGACACCACGTACTTCGGCAGGTCCCGGTAGGCGGCGTGGTCCTCGGAGTCGCGCCAGGTGGGCGCGAACGCCTCGTAGCTGCGCCGGCCGAACATCAGCGCCGTGGTCTGCGCCAGCTCCTCGCCCTTGAGGGAGAACGCCTCGGGCAGGAACTCGACGTCCTTGACGACCCAGCCGCCGCTGCGGTGGTCCTCGCCCGGGCCGCCGCCGGGGGAGTCCACCACGCCGTCGAGCGACATGAATCCGGTGTAGACAAGATCACGCATGCGGCAATGCTAGGAACGCCCGCCACCCGGTGTCTTGTACGGAACCGACACGCCCTCAGCAGCCGCACGACGCCCCGGCCGGCGCGGTGAGGTCGTCGGCGGGCCGGCGGACGAGCCCCGCGTCGGTGCGTACCGGGAAGCCCTCCCGCACCCAGTACTCGTATCCGCCGATCATCTCCTTGACCGGCCGGCCGAGCCGGGCGAACTCCAGCGCCGCACGGGTGGCGCCGTCGCAGCCCGGTCCCCAGCAGTAGGTGACCACCGTGGCGTCCGCCGGGATCAGCTCGGCGGCCCGGTCGGCGATCTGCGCGGTGGGCAGGTGGACGGCGCCGGGGATGTGCCCCTGCCGCCACGCCGCGAGGCTGCGCGAGTCGACCACGACCAGGCCGGTCACGCCCGCTTCCAGATCGGCGTGCACGTCGCTGACGTCGGCCTGGAAGGAGAGCCGGGCCGCGTAGTGGGCGACGGCGTCGGCGGGGCGGGCGGCGGGAATGCGCAGGACGTTCGACATGGCACCCATCGTGCCGACCGCCGTCCGGCCGCCCCAGTGGCGTGAGCGCCGCCCTTCGCTAACATCCCGCCATGAACCGTGCCACCGTGTCGGTGCTGGCGTACGAGGGCATGTCGGTGTTCGAGACCGGGATCGTCACCGAGGTCTTCGGCCTGCCCCGCCCGGAGTTCGACGTGCCCTGGTACGAGCTGACCGTCTGCGCGGAGACACCCGGCGCGGTGCGGCTGGTCGGCGGCGCCACGCTGCACACCGACCACGGCCTCGACGTGTTCGCCGGCGCCGGCACGCTGATCGTGCCCGGCGTCGCCGACGTGCACGCCGACCCGTCGCCCCGGCTGACCGCCGCGTTGCGTGCCGCGCACCGGCGCGGCGCCCGGATCGTGTCGATCTGCTCGGGCGCGTTCGCCCTGGCCGGCGCGGGCCTGCTCGACGGCCGCCGGGCCACCACCCACTGGCGGTACGCCGACCTGCTCGCCCGGCGGCACCCGGCGGTACGCGTCGACCCGGACGTGCTGTACGTGGACCACGGGGACGTCCTCACCGGCGCCGGCAGCGCGGCCGGTCTCGACCTCTGCGTCCACCTGGTACGCCGCGACCACGGGCCGACGATCGCCAACGCGGTCGCCCGCCGGCTGGTCGTGCCGCCGCACCGCGACGGCGGCCAGGCGCAGTTCGTCGAGGCGCCGGTCCCGGCCGATCCCGGCGACGACCGGCTCGCCGCGAGCATGTCGTGGGCGCTGGCGAACCTGACCGCCGAGATCACCGTGGCCCGGCTGGCCCGGCAGGCGCACATGTCGCCCCGCACGTACCTGCGGCACTTCGCGCGGGCCACCGGCACCACGCCGATCCGCTGGCTGATCGACCGGCGCGTCCAGGCCAGCCTGCCGCTGCTGGAGACGACGAGCGCGCCGATCGAGGAGGTCGCCGCCACTGTGGGGTTCGAGACGGCGGTGACGTTCCGGCACCACTTCACCGCCGCGATGCGGACCTCGCCGTCGGCGTACCGGCGGGCCTTCACCGGGGCGTCAGGCGGCGCTCACGCCCCGGGCAGCGGGACGACGTAGGAGTCGACGCGGGCGATGAGCCCGTCCCGGAACGTGAACAGGTCGTTGAAGGCGAAGCGGAACGGCCCGTGCGCGACGGTGGCGCCCCGGCCCTCGCCGGTGACCACGACGACCGGCCCGTCCTCGATCACGCGCTCGACGTCGAGCCGTGGACTGCCGGTGAACGCGGGGTTCTCGATCTCGCCGTCGAACTCGGCCCGGCCGCGGGTGGTGCGGTGGCCGTGGATGACCCACTCCACGTCGTCGGTGAGGGTGGCGAGGATGCGCTCGTGGTCGCTCGCCCGGAAGCCGGCGAAGTATTCCGCGACCAGGTCACGCTGGGTTGCTCGGGGCACTGTCGTCTCCATCGTCGTGGTGTCGGAGGTGGGCGGCGAGCGCGTCGAGGATCGAGGCGAGCCCGTCCGCGGCCTGGTCGGTACGCAACTCGGGCGGAAGCTTGCGCTGGTGCACCGTCAGGTCGGTGCCGTCGCGCGCGGGCCGGAGCGTGACGGTCGTACGCAGGCCGGTAACCGGCTCGTCGAAGACCAGCTCCCGTGGCGGGTCCACGCTGACGTAGACGAACCGGAGCCGCCCGGTCCGGCCGTCGGGCGCGCGTGTGTCGAGGACGAACTCCCCGCCCGGCCGCAGGTCGACGGTCACCGAGCCCGGCGGCACGCTGGCGTGCGACCCGCCCCAGAACGCGGCGATGCTCGCCGGCGAGGTGAAGGCCGCCCAGACCCGGTCCGGCGCGGCGGGCAGGTGCCGCCGGGCGATCAGCTCGTCGCCGTGCCGTTCGACGCGCGTCCTCACCGGGTCGCCTCCGGGTCGGAGAGGTGCGTCTCCAGCGCGTCGAGACGGTCGTCCCAGGCGCGGCGTTGCTCGTCGATCCACGAGCCGAGCCGGGTGAGCTGGTCGACGCGCAGCCGGCAGGGTCGCCGGGTGCCCTCCCGCCGCTGCTCGACCAGGCCGCACCGGCGCAGCACGCCGACGTGGTGGGAGATCGCCTGCGGCGTCAGGTCGAACGGCTCACCCAGCTCGCCCACGGTGGCCTCCCCGCGCGCGAGGCGGGTCACCAGGGCGCGGCGGACCGGGTCGCCGAGCGCGGCGAAGGCGAGATCGAGGTCCGGATCGGAGCGCATGCCCTCACGCTAGCGCAAACACAGGTTTGCGCAAACAACCATTTGTTTATGCTGGCGCCGGGTCAGAGCGCGCCGCTGCGGACGGCCTCGTAGATGGTGCTGATCGTCGGTGTGAAGCCGAGGCTGCGGGCGAGGCTGATGTCCATCTGCCCCCGCCACGGCTGACGGAGCGGTTCGGCGGAGGAGCCGTAGGAGTAGCCGACGAGCTGGGACATCTCGTAGATGCTCAGGGGCGACTCGTCGGCGATGTTGACGGTGCGGTTGTCGAATGCGCCCGTGAGGGCCAGTGCGAACGCCGTGGCGATGTCGGCGTGGTGGCAGACGCTCAGCCTCTGTGCCGGGTGCCACCCCATGCCGGCCGCGAGTTCGGGCAACGATTCGAGGTGCCCGTCCCGGTCGCCGTAGATGAAGGGAAGGCGCAGGATGCCCCAGGTGAGCCCGCTGGCGCGAAGCAGCTGCTCGGCTTCGATCTTGCTGGCGGGGTAGGCCAGCGTCGGCGCGACGGGGTCGTCCTCACGCCCGGGGTGGGTGCTGTCGGCGCCGTAGACGTGGGAGGTGCTGGCCAGCAGGAACCGGGCCTGCGGCGCGTGCTTCTCGACGGCGGCGATCAGGTTGCGGGTGCCGTCACGGTTGACGGCCCAGATCTGCTCGTCGTCGCGGGTGCGGAAGACGGCGGCCAGGTGGATGACCGCGGTGACGCCTTCCACGGCTGCCGGCAGGGATTCGGGGCTGAGGACGTCACCCTCGACGCGCCGTACGCCGTCGGGCACTGCTTTTCCGGGACGGACGAGGGCGCGGCACTCGATACCCGCCGCGGTGAGTCGCCCGAGCAGGCGGGGGCCGACCAGGCCCGTTCCGCCGGTCACGAGAACGGTCATGACCCGTGCTCCTTCCGGTAGTCGATCAGTCGTCTGGTCGCGCCGCTGAGGACGCGATTCATGGTCTCGATGTCCGCGGGGTCGACCCCGCCGAAGGCGACTTCCGCGATCAACGCCATCGGATCGGGGAGCGAGTGCCACAGGTTCACGCCGGCCGGCGTGATGTGCAGCTGCTTCTGACGCTGGTCGTCCGGGTCGGGCACCTGTTCGATCAGGCCTTTGCGGACGAGCGCCGCGATCACCGCGCTGAGGGTCGCCCGTTCGACCTCCAGTTCGCGGGTGAGGGTGCGCTGGCCGACCGGCCGGCCCTCACTCAGCCGGTACAACACGTACCACTGGGTGTTCCCGAGATCGTAGGGGCGCAGCACGGACTCCATCAGGGCCCGGCTGGCGAGGAAGTATTTCTTCGCCCAGACGCCCGGAGCGGCCAGCTCGTAGGCGTTCATGTCGTTAGGCACCTGACAACATTGTCAGGCGCCTAACGACATGTCAAGAGGTGGCTGCGCGCCGGAACGCCACGGGGCGCCCGGCAGTTGGGGGAGCAGGGGACTGGCGCGCCGTTTCGGGCGGCGTGGCATCGGGAACGTCGTCGGGACGGGCACGGGACGGAGGTCGACATGAGGACACCGAGTCGCCGTAGGCGGATGCTTGGCGTACCCCTGCTCGTCACCGCGCTGCTGGCCGGCGCGTGCGGCGACGGCGGTGGGGACGACGGCGGCGCCGCGGACCCGAGCGCGACCTCGGCCACCGCCCCCGCGACGCCGGAGACGTCGCAGTCGTCCGGCGGGCGCGTGACGATCCCGACGTCCGCCTTCGCCGACCTGCCGCCGGAGCTGCGCAAGACCGAGGCGCAGCCGATGGAGGTCACCGACGCGCTGCCCGAGTTGTGCGACCAGGAGTTCCGCAGCGGCGGACGGTCGGTCACCGCGAGCGCCGCCATGACGAGCGCCTACAAGAAGCCGACGGACCCGCCGGAGAACGTCCCCTTCGGCACGCTGCACCAGACCGTCTTCGCGTTCGAGGGCACCGGCGCCGCCGACTACCTGCGCCGGGTCCGCGGGGCGATGGAGTCCTGCCGGTCGTTCCAGGAGTCGGGCGGCACCGTCACCGTCCGGTCCGAGCCGATGACCCGGACCGGCGACGAAGCCCTGCTGGTGACGGTGACGCGACCGGCTACCGGCCTCGACGGCAGCCCGGCCGAAGGGCAGGCCACCAGCCAGATCATCGTGATCCGGGTCGCCGACGCGGTCACCGTCGTGCACGACCAGGGCTGGGAGGGCACCAGCAACGACCCCGGCCTGTCCGACGACATCGCCGCCGCCGCGGTCCGCGGCCTCGACTCCTGGCAGCGCTGAGCGACTGACGGCGGCCGGACGGGGCAAACGGGAGCGGGATCGCCGGGCAGAATGGGCGGGCGACCGCAGCCGCGACGCGATGGGGGCCCGCCATGACCGCACATCCGGACGTCGTCGTCCTCGGAGCTGGCGTGAGCGGGCTCAGCACCGGCATCCGGCTGGCCGAGAGCGGCGCCCGGGTGCTCGTCCGCACGGCGGCGCCGCCCGCCCGCACCACCTCGGCGCTGGCGTCGGCGCTCGTCGGCCCGAACCTGTCGCCACCCGGCGACCCGCAACGCGCCTGGACCGACGAGACGCTGCGGGTGCTCGGCGCCGAGCCCATGCCGGGCGTGGTGTGGCGCGACGGCACGCTCGCCGCCCGGCCGGCCGGGGCGACGCCCCCGTACGCCGAGCAGACGCCGGGCTTCCGGCAGCTCGGCGACGACGAGCGGCCGGCCGGCTTCGGCACCGCGTTCACCGTCCGCCTGCCGCTGGTCGACATGCCGGTCTACCTCGCGTACCTCCTGGAGCGACTCCGCGACGGCGGCGGCGAGGTGCGCCAGGAGCCGGTCGGCTCGCTGGACGAGGCGGCGACGCTGGCCCCGGTGGTGGTCAACTGCGCCGGGTTGGCGGCGCGGGCCCTGACCGGCGACACCGGCCTGTACCCGGTGCGCGGCCCCCGGATCGTGGTGCGCAACCCCGGCCTGGAACGGTTCTTCATGGAGGCGCCGATGGCGCCGGCCTGGGCGTCGATCTTCCCGCACGGCGACCACGTGGTGCTCGGCGGCGGCCAGCGACGCAGCGACGACACCACCCCCGATCCGGCCGAGGAGGCCGACGTCCTCGCCCGGTGCGTCGCGATCGAACCCGCCCTGGCCGCCGCCGAGGTCCTCGAACACACAGTCGGGCTGCGTCCCGGCCGGGCGGCGCCGCGCGTGGCGGCGCAGCGGCGCGGCGACGCGCTCGTCGTGCACAACTACGGCCACGCGGGCAACGGCGTGATGCTGTCCTGGGGCTGCGCCCGCGACGCCGCCGCGCTCGCCCTCGGCGCCGTGCCGTCCGCCTGACGGCACGGTCAGGACACGGCGGTACGCACCAGTTCGGCGAGCTTCTTCTCCACCTCCGGGCTCCACCGCACCAGCGCGAACGACGCCGGCCACATGTCGCCGTCGTCGAGGTTCGCCGCCTCCTGGAAGCCCACCGTCGAGTAGCGGTACTTGAACTTACCCGCGTCCTGGAAGAACACGACGATCTTGCCGGCGGCGTTGGCGTACGCGGGCATGCCGTACCAGGTCTTCGGCGCCAGCTCCGGCGCGGCGGACATGATCGTCATGTGCACGCGCTCGGCCAGCTCGCGGTCCTCCGGCGCCATCTGCGCGATCCGGTCGAGCACCGCCTGCAGGTCGTCGGCCTTCTTGGCGCCCTTCCTGCCCTCGGCGCGCAGCTCGGCCGCGCGCTCCTTCATCGCGGCGCGTTCCTCGGCAGTGAACCCGTCGGACATCTCGATCCCCCCTCGTTACTCGCGGTCCGCGTGGTGCCGACCGCCTGGCAGCAACGCTATGGCCCGGCGGTGGGCGCCCGCTTCTCGATTCCTGACCACCTGCCGGGACCACGGCGACCCGGCGCGGCACCTACCATCGCCGCCATGGCAACCCGGCTCGTACAGATCAACATGAAGGCACACGACGAGGTCGCGCTCGGTGATTTCTGGGCGAAGGTGCTCGGCTGGGAGATCTCCAGCGAGGAACCCGGCGTGACGAACCTCGAACCCGCGGGCCTCACCTACCCGGACCCCCGCGCCCTCTACGTCGACCTGGTCGTCTCCACCGAGCCCAAGACGGCGAAGAACCGCGTCCACGTCGACCTCGCGACCACCTCGCCCGCGCACCACACGGAGCTGGTCGCGCGCCTGACCGCGCTCGGCGCCACCCCCGCAGACGTGGGCCAGGGCGACGTGCCGTGGACGGTCCTGGCGGACCCGGAGGGCAACGAGTTCTGCGTACGGGAGCCGGACCCGCGGCGCGCGGACACCGGGCCGATCGCCGAGGTGGTGGTCGACTGCGCCGACCCGCGCGCCATGGCCGGCTTCTGGGGCCGGGCCACCGACTGGACCGTGCACGAGGTGACCGACCAGCAGGCGGTGTTGCGCTCCGCTCAGGGCGTCGGGCCCTACCTGCGGTTCGCCCGCAGCGCCGACGCGAAGACCGGATGGAACCGCGTCCACCTCGACGTCCGCCCGTACCCGTCGGACGACCTGGACGCCGAGACCGCCCGCCTGCGGACGCTCGGCGCCACCGACGCGGACCTGGGCGGGGCCGACATCCCGTGGCGGGTGCTGGTCGACCCGGAGGGCAACGAGTTCTGCGTCCTCACCCCGGGCTGACCCGCTGGCGGCGCCGGGCGGGCGAGGGCGCTCCGCCGGATTTCACGTTCCGACCCCGGTGACGTCGTCGTGGGCCGATGAGTTTGACACGGTGCGGCGGTCTACCCGTCGAACCCACCTGAGAAGGAGCACCGCGATGGCCAAAGTCATCTCCACGCTGTTCATCTCGGCCGACGGTGTCGCCGAGATCGACCCCGACTGGCATTTCCCGTACTTCGACGACAACATGGGCCGCGCCGTCACCGAGGACTACGACACCTCCGACGTGCTGCTGATCGGCCGGGAGACGTACGACAGCTTCGCCGGCGCCTGGCCGGACCGGGAGGCCGCCGGCGGTGAGGACGCGCCGTTCGCCAAGCAGCTCGGCGACATGCGCAAGGTCGTCGTGTCCCGCCAGCCGCTGGAGTTCTCCTGGCGCAACTCGGAGCTGATCCAGGGCGACCTGACCGACGCCGTGCGCGCGCTCAAGGCCGACGCCGGCATCAAGGGCATCCTCATTCCCGGCTCGATCTCGGTGGTGCAGCAACTGCTCGCCGCGGGCCTGGTGGACGAGCTGCGGCTGCTGGTGCACCCGGTCGCCGCCCGCAAGGGCCGCCGGCTGTTCGACGAGGGCGACGCGCCGTACCACCTGCGGGTGGCCGCGACGGAGGCGTACCCGACCGGCGTGATCCGGGTGATCTACACCCCGGCGCCGGCGCCGGGCGCGGCCGGGTACGACGACATCAAGGACCAGGTGCCGGCCGGCAGCTGACGATCACGGGGCGGTGGCGGCCCGGTGTGCCGTGAAAGGATCCGCCGGTGCGTCGTGCTCCGCTGCTGCTGATCCCTGCGGCCGTGGCCGCCGTCGCCCACGTCGTCGGCGTCCTGGTGGCCGCACCGCTCTGGCGCGGCGCGGAGGTGCTGAGCCTGGCGCTGCTGCTGGCGTACGCCGTCGCCGCCGGACTGCCCGCCCCGCGCTGGGCGGTGCCGGCGGCGCTCGCACCGCTGATCGTGGACGCGGTCCGCACCATGCCGGCCGGGCCGGGCGCCGGGGACTTCGGCTGGACGGTGTACGGCAGCGGCGACAGCGCCGTCGACCGGACGGCCGGCTTCGACGCGGCGCTCGCCGGGAGCTGGGCGGCGCTTGTCGCGGTGGCGGTGCTGCTGGTCGCGTGCCGGGGCCCTGGACGGCGCCGGCACCTGATCGCCGCCGCGGTCGCCGCCGCACCCGTCGTCGGGTACGCGGCAGTCCGGGTCACCGACATCGGCGTCGCCGTCGCCGCCGTCACCCCGGGCCTGGAGATCCGCACCGAGACCACGCTGACCCGGGCGGACGGTTCGGGGTACGACCAGGCCGACGTCGTGCCCGCGCTCGTCCTCGCGGTGCTGCCGCCGCTGGCGCTCGCACTCGCCGCGCTGGCGCTCGCCGTGCTGCTGGCCGGGCGGGGCCGACGGCTCGCCGCGACCGGCGCGGCACTGCTGGCGGTGCTCGCGTTGCCGCTGCTCGACGCGGGCATCGAGGCCGTGCACCTGCCTGTCTCGGCTGACGGCACCGCCCTGTTCGCCTGGTACGCCATCCCGCCCACCTTGGCGATGCCGCAACCGGTGGCGGCGTTGACGGTGGCGGTGGAGTTGGCCGCGTACCTGCTGCTCGTCGCCGGGCTGACCGGCGCGGACCGGGCCGCACCGGCGGCCGGTTGACCTCAGGCGGTCGACTCCAGCTCGTCGAAGGCCATGTTCCACCACGACTCCGGCTCGGCGAACGCGACCGGGTCGACCGGACGCAGGTCGTCGCGGATCGCCGCCGCCCGCGCGGCCCGCTCCCGCCCGCCGGGGTCGGTGGCGATGAGCTGGCCGAGCCGGTAGAGGAACTCCACGAACGCGGCGAACGTGCTGTTCACCGTCTCCAGGTTCGGCGTCTCCAGGTCCAGCAGGATCACCGCGCCGGTGCCCGCGTCCAGGCAGAACAGCAGCGCCGGGTCCTCCGGCGAGGCGCCCAGCACGACGTACGGGCGGGGGCCCTGGTCGCCCAGCTCGATCGACAGCGTGGAGAACAGCTCGACGTCGGGGACCGAGACGTCCACTGTGAACAGGATCGGCACCTCGACCGGAAGCGCGCCGTCGGGCGGGAACACCTCCGGCCCGAGCGGCCCGAGGATCGCGTCGAAACGCTGGTCGGGGAAGTAGATGACGCCCCGCTCACCCCACAGCGCGGTGAGCTGCTCGCGGGTGACTGTCACGGCTGCGCCTCGTCCTCGTCCTCGGCTTCGGCCTCGTCGAGCAGGCCCTGCCGGTCGAGGAACGCGTACCACCCGTCGTCGTCGGTGACCAGCTCGGCGTAGCCGGGGCCGAGCACGTAGTAGTGCACGAACGAGTCGAGGTCCGGCGCCAGCTCCTCGAACGCGTCGCCCATGAACCACTCGGTGCCGGTCGGCGGGAAGTACCAGACCGCCCCGGTGGCGCGCTCCAGGAAGATCGGCTCGTCGCTGCGTGTGCCGACGACCAGCCAGCCGCCCTTGTCCTGGCCGATGGGGGAGAAGTCGGGCGCGTAGTCGAGGAAGTACTGGACACCGGCCAGCCGGGCGGCCGAGGCCAGCTCGATCGCGCCGGCCCGCAGCCCGTCGGCCACGAGCAGGAACTCGCGGACGCCGTCCGGCAGCTCCGCCGGCACGTCGCCCTCGTCGGCCGGGTCGCCGATCTGCCCGTACGCGAGACTGGCCGGCTCGTCCGCGGCCAGGTCGGCGCGGAGTTCGGCGAGAAGCTGCGCGAGATCGGAAGTCAATCCACTACCTCTATTCGGATCGGGGTTCCGTCCGGCAGATTCTGGATCTGCCCCCAGATCTGGGAGCCGATGTCCGTGTTGGTTCTACCATGCAGCAGCTTGAGGTTGTCGACGGTGTCCGGCCCGCCGAGCTGCAGTTCCCACACATGGTCGGGGTGGTAGTCGCTGAGCCGTTGACTGAGCCGGTTGGCGAGGTCCTTGTCGTGCGGCCAGTACTTGTCCCAGATCTTCTGGCGGATCCGGTCCTTGTACCCGTCGGTGAGGTTCTTGTCGCGGGCCACCGGGTTGGTGGCCTTGTAGAGCTTGCCGTCGTCGCTGAGCTTCTTCAGCGCGGCCATCTTGCGCCGGAACTGGGCGGTGGCGTGGAAGTCCCGGCGCTGCACCCGGACGACCTTCGTCGGCAGGCTCCGGTTGGGCCCGGTGACCCGGACGATCGGCTTCTCCAGCTTCTCGACCGCCTTGCGGACGATCTTGCCGGCCGCCGGTTTCGCGGCGGCGCCCCGGCCGCGCCTCGGGCTAGGCATCGAGCAGTCTTCCGATGACCTGGTCGATGAGCGCGCCGACGATCTCCCGGGTGATGATCTGGAAGATCGGGATCTCGGCCAGCGAGGCGCCGAACGTGACCACGGCGGTGGCGATCGCCTGGGCGACCTCGAACGCGAGGATGGCGAGCTGCACGATCACCGCGATCTTCAGCGCCAGGACGATCGCCGCGCAGATGATCAGCCCGGCGCCGAGCAGCATCGCCGCGGGCATGCTGTCGTGCAGCACGACAGGCCCGTTCTGCTCGCCGCCCCACCACTTCTGGAACGCCGCGATCGCCGGACCGACGTTCTGCGTCCACACCTGCGCGGCAGCCGCGTCCGCCGCGCCGGCCGCCGCCCCGATCCGGCCGCCGAACTCCAGCCACGCCTGGCCCATCTCGAAGAGCTTCTCCTCGTCGGCGGCCGGCCAGGTGTAGCCGATCCAGCCGAGCGCGGTGACCAGCTCACCCGGTAGTTGCAGTCCCACGGCTCAGCCCAGCCCGCCGGCCAGCGAACGCATGGTGCCCGCGCCGTCCTCGTCGACCCGCTCGTACGAGTCGGCCATCCCGGCGATGTCGGTGCCGGCTGCGGTGAACTCGTCGGCGGCCATGCCGACGCAGTCGAAGATGTAGTTCGCCACCTCGGTGTAGGCGATGCCGATGAGCGACCCGATGTCGTCGGCGCCCCACGGCTCGCCGTAGCCCTGCATCCGTGCCTCGAACGCCTCCAGCTCGCCGGTGAACCGCTTGGCCGCGTCGGTGACGCCCCGCCCGGCGGCCCGGATCAGCGGCGGGTGCACCTCGAAGCCTCCGCCGCTCATCGCTGCCCGCCGCGTGCCATCCGCTCCTGCGCCTCGGTCAGCGCATCGAGGAACGACCCGAGCCGGGGAACGGCGGTGTCCCGTACCTCCTGCAACTGCTCCCGTAACTGCGACATGTCCGCGACCTGCGGATTCTCGCCGGTACGCAGCCCGTCGATCGCCGCGTTCACCGCGCTGACGATGTGCGCGGTCAGCTCCTCGGAGCCGAGCCGCATCAGCCGCGGCTCGACGTGCAGCGCGTGGAGCTTGCCGTCGCGTCCCATCTCGGCGCGGACCTGCCCGTCGGCGGCCTCGCCGACCGCCGGTGTCTCCGGCTCGTCCGCCGGCGGCGGACCCACTGTCCGAAGTGCCGCCATCGTCGCGTCGAGCATGCGGGTGAAGTCGCCGCTCATCGAAGGATCCGCACTCATGAGACCTCCCCAAGGCCAAACGCCACGAGCGTAACCGAGACGGACAAAGCGATTTGTCCCGTGCGCCGCCCGATCCGTCTTGGACACCGGGCGTCCGGGCGGCCACCATCGGCAGGAACACACGGGTACGGGTGACGGGAGCGGAACATGACCGAGGCGGACGTGGTGGTGGTCGGCGGCGGGGTCATCGGGATGACGACAGCGCTCACGCTCCAGCGGCTGGGTGCCCGGGTCACCGTGCTGACCGCCCACGACCCGGCCGACACGGTCTCCACCGTGGCCGCCGCCGTCTGGTACCCGAGCCACACCGACGAGGACCCACGGGTGCTGCGCTGGGCCCGGGACACCCACGCCGAGCTGCGCCGCCAGGCGGCCGACGGCGTGCCGGGGGTGGTCGACCGGCCCACCCGGATGTGGTTGCGCCACCGCTACGCCGGGCCGCCCTGGTGGGCCGACGCCTGCGGCGACCTGACGGCCGAGCCGGCGGAGCCGCCGTACACCGCGCTGCTGCGGTTCACCGCCCCGTCGGTGGAGATGACCCCGTACCTCACCTGGCTGCGGGAGCGCCTGGAGTCGGGCGGCGGCCGGGTCGTCCGCCGTGCGCTGGGCACGCTCGCCGAGGCGTACGAGGTCGCGCCGGTCGTGGTGAACGCGACCGGTCTGGCCGCCGGGCGGCTCGCCGCCGACCCGGCCGTGTACCCGGCGCGCGGGCACGTCCTGCTGGTGGCGAACCCCGGCCTGACCGTCTCGGTACGCGACGAGGGCGACCCGGCCGGCATCACGTACGTGCATCCGCGCCGCCACGACGTGGTGCTCGGCGGCACCTACGAGGCGGGGGTGGGACACACCCGTCCCGACCCGGAGGAGGCGGCGGCGATCCGCCGCCGGTGCGTGGCGCTGGTGCCGCAACTCGCGGACGCGCCGGTGCTGGGGGAGCGGATCGGGCTGCGGCCGGCCCGGCACGGCGGCCCCCGGGTCGAGATCGACCCGGCGGACGGGCGGCTGGTGCACGCGTACGGCCACGGCGGCGCCGGGGTGACGCTGTCCTGGGGCTGCGCGGCCGAGGTCGCCGATCTCGCCCTGAGTGTCTGACCGCGCGGTGCGGGCGGCCCCCCGCCGGAGCGCGCGGGCGGTAGCCTCGGCCCGGTGTCCGCCCGCCGCGCCGCACTGTCCGCCCTCGTCGCCCTGATCGCCGTCCACATCGGCTGCACGCTGGTCGCGCTCGCGGCCTACCGCCACCGGATCGGCGTGGTGACCCACGACGGCGCCAGTTTCCCGGTGGAGCTGCTCGACGCCGTGGTGCCCCTCCGCGACCTGCTGCCCGCCGTGCTCTGGCTGCTGCCGGTCACGCTGCTCGTCACGTTCGCGGCCCTCGGCTGCTGGGCCGCCCGGAGGACCGTCCGTCCCGGCGACGAGCGGCTACCGAGGGCGGCCTGGACCGCCGGCATCGCCGCGGTGCTGCTCAACCCGCTCGCGGCCGTGCGCTACGCGTCCGCGACCGCGAACGGCGGCGAGTACATGCGCACGGTGCAGGTGGAGACCACCCTCCTTGTGCTCGCCGCTGCCGTGGCCACCACGATGAGCGCGCTCGCCGTCGCCGGGTTCGTGCGGCGCTCTGAGACAGCGAGGTCGCCGTCGCGGATGCGGGTGGACGACTGGTCAGCGGGCCCGGCGGGACGAGAGTGACCTGTCCGCTCAGGTGTGCCTCGTCCACGCGACGAACCGGTGGAACAGTTCGTCGGGACGTGGGCCCGGATCGGGGTTGAGTCTCAGCAGGTCGGCGGCGGCGTCGAACAGGCATGTCGCCATGTAGATCGACAGCGCCACCCGATCCCGCCGGTATTCCAGCAGCAACAACAGGCGCGCTGGCTGGCACGGCCACGGGCCGGCGCAGACCCGGCAGAGCCACAGCGGCCGGATCGCCACGTGCGGCCGGATCGCTCTGGGCGGGCGGCCCGGCGGCGAGGATGTCGGCATACCCCATACGGTGACCGAGGCGTTGACCCGAGTCAAGGAGCCAGGTCAACTGTCTAGCGTCCGGCGTATGGAGCTGGTGGGCGCAGCCGAGATTCGCGTGATGCTGGGCGGCATCAGCAAGCAGCGGGTCTACGTGATCACCAGTAACCGCAACTTCCCGGAGCCGGTGGCCGACCTCGTGCAGGGCAAGGTCTGGTTGAAGTCGGACGTCCAGGAGTGGATCAAGGAACACCGGCCGGAGCTGGCCGCCGATTGAGCGTCCGGCTCACCGCTCCAGAACGGTGAGCCATTCGGCTGCGCGGGGACGGTATCCGTGCAGCTCGAAGAGCCCGCGCACGATCGCCGGCACGTGCCCGGCGCCGTACACGACCGCCACGTCGATGCGCTCGGAGGACCGGGTACGGATCAGCTCGGACAACGCGGCGAGCAGCCGCTCGTCGCGTTCGCCGCCGAACGCGCGCTCGGCGTGCTCGGTGAACTCGTGGTCGGCGTACCGCTCGTCGGTGGCCGACGGCAGGTCGTTCACCTCGATCTCCGGTGAGAGCAGACGTCGGGTGCCGCCGAAGAACTGCATCACCGTCACGAACGGGATCACCAGCCACATCTGGAGGCGGTACCGCAGCGGCATCGCCCGCCAGCCCTCGGCGAACTCCGCGGCCGACACGTCCGGGTTGAGCACCTCGACGCCGAGGGACGCGTACGGGATGGGGTCCGTCACCAGGCCGGAGCGCCGGTTGGCCGGCATGGCCCGGTAGGTGAGTGTCAACGCCGAGCCGACCACCGACCGGCCGCTGACGCCCTCGACGACGAGCAGGTCGCATTCCCGGAGCCGCTTCGTGACCGCCGCGTAGAACCCCGGGCTCGCCACGTGGAGCATCGGGAACACCAGGAACTCCAACCGGCTGCCGGGCCGGCGTAGCCGGAGCACGGCGGAGCGGGTGCCGATGACGCTGTGTTCGATGATCTGCATGCCTGCCCCCCGTGGCTCGGCTGCTCTTGTCGGCAGGGTAGGGCGGCCGGGCAAAGGGTCCCGTGCGCGCGGCGGCGCGGACCGGTCAGGAATCGAGAAGCCCTGGGCGGGCGCCCCGACCTAGCGTTTCCGGCACGGGCCTCCCCGCCGGGGAGGCCACCGCCGGGAGGTAGGCATCAATGGATACGCGCATCCGCCAACTGCACCGCTGGCTCTCTGTCGCCTTCACCGTGACCGTCGTGATCACCTTCGTGGCGCTGGCGCAGAAGGACCCGATCGTGTGGGTCTCCTACGTGCCGCTGCTGCCGCTCGCCCTGCTCCTGATCAGCGGCCTCTACCTGTTCGCGCTGCCGTACCTGCGGCGTCGCCGCGCCGTCGCGCGCCCGCGCTGACCTGGGGGATTACCGGGGCCGGTCAGCGGGCAACACTGGCGGATGGACCAGAAGGTGATGGTGTTCGCCCCGGCCCCGCTGTTGACGGTGACGATCGAGCAGCAGGGCGAAGCGACCGAGCTGCATCTGCACCCGGGCGGGCAGGGCGTGTGGCAGAGCCGGATGATCGCCGCGCTCGGCGTGCCGGTGACCATGTGCGTGGGCCTCGGCGGCGAGGTCGGCGACGCGGTCCGCAAGCTGCTCGACGACGAGGACGTCACGGTACGGATGGTGCGGCGCGAGTCCGGCACCGGCTGGTACGTGCACGACCGGCGGGACGGCGAGCGGACCGAGATCGCCGAGCACCCGGGCGTGCCGATGGTGCGGCACGACATCGACGAGCTGTACACGGTGACGCTCACCGAAGGGCTGCGTGCCCCGGTGAGCGTGCTCAGCGGACCGGCCGACCCGGGTGTGGTGGACCCGGACATCTACCGGCGGCTCGCCGCCGACCTGAGCGCCAACGGCGGAACTGTGGTGGCCGACCTGTCCGGGCCGTACCTGGAGGCGGTGCTCGACGGCGGGGTGAGCGTGCTGAAGGTCAGCCACGAGGAACTGCTCGACGACGGCCTGGCCAAGGACGACAGCGTGGAGGCGCTGCGCGACGCCGGCCGGCGCTGCCAGGATCGGGGCGCGCGGACGGTGCTGATCAGCCGGGCCGGGGAGCCCGCGCTGGCGCTGCCGGAGGACGGCGAGGCGCTGCTGGTGCACGCCCCGCCGCTGGAGCTGGCCGACCACCGGGGCGCCGGTGACTCGATGACCGCCGGGGTGGCGGCGGTGCTGGCCCGGGGCGGCGACATGCGGGAGGCGCTGCACGTCGGGGCCGCCGCTGGCGCGCTCAACGTGACCCGGCACGGGCTGGGCACCGGCCGGGCCGAGGCGGTACGGGAACTGGCCGGCCGGGTGCGGCTGACCCCGCTGGACGGTGACGACGATGACGGCTGACCGGCCACCCCGGGTGCTGGTGACGAACGACGACGGCGTGCACGCCCCCGGCATCCGCGCGCTGGCCCGGGCCGCGTACGAACGTGGGTTGGACGTGGTGGTCGCCGCGCCGCGGCACGAGGCGAGCGGGATGAGCGCGGCGCTGTCCGCGGTGACCGAGGACGGGCGGCTGGTGTTCGGCGAGACGGAGCTGGACGGCCTGCCCGACGTGCCCGCGTACGCGGTGGCGGCCTCACCGGCGTACATCGCGGTGCTGGCCGGGCTCGGCGTGTTCGGGCCGGTGCCGGATCTGCTGCTGTCCGGCATCAACCGGGGCGCGAACGCGGGCCACGCGGTCCTGCACTCCGGCACCGTCGGCGCGGCGCTGACCGCGGGCAACAACGGCATCCCTGCGCTCGCCGTGTCGCTCGACGTGCTCACCCCGGCGGCGGCGAGCGCGGGCAGCGGCGGCGCGGCGATAGCGGTGCTGGACAGCGTGGATGACGAGTCCCGCCACTGGGCGACCGCCGCCGAGCTGGCCGCGACGCTGCTGCCCTGGCTGGCCGAGGCGGACCCGGGCACGGTGCTCAACCTCAACGTGCCCGACCTGCCGGCCGATCAGGTGGCCGGGCTGCGGCAGGCGACACTCGCGCCGTTCGGTCAGGTGCAGGTGTCCGTCGCCGAGCGTGGCGAGGGGTTCGTGCGTACGGCGGTGGAGGAGAACGCGGTCCGCGCGGTCCCCGGCACCGACATCGCCTGGCTGGCCGACGGGTACGCCGCCGTCACCGCGATCCGGGCGCTCGGGCACCTGCCCGACGTCGAACTGCCGGTCGACCGGTGAGGGACGGCTCCGCCCCGCCACCTCGTGCGGGCGGCGGGGCGGAGAGCGTCACTCGCCAGCGGCGCGCCGCCGGTCGGCCTCGGCGTCGGCGGCGCCCACCGGGGTGCCGTCGCTGTCGCGGTCGGCCCCGGACAGGTCCACGTCGGCGCCGGCCCGGGCGGCGTCGGCAGCCGCGTCGTCGGCGCCGACGACCTCACCGCCGCCGGTCTGTCCGTCGTCGGGGACCAGTTGCCCGGCGGTGGCCAGCCCGATCGGTGCGTACCTGGGGTCGGTCATCTCGTCCTCCTCACCGGTGTTCCTCCGGAAGCGGTACCCCGGTACGGGACGCGGCACACGCGCGAGGGTCAGCGGCCCCGGTCGAGGAAGTCCAGGGTGACCGCGGCGAACAGCGGCGACTGGTCGATGTCGTAGTGGGTCAGGCCGGGCAGGATCGCCAGCGCGTGCCCGCCCGCCGGGCGGCCCTCGCCGGTCCAGCCGCCGTCGCGCCGGCCGCCGTCGAGCAGCTCGAACACCTCCACGAAGTGGCTCGGCGGGGCCATGTCGGCGTCGGCGGCGACCACGAGCGTCGGCACCCGCAGGGCACGCACCTGGTCGGCGAGGTCGAAGTCCTTCCGCATCGCCTCGCCGATCTTGTCGAGCAGCCGGGGGAAGTCCTCCGGACGCGGCGCGACCCGCTGGTACAGCTCGTACATCGGGGTGTCCTTCAGGTACTCGGCCGCCGCGGCGTTGACCTGACCCTGCTGCGCCAGCATTTCCGGGTAGACGGCGTCGCGGCGGATGTGCGCGGACGCGGCGACCAGCCGGCCGATCTTCTCCGGGTGCCGGAAACCGACGTGCAGGGCGACGCCGCCGCCGAGGGAGAAGCCGACCACGTCCGGCCGGTCCAGCCCGAGGTGGTCGATCAGCGCGGCGACGTCGTCGGCCATCAGCGCCATGTCGAGCGGCCGGTCCACGTCGGCGGTGCGGCCGTGCCCCTGCAGGTCCACCACGACGACCTGGTGTTTCGCGGTGAGCACGGGCAGGATCGGCGCGAACATCTCGCCCGAGGTGAGGCCGCCGTGCAGCAGGATCATCGGCCGTCCGCTGCCGTGTGTCTCGTGGTAGAGGCGTACGCCGTTGACGTCGGCGTACCGCCCGGGGGCGTGGGTCTCGTCGCGCTCGGTGGTGGTCATCGGTGCTCCTCGGATGTGCTGACCTGACCACCGGTGGACCGGGCGAACGGGGCGTACTCATCGCCGCGCGCCCGGGGTACTCGCGTTCATACAGCATGTGGGCTAGTTTCAGCCGGGTGAGCGAGGTGGCGAGCGTTCCCGTCGAGGCACAACTAGAGGCGTACCGGTCGGAGCTGACCGGCTACTGCTACCGGATGCTGGGTTCGGCCTTCGAAGCCGAGGACGCGGTGCAGGACACCTTCGTCCGGGCCTGGCGCAACTTCGACAAGTTCGAGGGGCGGTCCGCGCTGCGGACCTGGCTCTACCGGATCGCCACGAACGTCTGCCTCAGCATGGCCACCAGCGCGCAGCGCCGGGTCCGGCCGATGGACCTCGGCCCGGCGGGCGTCGGCACGGCCACCCATCCCGGCGAGCCGCGCCCGGAGCAGATCTGGGTCGGCCCGGCGCCCGACGACCGGGTCCTGCCCGAGGTCGCCGACCCGGCCGAGGTGGTCGCCGGCCGCGAGTCGGTGCGGCTGGCGTTCGTCGCGGCGTTGCAGCACCTGCCGCCGAAGCAGCGGGCCGTGCTGATCCTGCGCGAGGTGCTCGCCTGGTCCGCCCAGGAGGTCGCCGATCTGCTGGACACGTCGGTGGCGAGCGTCAACAGCGCGCTGCAGCGGGCGCGGGCCACGCTCGCCTCGGCCGACACCGAGGCCGACGCGCGCCGTCCGCTCGACGAGGAGCAGCAGGCGCTGCTCGCCCGCTACGTGCGCGCGTTCGAGGCGTACGACCTGACGGCGCTGACCGCGCTGCTGCACGAGGACGCGACGCTGTCGATGCCGCCGCTGCCGCTGTGGCTGCGCGGCCCCGCGCACATCGCGGACTGGATGGCCGGCACCGGCAGCGGCTGCCGCGGGTCCCGGCTGGTGCCGACGGCCGCCAACGGAATGCCCGCGTTCGGGCACTACCGGCGTGACCCCGACGGCTCAGGACATGTGCCGTGGGCGCTGATCGTCATCGGCGTCTCCGGCGGCCGGATCACGTCGCTCAACAACTTCCTCGACGTCGACCGCCTGTTCCCGCTGTTCGGGCTGCCCGACCGGCTGGAGGAGGGCGCCGGCCAGCCCGAGCAGGCCGGCCAGCTCGCGTAGGTCGTCGCCCGCCCCGCGTACCTCCAGCCCCCAGCCGAAGCGGCGCGCGGTCAGGCGCAGCCGCGCCAGCACCTCGACCGTGACCAGGTCGGGCGCGGCGACAGCGGACACGTCGCACACCACCACGCCCCGGTCTCGGCCGCGCAGCGCCTCGGCCAGTTCGGCGCAGCGGGCGGCGATGTCCGCGCGGGTCGGCGTCCCGCCGGCCAGGGAGAGCATGTGCGTGATCACACGCATTGGACCGGCGTACGTCCCGGCTCTCATCGGTACGCGCGTGCCGAACCGCGTGCAGTTACATCGACGTTAACTGCTATACCAATCATCGGTGCTCGGCTATATGATCCCGGTAGTTCACCCCGAAGCCTCACGAAACCGCAGCTCCCCGCACCCCTCGGGTCGAACTCCGCAAGCCAGGTGCCCCGCATCGTCGTGCCTGGCGACCGCCCGGCGTTGCGGTTCAACCTGCCGGAAAGGTGGGAACGGATGACAGGGATGCCGTCCTTGGTCATCGGCGTCGCGTCCTCGTCGGCCGAGCGACGGCAGCTCGCCCAGCTGCTCGGCGGCACCGAGGCGTTCCTGATCGTCTCCAGCGTCCACCAGGCCCGCCGCTTCCTCGACCTGGTCCGTCGTCCGTCCGGCCCGCCGCCGTCCCGGCCGCAACCCGCCGGTGAGCCGCCCGCTCCGTCGTCCGGCGCGTCCTCCGTCCCGTCGTCCGGGCTGGAGCTGGGTGTCGACTCCGACCGGCGGGTGCTGCGCTGGCGGGAGCGCGAGGTCGGGTTGACGCCGCTGGAGCACGACCTGCTGGTCTGCCTGGCCGGCACGCCCGGTCAGGTGTGGACGTACGCCCGGCTGCACCGCGCGGTCTGGGGCAACGACCACCTGGGGCGGGGCTCGGACATGCACTCGGTGGTACGCCGCATCCGGCGCAAGCTCGCCCGCCTCAACGTCCCCGCCACCATCCACGCCGTCCGAGGCGTCGGCTTCCGCCTGACCCCACCCTGACCCCGCCCTCCCCCACCCTGCCCCCGCCCCGCCCGCGCCCCGCGCCGCTGATCTTGCACTTGCGGCCCCTCGGGTGCGGCTTTTGTGCGCCTTGCCGGGGCGGTAAGTGCAAGATCGCGGGGGAGAGGGGGTGGCGTGGGGCGGCCCGCCCGGTGCGGGGCACCGGGCGGGCCGACTCATGTGTGTTTCGGGTCAGCAGCGGGTGGGGGAGAGGGTGAAGTCCTCCACCGTGGGCGTGCTGCTGTTGATCTTCGTTTGGCGCGTCTGGGGCTTCCAGCCGTCCTTCGCGACGATCAACGTGAGCGGGTTGTTGCGCCGGTCCATCCAGTAGGCGTACCGGCCCTCGGCGTCGGTCGTGAAGGTGTAGGAGTTCGCCCAGGAGTCGACCTGCACGGTCACGCCCGCCAGCGGCGCCGTCGCGCCCTGGCAGCTCTTGCCGGAGACCGTGCCGGACAGCTTGCCCCAGGTGTTCGGCGGCTGCGCGATCATGGTCACCGCCACCGGCTCCACGGTGTACGGGGTGTCCTCCTTGATCGCCACCGACGCCGAGTACGTGCCCGGCTGGTCGACGTTCGCCGTCATCGTGAGGGTGACGGTGACCTTCTCACCGGGCGCCAGCGTGACCTTCGACTTGTCGACGGTCAGCCAGCTCACGTCGGCGGCGGCCTCCGAGCACTCGGAGAAGCCGGGCAGGACCTCGCTGTCCTTGGTGGCCGTGAAGCTGCCCGACGAGCCGCCGATCTTGTAGAACCCGCAGGCCGCGCCGCCCCGGTAACGGGGGGTGTTGGCGTTGGGCAGGTTCGCCCACGAGTTGGTCGCCGGGTCGAAGGCGAAGCCGGCGTTGGTGATGGCGCCGCCCTGCGACCCGCCGACGACCAGCAGCTTGCCGTTCGCCACCGCGTACGAGGAGGCCCAGCTGTCGGCCGGCGCGTCCGGGATGGCGGTCCAGGCGTTCGCGGACGGGTCGAAGGCGTACCCGGCCTTCTGCGACGTGGTGCCGTCGTTGCCGCCGGTGCAGTAGACGGTGCCGTCGATCCCGCCGCAGGACAGGAACGCCACCGACTTCGGGTACGCGGGCAGCGTCTCCCAGGCGTCCGCGCCCGGGTCGTAGCGGACCACCGAGTTGGACATCGGCGT
The DNA here is from genome assembly GCF_003315815.1 of Micromonospora sp. LHW51205. NCBI lineage: Bacteria > Bacillati > Actinomycetota > Actinomycetes > Micromonosporales > Micromonosporaceae > Micromonospora > Micromonospora sp. LHW51205. The sequence continues at coordinate 373,458 of NZ_QMEZ01000004.1, read as the reverse complement.
GCAGCTGGCGGTGGTGCAGCCGCCGATCGCGTACAACTTGCCGCCCGCGACCGCCTGGCCGGCCGCCGAGCGCGGCGCCGGGTTGTCGGCCTTGCGGGTCCAGGTGTTCGCCGCCGGGTCGTACGAGAAGGTGGCGGCGTCCGGTCCGGCGGCACCCCAGCCACCGGTGGCGACGATCTTCCCGTCGAGCACGCCGACCGTCATGGCGTTACGCGCGCCGGGCAGGTCGGCGATGCCGGTCCACGCCTGGGCGATCGGGTCGTACCGGTAGTTCTTGGCGCTCGACGTGGTGCCGTCGCCACCGGCGATGGAGTAGACCTTGCCGTCGACGCTGACGACCCGGTTGTCCATCACGTTCGACGGGTAGCCCGGGATGGTGGTCCACGGGTCCGCCTGCGGGGCCGCCGCCGCGCCGATGCCGGTGGACGACTTGCCGGACGAGCGGGCCGCGAACGACGTCGCGGCGGTCAGCCGCTGGACCGGCGCGCCGGTCGAGCCGAGCAGCGCCTGCTGGGACAACTGGGAACCGTCGGCCCGTTGCAGCACGAACCCGCCGTCGCGTTCGCTGAACTCGGCGTTGACCGGCGCCCCGCCGGTGTTGGTCACGGTGAACGTCTTGCTGACCTTCCCGCTGGGCATCCGGACCGTGCCGGTGATCGAGGTGGGCTTCACCGACAGCCGGCCGGCGGCGAGCTGGAAGTTGGCCGCGGTGGCCCAGTCCTCCTCGACCGTGACCTGCTTGGTCTGGCTCACGTAGTTGCCCGCGCCGGCGGTGAACGGGTGCTTGCCGGTCAGCGACGAGAACATCCAGTAGAAGCCGTCGGGCAGTTCGGTGTCGTCAGGCGTGGCCACCGTGGTGGCCTTCTCCGCCGGGCGGTCCTTGCTGGTCACCGTGGCGCCGTTGACGTAGCTGTTGTCGTTCTTGTCGCGGACGTGGCCGAGCACCAGGCCGCCGTTCACCGGCTTGCAGACGAGCGTGCTGCCGATGAGGACGTTGTCGACCTGCCACCACCATTCCCAGCTGGCCTCGTAGTAGTGGAAGCGCACCCGCACCTGCGACTGGCCGGCCGCCTGCGGGATCGGCACCTCGGTCACCCGCGGGCCGCGCACGTCGGCCGCCTGCCGCAGCACGTTGCTCCACGTGGTGCCGCCGTCGAGGCTCAGGTCGACGTCCGCGCGGTCGCTGTTGAGCCAGTTGTAGTCCTGGTTGAACCGGATCACCGGCGTGGTCACGCCGGTGAGGTCGACGACCGGGCTGACCAGCGAGGTGTCCTGCTGCCCGCCGCTGCCGTAGTTGTCGCTGTCGATGATGGCGAAGTTGCCGCTGCCGCCGGTCAGGTTGCCGCGTTCACCGGCGTCGGTGAACTCCCAGACCTGGCCGGTGCCGGCGTTGTCCACCACGGTCCAGCCGTCCGGCACGCCGGTGCCGTCGAACGTCTCGTACTCGCCGTCGGAGCTGACGGTGTAGCCGGGGGCGGTGGTGCACGCCTCGGGGTTCGCCTGCACCGCGATGTTGGCGACGGCGTTGCCCGAGCCGACGGTGACCTCCTTGGTGGTGGTCAGGTAGCCGGCGTACTGCGGCTCGACAGTGAGCCGGTAGGTCGCCCCGGACGGCAGCGACAGGCTGTAGCGGCCGGTGGTGGGCGTGGTGTAGTCGGAGATCGGCGTGCCCTCGACGCTCACCTTCGCGTACAGCGGCCAGCCGTGCCCGGACCCGTCGGTGACCTGCCCGCTGACCGTCACGCTCGGCACCGCGGTGAGCGCGACGTCAAGCGTGGTGGTCGTGTTCGCGGTGACGGTCGCGGACAGCGTGCGCGTGGCGTACCCGAAGGTGGAGACGACGACCTGGTAGTCGCCGGCCGGCAGCAGCGAGGAGTACGTGCCGTCGGCGCCGGTGGTCAGCGTGCGGTCCGCCGCGCCGGACAGCGTGACGGTGGCGCCGGCGATGCCCGCGCCGGTGGCGGCGTCGGTGACCTTGCCGGCCAGCGTGCCGTTGTCCCCGATCGGGGCGGCGGCGAGCAGCGCGAGCGCGTCCAGCCGGCCCTCGCCGTAGACGTTGTTGTCGTCGGTGGTGCCGCCGCACTGGGTGTCACCCTTGTCGATCGCCGCGTCGTCGAGCAGCGCGCGGGTCGCCGGGACGTCGCCGACCAGGGTGGGCGCCGCCGACCAGAGCAGCGCGATCGCGCCGGCCAGGTGCGGCGCCGCCATCGAGGTGCCGCTGATGCTGGCGTACGAGTTGGTCGGCACGCTGGAGCGCACGTTGACGCCGGGCGCCGAGATGTTCGGCTTGATCTCGCCGTTCTGCCCGGTGCCCCGGGACGAGAAGCTGGCGATGTTGTTGTTGACGTCGTACGCGCCGGCCGAGTAGTTGCTGGCCAGGCTGCCCGGCGAGCCACTGGTCTGGCAGGACGGGCCGTTGTTGCCGTTGGACCAGACGCCGAAGATGCCGGACGCGGTCCAGGCGTTCGTGACGTCCTCCATGAACGGCTCGTTCGACGGCGTCCTGGTGCCCCACGAGTTGTTGATGATGTTCGGCCGCTTGCTGGCGTCCGGGTTCTGCCCGTTGAGGTCGGTGGGCTCCAGCATCCACTGGCCGGAGGAGACCAGCGCGGCGTCGGACGGGCAGCACCCGTTCGCGGCGATCCACTTGACCTCGGGGGCGACACCGATCTGGTTGGCCCCGTCGGCGCCGGCCATGGTGCCCATGGTGTGCGTGCCGTGGCCGTCGGAGTCGCACGGCGCGGTGGCGCACTCGTCGGCCGCGTCGAACCAGTTGTAGTTGTGGTCGAAGGTGCCGTCACCGTTGTTGCCGCGGTACGAGTTCACCAGCGCCGGGTGGTCGAACTGGACGCCGCTGTCGATGCTGGCCACCGTGATGCCGGCGCCCTTGACGCCGTACTGGGACCAGACGTCGTCGGCGTTGATGTTGGCGATGCCCCACTCCAGCGCGTTCGCCGACTTCTCGTCGGTGCCCGGGATGGTCTCGGGGAGCTTGTACTCGATCGGCGCGTACAGGCCGTCCACCTCGGAGTGGGCGGCGAAGTTCTGCGCCATGGTCAGCGAGCCGTCGGTGACCTTGATGGCGTTGGTGGCCCAGAAGCTCTGGTACTTCGTGCCCGAGCGGTCCAGCTCGGCGCGGATCTTGGCCTGGCTCTCCGCGGCGGTCTTCTTCAGCGCCGCCGCGACGGCGGCGCCGCGCTCGTTCCAGTCCTTGATCGCGGCGGCCTTGCCCAGGTCCGCCTTGCCCGAGAAGTGGATCCAGAAGTCGCCCTCGCTCTTGCCCTCCAGCTGCCGGGTGAGTTCGGGGCGGATCTTGTCGCCGGCCGACGCGCCGGTACCCGTGCCGGCCTGTGCTCCAGTGCCGGTGGCGGCCAGCGCGGTCGCGGCGAGCACCAGGGCGGCGCCCGCGCTCACCAGCCGCCGGGCCGGGCCCCATCTGTGTGGACGTCTCAGCATCGGTGCTGCCTCCTGTTCCGATGACCCGCTGATGATCGAGCCATGGCAGAAGGGCCAGGAGACGCGCTCTCCCGACTGGTCGCACCGGTATTACCAGAACCCCCCAGGCCCCCTAGGTGTCCGTGCGGGTCTACGCCGGTCACCTGAATGGACACTATGATCGACATGAGGGAACGATCAATGACCGTACGTGAGCAACATGTCACCAACAGGCCCCCGGACCGGATGGCTTGTTGACAGTTTTTGTCACGGTGGGGCGCGGTGACGACTGACGGCACGAACGCGGCGAACTCCGGCACCGAGCCGCCGGAGCGGCCCTTCTCGCTCGTCATCGGCGTGACGTCGTCCCCGGCCGAACGGCTGCGGCTGACCGAGCTGCTCGACGGCGTCGCGCCACTGTTGATGGTCGCCGATCTGGACGAGCTGCGCGAGTTGATCACAGCGGACGCGCCGGACCCGGCCGGCGCGCCGGGTCCGCCCGTACCCGAGCCGAAGCCCGCGCCGGACGGCGCGCTGGTGATCGACGCAGCGCGCTCCACCGCCCGGTGGGGCGACCGCGAGACCGCCCTGACCCGGCTGGAGCGCGACCTGCTGACCTGCCTGACCGCCGAGCCGGTACGGGTGTGGAGCTACGCCGAGCTGCACCGGGCGGTCTGGCGCGACGCGCCGACGCACGGCCGGGCCGACGTGCAGTCCCTGGTGAAGCGGTTGCGACGCAAGCTCGACGAGCTGGGCACCGGCGTCACCATCGCGGCGGTACGCGGTGTCGGCCTGCGGCTCACCGACCACCGCCACCCCCGGGTGCGGGGCGACTGAACGCCGCGGCGGCCGGACGGCGGAACCCGTGGTCCGATCGGAGGAGCGGGCCTGCCGGTGTGGCCGGAATTGATGGCGACCGGTCGATTACCGGTGCGGCACGTATCGCGAAATGTCTTTGCCTCCTACGGTGGCGTCCGGCACGCGGACGGAGGGACCCGGGAATCACCCGAGGGGGGCCGTCCCGGCGGACAGGGAGAGTCATCTCGATGCGAGTTTGGAGTCGCGCGGTGGCGGTCATCGCCGCCGGCGCGGTCGTGGTGGTGGGCGTACCGGCGCTCGCCGGCACCGTCGTCGTGCGGGACGCCGGCGCGGCCGGCCGGACCGGCGCCCAGGCGACCGGGAGCAGCGCCGCGCTCGGCGCCGCGCGTACCACCGCCACCCGGGCGCTGGTCACCCCCGGGGACACCCGGCTGATGCCGACCACGCCCCGCACCGACACGCCGCGGATCACCAACGGCGAGATCACCGACATCGAGGTGATCGGCAACCGGGTCTTCATCGCCGGCACGTTCACCTCGATCGCGAACGTCGGCGGGTCCGCGATCGCGCAGAAGTCCCTGGCGTCGTACAACCTGGACACCGGCAAGGTGGACACCGCGTTCAAGCCGGTCATCGACGGCGCGGTCGCCGCGGTGGAGGCGTCACCGGACGGCTCGTCGCTCTACATCGCCGGCACGTTCAACACGATCAACGGCGTCACCAAGCGCAAGATCGCCCGGCTGAACCCGACCACCGGCGCGCCGATCGCCGCGTTCACCGCCACCGCCAACGCGCGGGCCACCGCGCTCGCGGTGAGCGGCAACGCGGTCTACGTCGGCGGTCAGTTCGCGACCGTCAACGGGGTCAGCCGCAGCGGCCTGGCCGCCCTCAACCCCACCACGGGCGCCGTCGACACCGGCTTCAACCTGCCGCTCACCGGCGGCATCGGCGTCGGCGGCATGCTCACCGTGCAGCAGCTCAAGCTCACCCACGACCGCAGCAAGCTGCTCGTCGTGCACACCGGCCGCCAGATCGCCGGCCAGGACCGCTACGGCGTGGCCCTGATCGGTACGGCCAGCAAGGCGCTGCTGCCCTGGCGTACCCGGCTGTGGGAGGACAACCTCTCCTTCGTCGGCGGCATCCAGCGCGTCTTCGCCGGTGACATCGCGCCGGACGACTCGTACTTCGTGGTCACCAGCGGCTCCGGCGGCGACCGGCCGCCGATCAACGACACCGCCATCGCGTACCCGCTGACCGGGAACGACCACGTCGAGCCGCTCTGGATCTCCCGGCACTTCGACAGCATCTACTCGGTCGCGATCACCGACACCGCCGTCTACGTCGGCGGGCACTTCAGCTGGCAGGAGTCGCCCACGTCGAACGTGCCGTGGCCCGGCCTGGACAACGTCGGCTACGGCACCGGCCAGGGACTCAGCGGCTACGGCCTCGGCGACCAGGTGGTCCGCCGCGACCACCTCGGCGCGCTGGACCCGCTCACCGGCACCGCGCTGGAGTGGAACCCGGGCTCCAACTCGTACGAGGGCGAGAAGGCGATGCTCGCCACCTCGCGCGGCCTGCTCGTCGGCGGTGACGGCAACGTCAAGGGCGGCAAGACCACCGGCCGGGTGGCCTTCTTCGACCTCTCCAAGGAACCCGCGCCCGCGCCGCTGGACACCACAGTCACCACGCCGATCGAGGGCGCGGTGAAACCGGCCGGCGAGGAGTTCACCATCAGCGGCCAGGCGCTCGCCCTCGCCGGAGTGGCCCGCGTCCAGCTGGAGATCCAGGACCGCAACAGCGGCAAGTACCTCCAGGCCGACATGACCACCTGGGGCGCGTTCAAGGCGATCAACACGACGCTCGCCGCGCCGAACGCCACCTCCACCACGTGGAGCCTGCCGGTGACGCTGCCGGCCGGCGTCTACCAGTTGCAGGCCAAGACGTTCGACCGCAACGGTGCCGGCGACACCACAAAGGCGGTCAAGAAGATCGAGACGTTCCGCTTCGACGACCTGCCGCCGTCGACCCGGATCAGCTCACCGTCGGCCGGCTTGCTCGCCACGCAGACGTTCGTGGCCTCCGGCACCGCCACCGACGACAAGGGTGTCAACTCGCTGATCTACTCGTTCCGCACGCCGGACAACAGGTACCTGCAGGACGACGGCACCGTCGCCGCCGTCTACAACACGTTCCGCGGCGAGCCGGACGTGATCGGCGCGACGTCCACCACCTGGCAGTACGAGGTCACGCTGCCCACCGAGGGGCAGTGGAAGATGACCGCCACCGCCGTCGACACCACCGGGCAGAGCGACCTGCGCGGCGACACCCGCGACTGGACCGTCTCCGCCAACGGCGTACCGCCCACAGTGGCGATCACCTCGCCGGTGGCGATGACCCCGCCGGGCAACCCGGCGCCGCTCACCGTCGCGCCCGGCGGCACGATCACGTTCGCCGGCACGGCGAACGACGACGACGCGCTCAAGTCGGTGGAGATCTACCTGCGCAACAACACCACCCGCGAGGCGCTGGCCAGCGACGGCACCTGGGGCGCCGACTCGGTCGCCGGCTACCACCGGATCTCCCCGGCCAACCTCGACGCCGCGACGTTCGACTGGTCGTTCACCACCGTGCCGCTGACCCCGGGCGTCTACGACTTCCGGGTACGCGCCACCGACAAGCTCGGCCTGACCACCTCCAGCAACAACATGGGCCGGCTCACCGTCACCGCTCAGGTGCCCGGCGACGCCTTCCCCAACGGGTTGCTCAGCTTCACCGGCACCAACCAGGACATCGACCAGCTGCACCTGGACCTGGCCGGCACCGCCACCGACGACAAGGGCGTACGGGCGGTCCGGATCGCGCTGCGCGACCTGGACACCGGCCGGTACGTGCAGCCAAACGGCACCATGGCCGCCGCGTTCGCCACTGTCGACGCGACGCTCGCCTCGCCCGGCGCGACCAGCACCGCGTTCACGCTCTCGATCGACCTGCCCACCCGGGGCACGTACAGCGTCGAGGCGTGGGCCGTGGACACCGCCGGTCAGCAGGACAACTCGACAAGCGGCGCGACCGCCCGCTACCTGGTCTACCCGGGTGACACCGACCCGACGCTGGAGCCGAGCATCACGCCGGTCGAGGGCCAGGCGTACACCGGCGGCCGGATCGTGATCACCGGCCGGGCCGTGGACGACGGCGGGATGCAGAAGGTCGAGGTGCAGATCGGCAACAGCGCCGGGCAGGGCATGAACTCGGCCGGCACGTTCGGCCGGGCGGGCGCGCCGACCAGCTGGCCGTGGATCGCCACGTTCCTCACCAGCCCGGGCTCGCCGGGGTCGAACTTCGCGTACACGTCGCCGGTGATCCCGGCCGGCACGTACACGGTGACGATCCGCGGCATGGACAACCGGGGGCAGTACCAGCAGCCGCCTCGTACCGTCACGGTGACCGTCACCGACTGACCGGACGGCCTCGCGGGCCGGTCCGCGCCGGGTCTCCCGGCGCCGGGCCGGCCCGTGCCCGTTCTCAGGGCTGGATCAGGCACATCCCGGCGACGGCCGGCCGGTCCATGGTGGCCAGCGCGTCCGGCGCGGCGTCCAGGTCGATGGTGCGGGTGACCAGGTCGGCCGGGCGCAGCACCCCGGCGGTGACCAGCCGCAGCATCTCCGGGTACGCGTGGGCCGGCATGCCGTGGCTGCCGAGCAGCTCCAGCTCGTACGCGATCACCAGGTCCATCGGCAGCGCCGGGCGTCCCTGCGCGGCGGGCAGCAGCCCGACCTGCACGTGCCGGCCGCGCCGGCGCAGGCCCTCGATGGACGCCACGCAGGTGGCGTGAGCGCCCAGCGCGTCCAGCGACAGGTGCGCGCCCCCGCCGGTGGCGTCCCGGATCGCGGCGGCCACCTCGGCGGGACCGCCCAGCGTGCTCGCGTCCACGCAGACAGCGGCGCCGCTGTGGCGGGCCAGTTCCAGCGCGCCGGGCGACACGTCCACCGCCACCACCCGCGCCCCGCTCGCCGCCGCGATCATCACGGCGGACAGGCCGACGCCGCCGCAGCCGTGCACCGCCACCCACTCACCGGCGGCCACCCGGCCCTGCGCGATCACGGCCCGGAACGCGGTGGCGAACCGGCAGCCGAGCGCGGCGGCGGCCGCCTCGTCCAGCTCGTCCGGCAGCCGGACCAGGTTCACGTCGGCGTGCCGTACCGCGACCAGCTCGGCGAACGAGCCCCAGCCGGTGAAGCCCGGCTGCGTCTGCCGCTCGCAGACCTGCTGGTCGCCCGCGAGACACGACGGGCACCGCCCGCACGCGCAGACGAACGGCGCGGTGACCCGGTCGCCGGGCCGCCAGCCGCGTACGTCCGCGCCGGCCGCCACGACGACGCCGGCGAACTCGTGCCCCGGCACGTGCGGCAGACGGATGTCCGGGTCGTGGCCCTGCCAGCCGTGCCAGTCGCTGCGGCACAACCCGGTAGCGCCGACCCGGACGACCACCCCGTCCGCCGCCGGCGCCGGATCATCCACCCGGCAAACCTCTGGCCGCACCCCGAACCGCTCGAACACCACAGCACGCATGCCCCCGATCCTCACACCCCACCCCGCGCCCCCTCCCGCCCCCTCCCCGCTCCCGCGATCTTGCACTTGCGGGCCGGTAGATGTCCTGAATGCCCCATCTGACCGGGCGGAAAGTGCAAGATCGCCGGCGAGGGCCGGTGCCAGCCTCGCCTGCCCGTCCCAGGCGCGTCGGGTCTCCCATGGCCCGAGATCCGTGGTCCGTATCACGGGTGGCTCGGGGCGCCGAGGCGAGGGAGGGCGCGCGGGGCGGCTCGAGTCGGCGAACCAGGGAGCTCGGGGCGGGATGGGCTCTCACGCCCGGCCCCTCCCTTCCCGGTGATCAAGGAGTTTGTGTCCTTGTCGGGGCGGTGCCAGTCCGCAAACTCCTTGATCAACGCGCAAGACGCGGGGGAGGGAGCGGGCGGGTGGGTTACAGGCGGTGGCCCTGGGGGTCTCGGGCGATGATGCCGTCCAGGCGGGTTCCCGGAGTCAGGGTCTTCGGGTCGAACCAGAAGATCACCACCTGGGGGTCCTCGCTCCACCTGGCCAGCTTCGCCTCGACCTGCCGGCCGTCGACTGTCCCGACGATGCGGGCCGCCGGCCCGACGAAGTAGCCGAACGTCGGTACCGACGTGTCGGTGGGCGCCCGCTGCTGGTCGTACCCGATCTCGTGGAACCCGGCCCGGCGGTCGCTGCCGGACACGTCGTTGAGCAGGAAGTCGGAGGTCAGGTGGCCGTCCGGCGCGCGGCGGCCGGCGACCAGGCCGATCGTCACACGCGGCAGTTCCGGCACGTCGATCGGGACCATGAAGAACACGCGCGCCTCGGCGCCGTACCGGATGCCGCTGTCCACGACGGTCCCGAGCGGCTGTAGCGGCGACTGGGTCGGGGCCGGCGCGGCCGTCGGCGTGGGCGCTGGAGGGCCGGCGGACGCGGTGGCGGCCGGCTCCCCGCCCGGGAGGTTCGGCGGGCCGGGCCGCGTCGCCACGGCCTCGACGCCGAACGCCACGGCGAGCACCGCCGTCATCGCCGCCACGGCTGCGCCGGCCCGCCGCCGCCGGCGCAGCCGCCGCCCCCGGCGCATGATGTCGTCGAGGTCCAGACCACCGGCCCGCTCGGTCGCCCGCATGGCCCGGCGCAGCTCGTCCATCTCGGTCACCGGCACGTCTCCTGCGGTCGGGGCGCGGACAGGCCGGCGGTACGCAGCTTCTCCAGCGCCCGGGACGAGGTGCTCTTGACGGTGCCGACGGACACGTCGAGTTCGCGGGCCACCTGGGCCTCCGGCAGGTCGAAGTAGTGACGCAGGACGACGACGGCGCGTTCCCGCGCGGTGAGCGTGCCGAGCGCGGTGACCAGCCACCGCCGCGTCGCCACCTCCTCGGCCAGGTCGCCGCCGCTTCGCTCCGGGAGGTCGTCGCTCGGGTACTCGCGGATCGGCCGCCGCCAGGTGTCGACGAGGTGGTTCACCAGCACCGACCGGGCGTAGCCGTAAGGGTCGCCGTTGCGGATCCGGGACCAGGACGCGTACGTGCGCACGAGCGCGGTCTGCGCGGCGTCCTCGGCGTGGTGGTGGTTGCCGGTCATGAGGAAGGCGGCGTGCGTCAGCCGCCCGGAGCACGCCCGCGCGAACTCGACGAACTCCGCGTCACCCCGGGCCATGCCGGTCCTCTGCACCTCTCACCGCGACAGGGACGTGCGGGCAGCGGAAAAGGTTGAGTCCCCGCCGCACCAACTTTCGCGACGGGCCACCCGTCCTCATCCCCGTGCCCCCGACCGGGCACCGAGGGGAGTCGAGATGACCAGGACAGTGGACCGGACACGCGGTGGCGCGGCGGTGTTCGCGCTGGCGGTGGCGCTGGCCGGCTGCACACCGGCAGTGGCCGACCAGCCCGCAGCCGCGCCGTCCGAGCCGGCCGGGCCGTCCGCTGCCGCGCCGGCCGCGTCGGCGGCGGCGCCCGTCCGGCCCCGGCCGGCGCGGATCGGCTATCCCGCCGAGGGCGGCAACCGGTGGCGGTTCGCCGCCGCCGAGCCGGCCACCACAGGGGGTACGGGCCGGCTGCTGCGCTACCGGGTGGCGGTGGAGCGCGACATCACGGGTCTGCCAGCGGCCGACTTCGGGGCGCAGGTCACCGGCATCCTCGCCGGACCGGGTGGCTGGACGACCGACGGGCGGATCGCCCTGCGTCGCGCCGGCGCCGACGGGCCCGCCGACTTCACCGTCTACCTCGCGACCCCCGGTACGCGCGACGACCTGTGCGGGGACGGGCTGGACCGGTACACGTCCTGCCGCAACGGGGACCGGGTCGTGGTGAATGTGGCCCGCTGGGTGCTCGGCGCGCCCGCGTACGGCAGCGACCTCGCCGCGTACCGCCGGTACGTGGTCAACCACGAGGTCGGCCACCGCCTGGGTCACGGGCACGAGCGCTGCCCGGGGCGGGGCCGCCCGGCGCCGGTGATGCAGCAGCAGACGCTCGGCCTGCACGGCTGCACCCCGAACCCGCTGCCGTTCCTGCGTGGCGAGCGGTACGCGGGCCGCTCCGGCGTGTACGACGACCGCCTGCCCCCGCCCGAGGGCGGCCGGCCGGGCTGAGGTCCGGGTCCGCGCGGCCGGGCACGCGCAGCCCGGCCGCGCAGGCGGACCCACGCCGGCGCTCAGAACAGCGTGGCCGGGCCGACCGGCTCCGGCTCCGGCAACGGCGCGAGCCCGGGCACCCGCTCGCGGACCTGGTCGTGGAAGCGGCGGGCCAGCTCGGGCGCGTCCGCGTTGTCCGGTGTGTGCACGAACACCGTCGGCGAGCGGCCCTCCCGCAGCCAGCCGGTGACCACGTCCAGCCACGGCTGCCAGCCCTCGACCGTGCGGGCCGGGTCGTCGCGGCCCAGGTAGCGCACGATCGGCCGGTCGGTCAGCGCCCGGGTACGCAGCGGCAGGCGCGGTTTGCGCGTCCACGCCTCCCGCTCCGCGTCGCTGGTGGGCGGCGTACGGAAGAACGCGGTGGTGTCGAACGGCACCCACTCCGCGCCGTGCCGGTGCAGCGTGGCCTCCAGCGCGCGTACCGCGCCGGCCTCGGTGAAGAAGGCGGGGTGGCGGACCTCGACGGCGTACCTGTGGGTGTCGGGCAGCGTGCGCAGGAACCGGTCGAGGTCGGGCACGTCGCCGGGGCCGAACGAGCCGGGCAGCTGGATCCAGAGCGCGTCCGCCCGGGGCCCGAGCGGCTCCATCGCGTGCAGGAACGCGCGCAGCGCTGCCTCGCCGCCGGTGAGCCGGTGCTCGTGCGTCACCGCCTTCGGCAGCTTCGGCAGGAAACGGAAGGCCGGGCCGGTCTGCTCGGCCCAGGACGCCACCGTCTCCCGGGCCGGGGTCGCGTAGAACGTGGTGTTGCCCTCCACGGCGTCGCACCACCCGGCGTACGCGCGCAGCCGCTCGTGCGCGGGCAGCGGATGCGGCAGGAAGCGGCCGGACCAGGACCTGTGCGTCCACATGGCACAGCCGACGTGCAGGCGCAGCCCGGTCACCGGTAGGGCCAGCTCGTCGAGTCGCCGCGCAGCGCCGCCTCCCGGTTCCACTTCCGGGTGAAGTACAGCGCGAGGCAGCCGAGCCCGGCGAGCACCGGGGCGAGCAGCATGAGCAGCAGTCCGGCGCCGAGCCGGAACCGGTCGCTCTGGATGCCCTCGGCGGTGGTCAGCGCGAACGCCTCCGCGCCGGCGCCGGTGCAGCTCACGAAGTCGGTGCCCATCCAGGCGATGCCGTCGGTGGCCAGCACCGGAGTGAACTGCCGCGGGTCGCCGCGGTCGCGCATCACCGCCGCGGTCCCCTCGGGCCGGGCCCCGGTCAGCTCGCTGGTCCGCTGCTCGCCGGTGGAGTAGACCCGGCTCTTCGCGGTGCACCGCACGGTGGCGGGGTCGACTGTGGCCGGGGTGGCGAGGATCAGGATGTTGCCGGGGCGTACGCCGGTGTCCCGCACCTTGATCTCGGCGCCGGGGGCGAACTCGGCGGCGGCGGAGAAGGTCGACGCGGCCGCGAACGGACCCGTCTGGGTCAGCAGGGCGAGGCCGAGGAACCCGGCCAGCAGGAACCCGCCCGCGCCGACGAAGATCCACATGGCGACCACGGCGCGGAAGCGCCGCACGAGCGGGCTCACCGGACGCGGTCCATGTCGCAGGCGCCGTCGGTGACCTGCCCGGGGTCGGAGGAGTACACGCTGCGCTTGGCGTCCGGCACGGACAGCTGTACGCAGAGCGCCGACGCGTCGTTGTCGGTGACGAACGTGACGACGCCGACGCCGTCGTAGTCCCCGACCGACAGGTCGCTCACGCCCCGGGGGAACTGCCCGGTCTCCTGCTTGACGGACACGGCCTCGCGCATCGCGTCGCGGAGGTAGGTCTCGGGATCGGTGCCGGCATCCCCGCCGCAGGCGGCGAGCGAGAGAACCCCTGTCGCCAGCGCCGCCGTCAGACCGGTCCTTCTCCGTCGCATCCGTCCTCCTCGCGCTCGCGCCGCGGCGGGCCGGGGCCGCCCGGTCGCCGCGACCACGGTAGCCGGGCCGGTCAGCGACGTCGGATCGGGCCGCGTCAGGGCCGCTCCACCCGTACCGGGTCGCCGCGCACGAGGTCGTCGTGGATCCGCCAGCGGGCGTCGACGCCCGCGCGCCGGGCCGCGTCGTCGTCGGCGGCGATCCGCTGTCGCAGCAGCTCGACCGCGATCCGGCGGTTGAGGTGCAGGTGCCGTTCGGTGTCCACCACCACGGTCCGGCCGGACGGGCGGTGCGTGGCCCGGACGGCGGTGCTGGCCTTGTTGCGGTGCTGGCCGCCCGGCCCGCCGGTGCGGCACGGCACGAACTCGACGTCCGCCTCGTGGAACGGCGTGACCACAACGTCGGTCCGGCACGGGCGCGCGGTGACGTACCAGTTCTTGCGCCCGTGGCCGGTCCGGTACGGGCTGGGCGCCTGCCAGCAGAGCGTGCCGGTCCACCCGGCCGCGAACGCCTCGGCCCCGGCGCCGCTGATCCGGACCAGCACCGACCGGTAGGTGCCGGCCCGGTCGCCGGGCACCGTCTCGACCCGCGCGGTACGCAGGCCCCGCCGGGCCGCCTCGGCCTCCAGGCGGGACAGCAGCCGGGCCAGCGCCCACGCGCACTCGGCGGGTCCGCGCCCGGCGGACAGCAGCAGCTCGGTCACCGGCGGCCCTTGCGGCCCACGTCCGGCGTCTTGTAGGTGACGAGCGGAACCGTGGTGGTGACCGGGGTGGCGAGGTCGTGCGTCACCAGGTCGCCGACGACCTGCTCGATGCGCTTGTACGCGGTGGGCGCCTCCTCGAACAGCAACTGCCGGTCGCCGCACACCACTATCGAGCCGACCGGCGTACGCCGCAGTTCCTCGACGGTGTGCTTGGCCCGGCCCCGGCGCAGCGCGTCGGCGCGCGACATCTTGCGCCCGGCGCCGTGCGCCACCGAGTAGCCGGCGTCCGGCCCGGCGTGCGCGGCCACCAGATAGGAGGGCGTGCCACGGGTGCCGGCGATCAGCACGTCCCGCCCGTCGCCCGGCGCCGCGCCCTTGCGGTGCAGGTAGCGCCCGTCGCGGATCTCGACCAGGTTGTGGCACTGGTCGACGACCGGCTCGGTGGGTTCGGCGCCGAGCGCGTACGCGACCCGCGCGGCCAGCAGCCGCCGGTTGAGCGACCCCCACCGCACGGCCGCGTCGTGCCGGGCCAGGTAGGCGTCCGGGTCGGGCGCGGGACCGGCGCCGTGCGTCTCGGTGTGCTCGCGCAGGATCCGTTCGCCCAGCCCGCGCGAGCCGGAGTGCACCACGAGCACCAGGTCACCGGGGTCCAGCCCGAGCCGCGTGGCGTGCTCCGCCGCGAGGATCGGCCCGACGCGGGCCAGCTCGACGAAGTGGTTGCCGCGCCCGACGGTGCCGAGCCCGTCGAGGTGCCCGGCCGGGATGTCGCCGTCCAGCACCGACCACGCCGGGTCGTCGGCGTCCGGGTCGAGCGCCCGGTCCAGGTCGGGGAACCGGGCCGCGAGCCGTTCCGGTACGACCCGGCGCAGCGCGATCGGGAACACCGCGATGCCGCACCCGATGTCGGAGCCGACCAGGAACGGATACAGCACCGTGGAGGACATCGCCGCGCCGATCGGCGCGCCCTTGCCGGGGTGCAGGTCGGGCATGGCGGCGACGTGCGCCATGCCGTCCAGGGCGGCGACCTGACGGCACTGGTCGAGCGCGGCGGACTCGATCCAGCTGCCGGGGGAGGAGAAGACGGAGACGGTGGCGGGCACGACGGCCCGCCCGGAGGGGTACGCGGACACAGACGCTCGTTTCTGCGGAAAGAGAGAGGCCGGGGAACGGCAGGCGGCGAGGAGGGGCCTGCGGGCGGGGTGTGATCCGTCAGAACGTCATGCCGCTCAGCCTCGCGGAGGTGGCGCGGGCGGGCAACCGACTTTCCCGGCGACCCGTGAGGCGTGCGCGTCGACATCACCCCACCCGATCCATAGACTCCGGTCGTTCTGGTACCACGAGTCCAGGGAGGACCACCGTGTCGAGCGAAACCCGAACGCACGCCGCATTACCCCTGCTGGCCCGCCTCGCCGGGGTGAGCGTGGCCGCCGCGACGATCGTCGCCGCCGCTGATGTCGCCGCGACCGCGGCGCCCGCCGCCGACCCGGCGCCGACGAAGGGGCCGTGCGCGTACACGCCCACGCCGGACGAGCCGGCCGCCCGGCCGGTGCCGCTGCCGCCGGACCCGCGCCGCACGCCGGACCGGGGCACCGTGCGGGTCACGCTGCGCACCAACCAGGGGCCGATCGGGCTGACGCTGGACCGCGAGCAGGCGCCGTGCACGGTGCAGAGCTTCCTGCACCTGGTCCGCAAGCGCTTCTACGACCGGACGCCCTGCCACCGGCTCACCGCGTACCCGACGCTCACGGTCCTCCAGTGCGGCGACCCGTCCGGTACCGGCGAGGGTGGCCCGGGCTACCGCTACCGCGACGAGCTGCCCACCGACCTGCCGCCCGCGCCGACCGACCCGACCGGCGTACGCCGCCTGTACGCGCGCGGCACGCTGGCCATGGCCAACGCCGGCCCGGACACCAACGGCAGCCAGTTCTTCCTGGTCCAGGCCGACTCGGCGCTGCGCCCCAACTACACGGTGTTCGGTCAGGTCGACGCGGCCGGGCTGGCCACGCTGGACCGGATCTCGGCCGGCGGCATCGCGCCCACCCCGGAGGACCCGGCGCCGGTCGACGGCGCCCCGGCGGTGCCGGTGGAGATCTGCCGCGCCAAGCAGGGCCGCTGACGTGACTGCCCGGCGGGACGGCTGACGAGGCCGCCCGCCGGGCCCGCGTCGCCGCCGGTAGCCTGCGGCGATGACGCATGAGCGGGAGATCACCGAGCCGGTAGACCTGTGCCGGCCGGACGGGCGGCTGAACCCGGACGCGGTCGGCTGGAGCCGCCGGCCGCTGCACCGGGCGAACCTGCGCGGCTGGGGCCGGGCCAAGCGGTGGGAGCACTGGGGCGTGGTCACGCCGACGCACATCCTCGGCCTGGTCGCGTCGTCGCTCGACTACGCCGGGGTGCAGAGCCTCTACCTGCTCGACCGGAGCACCGGCCGGGAGACGACGGCGGAGGCGGTGGTGCCGTTCGCCCGGGGCACCGTGCTGCCGCCGGTCAGCGGCGACGGCCCGGTCCGGGCCCGCGGCGGGAACCTCACCATCGCCGTGGACCAGGGCCCCGACGGCAGTACGCTGCGGGCCTCCGCGCCCGGCGTCGAGGTGGACCTGACCGTGCCGTTGCCGCCCGGCCACGAGTCGCTCGGCGTGGTGGTGCCGTGGAGCACCCGCCGGTTCCAGTACACGGTCAAGGACATCGGCCGTCCGGTGCACGGCACGATCACCGTGGACGGCACGGCGTACCCGGTGGGGGAGGGGTCGTACGCGGCGCTCGACCACGGCCGGGGCAAGTGGCGGTACGCGGTGCGGTGGAACTGGGCGGCCGGCAGCGGTCCGGGCCGGTCGATCCAGCTCGGCGGCAAGTGGACCGACGGCACCGGCTCGACCGAGAACGCGGTCTTCGTCGACGGGCGGCTGCACAAGATCGGCGCGGACCTGACCTGGGAGTACGACCGCGCCGACTGGCTGCGGCCGTGGCGGATCACCGGCGACCGGGTGGACGTCACGTTCCACCCGTTCCACGAGCGGGTGGCGCGTACCAACCTGGTCGTGCTGGCCGGGGAGACGCACCAGTGCTTCGGCCACTTCACCGGTTGGGCCGCGACCGACGACGGCGGGCGCGTGGATCTGGACGGCCTGGTCGGCTGGGCCGAGGAGGCCCGCAACCGCTGGTGAGGCCGGTCCCCGCCGGGCGGGCCGTACGCACAGTGTGGGGCGGCCCCGTCCGGGACCGCCCCACGCGCGACTTCGAGGTCAGGCGACCGAGGCCGGGAACCTCTCCCAGACCCGGTGCGCCGCCATCAGCCGCTGCACCTCGGCGAGCACCTCGGCGCCGGAGCCACCGGTGACCACGCCCGGCGTGCCGGTGACACCGGCCTGGTTCAGCACCTCGGCGCCCGCGCCCCAGGCGCCGATCACCTTGGCGTGCCGCCACGCCTCCTCGACCAGCAGCAGCACCCGCGGGTCGACGGTGGCCGAGCCCGCCGCGCCGGCCTTGGCGTCGCGGGCCGGCAGCGCGTCCGGCGCCGGGGCCGGTGCGCCGGCCAGCAGCACCGCGTCGAACTCGACCGAGCGGCCGGTGGCGAACGTGCGCTGCACCGGCAGCCCGTCGACGGTGCCGCCGTGCGCGGCGATCAGCAGCGGCACCATGCCGGCGGCGAACACCTCCCGGCGTACGTCGTGCACGTCGCCCAGGTCGGCCTGGGCGTCGACCACGATGCCGACCATCCGGCCGTCGGCCGGCCACTCCCGGCCCACCTGGGACAGCGCCGGGCTGGGCTGCACCTCGGCGAGCGGCACGGTGGGCTGCGGCACCGGCAGGCCCAGACCGGTCGCGACCTGCTCGCACAGCACCGGGTCGACGTTGGCCAGGCACTGGAGCTGCCGCTCCTTGATCGCCTGGTGGTAGCACTTGCCCAGCTCGAACGTGTACGCCCGGATGATGTGCTCCTTCTCCACCGGCGACATGCTCTGCCAGAACAGGCGTACCTGGCTGTAGTGGTCGTCGAAGGAAGCCGGCGCGGCCCGCACCTTCGGCGCCTCGGCCACCGTCACCGGCGTGTCCACGAACGCGTGCTCCCGGTCGCCGGCCGGGAACGGGTTGCCGCCGTCGAGCGAGTTCGGCCGGTACGGCGCCACGCCCGCGTGCACCGCGTGCTGGTGGAAGCCGTCCCGCAGCATGTCGTTGACGTCGGCGTGCGGCCGGTTGATCGGGATCTGGGTGAAGTTCGGCCCGCCCAGGCGGGTGAGCTGCGTGTCCACGTACGAGAAGAGGCGGCCCTGCATCAGCGGGTCGTTCGTGACGTCGATGCCCGGCGGCAGGTGTCCGACGTGGAACGCCACCTGCTCGGTCTCGGCGAAGAAGTTGCGCGGCGTCTTGTTGAGGGTGAGGGTGCCGATCGCCTGCACCGGCGCCAGCTCCTCCGGCACGATCTTCGTCGGGTCGAGCAGGTCGATCCCGGCGAACGTCTCCTCCGGCGTGTCCGGGAAGACCTGGATGCCCAGCTCCCACTCGGGGAACGCGCCGGCCTCGATGGCGTCGTACAGGTCGCGGCGGTGGAAGTCCGGGTCCATGCCGCTGATCATCTGGGCCTCTTCCCAGGTGAGGGAGTGCACGCCGAGCTTCGGCTTCCAGTGGAACTTGGCCAGCACCGTCGCGCCGGCCTCGTCGACCAGGCGGAACGTGTGCACGCCGAAGCCCTCCATGGTCCGGTAGGACCGCGGGATGCCCCGGTCGGACATGTTCCAGATGGTGTGGTGCTGCGCCTCGGTGTGCAGCGAGACGAAGTCCCAGAACGTGTCGTGCGCGCTCTGCGCCTGCGGGATCTCCCGGTCCGGGTGCGGCTTGCCGGCGTGGATGACGTCCGGGAACTTGATCGCGTCCTGGATGAAGAACACCGGCATGTTGTTGCCGACCAGGTCGAACGTGCCCTCGTCGGTGTAGAACTTGGTGGCGAAGCCGCGGGTGTCGCGGACCGTGTCGGCCGACCCGCGCGAGCCCAGCACGGTGGAGAAGCGGACGAACACCGGCGTCTCGCGCCCCTGCTTGAGGAAACCGGCGCGGGTGACCTTCTCGGCGGCGCCGTTGGCGACGAACGTGCCGTGCACACCAGCGCCCCGGGCGTGCACCACCCGCTCCGGGATCCGCTCGTGGTCGAAGTGGGTGATCTTCTCCCGCAGGTGGTGGTCCTGGAGCAGGACCGGGCCGCGCGGACCGGCCTTGAGCGAGTGGTCGGTGTCGCGCAGCCGGGCGCCGTTGGCGGTGGTGAGGTACGCGCCCTGCTGCCCCTTGGCGATCTTCGGTACGCCGGTCTCGGCGCCGGTCGGGGTCCGGGTGTCCGGCGCGCCCTGCTCGGCCTTGGGCGGCAGCGGCCCGTGCGGCGTGGTCGGCTCCTCCAGCGGTGGTGGCGCGCTGCCGGGAGCGCCCGGCACGTCCGGAGTCAGCGCGTCGCCGACCTTCTCGACGGCGGCTTCGACGACACCCTTGACGATCTGGGCGGGCTTGCTGGATTCCATCAGGACCTGTCCTCCTACAGCTAAATGTCCAGGCCCCTTCGGCCGTACCCCAGCTGAGGGCGGGCAAACCGGAACAATCGCGGAATCACTGGTCAGGACCGGCGTGGCACCGTCACGCCGGTGAGCAGCCAGCGGCCGTTCAGGACGTCAGAGGATCCGCTTCATTGGCGCCGGCTCGCCGCCGCGACGCCGCCATTCGCGCGGGTAGCCCAGCGACACCTCCTCGAACTGCACCCCGTCGTAGTGGGTGGTGCGCGGGATGTGCAGGTGGCCGTAGACGGCGACGGCGGCGCGGTGCCGCACGTGCCAGTCGGCCGTCCGGTCGGTGCCGCACCACTGCGCGAACTCCGGGAACCAGAGCACCTCGGTGGGCTGGCGCACCAGCGGCCAGTGGCTGACCAGCACCGTCGGCAGCGCCGGGTCGGTGGCCTCCAGCCGCCTCCGGGTCGCCTCCAGCCGCGCCGCGCACCAGGACTCCCGATCCGGGTACGGGTCGGGGTGCAGCAGCATCTCGTCGGTGCACACCACACCGGCGTCGTACGCCACGCGCAGCGACTCCTCCTTGGTGGTGGTGCCGGGCGCGCGGAACGAGTAGTCGTAGAGCACGAACAGCGGCGCCACGGTGACCGGGCCGCCGTCGCCCCGCCACACCGCGTACTCGTCCTCCGGGGTCAGCACGCCCAGCTCCCGGCACATCGCGACCAGGGCGTCGTAGCGGGCCACCCCGCGCAACGTCACCGGGTCGTTGGGGTGGGTCCACAGCTCGTGGTTGCCCGGCGCCCACACCACTGTCGCGAACCGGTCGCGCAGCAGCCGCAGCGTCCGCTCGATGTCGGCGAAGACCTCGCCCACGTCGCCGGCCACGATCAGCCAGTCGTCCGCCGTCTCCGGTCGCAGGCCGTCCACCACCGCGCGGTTCTCCGCGTACGACACATGGAGGTCGCTGACCGCGTACAGCCCACCCGTCACCCGGCCGATCCTGCCAGCGGCGCTTCCGGATGACCAGGCTCGCCATGACCAGGCTCGCCGGCCGGGCTCTCGACCCTCGCGGTCACCTCGTCGAGCGCGCGCAGCACCTCGCGGGCGATCGCCGGCTCGGCCGCGGAGTGCCCGGCACCGGGCACGATCCGCAACGTCGCCTCCGGCCACCGGCGGGCCAGGTCGTACGCGGACACCGGCGGGCAGCACAGGTCGTACCGGCCGTTGACGATCACCGCGGGCAGGTGGCGGATCCGGTCCACGCCGTCGATCAGCTGGCCCTCGGCGAGGAAGCCGCCGTGCACGGCGTAGTGCGACAGGATCCGGGCCACCGGCAGCGCGTGCTCGTCGGCGGTGAAGTGGGCGAGCAGCTCCGGGTCGGGGCGCAGCGACGAGTTGACCGCCTCCCAGCGTCCCCAGGCCCGTGCCCAGACCCGGGCCTGCGCCTCGTCCGGGCCGTGCAGCCGCCTGTGGTACGCGGCCAGCACGTCGTCGCGCTCGCCCGGCGGGACCGGTGCGACGAACCGTTCCCACTCCTCGGGCTGGAGATGCCGCAGTCCGCCCTGGTAGAACCAGTCCCGCTCGGCGCGGCGCAGGAGCAGCACGCCGCGCAGGACCAGGCCGGTGACCCGCTGCGGGTGCGCCTGCGCGTACGCCAGGCCGAGCGTGGTGCCCCACGACCCGCCGAACACCAGCCACGAGCCGATGCCCAGCCGCCGCCGGATCGTCTCCAGGTCGGCCACCAGATGCCAGGTGGTGTTGGCGCGCACCTCGCCGTGCGGGGTGCTGCGGCCGGCCCCCCGCTGGTCGAACAGCACGGCCCGGTAGCGCTCCGGATCGAAGAACCGGCGCGCCGCCGGCACCAGCCCGCCGCCGGGCCCGCCGTGCAGGAACACCACGGGTACGCCGTCCGGCCGGCCCACCTCCTCCACGTACAGGACGTGGCCGTCACCGACCGGGATCCGGTGGGTGGCGTACGGCTCTACCTGCCCGTCTTCAGCAGGCGACGTTGCCGCCGAGGTTGTCCAGCAGCGCGTCGGCGACCCAGCCGGAGACACCTGTGGTGACGTCCCGCAGGTACGTCCACGTGTAGGTGGTCTTGCCGTTGGCGGTGACCCGGTCGCCGCTGGCGAAGCAGTGGAAGTCGACGTTGTGGTTGAGCTGCCCGTACCCGAGCGAGGCGCAGGTGGTGTGCGGGCCGGTGCGGATGTTGACGTTCGTGGCGTTGAACAGCTGGCCGAACTTGCTGTCGACGTTGGAGTGCGAGTGGCTGCACCCGGCGCTCGCCGGTCCGGCCGTACCGGTCACCACGGCGCCCGCCGTGGCGACGGTCAGGACGACGGCGGCGCCGATGGAGGAGATCTTCCGCATACCCGTCAACCCCCGAATAAAGATCGAGATGCACCAGCAGATCGATCCAAATATTTGCATAGAGCAAGGTCGATGGGCAAGATGCGACGCCACCGGCCCGGCCCGGACCGGTGGCGCCGATCGCTCAGGCGGTAGCCGGCACGCCGTTGTCCGTACCCGTGGTCTCCACTTCGGGCGCCCCGCGCGGAGCCGGCGTGCGGACCGCGAACGCGTCGAAGCTCGGCCCGTCCAGCCGCTCGACGAACGGCTCCACGACGGGCTGCTCCGGCTCGGCCGCGTCCGGCTCGGTCCGCCCGTCCCCGGTCCGCCCGTCCCCGGTCCGCGGCGCCGCGTCGGGCGCGACGGTGACCGCCGGACGCGCCGACACCTGCGGGTACTCGGCGGTCTCCCCGCCGCCCGCAGCCGCCGCCATGACCGCCGCCGCGGCGAGGTCGGCGACCCGCTTGGCCTCCCGCTGCACCCGGGCCCGGGTCTCCTTGGCGTGCTGCTCGGCCAGGTCCGCCGCGCGCCGCGCCTCGTCGAGCCGCCTGCTCTCGGCGGCCAGCTCCCGGCGTACGCCGACCAGCCGCTCCTCCAGTTCCGCGCCGCTGCGCTCGATCGTGCCGATCTCCCGGCGGGTCTCCTCCAGCTTCCGGGAGACCGTCTCCAGCTCCGCCTTGAGCCCGGTCAGCGTCTCCTGCCGCTGCTGGATCTCCCGCTGCACGCCGGCGAGCTGCTCCTGGTGCGCCGTCGTCTCCTCGTCGGCCCGCTCCCGGACCTCCGTGGCGTACTGCTGCGCCTCGGCGACCAGCGCGGCGATGTCCTTCTCCGCGGCGGCGGCCCGGTCGGCCAGCTCCTGCTCGGCGGCGGCCCGCCGCTCGTCCAGCTCCTTGGCCATCGTGGCCTGCCACTGGGCCAGCTCCTGCTGGGCCTTGCTGCGGTTGGCCTGGACCTCCTGCTGAATCTGCGTCCGCGCGGCCTTCACCAGCGCCTCGGACGCCGAACGCGCCTGCTCGACCTGCTGCGCGCTCTGCTCGGTGATCCGCTTCGCCTCCTGCTGGGCCCGGTCGTGCGCGGCCTGCCCCTCGACGCGCAGCTTCTCCGCCAGCTCCCGCACGGCGGCCAGCTCCGCCTGCGCCGCGGCCAGCCGCTCCTCGTCCACCCGCTCCTGCTCGGCCCGGCGCGCGGACAGTTCCTCGTCCAGCTCGCGCCGCTCCCGCGCGGCCTGCTCCTGCGCCGCAGCCAGCAGCTTCTCCGCCTGCGCCTGGAACTCCTCCGCGCGCCGGGTGGCCACGTCGGTGATCTGCCCGGCCTGCTTCTCGGCCAGGTCCAGGATCTGGTCGACCATCGGGCCGAGGTCCCGGAAGGACGCCCGGTCCACCGCCGCCGCCGGACGCTCGCGCAACTCGGCCGCCTCGGCCTGCGCCCGCTGCGCCTGCGCGGTCAGGTCACGCACCTGCGCGTACGCCCGGTCCCGCGCGGCGGTGAGCGCGCTGACCTCGGCGTCGACCTGCTCGACGTACCGGTCCACCTGACGTTTGTCGTAGCCGCGCAGCGCCGGATCGAAGCGCGGGCGCGCGGACACGTCGTCGTGGGGTGCGAACGGATCGTCGCCGTTGGACATGCGCCATCCTCCGTCGGTTCGCCAGCGCCAGGCCGGCGGATGACCGCCCCGCAGGGCACGATGAGGCGCTACGGTACCGCGTCCGCGCGCGCGTCTCGCCCCGCCCCGCCCCTGCCCGGCCGACCGGCGTCGCG
Source organism: Micromonospora sp. LHW51205 (assembly GCF_003315815.1). Taxonomy (NCBI): domain Bacteria; kingdom Bacillati; phylum Actinomycetota; class Actinomycetes; order Micromonosporales; family Micromonosporaceae; genus Micromonospora; species Micromonospora sp. LHW51205. Next base: position 349,891 of record NZ_QMEZ01000004.1, on the reverse strand, counting down.
GTCAGACCGGGAAGTGCGGGTTCCCCGCCGTCAGACGGATGGTGAAGCCGCCCGCGTCGCGGTGGTGCGTCACGTGGTCGCAACTCTGGTGGCTGATCCAGAGACCCAACCCGCCGTCGGAGCCGTCACCGGCCGGCAACAGTCCGGCGTACGGATCCTTCGGCCCGGGGCCCCGGTCGTGGACGGTGACCACGATCCGGTCGGGCGCGCGCCACAGCCGCATCCGCACCGGCGGCTCGCCGTGCCGCAGCGCGTTGCTCACCACCTCGCTCACCGCGATGACCAGCCCGTCGGCGCTGTCCGGCGCGAGCAGGCCGTCGTCGGCGGCGCGCACCTCCGCCCGGGCCCGGGCCGGCGTCGGGTCGATCAGCTCGACCAGCGGCGTCGTCCGCTGCACCGGGTCCAGCGGCACCGGGCGGGGCTCGGTCAGGTAGCTCATCGGGTCGGTGTAGAGATCGGCCGTCTCGTGCCCGCCGTCCGGCCGCGCCACCCGGGGGTGGGTACGCGCCACGTCCGCCAGCACGTGCGACGGGGTGCTGCGGCGGTCGTAGGCGCAGATGCCCCAGAGCGGGAAGTCGTCGTAGACGTGGTTGATGGCCGACTCGTAGCGGGCCCACCAGTCCCAGGTCGAGCCGAGCAGCACCGGCGGCAGCTGGCCGACCATCCGGATCTGCGCCGCGCCCGCCGCCACGTAAGACGCGAGCAGTTCCCGGTAGGAGCGCAGCGCGACGCTGGGCCGGGCGTAGAGGTCCCCGACCGGCAGGAACGTGACCTCGGCGCCGGTGGGCAGCGCCCGGCGCACCAGCTCCGCGTTGCGCTCGTCCAGATTCACCGCCGTCGGCTCGCCGGCCGCGACCCCGTCCAGCAGGAACGGCAGCGCCACCGCCAGCAGCTCCTCGTCGGAGTCGTAGACGAACGCCTCGTGGAAGTAGCCCACGTGACCGGAGGCCGCGCCGCTCCTCATCCGAGCACCTCCACCCGTACCCCGGTCAGGCCGAGCAGCTCGACCAGCCGGGCCGGGGTCCGGTGCGGGGTGCGCAGCACCGCGACGGCGTCGTAGCGGCGGGCGTGGTCACGCAGGTGCAGCAGGCTGCGGTGATCCACGAAACGCAGCTCGGCGGCGTCGAACACGACCCGGCCCGCCACCGGCCGCGGGTCGGCCCGCTCCAGCGCGGCGGCGAAGTCCCGGTGGTTGGTCGGGTCCAGCTCGCCGGCCAGCGCCACCACCGAGTCGCCGTCGCCGGCGTGCAGCCGGAACAGCACGTCCGCGTTCGTCACCGGGTGCAGGCAGGCCAGCTCGGCGATTGCCGCGTCGCCGAGCTGCCGGCGGTCGTAGGCGCAGATCGCCGACATCGGCCGGTGCCGCATCCAGTGGTCGATGCGGTGCTCGTAACGGGCGAAGGCGTCCCGCTGGGCCGGGGTGCGGACCAGGCTCGTCGCCTCGGCCAGCACCCGCAGGCCGGTGTGCCCGGCGGTCAGCGCCTCGGTGGTGGCCCGCACGTACGCCCCGACCTGCCGGTTGGGGTCGACGATCTCGTCGTGCCGGTACGCCTCGCCGACGGGAACCAGCCGTAGCGCGTCCCGCCGGCGCGCGGCGTCGAGACCGGGAACCGAGGCCAGCCAGCCGGTGACAGTGGCACGATCCTCCGGACAGACCACCCAGACCTGCTCACCGGCGGCGAGACCGGCGCTGACCTGCTCGACCGTCAGCGCGCGCAGCGCCGCCGGGTCGTCGTAGGCGAGGCAGCCATGGGTGTAGCCCGGGTACGACACGCTCCCGCTGGTCACCGACTCCGCCTCATCGGCCCAGTCTATGCCGGGCCCACCTGGAGATCGCGCCAGGCCGTGGCCTCCGGCGGCGGGTCGCCCAGCTCGAACTCGGCCCAGTTGTTCCAGTACGCGATCGCGTCCACGTCGTTCTGCTGGCGCAGCCAGGTGACGTGGTCCCGGATCGTGCGCGCCCGGCCCGCGCCGGTGGTGTCGGTGGCGACGCGGGTCAGCCCGTACTCGGGGACCAGCAGCCGGATGCCCGGGTACGCGGCGCGCACCTTGCCGAAGGCCACCCCGAACATCCGCGAGGCGGGCCAGTACGCGGCCGTGTCCCGCGAGTAGCAGTCCACGCCGTAGTGGGTCATGCCCGGATAACCCCAGTCGGTCGGGTTGCCGCGTCCCTCGTCCAGCCAGTAGCGGGTCACGATCGGGCCGTGCCCGAGCACCCACCGCCGGTTGCGGTGCGCGGCCACGATCTGGGTCACCCGGCTCGCCGTCGCCCGGTACGTCGCCGGCGCCACGTCGCCCATCGGCTCGTGGTACCAGGTCAGGTAGATCGGGCGGCTCACGCCGTCGAGCCAGCTCGCCAACTGCTCGACGTCGTCCTTCCAGCTGACGTGCATGACGGCCGACGGCGCGTCGGCGAACTTGCCGGCGTTGAGCGCGGGCAGCTCCGGCAGCGTGTCCGCGTCCGGACCGTCAGTGCCGAAGTCGCGCATGTAACGGATGCCCGGGTAGTCGGCCACCGCCCGCTGGGTCCGCGCGCCCTTCTCGGCGCTCATCCCGACCAGCAGCGGCACGGTCAGCGTGGTGGTGCCCGTGCCGGTGCGGCCGGCGCCGTCACGCGCCGTCGCGGTCAGCGTCACCGTGCCCCGGCCGGCCAGCACGGTGACTGTGAAGCGGCCCGGTTCGGCGCTGCTGGGTGTGACCGTCACCCCCGGCGAGGCGCTGGCGAGCTGGACGGTCAGTGGCACGCTCAGATCCACCCGGACCGGGCTGTCCCAGGTGACGCCGGTGGGGTCGCTGACCCGGCCGGCGAGCGTCAGCAGCCGCGAGTCGGGGTGGTAGGCGTCGACCCGTACGGTGGTCGACTGCCCGGGCAGCAGGACGGTCTGGTCGGGGGTGACGGAACGGACGACGGGTGCGGCCATGAGGCTCTCCTTCGACGTGTTTCGCTGCCGCTCCAGCCGCACGTCCTCGGGTGGCCAGAATGGCTCTGACCTGCGCTTTTACCAGCTTGCGTCGGTTTTGCCGCGATCGTCAGGGCAGCCGCAGATGGCGCGAAACCCGGTCCCGCCACGCTGTCGCGCCCGCATCCTGAACCAATGTCGGGCACCGTGCGGGGAACGCGCGTACCGGCCTGCAGAACCGCCCGGCCGCCGGCCCGGCGGCGCACCGCCGTGAAAAAGGAACGGCCCACCCCGTCACGTCGCCGGTCCGGAACGCCGTACCGGCGTGCAGGCGTACGGTGCGGTGCGCGTCGGGGACCTGCGGCGGTGAGTCGCCGACGCCCATGTCCCGCAGCATCGGCCACAGCGCCTGCGAGCGGCTCGGTCATCGGGGCGACCCGTGTCCACAGCCGGACCACCCGACGTTCCTCCTCGACCTCACCCCGCAGTGACCCGCCCAAGATCGACACCGGTTCGGGGAAGTGGCTGCATCGGAGGTGGTCTGATGCGGCCAGCTCGCCGAGATGGTGTGGATCTTGGTGGGAGAGTGCGTCAGGGGAGGGGGTGGGAGATGTCTCGGGCGTGGTCGGCCACCGCCGCGCCGACCACCGTCGCGGTCAGCGGCAGCACCTCCAGGCACCGTCGCACCGCCGCCCCCATCAGCGGGTTCGGCACCCGCATGGACAGCGTGCAGTGCGGCACCCAGCGTCCCGGCCGGTAGTGCTCCACCACCTCGACACCGGCCCGGGCCAGCCGGTCGTGCACCTCGGCGTGGTGCGCCAGCAGCTCGGGCGTCGGCGCGAGACCGAGCCAGAGCACCCGGCCGACGAACTGCCCGGCGTGCTGGAACTCCAGCCGCAGCGGCGCGGCCACCACGGTTCCGGCGAGTGCCTCGGCGACGCGGTGCGGGTCCAGGCGGGGCGCCACCGCGAGCGAGACGTGCGGGCGGTGCCGCTGCGCCAGCAGTGACCGCAGGCTCGGCACCCCGTCGGACTCGAGCAGGTCCCACAGCACCCGGATCCGCCGGGTGGCGTCGGTGTCGAGATACAGCTCCAGCGCCGCGACCACCCGATCACAGTAGATGTCGGGTCCCGCGACGAGGTTTGCCGGGCACGCTGGGCGGTACTGCCCGGGAAGACGCACGAGACGGCAGGGGAGTGAGGTGCGCGTGGACGCGACGGATGTGCTGATCGAGGCGTACGGGCGGTTGCCCGATCTGGTCGCCGGGGCGCTCGACGGGCTCGACGCGGCCCAGCTGCGGCGGGCGCCGGCCGACGGGGCGAACCCGGTCGGCTGGCTGGTCTGGCACCTGACCCGGATCCAGGACGACCACGTCGCCGACGTGATGGGCGAGCCGCAGCTCTGGGCCGGCGGCGACTGGGCGGCGCGGTGCGGTCTGCGGCCCGACCGCGCCGACACCGGCTTCGGGCACGGCCCGGAGCAGATCGCCGCGGTACGCCCGGAGAACGGTGGCGTGCTGCTGGACTACCACCGGGCGGTGGTGGACCGGAGCCTGGACTACCTGCGCGGGCTGCGCCCGGCCGACCTGGACCGGGTGGTGGACGAGAACTGGGATCCGCCGGTGACGCTCGGGGTGCGGCTGGTGAGCGTGCTCGACGACGACTTCCAGCACGTCGGCCAGGCCGCCTACGTGCGCGGGCTCATCCTGGGCTGAGCGCCGCCCGGCCCCGTCCCAGCGGGCCCGTCCGGCCGCTGCCGGGTCACCGCCGCGGCTCACCCGGACCGGGTGAGTTCGCCTCACCCGGGGCGCGGGGATCCTCGCGGCACGGCCGGCGCCGTCAGGCGGGTGGCCGCGACGACCGACGAGGAGGCCCGATGAGCGTCTCGGCCGCGGAACACCTGACCCGGGCCGCCGCCGGCCGGAACCCCGACCTGCCCGAGACCACCTGCGGCACCATTCGCCTGGACCTGCACGACGACGGCCGCACCGAGCACTGGTACCTGACCGTCGACCGTCAGGACGTCCGGGTGGACCGGCTCTCCGCGGACGCCGACCTGGTGGTCCGCGCGGACCGGGAGGTGTTCGACCGGATGGCGGCGGGCCTCCTGCATCCGGCCGCCGCGCTGCTGCGCAACGACATCGCCGTCGAGGGCGACCTCAAGCTGCTGATGGCGCTGCGCCGGATCTTCCCCGGGCACCCGGACGCCCGGCATCCCCGGGAGGCGGCCGGGCAGGCGGTGGCCCGATGAAGCAGGAGCTGGTCCACGTCCTCGCCGGAAACGCCTTCGCGGTCAGTGACGCGCAGGGCGACATGGAGATCGACCCCAGCGCGCCGATCGGTCTCTTCTCCTTCGACACCCGGTTCCTGAGCCACTGGGTGCTCACCGTCGACGGCGAGCGGCTGAACGCGTTGTCCCGCGACGACCTGACCTACTTCGAGACCCGTTTCGTGCTGGTGCCCGGCGCAGCCAGCCACTATGTGGACGCCGACGTGTCGGTGATCCGGCACCGCCTCATCGACGAGGCGTACCACGAGAGCATCACGGTGCTCAACCACTCACCCGAGCCCGCCGAGTACACGGTGCGGCTGGAGATGGGCAGCGACTTCGCCGACACGTCGGAGATCCTGCGTCCCGGCCCGCGCCGGCCGACGATCGTCCCCGATCCGGCCGGGCAGCGGTTGTGGATCCGGTACGAGCGCGGGCGGTTCTCCCGGGGGACGTGCGTCTCCAGCTCGGCCCCGGCGCAGGTGGACCGGAGCGGGATGACCTTCCGGATCCGCGTCGAGCCGCAGGGCGCGTGGCACGTCGACCTGCACGTCGAGATGATCATCAAGGGGGCCCGGGGGCGGGACCTGCGGGCGAGCATCGACTCCCACCGGCAGCAGGTCCGGCAGGACATGCGCGACGACCTGCGGCGGTGGCTCGACCAGGCCCCGCAACTGGTCTCCGACCGCCCGGCGCTGACCGCCGCCTACCGGCAGGCGCTGAACGACCTGGCCGCGCTGCGGTACACGCCGCTGGCGTACGTCGACCGGGTGCCGGTCGGCGGGCTGCCCTGGGCGATGACGCTGTACGGGCGGGACGCGCTGATCACCTGCCTCCAGACGCTCCCGTTCACGCCCGAGCTGACCCCGGCCACGCTGCACATGCTGGCGATGCTGCAGGGCGGCCGGCTCGACGACCTGCGCGAGGAGGAGCCCGGCAAGATCCTCGCCGAGCTGCGGTACGGCGAGGCGGCCGCGTTCGACGAGCAGCCCACCGCGCTCTACTACGGCGCGGCCGACACCACGCCGCTGTTCGTGATCCTGCTCGACGAGTACGAGCGCTGGACCGGTGACGTCGACCTGATCCACGAGCTACGTCATCCGGCCCGGATGGCGCTGGACTGGCTGACCCGCTACGGCGACCTGTGCGGCGACGGCTACCTGCGTTACCACCCGCGTAACACGGCGAGCGGAGTGGCCAACCAGACCTGGCGCAACTCCCCGGACTCGGTGGTCGACCGGCACGGCGTCGTGCCGCCGTACCCGCGCGCCACCTGTGAGCTTCAGGGGTACGCGTACGACGCGCGGATCCGCGGCGCCCGGCTGGCGCGGGAGTTCTGGGGCGACCCGGGCTACGCCGAGCGCCTGGAGGCCGACGCGGCGCGGCTGCGGGAACGGTTCGATCGCGACTTCTGGCTGCCGCACCGGGGCTACTACGCGCTGGCCCTCACCCCGGACGGCGAGCCCGTCGACGCGCTCACCTCGCATCTCGGCCACCTGCTGTGGAGCGGCATCGTCGAGCCGGAACGCGCCGACTCGCTGGCCGGGCACCTGTGCGGGCCGGACCTGTACTCCGGCTGGGGCATCCGCACCTACGCCGAGGGGCAGTTGCCGTACAACCCGGTGGGCGCGCATCTCGGCGCGGTCTGGCCGTGGGACAACGCGATCGTCGCGGCGGGCCTGCGGCGGTACGGCTACGAGGCGGAGGCGGGCGACATCGCGGCCGGCGTGTTCGCGGCGGCGGAGACGCTCGGCGGCTCGATCCCGGAGGCCTTCGCCGGCTACCCCCGCGGGGTCACCAAATACCCGGTGCAGATGCCGGATGCCGGGCGGCCGCAGTCGTGGGCCGCGAGCGGCCTGCTGATGTTGCTCTCGACCATGCTGGGGCTGCGCCCCTGCGGAGACAACCTGCTGGTGAACCCGGCGGTCCCGGCCGGGTACGGGCGGATCGAGCTGCTCGACGTGCCGGGCCGGTGGGGACGGGCCGACGCGTACGGCCGGGAGCGCGGCACGAGCCGGCGGCTGCGGGCGGGCGTGGACGCCCGGCGGGCCGCTTGACCCGCCCGGCGTCCGTCAGCCCGAGCCGGTGGGTTCCCGCGAGGCGGGCCGGACCGGCGCCGGCGGGTCGGCCGACGCGGGCGCGGACGGCGGGGACTGCGCCGTCCCGGCCCGGGCGAGCAGCCGGTCCACGCCCACGAACAGCAGTCCCAGCAGCCAGAACGCGAGGGCGAACCCGATCGCGCTCACCGTCACGCCGTCGTAGCCGAGTTGGCCCGCGTCCAGGAACGGGTACGGGTAACGGTCCACCACCAGACCGCGTACCAGCGCGAACCCGAGATACGCCAGCGGGAACGCCAGCCACCAGGCGGCGTAGCGCGGGCGCAACCGGCCACGTCTGTCGAACAGCGCCCAGTCGGCGATCGCCAGCAGCGGCACCACCGTGTGCAGGAACTGGTTGCCCCACCACTCGCCCGGTTGCCGGTCCGGCTGCGCCATGGCGAACGGGCTGGCCGGGTTGGCCAGCACCAGGTGGTAGACCGTGCCGGTGATGGTGATGTAGAGGGTCACCGCTCCCTTGAGGACGCTCGGCGGCTCCGGCCGGCCGCGCAGCGCGCACCAGGCGGCGTAGCCGGCGAGGACGCCGACAGCCACGTTGCTCTGGATGGTGAAGTACGGCAGCAGGCCGGTCAGCGTGGCCGGGCCGAGCGCGGTGAGCACGATGCCGGCCAGCACGGCGAGCACCACTGCGAGGCGGAGAAGGATCGCCGGTCGGCGACGCCGGGGGGTCACGGAGGCACAAGTTACCAGCCGGTCGTCAGCCGGTACGCCGCCCGGGCGGGGTGCCATCGGGCCGCTTCGCCTGCCCCGGCGGGAGGACGTCCGCCCCCGGCGGCCCGACCGACGGCTGGACCGGATGAGCGGATCTGCCGCCGCCCCGCCCGCCGTCGGCCTTCCCCGGCGGGTCGTCGTCGCCCAGCAGCGCGGCGCAGTAGTCCGGCACGCGCTCGTGGCCCCCGGCCGCGGCGACGAGGTCGCTGAACGCGGGGGTGGCCAGAGCGCGCCTCCGGTCCGCTTCGGCGAGGGCCCGGTACGCGACGCAGAGTCCGGGCGGCGCGGACTGCTGCGCCGCCCGGGTAGCCGGTGAGAGGGCCGGCAGGGCGGGGCGGGCCGACGGCACGGGCGGCGCGGCGCCGACCGGCGTCGCCGCCGGGCGCGCGACGTGCGGCAGGTTCCCGGTCGCGGCGAGCGCGACGCCGCCGGTGAGGGACGCGGCGAGCGCGGACACGGCCACCCGGACGCCGAAGCGGACGCGGCGGCGACGGCGTGCCCGCCGGGCCTCCCGGAACCCCGCGACGGCTGCCGCCTCCCCGTCGAGTTCGCCCGTGCCGGGCGCGGTCCGGACCGCGGCCAGTACAGCCACCAGCCCCGGCGGAGCGGACGGCGTGTCGCCGGGGCGGCCGGCGAGCAGCCGCTCGACGGTTTCCTGGTCCAGGCCGGATGCGTCCATCTCGTGACCCTCAGCGCCGCCACCCGGCCCCGCGTCACACTTCGGCGCGGCGGAACGCCGGTGAGGCCGGTCACCCCGGTGCCGGTCACGGCCCGCACGGCATCTCCGGTTGCCGATGTCCGGCGGTCGCGGTGAACTGAATTACATGGGTGTCATCAAGGTGGGCACGTCCTCCTGGGCCGACCAGATGCTGGTCCGCTCCGGGTGGTATCCGCGCGGCGTCAACACGCCCGCCGGCCGGCTGGGTTTCTACGCCGAGCGCTTCGGACTGGTCGAGGTGGACACGTCGTACTACGCGGTGCCAGCGCCGGAGACGACGGCGGGCTGGGCGGCCGCGACGCCGGACGGATTCACCTTCGACGTCAAGGCGTTCCGCCTGTTCACCGGCCACCACACCCCGATCGACGCGCTGCCGAAGGATCTGCGCCCGGCCGGCGGCCCGAACCGGATCCGCTGGCGCGACCTGCCCGCCGGGGCGTACGACGAGTTGTGGGTCCGGTTCCACGCGGCGCTGGCGCCGCTCGCGGCGGCCGACCGGCTCGGCGCCGTGCTGTTGCAGTTCCCGCCGTGGCTGGCCCGCGGCGACGCGGCCCGGCGGCGGATCCTGGACGCGGCACGCCGCTGCCGCCCCTGGCCGGTCACCGTCGAGCTGCGGCACTCCTCCTGGTTCGACGGGGACGCGATGGCCGAGACGGTGACGTTCCTGCGCGAGCACGACCTCGGGTACGCCTGCGTGGACATGCCGCAGGGGCACGTCTCCTCGGTGCCGCCGGTCCTGGTCGCCACCACCGATCTGGCCGTGATCCGGTTCCACGGGCACAGCACGGCCTGGGAGAGCGGCGACAAGCAGGAGCGGTTCCGCTACGCCTACGGCGAGCGGGAGCTGCGGCACTGGTCGGTGCTGCTGCGCGAGCTGGCCGACCAGTGCGCCGAACTGCACGTGCTGATGAACAACTGCTGCGGCGACCAGGCCCAGCGCGACGCCGCGAGCCTGGCCGACCTGCTCGGCGTCGCCCCGGCCGCCGCGCGCGCCTGAGGTTTTCCCGGCTTCCTCCCGGGTACCGCCGGGTTCGTGGACGACCGCGAAGGGGGATCGGTGGAGCAGCGGCGCGACGAGGACGAGCGGGACCCGCGGGCGACCCGGGAGGCCGAGGAGGCGCACGGCGGCAGCATGGCGCCGAGCCTGGTCGACGACACCGGGCACCCGGTGGCCGAGTCACCGGTGCCGGACAACGAGCCGTCCGCGCTCGGCAGCCCGGACGAGGACGGCACCGGCTCCTGAGCTCTCACTGACGCGTCTCCGGACGCATCCCGGTCGCCTCCTCCAGCGCGTTGTCGCCGAGGTCGCCGTCCGCGCGGTCGTCCGGGAACGTCCGCGCCGACGGGGCCGGGTCCGGCGGCGCGCCCGGCCCGGCCTCCGGCGTCCGGGTGGGTTCGACGGTCCCGAACCCGTGCCGGCCCGTCTTCGGGCCGCCCGGTCCTGCGCCGGCCGCCCGGCGTTCACCGAGCCGTCCCTCGGGCACCGCCGTCTCCTCGCTGCCCTCGTCCATCGGGTCGTCGTCGCCCGCGCCCCACGGCGGGTCGGCGTCGAAGCCGCCGGTGCTGCCCCACGGCGCGGCCGACTCCGGCCCGCGCCCGTCGCCCGTACCCGGGCGGTCCCTGCTGGTCATGGTCACCTCACCTTGGCTGCTGGCCACCGGCGTGGCCGGTCCGGTCCCGGTGCACCGCGCGGCCGGCGACCCACCCCGATGTGGGTCGTCGGCCGCGCGGTGGTCAGCGGGTCGCCCCGACCAGGTGACGGCCGGCCGCGCCCACGGCGGCGACCTTGCCGATGTTCTTCGGCGCGGCCATCAGCCCGCCCGCGCGGTCCAGCATGCCCCGGAACACCTGCCCCGGCTTCTGCTGCTCACCCATGTACGCCGACACCACTACCAGCGCGCCGGTCATCGCCGGCACCGCCCACTGGAGCAGCTTCATCTGCCGCTGGCTGGCGCCGACGTTCGCCGGGGTGTGGTGGTTCGGCTCGGTGGTCCCCTCGACCGGCGGTCCGCCGGCCCGCTCCAGCCGCCTGCCGACCAACCGGCTGTAACCGGTCACCGCCAGCGCGCCGACCGTCAGCGCGGTCTTCACCGCGCTCATCTTCCCCACGCCCGCCTGGCGGGCCATCCGCGGGCTCTCGGTGACCAGCTCACCGACCGCGCCGGCAAGGTGCGCCCCGATCGCCGCCGCGTTGACCGGCGTCCACCGCGCCCACCCGGCCGAGGCCACCGGCAGCCGTTCGGTCGTGTCGTTGATCCGCGCCGCCGCGCCGTTCACGCCCAGCGCCCCCATCAGGGAACCGCCGAACCAGGCCGCCAGGCCCAGGTCGTGCATCGAGCGCAGCGTGGTGTGCCGTTCTGACATCAGATCCCCCTCCGCCGTGTTCGGGCGGTGCGGCATACCCACGATCGGGCGACTCACGCCCGGGCGTGGCTCACCGGCGGGGAGCGTGCCGGCTCGGCTCAGCGGCGGGGGAGCGTGCCCGCGAACGCGGCGATCCGGGCGGCCAGCGGCGCCGACGCGCGTACCCAGGTGAAGTGGTCGAGCGGCGCGCCCGCCTCGGCGACCGTGTAGCGGTGCCGCGTCACCGGCGCGCCGGCCAGCTTCCCGCAGAGGTGGTCGAGCGTCTCGTGCGGCGTGTACTGGTCGTCGTCGACGCTGACCGCGAGCACCGGCGTGCGGATCCGCCGCACGGCGGCCTCCGTGTCCACCCCGTCCAGCGCCGGGAACCGGCCGGTGCGGGCGGTGTGCGCCCAGTCCCGGATCACGCCGGCGGCCTGCCGGCCGCCGAAACCCCAGCCGGGCCAGACGCCGAGCAGCCGCGCCGTCGCGGCGATCCCCTGGGTGTACGGCAGCACGCCCCACCCGCGCAGACCCGGGTACGTCCGCCACCACGGCAGCCCCACCGCCACCAGGGCCAGCCCGTCCACCCGGTCGTCGTCGTCCAGCGCCTGGTGCAGCACCGCCACCTGACCGCCCAGGGAGTGCCCGAGCAGCAGCCGGGTGCGGCCGTCCAGCCGGGGCTTGAGCGCGTCGAGCACGGCGCCGACGTCGGCGGCCATCTCCTGGTAGCCGTACCGGCAGGCGCGCGACGGCGCGGGGGTGCTCTCGCCGGTGCCGCGCAGGTCGGCCACGATCACCGCGAGCCCGGCCTCGCGCAGCGCGGCGGCGAACGGCCGGTAGTAGCGGGCGCGCACACCCATCGCGGGCCAGATCAGCACCACCGGCGCGCCGGGCGGACCGGCCGGCTCCGGGTAGACCTGCACGCCGATGCGCGCGCCGTCGACGTCCACGAACTCCTGGATGTAGTCCCCGCTCACCCGGATCAGGGTACGGCCCGAACCCTACCGGTGGGTAGCAAGGGGTCGCCTCACGCCACCGCCGGTGCGGGCCGCGCCGCGGTCGTCAGCGCGCCGTAGACGGCGACGAGCTGCTCCGCGCAGCGCCTCCAGGAGTACCGGCTGCGGACGCGGTCGAGCGCGGCGGTGGCGTACGCGAACCGGCGCACGTTGTCGCCGAGCAGCCGCCGCAGCGCGGTGCCCAGCGCGCGGGGGTCACGCGGCGGCACCAGGTCGCCGGTGAGCCCGTCCACCACGCTGTCGGCGATGCCGCCCACGTTCGTGCCGATCACCGGCACACCGCAGGCCATGCCCTCCAGCGGGGTGAGCCCGAACGGCTCGTACCAGGGTGCGGCCACGAGCACGTCCGCCGACCGGTACCAGGCGGCCATCTCCTCGCGCGGCACGCCGCCGAGCAGCCGTACCCGGTCGGCCACGCCGCACGAGTCGGCGAGCGCGGACAGCCGGCGGGCGAACGTGTCGGCGGGCAGCAGGTGGGCCGGCGGGCCGCCGACCACCACGCACTCCGCGTCCGGCACCGCTGGTAGCGCCCGGACCACGTCCAGGAAGCCCTTGCGTTCGACCATCCGCCCGACGGTGAGGATGCGCGGGCGGGCCGGGTCGCGGGGCGCGACCGGGCCGTCCGGGCGGAACACCGCCTCGTTGACGCCGGACGGCACGAGGGCCATCCGGGACCGGGGTACGCCCATCCGGACCAGTTCGGCGACCTCGTCGGAGCACTGCACGACGACCCGGTCCACGGCCCGGCCGAGCGCCCGCTCGTAACCGGCGCGCCCCGGTGGACCGGTGTCCGGCACGCCCTGGTGACGACGCTTGACCGTGCCGAGCGAGTGGTACGTCAACACGGTCGGCACGCCGGTGCGACGGCTCGCGTGCACGGTGGCCAGCCCGCTCGTCCAGAAGTGCGCGTGCGCCACGTCCGGGGTCCAGCCGCCGCGCCGCCAGGTGTCGGCCAGCCGGCCCCCGAACTCGCCCGTGTACGGCAGCAGGTCGGCCTTCGGCACCCGCCGCGCGGGACCGGCCGGCACGTGGCACACCTGATAGCCGTCGGGCGCGTCGACCGCCTCGGGCAGCGCGGGGGAGTCACGACGGGTGTAGACGCGGACGTCGTGGCCGGCGACGGTGAGCGCGGACGCGAGTTCAGCCACATGCGTGTTCTGGCCGCCCGCGTCCTCCGCGCCGGGCGCGGCGAGCGGGCTGGCGTGCTGGGAAATCATCGCGATGCGCATGTTCTCGTCCTCCAGGATCCGGTCCCAGTCGGCGAGGAATCGGTCCGGACCGGACCGATTCCTCGCCACCTCGCGTGCCCGTGCGCCGAGTCGGTACGCGGCGTCGGCGCCCTCGGTCAGCCGGCGCGCCGCCTCCACGAGCGTGTCGACGCGGGTGGCCGGCGCCCCGGCTTCCGGTGGGACGGCGTCCACCGCTTCCGAGGGGGCCGGAAGATCGCGTTGATACCGGGGACGCGCATGGAGAGACCCGTACCCTCGGCCTGCGCCCCTAACCAGGAGATCGTCGACTTCTCCGCGCGCCGCCCGCTCCGCTGTGGAGGCTCGCGGCCCTGGCCAGGGCATCGACGCGTGCCCCGTACCGAAGAACGGGTCCACGGAGGTCCTGTTTCGCCGCGGGGCGTCAGCCCGGCAGCATCCCCGGGCCGAACACCTCGTAGGCGATCCGCTCGCCCGGCACGCCCCGGCGCAGCAGGTTGGCCCGGACCAGGTTCATGAACGCCACCGGGCCGCACAGGTGCGCGGTCACCCCGGCGGGCAGCGCGAGCCGGTCCGGGTCGATCAGTCCGGCGGACACCTCGGCCTTCAGTCCGGGCAGGTCGGCCCCGGCGGCGTCCAGATACCAGAGGTGGAGGACCAGGTTCGGCAGCCGCTGCTGCAGCGCGGGCAGTTCGTGGCGCAGCGCGTGCGCCTCGGCGGCGCGGTCGGCGTGCGCCAGCGTCACCCGGCGTCCCGGATCCCGGTCGGCCAGGTGGGCCAGCGCCGCCATCGCCGGCGTGAGTCCGATCCCGGCGCTGACCAGCAGCAGCGGCCCGTCGCCGCCGGCCGCGTCAACCTCGCCGAACGCCGGGCTCAGTCGCAGCGTGTCGCCGACCGTCACCCGGTCGTGCAGGTGACCGGAGACCATCCCGTCGGGCGCGCCGCCCTCGCCGCGTACCCGCTTCACGGTGATCCGCCACTGGTCGGCGCCGGGACGGCCGGAGAGGCTGTACTGGCGGATCTGCTGTCCCCGGCCGCCGTCCAGGTCGACGGCGACCGAGACGTACCGGCCGGGGGTGAAGCCGGGCGCGGCGCCGCCGCCGGCCGGCGCGAAGGTGAGCGAGACGACGTCGGCGCTCTCCCGGGTCCGGCCGGTGACCCGCCAGTCCCGCCACACCGGACCGCCCTCCGGTACGCCGGCGCCCGCGTAGAGCCGCGCCTCGCGGGCGATCAGCTCGCAGGCCAGCAGCCAGTAGACCTCGTCCCAGGCGGCGGCCACCTCCGGGGTGACGCCGTCGCCGAGCACCTCGGCGACGGCGGCGAGCAGGTGCCGGCCGACGATCGGGTACTGGGTGGCGGTGATGCCGAGGGAGGCGTGCTTGTGCGCGATCCGGTCCAGGACCGGCCCCCACGGCATGCCGCCGTCGCCGGTCAGGTGCGCCGCGTACGCGACCACCGCCGAGGCGAGCGCGGCCTTCTGCGCGCCGGTGGCCTGGTTGCCCCGGTTGAACAGGTCCAGCAGGTCCGGGTGGGCGTCGAACATCCGCTGGTAGAAGCGGCCGGTGATGGCCTCGCCGTGTGCCCGCACGACGGGCAGGGTGGCGGTCACGATCGCTGCTGAGGATTCCGTGAGCACTACCGAATCTCCTTCCGGGGCTCGAACAGGTCGATCCCCACGAAACAGGATTTCTGGATTCCTCTTTTAGGGTCGAAGGTCCCGGGAGGGCGGTGGCATGGGTCACCGTGAATCTGCCTGTGTCGCCGAGGGCACCGAATGGCTAGGGTCGGTGCGTGAGGCTCAACCGGTCGACAGACATGGCGCTGCGGATCGCCATGCTCACCGCCGCGTCCCCGGTCCGGGCCACAGTCGACGAACTCGCCACCCGGCTCGCGCTGCCCCGCAGCCACGTCGCCAAGGTGGTGCAGCGGCTGCAACGCATCGGCGTCCTGGTCACCATCAGAGGCCGCTCCGGCGGCGTCGCCTTCGCCGAACACGCCGGTGACCTCACCGTCGGCCAGGTGGTCCGCGCCTTCGAGGGCGACGGCGAGGTGGTCAACTGCGCGCAGCCGGTCTGCCCGCTCATCGCGGAGTGCCGGCTGCGCGGCGAGCTGCGCCGCGCCCAGGCCGCCTTCCTCGCCGTGCTCGACGGCGTACGCCTCGGCGACCTGGTCGACGGATCCGCCGGCCCGCTCCTGCTCAGCCTCGGCGCGCCACCGGCCGGTCGCTGATGGCCGTCTCCCATCCGATCTTCGCCCGGCTCTTCGCCCGCGCCAGCGTCGCCATGGACCAGGCCGGCGTGGCCGGGCACCGGGCCCGCCTGGTCGCCGGGCTGCGCGGCCGGGTGGTCGAGGTCGGCGCCGGCAACGGCCGCAACCTCGCGCACTACCCGGCGAGCGTGACCGGCGTGCTCGCCGTCGAGCCGGAACCCCACCTGCGCGCGCTGGCCCACGCCGCCGCGCCGGGCGCCCCGGTCCCGGTCACCGTCGCCGCCGGGCTGGCCGAGGAACTGCCGGTCGCCGACGGCGCCGCCGACGCGGTGGTGGTGTCGCTGGTGCTCTGCTCGGTGCCAGACCAGGCGGTCGCGCTGCGCGAGGCGCGGCGGGTGCTGCGGCCCGGCGGCGAGCTGTGCTTCTACGAACACGTGGTGGCCGCCACGCCCGGCCTGCGCCGGGCCCAGCGCCTGGCCGACGCCACGCTCTGGCCGCTGTTCTGCGCCGGCTGCCACACCGCCCGGGACACGGTGGCCGCGATCCGCGCCGCCGGTTTCGAGGTGACCGCGCTGGACCGCTTCCGCTTCCCGCCGACCGGGCTGCCGGCCCCGGCCTCGCCGCACGTGCTCGGCGCCGCGATCCGGGCCTGACGCCGGACCGGGCCGGTTCGTCCCGGCCCGGTCCGGCGTGCTCAGCTCACATTCACCGTGCCGTCCGGGGCACGGACGCAGGAGACGGTACGGGCGCCGGTGGCCGCCGCCCCGGCCAGGCACCGGCCGAGCACCTTGTGCCCGGCGGCGTTCGGGTGCCACGACTCCTGGCAGGTCTGGAAGTACGTGCCGCAGGCGTTGGCGATCCGCTGGATGTCGAGCTTGTCGAACCCGGAGAGACTGGTGACGAACGTGCCGGTCGGGCCGTCCATCAGCCGGATCGGCGTGGCCAGGGCGTTGCCCGGGCTACCGGTCGACTCGCAGAGCCGGGCCCCGTCGAACGCGCGCTGCACGTTCAGGTAGACCAGGTCGTCCTGCGGGAACTCGTTGGCGAGCGTGCCACGTACCGAGCTGACCAGCGTGCCGAGCCCCTGCGAGAAACGGTGCCCGGGCGCCAGGCTGGCCCGGTGGATCGGGCACCCGGCCGCGTACCGCTCGGCGCCCAGCGCGCGGAACTTGTCCCGGGTGTCGTCCCGGCTGTCCTCGGTCCAGTAGCTCTGCTCCAGCTCGAACGGCAGCGGGTTGGTGTAGTCCTGGAACACCACCCGGTGCTGGCCGTCGGCGTCGATCTCGTCCAGCGTGGTGAGCAGTTGCCGCAGCGCCGTGGTGGTCTCCGCGGTGGCGGCGGCGAACTGCGCGGCGGTGCCCAGGTCGGCGTCGGTGCACGGCTTCTGCTCCACCGGCCCGCCCAGGTACGCCCAGAACTCCCACCAGCCGGTCCAGGCGTCGGCGATGAACCGGTTGGCGCACTTCTCCGCCACGCTGCCGAAGGTGAACGAGCTGTTGTTCGAGCCGAGGCCGACGAGCACCAGGTCGATGTCGTGGGTCCGGGCCACCGACCGGAGCTGGTCGAGCTGGGCGGCCACCTGCCGTCCCTTGGCCCGCGTCGACGAGGCGTTCGCGATGTCGTACGGCTGGCCGCCCGAGCAGGCCAGGTTGAACCGCGCGGAGATGCCGGGCAGGTTCGCCTGGAACAGCGAGGCGTTCGGCGATCGGTGGCAGAAGTAGGCGTTGGCGTTGGCGGCGGACCAGCCGGGGAAGCCCTGGGCCACCCCGTTGACGTCCACCACCGGCGCGTACGCCCCGGCGCCCTCGCCGCTGATGAAGCTGTCTCCCAGCGCCACCGCGGCGGTGGGCAGCGCGGCGGCAGCCGGCTGGGCGGGCGCCGCGGCGGCGGGTAACGCCACCGCGGCGAGCGCCAGCGCCGCCGCGAGCGCGGAACGACGGAACACGGACATGCCCGACCTCCCAGACATCGAAACGTGAAAGATTCTTTGGGATGGCGATCAGATCACGCGCGTGTGACGGGCGTCAATGCCCTGACACCTGCGACGGGTCGCCGGGGAAGACATCGGGCGTGCGGATCGTTGTGCCGCCTGGACGCCCCGTCCGCCCGCCGGACCGCCGTACGCGGCGGCGGCGCGGACCCGGCCGCGAGGCCGATCGCGCAACGCACCGCCCCGGTACCGCCGACCTGTCAGGGCATCCGGCTAGGCTCGCTCCGGCGCGCCGCGCCCGGCGATCATCGTGGGGGAGTCACACGGTGAACGGCACCACACCGCCGAGACCTGGGAGTACGACCAGTTGACCGCACAGCCTGAGACCCTCTACGGGGCCGACGACCTGACGCACCTGGAGGGCCTCGACGCCGTCCGCAAACGCCCCGGCATGTACATCGGCTCGACCGACAGCCGTGGCGTGGGTCACCTCGTCAACGAGATCCTCGACAACTCGACCGACGAGGGTGTCGCGGGTCACGCCACCACTGTCGACGTGATCCTGCACGCCGACGGCTCGGTCCAGGTCGACGACGACGGCCGCGGCATCCCCACCGACGTGCACGCCAAGTCCGGCATCTCCGGCGTCGAGCTGGTGCTCACCCGCCTGCACGCGGGCGGCAAGTTCGGTGGCTCCGGCTACAAGACCTCCGGCGGCCTGCACGGCGTCGGCGCCTCCGCGGTCAACGCCCTGTCCCGCCGCTTCGACGTCACCGTCCGGCGCGGCGGCAAGATCCACGCGATGTCGTTCCGCCACGGCGTGCCGGGCGTCTTCGACGGAGCCGGCCCCGACGCGCCGTTCACCCCCGGTCCCGGCCTGCAGATCGTCGGCGCGATGAAGCGCGGCCAGCGCACCGGCACCTCGATCCGCTGGTGGCACGACCCCCGCTACTTCGAGACCGGCGCCGCGCTCGACACCGAGGCGGTCCGGCTCAAGCTGCGCAACACCGCCTTCCTCGTCCCCGGCGTGGCCTACCGGCTGCGCGACGAGACCGGCGAGGAGCCGGTCGAGGAACGCTTCCACTTCCCCAACGGCCTGACCGACATGGTGGAATACCTCGCCCCGGCCGGCGACCGGCCGGTCTCCGGCACGCTGCTGGTCACCGGCGAGGGCACCTACCGGGAGAACGCCGCCGACGCCAACGGCGTCATGCAGTCCAACGTGCAGCGCCGCGCCGAGGTCGAGGTGGCGTTCCGCTGGGGCACCGGCTACGAGCGCACCGTCGAGTGCTTCACCAACACCATCCGCAACGCCCACGGCGGCACCCACCGCAAGGGCTTCGAGCGGGCGCTGGCGCGTACCCTCGCCGACGCCGCCCGCAACGCCCGCGGCCTGCTCAAGCCCAAGGAGGACGCGCCCACCCTGGACGACGTCCTGGAGGGCATGACCGCCGTGGTGCACGTGCGCATCCCGGAGCCGCAGTTCACCTCGCAGACCAAGGACGAACTGTCCACCGCCGGCATCACCAAGGTGCTCCAGGGCCTGATCGAGGCGCACCTCAAGAGCTGGCTGGACGACCGGCGCACCAAGGCCGAGGCCCGGACGGTGCTCCAGAAGATCGTCGACGCGGCCCGGGTACGGCTCACCCAGAAGCAGCAGAAGGACGCCGCCCGCCGCAAGACCGCGCTGGAGGGCGCGGCCATGCCGGCCAAGCTCGTCGACTGCCGGGCCGCGGGCATCGAGAGAAGCGAACTGTTCATCGTGGAGGGGGACAGCGCCCTCGGGACAGGGCGCCTCGCGCGGTCCTCCGAATACCAGGCGCTGCTGCCGATCCGCGGCAAGATCCTCAACGTGCAGAAGGCCAACCTCCAGCAGGTGCTGGACAACGCCGAGTGCGCCGCGATCGTGCAGGTGCTCGGCGCCGGCTCCGGCCGCACGTTCGACCTGTCCTCCCTACGCTACGGCCGGGTCCTCATCATGGCCGACGCGGACGTCGACGGCGCGCACATCCGTACCCTGCTGATCACGCTGTTCGCCCGCTACATGCGGCCGCTGATCGAGGCCGGGCGGCTCTACGCGGCGATGCCGCCCCTGCACAAGATCACCACGAAGGGGCGCAACCCGCAGACCGTCTACACCTACACCCAGGCGGAGATGGAGGCGACGGTCCGCAAGCTGGAGAAGGCCGGCAAGCAGATCGTCACGCCGATCCCGCGCTTCAAGGGCCTCGGTGAGATGGACGCCGACGAGCTGTGGGAGACCACCATGAACCCGGCCACCCGGGCGGTCCGCCGCATCACGCTCGACGACGTCGACGCCGCCGAGCGGATCCTCGAACTGCTCATGGGGGAGAAGGTCGAGCCCCGCCGCAACTGGCTGATCGACTCCGCCGACCGGGTCGACCGCGACGCCATCGACGCCTGACCAACGGGTTCGTCTCGGAAGGAAACCGCACCATGGCACGCCGCAAGGACGACCGCGCGAAGGCGGATCTGGCCGCCTTCGACCAGGCCGGCGCTCGCGTCTTCGACAACCCGCTGGTCACCGAGGTCTCGGACTCCTACCTGGAGTACGCGTTCTCGGTCATCCACTCCCGCGCGCTGCCCGACGCGCGCGACGGGCTCAAGCCGGTGCACCGGCGGATCCTGTGGTCGATGTACGAGCAGGGACACCGGCCGGACCGCGGCCACGTCAAGAGTGCCCGAATTGTCGGGGATGTGATGGGAAAGTACCATCCGCACGGCGACACCGCGATCTACGACGCGATGGTGCGGCTGGCACAGGACTTCTCGCTCAACGTCCCGCTCATCGACGGGCACGGCAACTTCGGCAGCCCGGACGACGGCCCGGCAGCGGCGCGCTACTGCGTCGTGGGTGACACCCGGATCCGCCTGGCCGATGGCAGCAGCCCACGGATCGGTGATGTGGTCGACCTGCCGCCGAACAGCGAGGCGGAGGCCGATTTCGAAGTCCTCGACAAGGACGGCAAAGCGGTTCGCGTCAACAAGGTCTTCAACTCGGGCGTCCACCCGACGCTCCGGATCACGACTGAGACCGGATTCTCCCTCCGTGGTAGTGAGAATCATCTGGTTCTCTGCCTCGAAGCTCCGATGGGTGTCCCTGTCTTCCAGTGGCGTCGGCTCGACGAGGTGACGCCGGGCTCGGTGGTCTGTATCGCGCGGAACGCATGGAACCAGGTCGTCCCCGCCGCTCGCGAATACATGCTCGGCGTGCTCGGTGGCGCCTGGGTCTCTGAAGGCTTCGCGAGCGAGTCGCGGGCAGGATTCAGCAATACCGATGAGCATTTCTTCGGCGAGGTCCTGCATGCCTACGACCAGGTCGTGGGTGGACGACGCTACGTCAGCGACCGGCACACGCGCCGAGACCGTCGCCGCATACACGAACTTGACGTCCAGGACGTCGCCGGCGGGATGGAATCCTTCCGGGCGAGCCCACTCGCCGAGCTGATCGGTCACCAGGCGAGGGACAAGTTCGTGCCGGAGTTCGTCTGGGCAGGGGGGTGGGGCATCAAGCGGGCCTTCCTGATGGCCCTCTTCGAAGGCGACGGCGGAGTCCGCGTCGCCAACAGCAGCTTCACCATCCAGTACACCAGCTACAGCGAGCGTCTGACTCGGGAGGTCCAGGAACTGCTCGCGGAGTTCGGCGTGATCGCCTGTCGACGCCACTACACCCGGCCCAGTGGCTCGGTGGAGCACCGCCTGGTGGTTTCCGGGACGCGAAACATCAGGGCTTTCGCAACTCGTGTCGGCTTCCTCCGTACCAAGCAGGCGGTGCTGGCCAAGATGCTGCGGCATGCGCCGCTGCGCCCGCATCGGCTTAGTCAGGACCACGTCCCCTTTGTGGCCGACTACGTGCGCAGCAGCATCGACTTCGATCGTCGGGGCAGCGGACGCAAGTGGCTCACCAGCCACAACTTCGATCGTGTCGAGCGGTGGGAAACCGAACGACTCCGCATCATCGACCGCATCAAGGACACCGAGATCCTTGCCACGATCCTGCCCGTGATGGATGCGGGCTATCGGTACGAGAAGGTCGTCGCGGTCTCGCCCGACGAGCCGGCGGAGGTCTATTCCGTTCGAGTGGAATCCGCCGACCACTCCTTCCTGGCCGGTGGCTTCGTCAACCACAACACCGAGGCCCGGATGTCCCGGGAGGCGATGCTGCTCACCGGCGAGCTGGGTGAGGACACCGTCGACGTCGAGCCGAACTACGACGGCTCGCTGACCCAGCCCACGGTGCTGCCGGCGGCGTTCCCGAACCTGCTCGTCAACGGCGCATCCGGCATCGCGGTCGGCATGGCCACCAACATGATCCCGCACAACCTCGGCGAGGTCGTCCAGGCCGCCCGCTGGCTGATCAACCACCCGGACGCCACGCTCGACAAGCTCATGGAGTTCGTGCCCGGCCCCGACCTGCCCACCGGCGGGCTGCTGCTCGGCCTGGACGAGGTGCGCCGCGCGTACGAGACCGGGCGCGGCGTGGTGCGCATGCGCGGGCGGGTGGAGATCGGCCCGCTGGAGGGCAGCCGCGGCCGGCAGGCCATCACCGTCACCGAGCTGCCGTACGGCGTCGGTGCCGAGAAGGTCATAGCGGCCATCACCAACGAGGTGAACAAGACCAAGCGGCTGACCGGCATCGCCGACGTCAAGGACCTCACCGACCGGGAGAACGGCACCCGCCTGGTGGTGGAGTGCAAGGTCGGCGTGAACCCGCAGGCGCTGCTGGCCGACCTCTACCGGCTCACCCCGCTGGAGCAGTCC
Source organism: Micromonospora sp. LHW51205 (assembly GCF_003315815.1). Classification (NCBI taxonomy): domain Bacteria; kingdom Bacillati; phylum Actinomycetota; class Actinomycetes; order Micromonosporales; family Micromonosporaceae; genus Micromonospora; species Micromonospora sp. LHW51205. The sequence goes on along the minus strand of NZ_QMEZ01000004.1, from coordinate 327,693 downwards.
TTCGGCGTGAACAACCTGGTGCTCGTGGACGGGCAGCCGCGCACCCTCGGGCTCAAGGAACTGCTCGACGTGTTCCTGGCGCACCGCTACGAGGTGGTGACCCGGCGCAGCGCGTACCGCAAGCGCAAGCGGGAAGAGCGCCTGCACCTGGTCGACGGCCTGCTGATCGCCCTGCTCGACATCGACCGGGTGGTCAAGCTGATCCGCGCCAGCGAGGACGCCCAGGCCGCCAAGGACGGCCTGATGCAGAAGTTCAAGCTCTCCGAGATCCAGGCGAGCTACATCCTGGACACTCCGCTGCGCCGCCTGACCAAGTACGACCGGCTGGAGCTGGAGGCCGAGCAGGAGAAGCTGCGCGGCGAGATCGCGGAGCTGTCGAAGATCCTGGACGATGACAAGGTGCTTCGGAAGGTGGTCTCCGACGAGCTGGCCGCGGTGGTCAAGCAGTTCGGTGCGCCGCGGCGCACCACGCTCGTCGACGGCGACCTCAAGGAGGTGCTGGCCGCCTCGGTGCCGGCCGGCCCGCTGGAGGTGGCCGACGACCCGTGCCAGGTGATCCTCTCCGCCACCGGGCTGGTGGCGCGGACCGCGGCCGAGTCGGAGGAGGCCGCCGAGGCGCGCCGGCGCAGCGGCCGGGTCAAGCACGACGCGGTACGCGCGATCGTGCACTCCACCGCGCGGGGCCGGGTGCTGCTGGTGACCAGCGCCGGGCGCGCCTTCAAGATCGACGTGTTGCCGTTGCCGGTGCTGCCGGAGCAGTCCGGCACGGTGTCGCTGCGCGGCGGCATGTCGGCTGCGGAACTGGTGCCGCTGGAGCCGGGCGAGACGGTCGTCGGGCTGGCCCCGCTGGGGTCGTCCGCGCAGGGCTCACCCGGGCTGGCGCTCGGCACCCGGGCCGGCGTGGTCAAGGTGTGCGCGCCGGACTGGCCGGTCCGCTCCGACGAGTTCGAGGTGATCTCGTTGCGGGACGGCGACGAGGTGATCGGCGCGACCTGGCTGACCGACGGCGCCGAGACACTGGCGTTCGTCTCCTCGGAGGCGTCGCTGCTGCGCTTCGCCGCCTCGGTGGTACGCCCGCAGGGGCTCAAGGGTGGCGGCATGGCCGGCATCAACCTGCCCGCCGGGGCGCGGGCGGTGTTCTTCGGCGCGATCCGCACCGACGACACGGCGCACGGTGAGCCGATGGTGGTCACGTCGACCGGCGCCACGGTGAAGGTGACGCCGTTCAAGGCGTACCCGGCGAAGGGCAGGGCGACCGGCGGCGTGCGCGCGCAGCGGTTCCTCAAGGGCGAGGTGGAGCTGTCGGTGGCCTGGATCGGCCCGCGGCCGGTGGGCGCGACCGCCACCGGCGACCCGGTGGAGCTGCCACCTGCCGACCCGCGCCGGGACGGCTCCGGTTTCGCCGTGATGCTGGGCCCGACGGTGGTGGGTCACCACATCGACCGCGACTGACGAGCCGGCTGGGGGAGGGCGGCGGGAGACCGCCCCCTCCCGCCCCGACGCGTTGATCAAGGAGTTTGCGGACTCTTCGCGTCCTCTGCAGTCCCTAAACTCCTTGATCACCGAGGTGAGCGCGTCAGCGGACCGGGCACCCGGAGCTGCTGACGGGATCCGTGCGCTCGTGTGCCCGGCTGCACCCCCATCGCGCGTTGATCAAGGAGTTGGCGGCCTTTTTGCGCTCTCTGCAGGCCCTAAATTCCTTGATCAACGCGCCCGGGCACTCCGGGGGCAGGGCTGCCCTAGGGTAATGGGGCACATTCCGGGTGTTTTTGGCGGAAGACCTCGGCCCTGCACGGTCGATCATGAGGTTGGCGGCGACAAAACGGACACCGAGCGCCGCTAACCTCATGATCGACGTGGTTGAGGGCTGGCTGGCCCTGGCTGCGAGGGCGTCGGGCCGCTGGGGCACCCGCGCGATCTTGCACTTCGGGCCCTCTGGGTGTCCCGCTCGCGTGGGCCGGCCCCAATCGCGCGCCAAATGGTCCGTTGATCATGAAGTTGGCGGGTGTGAGTCGGACAATTTGCGCCGCTAACTTCATGATCAACGAGGCCGGGCCGGGCGGAAGGGGAGGAGAGGGGAGGGGTCAGAGTTCGGAGTCGGGGGACTGGCGGGACTCGGGCGTGGTGCCGCGCAGCCGCGCGATCAGGCGCATCCCGTGGTAGATGATCAGGGCGGCCGCCGTGCCCAGCGCGATGCCGTTGAACGACAGGTCACCGGCGGTCAGCGTGTAGTTGGCGGCGCCGATGATCACCGCCACCGCCGCGGTGAACAGGTTGATCGGGTCGTGGAAGTCGACCCGGCTCTCGATCCAGATCCGGGCGCCCAGGATGGCGATCAGGCCGTACAGCGCGGTGGTGGCGCCGCCGAGCACGCCGGCCGGGACGGTGAGGATCAGCGCGCCGAACTTCGGGCACAGGCCGAGCAGGATCGCCGTGCCGCCGGCGATCCAGTACGCGGCGGTGGAGTAGACGCGGGTCGCCGCCATCACGCCGATGTTCTCCGCGTACGTGGTGGTGCCGGAACCGCCCCCGGAGCCGGCCAGCACCGTGGCGACGCCGTCACCGAGCAGCGCCCGGCCCATGTCGCGGTCGAGGTTGCGGCCGGTCATCGCGGCGACCGCCTTGACGTGCCCGGCGTTCTCCGCGATCAGCACCAGGATCACCGGGATGACCAGCACGACGGCGCGCGCGTCGAAGCTCGGCGTGTGGAACTCGGGGAAGCCGACCCAGGCGGCCTGCCGCAGCCCGCGTACGGCCTGCTGGTCGAGGTTGCCGGTCAGTGCGGCGAGCACCCAGCCGACCACCACGCCGACGAGGATCGACAGCCGCGCCACGAAGCCGCGGAACAGCACAGTGGTGAGCAGGATCGCGACGAGCGTGACCACGGCGATCAGCGGCTGCGCCTTCACGCCGGTGCCGGCGCCGCCGCCGTCCCAGGCCACCGGCGCCAGGTTGAGGCCGATCAGCATGACGATCGCGCCGGTGACCACGGGCGGCATCAGCGCGTCGATCCAGCGGGAGCCGGCCACCTGCACCACCACGCCGACGAGCGCGAGCGCGACGCCCGCGACGACGATGCCGCCGAGGGCCGCGCTGATGCCGCCGTCGGTCTTCGCGGCGAGCACCGGCGCGATGAACGCGAACGACGAGCCGAGGTACGAGGGCAGCCGGTTGCCGGTGATCAGCAGGAACAGCAGCGTCCCGAGCCCGGAGAAGAGCAGCGTGGTGGCGGGCGGGAAGCCGGTGATCAGCGGGACGGTGAAGGTGGCGCCGAACATGGCGACCACGTGCTGCACGCCCACGCCGACGGTGCGCGGCCAGGAGAGCCGTTCGTCGGGCGCGACCACGTCGCCGGGGCGTACCTGGCGGCCGTCGCCGTGCAGCGTCCACGGGGACCGGCGGGAGGTGGGGGACTGGGTCATCGGTCGCCCTTCGCGTCATCGGGTGACGGGGGCGTGATCGACCCTGGGAGTTGTTTCTAGCACGTGCCCAGCACGGATGTGGGCCCGCCCCGGGCTCAGGCGACGCCGGTGGGACGGAACTGGACGCTGACGCGGGGGCCGACCGGGCGGGTGGTCTTCGGTACCGCGTGTTCCCAGGTGCGCTGGCAGGAGCCGCCCATCACCACGAGGTCGCCGTGGCCGAGCGGGAACCGCAGGCTGCCGCCGCCTCCGCCGCGAGGGCGGAGCAGCAGCGCGCGCGGGGAGCCGAACGAGACGATCGCCACCATGGTGTCGGTGTGCGCGGAGCGGCCCAGCGTGTCGCCGTGCCAGGCCACGCTGTCGCGCCCGTCGCGGTAGAGGCACATGCCGGCGGTGACGAACGGCTCGCCCAGCTCGGGCGCGTAGTGCCGGGTGAGCGCGTCGCGGGCCGCGGTGAGCACCGGGTGCGGCAGCGGCCGGCCGGCGGCGTACCAGCAGAGCAGCCGGGGCACGTCGACAGCGGTGTCGTACATGGTGCGGCGTTCGGCCCGCCAGGGCACGTCGTGGCGCAGCGTGTCGAGCACCGCGTCGGAGCCCCGGACCCAGCCGGGCAGGTGGTCGACCCAGGCGCCCCGGCTCAGCTCGTGGCGGCGCACCGCCCCGGCGAGCGGGCCCAGGGTCGGGCCCTGCTCGGCCAGGTCGAGCATCGAGGGCTGGTACGCGACGTCGGGCACGCCGCCGATCGTACCCTGTTTAGAACAGGCGTACGACGATCAGCGCCGCAGCATCCGGCGGACCTTGCCCGGGACGGCCTGCTTGATCCGCTCCCGGAGCTGCTGCGAGCGCAGCGCGTCGATGGTCCCGGTGAGCTTGGCGTTCTCGTCGCGCAGCCGCTCGATGCGGGTCAGCAGCTCGGCCGGCGGGGTGGCGGCAGCGGGCCGGACGGCCGGCGGGAACACCGTCTCGCGGACCCGCTGGTCGAAGCGGGCGGCGCTGTCGTCGTCGTCGAACGAGATGCCGAGGTCGTGCTTGCGCAGGAACGCGGTGATGGTCTCGAAGCGGGCCTTGTGGCCCTCGGTGAGCGCGGTGTAGTCGGCCTCGGCGTAGAGGTCGGCGGCGTCCACGTCGGCCGGCACGTCGCGCATGATCCGGTGCGGGATGCCGAAGTAGCGGGCCAGTTCCAGCGTGCGCGAGTCGTGCGCGAACAGGTAGCCGGGCGTGCCGGCGACGAGCGCGGTGATGGTGCCGTGGATGCGGGTGCCGAACGCGAAGTCGTACCCGGAGAGGTGGTCCATCCAGGTCCACGGGTCGACGAACATGCGCACCTTGTCCTCGACGAACAGCGGGTGCGAGGTGTGCAGCGGGATGTCGCTGCTCTGGCCGCGGTGCTCGGGCGCGTCGCCGTAGAGCAGGGTGCCGAGCGTCCGCAGGTCCTGGGGCACGTAGCACAGGTTCGGGTAGCGCTCGTGGTGGTGGCGGACCACCGAGGCCATCGAGCGGACGTACGGCGAGATGGTGAGCGCCACCTTCGACTCGGCGGTCAGCTCCGGCTGCTTCTTCGCCAGCTGGAACGTGTCGCCGTGCAGGAACATCGACGGGCAGCCGATCTGCTCCACATCGGAGAAGCCCAGCGTGTTCAGGTAGCTCGCGGTCACCTCGCCGCGTACGCCGATGCTGTGCGACCGGTCCAGCACTGCCTTGCAGAACGCGCGCACCGGCTCGTCGATCGGCCGCAGGTACTCGCGGTCGCCGTCGACGTTCGTCTGCACGCCGACACCGAGCACCACCACCGGGATCTTCAGCCGTTCGATCAGCCGGGTCAGCGGGGCGAGGCGGTGCACGAAGCTGCGACGGAAGGCGTTCGCCAGCGGTACGACGAATACGTCGTACCGCTCGTTGATCTCGTCGGCGAGGCGCGGGTCGGCCGGGGTGCGGGTCGCGGTGATCTCCGCCGTGGAGGTGGCCAGCAGCTTGTGCGCGGCGTGGCTGAAGACCAGGTTTCCGCTGTTGTCCCCGATCCAGTTGCCGGCGAACGTCTCCTCCGGCGTGAGGACGTCGAACGGGCCCTTGCGGGCGCGGAGCAGGATCCGCTGGTGCATCCGGTTCGCTCACCTTCCGTACGGCACGGCGTGCCGGCGGGCGTCGCCCGCGCGTGCAGGAACGGAAATCCTATCCGCCGTCCCTGGGTGACCCGGCGGCCGTCGGCTCGCCGGGAACGTCCCGGTACTCCGGGGTAGGGTGCCCGGAATGACCAGCGCGCCGACTGTCACCCGTGCCCCGCGCCTGCCGTCGCTGACCGGATTGCGGTGGATCGCCGCGCTGCTGGTCTTCGGTTTCCACGCCGGGACCATGGGGATCGTCGCCGAGCCGCACCTGAAGGCGGTGGTGGACAAGGCGTTCAGCCTCGGCCTGTCCGGCGTCGAGTTCTTCTTCATCCTCAGCGGGTTCGTCCTGGTCTGGTCGTACCGGGACGGGGAGCGGGCGTGGACGTTCCTGCGCCGACGGCTCGCCAAGATCTACCCGAACCACGTGGTGACGTTCGTGGCGGCGCTGGCGGTCGCGGCCTGGTTCGCCGACCCGGTCCTGCCGTGGGCGGCGATCGGCAACTTCTTCCTGGTCCAGGCGTGGATCCCGCTGAACGGCTACTTCTACAGCGTCAACAACGTGAGCTGGTCGCTCTCCTGCGAGCTGGCGTTCTACCTGTGCCTGCCGCTGGTGGTGCCGTGGCTGCGCCGGGCCCGTACCGGGGTGCTCCGGACCGTGCTGGTCGCGGCGCCGCTGCTCATCCTGGCGCTGTGGCCGGGCCAGCAGCTCGTGCCGGAGGAGCAGCGGTGGTGGTTCACCCAGATCTTCCCGGTGACCCGGTCGCTGGAGTTCTGGATGGGGGTGGCCGCCGCCGAGCTGATGCGCCGCCACCGTTGGCGCGGACCGAACCTCGCGGTCGCCACCGGCCTGTTCGTCACCACCTGGGTGGTCGCCGCGCTGTGGATCCCGGCCGAGTTCTGGGCGGCGCTGCTCGCCGTGGCGTACCTGCTGGTCATCGCCGCGGCGGCGGACGCCGACGTGCGCGGCCGGCCCACCCCCTGGCGGTCCCGGCCGATGATCTGGCTCGGTGAGGTCTCGTTCGCCTTCTACCTGGTGCACGTGCTGGTCATGGTCACCGTGCTGCGGCTGACCGGGGACTGGGGGACCGGCCTGCCCGGCTGGCGGGGGCCGCTGGCGGTGCTCGGCTTCCTGCTGCTCACGCTCGCGCTGGCCGCCGCGCTGCACCGCTGGGTGGAGGTGCCGATGATGCGCCTGCTCGGCCCGTCCCGCCGGGCCCGCGCGGCGTCGCGCGCACCGGCCGTGCCGGCTCCGCGCGGGCCCGCCGAGGGCGCGGCCGCCGACGGCGGCGCGCGGTCCGTCTCCGGTCCGGCCGAGGACATCGAGTACGCCGGGCGGCGTCGCCCGGACTGACACGCGCACACGACGGCCGGTCGGTCCGCGACACGCCGTGCGGCGGTGCGTCACTGGGGGTTCGGCGGTAATTTGTACCCGTGCTTCCGATCGCGCTCACCTGCCCCGTGTGGTGGGTGGCGTGCTGGACCGCCCGGATGCTCGCCAGTCTCGCCGTGGTCGTCGCCTGTTCGTTCGGCGCGGCCACGCTGCCGGCCGCCGCCGCCCCGGCCGCGCCAGCCGGCCCGGCGTACGTGAGCACGCCGGCCGCCCCGCGACCGGAATCCGACCGCGCCGCCGAGCGGCAGGCCCGTCCCGACGGCGCACCCGCGCCCGCCGCACGGGCCACCGACACGCTCCCGAACGGCCCGCAGCCGGTCCCGGCCGGCCGGATCACCGCGCCGGTCGGCCTGCGGGCCCCGCCCGCCCGCTGATCCGCCCACGGGCCGCGCCCGTCACCGCACCCACCGAACGTCATCCCGCACCCGCCCCTCGCCGGCCCGGCGCCCCCGCGCCGCGCCCCGACCGGCCGTGCGGATTCTCCCGCCAGGTTCTTCCCGTGAGGTGCCGACCATGTCGCAGACCGCTCTCTACCACTTCCTCACCGCGGTCCCCGAGGCCGCCGCCATCTGGTCCTTTCTGATGCTGCTCGCGTTCGGCCTGCTCGCCGCGCTGGTGGCCCGGCCCGAGCGCGACGGCGTCGCCGAGGTAGCCGCCGATCCGGTGGACCAGGACGCCGCGCGCCGCGACGACCTCGTCCGGTACGCCGAGGAGGTGGCGGTGGCCGCCGCCGGGGCCGCCCAGACGGCCCGTCGCCGCCGGGAACGGTGGCTGGCCGCGCAGGACGAGGCGGAACGCGCCTGGACCGCGTACGACGAGGCGGACAGCGCCGCCCGCCGGCTGGCCGGGGCCGCCCCGCTGGCCGCCCCGCGCACCCCGCGCACCCCGGCGGAGTACGCGGCCCGGGAGCGCTGGCTGCACCACGCCGCCATGACGGCGCACTGGCGCGGCGACCTGTCCGCCCGGCAACTCGCCGACGTGCTGGCGCGCCGCAACGGGTGGGACCCGCGCCGGCACCCGGCCGAGCAGGAGATCGTGCTGGCCCGGGCCGTACGGGACCGGCGCCGGACCGGCTGGGAGAGCGCCGCCGAGCGGGAGCGGCAGGCGTGGCGGGACGCCGAACTGGCCGCCGAGGCCGCCCGTACGCTCGCCGCCGAGGCGTACGCGGCCACCCTGGCGGTGCGGCCCGCCCCGGTGTCCCGCGGCGTGGCGACGATCCCCCTGCCGGTCGGCGCGTCCGTCCGCAACGCCCGCTGGCGTCCGGCCCGGGTCGGCTGAGGCGACCGAATTGTTACCCGGAATGTAGTGAGCCGGCTCACCCCCGGCGCCGAAACGGGCGTGGAGCGCAGAACAGGCCAATGAGCCGCGCCATTGCCGGTCAGGCGCTCGCCGTCTGTCCCCTTTTCGCCTCCCGGGCGCCGTCACCACCGCTTGTCCCATTGAGTGAAGTGAGTAACCGGCTGTTCCGAAATCCGTTACCGGGGATCATGTTTACGCAGGTGGGAGCGCTTGGCAGGGGCAGTACCCGCCGGTAGTGTCGGCGCGTCCGGTGCGGTAACCGATCGCAGAAGGCGACGCCGCGCCGACCCGCCTAATCGTGTCATCACGAACCGGGGAACCATGAGCACCATCGGGGTGAATCCGCGGCCACTGCCGCGGTAGGGCGTACTTCCCGCCCGAATCCGTCAGCTAACCCGGTCGGCGGCCACGGAAGGAGTCCCATCCTCGTGCCCACCCCTCGATCGTCCCCCCGCCTCCACGGCTCCGCGGTACCCGCGCTCGCCTGACGCGACCGGCAAACCGCCCCTGGGCGCCCGGCATCGCGGGCGTACCCGTTCCCCCGGCCCATCCGGCCTGCCAGCACGTGTGAACCCCTCCACGTGCCGGGCCGGCGTGTGCCGATCACGCCCCCCGTGGAGGATTTCGTGAAGCACCACCTGAAGCGTCAGCTGCGGCGGATCGCCACCGAACGCCCGTACCAGATCATCGCCGGATCGGCCGCGGCGCTCGTGCTGGCCGCCGGCGCCGGCACCGCCCTCGCCGCCGGTGAGGACGCCCCGGTCCAGCAGGAGAACACCGCCTCGGTCGCCGAACTCGGCGCACGGCTCGGCGAGCCCGCCAGCCGCAGCGAGGCGCGTATCGGCGTCCCGCCGGCGTCGCCGAGCGCCGAGCCCAGCAAGTCGCCCAGCGCCTCCCCGTCGGCGAAGAAGGCCGCGGCGGACCCGGACGTCACCAAGGCCGCGCCGAAGCCGCCGTCGAGCAAGACGCTGGACTACGACTACCAGGCGCAGATCAACTACTACTACTGCGGCCCGGCCGCCGTGCGCAACGCGCTCAGCGCCACCGGCATCGAGCGCAGCCAGGACGCCCTCGCCGGCCCGCTCGGCACCACCGAGATGGGCACCAACTCGGCCGAGGACACCACGCGCGTGCTCAACCAGCAGGTCAAGGGCAACCCGTACCGGACCCGGATGATTCCCGGCTCGGCCAGCCCGGCCCAGATGGACCGGCTCCAGGCCGACGTGGTCGAGGCGATCAGCAACGGCCGGGGGGTCGTCGCGAACGTCGCCGGCACCGCCACCGACACCAACGGCGGCTGGCACTCGTTCCCCGGCGGCCACTACGTCGCGGTGATCGGCTACAAGGACGACGGCCGGACCGTCCGGATCGCCGACTCGGCCGACCCGTCGCTGCCGTCGTACTGGCTCACCACGATCGACCTGGCGCACTGGATCGCCAGCCGCGGCTACTCCGCCTGACCGCCCCGCACCCTGCGAAGGCCGGCACCCCGTCCCGGGGCGCCGGCCTTCCCCGTCCCCGCCCGCCCCTCGCCCGCCGCCCTCTCGGCGCGCCGATCTTGGACTTGTGGCGCCTGGTATGCCCGGCTCGCCCCGCTATGGGAGGCACCACAACTCCAAGATCGGCGGCGAGGGCGAGGGCGGGCGGTTTGGGCGGGGCGGGTTCGGTCTCGCGTGTCCGGGGCGGGCGGTGGCAGACTGCGCCAATGGGCGATGCGACGGGGAACCGGCACCTGATTCTCCTGCACGGCATGGGCGCCACCGGCGAAGTGTGGCTGCCCTGGGCGCCGCTGCTGGAGCGCCGCTGGCCCGGGCGCTGGCTCGCCCCCGACCTGGCCGGCCACGGCTGGTCGCCGCCGCTCGACGGCTACTCGTTCGACGCCCTGGCCCAGCGCGTCGCAGACGGGCTCGGTCCGCTCCGGCTGGGCCCGCACGACCGGCTGGTGCTGCTCGGACACTCGCTCGGCGGGGTGGTGGCGCTGGCGCTCGCGGCCCGGCAGCGGGCTCTTCCGGTCGACGCGGTGGTGGGGCTCGGCATCAAGGCGGTCTGGTCCCCGGCCGAGCTGGCGAAGGCGAGCGAGCTGGCCGCCCGGCCGGTCACCTGGTTCGCCACCCGGGACGAGGCGGCCCGCCGCTACCTGCGCGTCTCGGGGCTGGCCGGGCTGTTCGCCCCGGACCACCCGGTGGTGGAGGCGGGGCTGCGGCGGGTCGACGGCCGCTGGCGGCTGGCGATGGACCCGGCCGCGTTCGCGGTCGGCGAGCCTCGGCTGCCCGCCCAGCTGGCCGCGACCGGCGTGCCGGTGCTGCTGGCCCGCGGCGAGCAGGACCCGATGGTGAGCGACGCGCAGCTCAAGGAGCTGGGCGTGCCGGTGGCCACCCTGCCCGGCCTGGGCCACAACGCGCACGTCGAGGACCCGGCCGCCGTGCTCGCCCTGCTCGACGCGTACCTGTAGAGCGGGGCCTACACGACGGCGCGCTGCGCCGGGACCGCCCAGTCGGCCTCCAGCTCGCGGCGGGCGGCGGCGAGGAACGCCTCGGCGTAGGCGTCGGCGGGGAAGTCGCCCAGGTAGCGGGTGCGCGCCGCCCAGCGCTGCGCGGCCTTCGGGTCGGCGTCGAGCAGGTCGGTGATCACCTGGTCCACGTTGGACATGTCGCGTCGCAGCACGTAGCCGGACGCCGCGAGCGGGAACCGCTCGACGAAGTGTTCGCCGTCGGCGCCGGTGTCGGTGACCGCGTACGGCTTGCCGGAGTAGAGCCAGTCGGAGATGACGCCGGAGACGTCGGAGACCAGCGCGTCGGCGCGGTTGACGCACTCGGTGAGCGTCAGCTCGCGGGCCGCGGCGGCGCCGAACAGGTGCGGGCGGCCGGTCTTGGCCCGGTCGGCGGCGAGCAGCTCGGTGAGCCGGGCGAGCTGGCGGGCCGAGGCCGGGTTCTTGTCGGTGTACGGGTGGGCGCGCAGGATCACCGCCGCCCCGCGGTCGATCAGCCGGCGGATCAGCGTCTCGGCCACCGGCAGCGAGCAGTAGTTGGCGTCGGCGTGGTGCCCGGTCCAGGTCGGGGTGTAGAGGACCGTCGGGTGCGCCGAGGCGGCGGCCGGCTCCCGGCGTACCTCGATGGCCTCGACCTGGGGCCGGCCGACCACGACGAACTTGTCGGCGGGGATCTCCACGCCGGCGCGGGCGTACCTGTCGATCGCGGCCTGCCCGGCCACGAAGATCTTGTCGAAGATGGCCGAGACCGGGTTGGCGCTCGGGGCCTTGTCGCTGTCGCCGTGGTGCAGCTGCACGTGGGTGAGCTGGTTGAACCGGATCAGGTGGGCGTTCTTCGCGCCGTGGTTGACGTAGAAGGCGACGCGCAGGCTGGGCACCAGCGCCTCGTCGAGCGCCTTCAGGGTGGGGCAGAGGACCACCGGGGCGCGGGTGGCGGCGGCGACGGCCGGCAGGAGCTCCGGCTCGCGCAGCACCACCATGAACGGGCGGCCGATCCGTTCCAGGTACGGCAGCCACATGGTGACCTGGTACTCGGAGCCGGGCGGCGCGGAGAAGTGCAGCACGAACTCGGGCTGGTGGCGGCGCAGCGCGCGGCCGACCGGGCCCCCGCCGGCGGGCGGCCGGAACCGGCGCCGGGCGAGGTCGAGCGCGACCGCCCCGCAGCCGGCGCCGACGAGCAGCGCGGCGGCGAGCGCCGTGAAGGCGGGCAGCGCCAGCGCGGCGGCGAGCGCCACCACGGCGAGCAGCACCAGCAGCGCGTCACCGAGCCGGGCGGCGACCAGCGGCGTCCACGTGCGTACCGGAAGGTTCGCCGCCCGGATCTCCAGCGCGCCGGCCTGCCGCAGCGGGCCGACCAGCAGCACCAGGCCGAGCAGGACGAGCGCGGTGGCGGCGAGGGCCGGGTCGAAGCCGTCGTCGAGGCGCCGGGCGTAGCCGACGAGGATGCCGGCGGCGACGAGCACCGTCTCGGCCAGGCCGTCGGCGGACGGCCGGACCCGGCGTTCCCAGGCGGTGGCGGCGAGCGCCGCGACGGCCAGGGCCAGGCCCCAGCCGGTGGCGCCGGTGAGCGCCACGACCAGGAAGGCCAGCACCGCCAGCCCGGTGGTCAGTACTCGGGCGAGCAACTTGCGGACCAGGTCACCACGCATCTGGCACGTCCCGTCGGTCTCAGGCGCCGGTGGACAGCTCGGACCGGTCGGCGCCGGGCTGCGCCGGTACGGCGGCGACCTGCTCGCCGGGGGACCGGCGCACGTCGACCACCTGGCCGGTCAGTTCGGAGATCAGCACGTCCAGGGACGCCTGCGCGACCGCCTCGGAGGAGAGCAGCGTGTGCTCCGGCTCCTCGCCGAACGCCCGCGTCCGCATCGGGGTGGCGGTGCGCTCCGGGTTGACGCAGTTGACCCGTACGCCGAACTCGGCCCACTCGTCGGCGAGCGCCTGGGTGAGGTTGACCAGCGCGGCCTTGGTGGCCGAGTAGAGCGCGTAGCGGGCCCGGCCCCGGGTGTACGAGCTGGACGTGTAGAGCAGCAGCTGGCCCTTGGTCTGCTGCAGGTACGGCAGCGACTGGCGCGCGATGGTGACCGGGCCGACGAAGTTGACGTGCAGGAGACGGTCCATCGTCTCGGAGTCCATCTCGGCGAGCGCGCCCTTCTCCAGGATGCCGGCGGTGACCACCACGTGGTCGATCCGGCCGGTGGCCTCGAACGCGGTCTTCAGCGCGGCGGTGACGTCCTCGGCGCGCTCGACGTGGGTGCCGGTGGTGGAGCGGCTGAACGGGAAGACCTGCGCGCCGTAGCCGCGGGCCAGCTCGGCGAGGTCGTGGCCGATGCCGTAGCTGCCGCCGAAGACCACGATGGTCCGGCCGGTCAGCTCCTCGGCGTAGCCGCGGTGGGTCAGCCGGGGCGCCTGGGCGGCGGCGAGCTGGAACAGCTTGTCGGCCAGGTGCACGTCGACCGGGTGGGTGACCTTGATGTTCTCGTCCGAGCCGTCGATCACCTTGATCGGCGTGCCGGGCAGGTAGCGCAGCACCACGCCGCAGTCGTCGGTGGCGGCGAAGTCGGGGTCGCCCTCGGCACGGCGGTACGCCTCGCGGATGGTGCCGGAGCGGAACGCCTGCGGGGTCTGGCCGCGGCGCAGCCGGGAGCGGACCGGGATGTCGGTGATGCAGTCGTCCGCGTCGACCTGGATGATCGTGTCGGCGGACGGGATGGCCACGTCGACGGCCGAGTACGTCCAGAGCGCGTTCACGCACTCGCGCACGATCCGGGCGCTGACCAGCGGGCGTACCGCGTCGTGGAAGAGGATGTTGACGTCGCCGTCGCCGACCGCGTCGAGCGCGATCCGGGTGGTGTCGTTGCGGGTCTCGCCGCCCTCGATCACCTTGGTGACCTTGCGGAAGCCGGCGTCGGCGACGATGCGCCGCGCGTCGTCGACGTGACCGGTGGCCATCAGCACGATGATCTCGTCGATCTCCGGCGCGGCCTCGAAGACGGCCAGGGTGTGCTCGATGATCGGCTTACCGGCGATCTTGAGGAGCTGCTTCGGGATGCCCAGCCCGAGGCGCGTGCCGGTCCCCCCGGCGAGGATCACGGCCACCGTACGCGCGGGTCGCCAGGGTGCCGGGCTCGCCGGCGCGGCGTCCGGTGCGGTGGTGTGGTCCTGCGTCATTGCCGTACCTCACTCTGGGTGAAAGGGGATGGATCCGAAAACCTTAACGCGGACGGCGGAGCGCACCGATCCGGGCGATCCCGGGACCGGTGCGCTCCGGCGGGCTACTTCTGGCCCTCGTACGCGTCGCAGACCTCCTTGGTGGGGCCGTCCATCCTCAGGACGCCGCCCTCCAGCCAGATGGTCCGCTCGCAGGTGTCCCGGATCGAGCCGATGGAGTGGCTGACCAGGAACACGGTGCCGGCGCTGTCGCGCAGCTCGCGGACCCGCTGTTCGCTGCGGACCCGGAACTTGCGGTCACCGGTGGCCAGCGCCTCGTCGATGAGCAGCACGTCGTGCTTCTTCGCCGACGAGATGGCGAAGCGCAGCCGGGCGCCCATGCCGGAGGAGTACGTGCGCATCGGCAGCGAGGCGAAGTCGCCGCGCTCGTTGATGCCGGAGAACTCGATGATCTCCGGGGCGATCTTCTTGACCTGGTCCGGTTGCATGCCCATGGCGAGGCAGCCGAGCACCACGTTGCGCTCGCCGGACAGGTCGTTGAGCAGCGCGGCGTTGACGCCCAGCAGGGACGGCTGGCCCTGGGTGTAGACCGCGCCGCGGGCCGGCGGGAGCAGCCCGGCGATGGCCCGCAGCAGCGTCGACTTGCCGGAGCCGTTGCTGCCGATCAGGCCGATCGCCTCACCCTGGTACGCGGTGAAGCTCACGCCCTTGACCGCGTGCACCTCGCGGATGTTCGGCGCCTTGGTGCGCGAGACGATCCGCTTGAGCGCGGAGACCGGTGTGGTGCCGCCGCTCGCGCCCTTGTGGATCCGGTAGATCACGTGCACGTCGTCCACCACGACTGTGGGCACGCGACCCGAGTCGATCACGGGACCGGCGTTCAGCGGCAGGGTCTGCTCAGCCACGGCCGTACTCCTTCTCTCCGCGCCAGAAGTAGACGAACCCGCCGATGCCCATGACGACCGCCCAGAACAGGCCCAGCGCCCAGAGCTTCGGCGGCGAGCTGACCAGATCGGGCTGGTGGGAGTTGAGCAGCGAGAAGCGGGCCAGCTCGATGAAGACCAGCGGCGGGTTCCACTCCAGGAGGCTCGCGGCCCAGTGCGGCAGGTGCTGGCGGAACAGCGCCACCGGGTAGAGCACGCCGGAGG
Organism: Micromonospora sp. LHW51205; assembly: GCF_003315815.1. NCBI lineage: Bacteria > Bacillati > Actinomycetota > Actinomycetes > Micromonosporales > Micromonosporaceae > Micromonospora > Micromonospora sp. LHW51205. The sequence continues at coordinate 312,673 of NZ_QMEZ01000004.1, read as the reverse complement.
CGTACAGCCAGGTGCGCATCACGAACGGCATGATCTGCTTGAGGTCGGTGATCTTGGAGCCGATCCGGGCCATGATCATGGTGAGGCCGATGTTGAAGACCGTCTGGAGCAGCAGCGTCGGGGCGAGCAGCAGCCAGCGCCAGGTCACCGGCTCGCCGGTGAACAGCACGATCGCGCCCAGCACCACCATCGACATGAGCAGCTGCTGGAGCTGCACCAGCGTGACCGTGATCGGCAGCGCGGCCCGGGGGAACTGGAGCGCCCGGATCAGGCCCAGGTTGCCGGTGATCGCGCTGGTGCCGTTCGACACCGCGGTCTGGGTGAACATGAAGATGAACACGCCGGTGCACAGGTACGCGATGAAGTTCGACACGTTCCGGTTCTGCGACAGGATCACGCCGAAGATCAGGAAGTAAACCGCCGCGTTGGTGAGCGGTGTCAGCACCTGCCAGAGCTGCCCGAGCTGGGTGTTGCTCAGCGAGGACGCGACCTTCGCCCGCGAGTACGCGGTCATGAAGTGCCGGTACGCCCACAACCGGCGGGTGTACTCGCCCAGTGGTGGTCGTTCCCCGGCGACCCGCAACCCGTACCGCCGGGCCAGTTCGGCCCGGCTCAGTCCGGATTCGGGGTCGGCCACCGCGGTGTTGGCCATGATCAGGCGCTCCGATCTTTCGTGCTGATGGGGAGCAGTGCGGTGAACAGATCCAGCGTGGCCCGGCGGGGAGGAGCCGCCTCGCTGCTGCATGGAAGGTAGTCCACCGAACGTCGGGACGCAACCGTACCGTCGTTGCGCTACATTGTTCCACGTGACGACCGAGAAGAGGCGTGCCCCGGCCGGCGCGGCGGTGCTGCGCGGGGAGATCACCAGCGCCATCCGTACCGCCGTGATGCAGGAGTTGGCCGAGGTCGGCTACGGTCGCCTCTCCATCGAGGCGGTGGCCCGCCGGGCCGGTGTGAGCAAGACCGCCATCTACCGCCGCTGGCGGTCCAAGCTCGACCTGGTGCTGGACATGGTCTCCGCCGTGGCGGGCCGCAACATCCCGCTGCTGGACACCGGCAGCCTGCTCGGTGACCTGGAGATCCTGCTGCACGTGATGGCGCGTGCGCTGCGTCACCGGCTGGCCGCGCAGATCATCCCGGACCTGCTGGCCGAGGCGGCCCGCAACCCGCAGATCGCGGAGAAGTTGCAGGCCGCCCTGGACGACTACCAGCAGGCGGTGGGGCGGATCCTGATCGGCCGGGCGGTCGAGCGCGGCGAGCTGTCCCCGGACACCGACCGGCGCGCCGCCGTCGATCTCATCGTGGGGCCGGTGTACTGGCGGATGGCGATCTCCCGGGCCCCGCTGGAGCCCGCCGAGGTGCCCCGGATGGCGGCCGCGATCGTCGCCGCCCTGCGGGTAGCATGCGTGGGGCCTGTGCGCGACGAGGTGGAAGTCTGACCCGGGTCGCCCCCGGAGGGCCGTCGTCGATCATGAACAGAACGTCACATCCAGTCGGACAATCAGCGCGACCCGATTGTTTTCCTGACAGAGCGGTAGCATCCCCCGAAATGTCTCCCATGAACCACGTGTCGACAGGAGGAAGCCCCATGGCCGGGCCGCATCCAGAGTTCATTCCCCCCGCACGGCCGATCATCGGCGAGGCCGAGATCGAGGCGGCCGTCCGGGTGCTGCGGAGCGGCCGGGTCGTGCAGGGCCCCGAGGTCGCGGCGTTCGAGGAGGAGTTCGGCGACCTGGTCGGCGGCCGGCACTGCGTCGCCGTCAACTCCGGCACCTCCGCGCTGCAGCTGACGCTGATGGCGCTCGGCTTCGGCCCGGGCGACGAGATCATCGTGCCCTCGTTCTCCTTCGCCGCGAGCGCCAACGCGGTGCGGCTGGTCGGCGCCGAGCCGGTCTTCGTGGACATCGAGCCGGGCAGCTTCTGCGTCGACCCGGAGGCGGTCGCCGCCGCCGTCACGCCGAAGACCGTCGCGATCATGCCGGTACACCTCTACGGCCACCCGGCCGCGATGGACCGGATCATGGCGATCGCGCAGCAGCACGGACTCGCTGTGGTCGAGGACGCCGCGCAGGCGCACGGCGCCGAGCTGAACGGCACCCCGGTCGGCGCCTTCGGCACCGCCGGCTGCTTCAGCTTCTACCCGACGAAGAACATGCACGCCCTGGAGGGCGGCATGATCAGCACCGCCGACGCCGAGCTGGCCCGTACCCTGCGGCTGCTGCGCAACCAGGGCATGGAGCAGCGGTACGCCAACGAGATCGTCGGCGCCAACATGCGGATGACGGACGTGGCCGCCGCCATCGGCCGGGTGCAGCTCACCCAGCTCGGCGAGTGGACCGAGCAGCGCCGCGCCAACGCCAAGTTCCTCGACTCGGCGATCACCGGCATGGTCACCCCTCCGGTCGCCGACGGCGCCCGGCACGTCTACCACCAGTACACCGTGCGCGTCACCGGCAACCGGGACGCCGCCCAGGCCCGCCTCACCGAGCTGGGCATCGGCAACGCGGTCTACTACCCGACCCCGATCCACCGGCTCAAGCCGTACCTCGTGGACGGCAAGCCGGGCGCGTGGGACCTGCCGGAGACCGAGCGGGCCGCCGCCGAGGTCGTCTCGCTGCCGGTGCACCCGTCGCTGAGCCAGGCCGACCTGGAGCGGATCGCCGAGGGCGCGAACCTGGCCGGCGGTGCCCGGTGAGCGCGAGGAGTGAGTCGGGTTTGCGAGCCCCGCAGTCGCGAACGAAGGACAGCTCAGTGAGTGAAGGTCGCAAGCTGCGCGCCGGTCTGATCGGCCTCGGCGCCATGGGGCGCAACCACGCCCGGGTGCTGTCCAACCTCGACGGCGTCGAGCTGGTCGGCGTGGTCGACCCGGCCGGCGACGTGACCGGGACGCTGCGCGCGCCCGTCGTACCCGAGCTGAGCGACCTGCTCGCCCTCGGCGTCGACTACGCGGTGGTGGCCTGCCCGACGGCGCTGCACGAGCCGATCGGCATGGAGCTGGCCGCCAACGGCGTCTGCGCGCTGATCGAGAAGCCCCTCGCGCAGTCCGTCGACGCGGCGACCCGGCTGGTCGAGGCGTTCGAGGCCGCCGGCCTGGTCGCCGGCGTCGGCCACATCGAGCGCTACAACCCGGCGCTGCAGAGCCTGCGCACCCGCCTGGAGGCCGGGGAGCTGGGCGAGGTGTTCCAGGTCGTCACCCGGCGCCAGGGCCCGTTCCCGCACCGGATCGCCGACGTCGGCGTGGTGATGGACCTGGCCACCCACGACATCGACCTCACCGCGTGGGTGACCGGCCAGGAGTACACCTCGGTCTCCGCCCGCACGGTCTCGCGCAGCGGCCGGCTGCACGAGGACATGGTCGCCGTCGTCGGCCAGCTCGCCGACGGCACCATGGTCAACCACCTGGTCAACTGGCTGAGCCCGCTCAAGGAGCGGTCCACCGTCGTCACCGGCGACAAGGGCTGCTTCGTGGCCGACACGCTCACCGCCGACCTCACCTTCTACGCCAACGCCGCCATCGACACCGAGTGGGAGGCGCTGCGCGCGTTCCGCGGCGTGGCCGAGGGCGACATGGTCCGCTACGCCATCCCGAAGCGGGAGCCGCTGCTGGTCGAGCACGAGCGGTTCCGCGACGCGGTGGAGGGCAAGCAGAGCGACATCGTCACCCTGCGGCAGGGCCTGCGTACCGTCCAGGTCGCCGCCGCCCTGCTGGAGTCCGCGTCCGACGGCCGTACCGTGGCCGTGGGCCCGGCCGCCGCCGACCGGGACGGGCGCGGCCTGCAGCCGACCCCGGCCTGACACCGGCCCGGCCGGGCGTCACCGACGCCCGGCCGGCCCGGTCAGTCGATCCCCAGCAGACGGTCGAAGCACGGTGCGTTCACCGACCAGTCCCAGGTGGCCGAGGCGTGCTTGGCCGCGGCCTCGCCGGCGGCCCGCCAGACCTGCTCGTCCGCGGTGACCGCACGGACGCGGGCGGCGGCCTCGGCCGGCGTCGCGACCACCCAGTCGGCCGGGAAGACGGTACGCGCGCCGTGTTCCCCATCGGCGAAGAACGGCCAGTCCCGCACCACCGGCACCGCGCCGCTCGCGGCGCCCTCCACCACGGCACAGTGGAAGCTCTCCCGCACCGAGCTGCTGAGCACCACGCCGATGCCGGTCAGCACACCCGGCACGTCGTCGGTGTGGCCGAGCCGGGTCACCGCGCCGGAGGGCGCCAGCTCGGCCAGCTCCGTCTCCAGCGCCGCCGCGTAGTCGCGCGCCGCCCGGCTCATCCCGGTGTCGATGCTCCCGCCGACCAGCAGCAGGCGGTACCGCTCGTCGGCGGCGCGCAGCAGCCGCAGCACCTCGATCGCCCACCGCGGGTCCTTGGCGACCGCGCTGGTGCCCACCAGGCCGAGCGTGAACCGGGCCGCGGAGTCCTTCGGCCGCGCGAACGGCGCCAGGTTTATCGCGTTGCACAACACGTGGGTACGCGGCGCGTGCGCGCCGGTGAGCCCGGGCGCCACCCGGAGCGTGAAGTCACGCAGGTGCTCGGAGACGAAGACCACGTCGTCCACCCGGCTGAAGTCGATCAGGTTCGGCCACCTGCCGAACGCCTCGTAGCTGTGCAGCCGGACCACCACCCGGGTGTCGCCGGGGTCGACCAGGCCGACCATCACAGCGGTCGCCACGGCCCAGTCGACGAACACCGTGTCGGCCCAGTCCAGGTGCGGGCGCAGCCAGGCCTCGACCTGCCTGCCGTACTCGGTGTCGCGCAGCAGCGCCTCGGCGGTCATGCGCCTGGACTGCCGGATCAGCGGCCCGGCCACCGGGTCGTCGTCCAGCCGCACGTAACGCAGCTCCACATCGGGGTGGGCGGCGTAGCGCTCCCGGATCGCCTGCACGAAGTGCGCGCTTCCGTTGAGCAGCAGCAGCACCCGTTGCGGCCGGTCCGTCGGCGGCGGCGCGGCCGGCTGCCGGCGGCCGCGCGGCGTCAGCAGCGCCCGACCCACGGCGCTGCCGTGCAGCGGCGCGAGGAACGCCGCCGGATCGTCCGCCAGCGGCGAGTCGAGCTGGTCGAAGTGGATCACCCGGTGGAACTGGGTGTGCAGCACCCGGTGCAGCCGCCGGGCCGCCGCCTCGCCGTCACCCCGGGCGTACGCCCGGTCCGCCTCGGCCAGGTCGGCCTCGACGGCGGCAGTCAGGTGGGCCGGGGTGCGTCCCTCGGCGATCTCGTCGGCGGCCTCCTGCGCGAGCAGGTCGGCACGGGCGGCCGGGCCCACGCCACCGGCCACCGCGACCAGCGCGGCCCGGGACTCCGCCGCCGGCCAGCCGGCCCGGACCATGCCGGCGCGCAGGCGGCGGGCCAGCGACGACCGCGCGCCGGCCGGCAGCAGCGGCGCGGCCGCCAGGCCGTGGATCAGACGGGCCGCCGCGCGGTGACGCACCACCCGGGGAGCGGTGACGCGACGGAGCACGCCGGCTGCGAGCTTGCTGCCCATCTGGGCTGGGTCCTTCCGATCGCGGAGGCTGGCGCCGCAACGCCGACCCGCGTGGTCGGCGAGCGCGGTTCGTGCATGTTAACGTGGCGCGGTCCCTACTTGCGGCGAGGAAGGTTCGGGTGCCGGCAACTTCAGCACGGGACGTCGTCGTCCTCACGCCCTGGTTCCCGACCCGCGAACTGCCCTTCCGCGGCTCGTTCGTCCAGGCGATGGTCGACGCGACCGCACCGGTTTCCGACCGGATGACCGTCTATCACTGCGACGCCTGGGTGGCCGCCCTCGATCCGGCGGCTGAGCGCCGGGTCAAGGACGCCCACCGCGTCCTGCTCGGCCACGCCCGGCACCGCACCCCGACCGTCGGCGGCGCCGACCTGGTCTACGTCCCGGTGCCGGTGCCCCGCGGGCTGGGGCACGCGGAGATCGCCGACCGGCACGACGAGGCGCTGCGCGCGGCCCTCGGCGGCCGTCCGCTCACCGCACCGGTCGTGCACGCCCACGTCGGGCTGCCCAGCGGCTGGGCGGCGATCCGCAACGCCGGCCCGGACACCCGGGTCTACGTGACCGAGCACGCCAGCTTCCTGGACAAGGTGCTCGAGACCGCCCGCGGCCGGGAGATGTACGACGAGGTGCTCGACCGGTGCGCCGGTTTCCTCGCCGTGGGCGAGGGCGTCCGGGCCCCGCTGGTCGAGGCGTTCCCGCACCACGCGGACCGGATCGGCGCGATCGCCAACCCGATCTCCTTCGACCGGCCCCGCCCGACGCCGATCACCGCGCTGCGCCGGTGGCTGTTCGTCGGCGCGCTCTCCGAGCTCAAAGGCGTACCGCTGCTGCTGGAGGCGTTCGCGCGGTGCCGGCAGGACGACCCGGCACTGACGCTGACGCTGGTGGGGGAGGGCGCGCTGCTGGCGAGCCTGACCGCCCGGGCGGCCGAGCTCGGGGTGGCCGACGCGGTCACGTTCACCGGGGCGGTCCCGCCCGAGCGGGCGCTGGAGCTGATGCGGGAGCACGACCTGCTGGTGCACCCGAGCCGCCGCGAGACGTTCGGGGTGGCGGTCATCGAGGCGATCGCGGCCGGGCTGCCCGTCCTGGTCACCCGCTGCGGCGGTCCGGAGCGGACGCTGGCCGGCATCGAGGACGCCGCCGGTCAGATGATCGACGTGACAGACGACCCGGAGACGATCGTCGCCGGATACCGGCGGCTGCGGTCCCGGTTCCCCGACGACCTCGAACCGGCCCACGCCCGTAAGGCGCTCGCCGACCGGTACGGCTACGCCGCCGTCGCCGAGACGCACCGCCGCCTGTGGTTCTCCGACGAGGCCGACCCGGCGGTCTGACGCCGGGCGCCGCAGCTGATGGAGTGAGATGCACGTCCTTTTCCTGTCCGTCGGGTCGGTCCGGCGGCGCGCGGTCGTGGAGGAGTCCCGCCAGGTGATCGCCGACGGGGGCGCCGCCACCGTGGTGGTCGACAAGATGGGCCCCTGGAGTCGTGAGACGTTCGCCACCGGCGTGCGGGTGATCGACCTGGCCGCCCTGCAACGTCGGCTGCCGGCCGACCGGGTCGAACAGGCGGCGCTGTACAAGGCGCCCCGCAAGCTGCTGCGGACCATCGGCCGCGGTCCGCTGCGGAAGGTGTCGAAGCGGGCCGAGCGCGCGTTCCAGCGGCGCCTCGCCGACCCGGCGCACCGGGCGTTCGTGCGGATGCGCGGCGACCAGCGTGACCGGCTTCTCGCCCGGGCCTGCGCGCGTCCCACGGTGGATGTGCTCGTCGTCACCGATCCGGTGGCGATGCCGTACGCGGTGCGCCTGCTGGAGCGCCGACGCGGTCACGCGAGCCCGAGAGTCTGCTTCAGTTACGACTACTCTGGAGTGGCGACCGATGGCCAGAACCGACCCGACCCGGATTCCGCCCAGGGGGACAATCCATGACGCGCCCGACGCGCCGACCGCGCATCCTGTACCTGTCCTTCTACTTTCCGCCGTCGCGGGCCAGCGGCGTGTACCGGGCCCGGGCCACCGCGAACTACCTGGCCGAGCACGGCTGGGACGTGACCGCCTTCGCGTCGCCGCTGTCGTTCCTGCACCGGGTGATCGGCTCGGTCGACGAGCAGCTGGCCGAGACCGTGCACCCGTCGGTCCAGGTGGAGCGGCCCAACATCAGCCACTTCGCCTGGGAACGTGACCTGCACGCCTACGGCCGGTTCCGGGGCATGTCGCCGATCCTGGCCCGCAACCTCTACAACTTCGGGTTGAAGAAGTTCTTCCCCGAGCACTACCTGTCCTGGGCGCTGGCGTCGGTGCGCAAGGCGCTGCGGATGCACGCCCGGCGGCGCTTCGACGTGGTGCTCGCCACCGGCAACCCGTTCGCCTCGTTCGCCGCCGCCTGGATGATCCACAAGGCCACCGGCGTGCCGTTCGCCGTCGACTACCGCGACGCCTGGACGCTCAACATGTTCACCGAGGAGCCGGGGTACGAGCCGGGCCACCCCGCCTGGCGCTGGGAGCGCCGGATCCTGCGCGACGCCTCCGCCTCGATCTTCGTCAACCAGCCGCTGCTGGCCTGGTACGCCGACCGCTACCCGAACGCCGCGGACCGGATGATGGTGGTCCCCAACGGCTGGGACCCGGATCTGCTGACCCAGCTCGACGCGCCCACGCCGCCGTCCGAGTCGGACCGCGACCGCCCGCTGCGCTTCTCCTTCCTCGGCACCATGAACAGCACCCAGCCGGTGGAGCAGATGGCCGAGGCGTTCCAGATCGCCCGGCGGCATCCCGACCTGGCCGACGCGGAGCTGAACATCCACGGTCACCTCGGCTACTTCAAGCAGGGCAAGACCGACCTCATCGCGCGGCTCGGCCTGGTCGAGGGCGAGCAGGGGCACGCGCTGCCCGAGTACGGCATCCACTACCGGGGCCCGGTCTCCAAGACCGAGGTCGGCAAGGTCTACCAGGACAGCGACGTGCTGGTCTTCCTGGCCGGCGGCGCGCGGTACGTCACCTCCGGGAAGATCTTCGAGTACATGGCGAGCGGCAGCCCGATCGTCTCGGTGCACGCGCCCGGCATCGCCGCGCAGGACGTGCTGGCCGGCTATCCCCTCTGGTTCAACCCGGAGAGCCTCGACGTGCACGACATCGCCGAGTCGATGATCGCCGCCGGCAAGGCGGCCCGGGACATGTCGGCGAAGCAGCGTGCCGAGGCGCGTGCGCACGCCGACACGTTCACCCGGCAGGCGGTCACGGCGCCGCTGGAGGCCAGGCTGCGCTCGATGGTGCGGCGCAAGATCGAGGCGGGAAGGATCGCATCGTGACGTTCGACGACGCAGCCGGCAACCAGCCGCCCACCGCGGGCGCGTCCCGCACGCCGCGGGCGCTGCTGCTGGCGTTCAACCACAAACCGCACGAGAAGGTCGTGGCGCTGGCCGAGCGGCTCCTCGACGAGGGCGCCCGGCTGGACGTGGTGGTCCTCAGCGACACCAACTGGGCGGACCTGGCCGGCCGGCCCAACGTGCGGCTGTTCACCCTCGGCGCCGCGGAGAAGCGGCATCCGCTGCTGCGTACCGAACGGATCGTGGTCACCAGCGGGCCCCGGCGGGTGGCCCGCGGGCTGAGCCGGCTGGCCGGCGGCGGCACGGCGAGCGGGCTCAGCCGGCGGCAGGAGCGCCTGAGCCGGGCGTTCCACAAGCGAGTGTTCATGAAGGCGTACTCGAACGTGCGCCCGCTGGTGCTGTCCCGGCTGGCCGACAAGCGGCTGTCCGAACTGGACCTGGAGCGCGACCCGGTCGACCTGATCGTGGCCTCCGACGCGCTGTCCATCACGCTGGGCTGGCGGCTGGCCCGCCGCTTCCCGAACGTGGTCGCCACCACCTCGCTCGACCCGCCCCCGTTGACGCAGCTCACCGCGGCGGCCTGACGCCGCCTGCCGCACCACGTGAAGCGGCCCGCCGGCACCGTCGATCGCGACGGCGCCCGGCGGGCCGGTCCGATTTCAGCGGGCGTGCTCGGCGAGCACCCGGACCACGTTCTCGGCCGCGCGGCCGTCACCGTACGGGTTGCCCCGCGCGGCGGCCGGCCGGGGCCGGGTGGCGGTCCGCACCCAGCCGTCGGCGCCCAGCGCGGACGGGTCCGGCACCAGCCGGTTCCAGTCGTCCGCGAGGGTCTCCACCCACTCCGTCTCCGGGCGCAGCGTGGTGCAGGGCCGGTCCAGCAGGTACGCCTCCTTCTGCAGGCCGCCCGAGTCGGTCACCACACCGACGGAGCCGAGCACCGCGGCCACCATGCCGCCGTACGGCAGCGGCCGGCCCACGTGCAGCGCGCCGCCACCCAGCTTGATGCCGTGCTCCTCGGCCCGGGCCAGCAGGCGCGGGTGCGCCAGCAGGGCGACCGGCACCGGCAGCTCGGCGAGCGCGCCCACCAGTGCGGCCAGCCGCTCCGGGTCGTCGGTGTTCTCCGCCCGGTGCAGCGTGGCCAGCAGGTACGGCGCGTCCGGGTCGATGCCGGCCGGCAGCTCGGGGCGCGGCTGGTCACCGGCCAGCACCGCGTCACGCACCCGCAGGCAAACGTCGACCATCACGTCGCCGACCAGCACGGAACGGGCGGCCAGGCCCTCGGCGGACAGGTGGCGCACCGCCTCCTCGGTGGGCGCCAGCAGCAGGTCGGCGCAGTGGTCGGTGAGGACGCGGTTGTGCTCCTCCGGCATCCGGCGGTTGAACGAACGCAGCCCCGCCTCCAGGTGGGCCACCGGCAGGTGCATCTTCACCGCGGACAGCGCGCCGGCCAGCGTGGAGTTGGTGTCGCCGTACACCAGCACCCAGTCGGGTCGTTCGGCCGCGAGCACCGGGTCGAGGGCGGCCAGCGTCTTGCCGGTCTGCACGCCGTGGCTGCCGGAACCGATGCCCAAATGCACGTCCGGGTCGGGGATGCCGAGCCCGGAGAAGAAGACGTCGGAGAGGTCGGCGTCGTAGTGCTGCCCGGTGTGCACGATGACGTGCTCGTGCTCCGTGGCGGCGAACGCCGCGGCGATCGGTGCGAGTTTGACCAGCTGGGGCCGGGCGCCAACGATGCTGACGACCTTCATGTGGGTGATCCCTCCGATTGACTGTCCGTCCGACCGGGGCGGCGTCCGTGGGCGCCCCGCGGAACCGGCTGCGCCGGCCGGTGAGGGGAACCCCCACGCGGGCGATCCAGGCTAACATCGGGGCATTCCGCTTCTGGACGCCGACAAGGCCGGCACGAGCGCGAGGAAATCCCGTCATGGTCGAGTCGTCGGTCGTTCAAGAGCGCCCGCAGGAGCCGGCTGAGCCGCCCGCCGCCCGGCGGCCGCGTCCCCGGCCGCGCCCCGCGCAGCTCGTGCTCGCGGGTCTGGTCGTCGCGTTCGTCGCCGCGCGGCTGAGTATCGCCGCGCGGGCCGAGGCGTTCCGCACCTTCGACACCCGGTCGTACGCCGGGCTGCTCGACGGGCCGAACCCGACCGCGACGCTCTCCTTCACCGGGCACGCGCCGCGACTGTGGGGCACGCCGCTGCTCTACACGCTCGCCGGCAGCGATCCGGCCCGCGCGTGGGCGCAGGCCCTGATCAGCACCGCGGCGTGGGTGGTGCTCGTGCTGGCGCTCTGGACGATGCTGCGCGGCACGACCGCCCGGGTCTGCGCCGGGGTCGCGCTGTTCGTGCTGGCGCTGACCCGCGCGGTCTACGTGTGGGACCACACGCTGACCGCCGAGTCGCTCTCCATCAGCCTCGGCCTGCTCGCGTTCGGCCTGCTGGTGCTCTGGGTACGCCGGCGCTCGTGGCCGCTGCTCGCCGCCACGGTCGTGGTGACCGTGTGGTGGATGTTCGTCCGGCAGGACATGCTGCTGTTCATCGCGCTGGTGCCGGCGGTGCTGGCGGTGCTGGCGTGGCGCAGCCGCCCGCACCGCTGGGCGGCGGTGGTGGCGCTGGTCGCGATCGGCGCCGGGCTGGGCTGGAACGCGGCGCTGCTCGGTCCCACCGACGAGACGTTCGCCAAGTGGAGCGCGTCGGGCCGCTCGCAGACCGACGAGACGTTCCTCTACCGGCTGATGGTCGAGGTGCAGCGCGACCCGGAGATTCGGCAGGTCTACCACCGCGAGCTCGGCATGCCGCGGTGCGTGGCGATCGAGGACCCGAGCCTGGTCCGGCGGTGGAACGTCCGCAAGTTCTCCGAGGCGTACGCGAACTGCCCCGAACTGCAGCGGTGGGCCGAGGAGCACGAGATGGCAATCGGCTTCCGGTACGCGATGGCCGAGCCGGATCACTACCGCGAGATCATGGTCGGCCGGATCCTGCCGATGGCGCTGGGCAGCACCGAGTTGCACACGTACGGCCGCCCGGTGTCGATGCTGCCGGACGCGGTCGAGAGGGTCTGGTACCCGCGCCGCGACATGGTGCTTCCTCTGCTCGCCGGCGCCGTCGTGGCGACAGTGCTGGCGTGCGTGCTCACCGGCGCGGTCCGCCGGCGGCCGTGGCTCGTCCTGGCCGGCGTGCTCGGTGTGGTGGTGAGCCTGGTCAGTGTGCTCGCCAGCCTCATGCTGTCCGCCGGGGAGTACAGCCGGTTCGGCATCCAGGAGGCGATCTACCTGCGGATCAGCCTGGTGGTGCTGGCCGTGGCGGCGCTCGACGCGGCGCTGACCAGGCCGTGGAGACGCGCCGGGCGGGCGGCCCGGGGGGTGCCGGGCGACGACGCCGCGCAGCCGTAAACTCCTGCCTCATGACCGTTCCGGACACCCGTCCCACCGACCCCGCTGCGGCCACTACCGGAGACACCTCGCCCGGCGACACGGAGGTCCGCCGGGCGCCGGAGCCGGCGGAGACCGGGACGGACGACGGCGGCCGCACCGAGGCCGGCGACGGGACCGGCGAGCGGCCGGTCCGGCGGTGGAGCCGGTGGGACGGCGTCGTCGCGGCGGTCTACCTGGCCTGGGCGCTCCTGGTGACCGCCCGCGGGTGGCGCAACCCGGACGGACGCCTGCTCGGCAGCCGCCCGGACGACCAGGGGTTCAACGAGTGGATGCTGGCGTACGCGGCGCACGCGGTCCGGCACCTGGAGAACCCGTTCTTCACCACCGCGCAGAACGCCCCCGACGGCGTGAACCTGATGACCAACGTCGGCATGCAGCTGCCCGGGATCCTGCTGTCGCCGGTGACGCTGCTGTTCGGCGCCCCGACGGCGTACGTGCTGCTGATGACGCTCAACCTGGTCGGCACCGGCTACGCCTGGTACCACGTGCTGTCCCGGCACGTGGTGCGGTCCCGTGCCGCCGCGTTCGTCGGCGGCCTGTTCTGCGCGTTCGCGCCGGCGCTGGTGTCGCACAGCAACGGGCACCCGCACATGACCGCGCAGTGGCTGGTGCCGCTGATCGGCTGGCGGGTGCTGGCACTGGCCCGGGGCGGCCGGGTGCTGCGGGACGGGCTGGTGCTCGGCGCGCTGATCGCGGCACAGTTCTTCATCAGCGTGGAGATCCTCTTCCTGCTCGCGCTCGGCTGCCTGCTCGCCGCGCTGGCCCATCTCGCGCTGGCGCCGAAGGTCGCGTTGCGGCGCGCCCCCCGGCTGCTGGGCGGGCTGGGGGTGGCCGGAGCGCTGGTCGCTGTCGTCACCGCGTACCCGCTGTGGATGCAGTTCTTCGGGCCGCAGCACCGGATGGGGCACCCCGGCGGCCCCGACGTCTACGCCCTGAAGCTCGGCTCCTACGTGCGCTACGCGACCGAGTCGATCGCCGGCAGCCCGACCAGCGCCGGCGGCTGGGGCCCGAACACCACCGAGCAGGTCAGCTTCTTCGGCTGGTCGCTGGTGGTGGTGGCGGTCGCCGCCGCGTGGTGGCTGCGCAAGGAGGTCACCGTCCGGGTGCTGACCCTGGTCGCCGTGGTGTGCGCGCTGCTGTCGATGGGCACCACCTGGACCTGGGGCACCGAGCGGACCACGATCCCGGCGCCGTTCGCGTTGCTGCAGCACCTTCCGGTCTTCGACGCCGTGGTGGTGGCCCGCTTCGGGTTCATCACCACCATGGCCGTGGGTGTCCTGCTGGCGCTGGCCCTGGACCGGGTGGCGAGTCTCGCGCGTGACGGGGACCGGCTGCCGGCCCGGATCGCTGTCGTCGCGGTGGCTGCCGCGCTGGTGCCGATCCTGCCCACCCCGCTGCCGGCCCAGGGCCGTCCCGCGGTGCCGGACTTCGTCACCGCCGGCACCTGGCGTGACCACGTGGCCCCCGGCCGCACCCTGGTGCCGGTGCCGGTGGCGAACATGACCTCGGTCTACTGGGGCTCGGCGGCGCTGGCCGAGTTCGCGGTCCCGCAGGGCTACTTCCTCGCCCCCACGTCCAAGGACGACCCGACCGGGCGGTGGGGCGTCGAGCCGCAGCCGACGGCGAAGCTGCTCACGCTGGTCGCGGAGGGCAAGCGCGGCACCGACGTGACGCCGGCCGAGGTCGCCCAGGCCCGCGCCGACGCCCGCTACTGGCGGGCGGACGCGGTGGCGCTGCCCAAGCACCGCCGGCAGGAAGACCTGCGCGTGGTGCTCGACGCCCTGTACGGGCCGGGCCGCCAGGTCGACGACGTGTGGCTCTGGGACGTGCGGCCGTTCAGCAACTGAGCGGCGCGCCTACGGCGACCGGTTCCAGATGATCAGGACGTAGCCGCCGAAGTAGGCGGAGACGATCAGCAGCGGGGCCAGCACGGTGACCGCCCGGGCCCAGCCGGCCCGGGCCAGCGCGACGGCGACCGGCAGCAGGAGCGGGAACGCGGGCAGCAGGAAGCGCGCCTTCGCGTGGTAGTAGCCGGCCGCGCCGAGCGTGGTGAGCAGGATCAGGCCGCTGTAGAGCAGGAGCTGCCAGGGCTGCCGGTCGAGGGCGCTGAGCACGAACAGCGCCAGCGCGATCAGCACCACGAGCGTCACCACGTACATGGTCAGCGCCGTGGGCTGCGCCAGCACGCGCTGCGCCACCCGGACCGTGTCGGCGCCGAAGTCGAAGGTGGTGCCCCAGCCGGCGTCCTGGATGTGGAACCAGCCGTCCGGCCGCCCGGTCTGCCGGCCGACCCAGGCCAGGTACCCGACCCAGCCGGCCGGCGCGATCACCAGCGCGGCCCACGGGCGCCAGCCGTCGCGGCGGCGCAACGCCGCGATCAGCGCCGCGAGACAGACCACGGCGAGCAACGCGGAGCCGGTCGGCCGGGTCAGTCCGGCGCACAGGCTGAGCACGGCGGCGAGCAGCCACGAGCGGCGCAGCAGCGCGTACAGGGACCAGGCGGCGAACGCGGTGAAGATCCCCTCGCTGTAGCTCATGTTCTGCACGATGCTGTGCGGCAGCACGCCCCAGAGCACGGCGAGCAGGATGCCGACGCGGCGGTCGTACAGCCGCTCGCCGACCGCGAACAGACCCCAGGCGGCGGCGAGCGCGGCGACGGCGGCGACCGCCAGCGCGGTGGCGCGCGCGCCGAGCGGGGTCAACGGCTCCAGCGCCCCGACCAGGCGGGGATAGAGCGGGAAGAAGGCCATGTCGCTCTGGACCCGGGCGTAGCCGTCGTAGCCGTCGCGCGCGATCCGCAGGTACCACACGCCGTCGGACCCGGTGAGCAGCGCGGCCGGCCGGGCCCCGGTGGCGCGGGCCCAGAGCCAGAGCGTGACCAGCCCCACCGCTCGCACGGCGACGTAGCCGACGAGCGCGGGCAGGGCGTTGCGGAAGGCGGTCGCCAGCCGGTGCCCGAAGGAGGCCCGGTGCTGGGAAACCGTCTCCGCGGGCGGCTGTTGGCCGCGCGTCGGTGCGGTCATGCGTGGTCCTGTCCGAGTGATCTTCGCCCCCGGCGTCGGCGTCCGGGGCGTCGGCGACCGGCGGGAGCGCTCGCCCGGAGCCGGGTGCAGGGTAGCAACGGCGACACCGGCTTCCCGGCACGGCCGGGCATCGGCCTCCCGCGCCGCGCTTGTCGTACACTCGCTCGGGTCGCACGTGCGACAGTGGTTGACACGGAGACGGACGGGCATGGGTTCTGACGGGGCGGTCTCTGCGGCGGACCTGGGGGCGGCAGCCGCGGCACGGGGCGCCGTCACGATCGACACCTCGGCCCGGACGGCGGCCGGGCGGTGAGCCGACCGGACGTCACGGTCGTCGTCGCGGTGTACAACACCATGCCGGACCTCACCACCTGCCTCGAGTCGCTCGTCAACCAGACGATCGGGCACGACCGGCTGCAGATCGTCGCGGTCGACGACGGCTCCACCGACGGCAGCGGCGCGGAGCTGGAGCGGTTCGCGGCGGCGTACCCCTCGGTCCTGACGGTGGTGCACCAGCCCAACTCCGGCGGGCCGGCCGCCCCCAGCAACCGGGCGCTGGACCTGGCCACCGGCCGGTACGTGTTCTTCATCGGGGCCGACGACCACCTGGGCCGCGAGGCGCTGGAGCGGCTGGTGTCGGCGGCCGACCGGTGGGGCTCGGACGTGGTGCTCGGCCGCATGGTCGGCGTGAACAAGCGCTACGTGCACCAGGAGATCTACGACCGGACCCGGTCCGACATCGACCTGTTCGACTCGCCGCTGCCGTTCTCGCTGTCGAACACGAAGCTGTTCCGGCGGGACCTGATCGAGCGTCACCACCTGCGCTTCCCGGAGGACATGGCGGTCGGCAGCGACCAGCCGTTCACGTTGGAGGCGTGCCTGCGGGCGGCCCGCATCTCGGTGCTCGCCGACTACGACTACTACTTCGCGGTCAAGCGCCTCAACTCCACGAACATCACCTACCGCAGCGACCATCTCGCCCGGCTGGAGTGTGTGGAGCGCATCGTCCGGTTCGTGGCCGACATGGTGGAGCCGGGGCAGCGGCGCGACGCGGTGCTGCGGCGCCACTTCGCCTGGGAGATTGCGAAGCTGTTCCGCCCCGACTACCTCAAACTCGACGCCGAGACCCGGGAGCAGGTCCGGTCGCGGGTCGGCAAGCTGGTCCGGGAGTACCTCACCGACGGCATCCGCGACCGGCTCGACGCGGCCACCCGCGTGCTCGTCGGCACGGCCGCGTACGGCCGGCCGGAGGACCTGGTGGCGATCATCCGGCTGACCGCCGCCGACGGCCTGCCCTCGACGGTGGTCCGCGACCAGCGCTGGTTCGCCGCGTTCCCGGGCTTCGGTGAGGCGGGTGGCCTGAGTGACGAATGGTACGAGTTGGAGCCGGCGGCGAGCCGGTGGCTCGCCGCGCTGACCGCGGTTTCGGTACGCTCGGTGACCGGGCCCGACGGTGACCGGCGGGTGCAGATCCTCGCCCGCAGTCCCCGGCCGGATCTCGCCGACCTGGTCGGCGGGGACATGTCCGTGCGGGTGGGTGAGGCGGAGGCCGCCGTGCGGCTGCTGCCGGCCGACCCGATGGGCACGACTGTGGAGGCCACGTTCCGGCTCCCGGATCTGGCGGCCGACCTCGGTCCGGCGGGAACGACCCGGGCGGTCCGGGTCCGGGTGGCGGACAGCGCCGCCGTCCCGGTGCGGGGGTTCCGGCCGCCGCTGATCCACCGGGTGGTGTACCGCGACGGCACCCGACTGCATCTGGTCACGATCAACAACAACCACAAAGGTCACTTGGCGTTCACCGTCTGGCCGGTGACGCTTCGCCGGGTCGCGGCCCGTCTTCGGCGCCGGCTCCCCCGAGGAGGAAAGTAGTTCATGAACATCTGCGTCGTCGCGCTCGGCAAGATCGGTCTGCCGCTGGCCGTGCAGTTCGCGTCCAAGGGGCACCGGGTGATCGGCGCCGACGTCTCCGAGCGGGTCGTCCAGCTGGTGAACGACGGTGCGGTGCCCTTCCCGGGCGAGGCCGACCTGGACGTCAAGCTGAAGGAGACGGTCGCCGCCGGCCTGCTGTCGGCCACCACCGACACCGCCGCCGCGGTCGCCGAGTCGGAGGCGGTCGTCGTGGTCGTGCCGCTGTTCGTGGACGCCGAGGGCGTGCCGGACTTCGGCTGGATGGACGACGCCACCCGGGCCATCGCCCGTGGGCTGAAGCCGGGCACGCTGGTCAGCTACGAGACCACGCTGCCGGTCGGCACCACCCGCAACCGCTGGGCGCCGATGCTCGCCGAGGGTTCCGGCCTCACCGCCGGCACCGACTTCCACCTCGTGTTCAGCCCCGAGCGGGTGCTCACCGGCCGGGTCTTCGCCGACCTGCGCCGCTACCCGAAGCTGGTCGGCGGCATCGACGAGACGTCGGCCGCGCACGGCGTCCGGTTCTACGAGGCGGTGCTCGACTTCGACGAGCGGCCCGACCTGGACCGCCCCAACGGCGTGTGGGACCTCGGCTCGGCCGAGGCGTCCGAGCTGGCCAAGCTCGCCGAGACGACCTACCGGGACGTGAACATCGGCCTGGCGAACCAGTTCGCCCGCTTCGCCGACACCGTGGGCGTGGACGTCACCAAGGTCATCGAGGCGTGCAACACGCAGCCGTACAGCCACATCCACTCGCCGGGCATCGCGGTCGGCGGCCACTGCATCCCGATCTACCCGCGGATGTACCTGTGGAACGACCCGGCCGCCACCGTGGTGCGCTCGGCCCGCGAGGCCAACGCGGCCATGCCGGAGTACGCGGTCGACCTGCTCGCCGCCGCGTACGGCGACCTGACCGGGGTCGGCGTGCTGGTGCTCGGCGCCGCCTACCGCGGTGGCGTCAAGGAGACCGCCTTCTCCGGCGTCTTCCCGACCGTCGAGGCGCTGCGCCGCCGGGGCGCGGTGCCGTACGTGTCGGACCCGATGTACAGCAACGAGGAGCTGGCCGCGCACGGCCTGCCCGGCTACGACGGCGAGCCGCTCGGCGCCGCGGTGATCCAGGCCGACCACGCGGAGTACCGCACGCTGTCCCCGGCCGACCTGCCCGGCGTGACGGTGCTCGTGGACGGCCGGCGGGTCACCGACCCGGAGCGCTGGACCGGCGTGCGCCGGGTGGTCATCGGAGGCTGACCGCACACGCGCGTACCGGGCCCCGGCCGTGATCACGGCCGGGGCCCGTCGCGTGTCGCCACCAGCCGATCGGCGTCCGCCGTTCACCTGCCGGACACCCCGGCAATACTTGTGTCATGTGACCCGTTTAGGGTCGCAGCGGTCCGAATCGAACCTGGCCGACGTCGGGGCAGACAGGGAGCGTGTCGTTGTTGAGCAGAATTCGCAGCCAGCAGGGTCTCGCCGCGGTGGGCGCGACGCTCCTCGGCTACGCGGTCATGGTCCTCTCCGGAGTACTCGGCCTGGTGGTGCCGTTCGCGGTGGCCGCCGTGGTCGCCTTCGCCGGTGAACTGGCCCTGGCCGGGCGGCACACTCCGACCGCCGAACTGCTCGACAAGGCCGGGCTCGGCGAGACCTTCCGGCGGCTGGTGCGGGACCTGTCGGTGGTCCTGCTGGTGGTCGTCTCGGCCCGCCCCGGCGTGGCCGGCACGATCGCGGTGCTGCTGCTGCCCGCCGCGCTCTGGACCGTTGCGGTAGCCACGAACGCGGTGACGAAGGTGATCGACGGGCGGGTCGACCCCCCGGCGTACACCCGCAACATCGACCTCGGCGCGCTGCGGCGCGTCCCGGTGCCGCCGGCCTGGGCGCGGTGGCTGGCCGGGCTGAACATGCCGCTGCTCAACGTGCTTCTGGTGCCGGCGGCGGTGGCGGCCGCCGCGCTCGACCAGGTCGCCCCGGTGGTGGTCACCGGCCTGGTGACGCTCGCCGTCGGCCTGGTCACCGCCGCGGTGCTGGCGCTGACCGCGCTGCGCGGCCGGGGCAGCCAGCCGGGCGTGCTGCCCGCCGTGCACGACTGGCTCGCCCGGGAACGGCCCGAGGTCGCGCTCTACTTCGCCGGCCCGGCCAAGGACGTCTACCAGGCCAACATGTGGCTCGCGCCGGTGGAGGCGACCGGTCGCCGCGCGGTGGTTCTGCTGCGCGCCGCTGACGCGTTCGAGCAGCTCGCCGACACCCGGCTGCCGGTCATCTGCGTGCCGGCCGGCGTCGACTTCATGAACCTCGACCTCAGCTCGCTGCGCGTGGCGCTGTACGCCGCGAACGTCGGCGCCAACATCCACCTGCTGCGGGAACCGGGCGTCAAGCACGTCTTCGTCGGCCACGGCGACAGCGACAAGCAGGCGAGCGTGAATCCGTACAGCAAGGTGTACGACGAGGTCTGGGTGGCCGGGCCGGCCGGGCGGGAGCGGTACGCGCGCGCCGACGTCGGCGTGCTGGACCGCGACATCGTGGAGGTCGGCCGGCCGCAGCTCGCCGGGGTGCACACGTTCGGCTCCGGCGCCGCCGACCACCGCTTCACCGTGCTCTACGCGCCCACCTGGGAGGGCTGGCTCGACGACGACCCGTACCACACCTCGCTGGTGCTGATGGGGGAGCGGATCGTCTCCGGCCTGCTCGCCGCCGGTGACGTGCGGGTGATCTACAAGCCGCACCCGCTGACCGGCAGCCGGTCGGCGAAGGCGCGGGCCGTGCACGAGCGGATCGTGGGCCGGATCAAGGCGGCCGGCGGCGACATCGATCCGTCCTCGCTGGACGGGACCGCGCACCTGGTGGTCACCGGCCGCACGCCGGGGCTGTTCGACTGCTTCAACGTCACCGACCTGCTGGTCAGCGACGTGTCCAGCGTGGTCTCCGACTTCGTGCAGAGCGAGCGGCCGTACGTGGTGGCGAACCCGGCCGGTCTGTCCGAGGACGAGTTCCGCCGGCAGTTCCCGACCGCGCGCGCGGCGTACCTGCTCTCGGCGGACTGCGGCGAGCTGGCGAAGATCCTCGACGTGACGCGGTCCGGCGACGACCCGATGACCGGGGCGCGACGGGAGCTGAAGGAGTACCTGCTCGGCCCGGCCGGGTCGAACCCGATGGACCGCTTCCGGGACGAGGTCGGCCGGCTCTGCGGCTGAGGCGTAACCGTGACGGGGGCGACGACCGGCCTGGTCGTCGCCCCTCGTCGCCTGGTCAGCCCTGGTGCGGCGGGTTGTCGACGTCGCGGGAGACGACCTCGCCCTTGGCGTCGACCCAGCCCTTCGGCCGGGCCGGGTTGCCGGCCACCAGCTGGTACGGCTTGACGTCGCGGGTCACCACCGAACCGGCGGCGATCATCGCGTACTCGCCCACCTCGATGCCGCAGACGAGCGTGGCGTTCGCGCCGATCGAGGCGCCACGCCGGATCAGCGTCGGCGTGATCGTCCAGTCCGGATTCTGTGCGCGCGGGCGGAAGTCGTTGGTGAACACGGCGCAGGGACCCACGAACACCTCGTCCTCGATGGTCACGCCCTGGTAGACCGAGACGTTGTTCTGGATCTTCACCAGGTCGCCCACCGTGACGCCCGCGTCGACGTAGACGTTGCGGCCGATCACGCAGCCGGCGCCGACCTGCGCGCTCGACCGGATGTGCGCCAGGTGCCAGACCTTGGTGCCGTCGCCGACCTTGGCGCCGTCCTCCACGTCGGCCGTCGGGTGGACGAAGACGGAGGCGGACCGGTCGTTGCTGTCAGTCATCTCAACTCGCATCGTGGCAGGGCGCGTCGCGCCGTCGGGCGGGCTCGACGCAGCATAACGAGCGCTCACCCGAGCAGTTCGGCCACCGCGTCGGCGGCGGGCCGGTCGGCCGGCAGCGGATGCGCGGCGACGACAGCGTCCACCGGCAGCGCGGCGTACAGGTGCGGGAACAGCGCGCCGCCGCGGGAGGCCTCCCAGCGCAGCGCGTCGCCGAGCCGGGACTCGTCCACCGCGAGCACGGTCAGGCCGGTGACCCCGGCGAAGAACCTCCGCGCGGTCTCCACCACCTGGTCGGCGGCGGACAGGTGGACGTAGCCGTCCTGCCGGTCCATCGCGGTGCCGGCGAACCGCCCGTCCGCCCGTGCCCGCGCCCACTCGTCGTCGGAGAGAATCTTGTAGATCACGCCAGCAGCCTAGAGCGGCCTCGCGTCCCGGCGGCGCGTCTGCCACCATTCGCAGGGCACACGTCGAGCGGAGGGAGGAACGGGTGCGGATCCTCCTGGTCGAGGACGACCGTCGGGTCGCCGCCGCGCTGTCGTCCGCGCTGACCCGGCGCGGCTACCAGGTGGAACACGCCGCCACAGTCGCCGCGGCGCTCTCCGCCGCCCCCTGCGACCTGGTGCTGCTCGACCTGACGCTGCCCGACGGCGACGGCACCGAGGTGTGCCGCGAGCTGCGCCGCCGCAGCAGCCAGCTCGGCATCATCGCGGTGACCGCCCGTGGCGAGGAACGCGACCGGGTGCTGGGCCTGCGGCTGGGCGCCGACGACTACGTGGTCAAGCCGTTCTCGATGGTGGAGTTGCAGGCGCGGATCGAGGCGGTGCTGCGCCGCGCCGCGCACACCGTCCCGGAGCGTCACCTCATCGAGGCCGGGCCGGTGCGCATCGACGTCGGCGGCCGGACGGTGAGCGTGGACGGCCGGGACGTGTCGCTCACCCGCAAGGAGTTCGACATCCTGCTCTCGCTGGCCCGCCAGCCGGGGGTGGCGGTGCCGCGCGAGCGGATCCTGCTCGACGTGTGGGGCACCACCTGGGCCGACCGGCACACCGTGGAGGTGCACGTCGGGTCGCTGCGCGGCAAGCTCGGCGACGCGACGCTGGTGGAGACCGTGCGCGGGGTCGGTTACCGGCTCCGCGGCGCGTGAGGAGGGGCCCGTGCGGCGCCGACTGGTGATCAGCTACCTGCTGCTGATGGTGCTCGTCCTGATCGCCCTGGAGACGCCGCTGGCGTTCACGCTGGCCTCCCGGGAGACCGACCGGGTACGCGCCGACCGCCTCGCCGACGCCACCCGGTTCGCCTCGCTCGCCGGCCCGGCGCTGCGCGGCGGCAGCCCCGGTCCGCTCGACGGGGAACTGGCCGCCTACGACGCCCTCTACGGCATCGGTGCCGCGGTGGTGGACCGGGAGCGCCGTACCGTCGCCGCCTCGTCGGCCTGGGAGCCGGGCGCGGGCACCGGCGCGGCGCTCGACACCGCGCTGTCCGGGCAGCAGTTCAGCGGCCCCGAGTCGGTCTGGCCGTGGGACGGCGGGCCGGTGGTGACGGCCGTGCCGATCAACGACGGCGGCGAGGTGCTCGGCGCGGTGGTGACCACCAGCCCGGCGGACGGGGTGCGCCGCACCGTCAGCGCGTGGTGGCTGCTGCTGGCCGGCATCGGCCTGCTCGCGGTGCTGGCCTGCGTCTCCACCGCGTTCGGGCTGGCCGGCTGGGTGCTGCGCCCGGTGACCGAGCTGGACGCGGTGACCCACGAGATCGCCGAGGGCCGCCGGACCGCGCGGGTGCGCCCCCGGCTCGGCCCACCCGAGCTGCGCCGGCTCGCGACGAGCTTCAACGACATGGCCGACGCGGTCTCCGACGTGATGGACCGGCAGCGCGCCTTCGTCGCGCACGCCAGCCACCAGCTCCGCAACCCGCTGACCGCGCTGCGGCTGCGGGTCGAGGAACTGGGTCCCAGCCTCAGCGACGCGGACGGGCGGGCCGAGCACCGGCTGGCGCTGGAGGAGACCGACCGGCTGGCCACCGTGCTCGACGCGCTGCTGACCCTGGCCCGCGCCGAGCGGGAGGAGAACCAGCGGGTCACCGTGGACGCCGCCGCCACCGCCGCGTCCCGGGTGTCCGCCTGGCTGCCGCTGGCCCGGCACTGCGACGTCGCGCTGCGCCTGGACGCGGACGGCGAGCCGGTGTACGCCCGCACCGTACCCACCGCGATCGACCAGGCGCTGGACGCCCTGATCGACAACGCGGTGAAGTTCAGCGGCGCCGGGGGAGAGGTGACGGTGACGGTCCGCGCCGCCGAGGGCGGTACGACGCTCACCGTCCGGGACACCGGCCCGGGCATGACGGCCAGCCAGCTCGACCAGGCAACCGAACGGTTCTGGCGGGCGCCGGACGTGCAGAACGTGGACGGCGCGGGCCTCGGGCTGACCATCGCGGCGGTGCTCGTGGACGCCTCGGACGGCCGGCTCACCATGCGCCGGGGCGAGCCCCGGGGCCTGGTCGCCGAGTTGTGGTTCCCGGCGCCCGCCGACGATCCGGGTGAGGCCGGCGGGGAGGCCGAGACCGCCGAGCCGGTGGGCCCGCGACACGACGGCGAGCCGGCCACCCGCTGACCGCGCGCGGGCTCAGGGCTTCGCGGCGCGGTACCACTGCGCCGCGCCCGGGTGCAGCGGCAGCGGGGTGGTGACGATCGCCGACCGCTGGCTCATCCGGCCCGCCGCCGGGTGCGCGGCGGCCAGTTCCGCCCGGCGCTCCATCAGCAGGCGGGTCACGTCGCGCACCAGCGCGGCGGGCAGGTCGGCGCGGACGATCAGGTAGTTCGGGTTCGCCACCGTGCTGACCGGCTCCGCCTGGTACATGGAGCGGGGGATGTCCCGGGTCACGTAGACCTGCCCGTACCCGCGGCGCAGCGCCTCGGTCCACTCGCCCAGGTCCACGATCCGCAGCGAGGTCCGCTCGGCCAGGTCGGCGACGCCGCGTACGGGCAGTCCGCCGGAGAAGAAGAACGCGTCGATCCGGTCCTCCCGCAGCGCGGTCATCGAGTCGTCCAGCCCGAGGTGCTCCTGGCGGATCCGGTCGCCGTCGAGCTGGGCCACCTCCAGTAGGCGGGTGGCGGTGATCTCGGTGCCGGACCCGTCGGCGCCCACCGAGACCCGCCGGCCGCGCAGGTCGGCGAGCGTGCGGATCGGGCCGCCGGCGCGGGTGACCAGGTGCAGCAGGTCGTCGTAGACGCGGGCCACGGCGAGCACGGACGGATGCTCGGGTTCACGTGCCGGGAGCACGTCGGCCTGGGTGAAGCCCAGTTCCGCCGCGCCGGACCCGACCAGCCGGACGTTCTGCGCCGAGGCGGCGGTGACCACCACCTCGGCCCGTACCCCGGGCAGCTCCCGGTTGAGCACGGCGGCGAGCGACTGGCCGAAGGCGTGGTAGACGGCGGTCGGGCTGCCGGTGGCGATGCGGATCCGGGTCGGCTCGGCCGGCTCGTCCCGGCATCCGGCCAGGCCGGAGACGAGCAGCAGCACCAGCACGAGCGGGGCGGCGGCGCGCACAGGCCAGTGTCGGCTCACGGGCTGCACTCTGCGCCGTGCACCCGCCGCCGCGCAAGCCCGCCGCCGGGCCGGTCAGCCGGCGGCGGCCAGCTCCGCGCTCTCGGTGATCCGGGTCCGGTGCTCTCCGTTGGGCACGATCACCAGGAAGCAGCCCGCGCCCGGCCGCAACGCCGCCGGCACCTCCAGCAGCGCCGCGCTGCGGACCAGCACCGCGGCCAGGTCACGGTCGGCCAGCCGGATGCCGAGGCAGTGCCGGCGTACGTGCCGGCCGCCGGCGAGCAGCGCCGCCCGCCAGGCCGCCGCCGCCAGCCGGGGCCGCCAGAGCCGCCGCGCCGCCGAGGCGCCCGGGAACGGCCCGCCGAGCAGCTCCCGGCGGCCCTGCCGCCAGCCCGTGGTGAGCAGATTCGCGTACGCCGCCCGGTGCTGCGGCGGCACCGCCAGCCGGTGCAGCTCGTAGCGGCGGCGCAGGCCACCGGTGGTCAGTTCGTGCTGCACCGGCACGTCGAGTCGACCCAGCAGCTGCCGCATCCGGTGCGCCGCGTCCTCGCGGTTGAACTCGGCGATCCCGCCCCGGTGCGGTCCGGGGTCCAGGCGGCGTACGTCGGCGGCCGGCGGCGGCGTGCAGCGCACCATGCAGGCGATCTCGAAGGCGTCGGTCAGGGTCAGCCAGTCCAGCGGCGGGGACGGGCGGGGGCGGTCGAGCAGCGAGGTGGGCTCGGCGAGCATCGGCGCAGCTCCTCGGTCAGAGTCGGGGTACCTCTACCGTTGCCGCCAACGGCCGGGTCGGGAACCGATGCGGCCGAGCCTTGAGCAAAATTTGCGGGAAGCCCGCCGGTCAGAGTTCGGTGACCACCAGGTCGACCTGCCGGGGCCGCCCGGCCGCCCGGGGTGCCTCCTCGACCGTGTACTTCAGCTCCCGCAGCGCCCCCACCAGCGCGTCTGCGGTACGCGGCCGGGCGTCGGCGAGCAGCAGATCCCGTACCAGCCGGCCCTTCGTCGCCTTGTTGAAGTGGCTCACCACCGACCGGGTCGGCGTGCCGTCCACGGTCCGCTCGTGCAGCACCCGCACCGTGACCGTGCGTTCGGCGAGCGCGCCGCGCGGCGTCCAGGTGGCCGCGTACGCGCCGGAGCGCAGGTCCAGCACCGGGCCGCGTCCGGCGGCGGGCTCCAGCACCGGCCCGAGCGCGCCACGCCAGTACGCCGACAGCGCCCCGAGCCCGGGCAGCCGCGCCCCGATCGGGCAGCGGTACGGCGGGATCCGGTCGGCGAGGCGCACCGCGCCCCACAGCCCGGAGCTGATCAGCACCTGGCGGCGGGCCGCCCGCTGCGCGTCGGGCGGCAGTGTGTCCAGGCCCAGCGCCTCGTAGAGCACCCCGGTGTAGAGCCGCCCGGCCGGGGCGGTCGCCGCCTCCCGCAGCCGGGCGTTGCGGCGCAGTTCGCCGCGCTGCCCCTCGGTGAGGCCCAGCGCGGCCAGGGCCGCCGTCTCGTCCGGCCCGGCGCACAGGTCGACGAGCGCGGTCAGCACCGCCTCCCGGGCCGGGTTCAGCTCGGTCAGGGACAGCCGGGACAGGTCCAGCCGGCGGCCGGTGCCGGCCTCGGCCTTCCCCTCCGACGGGGGCAGCAGGATGAGCACCGGCACAGCGTACGGGCCGGGCTCAGCGCCACGGCCGCACGGCACGGTCGGGGTGGTACACGCGACTGCCGCCCACCTCGGCCACCACCGCCGCGTCGGCGCGGTCACCAAGCAGCCGCCGCAGTGTGCGCTCGGCGGGGGAGCCGACGTCCAGCACGTACCCGGGCCGTTGCGCGCGCGCCACCCGCTGCCAGTACGCCGGATAGCGGTTCTGCCCCGGCGTGAGCGCCCCGTCGAGCACACCGCAGGCGACCGTCTCCCCGGTGTTGAAGATCAGCCGGTTGCAGGTCCAGTAGTCCCCGTACACCTCGCGCAGACCGGCCTCCCGCACCGTGTCGGCCAGGCGGCGGGCCGTGCGCTCCTCGTCCCGTACGCCCGGCACGCCGGGCAGGAACGCCACGGTCCCGGCGACCGTGGCGGCGGTCAGCCCGGCCAGCACCACGGCCGCCGTGGCGCCGCCGAGCCGGGCGGCCGGACCGGCGGTTCTGCGCAGCGCGTGCGCGGCGGCCAGCCAGAGCGGCCACAGCACGGCCGGCAGCGAGATCTGCAGCACCGACAGGTACCTGGAGTTGCCGAGTGGGTCGGTCGCGGCGAGCGGGCTGCGCACGTACGCCAGCAGGGTCAACGCCGCGCCCACTACCAGCGCGAGGATCGCCGCGGCCCGGACCCGCGCGGCGTGGTCGGCGGCCCGGCGGTACGCGACCAGCCCGAGCGCCGCGGCGGCCACCAGCAGCACCGGGTAGAGCACGCCGAACCACTGCGCCCAGCGCGCGCAGCCGTCCATCGGGCACAGGCCGGACGCCAGCGGCACCCCCTCCAGCAGCCCGCCGCGCAGCCGTTCGGCCAGCGACGGCGCGACGCCCTCCTTGGTGCTGATCTCCCGGAACACCGACAGCGAGTCCTGCCCGGCCGGCGCGACGATGTTGTCCTTCACCACCGGCGCGATCCCGGCGGCGAAGCCCGCCACCAGCAGCACGCCCGGCCAGCCGATCAGCTCCCGGGGCATGGCCAGGACCAGCACCACGCCCGCCACCAGCAGGTACGGCGCGATCAGCCAGTCCGACCAGAGCGCCAGCCCGGCGAGCAGCCCGAACGCGCCGGTGGCCAGCCAGCGGTGCCGGACCCGCTCCTCGCCGAGCGCGACCGCGAGCAGCAGCATCGCCAGCACCGCCGGCTTCACCTCGGGACGGCCGCCGACCACTGTGAGCTGGTCGCGGACCACCCGCTCCGAGCCGAGCGCCAGCAGGCCCACCACGACGACCGCCAGCCAGGGGGAGAACAGGCGGCGGGTCAGCCGGTACGCCAGCCACAGGAACACCGCGAACAGCGCGAGCAGCGGCAGCCGCAGCACCGGCCAGCTCGGCCCGGCCCAGCCGACCAGCGGCGCGGCCAGGTAGGACTCCAGCACGCCCATGTAGCGCTGGCCGTAGAGGAAGACCGGCCGCTCACCGCGCTCGGCGATGTGCAGCGCGGCCAGGCCGAACGTGGCCTCGTCGCTGTTCGACGCGGGCACCGTGAGCAGCGTCAGCACCAGGCGGTAGCCGACTCCGGCCACACCGAGCAGCAACGCCACCAGCGCCGCCGCGTCCGGACGCGGCCGCACCCGGTCCCGCTTCGTCGTCGACACGACCAACGCCCCCGTCGTCGCCCCGACCGCAGTCTGTCACGGCGGAACGCGGCTCCGAGGGCCGATCGGTGTGGATCACTCGCGTGGCCGGGCCCGGCCGGGTGTGGCAGTGTTGCAGCGTGCCACCCACACCACCGGACCAGCTTGCCGTACCGCGACTGCACCGCGCCGCGCGCTTCGAGGACGCCGTGCACGGCCTGGTCGAGCGCCGGTTGCGGCGCACCGGGTGGCAGCCCAACATCATCGCGTACGCGGGCTACGGCGCCCCGGGCTGGGCGCGGGTGCTCTGCCGGGTACTGCTGGGCCGCCCGGACACCCGGCGGCGGGGCCGCCTGGACAAGGTGCGGGGCTGGCGCAGCTTCGCCACGCTGCCCGCCAAGCACATCCGGGTGACCATCGAGGCCGACGGCGTGCGCCAGGAGGTGACCGCCGACCGCAGCGGGTTCGTCGACACCGTGATCGAGGCCGACTTCACCCCCGGCTGGGGCTGCGTACGCCTCAGCGTCGCCGACGCCGAACCGGTGGAGGCGCTGGTCCGCGTGCTCGACCCGGCCGTCCGGTTCGGCATCCTCTCCGACATCGACGACACCGTCATGGTGACCGCGCTGCCCCGGCCGCTGCTGGCCGCGTGGAACACGTTCGTGCTGGACGAGCACGCCCGCACGGCGGTGCCGGGCATGGCGGTGCTGTACGAGCGGCTGGCCACCGCCCACCCGGGCGCGCCGGTGTTCTACCTGTCCACCGGCGCCTGGAACGTCGCGCCGACGCTGACCCGGTTCCTGTCCCGGCACCTCTACCCGGCCGGGCCACTGCTGCTCACCGACTGGGGGCCGACCGCGGACCGGTGGTTCCGCAGCGGCCGGGAACACAAGCGGGCCACGCTGGCCCGGCTGTCCCGCGAGTTCCCCGAGGTGCGGTGGCTGCTGATCGGCGACGACGGGCAGCACGACCCGGAGATCTACCGGGAGTTCGCCGCCGCGCACCCGGACCACGTCGCCGGGGTGGCGATCCGGCAGCTGTCGCCGACCCAGTCGGTGCTGGCGGGCAGCCTGCCCGCCCCCGCCGGACGGCCGTCGTCCGGCCCGGTCGGCCAGAAGTGGCTGAGCGCCCCCGACGGCGCCGGCCTCTGGAAGCTCCTCCGAGAAGCCGACCTGGTCTGACGCTTCTCTTCAGCGTCGATCATGAAGTTGACGGCCTTGTGGATCTCCTGGAGTGCCGCCAACTTCATGATCAACGGGGTCAGGCCGAGGGTTGACGCGGGGTCAGCCAGAGAACGCCCAGCGGCGGGACCCGCAGGGAGACCGACGCGGGCAGGCCGTGCCACGGCACGTTCTCCGCGTGCACCTCGCCCAGGTTGCCCACCCCGGACCCGCCGTAATGGTGGGCGTCGGTGTTCAGCGCCTCGGCCCACGTACCGGCCGCGGGCAGGCCGATCCGGTAGTCCTCCAGCGGCAGCGCGGAGAAGTTCGCCACGCACACCAGCGTCTGCCCGTCCGGGGCGATCCGGATGAACGACACCGCGTTGTTGGCCACGTCGTCCCCGGCGATCCAGCGGAAACCGGCCGGGTCGGTGTCCTGCGCCCAGAGCGCCGGGCTGGCCCGGTAGACCCGGTTCAGGTCGGCGACCAGCCGCTGCACGCCCGCCCGGGCCGGGTCGTGGGTGAGGTACCAGTCGAGGCCGCGCTCCTCGCTCCACTCCCTGTCGTCGGCCAGCTCGCAGCCCATGAAGAGCAACTGCTTGCCCGGATGCGCCCACATGTACGCCAGCAGCGCCCGCACGGTGGCCAGCCGCTGCCAGGTGTCGCCGGGCATCTTGCCGGCGAGCGAGCCCTTGCCGTGCACCACCTCGTCGTGGCTGATCGGCAGCACGTAGTTCTCGCTCCACGCGTACGCCAGGGAGAACGTGAGCTGATGGTGGTGGTGCTGCCGGTAGATCGGGTTCTTCGAGGTGTAGAGCAGGGTGTCGTGCATCCAGCCCATGTTCCACTTGAACCCGAAACCGAGCCCGCCCTCGGAGGTGGGCTTCGTGACGCCGGGCCAGGCGGTGGACTCCTCGGCGATCATCAGCACGCCCGGGTGGTGCCGGTAGACGGTGGCGTTGACCTCCTGGAGGAACGCGATCGCCTCCAGGTTCTCCCGGCCGCCGTGCACGTTCGGCGCCCACTGCCCGTCGGAACGGGAGTAGTCCAGGTAGAGCATCGAGGCCACCGCGTCCACGCGCAGCCCGTCGATGTGGAACTCGTCCAGCCAGTACAGCGCGTTGGCGACCAGGAAGTTGCGGACCTCGTTGCGGCCGAAGTCGAAGACGTACGTGCCCCAGTCGGGGTGCTCGCCGCGACGCGGGTCGGGGTGCTCGTACAGCGGGGTGCCGTCGAAACGCGCGAGGGCCCACTCGTCCTTCGGGAAGTGCGCCGGCACCCAGTCCAGGAGCACGCCGATGCCGGCGGCGTGCAGCCGGTCCACCAGGTGGCGGAAGTCGTCCGGGTCGCCGAACCGGGCGGTGGGCGCGTAGTAGCCGGTGACCTGGTAACCCCACGAGCCGCCGAACGGGTGCTCCATCACCGGCAGGAACTCCACGTGGGTGAAGCCCATCTCCAGCACGTACGCGGTGAGCTGCTCGGCCAGCTCCCGGTAGCCGAGGCCGGGCCGCCACGAGCCCAGGTGCACCTCGTACACGCTCATCGGCTCCTGGTGCGGCGCCTGCCGCGACCGGCGCGCGAGCCAGTCCGCGTCGCCCCACTCGTACCGTGACTCGTGCACCACCGACGCGGTGGCCGGCGGCACCTCGGTGCGCGCGGCCATCGGGTCGGCCTTGTCCCGCCACCTGCCGTCGGCGCCCAGGATGCGGTACTTGTAGCGGGTGCCCACCGGCAGGCCGGGCACGAAGATCTCCCACACGCCGCTGGACCCGAGCGACCGCATCGGCCAGCCGTCGTCCGGCGCCCAGCCGGTCACGTCGCCGATCAGCCGCACCGCGCGGGCGTTGGGCGCCCAGACGGTGAACGCGACGCCCTCGTCGAACACGCGGGCGCCGAGCGCCGCCCAGAGCCGCTCGTGCCGGCCCTCGCCGATCAGGTGCAGGTCGAGGTCGCCGAGCGTGGGCGGATAACGGTACGGGTCGTCGTGCGTCGTGCCGTCCACCTCGACCCGGTAGTCGAGCACCTCGCCGGGGAGCACCGCCTCGAAGACACCGGCGTCGTGCACCCGCTTCATCGGGTGCGCCTCGCCGGCGACGAGCAGCGTCACCTCGCCGGCGCCGCGGCGCAGCGTCCGGATCGTGGTGCTCCCGCCGGCCGGGTGCGCGCCGAGCACGGCGTGCGGGTCGTGTACCTCGCCGGTGATCAGCTGGTCCATCGGGCGTCGTCCTTGTCGGCCGGTGCGGTCGGGGCGGTGCCGCCGGAGAGGTCGGCGGGTACGTCTTCGACTGTCAGGTCTGGTGCGGCCGGCCGCTCCGGTTCGGCGGGGGCCGGTGCGGCCGGGCGGCGCACGGTGAGCACGTGCGCCGGTTGCAGGTACGGGTCGAGGCGTACCGCGTTGCGCTGCCCCCAGTCGTACTCGGCGCCGGTCAGCTCGTCGCGCACGGTGAACCGCTCGTGCCAGTCCAGCCCGAGCGCCGGCATGTCAAGCGTGGTGTTGCCCCACTGCACCTCGCGGGAGTCGAACGAGCAGACCACGATCACCGTGTTGCCGGTCTGGAGGTCGTGCTTCGACCAGCACAGCAGCGCCGGGTTGTCGATGTCGTGGAACCGCAGGTTGCGCAGCTGGTGCAGGGCGGGGTTGTCCCGGCGTACCCGGTTCAGCGTGGTGATGAACGGCGCCAGCGACCGGCCCTGCGCCAGCGCGGCGTCCCAGTCCCGGGGCCGCAGCTCGTACTTCTCGTTGTCCAGGTACTCCTCGGCGCCCGGCCGGGCCACGTGCTCGAACAGCTCGAACCCGGCGTACATGCCCCACGAGGGGGACAGCAGCGCGGCCAGCACCGCCCGGATCTTGAACATCGGCGGGCCGCCGTGCTGCAACGACGAGTGCAGGATGTCCGGCGTGTTCGGCCAGAAGTTCGGCCGCATCCAGTCCACCGAGGCGACCAGCTCCTCGCAGTACTCCCGCATCTCGGCCGCCGTCGTGCGCCAGGTGAAATAGGTGTACGACTGGGTGAAACCGATCTTGCCGAGCCCGTGCATGATCGCCGGCCGGGTGAACGCCTCGGCCAGGAACAGCACGTCCGGGTCGACCTTCTTGACCTCGGCGATCAGCCAGTGCCAGAAGTCGAACGGCTTGGTGTGCGGGTTGTCCACCCGGAAGATCCGGATGCCCTCGCCGACCCAGTGCAGCACCACCCGCAGCACCTCGGCCCGGATGCCCTCGGGGTCGTTGTCGAAGTTCAGCGGATAGATGTCCTGGTACTTCTTCGGCGGGTTCTCCGCGTACGCGATGCTGCCGTCGGCGCGGGTGGTAAACCACTCCGGGTGCTCGGTGACCCACGGGTGGTCCGGCGCGCACTGCAACGCCAGGTCCATCGCCACCTCCAGCCCCTGGTCGGCGGCGGCAGCGACGAAGTCGCGGAAGTCCTCCGGCGTACCCAGGTCGGGGTGGATGGCGTCGTGGCCGCCCTCGGCCGCGCCGATCGCCCACGGCGAGCCCACGTCGTCCGGCCCGGCGGTGAGCGCGTTGTTGCGGCCCTTGCGGTTGACCCGGCCGATCGGGTGGATCGGCGGCAGGTAGAGCACGTCGAAACCCATCGCCGCGACACCCGGCAGCCGCTCCATGGCGGTGGCGAACGTGCCGGAACGGGCGGGCGCGTCGACGGTGGCCGGGACCGCGCCCTCGGAGCGGGGGAAGAACTCGTACCAGGCGGAGAAGAGCGCCCGGGGCCGGTCCACCCACAGCGTGCGCTCCTCGCCGGTGGTGACCAGCTCACGGACCGGGTGCTCCCAGAGCAGGTCGGCCAGGTCCAGCGCCGCGCTCACCCGCCGCGGCAGGTCCAGGCCGTCGTCGGCCAGGGCCCGCGCGGCTTCGCGTACGCGATCCCGGTCGGCCTTCGGCACCAGCTCCAGCGCGGCGGTCAGCACCCGTACGCCCTCGGCCAGGTCGTTCGCCAGCTCGGCCGCGCCCTGGCCGGCGGCGAGCTTCTTGGTGACCGCGTTCTGCCAGGTTAAGTACGGATCCTGGAACGCCTCCACGGCGAAGCGCCACAGGCCAACCGCGTCCGGGCGGATGGTGGCGTGCCAGCGGTCCTGGCCGGGTTCGCCCGGGCGCATCCGGGTGAACGGGCGGGCCGCGCCGTCCGGGCCGAGCCAGACCACGTTGCACCCGAGCGCGTCGTGGCCCTCGCGGTAGGCCCGCGCCGACACCGGCACGACCTCGCCGACCACCGCCTTGGCCGGGTAGCGACCGCAGGAGACGACGGGGGAGACGTCTTCGATCGGGAACCGTCCAGTCACCCGCTCAACCTACTGCGCGAGATCCTCTCGCGCTCGGCGACTTCACCTGAGCCCTCAACCCGCTCACGAGGGCGTCGAGTTCGTGCCGGTGAGGCACCCGTGCCGTTCCACCGAACGAGCGTGGGCTGCGGTGAGTGGAACGCTATGGGTGTCAAAAGGGCGCTGAGGCACCCATGGCGTTCCACCGAACGGGTGGCGGACTTCCGGCGGCCGGCCCCGTGCCACGAACGGCCTCTTTCCGCGCCTCGGGCACAGGGTCGGCGGGCTGCGGGCGCTCTGGCCCGCCGACGGCGACGTTCAGGTCGACCGCTGGGCGACGAAGACGAACTCCCGGCCGGCGCGGTCGGGCGCGTCCCGCACGTCGAGCACCCGGTAGCCGGCGGCCGCCAGGCTCGCCTCGACCTCGTCCCGGTCGCGGAACCGCAGCGTCGAGTCCGACGTGACGACGGCGCCGTCGGCCGGGAACCGGTACGTGAACCGGAAGGACACGAACGGCAGGTCCACAGCGGTGACCTCGAGACGTCGTTCCACCGGCCCGACGCCCGGCACGTCCCGGGTCACCGGCGCGGTGTCCGCCGCCCACTCCTCCCACGCGCGGCGCTCGGGACGCCGCGTCTCGAACACGAGATGCCCGCCGGGCCGCAGCGCCGCGTGGACGCCCCGCAGGGTGCGCGCCCAGTCGTCGTCGGCGCAGAACACCTGCGCCACGTTGCCGGTCATCACGGCCAGGTCGGCGCGCAGCGGTGGCAGCGTCGTGGCGTCGCCGTGCACCCAGCGCACGCGGCCTTCGCGGTCCTTCGACCGGGCGACGGCGAGGGACGCCCTGGCCGGGTCGACCCCCACGACGGTACGGCCGTGCCGGGCGAGCAGCAGGACCAGGTTCCCGGTGCCGCAGCCGAGGTCGAGCACCACGCGCGCGTCCAGCTCGTCGGCGATCGCGAGGTACGCGTCCAGGTCGTCCCGGTCGCCGTCGAACGCGTCGTAGACCGGCGCGAGCCGAGGATGGGCGAAGATCGCATCCGGCATCCGGGGACTGTATCCGCCGCCGACCGCGAGGGGCGGGCTGTTGAGAAGGTGCCCTTCCTCTACCGCAGGCGTTAAGAAGGGGCCCTTCCTTACACGCCCACGGAGCGGTACACCTCGATCGTCTGCTCGGCGATCGACTGCCAGGAGAAGTGCTCCACGGCCCGCCGCCGCCCCGCCGCCCCGAACGCGGCGATCCGCTCCGGGTCGGCCAGCAGCTCGTTCATGCGCGCGGCCAGGTCGGCCACGAAACGCTCCGGGTCCAGCGGCGTGCCGGAGCCGTCGCCGGCCTGCTCGATCGGCACCAGCAGCCCGGTCTCGCCGTCTGCCACCACCTCCGGGATGCCGCCCGTGGCGGTCGCCACCACCGCCGTCTCGCAGGCCATCGCCTCCAGGTTGACGATGCCCATCGGCTCGTACACGGACGGGCAGACGAAGATCGTGGCGTGCGTGAGCACCTGGATCACCTCGTGCTTGGGCAGCATCGCCGCCACCCAGACGACCCCCGACCGCTTCGCGCGCAGCTCGGCGGCCAGCTCCTCGACCTCCGCGCCGATCTCCGGCGTGTCAGGTGCGCCGGCCAGCAGCACCAGCTGGACGTCGGCGGGCAGCTCGCGGGCGGCGCGCAGCAGGTACGGCAGGCCCTTCTGCTTGGTGATCCGCCCGACGTAGACCACGCTGGGCCGGGACGGGTCGATGCCGAGCCGGTCGAGCACGTCGGTGTTCCGGTCCGGGGCGTACTGCGCGGTGTCGATGCCGTTGTAGACCACGCGGACCCGGTCCGGGTTAACCGCCGGGTACGCGGTGAGCACGTCGCGGCGCATCCCCGCGCTCACCGCGATGATCGCGTCGGCGGCCTCGAACGCGGTCCGCTCACACCAGGAGGAGAGCGCGTACCCGCCGCCGAGCTGCTCGGCCTTCCACGGGCGCAGCGGCTCCAGACTGTGCGCGGTGACCACGTGCGGCACCCCGTGCAGCAGCTTCGCGGTGTGCCCGGCCAGGTTGGCGTACCAGGTGTGGCTGTGCACCACGTCGGTGCCGGCCGTGCCGGCGGCCATCTCCAGGTCGACGCCCATGACCCGCAGCGCGGCGTTCGCGCCGGCCAACGCGGCCGGCTCCGCGTACGCGGTGACGCCGGGCTCGTCGCGCGGCGCGCCGAAGCAGTGCACCCGCACGTCGGCGAGCCGGCGCAGCTCGCGGGCGAGGTATTCCACGTGCACGCCGGCGCCGCCGTACACCTCCGGCGGGTACTCGCGGGTGAGCAGGTCGACGCGCATCGGTGCCATGCCCGCACCCTAGTGCAGAGCGGCGTGTCGCACGCGGTGCGCAAGTGTGGGCGTCCGAGTGGTGAAGTCGGTTCCGGGTCGTTAGCGTCTGAGCATGGCTGCCAAGGTGCTCGCGATCGTCCTGGCCGGCGGGGAGGGCAAGCGCCTGATGCCCCTGACGACCGACCGGGCGAAGCCCGCCGTCCCCTTCGGCGGGATGTACCGCATGGTCGACTTCGTCCTGTCCAACCTGGCGAACGCCGGCTTCCTCAAGATCGTCGTGCTGACCCAGTACAAGTCGCACTCGCTGGACCGGCACATCACCAAGACCTGGCGGATGTCGACGCTGCTCGGCAACTACGTCACGCCGGTGCCGGCGCAGCAGCGCCGCGGCCCGTGGTGGTTCGCCGGCTCGGCCGACGCGATCTACCAGAGCTTCAACCTGATCAACGACGAGCAGCCCGACTACGTGATCGTCTTCGGCGCCGACCACATCTACCGGATGGACCCCCGGCAGATGGTCGACGACCACATCGCCTCCGGCGCCGGGGTGACGGTGGCCGGCATCCGGCAGCCGCTGTCGATGGCCGACCAGTTCGGCGTGATCGAGGTCGGCGAGGACGGCAAGCGCATCCGCGCGTTCCGGGAGAAGCCCACCGACGCGGTGGGGCTGCCCGACGCGCCGGACCAGATCTACGCCTCGATGGGCAACTACGTGTTCACCACGAAGGCGCTGTGCGAGGCGGTCGAGCGCGACGCGGCGGACAAGACCAGCAAGCACGACATGGGCGGCAGCATCATCCCGATGCTGGTCGAGCGCGGCGAGGCGAACGTCTACGACTTCAAGGACAACGAGGTGCCGGGCAGCACCGACCGGGACCGCGGCTACTGGCGGGACGTGGGGACGCTCGACTCGTTCTACGACGCGCACATGGATCTGATCAACGTGCACCCGGTGTTCAACCTCTACAACTTCGAGTGGCCGATCTACACCGAGCAGCCGCCGTACCCGCCGGCCAAGTTCGTGCACGCCTGGGGCGAGCGGGTCGGCCGCGCGGTCAGCTCGATGGTGTCGCCCGGCTCGGTGATCTCCGGCTCGCTGGTGGAGAACTCGATCGTGTCGCCGAAGGTGAAGGTCCACTCGTGGGCGCACGTCGACGGCGCCGTGCTGATGGAGGGTGTCCAGATCGGCCGCCACGCGGTCGTCCGGCGCGCGATCCTGGACAAGAACGTCCACGTCCCGGAGGGCGCCGAGATCGGCGTCGACCTGGAGAAGGACCGCCAGCGCTACACCGTGTCCGACAACGGCATCGTCGTGATCGGCAAGGGCCAGCGCGTCGAGCCCTGAGCAGCACCACCGCAACCCGAGGAGGATCCCGCAGTGGCCCACCCCCGTGCCGGCCAGCCCGCGCAGCCCGACGATCTGGTCGACGTGCCCCGGCTGGTCACCGCCTACTACGCCGAGCACCCGGACCCGGACGACCCGGCGCAGCAGGTCTCCTTCGGCACCTCCGGGCACCGCGGGTCCAGCCTGCGCCACGCGTTCAACTCCGACCACATCCTCGCCGTCACCCAGGCGCTCTGCGACTACCGGCGCGAGCAGGGCCTCGACGGGCCGCTGTTCCTCGGCCGGGACACCCACGCGCTGTCCGCGCCGGCCGAGGCCGACGCGCTGGAGGTGCTCGCCGCCAACGAGGTCACGGTGCTGCGCGACAGCCGCGACGGCTACACCCCGACGCCCGCCGTCTCGCACGCCATCCTCACCCACAACCGGGGCCGGACCAGCGGCCTCGCCGACGGCATCGTGATCACCCCGTCGCACAACCCGCCGTCCGACGGCGGGTTCAAGTACAACCCCACCCACGGCGGGCCCGCCGACACCGACGCCACCAAGTGGATCCAGGACCGCGCGAACGCGATCCTCGCCGCCGGGCTCAAGGAGGTGAGACGCATCCCGTACGCGCGGGCGCGCGCCGCCGACACCACCAGGGGGTACGACTTCCTCGCCCGGTACGTCGACGACCTGCCCGCCGCGCTGGACATCGACGCGATCCGCGACGCCGGAGTGCGCATCGGCGCGGACCCGATGGGCGGGGCGAGCGTGGCGTACTGGGGGGAGATCGCCGACCGGCACCGCCTCGACCTGACGGTGATCAACCCGCTCGTGGACCCGACGTGGCGGTTCATGACGCTCGACGGCGACGGCAAGATCCGGATGGACTGCTCGTCGCCGAACGCGATGGCCTCGCTGATCGCCGCCCGCGACGACTACGCGGTCTCCACCGGCAACGACGCCGACGCCGACCGGCACGGCATCGTCACGCCCGACGGCGGCCTGATGAACCCCAACCACTACCTGGCCGTCGCGATCGGCCACCTGTTCCGTACCCGGGAGCAGTGGGGCCCGGCCGCGGCGGTGGGCAAGACGCTCGTCTCCTCCTCGATGATCGACCGGGTCGCGGCCGACCTCGGCCGCCCGCTGCTGGAGGTCCCGGTCGGGTTCAAGTGGTTCGTGCCCGGCCTGCTCGACGGCGCCGTCGGCTTCGGCGGCGAGGAGAGCGCCGGCGCGTCGTTCCTGCGCCGCGACGGCGGCACCTGGACCACCGACAAGGACGGCATCCTGCTCTGCCTGCTCGCCGCCGAGATCATCGCCACCACCGGGCGTACGCCCAGCGAGCACTGGGCCGAGCTGGCCGACCGCTTCGGCGCGCCCGCGTACGCCCGCATCGACGCCCCGGCCGGGCGCGAGGAGAAGGCGGTCCTGGCCAAGCTGTCGCCGGAGCAGGTCACCGCCACCGAACTGGCCGGTGAGCCGATCACCGCGATCCTCACCACCGCGCCCGGCAACGGCGCCGCGATCGGCGGCCTCAAGGTGACCACCGAGTCGGGCTGGTTCGCCGCCCGCCCGTCCGGCACCGAGGACGTCTACAAGATCTACGCCGAGTCGTTCCAGGGCCCGGAGCACCTGGCCCGGATCCAGGAGGAGGCCAAGGCGCTCGTCGACGGGGTGCTCGGGGCGTCCTGACGGTCACCGGGGCGGGGGCAGCTCCCGGCGGTTGAGCTGCTCCCGCAACCCGTCCGGCAACAGCTCGCGCAGCTGGTCCGGCAGCAGCGGCAGGTCCAACAGGCTCAACTTGAGCTGGTTGCGCTCCTGGTAGCGGCGCGGGTCGAGGCGGACCACCCGGCCGGCGTCCTTGACGTACCGGATGTGCACCGAGCCCTCGGTCGCCGCCTGCCGGATCAGCAGCCCGTCCATCTCCACCGCCACCGGCGCCGAGTCCGCGCGCAGCTCCAGGTGCACCGTCTCGTGCGCGGAGAGCAGCACCGAGCGGGAGATCCCGGCCATCGGCGCGGACGGCGTCACCACCATCGCCTCCGTGGCCGGTGAGATCAACGGCCCGCCCGCGGCGTAGCTGTACGCGGTCGAGCCGGTCGGCGTGCTCACCACCAGCGCGTCGCAGCGGTAGTAGCCGTACCGCTGGCCGTCCACCGCCAGCGTGGCCGTGACGAACCCGGCGCCGGGCTGCCGGACCAGGGCGATGTCGTTGAACGCCACCACGTCGTCACCGCAGACGTCGCAGGCCAGGCAGGCGTGCGACTCGACTGTGAAGTCGTGCTCCACCAGCCGCTCCAGCGCCCGGGGCAGGTCCGGCGGCTCCACCTCGACCAGGAAGCCGACCCGGCCCAGGTGGACGCCGAGCACCGGCTTCGGGTCGCGTACGGCCATCCGCAGCGCGCCCAGCATGGTGCCGTCGCCGCCGATGCTGATCAGCGCGGCGCAGCGGTCGGCCAGCTCGTCCGCGGCGACCGCCTCCACCGCGGCCGGCACGCGCGTACGGTCCTCGGCGCGTACGGCGAGGGTGATCCGGTGCCGGGCCGCCCAGTCCACGATGATCCGCACCACCTCGGAGACGTCCCGGGTGGGGTGCAGCACCAGCCCCAGCACATCTCCCGCCACCGGTACAGCTCATCACAGCGGCGCGCGGCGGCGGGCCCACCCGCGGGCGCGAAGCCGGGGAAACGCCCCCGAACAGGTGATTTCCGTACCCCCGGGTGGGTCCGGTTCGTTGGACGCGAGGTAGGGCGGGGGAACGAGTGGAGAGTCGATGCATGTCGTGATCATGGCGGGCGGCGCGGGAGTACGGCTGCGTCCCTACACCTCCACCCTGCCCAAGCCGCTCGTGCCCATCGGCGAGAGCTACGCGATCCTCGAGATCGTCCTGCGGCAGCTCGCCGATCGCGGCTTCACCCACGTCACCCTGGCGATCAACCACCTGGGCGCGTTGATCCGGGCCTTCGTCGGTGACGGCTCCCGGTTCGGCCTGGCCGTCGACTACGTCGAGGAGGACCGGCCGCTGTCGACCATCGGCCCGCTCTTCGGCATCCGGCACCGCCTGCCCGAGCACTTCCTGGTGATGAACGGCGACGTGCTCACCGACCTCGACTACGCCGACCTCCTGGCCACCCACGCGCGGTCGGGCGCGCCGCTGACGGT
The DNA here is from genome assembly GCF_003315815.1 of Micromonospora sp. LHW51205. Classification (NCBI taxonomy): domain Bacteria; kingdom Bacillati; phylum Actinomycetota; class Actinomycetes; order Micromonosporales; family Micromonosporaceae; genus Micromonospora; species Micromonospora sp. LHW51205. Next base: position 272,709 of record NZ_QMEZ01000004.1, on the reverse strand, counting down.
GGCCACCTACCGGCGTACCGTCAAGATCGACTTCGGGGTCCTTGAACTGGCCGGCGACAAGATCACATCTTTCTCCGAGAAGCCGGTCCTGCACTACCGGGTGAGCATGGGCGTCTACGGACTCTCCCGCAGCACCATCGCCCGCTACCCGGTCGGGCAGCCGTTCGGGTTCGACCAGCTGGTGCTCGACCTGCTGGGGCGGGGCGAACCACCGGCCGGCTACGAGTTCGACGGCTACTGGCTGGACATCGGCCGCCCCGAGGACTACGACGAGGCCAACCGGTGCTTCGCCGAGGTCCGGGACCTGCTCCTGCCCGCCGGCACCCCGGCCGGGGCATGATGCGCGTACTCCTCTTCGGCGCCTCCGGCTTCATCGGCGCGCACGTACGACGGGAGCTGGCCGCCACGGCGGACCTCACGTGCCCGTCGCGCGACGAGTGCGACCTGGTCACCGCGGCGCCGGAGACGCTGCGTGCGCTGCTCGACACGGTCCGGCCGGATGCGGTGGTCAACTGTGCCGGCGCGGTGAGCGGCACCGCCGAGGACCTCGTCCGGGCCAACACGCTGGTGACCGCCAAGCTGGTCGACGCCGTCGCCGTCGCCGCGCCCCGCGCCCGCCTGGTCCGCCTCGGCTCCGCCGCCGAGTACGGTCCCGTTCCGTTCGGCGCCGCGGCCGCCGAGGACCTGCCAGCGGCGCCGGTCAGTGCCTACGGCGTGAGTCAGGCCGCGGCGACCCGCCTCACGGAGCTGTCGGCCGCAGCCGGCCGGGTGGACGCGGTAGTGCTCCGGGTGTTCAACCCCGTCGGTCCCGGCATGCCCCGCACGACGCTGCTCGGCCGGGTGGCGGCGCTGCTGTCGCGCCTCGCGCCCGGCGAGGACCTGCGCACCGGCCCGCTGGACGCGTACCGGGACTTCGTGGACGTGCGGGACGTGGCCGCCGCGGTCGGGCGGGCGGTGACCGTCACGGCGCCGCGAGCCCGTGTCCTCAACGTGGCGAGCGGCCGGGCGGTGCCCGTGCGCGACGCCGTCCACCTGCTGGTCACGGCGGCCGGCCGGCCGGTCCGCGTCCGGGAGGACCGCCCGCCGTCCCCCCGCTCCGCCGACGTGGGCTGGATGCGCGCCGACGTCGGCCGGGCCGCCTCGGTCCTGGGGTGGACGCCCGAACACGACCTGTACGACTCGGTCGGCGCGCTGTGGAGCCAGGCGGCTCCGGCGGCTGCGCCGGCTCGTTGAGCCGACCCGGTACCGGTACGGCCGGACCGGTGAAGAGGAGGAGCGAATCATGACCGCACAGTCGTCCGACGGGCCGGTGGTGGTGACCGGAGCCGGTGGCTTCATCGGCTCCCACCTGGTGGAGGCCCTCGTCGCCGCGGGCCACCCGGTGCGCGCCCTCGTGCGCTACAACGGCGCCGGATCGCACGGCTGGCTGGACACCTTCGGCCCGGACCAGTTGGCCGGCGTCGAGGTCGTCGCGGGGGACATCCGCGACCGGGGGATGGTGCAGCGGCTTGTCGACGGCGCCTCCACCGTCTATCACCTGGCCGCGCTGGGTGGCATCCCGTACTCGTATCTCGCGCCGCAGTCCTACGTGGACACCAACATCACCGGCACGCTCAACGTGCTGGAGAGCGCGCGGACGGCCGGCGTCGGCCGGGTCGTGGTCACCTCCACGAGCGAGGTGTACGGGACGGCCACCACGGTCCCGATGACCGAGCAGCACCGGTTGCGCGGGCAGTCGCCGTACTCCGCCTCCAAGATCGGCGCGGACAAGCTGGCCGAGAGCTACCACCTCAGTTTCGGCCTGCCGGTGGTCACGCTGCGGCCGTTCAACACGTACGGCCCCCGGCAGTCCACCCGGGCGGTCATCCCCACCATCATCAGCCAGCTGGCGAAGGAGGACGGGGTGATCCGGCTGGGCGCGCTGCGTACCACCCGGGACCTCCTCTACGTGACGGACACCGTGGCCGCGTTCCAGGCCGTCGGCACGGCACCCGACGACGCTGTGGTGGGCGGCGTGTTCCAGGCCGCGACGGGCCGGGAGACCTCGGTCGGCGACCTGGTCCGCAAGATCGCCGCGATGTTCGGCGCCCAGCCGGAGGTGGTGGTCACCGAGTCCCGGCTCCGCCCGGCGGAGTCCGAGGTGGAACGCCTGCTCGGCGACGCCGGCCTGCTCCGGTCGCGGACCGGGTGGCAGCCCGTCACGAGCATCGACGAGGGGCTGAAGGCGACAGTCGAGTGGTTCCTCGATCCGGCCAATCTCGCGCGTTACCGCTCCGACCGGGCGGTGTGACGGGTTCCAAGCTCGGTGCCGCAGGAGGCTCGAACGTGATGGTGATGCAGGACAGCCGCCGGTCGTCGGCGATCGGCACGGTCCGCGGCCCCGGTGGGCCCGCAGGACCGGAGACACCGGTACGGCGCACGGGTGGTGTCGTATCGACGGTGCTGCGCGCCACCGCCGTGGTGCTGGTGCTCAACTTCGACCAGTTCCCGCGCATGGTCGGCCGCGGGTTCCTGATCGCCGCGGTGGTGCTCGCGGTCCCGTTGCTCCTGCACGAGCTGCTCCGTCCGGCCTCGCGGTCCCGGACAGTGATCTTCTGGACCCTCGTGGTCTTCGGCGTCCTCGCCTTGCCGGGAATCCTGCACCCGCCGGAGACGGACTACGGCCGGCAGAAGTTCCTGCTGCTCATGACGCTGACCGTGTTCGCCACGGCGGCGGTGGCGGTGCTGCACGGGCGGCGTGACGTCGAGATGTTCGCCGCCGTCTTCGTCCTGTCGGGGGTGGTGCTCGCGATCGCCACGCTCAACGGTGATCCGCAGGACGGCCGGGCCGACGGCTTCGGCTCCAACCCGATCTGGCTGGCCCGGGCAATCGGCGGTGCGCTCGTCGCTCTCACCTGGCTCTATCTGCGCAAACGGGTGGCGGCGTGGTGGGCGGCGGGCCTGGCGGTGCTGCTCGGCCTCGGTCTTCTGGCGACCGGCTCCCGGGGACCGCTGCTGGCCACTGTGGTGGCCCTCTTCGTCCTGGTGCTGGCCGGGTTCCGCCTGAAGATCCGGCGGGGCCGGCGTGAGTGGGTAGGTCTGGGCCTGATGGGCGGCCTGGTGCTCGCCGTCATCGCCCTGCCGTCGCTGCTGCCGCCCCGGGTGTACGCGCTCCTGGTCGATCCGAGCGAGGAGATGTTCGGCACCGCCCGAGCGGAGATGCGGGAGGTCAGCGTGCCGATGATCGCCGAGAATCCGGGCGGCGTCGGCTACGGCAACTGGGGCGACTACTCCGGCATGCTCGTGCACAACTATCCGCACAACCTGTGGCTGGAGCTGCCGGCCGAGGCGGGCTGGCTGGTGGGCGGGGCCTTCATCCTGGCCACCGTGGTCGTCGCGGCGGGGCTCTGGCGCGCAACCAGGCGTGATCCGGTGGCTGGGTTCGTCCTGGCCGTGCTGGCCTTCAACGTGGTGGCGGTGTCGACGTCCGGGGACGTGAACGCCGGTCGTCCGCTCTTCGCCGCGTTGGCCCTCGGCGTGCTCGTGCTGGCCGGGGCGACACTGCCCGCCGGGGTGCGGGCTCGCGCCGGGCGGACGCGGCCGGTCGACCGCCCGGGGGTCGCTGGGTGAGGTGGCGGGCGCGGCTCGCCATGTCGAGCGGGCGGCGCGGAGTGCTCGGCATCGCCGCCGGGTCGGCCGGCGGTCAACTGCTGGCGCTGGCCGCGGTCCCGTTGCTCGCGAGGCTCTACCGCCCGGCTGACTTCGGCGTGCTCGCCGTGGTCGCCGCGCTCGTGCTCACAGTGGGCACGGTGGCCGCGCTCCGGTTCGAGATGGCCGTTCCGCTTCCCGAGCGGGAGGAGGACGCGCGCGCGCTGGTGCGGCTCGGCCTCGTCGCGGCCGCCGGCACGGCGATCCTGGCATCGGCGGTCGTCCTGCTGGCGGGGGACCGGGCGGCGCTCTGGTTCGGTCAGCCCGAACTGGCCCGCTGGCTCTGGGTGGTGCCGCCCTCCGCCGCCGCGATGGGTGTCGTCCTCGTGCTGAACCAGTTCGCGGTGCGGCACCGTCGTTACGGCGCGATCGGCCGGCGCAACCTCTTCCAGTCCGTGGCGGTGGTGGTCACCCAGATCGTGGCCGGAGTGGCGGGACTTCGCCCCGGTGGCCTGGCGCTCGGCTTCGGGTTCGGTCAGGTCGCGGCCGCCGCGGTCCTGCTCCGGGACGCCCGTCGACGCGGCGCGACCGCCCCGGCCGGCCGGCGGCCGCCACGCCTGCTGGCGGTCGCACGCCGGTACCGGCGGTTCCCGTTCCTCCTGGCCCCGTCCGGTCTGCTCAACGTCCTCGGCACGCAGTTGCCGGTGCTGCTCATCGCCTACTGGTACGGCTCGGCGGTGGCCGGCTGGCTGGGACTGACCCAGCGGGTGCTCGCCATGCCCGCCGCGCTCGTGGCGTCCGCGGTGGCCCAGGTCTACCTGGGGGAGATCGCCCGGATCGCCAGGGAGCAGCCCCGGAGCGGCCGGCGCGCGTTTCTCCGCGCCAGCCGGAGGCTGGCGCTGGTCGCCGGTCCCGGCGCGCTCCTCGTGGTGGTCGGCGCGCCCGCGGCCTTCAGCCTGGTCTTCGGCGCGCAGTGGCACAGCAGCGGCGCCTATGCCCAGGCCCTGGCCGTCTTCATGGCGGCGCAACTCGTGGTCTCTCCGCTGTCGCAGACGCTTGTCGTGTTCGAACGACAGGGTCTTCAGCTCGCCTGGGACGCGGGCCGCGTCGCGCTGGTGGCGGGAGCCGTGTCCGTGGTGGCTCTGGTCGGCGGGTCACCGCTGACCGCGGTGTGGGCGTTCGGGGTGTCCGGCGCGCTGGCGTACGGCGTCGGGTGGCTGATGTCGCTGCGGGTCGTGACGGCGGCCGGCCGAGACCGCGGTCGTCCCCGCCCCGCACCGCAACTCGTGTCGCAGGGGTGAGGCGTTCGACACCTTTCGTCATTTCTTGTCCGGGAAGAAATCGTTTATCCCTACATGACGAACGACCTGCATCCGGAGCCGGCACCGCGCCTGCTGATCGTCTCGTACCACTTCCCACCGGCGGAGACCGTCGGCGCCCGTCGTCCCGCGGCCCTCGCGGCGTTCGCGGCACGACAGGGGTGGGACGTCCGGGTCCTGACAGCGGTCGGGGCGAACCAGGGCACGGTTCCCGTCCCGGTGCCCGAGGAACGCCTGATCCGGGTCGCGCCGTCACCACGGCTGCCACGGCCCGGCCGAGGCGGGGGCGGCGCGGTGACCGGCGGCGGAACAGCGTCGCCATCCCGGCTCCGGCGGATCCGCGCCGGCGCCGATCGCCTCCTGGTGAAGGTCGGCATGGAGCTGTTGCTGCCGGACCCGCAGCTCAACTGGATCCGTCCACCGGCGCGCACCTTCGACCGGGCCGCCGCGGGCTGGCGCCCGGACGTCATCCTGGCGTCCGGCCCGCCCTTCTCCGGGTTCGTGGTGGCCGCGACGCTCGCCCGGCGGTTCCGGGCGCCCTGGGTCGCGGACTACCGGGATCTGTGGTCGGTCGGCAACGACCACTGGGTCCGGACAGCGCTACGCCGAGCGGTCGACAAGAGGCTGGAGCGGCGAGTGCTGCGGACGGTCGCGGCGTGCGTGACGGTCTCGGAGCCGCTGGCCGACACGATCCACCACACGTTCGGGGTGCGGACGCATGTGGTGATGAACGGCATCGACCGTCGGCCGGTGCCGGCGGAGTCCGCCGCGACTCCCGCCGGCGTCGATGCGTCGGCGGCCACTCTGACGCTCGCACACACCGGTTACATCTATCCGGGCAGGCGTGACCCGGGCCCGCTCGTCGACGCGATCGCCCTGCTCGGCGCGGACGCCGCTCGGGTGCATGTGATCTTCGCGGGGGAGGACCACGGCATCACCCGCGCCGCCGCGGAGCGGGCCGGCGTGGCCGACTCCGTCACGCTGCTCGGCCCGGTCTCGCCGGAGAAGTCGTGGCGGATCCAGGCCGACGCGGACGCGCTGGTCCTGCTCATGTGGAACGATCCGCGGGACGCCGGCACGATGACCGGCAAGATCTTCGACTATCTCCAGGCCCGCCGCCCCGTCCTTCTGCTCGGTTACGAGAACGGCGTGGCCGCACGCCTGCTGCGCGAACGCGGCGCGGGCGTCGTGGCGAACGAACCGGCCGCGATCGCGTCCCAGTTGCGGGAGTGGCTGGCCGTGAAGGAGCGGACCGGGCGGGTGCCGGCCGTGCCGGCCACCGCGCTGGACGGACTGTTCCGGGAGGATCAGCTCGGCCGCTACCTCGACATCCTCCGGGACGCCGCCGGACCGGGCGAGCCTGCTCGTCGTCCCGTCCGCTGACGTCCGGCGCCCCGCATCATCAGGCGCGGGGCACCGGACGTCAGCGCCGGGACGGAAGCGGGGCCGGTACCCGCCCGCCCACCCGGCCGGCGGCGGTCTCGGCGACGGTCCGGTAGAACGACGCCCGGCGGGCGTCCAGCGTCTCGGCGGAGAAGTCGCGGGCCCGGCGCAGGTTGCGGGCCGAGGCGTCTGCGAGCCGACGCGGGTCGGCCAGCATCGCGGTGACGGCGCCGGCCAGAGCGGCCGGGTCGTCGGGTGGAACCAGGCACTCCGGATCGAGCAACTCCGGGATGCCCCCGGCGGTCGAACCGATCGCCGGGAGCGCCCGGGCCATCGCCTCGATGAGCGCCCGGGGCAGGCCCTCGGTGCGGGACGGCATCACGAACAGGTCGGCCGCGTCCAGTTGGCGGCGGACCGCGTCGGCGTCGGGCAGCGGACCGGTGAACCTCACCCGGTCGGCCACTCCCGACCGGTCGGCCAACCGCTCCAGGTGGGGGCGGTAGGCGCCCACGCCGACATGCACGAGCCGAGCCCGGGGACCGTCGGCGGGCATCAGCGCCAACGCGGAGACGAGCGTGTCGATCCCCTTGTAGAGCTGTTCGAGCGAGCCGACGGAAACCACTGTCGCCTCGTCCGGGAGCCGCCGGACCGGCCGGGCCCGCGGCACGAACGCCGCCGGCGGCAGGTCGACGCTGGAGATGCCGGCCGTGGGCGTGGTCGGCAACGTGGGATACCGGCGTTGCAGGCGCCGTTCCGTCTCGTACGCCACCGCGGCGGCCTCGCGGCACTGCCCGCGCAGCGTCCGGGTGGACAGCGTGCGCAGCAGCGGCCGCAGCGGATGCCGGACGACTCCCGGGGCGAGCACGTCGTACGGATCGCCGATCACTTCGAGCGCGTACGGGAGCCGCGCCCGGCTACGCGCCCGGGCCAGCAGTGAGCCGATCGGTGACGGTACCCGGAGCACCACGGCGTCCGCTGGTTCCGCAGCGGCGCTCACCGCCGCGGCGATCGCCCGCCGCCCGAGCAGGTAACCCCGGGGCCCGACGTAGTACGGCAACGCCCACACCTCGACGCCGTCCCCGTCGACCCGGGCCGCGGCCTCCGGCCGTCGGTCGACGTCCCGGACCCGGGCGGCGACGCGCACCCGGTCGAAGGCGACCAGGTAGCGTCGCCAGATCGAGTTGTCCGGCCCGGCCTCGACCCACACCGCGCCGTCGGGAGTCCGGGTGAAGCGCGACTCGGACGTCACCACGACCCGCATCAGGATCTCCCACCGGTGCGGCAGACGGCCTCCACCACGTCGGCGACGTCGGCGGCCGCCACCTGGTTGTCGAAGTGCCGCAGGGCGAACTGCTGGGCCCGCTCACCGCGCAGGCGGAGCCGTCCGTCGGTGAACTCCCGGTGGGCCTGCTCCAGTCCGGCGACCAGCGCGGCCACGTCGTTGCGCGGCACCACCCAGCCGGTCGTCTCGTCGACCGTCTCGGGCAGACCGCCGGCGTCGCTGACGATGCTGGGCACCCCGGTGGCTCCCGCCTCACAGGCGGCGCCGTGTCCCTCGGACAGCGAGGGACTGACGCTCACGTCGGCGGCGCGGTAGCAGGCCCGGACGTCCGACACCGACGTCAACCACGTCACGCTCGGATCGCGATCGACCCCGAAACGCCCGATCAACTCGCGGCGATGCGCCTCGCCGGCCGCCGAGAAACCGGCGCCCACCAGGAGCAGCCGGGCGTCCGGGTGGGCGGCGCGGAACTCGCGCCACGCCGCCAGCAGCACGTCGTGTCCCTTGATGCCGCGGCCCTGGTGGACCAGCTTCCGGGGTGGATAGACGTAGGCGACCATGATGACGACGAACGCGTCCTCCTCGATGCCGAGTTCGGCGCGCGCCTTCGCCCGTACCTCCCGCCGGCCGGTCGAGCCCTCCAGATCGGCGAAGTGCGCGGTCCGGGCGCCGTAGGTGACGACCGGGCGCCGGGGCGCGGGACATCCGAGCGCGCCGTAGAGGCCGGAGGTGTGGCCGGTGCCGCAGATGGTGACGTGGTCGAGCCGCCACAACGCCCGCTCGACCAGCTTGATCAGCGGAGACTCCAGGTACAGCGGCCCGGCCACCATGTGCACCCGCCGCAGCGGCATGCGTAGGCTCGCGAAGCGGGCGGCGAGCGCTGACGCGTACAGGTGGTACTTCAGGACGTCCGGGCGGAGCCGGCCGATCAGGCGGCGCAGCCGCCACAGGTCCCGCAGCGTCGACGGGCGCGGCCGGAAGCGGAAGTCGAACGGCGAGTCGTGCACCTCGACACCTCGCTGCCGCAGCTCCCCCGTGAGCCGCCCGGTCTCGCGCGGCAGGATCGCCACGACCTCGTGCCCGCGGCGGCGGAGTTCCTCCACCTGCGGGACGATCCAGAGTCCACCCTGGTCGGTCTTGAGCAGGACGGCGATCCGCAGCGGGCGCGTGCCCGCGCCGGCCGTCACCGGGCGTCCAGGAACTGCTCGACGGCGCCGATGACCCGCGCCAGGCGGCCGTCGTCCAGGACGGAGCCGCTGGGTAGCGTGAGGCCCTGGGCGAACAGGCGGTCCGAGGCGCCCGTCACGACCGATCGGCACCCGGCGAAAACCGGCTGCCGGTGCATCGGCTTCCACACGTGCCGGGTCTCGATGTCCCGCGCGGCCAGGTGGGCCCCGAGTTCCGCCGCCGCCCACCCGGTCCGTTCGGGGTCGACCACGATGCTGGTCAGCCAGCAGTTCGAGCCTTCGTCCCCGTCCCCGAGCAGGCGGACCCCGGGCACGCCGGAGAACAGCTTGGCGTACCGTTCGCGCACCAGGCGGCGCCGGCGCATCATCCCGTCCAGCCGGTGCAGCTGGGCGCGGCCGAGGGCGGCGAGCAGGTTGCTGAGCCGGTAGTTGTAGCCCACGTCGACGTGCTCGTAGTGCGGGACGGGCTCGCGTGCCTGGGTGGCCAGGTGCCGGCAGCGGGCCAGCAACGCCTCGTCGTCGGAGAGCAGCATGCCCCCACCGGACGTTGTGATGATCTTGTTGCCGTTGAACGACAGCGCGCTGAGCCGCCCGAAGGAGGCGGCCGGACGCCCGCGGTAGGTCGCGCCGAGCGCCTGCGCGGCGTCCTCGACCACCGGTACGCCCGCCGCCTCGCACACCGGCAGCAGCGCGTCGTAGTCGGCGCAGGTGCCGAACATGTCCGCGATCAGTACCGCGGCGACCTTCTCGCCGGATCGGCGCAGCACGCCGAGCATCTCGGCGAGCGCTGCCACGTCCATGTTTCCGGTCGCCGGGTCGCAGTCGACGAAGACGGGTTCGGCGCCGGTGTAGACCGCGGCGTTGGCGGTGGCCGCGAACGTCATCGTCGGCGCCACCACCACGCTTCCCGGTCCGGCCCCCAGGGCGAGCAGGGCGAGGTGCAGCGCGGACGTGCCGGAGTTCAGGGCCAGCGCGCCGGCCGTCCCGACGCGGTCCGCGACCTCCCGCTCGAACGCCTCCACCTCGGGGCCGAGCGGCGCGACCCAACCGGAGCGGATCGCGCGGAGCACGTAGGACTCCTCCAGGGGCCCGACATCGGGCGGGGAAAGGTAGATCCGGCCGGTCATCGAGCCTCCGTCCCCGCAGCGGGATCACGGTCGTGGCAGCGAAGGGTCACGGACGGTAAAACGGGACAACCGGCAAGGAGTGATGGCGTACGCCGTGTTCGTGCCGAAAAGCACACGATCGTGCCGCGCGACGCCGTCGAGCCGGGAACCGCTGAGCCCGGGAACGAGTAGAGTTCGGCGGCCCCGCCAGGAATCAACGATCCGGGAGTCCCGAGTGCTGCACCTGAGGGTGATCGCGCCGCGCGACCAGTCGTCGGCGGTCGTGGAGCTGCTGGCCGCCGACCCCGGCGTCACGCACCTCGTGGTGCTGCCCGGCGCCGCCCGCCAGCCCGCGGGTGACTACGTCACCTGCGACGTGGTCCGGGAGAGCGCCGACGGCGTACTGAGCCGGCTACAAGAACTCGGTGTCGAGGCGCGCGGGGCGATCGCCGCCGACGACGTCGAGCTGACCCTGTCCGAGGCGGCCGACCGGGCCGCCGAAGAAGCCCCCGGCCACGGCGAGGACGCCGTGGTGTGGGACGAGATCGCCGCGAAGACCGGCGAGCAGACGGTGCTCACCGGCACGTTCCTCGCCCTGATCGTGGTGGCCACCATGATCGCCGGAATCGGCGTGCTGCTGGACCAGCCCATCCTGATCGTCGGCGCGATGGTGGTCGGCCCGGAGTTCGGTCCGCTCGCCGCGCTCTGCGTGGCGTTGCTGCGGCGTCAGCCGCGCGTGGTCGGCCACTCGGTCAAGGCGCTGACGGTCGGTTTCCTCGTCGCCATGGCGGCCACCGCGCTGAGCACCTGGGCGCTCACCGCGGCCGGCCTGGTCGACCGGGAGATGCTGCTCGCGGAACGGCCGATGACCGACTTCATCTGGCGTCCGGACGCGTTGTCCTGGGTGGTGGGCCTGCTCGCCGGCGTGGCCGGCATGCTGTCGCTGACCTCGAAGAAGTCCGGCTCGCTCGTGGGTGTGCTGATCTCGGTGACCACAGTGCCGGCGGCGGCGAACGTGGCCGTCGCGTCCGCGTACGGCGTGTGGCACGAGGCCGCCGGCTCCGCCCTCCAACTGGTGATCAACCTGGCCGCGATCGTGCTCGCCGGGCTGCTCACGCTCGTGGTCCAGCTGTGCTGGTGGCGGCACGTCGCCCGGCGGGCCGCGCACGCGGTGCCCCGGCAGCGGGCAGACCGGCGTCCGGCCCCGGTCAGCGCCAGTCGTCGCCCGCGTCGAGACGACGGCTGAGCAGGGTCGCCAGCGGCACCGACTCGCCGTCCCGGCCGCCTCGGCCGACCACGAGCGGCGGCGGACTGGGCGGCGGGTCCGCCCCGAGCAGCCGCGCCCGCAGGCCCGGCGGCACGGTGAGCAGGTAGAAACGCCCGTCGGTGTCCACCGCGCGGCTGTGCGCCCGGTCCACGTACCAGCCGGTGATCCGCGTGCGGTAGCGACCGCGCCCGTCGTGCCCGGTCGCGGTCAGCCGGCCGGCGCGCAGCCCGCGCCGCAGCGCCTCGGCGGCGAACCGGGCCACCAGCTCCGCGGCCTCCGCCTGCTCGGCCTCGCGTTCGCGGGCGGCGGCCTCCGCGTGCGCCCGCACCGCGTGGCGTCGCCGCTCCCGCCACCGCTCGTCGTCCTCACCGCCCACGACCGCGAGGGTACGCGGAACCGGCCCCGCCCGGCGCACAGGCCGTCGGGCCCGGCGCGCGCACCGCCGAGGCTGCGGTGATCAAGGGGTTTGTGTCAGTCGAACGCCCCGAACAGGCCACAAGCTCCTTGGTCGACAACGCGCTTGGTGAGTGGTGTTCGCGGCTCCGGCAGGCGTGACCCGTCCCTTTCCCGGCGCGCTGCCCGGTGTGATCAACTCCAGCTCGCCGAAGTGGTGGTGTCGCGGAGCCTCTGATGCCACCACCTCGGCGAGATCGTGTTGATCAAGGGTTCCATGCCGGTGCCTCGGCCCGTCCCCGCGGCCGTCGCCCTGCCGGGGCGCGTGACCGCGACACGGGCCGGCGCGTCGCTGTTCCCCGGCGGGGCTGCCGGGCTGAGGCGTTCGTGACCTCGGCCCGGCAGCGGGACGTGTCAGGCCAGGCCGGCGCGGCGCAGCGCCTCCGCCATGGCGTCGTTGACCGGGGCGCCGCCACCGCGCCCGGGCCGCTGCTGCTGGCCACCGCGCGACGTGCCGCCCTGTCCGCCACCGCGTTGCCCGCCGCCGCCCGAGCCGCCGCGTTGGCCGCCTCCGCTCTGCCCGCCGCCCGAGCCGCCGCGCTGGCCGCCCTGCTGGCCACCACCGCGCTGCCCGTTCTGCTGGCCGCCGATGCGTCCCTGGCCGCCGCCGCGTGGCCCGCCGCCCTGACCGCCCCGGTCCCGTCGGCCGTCGCCGCCCGCCGGGCGCCCGCCGCCGGCCGGCGCCTCGTCGTCCAGCCGCAGCGTCAGCGAGATCCGCTTGCGCGGCACGTCCACGTCGAGCACCCGGACCTTCACCACGTCGCCGGACTTCACCACGTCGCGCGGGTCCTTGACGAACGTGTGCGACATGGCCGAGACGTGCACCAGACCGTCCTGGTGCACGCCCACGTCGACGAACGCGCCGAACGCGGCCACGTTCGTGACCACGCCCTCCAGCACCATGCCCGGCGTCAGGTCGCTGATCTTCTCGACGCCCTCGACGAACGTGGCGGTGCGGAACTCGGGGCGCGGGTCGCGGCCGGGCTTCTCCAGCTCGGCCAGGATGTCGGTGACTGTGGGCAGGCCGAACGTGTCGTCGACGAAGTCGGTCGCGCGCAGGCCGCGCAGGATCGCCGACTTCCCGATCAGCGCGCGCAGGTCCTGCCCGGTGGAGGAGAGGATGCGGCGCACCACCGGGTACGCCTCGGGGTGCACGCTGGAGGAGTCCAGCGGGTCGTCGCCGCCGGGGATGCGCAGGAAGCCCGCGCACTGCTCGAACGCCTTCGGCCCGAGCCGGGGCACCTTCTTCAGCTCCGCCCGGGTGCGGAACGGCCCGTTGGCGTCGCGGTGCAGCACGATGTTCTCGGCCAGCCCGGCGCCGATGCCGGACACCCGGGTGAGCAGCGGCGCGGAGGCGGTGTTGACGTCCACGCCGACCGCGTTGACGCAGTCCTCCACGACCGCGTCGAGCGAGCGGGACAGCTTCACCTCGGACAGGTCGTGCTGGTACTGCCCGACGCCGATCGACCGCGGGTCGATCTTCACCAGCTCGGCCAGCGGGTCCTGGAGACGGCGGGCGATCGACACCGCGCCGCGCAGCGAGACGTCCAGGCCGGGCAGCTCCTGCGAGGCGTACGCGGAGGCGGAGTAGACCGACGCGCCCGCCTCGGAGACCACCACCTTCGTCAGCTTCAGCTCGGGGTGCTGTTTGATCAGGTCGGCGGCGAGCTTGTCGGTCTCCCGGCTGGCGGTGCCGTTGCCGATCGCGACCAGTTCGACGCCGTGCGCGGCGGCGAGCGTGGCGAGCGTGTGCAGCGAGGCGTCCCACTGCCGGCGCGGCTCGTGCGGGTAGATCGTGTCGGTGGCGACCACCTTGCCGGTGGCGTCGACGACCGCCACCTTCACACCGGTGCGCAGGCCCGGGTCCAGACCCATGGTGGGACGCGCGCCGGCCGGCGCCGCCAGCAGCAGGTCACGCAGGTTGGTGGCGAAGACCCGCACGGCCTCCTCCTCGGCCGCCTGCCACAGCCGCATCCGCAGGTCCGCGCCGAGGTGGATGAGGATCCGGGTGCGCCAGGCCCAGCGCACCGTGTCGGCCAGCCACTTGTCGGCGGGCCGTCCCTGGTCGCTGACGCCGAAGCGTCCCGCCACGGCGGCCTCGTACCGGCTGGGGCCCGGGTTCGCGTCGGCGTCCCCGTCGGCCTCCGGATCCATGGTCAGCTCCAGCACGCCCTCCTTCTCGCCCCGGAACATGGCGAGGATGCGGTGCGAGGGCAGCTTCGGGTACGGCTCGGCGAAGTCGAAGTAGTCGGCGAACTTCGCCCCGGCGGTTTCCTGACCCTCGCGTACCCGGGAGACCAGCCGGCCCCGCGACCACATCTGCTCGCGCAGCGTGCCGATCAGGTCGGCGTCCTCGGCGAAGCGCTCGATCAGGATGGCCCGCGCGCCGTCCAGCGCGGCGGCGGCGTCCGCGACGCCCTTGTCCGGGTCGGCGAACCCGGCGGCGACCGCCTTCGGGTCCTGCGCCGGGTCGGCGAGCAGCGTGTCCGCGAGCGGCTCCAGCCCGGCCTCGCGGGCGATCTGCGCGCGGGTGCGCCGCTTCGGCTTGTAGGGCAGGTAGATGTCCTCCAGGCGCGACTTCGAGTCGGCGGCGAGGATCTGCGCCTCCAGCGCCTCGTCGAGCTTGCCCTGGCTGCGGATCGACTCCAGCACCGCCGCGCGCCGCTCGTCCAGCTCGCGCAGGTAGCGCAGGCGCTCCTCCAGTGTGCGCAGCTGCGCGTCGTCGAGCAGGCCGGTGGCCTCCTTGCGGTAGCGGGCGATGAACGGCACTGTGGCGCCGCCGTCGAGCAGCTCGACTGCTGCCCGCACCTGACGTTCGGCGACGCCGAGTTCCTCGGCGATCCGCTGGTGCACTGACTGGGTCACGATCTGATCCGCCTTCTCGGGTGGGTTCCCGTGCATTCTGCCGTCCCGGTGCGACGCCGGCGTCCGCGCCCGTCCGCGTCCGGCGGAGGATCCCTAACAGTCAGAAGTATTCATGTTATGTGCGTCTATTCCACGCATGATGAAACGAGGGTGGCAAAAGCGACAAGAGGTTGCTGGGATGGGAGGCACAATCCCGACCTTGGAGGTCCCATGAGGATCCGCCTGTCCTGGCGCGCGCCGGTGGCCGCGGTGCTCGCCCTCGGCCTGGCGGGGACGCCGGTGACCGGCGCGGCGGCGGCCCTCCCCGAGCGGAGCGCGACGCTCAGCGCGTACGCCCGGGACGGCTACCTGCCGCGCCTGCTGCCCGGCTCGGTCTCACCGACCTCGCGGCAGATGACAGTCCCGCGGACCGACCCGCTGGCGCACGACGCCTCCGGGGTGCGGCTCTTCAACTGGCAGGGCGTCCTCTACGACCACCCGGTGGTCCAGGCCGACTGGGGGCTGGACAACCTCAACGCCTACCAGGTCACCGGTGACCGCTTCTTCCTGGACCGGGCGATCGCGCAGGCGCGGCGGAATCTGGACCGCAAGGTGGAGTCCCGCGGGGCGTGGTGGTACTCGTACCCGTTCGACCTGCCCCGGTGCACCGGGCTGGTGCTCCAGGCGCCCTGGTACAGCGCCATGGCGCAGGGGGAGCTGCTCAGCCTGTTCGTCCGGCTGTACGAGGTGACCGGCGACGCCACGTGGCGTACGGCGGCGGACCGCACGTTCCTCAGCCTCACGCTCGAACCGCAGCTCGGCGTGCCCTGGGTCAGCTGGACCGACGCGGACGGCTACCTGTGGCTGGAGGAATACCCGGACAGCCCGGGGGTGCGCGGGGAACGGGTCCTCAACGGCATGATCTACGCGTTCTACGGCGTGTACGACTACTGGCGGATCACCCGGGACAGCCGGGCGGTGAGCCTGATGGACGGGACGGCCACGACGGTGCGGCGGTACGTGCCGGCCATATTGCGCGTCCCGCAGTGGGCCAGCCGGTACTCGGTCGGCTGCGCGCGTTCCTACCCGAGCTACCACCAGGTGCACACCCAGCAGATGCTCTCGCTGCACCAGCTGACCCATGCCGGCGTGTTCGCCGCGTACGCCGACGTGCTGCGCGCCGACTATCCGTACCCACCGGTCGACGGCATCGTGTGGTTCGGTCCCGGCTCCCACGTCGCCTACCAGTTCGATGCGGCCGGCCGGATCGTCGCGCAGAAGTCGATCAATCTGATCCGCTTCTCCACCGCCACCGCCGACCAGCGCGTCCGGGTGACCGGCCGGGGCGTCTACTACCGCATGGCCAACGGCGTGTTCGCCGGCATGTTCGTCGCGGAGGACGCCGCGAACCGGTGGCTCGCCGGGAAGTTCGTCCAGCACACGTACGCGCCCACCCGGTTGCTGACCGTGGAGCCCGGCACCTACACCGGATACGCCTACGACAGCAGGTGGCAGGTGGTCGGGTCCAAGACCGTCACCTTCCCGCGCACCTCGGGCGCGCCGATGGGGGCCAGTGCCTGGGTGAACGGCCGCCTGAGCTACCAGGTCACCGCCGGCACCTACCTGGGCTACTGGCTGCCGGCGGCCCCCGGGCTGGTGCTGGGGGACGCGCCCCCGCTGCCCTAGACACAGGTCGCGGCGCGCCGGGCGAGTCGCTGCGCTAGCGTGGCGATCATGGAGGCACCTGCGGATCCGCGGGCCCGGCGGCTCTTCGGGGGCAGCGCCCGGGCGCTCGGCGACCTGGCGGCCGGCCCGTTCCGGGCCGACCGGGACCGGATCGTCGGCTCGCCGTTCTTCGCCCGGCTGAACGGTGTCACCCAGGTGATCAGTCCCGGCGGGTCGGGGCTTCTGGTGCACAACCGGCTCACCCACAGCCTGAAGGTCGCCCAGGTGGCCCGGGCGATCGCCGAGCGGCTCATGGCCGACCCGGCGTACCGGGACCTGCTGGACAAGCTCGGCGGCTGCGACCCGGAGGTGGTGGAGGCCGCCGCGCTCGCGCACGACCTCGGCCACCCGCCGTTCGGGCACCTGGGGGAGCGGGTGCTGGACCGGCTGGCCCGGCAGCGGCTCGGGCTGGCCGACGGCTTCGAGGGCAACGCCCAGTCGTACCGGATCGTCACCAGCACCGAGATCCGCGGCGCGGCGACCACCGGGCTGGACCTGACCGCGGCGGTCCGGGCCGCCATGCTGAAGTACCCGTGGACCCGGCTGGACCATCCCGACCCGCACCCCCGGCACCTCGACCCGGCGCCCCGCGGCGCGGCGGCCCCGCCGGAGGACCCGGAGAGCGGGTCGGTGAAGTTCGGCGCTTATCGCACCGAGCTGGACGACCTGCGTCAGGCGCGGGAGCCGTTCGCCGGCCGCATCCCGGACTGGCAGCAGACGCCCGAGGCGTCGGTGATGGACACCGCCGACGACATCGCGTACGCGATCCACGACGTGGAGGACTTCTACCGCGTCGGGGTGCTCCAGCAGGGCGCGGTGGCGGCCGAGCTGATGGCCTGGCAGCGCGAGTGCGGGCACCTGCGGTCGATCACCGCGTCCGCGCTGGATGCGGCGGGCCGGCGCCCCGGCGCGGCGATCGAGCGGCTGCGCCGGCAACTGCACCGCAAAGACGGCTGGATCGCCGACGACGAGGCGTTCGCCGCCGCAGTCGAACACGTCCGCGAGGAGCTGGTGGAGGGGCTGCTGGCGCTGCCGTTCGACGGCTCGATCGAGGCGGAGCAGTACGTCGCCCGGTTCTCCGCCCGCTGGTCCACCCGCTTCGTGGACGCCATCACGGTGACCCCGGACCCGCACGTCCGCTCCGGGTACGTGCTGCTGGCCAAGGCGCAGTGGCACGAGGTGCAGGTGCTCAAGTTCGTGCACCACCGGTTCGTGCTGGCCCGCCCGGACCTGGCGCTGCACCAGCGCGGCCAGGCCCGGCTGCTGGGCACGCTGGTGGAGGCGCTCTGGGAGTGGCTGCTGGACCCGGACGAGGAGTCCCGGCTGCCGCGACGGCTGCACGACCTGGTGGAGCTGGCCGAGGCGGAGCTGCACCCGCGTACCCCGGACCGGATCGGCCGGGCCCGGGGCCGGGCGATCGTCGACTTCGTCGCGCAGCTCACCGACGGTCAGGCGGTGGCCATGCTGGACGCGCTGTCGGGCCGTTCCGGCGCGCTCTGGACCGACGCCTTCGTGCTCTGAGGACCGCTCAGCGGGCCGGTACTCCCTTGACCACGATCTCCGGCGGCACGTCGCGTACCACGCACGCGCCGGCGCCGACCGTCGCGCCGGCGCCGACCCGCAGGCCGGGGAGCACCACCGCGCCCGCTCCGATCAGCGCGGCGGTGTCGAGGCGGCAGTCGCCCGACACGGCCGCGAGCGGGTGCAGGGAGACGTAGTCGCCGACCACGCAGTCGTGCGCGAGCGTGGCGTTCTGGTTGACGTGCAGGTGCCGCCCGGCGGTGACGTTGGTGGTGATCCGGCCACCGGCGAACACCACGAGGCCCTCGGCCGACACCAGGTCCGGGCCGACGGTGGCGTCCGGGTGGACGAGACTCGCCGCCGGCCTGCCGTACGTGTCGACCCGCGCGCCCACTTTCTGCCGGACACGTGGGTCGCCCAGGCCGAGGACGACGTGGGTCTGCGGCGGTAGTTGGCCGAGCGCCGCCACGGTCCCCAGGTACGGCGCGCCACACGACTCGGCGCGTTTGCGGTTCCGCTCGGACGGGTTGTCGTCGACGAAGCCGGCCAGCCGCCACGGCGGCCGCGCGGCGGACTCGTTGACCGCCGCCACGATCTGGGCGATCTCCCGGCCGTGGCCGCCGCACCCGACGACGACGAGGTCGAGGGTCACCGGGACCCGCTTCCCGCTGTCGCCGCCACCGGATCCTCCGCGGCGGTGCCACGGAACTCGTGCGCGGTGGCGGCGCCGGGCGCGCTGATGCCCTGCCGCCGCAGCACCGCGACTGCGGTCCGGGCCAGGATGCGGGCGTCCAACCGCAGGCTCCAGTGCTCCACGTAGCGCAGGTCGTAGACGAAACGCTCCGCCCAGCCCAGTTCGTTGCGGCCGTTGACCTGCGCGAGCCCGGTGAGGCCGGGCCGGACGTCGTGCCGGCGGAACTGCTCCGGCGTGTAGAGGTCGCGGTAGCTGGTCGGGAACGGGCGCGGGCCGACCAGGCTCATGTCGCCGCGCAGGATGTTCCAGAGGCTGGGCAGCTCGTCCAGGCTGGTGGCCCGCAGCCAACGCCCCAGGGGCGTCAGCCGTGCCTGGTCGTCGCCGGGGGAGAAGCCGTCGCCGCCGCCCGCCATGGACCGGAACTTCAGGATGGTGAACTCCCCGCCGTACCGGCCGATGCGCTGCTGGCGGAAGAGGACCGGGCGGCCCATGCCGAGCAGCACCGCGACCGCCACCGCGGCCAGGATCGGTGCCGTCACCAGCAGGGCGGTCGCCGAGACGACGACGTCGACACCCCGTTTGACGGTGGCGGCGACGCCTGCCTGCGGTGTGGGTGTGCGGGGCTCTTCCACGCCTGGGGAGAGGCGAACCTGCATGCTGTCCTCCGGCCGCTGACTCGTCAGCGAACAGAGTACGCAAATATGCGCAGAAGATTGCCTTGTCCGAATTTTTCGGCGTGGCTCAGGCGACCGACTGCCACCAGCCGTCGACCGCCGGCGGCTCGTCCACGACCACCCGCTCACCGGGGCGCGGCACTGCGAGCCGCACGTCGCGCGCCTTCGCCTCGGCCCAGAGCCGGTCCACCGGCTCGGACCAGTCGTGCAGGGCCAGGTTGAACGTGCCCCAGTGCACCGGCACCAGCAGTCCGCCGCGTACGTCGAGGTGGGCGGCGACCGCCTCCTCCGGGAACATGTGGATGTGCGGCCACGCCCTGTCGTACGCGCCGATCTGCATCAGCGTCACGTCGAACGGGCCGTGCTCGGCGCCGATCGCGGCGTATCCGTCGAAGTAGCCGGAGTCGCCGGTGTAGAAGACCTTCCGGTGCGTGCCGGTGATCGTCCAGGAGCTCCACAGCGTGCCGTCGCGGCGCAGTCCGCGCCCGGAGAAGTGCTGCGCGGCGGTGGCGGTGAGCGTCAGCCCGCCGGCCCGGTGGCTCTCCGACCAGTCCAGCTCGACGATGCGGTGCTCGGGTACGCCCCAGCGGGCCAGGTGGGCGCCGACGCCGAGCGGCACCACGAACGGTGCGGACTGGAGGTCGGCCAGCGTGCGGACGGTCTCCATGTCGAGGTGGTCGTAGTGGTCGTGTGAGATCAGCACCGCGTCGAGCGGGGGCAGGTCGGTGAGGCGGACCGGCGGCTCGTGGATGCGCCGCGGGCCGACCAGCCCGGACGGGGAGCACCTGTCGCTCCACACCGGGTCGAGCAGCACCCGCTGCCCCTCGATCTCGACGAGCGTGGAGGCGTGGCCGTACCAGACGACGTTCAGCTCGCGGGCCGGGTCGGCGGCCGGCGCGGCGCCGGGGCGCACCAGCGGCACCGGGCTGCCCGGCCGCCGCTTCTGCTTGCCGAAGACCAGCTCCCGGAGCAGGTTGCGGCCCGGGTCGGCGACCATCGTGGCGCTGGCGCCGGCCGGGTTGTGGAAGGTGCCGTCGCGGAAGCGCGGTGACCGGGCCGCCCGTTCCGCCCGGGCGCCGGTGAGCCGTCCGCCGAGCTGCGCCGGTACGTCCCGCGCCGCCCAGGCCAGCCCGGCGACGGCGGCCAGCCCGGCGAGCTTCCACACCCGCCCGCCGCGCGTCCGGTCCGGCTCCTGCCCCGTTGCTTCCCGCATATTCGTCCCTCCGCCGTGTCCCGCCGTACACGGTAACCACAGTCGTCCCGGTCCGCCCGCACGCCGTCCACCCACGCCACGGTCAGGGCAGCCGGCGGCGTACCGCGGACGCCACAGTCGCCGCGCGTCCGCCCACGGCCCGGACCACCTGGGACACCTCCGGCAGCCACCCGCCCCGGACCGCCTCACCGGCCGGGTTCGGCTTGAACACGATGCCCCGGTGGGCGGCGATCGGCTGCCGGGTCAGCCCGGCCCGGCGCATCAGCGGTCCGACCAGCGCGTCGTACACGCCGGGCAGGGCGGTGAAGCCGAAGCGCATGATCACGTTGAGCCGCCCCACCGACATCTCGCGGCGCGGCCGGTCGAGACAGTGCGCGATGGCCCGCGCCACCCGCTCGGGCGAGGCGATCGGCGGCGGCGGACGGCCGACCCGGCCCAGGTAGTTGGCCGCCTGCCGGTAGACGGGCGTGTCCACGCTGCCCGGGTTGACCAGGCAGATCGCGACGCCCGGCGTCTCCCGTGCCTCCTGCTGGAGCGTGCGGGCCAGCCCCTGCAGGCCCCACTTGGCGGCCACGTAGCCGCTCATGTAGGGCGCGGTGATGTGCCCGAGCACCGAGCCGGTGAGCACGAGCGTGCCGCCGCCGGCCCGGAACCGGAGCAGCGCCTCCCGGGCCACCGCCGCGGCGGCCAGCAGGTCGGTGCGGACCACCTGCTCGAACACCTCGGCCGGCGTCTCGTCGAAACGGCCGTAGGCCATCACCGCGGCGGTGTGCACCCAGGCGTCGACGCGGCCGTACTCGGCCTGCGCCGCGTCGGCCAGCGCGGCCACCGCGCCGGGCTCGGTCACGTCCATCGGTACGGCGATCGCCCGCGCGCCCGCGGCCCGGCACTCGTCGCGCACCTCGTCGAGCGTGGCGGGGGAGCGGGCCGCGAGGACCAGCCGGTCCCCGCGGCCCGCCAGCTCCAGGGCGGTCGCCCGGCCGATCCCGCTGGTCGCGCCGGTGACGACCACCGTCCGGGTCACGGCGCGAGCACGACCTTGACGCAGCCGTCCTCCTTCTTCTGGAACATCTCGTACGCCCGCGGCGCGTCGGTCAGCGGCAGCCGGTGGGTCCGCAGGTCCTCGACGCCCAGCGGGTCGTCGTCGCGCTCCAGCAGCGGGATGATCTCGTCGACCCAGCGGCGTACGTGGCACTGGCCCATGCGCAGCTGGATGCCCCTGTCGAACATCTCCATCAGCGGCATCGGGTCCTGCTCGCCGCCGTACACGCCGGAGATCGACACGGTGCCGCCGCGCCGTACCGCCTTGAGCGCGGCGTGCAGCACCACGAGCCGGTCCACGCCGGCCTTGTCGGTCATCGCCTGGGCCAGCTTGTCCGGCAGCAGCCCGGCGGCGGTCTGGGCCATCTTGCCCAGCGGCGCGCCGTGCGCCTCCATGCCGACCGCGTCGATCACCGCGTCCGGGCCGCGCCCGTCGACCAGGTCGATGAGCGTGCCGGGCACGTCGTCGAGCTGGCTGACGTCGAGCACCTCGATGCCGTGCCGGCGGGCCATCTCCAGCCGCTCGGGGACCAGGTCCAGTCCGATCACCCGGCCCGCGCCGAGGTGGCGGCCGATCCGGGCGCTGAACTGCCCGACCGGGCCGAGCCCGAACACGGCGAGCGTGCCGCCGGGCGGGACGTCCGCGTACTTCACCGCCTGCCAGGCGGTGGGCAGGATGTCGGAGAGGTAGAGCCAGCGCTCGTCCGGGCCGGTGTCCGGGATCGTGATCGGGCCGAACTGGGCCTGCGGCACGCGCAGGTACTCGGCCTGGCCGCCGGGGATCGAGCCGTACAGCGAGGTGTAGCCGAACAGGGACGCGCCCTTGCCCTGGCTCTTGACCTGCGTGGTCTCGCACTGGGCGTAGAGCTGCCGCTCGCACATCCAGCACGAGCCGCAGGAGATGTTGAACGGGACGACCACCCGGTCGCCCTTCTTGAGCCGGGTCACCCCGGGCCCGACCTCCTCGACGACGCCCATCGGCTCGTGCCCGAGGACGTCGCCGGGCTTCAGGTACGGCCCGAGCACCTCGTACAGGTGCAGGTCGGAACCGCAGATGGCGGTCGAGGTGATCCGGACGATCGCGTCGGTCGGCTCCTCGATCCGGGGGTCCGGGACGTCCTCGACGCGAACGTCCCGCTTGCCGTGCCAGGTCAGTGCCTTCATGCCTGTATGTCCCCTCTCCGGTGCCGTCCATCGGACTGCTACCCGCGAGAGGCGGCTTGAATCGGCGGCGGCCCCCGTACGAGCGCGACCGCCGCACCCCTGGATGCGGGTGCGGCGGTCGCGTGGGTCGTGCCGTGTCCGGTCAGGAGCCGGCGCGCTTGGCGGTCGCCTTCAGGTAGTCCCGGTTGAGGCGGCCGATGGTGTTCAGCGGGATGCCCTTCGGGCAGGCCGCCGCGCACTCGCCGATGTTCGTGCAGCCGCCGAAGCCGGCCTCGTCGTGCGCGTCCACCATGCCGATCACCCGGGTGTAGCGCTCCGGCTGGCCCTGCGGCAGCAGCGAGAGCTGGGTGATCTTCGCGGCGGTGAACAGCATGCCGGAGCCGTTCGGGCAGGCCGCCACGCAGGCGCCGCAGCCGATGCAGGCGGCCGACTCGAACGCGGCGTCGGCGTCGGCCTTCGGCACCGGCACCGAGTGCGCCTCCGGTGCGCTGCCGGTCGGCGCGGTGACGTAGCCGCCGGCGGCGATGATCTGGTCGAACGCGTTGCGGTTGACCACCAGGTCCTTGACGACCGGGAAGGCCCGGGCCCGCCACGGCTCGATGTCGATCGTGTCGCCGTCGGAGAACTGCCGCATGTGCAGCTGGCAGGCGGTGGTGCCGCGCTGCGGGCCGTGCGCCTCACCGTTGATCATGAGGCTGCACATGCCGCAGATGCCCTCGCGGCAGTCGTGGTCGAACGCGACCGGCTCCTCGCCGTCGAGGATCAGCCGCTCGTTGAGCACGTCGAGCATCTCCAGGAAGGACATGTCCGGGGACACGTCCTGCACCGGGTAGGTCACCATCCGACCCTTGTCCTCGGGGCCGTGCTGGCGCCAGATGCGCAGGGTCAGGTTCACTTGTAGCTCCGCTGCGTGGGGTGGACGTATTCGAAGGTCAGGTCTTCCTTGTGCAGCACGGGCTCACCGGTGCCGGTGTACTCCCAGGCCGCCACGTACGCGAACCGGTCGTCGTCGCGCTGCGCCTCGCCGTCGGGCGTCTGGTGCTCGGCCCGGAAGTGACCGCCGCAGGACTCCTCGCGGTGCAGCGCGTCGATGCACATCAGCTCGGCCAGCTCGAAGAAGTCGGCCACCCGGCCGGCCTTCTCCAGCGACTGGTTGAGCCCCTCGCCGTCGCCCGGCACGCGCACCCGCTGCCAGAACTGCTCGCGCAGCGCGCGGATCTCGTCGATCGCCTTGCGCAGCCCGGCCTCGGAGCGCTCCATGCCGCAGTGCTCCCACATGATCTGGCCCAGCTCACGGTGGAACGAGTCCACGGTGCGGTCGCCGTTGATCGCGAGCAGCCGCTTGATCCGGTCCTCGACGTCGGTACGCGCCGCGACCGCCTCGGGGTGGCTCGCGTCGACCTTGTCCAGCGGGCCGGAGGAGGCCAGGTAGTTGGCGAGCGTGTTCGGCAGCACGAAGTAGCCGTCCGCGAGGCCCTGCATCAGCGCCGAGGCGCCGAGCCGGTTCGCGCCGTGGTCGGAGAAGTTGGCCTCACCGATCACGAACAGGCCGGGGATGCTCGACTGCAGGTCGTAGTCGACCCAGAGGCCACCCATCGTGTAGTGCACGGCGGGGTAGATCCGCATCGGGACCTCGTACGGGTCCTCGCCGGTGATCCGCTCGTACATCTCGAAGAGGTTGCCGTACTTGGCCTCGATGGCCTTGCGGCCGAGCCGGTTGATCGCGTCGGCGAAGTCGAGGTAGACGCCGAGGCCGGTCGGGCCGACGCCGCGTCCCTCGTCACAGACGTTCTTCGCGGCGCGGGAGGCGATGTCGCGGGGGACCAGGTTGCCGAAGGACGGGTAGATCCGCTCCAGGTAGTAGTCCCGCTCGTCCTCGGGGATCTCCCGGGGGCTGCGCTGGTCGCCCTTGGCCTTGGGCACCCACACCCGGCCGTCGTTGCGCAGCGACTCGCTCATCAGGGTCAGCTTCGACTGGTGGTCGCCGGAGACCGGGATGCAGGTCGGGTGGATCTGCGTGTAGCAGGGGTTGGCGAAGTACGCGCCCTTGCGGTGCGCCCGCCAGGAGGCGGTGACGTTGCAGCCCTTGGCGTTCGTGGAGAGGTAGAAGACGTTGCCGTAGCCGCCGGTGGCGAGCACCACCGCGTCGGCCATCTCGGTGCTGATCTCGCCGGTGACCATGTCGCGGACCACGATGCCGCGCGCCCGGCCGTCGACGATCACCAGTTCGAGCATCTCGTGGCGGGCGTTCATCTCCACGTTGCCCAGGCCGATCTGCCGCTCCAGCGCCTGGTACGCGCCGAGCAGCAGCTGCTGGCCCGTCTGGCCCCGGGCGTAGAAGGTGCGCTGCACCTGCGCGCCGCCGAAGGAGCGGGTGTCCAGCAGGCCGCCGTACTCGCGGGCGAACGGCACGCCCTGCGCCACGCACTGGTCGATGATGTTGACCGACACCTCGGCCAGCCGGTGCACGTTCGACTCCCGGGAGCGGAAGTCGCCGCCCTTGACCGTGTCGTAGAAGAGGCGGTGCACCGAGTCGCCGTCGTTGCGGTAGTTCTTGGCGGCGTTGATGCCGCCCTGCGCGGCGATCGAGTGGGCCCGGCGCGGGCTGTCCTGGTAGCAGTAGGACCGCACCTGGTAGCCCTGCTCGGCCAGCGTGGCGGCGGCGGAACCGCCGGCCAGGCCGGTGCCGACCACGATCACCGTCATCTTGCGGCGGTTGGCCGGGTTGACCAGCTTCATCTCGAAGCGGTGGCGCTCCCACCGCGTCTCGATCGGGCCGTCCGGGGCCCGGGTGTCGGCGATCGGGTCGCCTTCGCGGTACAGATCCATGTCAGGACACCAATCCGGTGATCACGGCGAACGGGACCAGCAGGTAGCCGCCGACGAGCGCGACGGCGAAGACGAGCGCGGCGATCCTGGCCCGGCGCTCGCCCTTCGGGGTCTGCTGGCCGAGGCTGCGGAACGCGCTGAACGCGCCGTGGCGCAGGTGGAAGCCGAGGGTCACCAGCGCGAGGGTGTAGAAGAGCGTGACGTACCACCGCTCCGGCGCGAAGTCGGCGACGACGTTGCCGTACGGGTTGGCCGGGTCGCCCTGCGGGTTCAGGTGACCCGTGGTCAGGTCGAGGATGTGGTAGATCACGAAGAGCAGGATGATCACACCACCCCAGCGCATCGTGCGGGCCGCGTAGTTCACGTGGATCTTGCGGCGGTGCGCGTACCGCACCGGGCGGGCGGCCCGGGACCGCATCGCGAGCAGCGTGGCCGCGCCGATGTGCCCCAGCACGGCGACGGTGAGCACGGTGCGCTGGATCCACAGGAACCACGTCGTCGGCAGCAGTGGCGTGCCGATGTCGCGCAGCCAGTGCGCGTAGTGGTCGAACGAGGTCTCGCCCGTGAAGATCTTCAGGTTGCCGAGCATGTGCGCGATCAGGAACAGCACCAGAATGATGCCCGTCACCGCCATGACGGCCTTGAGGCCGACATTGGAGCGGATGGGCGACCGAGTTTTCGTGATTACCACGCGAACGACGCTAGGAGCACTTCGATCAGGCGTCCAATGCATCGAAATCGCAGCGTTGATAGCCGTAGGCTATGTAGATGCAGCTCCATCAGCTTCGGTACTTCGTGGCGGTCGCCGAAGTACGACATTTCACCCAGGCGGCCGATCTTGTCGGCATAACCCAGCCCTCGTTGAGTAAGCAAATTCACGCGCTGGAGGCCGACCTGGGGGCCCCGCTGTTCGAACGGGTAAGGGGCAACATCACCCTCACCGCGGCCGGCGAGGTGCTGCTGCCGCTGGCCAAGCGGATCCTCGCCGACGTGGAGACCGCCACCCGCGAGGTGCAGGAACTGGTGGGGC
Source organism: Micromonospora sp. LHW51205 (assembly GCF_003315815.1). Classification (NCBI taxonomy): domain Bacteria; kingdom Bacillati; phylum Actinomycetota; class Actinomycetes; order Micromonosporales; family Micromonosporaceae; genus Micromonospora; species Micromonospora sp. LHW51205. The sequence continues at coordinate 246,350 of NZ_QMEZ01000004.1, read as the reverse complement.
TGCGCCGGGGCCGGGTCCGGCTCGGCGCCACGCCCAGCCTGGCCACCTCGCTCGCCCCGCCGGTGCTGCGCCGGTTCCGCGACGCGCACCCCACGATCGACCTGCGCGTGGAGGAGGGCGGCTCGCAGGATCTCGTCCGGGACCTGCTCCGCGGCGACCTCGACCTCGCCCTGATCATCATGCCGTCGGCCGGCACCGACCCGGGGCTGCGCGCCGACCCGATCCTGCGCGAGAGCCTGGTGGTCGCCTCGGTCGACCCGCTGCCGGGCGCCTCGGAAGCCGGGGAGCTGCGCATCACCGACCTGCGCGACCAGCCGCTGGTCATGTTCCGCGAGGGCTACGACCTGCGCGACGCCACGCTCCAGGCGTGCCGGGCGGCCGGGTTCGAGCCGACCCTGTCCGTCGACGGCGGAGAGATGGACGCCGTGCTCAGCTTCGTCGAGGCCGGGCTCGGCGTCGCGCTGGTGCCCGGCATCGTGGTGGCCCGCCGCGCCGGCATCCGGGTCACCCGGCTCGTACCGCCCGGGGTCCGCCGGACCATCGCGGTGGCCCGCCGCCGCGACGTGGTCCCCACCCACGCCGGGCGCGAGCTGCGCCGCATCCTCCTGGAGTACGTCCACGACGCCACCGCCGCCGACCAGCTCCCCGCCGGTGTCGAGCCGCTTGCCGCCATTTGACGGATCTCCGACATGTCGCGACGAATGTCCTTGCTCGTCCCGGCCGACCGGAACAGCATGGGAAGGCTGATGCCCAGCATGTGAAGACACGGGAGGTTCGCATGCGCCATCAAGACCCGTCCGGGGCCGCCGGCCCGACACCTGCACTGAGCCGGCGTGCCGTCGTCGCCGGCTCCCTGGCCGCCGCCTCGGTCCCGCTGCTCGGCGGTGGCCCCGCCTGGGCCGCGGCGTCCCCGGCGACCTCGCTCCTGGCGCCGGCGGACCCGGTCATCGACCCGGCCCTGGAGATCGGCCCGCCGGGGCCGGTCGAGCCACTGCCGAACCTGTCCGCGATCCCGGCCCGGGACATGCCCCGGCTGGCCCCGCGCGCGGCCTCCACCCCGGGCGCCGGCCGCGTCGGCGGACCGACCCGCCGGTTCGCCGGCGCGGCGTCGGTGCCGTTCCAGTTCCGGTACGACGACTTCGAGATCCGGGAACTGCCGATCGGCATCGAGCCCTACCACATGACCTCGCCGGTCCCGCTCGTCGATCCCGGTGTGCACGACTCCACCGGTGTGCGCATGGTGCGCCTCGGCGGCCGCCTCTACGACCACCCGGTCGCGCAGGCGCAGTACGGCCTGCACCTGATGGAGGCCCACCGGATCACCGGGAACCTGACATACCTGGACCGGGCGAAGCGGCAGGCGCAGCGCCTGATCGACCGCCGCACGCTGCGCTCCGGCGCGTGGTTCTATCCGTACCCGTTCGACCACCGGCTGCACGGCGGCCCCGACCTCTACCCGGCGCCCTGGTACTCGATGATGGCCCAGGGGCAGGCGCTGAGCCTGTTCACCCGGCTCTACCAGCGCACCGGCGAGACGAAGTGGAAGGGCGCCGCGGACGCCACCTTCGCCTCGTACCTGCTGCCCGCGGTGGCCGGCCAGCCGTGGGGCGTGTACGTGGTGGACGGTCTGCTGTGGCTGGAGGAGTACCCGCACCCGAAGGCGGTCCGCGGCGACCGCACCTACAACGGGCACATGTTCTCCGCGTACGGCCTCTACGACTACTGGGTGCTCACCCGCAACGCCGACGCCAAACTCATGCTGCAGGGCGCGATCACCACCTACCGGGACGTGTGGGAGAAGACCCGGGTGCGGCACTGGCGCAGCCGCTACTGCCTGACCCACGGCATCGACGCCGGCCAGTACCACTCCACCCACATGTTCCAGTTCGTCCAGCAGTACGCCATCACCGGTGACACGTACCTGGCCCAGCTCGCCGACCTCTGGTACACCGACTACCCGCCCTACGGCGTGAAGGGCAACATCCGGTTCTCCTCCGGCACGCACACCGCGTACAAGTTCAACAGCGCCGGCACGGTGACCGCGCGGACGAAGATGACGCTGGCCCGCGCCAGCGCCGCGCCCTCCGGCGACCGCGTGAAGATCATGCGGCAGACCGGGATCTGGTACGCGATCACCGCCGGCACCCTGGCCGGCTACTACGTGCAGGAGTACTCGCCCTACCGGTACCAGGTCGGCATCTGCGCCGGGTTCGGCTACAAGCTGCACCGGCCCGGCACGATAGCCGTCGACGCGCCACCGGCGTACTCGATCGACGCCGCCGGGCTGATGAAGTCGGTGCCCACCACCTACCGGGTCGGTGACGCGGTGGCCATCGACGGCCGCTCGGTGCTCAACGGCCGCGAGCACGTCCGCCTCGTGGAGGGGCCGTACGCCGGTCGCTGGCTCGGCTTCGGCGCGGTGATCCGCCGCTGACCGGACCGCCGCGCCGGCGTCGGCCGGCGCGGCGGATCAGCGGCCCTCGGCGTCGTCCATGGCCCGGTAGATGCGCTGCTCGGAGACCGGGTAGGGGGTGCCGAGGGCCTGGGCGAACACGTTCACCCGCAGCTCCTCGATCATCCAGCGGATCTGGCGGGCCGCCGGGGTCGCGCGCCGCGGCGGGGGCAGCGCGGCGAGCATGTCCTGGTACTCCTTCTGCACCACCGCGATCCGGTCCTGCTGCTGTTTGTCGCGCGGCGGGTTGCCGGGCAGCCGGTCCAGCCGCCGCTCGATCGCGGTCAGGTAGCGCAGCAGGTCGGGCAGGCGCGCGTAGCCGGTCTCGGTGATGAAGCCCTTGTGCACCAGGCCGGTGAGCTGGGCACGGATGTCGGCCAGCGCGGCCACCACCGCCAAGTTGCGGGTCGCGCCGAGCCGCTGCTCCACCGTGTACGCGGCGGCCAGCACCCGGCGGACCCGGTCCATCACCTCGACCACGGTGTCCACCAGGTCGGCCCGCACCTTGTCGCGCAGCGCGGCGAAGCCCTCGGCGTCCCAGGCCGGGCCGCCCGCGTCGCCGATCAGCTTGTCGATCGCCGCCCCGGCCGCGTCCTCGATCAGCTCCGGCACGCTGCCGTGCGGGTTGCGGGACAGCGCCAGCTTCGCCTCGTTGCTCAGCCGCCCCTGGAGGAACTTCGCCGGCGACGGCAGCGTCAGCCGCAGCAGCCGCCGGGTGCCCGCCCAGTGCGCGGCCTCCTGCTCGGCGGCCGAGTCGAACACCTTCACCCCGACGGTGGCGCCCTCGTCCACCAGCGCCGGGTACGCGGTCACCGCGAAGCCGGCGCGGACCTGCTCGATGGTGCGCGGCAGCGCGCCGATCGACCACTCGGTCAGCCCGGAACGGGCCACGTCCGGCGCGGCGGCGGCCACGACCTGCCGTACCTCCTGGCGCAGCTCGCGTTGCAGCGCCGGCAGGTCCTTGCCCTCGGCGACCGGTTTGTCGTCCTCGCCGAGCACCCGGAACGTGACCCGCAGGTGCGGCGGCAGCTTCCCCAGGTCCCAGGCGTCCGGCGGCACTGTCACGCCGGTCATCCGGCGCAGCTGCCGGGTCAGCGCGGCCAGCAGCGGCTCCTCGCCCGGCGTGATCGCGGCCAGCGCGGCGCGCGCGTAGTCGGGCACCGGCACGAAGTTGCGCCGCACCGGCTTGGGCAGCGACCGGATCAGCGCGATCACCAGCTCCTCGCGCAGCCCGGGCACCTGCCAGTCGAAGCTCTCCGCCGGCACCTGGTTGAGCAGCGGCAGCGGGATGTCCACAGTGACGCCGTCGGTCGGCGCGGTCGGGTCGAACGTGTACGTCAGCGGCAGCGTCACGCCGTCGGCCCGCCACTCGTCCGGGAAGTCCTCCTCGTCCACCCCGCCCCGGCCGTCGTTGACGAGCAGCTCGCGGGTGAACGTGAGCAGGTCCGGCTGCTCCCGGCGGGTCTTCTTCCACCACGAGTCGAAGTGCCGGCCGGAGACCACGTCGGGGGGGATGCGCTGGTCGTAGAAGGCGAAGATGGTCTCGTCGTCGACCAGGATGTCGCGGCGCCGGGCCCGGTTCTCCAGCTCCTCGATCTCGGTCAGCAGCTTCTGGTTGTCCCGCCAGAAGTGGTGGTGGGTCTGCCAGTCGCCCTCCACCAGGGCGTGCCTGATGAACAGCTCCCGGCTGAGCACCGGGTCGATCCGCCCGAAGTTCACCTTGCGCGAGGTGACGAGCGGGATGCCGTACAGCGTGACCTTCTCGTAGGCCATCACGGCGGCCTGCTTCTTCTCCCAGTGCGGCTCGCTGTAGCTGCGTTTGACCAGGTGCTGGGCCAGCGGCTCGACCCACTCGGGCTCGACCCGCCCGGCCACCCGGCCCCACAGCCGGGACGTCTCCACCAGCTCGGCGGCCATCACCCAGCGCGGCGGCTTCTTGAACAGCGCCGACCCGGGGAAGATCCCGAACTTCGCGCCTCGCGCGCCCAGGTATTCGTGCTTCTGCGCGTCCTTGAGGCCGAGGTGCGACAGCAGGCCGGGCAGCAGCGACTGGTGCACCTTCGGGGTGTCGATCTCCTCCGGCAGGTCGGCGCCGGCGCCGCGCCGGCCCTCACCCTTGTCCGAGGTTCGCAGCACCTGGCGCAACTGGCTGACGATGTCCTGCCACTCGCGTACCCGGAGGTAGTTGAGGTATTCGGCCTTGCACATCCGGCGGAACGCGCTGGAGGACAGCTCCCGCTGCTTCTCCCGCAGGTAGCGCCACAGGTTCAGGTACGCGACGAAGTCGGATTCCTTGTCGGCGAACCGGGCGTGCGCCTGGTCGGCCTGGGCCTGCTTGTCGGCCGGGCGTTCGCGCGGGTCCTGGATGGACAGCGCGGCGGCGATCACCACCACCTCGGTGGCGCAGCCGTTGCGTTCGCCCTCCAGGACCATCCGGGCCAGCCGGGGGTCGACCGGGAGCTGTGCCAGCCGCCGGCCCAGCGCGGTGAGCCGTTTCGCCGGGTCGGTCTCGGCCGGGTCGAGCGCGCCCAGCTCGTGCAGCAGGTTCACGCCGTCGGTGATGTTGCGCCGGTCCGGCGGGTCGATGAACGGGAACGCGGCGACGTCGCCGAGCCCGATCGCCGTCATCTGCAGGATGACCGAGGCCAGGTTGGTGCGCAGGATCTCCGGGTCGGTGAACTCGGGGCGGGAGTCGAAGTCCTGCTCGTCGTAGAGGCGGATGCAGATGCCGTCCGAGGTACGCCCGCAGCGGCCCTTGCGCTGGTTGGCGCTGGCCTGCGAGACCGGCTCGATCGGCAGCCGCTGCACCTTCAGCCGGCTGGAGTAGCGGGAGATCCGGGCGGTGCCCGGGTCCACCACGTACTTGATGCCCGGCACGGTCAGCGAGGTCTCCGCGACGTTGGTGGCCAGCACCACCCGGCGGTTGGAGTGCGCGGCGAAGACCCGGTGCTGCTCGGCGGTGGACAGCCGGGCGTACAGCGGCAGGATCTCGGTGCCGAGCAGCGACCGCTTCTTCTGGACCAGCTTGCCCAGCGCGTCGGCGGTGTCGCGGATCTCCCGCTCGCCGCTGAGGAACACCAGGATGTCGCCCGGCCCCTCGGCGGCCAGCTCCTCGACCGCGTCGCCGATGGCCTGGATCTGGTCCCGGACGTTCTCCTCGTCGGCCTCGTCCTCCTCCTCGGCCTCGGTCACCTCGACCAGCGGCCGGTAGCGGACCTCCACCGGATAGGTGCGTCCGGACACCTCGACCACCGGCGCCGGGTTGCCCTCGGCGTCGGCGAAGTGCTTCGCGAACCGGTCGGTCTCGATGGTCGCCGAGGTGATGACCACCTTGAGGTCGGGCCGGCGGGGCAGGAGCTGCCTGAGGTACCCGAGGATGAAGTCGATGTTGAGGCTGCGCTCGTGTGCCTCGTCGATGATCAGCGTGTCGTACTGCCGCAGCATCCGGTCGGTCTGCAACTCGGCCAGCAGGATGCCGTCGGTCATCAGCTTGACCAGGCTGTTCTCGCCCACCTGGTCGGTGAAGCGCACCTTGTAGCCGACCACGTCGCCCAGCTCGGTGCCGAGCTCGTCGGCGATCCGGTCGGCGACCGTACGGGCCGCCAGCCGGCGGGGCTGGGTGTGCCCGATCAGGCCGGTGATCCCGCGCCCCAGCTCCAGGCAGATCTTGGGGAGCTGGGTGGTCTTCCCGGAGCCGGTCTCACCGGCCACGATCACCACCTGGTGGTCGCGGATCGCGGCCGCGATGTCGTCCTTGCGCTCACTCACCGGCAACTGCGCCGGGTAGGTGATCGCCGGCACGGCCGCGCGACGCGACTCCAGGCGCGCCTCCGCCCGGGTCACCTCGGCCGTGATCTCGGCCAGCGCCGCGTCCCGCCGCTGCGGGTCACGCAGCCGCCGCACGCCGTCGAGCCGCCGCTGGAGGCGGCGCTGGTCGCGGAACATCAGCGGGGCGAGGCGGCGGTGCAGGTCGCGGGCGGTGTCAGGGGCGGCGGGTACAGCTGGCTTCTGCATGTCGTCGCCAAGGATAGGCAGCCGCGCGGCGGACCGCCCCCGGGTTACCGGCGACGGGCGCGCCGTCACCGGCGGGCCGCCCGGCGGGGATAAAGTTGCCGCCGACGGGGGCCGACGGGGCCGACGAGGGGCGGGGATGATCATGCGGGACACCGACCGGGCGCTCGTGCAGGCCGCCACCGCCGTGGCGAAGCTGCGCTGCCGCAGCGACAACCACACCGTCGCCGCCGCCGTACGCAGCACCGACGGCCGGGTGTTCAGCGGCGTCAACGTCTACCACTTCACCGGCGGTCCGTGCGCCGAGGTGGTGGCAATCGGGGCCGCCGCGACCCAGGGCGCCGGCGAGCTGGAGACGATCGTCGCGGTGGGGGACCGGGGCCGGGGCGTCATCCCGCCGTGCGGGCGCTGCCGTCAGGTGCTGCTCGACTACTTCCCGTCGATCCGGGTGATCGTCGGCCCGCCCGACGGGCTGCGCGCGGTCCCGATCGCCGACCTGCTGCCCGAGACGTACGTCTGGTCCGACCAGCAGGTCGAGGTGCCGGCCGGGCCGCGTGCCCCGCTGTGGCCGACCCCGGTGGTGCCGGGTGTCCGGCAGGCCGCGGAGGACTGACCGGCGCTCCGGTCCGGCGCGCTGAGCCGCAACGCTCAGTCGCCGGCCGCGGCCTCCAGCATCGAGCGGGGCACCGGCACCTGCTCGAAGCGGACCTGACCCTCCGGCACCATCCAGCTGCTGACCTGCGCGACGAGCCGGCCCGCGCGGACCGCCGGGTCGTTCGCGTACAGCTCGCGGGCCATCTGCGGGTCCACCGACAGCACCACGAAACCGCGGACGCGTCCGTCGTCGCCGTCCAGGAACGGCCCGGCCGCGAGCACCGCGCCCTGCTCCACCAGCCCGGCCTGGTGGGCCAGGTGGGCGTCCTGGATCCGGTCGAGCGCGTCCTGCGGCAGGTCCGGCGCGTCGTCCGGGCGGACCAGGAGCACCACCGTGTGCCTGTCGAATCGCATGTCCTCAGGCTAGGTGCTGCCGGGCGCGCAGTGCCCGGATCGACCAGTCCAGCACCGGCGCCAGGCTCTCGGCCGGTGGCCAGCCGTTGATCACGGAGAGCAGCTCCAGGTACCGCTCCCGGCGAGGGTCGCTCGCGGTCCGCAACCGGTCCAGCATCCGCCGGCGCAGGTCGGCGTCGTCCGGCCGGCCGCAGATCCGCGCGTACCGGGCCGCCGCCCGGGCCACGATCGGATCCGCGTCGGGCGAGGCCGGCTCGACGCCGTCGGCGAGCGCCGGGGCCACCTCATCCCGGACCACGGCGACCACGTCCCGGCGTACGCCCTCGGCGCCGTTCCGGTCCGCCGCGTGCTGCTCGGCCAGCCGGCGCAGCCCAGCCCGGAATCCCGGGTCCAGGGTCAGCTCGGCCAGCTCCACCCACGCCTCGATCTGACAGTCGTCCGGATCGTCCGGCAGCTCTGGTGTGAGCGACCGGCGGATGCCCACGAACCCCGGATCGGTCAGGCCGCCGAACGCCGCGTCGAGGAACTCGTCGACCAGCCGCCGTCGTTCCCGCACGGCCAGGCCCGCCAGCCGGTGCAGCAGGTCGGCCTCGGACGGCGTGGCCCCGCGCCGGGCGATCACCGTGAGGACCGCGCGGCGCGTCCGCAGCAGGCGGATCTGCGCGGTCAGCGCGTCCGCGTGCGCCGAGGCGACCTCGGCCAGGGTGACCTCCCGGGTCACCACCCGGCGCACAGTGGGCAGGTCCACACCCAGCTCGCGCAACGTCCGTACCAGGTCGAGCCGGGCCACCGCGGCCGCGTCGTAGCGGCGCTGACCGGCCGGCCCTCGGTCGGTGGGCGGCACGACGCCACGGTCGGACCAGAACCGGATGGTCTTCACCGGCAGCCCGGTCCGCCGGGCCAGGTCACCGATCGAGTAGCGCTCCGCACCGTCCATGGCATCCAGCATCGTGCCTCCCCCTGGTGGAGGCGCAACCCGCTTAGGTACGCCTTAGCAGGTCAGCTAAGGTAAGGCGCACCTAACCGGAAGGCGAAACCCCTCGTGACCACCGTCGCCGTCCGGCCCGCGCGGGCCGGGGCTCCCGTCCGCCGCGGCACCGTCCGCCGCGTCGCGGTCACCGTGGCGGCGGCGCTCCTGCTCCTGCTGGCGCTGCTGGCCAGTCTCGCGCTCGGCAGCCGTCATTTCCCCGTCGACCAGGTGTGGCACGCGCTCGTCTCTCCGGACGGCGGCGACGCCACCACCGTGGTCCGGGAACTGCGGCTGCCGCGTACCGTCCTCGGGCTGGTCGTCGGCCTGGCGCTGGCGCTGGCCGGGGTGCTGTTCCAGGCGGTAACCCGCAATCCGCTGGCCGAGCCGCGCATCCTCGGCATCAGCGCCGGAGCCTCGTTCGGCGTGGTGCTGGCCATCGCCGTGTTCGGGGTCGGCACGCTCGCCGGGTACGTCTGGTTCGGTATCGCCGGCGCGCTGCTCACCGGGCTGCTCGTGTTCGCGGTCGCCAACCGCGCCCGCGACGGCGCCAGTCCGGTCACCCTCGCGCTCGTCGGCGCGGCCCTCGACGCCGGTCTCGGCGCCATCGTGTACGCGCTGCTCAGCATCGACGCCCGCACGTTCGAGGAGTACCGCTTCTGGGTGGTCGGCGGGCTGACCGGCCGGGGCGTCGGCGTGGCCGGTCAGGTGCTCCCGTTCGTGGCGGCCGGCGTGCTGCTGGCCCTGCTGGCCGCCCGTGGCCTGGACGCGCTGGCCCTCGGCGACGACGTGGCGCGAGGGCTCGGCCACCGGGTCGCCCTGGTCCGGCTCGCCGCCGGCGGCGGTGGCGTGCTGCTCACCGGCGCCGCGGTGGCCGCCGCCGGGCCGATCGCGTTCGTCGGGCTGGCGGTGCCGCACCTGGCCCGGGCGCTCGTGGGCGCCGACCACAGGTGGACGCTGCTGGTCGCCGCGCTGCTCGGCCCCGCGCTGGTGCTGGCGGCCGACGTGACGGGCCGCCTGGTCGCCCCGCCCGGCGAGATCCCCGCGGGCATCATCACCGCCCTGCTGGGCGCCCCGCTGCTGGCCTACCTGGTCCACCGAGCCAAAACGGTGACGACATGACCACCCCGGTCCCCCGCACAGACTCCCGCGATCTTGCACTTGCCGCCCCGGCGAAAGGGGCGATCCCGGCGCCGTCGGGGCAGCAAGTGCAAGATCAACGACGTGGGCCGCTGGGGGCCGGGCGCGGGGTTCTGCGGGTCGGGGCGGCGGTGGCGGTGCCGTTCCGGTGGCGTCCTGTCGTTCTGGCGCTGGTGCTGTTCGTGCTGCTCTGCCTCGCGGTGGTGGTCAGCCTGTCGCTGGGGACGCCGTACGTGGCCCCCGTCGACGTGGTGCGGTCGCTCTCCGGCGCGGGCACCCCGTACGACCTCGTGGTGCGCGACCTGCGACTGCCCCGCGCCGTCCTCGCGGCGGTCGCCGGGGCGGCCTTCGGCGTGGCCGGCACGCTGATCCAGAGCGTGGCCCGCAACCCCCTGGCCAGCCCTGACGTCATCGGTGTCACCCAGGGCGCCGGGCTGGCCGCCACGATCGCGCTGACCAGCGGCGCGGCGGCGGTGCTGGTGGCGCCGGCGGCGCTGCTCGGTGGCCTGGCCGCCGCGGTGGTGGTGTTCGCGCTCGGCGCCCGGCACGGCCTGGCCGCCCAGCGGTTCGTGCTCGCCGGCGTGGCGGTGGCGTTCGCGTTCCGGGCGCTGATCGAGGTCGTCATGCTCACCGCCGACCCGATCGACGGGCTGCGCGCGCAGATCTGGCTCATCGGCACGCTCGCCGGCAAGGGGTGGAGCGAGGCGGCCTGGATCGCCGGCACGCTCGCCGTGCTGCTGCCGGTGCTCCTCTGGGCCGGCTGGGCACTGCGCAGCAGCACGCTCGACGACGACACCGCGCGGGGGATCGGCCTGCGGCCGGTGGCCCGGCGCATCGGCCTGGCCGGCACCGGCGTGCTGGCCGCCGCGATGGTCACCGCCCAGGTGGGCGCGGTGGACTTCGTGGCGCTCGTCGCCCCGCAGGTGGCCCGCCGGCTGGCCCGGACCGAGCGACCGCCGCTGCTCTGCGCCGCGCTGCTGGGCGCGTTGCTGCTGGTGCTCGCCGACCTGGGCGCCCGGCGGCTGCTGGCCCCCACCCAACTGCCGGCCGGCGTGCTGACCGCGGCGATCGGCGGGCCGTACCTGATCTTCGTGCTGCTGCGCACCCGAGGGAGGCGCTCGTGACCGCGCTGCTGTCCACCCGCGACCTGGTCGTCGGCTACGAGGGCCGGACCGTGCTGGACGGACTGGACCTCGACCTGCCGGCCGACACGTTCACCGTGATCGTCGGCCCGAACGCCTGCGGCAAGTCGACGCTGCTGCGCACCATGGCCCGGCTGCTCACGCCCCGGCGGGGCGCGGTGCTGCTCGACGGCGCGGCGATCCGGGACCTGCCCACCCGGGACGTGGCCCGGCGACTCGGCGTGCTGCCGCAGAGCCCGCTGGTGCCCGAGGGGATCACCGTCGCCGACCTGGTCGGGCGCGGCCGGCAGCCCTACCAGCGCTGGTGGCGGCAGTGGTCGACCGAGGACGGCCGGGCGGTCGAGGAAGCCATGCGGCTGGCCGACGTCGCCGGGCTGGCCGACCGGGCGGTGGACACGCTCTCCGGCGGCCAGCGCCAGCGGGTGTGGATCGCCATGACGCTGGCCCAGGACACCGACGCGCTGCTGCTGGACGAGCCCACCACGTACCTCGACCTGGCCCACCAGGTGGAGGTGCTGGACCTGCTGCACCGGCTGCGCGCCGAGCGGGGCCGGACCGTGGTGGCCGTGCTGCACGACCTCAACCAGGCGGCCCGGTACGCCGGTCACCTGATCGCCATGCGCGACGGCGCGGTGGTCGCCGCCGGCGAGCCGCGCGAGATCCTCACCGCCGACCTGGTCCGCGACGTGTTCGGGCTGGACTGCGTGGTCGTGCCCTGCCCGGTCAGCGGCGCCCCGCTCGTGGTGCCGGCCCTCACCCAGACCTCGGCCGTTCCGGCCGCCACGCCGGCCACGGCCGGCGTCCCCGTCGGCGACGCCTGAGCGCGCCGACCCGCACCACCGAAAGGAACACCATGCGTCGTCTCGCCGTCGCACTCACCGCCGCGCTCGCCCTCGGCGTCGGTCTCACCGCCTGCGGGGAGAGCGATCCCGTCGGCGGCGCCGGCACCGGGGAGACCCGGGAGATCACCCACGCCATGGGCACCACGAAGGTGCCGGCCGAGCCGAAGCGCGTGGTCGTGCTCGACACGGACAAGATCGACACCGCGCTGTCGCTCGGCGTCACCCCGGTCGGCGCGGCCACCGCCGGTGAGGCGAAGAGCTGGCCCACCTACTTCGGCGCGGACAAGCTCGCCGGCATCACCGAGGTCGGCGTGCTCACCGAGCCGGACCTGGAGGCGATCAACGCGCTCAACCCGGACCTCATCCTGGGCAGCAAGTTCCGCCAGGAGAAGTTCTACGACGAGCTGTCCAAGATCGCCCCGACCGTGTTCACCGAGAAGGTCGGCATCACCTGGAAGGAGAACTTCCTCCTCGACGGCGCGGCGCTGGGCAAGGAGCAGCAGGCCAAGGACCTGCTGGCCGAGTACGAGAAGCGGGCGAAGGACTTCGGCGCGAAGCTCGGCGACGCCGCGTCCCGCAAGGTCTCCATCGTGCGCTTCATGCCGACCGAGATCCGCCTGTACGGGCCGGACTCGTTCTCCGGCATCGTCGTCGGCGACACCGGCCTGGGCCGCCCCGAGCGGCAGATGCTCGCCGGCAAGGAGGACAAGCGGATGGACCGGGTCAGCCCGGAGCGCATCGCCGAGGCCGACGGCGACGTGGTGTTCGTGACCGCGTACGGCGAGAAGGCCGCCGCCGAGCAGGCCAAGGTCACCGGCGGCACGCTGTGGAAGGGCCTGTCCGCGGTCAAGGCCGGCAAGGCGCACGTGGTCTCCGACGAGATCTGGATGACCGGCATCGGCGTGGGCGCCGCCAACAAGATCCTGGACGACCTGGAGAAGTACCTGGCCGCCTGAGTCCCGATCACCAGCGCCCGTCCAGCCGCACGGGGCCGGACGGGCGCTGGCGTGTTTCAGGCGGCCAGCTGCCAGAGCAGGAACGCGTTGAGCGCCACCACGAACGCCGTGATCGCCACCGCCGCGGCGGTGGTGGCCCGCCGGTTGACCAGGCTGCCCATCAGGTCCCGGCGTCGGGTGAACATCACCACCGGGATCAGCGCGAACGGGATGCCGAAGCTCAGCACCACCTGCGACAGCACCAGCGCGCGGGTCGGGTCGACGCCGATCGCGAGCACCGCCAGCGCGGGCAGCAGCGTGATCATCCGGCGGATCAGCAGCGGGATCCGGCGGCGCAGGAAGCCCTGCATGATGATCTCGCCGGCGTACGTGCCGACGCTCGTGGAGGCGAGGCCGGACAGGAGCAGCGCGACCGCGAAGCCGACCGCCGCGGCCGTACCGAGCGTGGTGGCGAGCCCGGCGTGCACGCCTTCCAGGGTGTCGGTGCCCGGGATCGACGTGCCGTGGAAGCTGCTCGCCGCCACCAGCAGCATGGCCAGGTTGACCGCCCCGGCGACGCCGAGCGCGATCAGCACGTCGACCCGCAGGCCCTTGGCGATCACCCGCCGCTGCGCCTCGCCCTCGGCGGGCAGGCGGTTCGGCGTCAGCGCCGAGTGCACGTAGATGACGTGCGGCATCACCGTCGCGCCCAGGATGCCGGCGGCGAGCAGCATGCTGTCGGTGCCCTGCATCCGGGGCAGCAGGCCGGCCGCGGCGTCGGACACGTCCGGCTGCGCGGTGACCAGGTTGACCGCGAACGCCAGCACGATCACCCCGAGCAGCGCCGCGATGGCGATCTCGAACGTCCGGAAACCCCTGGCGCGCAGCGCCAGGATGGAGAACGAGGCGGCGCCGACGATCAGGCCGCCGGACAGCAGCGGGACGCCGAACAGCAGGTACAGCGCGACCGCCCCGCCGATCACCTCGGCCAGGTCGGTGGCCATGGCGACCAGTTCGGCCTGCGCCCACATGACCCGGTTCAGCGGCCGGGGCAGGTGCTCCCGGCACAGTTCGGGCAGGCTGCGCCCGGTGGCCAGGCCGAGCTTGGCGGTGAGCGTCTGCACCAGCATGGCGGCCAGGTTCGCCGCCACCACCACCCAGACCAGCAGATAGCCGTACCGGGCCCCGGCCGTGGAGTTGGTGGCGAAGTTGCCGGGGTCGACGTAGGCGACCGCCGCTACGAACGCGGGCCCGAGCAGGATGAGGCGTCCGCGTACCGGGCGCGGGGCGGGGGCGGTCCGCAGTGGGGGTACGACAGGCGAGTCGTTTGTTACCACTGGTGCTCCTCGACGGACGACGGGCGGCGGGACGAGACGACGACCGGCGGGGGCGAGGCGGAGTCAGGCGGGTTGTTCCCGACTACTACTCACATATGCCACTAACCTGAGCACGGAGGGGAAAGCGCATACGAGGGACGGTGTCGCCCCGCCGCAGCGGCTGCTCCGGCCCGGTCGGTCGCCCCGGGCACAGCACGCCGAACGGCCGTCCCGGGTGCGGGACGGCCGTTCGGTGGGGCGGCGGTGAGCCGGATCGGATCGGTCGGTCAGGCGGCGGTGGACCAGATGGCCCGGAACGCGGCCGCCTCACCGGCCAGCCACTGCTCGATCTGCTCGGGCTTGACGTCGGCGGGCATCCGGTGCGCCTCGCCGCGCCGCACGTCGACCAGGACCGGCTCGGCGTGCGGCAGCACCGCGTCCATGTGCCGGGCCATCAGGTGCAGCGTGGCCAGGGTCGCCTCCTCGCTCGGCGGCGCCTCGTCGAAGTGCAGCCGGATCGCCTCGGCCCGGCCGTCGGCGTACCGGACGCCGAACTGCGGGTTGATCTTCACGGGCAGGTCACCCAGCATCGCGAGGGCGTCGCGGGTCTGCGCCAGGTCGACGCCGGCCGGCTCGCCCAGCGACTGCAGCCAGCGGGTCGCGCCCGGCACCAGCGCCTCGTAGAGCGGGCGCCAGCGCGGCTTGACCAGGTCGGCGACCTGCGCGAGGTGGGTGCCGCCGGTGTGGAACGCGACGTCGGCCTTGAGCGCCTTGACGAACTGGCCGTGCGGGTTGAAGCCGTGCCGGCTGGCCCGCTGGCGGCGCAGCCCGCCGACGAAGGTGGCCTTGGTGGGCCCGGTGCGGTCGACGTACCGGGTGAATCCGAGGAGGGTGGCGTAGGGGGTGACAGGGGTCGCGGAGGTGGGCGCAGTCACGAGCATCCTCCCAGGTCAACAGCTCGATTAGTACATACATTCTAATCGACGGGTCTGACATCGCCCAGGGCACGAAAAGGGCCGCCCGGACATCCCGGGCGGCCCTTTTTCGCGTAGTCCTACAGCTGGCCGACGTCGGTGATCCGGACCGCCGCCGCGCCGGTCTCGTCGGAGGCGGCGAGGTCGATCTCGGCGCTGATGCCCCAGTCGTGGTCGCCGTCCGGGTCGTCCAGGATCTGCCGTACGGTCCACTTCTCGCGGCCCTGTTCGATCATCAGCAGCGCCGGTCCGCGCGCGTCCGGCCCCACCCCGATCGCGTCGTACGTCTCGAAGTACGGCTCCAGCGCGTCGGCCCAGGCGTCGGCGTTCCAGCCGTCGCCGGCGTCCAGCTCGCCGAGCAGGTCCCAGCGGCGCAGCGCGGCCAGCTCGACGCGGCGGAACATCGCGTTGCGCACCAGCACCCGGAACGCCCGCGCGTTGCGGGTGACAGCCGGCGGCCGGTCGTCCAGCGAGGCGGCCACCTCGGCCACGTCGGACGGGTTGCGCAGCCGCTCCCACTCGTCGATCAGGCTGGAGTCGACCTGGCGGACCAGCTCGCCCAGCCACTCGATGAGGTCGACCAGCTCCTCGGTCTTCGCGTCCTCGGGGACGGTCTGCCGCAGCGTCTTGTACGCGTCGGCGAGGTACCGCAGCACCAGCCCCTCGGAGCGGGACAGCCCGTAGAACTGGACGTACTCGGGGAACGTCATGGCCCGCTCGTACATGTCGCGGACCACCGACTTGGGGGAGAGCTGGTGGTCGGCGACCCAGGGGTGGCCCTGCCGGTACATCTCGTACGCGGACTCCAGCAGCTCCGCCAGCGGCTTGGGCCAGGTCACCTCGTCGAGCAGTTCGAGGCGTGCCTCGTACTCGATGCCTTCGGCCTTCATCGCGGCGACCGCCTCGCCGCGGGCCTTGAACTGCTGCGCGGACAGCACCTGGCGCGGGTCGTCCAGGATCGACTCGATCACACTGAGCACGTCGAGCGCGTACGACGGTGACTCCCGGTCGAGCAGTTCCACGGTGGCCAGCGCCAGCGGTGACAGCGGCTGGTTGAGCGCGAAGTCGAGCTGGAGGTCGACGGTGAGGCGTACCCGGCGGCCGGTCTCGTCCGGCTCGGGCAGCTCCTCGACCACGCCGCCGGCGCGCAGCGCGCGGTAGATGGCGATGGCCCGGCGGATGTGCCGGCGCTGCGCGGCCGGGTCCTCGTGGTTGTCGGTGAGCAGGTGCCGCATCGAGGCGAACGCGTCGCCGGGGCGGCCGATCACGTTGAGCAGCATCGAGTGGCTGACCTGGAAGCTGGACGTGAGCGGCTCCGGCTCGGCCTCGACCAGGCGCTGGAACGTCGGCTCACCCCAGCCGATCGAGCCCTCCGGCGGCTTCTTCTTCACCACCTTGCGGCGCTTCTTCGGGTCGTCACCGGCCTTCGCGAGGGCCTTCTCGTTCTCGATCACGTGCTCGGGGGCCTGCACCACGACCCGGCCCAGCGTGTCGAATCCGGCCCGCCCGGCCCGGCCGGCGATCTGGTGGAACTCGCGGGCCTTCAGCAGGCGCGTCCGCACCCCGTCGTACTTCGAGAGGCCGGTGAACAGCACGGTGCGGATCGGCACGTTGATGCCGACGCCGAGCGTGTCCGTACCGCAGATGACCTTGAGCAGGCCGGCCTGGGCGAGCGTCTCGACCAGGCGGCGGTACTTCGGGAGCATGCCGGCGTGGTGCACGCCGATGCCGTGCCGGACCAGCCGGGACAGCGTCTTGCCGAAGCCGGAGGTGAACCGGAAGTTGCCGATCGCCTGCGCGATCATGTCCTTCTCGGCGCGGGTGCAGACGTTCACGCTCATCAGCGCCTGGGCGCGTTCCAGCGCGGCGGCCTGGGTGAAATGCACCACGTACACCGGGGCCTGCTTGGTCTCCAGCAGTTCCTCGAGCGTCTCGTGCAGCGGCGTGGTCGCGTACGAGAAGAGGAGCGGGACCGGCCGCTCGGCCGAGCGGACGACGGCGGTCGGCCGCCCGGTGCGCCGGCTCAGGTCGTCGACGAAGCGGGTGGTGTCGCCGAGCGTGGCCGACATCAGCACGAACTGGGCCTGCGGCAGCTCGATCAGCGGCACCTGCCACGCCCAGCCCCGGTCCGGCTCGGCGTAGAAGTGGAACTCGTCCATGACCACCTGGCCGACGTCGGCGCGGCGGCCCTCGCGCAGCGCCAGGTTGGCCAGGATCTCCGCGGTGCAGCAGATGATCGGCGCGTCCGCGTTGACGCTGGCGTCGCCGGTGAGCATGCCGACGTTCTCGGCGCCGAAGACCTCGCAGAGCGCGAAGAACTTCTCCGAGACCAGCGCCTTGATCGGCGCGGTGTAGAAGGTCGTGCGATCGTCGGCCAGCGCGGCGAAGTGCGCCGCGATCGCCACCAGGCTCTTGCCCGAGCCGGTCGGCGTATTCATGATCACGTTCGCGCCGGAGACGATCTCGATGACCGCCTCCTCCTGATGGGGATAGAGATTCAGGCCGCGCTCGGACGCCCAGGAGGCGAACGCGTCGTAGAGGGTGTCGGGATCGGCGGTCTTCGGCAGCGCGGCGGTGAGAGTCATGGCGGCTCCCATCGTGCCTGGATCACACCGCGCCGCGCCAACCGGGTTCAGCGCAACGGGTTCAGCGCCGCCGGTGGATCAGGTCGAAGACCTCCCGGCCGGCGGTCAGCGCGCGGCGTTCGAACTTCGTCACCGGCCGGTGCGCCGGACGCGGCGCGTAGCCGCCGTGTACGTCGACCAGCTCCGGGTCGGCGGTGAGCGTCTCGCGCATCGACCCGGCGTACTCGGCCCAGTCCGTCGCGCAGTGCAACGTGCCGCCCGGCGCCAGCCGGGACCGCAGCAGCGCCACGTGCGCCGGCTGAATGATCCGCCGCTTGTGGTGGCGTGTCTTCGGCCACGGGTCCGGGAAGAAGACGTGCACCGCGTCCAGGCAGCCCTCCGGCATGGCCCGGACCAGGTCCAGCGCGTCGCCCTCGGCCACCCGTACGTTGTCCAGACCGTGGCGTTCCACCAGGTCGAGCAGGTTGGCGATTCCCGGCGTATGGACCTCGACCGCCAGATAGTGTCGGTCCCGGTCGGCCGCCGCCATGGCGGCGGTGGCGTCGCCCATGCCGGAGCCGATCTCCAGCACCAGCGGCGCCCGCCGTCCGAACAGCGCCGCCGGATCGCACGGCCCGTCGAGGGCGGCGATCCTGAGGCCGTACGCGGGCCAGAGCCGGTCCAGCGCGTCGCGCTGCCGGTCGCTCATCCGCCCGCGACGCGGATGGAAGGTGCGGATGCGGGCGGCGGGAAGGTCGGTGAGGGTCACAACGAGCCGAGCCTAGCCCGGATCGGATGTGATGTGCGGCCGGGGGTGAGAGGATTCATCCCGTACGCCGGGAGGGGTCATGGGGTCGTTCAGGGTACGTGAGGCGCTGCTGGTCGCGGTCGCCGCGTGCGCCGCCCCGCTGGTCGGCGCGCTGCCCGCCCAGGCCGCGCCGCGCGCCGCCGAGCCGGTGCCGGAACAGCCCCCGGCCGACGTGATCTTCGTGGAGGTCACCCCGGGCACCGTGTCGCCCGGCTACCTGGTCGGCATCCGGGCGAGCTGCCGGAACAACACCGTGCCAGCGATCGTCACCTCGGACGCGTTCGGCAAGATCCAGGTGCAGCCGCAGCGCGGCCTGCTCACCGCCACGCCGATGGTCCACGAGCGCACCCGGCCCGGCAACTACCGGGTCAAGCTGGAGTGCCCGGGCGGGGAGACCGCCTCCACCATGCTCCAGGTGGTCAAGCAGGGGCAGCCCACCCGGCCGCCGACCCACCCGCCCAGTCACCTGCCCAGCCGCGGCCCGGCGACCGGCTTCGGCGGCACCGCCGGTCCCGGCCTCGGCGGCCTGCTGGTGCCGGTCGGACTGGCGGTGACCATGGTCGGCGCCGGGCTCGGTGTGGCCGCGTCCCGCCGCCACGCCCGTGGCGCCGCCGGACGCTGAGGCCCGCCATGGCCGAGCACTTCGTCCCGCCGCCCGCCGGCTCCCGGCGCTCCGGCTGGCCGTTCGTGGCTCTGCCCCCGCCCGCCGCGCCGCCCACGGGCTCGGCCCGGCCGTCCCGGGCCGGGCCGCCCGCCGACGCCGCCCGGTTCTCCAGGGCTGATCCGGCCGCCGCGCCCTGGACCGGCCCGCGCTCGGGGAGTGGGTCTGCCGCCGGGACGGGTCCGTCCTCCGGGACCGGGTCGTCTGCCGTGCCGGTCTCCGGGGCGCGGCCGTGGATGCCGCCGCCCGCCGCGTCGCGACCGTGGTATCCGCCGTCGGCCGATCCGCCGGCCCTGCGCCCACGCCCCGCCGGGCCGCCACCGGCATCGCCGGGCGGGCGGGACCGGGGCCGGGGCTCCTGGTCGAAGCCGCTGGCAGTGGTTCTGGTGCTGGTCGGTGTGTTCGCCACCGGGGCCGGGCTGGGGCGCACGGCCGGGCCGTTCGACTTCGCCGACGCGTCGACCGAGTCGAGCGGATCGGGCGGTTCGGGCGCGGCGGCGGCCCCGGCGAGCGCTGCCGCTCCGGCCCGGAAGCCGGCGAGCCGGCCGGTACGCCTGGCGGTGCCGGCCATCAAGGTCAACGCGCCGGTCACCCCGGTCGGGCAGGCGAAGGACGGCTCGGTGGACGTACCGCCGCTGACCGAGCACGACCAGACCGGCTGGTACGACAGGGGAGCGGTGCCCGGCGACCCGGGTCGGGCGATCATCGTGGGCCACGTCGACACCAAGAGCGGCCCGGCCGTGTTCTACCGGCTGCGCTCGCTCAAACCGGGCGCCCGGATCCAGGTGACCCGCGCGGACCGCAGCGTGGTGACGTTCAAGGTGGACAGCGTCGAGTACTTCGACAAGTCGAACCTGCCCGCCGCGCGGGTCTACGGCGACTCAGGTCCGGCCGAGCTGCGCCTGATCACCTGCGGCGGCGAGTGGGTCGGCGGCCGTACCGGCTACCAGGACAACGTGATCGTCTTCGCGTCCCTGGCATCCTGACGGGCCACCGCCCCGTCGATCATGAGGTTGGCGGTGACAAAACGGACGTCGAGCGCCGCTAACTTCATGATCGACGGAGAAGGGGGATGGGGAGGGGTCAGGGCTTGGCGGGGACCTGCTGGACGACCTCGAACTCCAGCAGGTTCGCGCCGGTGGCGACCGGCTTGCGCGGCTCGCCGCCCTCGGCGTGCGCGGCCCGGGACGGGCCCTGCGCCCACGCCTGGTACGCCTCCTCGCTCTCCCAGCGGGTGTACACGAAGTAGCGGCTCTCCCCGGCGACCGGGCGCAGCAGCTCGAAGCCGAGGAAACCGGGGGAGTTCTCCACCGCGCCGGCCCGGGCCGCGAACCGCTTCTCCAGCTCCTCGCCGGCGCCGGGCGGGACGTCGATCGCGTTGATCTTCACGACTGCCATACGTCCACCCTAACGAGCCTCGGACTCAGAACGTCTCGACGGCCGGCGTCAGGTCGGCGTCGACCACCACCGGGGCGTGGTCCGAGGGACCCTTGCCCTTGCGGGCCTCCCGATCCACGTACGCGGAGCGGACCGCGCGGGCGAACGGCGCGCTCGCGTACACCAGGTCGATCCGCATGCCCTTGTTCTGGTGGAACATCCCGGCCCGGTAGTCCCAGTACGTGAACGGGTGTGGCCCCTTCATCGGCGTCGGCACCACGTCCTCCAGCCCGAGGTCACGCAGCGCGGCCAGGGCGGCCCGTTCGGCCGGGGTGACGTGGGTGGAGGTGGCGAACAGCGCGGGGTCCCAGACGTCGGCGTCGGTGGGCGCGACGTTGAAGTCGCCGCAGACGGCCACCGGCAGGGGCCCGGCGACCTCCGGTTCCAGGGCGTCGCGCAGCGCCGCGAACCAGGCCAGCTTGTACGCGTAGTGCGGGTCGTCCGGCGTGCGGCCGTTCGGCACGTACACCGACCAGACCCGCAGCCCGTCGCAGGTGGCCGAGATGGCGCGGGCCTCGGGCTCGGGGAAGCCGGGCTCGCCCGGGAAGCCGACCGCCACGTCGGCGAGCCCGACCCGGGACAGGACGGCGACACCGTTCCACCGGCCGTCGCTGTGGCTGGCCACCTCGTAGCCCAGCTCGCCCACCTCGGCGACCGGGAACGCCCCGTCCGGGCACTTGGTCTCCTGCAGGCACACGACGTCGGGTTTCGTGGTGGCAAGCCAGTCGAGCAGCCGGGGCAGGCGGGCCTTCACCGAGTTGACGTTCCAGGTCGCCAGGCGCATGGCCCCAGCCTGCCGCATCGCCGCCCGTCCCGCCGCCTCAGCGCTCCGGGGTGTCGCCGGGGCGGGTCTGCTCGGCCAGGAAGCGCTCCAGCTCGGCGCCGAGCTCGTCGGCCGTGGGCAGCGGACCGGTCTCGCCGGCGAGCAGGCTCTTCTCGCCCCGGCCGCGGGCGAACGCGTCGTACTGCTCCTCCAGCGCCTGCACCAGCGTGGCCGCCTCCTCGGTCTGGGTGACCTGGCGGTCGATCTCCACCCGGACCGCCTCGGCGGCGGTACGCAGGTCCTCGACCGGCAGCAGCAGGCCGGTGCTGCGGGACACGGCGGACAGCAGCGCCTCGGCGGCGGCCGGGTACTCGGCCTGGGCCACGTAGTGCGGCACGTGCGCGGCGAACCCGAGGGCGTCGCGGCCCTGCTCGCCGAGGCGGTACTCCAGCAAGTGGCCGACGCTGGCCGGCACCTGCACCTTCTGCAGCCACGGCTCGTGGCCGGCGATCAGGTCCTTGCGCGTGGCGTGCGCGGTGACGCCGCTGGGCCGGGTGTGCGGCACCGCCATCGGGATCGAGTTGAGCCCGACGGTGAGCCGGACGTCGAGGCGGGCGCAGAGGCCGGCGACGGCGGCCACGAAACGCTCCCACTGCAGGTCCGGCTCGGGGCCGGTGAGCAGCAGGAACGGGGTCTCGTCGTCGTCGCGCAGGAGGTGCAGCTCCAGCGCCGGGGCGTCGTAGTCGGCCCAGTGGTCCTCGACGAACGTCATCACCGGGCGGCGCGAGCGGTAGTCGAAGATCTGGTCGACGTCGAAGCGGGCGATCGTCCGGGCGTCGAGCGAGGTGAGCAGCTGTTCCCGGGCGAGCCGGGTGGCGTTGCCGGCGTCGACGAAGCCGGTGAGCGCCTGGATCAGCACCGGCTGGCCGAGCTCGGGCAGCTCGTCGGTGAGTTCGTAGAGCTCGTGTGGATCGAGCACCGGTGGGGTCCTCCCTGTCGACGCGTACGGGGGAGCGCCGAACGTGCGGTCTCCCCGGTTCGGCAAACGTACCGGGGGGTGTGGTCCATTCCGTTACGGACACCTCTGATGCCCGGATGGTGATCACGATTCGGCTACGCCCCGGTCCGGCGGCCGACATCCGGATCGTCCGAACGGACGAGTTAGTCGATCATCGGGCGGGAGCGGGACATCTACGAGGTTCGTGCCGGGAGAGTTTCGGCGCGTGGCCGGCGGGTGATTCGCCGGGTTCCCGAGGTCTGTCGTCGGCTGGGCGCGGCAGGCCGCGAGTGTCCGGCCCGGGTCGGCCGAAGTGTGGCGAGGGCCACTCGACAGGCCTGGGTGATCCCGGTTTGCCCTGCCTAGCCTCGTCGGATGCGTAGCGACGGCACCCTCGACGACCCGTTCGGCCCCGGCCGCCCGGCTGACCGTTCGGACGATACCCCCTCCACCAACCGTTCGGCGAGGCTCCAGGGACTCTTCCGGCGTACCCGCTTCTGGGCCCCCATGAACCCCCGGCCCGGCCGGACCAGGCTCGCGGTCGCCACCGGCGCGGCCTGCTGCCTCGGCCTGGTCGGCGTCAGCCAGGCCGGCTTCGGCGCGCCGGAGCGCGCCGCCGCCCCGGCGCCCTCGGCGGAGGTCGCCGAGCGCGCGGAGGCCGACGTCGCCTCCCGCGCGAGCGCCCGCCCGACCACCGCGCCGACCACCGCCGCCCCGTCCGCGCCGGCGAGCCCGAAGGCGACCGCCAAGCCCAAGCCGAAGCCCACGAAGACGGTCCGGCAGATCGTCCCGGTCGCCGGCCTGGACCGGACCCAGATGAACAACGCCAAGAAGATCGTGCAGGCCGGCAAGGAGATGGGCGTGCCGCGCCGGGCCCTGGTCATCGCGGTGGCGACCGCGATGCAGGAGAGCACGCTGCTCAACTACGCCAGCGGCGTGCTGCCCGAGTCGCAGAACTACCCGCACCAGGCCATCGGCTGGGACCACGACTCGGTCGGGCTGTTCCAGCAGCGGCCGAGCAGCGGCTGGGGCACCGTCGAGCAGCTCATGGACCCGGAGTACGCGACGAAGGCCTTCCTGTCCGCGTTGGAGGAGATCCCCGGCTGGCAGGACCTGCCGCTGTCGGTGGCCGCCCAGGCGGTGCAGATCTCGGCGTTCCCGGACGCGTACGCCCAGCACGAGTGGCGGGCCGGCGAGGTGGTGGCCGAGATCCTGGGCTGAGCCGGACGAGTGGTTGCCGAAGGGTCGATTCGGGTATCACGGGGCTTGCCGGTCCCAGGTACACATGAAGGGGACCGCGGGACGGAGGACACCATGTCGCTGATGCAACGGATCACCGCCTTCCTGCGGTCGCCGCGGGGCCAGCAGTTGGTCGACCGCGGCCGGCGTGAGATGTCCAAGCCGGAGAACCAGGCCCGGCTGCGGCAGATCGCGACCCGGCTGCAGTCGCGCCGGCGCTGACCCGCGTCACCCCCGCCGCACGAGCCCCCGGAGCCCTTCGTGACCGACCCCGCCCCCGTCGGGGAGCCCGACGCCGTCCCCGCCGCCCCCGCCCCGCCGGTGGACGCGCCCGAGGCGCCACCGGCCAAGCTCTGGGACCGGATGCGGGAGGACCCGCAGTACGCCCCGGAGCACCTGGCCCTGGAGGCGGTTCGCCGGCTCGGGCCGGAGGCCGCGCAGTGGGCGGCCCGGGAACGCGCCCTGCGGCCGGACGCGCCGCCCGAACAGCTGGCGGACCAGGCGGTCCGCAAGTTCGTCAACCACGCCCGGCTCTCCGGCGCGGTCTCCGGCGCCGCCGGGCTGCCCGGCGCGGTGATCGACGTGGGCGTGCTGGCCTGGACCCAGGCCCGGCTGGTGCTGCACGTGGCGGCCGCGTACGGCGCCGACCCGACGCACGTCGACCGGGCCACCGATCTGCTGGTGCTCCAGCGGGTGCACAAGGCCGCCCAGACCGCCCGCCTGGCGCTCGGGGTGGCCGCCGGCCGGGAGCGGGCCGGCGCGTTGTTCGGCTCCGCCGCCGATCGGGCGCTGGGCCGGGTGATGCTCCAGCTCGGTGTCCGGCTGGCCCGGATGGCCGGGGTACGCGCCGCCAAGCGGATGTTCGCCAAGGTCGTGCCGGGCGCCGCGATCGTGCTCGGCACCTGGGCCAACTCGTCGGCCACGAAGGAACTGGCCGACCGTACGCGCGCCCTCTACCGGGCCGGTGGTCCCCGGCCGCTTCCCGGCCCGCGTCAGCCCTGACCCTCCTCGGCCCCGGGCCCGTCCGTCCGGCCCGCGCCGGTCAGCTCGCCCAGCCGGACGCGTTCCAGGCCACCTCGGCCAGCCGGCCCTGCCCGGCCGCGTTCGGGTGGAACCAGTCCAGCGCGTTCACCTGGTCCAGCGTGAAGCGGTGACGGTGCACCGCGCCGCCGTCCCAGCGGCAGCGTGACCCGTACGCCCGGCAGGCGGCGCGCAGTTGTCCGTCGTACGCCTCGATCCGGTCCCGGACGCGGGCCCGGCGGGCCACCGCGGCGGGCGCGGTCGACGTGGCGTCTGCGAGCAGCGCCGGGCAGACGCCACGCGACCAGGCCCGCACGGCGCGGGGCTCGGTGTGCCCGATCTGCCAGAGCCGGTGCAGGTCCGGGATGCTGACCATCAGCACCCGGGCCTTCGGCCGGCCCTCGCGCAACACGCCGAGCGCCGCGTCGACCTGATCGCGGAACGTGGCGACGGGCGTCATGTCGTCGACGTCGCCCCGGCAGGCGTCGTTCGCGCCGATCAGCACGGTGACCAGGTCGGCCTTGTCGCGTACCGCCGACCGGGCCTGGCCGGTCAGCGCGGACGCGCGGGCCCCGGGCACGGCCCGGTTGTACGCCCGCAGGCCCGGCGCGTCGGCGCGCAGCCGCCGGTAGATGCTCTCCACCCGCAGGCCGTCCCCCGTCGACCAGGAGTTGCGTTCGCAGCTCACCAGCACCAGGCAGGAGCCGTAGCCGGTGCTGACCGAGTCCCCGAGCGCCGTGAGGACCCGGGGCTCGCCGGGGCGGGGTGTGCCGGAGGGCCGGGGCGACGCCTCGCCGGAGCCGTCACAGGCGAGCGCGACGAGCGCCGCCAGGCAGGCCAGGGCGGCGATCCAGCGTCGAGGCATGGGTTCCCCCGTCGGGCGGCGGCAACGGGCGCGTCGACCCTATGCCCCGGCGGGGTCCCGGAAGCGGTTCTGTCGGCTATCAGGCATAGACCACTGTCGTTCACATCTGTCGTGTCGGCGCAGGCCGGCCGTGCAGCCACCGGTGCAGCAGGCGGGTGATCCGGGGCAGCACCAGGTAGGTCATCAGCGGGGTGAGCACGAGCGTCATCAGCAGCGTCCGCCCGGCCAGCGGCACGTCGGCGAGGAACCGGGCGGTCAGCAGCGTGGCGGCCAGGCTGAGCGGGAAGAACGCCAGCCAGATCGTGACCGCCTGCTTCCAGCGCGGCGGCGCGGCCGGCTCCGGCTCGCCGAACGTCTCGACCACGTGGTCCACCGGCGGGTCGAACCAGCCCTCGATGCCGGTGCGCCGCTCGACCCGGGTGTGCTCGACGATGCCCTGCGCCGAGCTGAGCCACCAGCGCCGCTGCGGCGAGTCCTCCCAGCCGCGCAGCGTGTCCGCGTCGGCGAAGCGGTACATCACGTGCCACTCGCCGGAACCGGGGGCGCTGCGGACGAAACCGGCGCCGAGGAAGCCCGGGAAGCTCTCCGCGAGCGCCGTACCGGCCCGCATCCACGCCACCACCTCGTCGGTACGCGCGGGGTCGGCGCGCCGGGACACGGCGACGGTCACGGGTACGGCCTGCGTCGTGGTCATGCCATCCTCTCCACCGGCCCGCGGGATCTCCGCCGGAAACCGGCACCCCGAAGTAACGCACCCGCCCGCAGCGCGCATCCGGCGACCGCCCGCCGGGTGTCCCGGATCACCGGCGTTCCCGCCCCGGCCGGTTATCCCCGCCCGTGCCGGGGTAGGCCCCAGGAATGACCCGATCACAACCCCGGCGCGCCCGCGGCACGGTCGGCCACGCGAACAGCGCCCTGAACCTGCGGCTCGTGCTGGCGACGTTCGGTCTGGTCGTGATGACCGTCTTCGCGGTGCTCGCGTTCGCCGCCGGCATCGCCTGGCTGGGCGTGGTCTGCGCGCTGCTCGCCGTGGTGGCGGTGGTCGACCTGGTCGTGATCCAGCGCCGCCGCGCCGCGCGCCGCCGGGAGGAGCCGGGCGTGCGGCACTCGCTGTTCGAGTGACAGGAGGACGACATGCCCATCGCCACCACCAATCCCGCCACCGGACAGGTGCTCAAGACGTACGACGCGATGTCGGACGAGCAGATCGACGCCGCGATCGAGCGGGCCGACCTGGCCTTCCGGCAGTTGCGTGAGACCACCATCGCGCAGCGGGCCCGGTGGCTCACCGCCGCCGCCGACCGGCTCGACGCCGAGCGCGACGAGACGGCCCGGCTGATGACCACCGAGATGGGCAAGACGTACGCCGCCGCCAAGGCGGAGGTCACCAAGTGCGCCACCGCCTGCCGCTTCTACGCCGACAACGCGCCGGCGATCCTCGCCGACGAGCCCGCCGACGCCGTCGCGGTCAAGGCCAGGCGGGCGTACGTGCGCTACCAGCCGATCGGCCCGGTGCTCGCGGTGATGCCGTGGAACTTCCCGCTGTGGCAGGTCATGCGCTTCGCCGCCCCGGCCCTGATGGCGGGCAACACCGGCCTGCTCAAGCACGCCTCGAACGTGCCGCAGACCGCGCTCTACCTGGAGGACCTGTTCCGGCGGGCCGGGTTCCCCGAGGGCGCGTTCACCACGCTGCTGGTCGGCTCCGACGCGGTCGACCGGATCCTCAGCGACCCCCGCGTCCGCGCCGCCACGCTCACCGGCAGCGAGCCGGCCGGCCGGTCCATCGCCCAGATCGCCGGCCGGGAGATCAAGAAGACGGTGCTGGAGCTGGGCGGCAGCGACCCGTTCGTGGTGATGCCCTCGGCCGACCTGGACACCGCCGCCGAGGTGGCCACCACCGCCCGCTGCCAGAACAACGGTCAGTCCTGCATCGCCGCGAAGCGGTTCATCGTGCACACCGACGTGTTCGACGCGTTCGCCGAGAAGTTCGCCGCCCGGATGGCGGCGCTGCGCGTCGGCGACCCGATGGACGACGGCACCGACGTCGGCCCGCTGGCCAGCGAGCGTGGCCGCGACGAGGTGCACGCCCAGGTCACCGACGCGGTGGACCAGGGCGCGACGGTGCTCTGCGGCGGTGAGAAGCCGGCCGGGGACGGCTGGTACTACCCGCCGACCGTGGTCACCGACCTGCGCCCGGAGATGCGGATGTGGTCCGAGGAGGTGTTCGGGCCGGTCGCCGGGCTCTACCGGGTCGGCTCGTACGACGAGGCGATCGAAGTGGCCAACGGCACCAGCTTCGGCCTCGGCTCCAACGCCTGGACCAACGACCCGGCCGAGCAGGAGCGCTTCGCCGTCGACCTGGACGCCGGCAACGTGTTCATCAACGGGATGACCACGTCCTATCCGGAGCTGCCGTTCGGCGGCGTGAAGAACTCCGGGTACGGCCGCGAGCTGTCCGCCGCCGGCATGCGCGAGTTCTGCAACACCAAGACCGTGTGGATCGGCGAGGGCAAGGCGGGCGCGGGCGCCGGCGCGCACTCCGAGTAGACGCGATTGGCCGGACGCCGTCACGGGTAGGAGTGCCCACCATGACGGCGTTCGGCTTCCATGCATCCCACGAGCAGATCCACCCGGCCCGGCTGCTGGAGGCGGTGATCCACGCCGAGCGCGCCGGCTTCGACGCGGCCATGTGCTCCGACCACTTCTCGCCGTGGAGCGAGCGGCAGGGCCAGTCCGGGTTCGCCTGGTCCTGGCTCGGGTCCGCGCTCCAGGCCACGAACCTGTCCTTCGGCGTGGTGAACGCGCCGGGCCAGCGCTACCACCCGGCGATCATCGCGCAGGCCATCGGCACGCTCGGCGCCATGTACCCGGGCCGGTTCTGGGCCGCGCTGGGCACCGGCGAGGCGGCGAACGAGCACATCACCGGCGAGGTCTGGCCGCGCAAGGACGTCCGCTCCGCGCGGCTGCGCGAGTGCGTCGACGTGATCCGGGCGCTGCTGGCCGGCGAGGAGGTCAGCCACGACGGCCTCGTCACAGTGGACCGGGCGAAGCTGTGGACCCGGCCGGAGGAGCCGCCCGCGCTGGTCGGCGCCGCGGTCAGCGTCGCCACCGCACGCTGGTGCGCCGAGTGGGCGGACGGGCTGATCACCGTCAACGCGCCGGTCGAGCACCTGCGCCGGATGATCGACGCCTACCGGGGCGCGGGCGGACGCGGCCCGCTGCACCTGCAGGTGCACGTGAGCTGGGCGCCCGAGCAGGCCGAGGCCGAGGCGATCGCGTACGACCAGTGGCGCAGCAACGTGTTCGCGCCGCCGGTGTGCTGGGACCTGGAGACCCCCGAGCACTTCGACGTGGCGAGCGCCGACGTGCCGATGTCGACGGTCGCCGAGACCGTGAACGTCTCCGCCGACCTGGGCCGGCACATCGGCTGGCTGGAGGAGTACGTGGCGCTGGGCTTCGACCAGATCGCGCTGCACCACGTCGGGCAGGAGCAGCGCGCGTTCATCGACACGTTCGGCGCGGAGGTGCTGCCGAAGCTGCGCTCCGCCGCCTGATCACACATCGACGCCGCGGCGCATAGGCTCGACGCTCGTGGATGCTCTGTTCGAGGTAGTGGTCTTCCTGGCCATCGCCACGTTCGGCGCGGCGCTGGCCCGCAAGCTCGGCCTGCTCGCGCCGATCCTGCTCGTGGTGCTCGGTCTCGCGCTGTCCTTCCTGCCGTTCTTCCCGCACGTGCGGCTGGACCCGGACCTGGTGCTGGTGGGCATCCTGCCGCCGCTGCTGTACGTGGCGGCGGTGGAGACGTCGGTGCCGGCGTTCCGGCTCAACCTGCGGCCGATCCTGCTGCTCGCCGTCGGGCTGGTCATCTTCACCGCGTTCGTGGTGGGCACCGTCGTGCACTGGTTCCTGCCCCACCTGCCGTACGCGATCTGCCTGGCGCTGGGCGCGGTGGTGGCGCCGCCGGACGCGGTCGCCGCCACCGCGGTGGCCCGCCGGGTCGGCCTGCCCCGGCGGATCGTCACCATCCTGGAGGGCGAGAGCCTGGTCAACGACGCCACCGCGCTGGTGCTGCTGCGGGTCGCGATCGTCGCGGCGACCGCCACCACCGGCGGCGTCGGGTTCGGCGACGTGGCCCGGGAGGTGGTGGTCGCGGCCGGAGGCGGCGTCCTGGTCGGCCTGCTCGGCGTGGTGGTCTTCGGCTACCTGCACAAACGCGCCACCGACCCGGTGCTGGACAACGCGCTGTCGCTGATCGTGCCGTTCGCCGTGGTGTTCGCCGCCGAGGAGATCCACGCCTCCGGGGTGGTCGCGGTGGTGGTGACCGGCCTCGGCATCGGGCACAAGCTGCCCACGCTCATGTCGGCCGCCTCCCGCCTGCAGGTGACGGCGTTCTGGCGGCTGATCCGGTTCCTCCTCGAAGGACTGGTGTTCCTGCTGGTGGGCCTGCAGCTGCCGGAGGTGGTACGCGACCTGGAGGAGCCGCTCGGCTCGCTCGCCGCGATCACCGCCGCGGTGCTGGCCGCCGTCTTCCTGGCCCGGTTCGTCTGGGTCTTCCCGGCGACCTACCTGGCCCGGCTCGTGCCCCGGATCCGTCACCGTGACCCGGCGCCGCCGGTGCAGTACCCGGTCGTCATCGGCTGGGCCGGCATGCGGGGCGTGGTGACGCTGGCCGCCGCGCTGGGTCTGCCGCTCACCCTCGCCGGCGACACGCCGTACCCGCGCGCGCTGCTGATCTGGCTGGCGTTCGCGGTGATCGTGGCGACGCTGGTCGGGCAGGGCGCCACGCTGCCGTGGCTGGCCCGGCGGCTGCGGCTGCCGCCGGACGACCCGGTGCAGGACGCGCTGTCCGCCGCCGGGGTGCAGCAGCGGGCGAGCCGGGCGGCCCGGGAACGCCTCGACGAACTGGCCGGGGGCGCGCCGGAAGCGGTGGTGGAGCGCCTGCGTGGGCTGACCACCACCCGGGCCAACCTGGCCTGGGAACGGCTCGGCGGCACCGAACGGGAAACCCCCTCCCAGGCGTACGCGCGCCTGCGACAGGAGATGATCGACGCCGAGCGGGAGGTGTTCCGGGCCGCCCGCGACTCCGGCCAGATCCCGGAGGAGGTGCTCACCCGCGCCTACCGTGACCTGGATCTGGAGGAGTCACTGCTGCGACAGGAGGTCGTCGAATGAGTTGCCGGCACCTGGCCGAGGCGGGCACGGCCGAGCCCGCCACCACCACCGAGTGCCCGGACTGCGTGGCGATCGGCAACCCCGACTGGGTGCACCTGCGCGCCTGCCTGACCTGCGGGCACGTGGGCTGCTGCGACTCGTCGCCGTACCAGCACGCCACGAAGCACTTCGAGTCGGCCGGGCATCCGGTGATGCGGTCGGTCCAGCCGGGGGAGTCGTGGCGCTGGTGCTTCGTGGACGAGGAGATCGGCTGACTCAGCCGACCCGGCGCTCCAGCACCTGCCCGGTCCACGTCGGGCGGCCCGGCCGCTCCACGGTGAACGGCTCGGTGGCGGTGAACCCGCAGCCCTCGTAGAACCGGACGAGCGCCCGGTCGGGGCTGCGGAAGCAGTCCACCCGCAGCAGGCCGACGCCGCGTTCGCGGGCCAGCTCCGCCGCGTACGCCAGCAGCGCCGCACCGACCCCGCGCCCCGCGTACGCCCGGTCGGTGACCAGCAGGTTCACGTACAGCTCGGGTTCGGTGGCCGGCGGCACGTAGTTCGTGGCCGCGCCCACCACCAGCGCGCCCGCCACCGTCGCGTCGATCTCGGCCAGGTACAGGCCGTTCCCGGCCGCCCACTCCTCGGCCTGGGCGATGCGGCGCGGGTCGATCGACGCCGGCTCGGCGCCCCACTGGTCGGTACGCCCGAGTTCGGCCAGCCAGGCGGTGGCGCTGTCGAGCAGCCGCAACAGCGTGGGCGCATCGCCGGGTCCGCCGGGGCGGATGGTGAGGGAGGACTGGTCGGTCATCCCGCCATGCTGCTACACCGCGCTCAGCCGGGCACACCGGCGGGTTGCGCCTGCGGTGCCGGCCGGTGCGCCACCGCCCGGCGGGTCAGCGCCGGGGCGGCCAGCCCGGCGGCGGCGAAGACCACGCCGAGCACCAGCCAGCCGACCGGCCCGCCACCGAGCACCAGCAGCGTGAGCAGGCCCCGGCCGAGCGCCTGGGCCAGCCCGGCGAGCAGGCCGTCCGCGCCCTGGTAGGCGCCGATCGCGTCGGGTGGGGCCAGGTCGTAGGCGAGGCCCGCGCCGGCCGCGCCGTGCCACAGGTCGCCCACCGTCCACACCGCCGTCGCGACGAGCAGCAGCACGACCGCCGGCAGCACCGGCAGGACGCCGGTCACGGCGTACAGGGGTGTCGCCGCCGCGAGTACCAGCCCGGCCCGGCGCAGCTTCCGGGCGGCCGGCGCGGCCCGCTCCGCGCCCCGGCTCAGCCGGACCGCGAGCAGCACGGTGAGCACCGTGTTTGCCAGCAGCACCGCCGACACCACGGGTGGCGGCGCGCCGGCCCGGTCCACGGTCCACAGCGGTACGACGAGCACGAGCACCGTCACGTGCGTGCTC
Organism: Micromonospora sp. LHW51205; assembly: GCF_003315815.1. NCBI lineage: Bacteria > Bacillati > Actinomycetota > Actinomycetes > Micromonosporales > Micromonosporaceae > Micromonospora > Micromonospora sp. LHW51205. Next base: position 214,654 of record NZ_QMEZ01000004.1, on the reverse strand, counting down.
AGCACCGCCGACGCGCCGCTGACCGCGAGGAACCGTCCGTCCCGCAGCGGTCCGCCGCGCCGCCGCGCGCCCGGTCCGCGTCGGGTGCCACCGCCGGTCGTCATCGCTCCGGGCGTCGTCTCCGCGTCGGGTGCCGGTCTCGCCGCCGTGGCCCGGCGCGCGTCGGCGGCCGGCTGCGGCGGCAGGCGCAGCAGCAGTGCCGCCGAGAGCAGGTAGGTGACCGCGTTGCCGACCACGAGCACCTGGTACGCCCGGTGCGTGTCCACCGCGAGCGCGATTCCGGCCAGCGCGGTACCGACGGTGATGCCCAGGTTCGCCACCGCGCGCAGCGTGGCGAAGGCGTGCACCCGGCCGTCCGGGCCGCCCACCGCGGCCACGAGCGCCGCCCGTACCGCCAGGTTGCCGGCCGCGAGCAGTGCCTCCGGCACCGCCACCGCCAGGAACGCCGGGAACGAGCCGACCAGCAGGTACGCGAGCGCGGCGAGCGCCTGCCCCACCTGGAGGACGGCCCGGAGCGTACGCGGATCCCACCTGTCCGCCAGCGCGCCCAGCGGCACGCTCGCGGTCAGCCCGACCAGCCCGGCGACTGTGAGCCCGGCGCCCACCGAGGTGGCGGAGAGCCCCACGTCCCGGGTCAGGTAGAGCGCTCCGCCCGCCAGCCACAACCCCGCGCCGACGGTGTTGACCAGCGTGGCGTACGCGAGCGTGCGCAGCGGCCCGGGCGGCGGGAGCGGCGAGACGCGCCCCATCAGCGGGGTCCGGCGAGGGCCATGTGATCGACGCTAGGGCCGTTCCCCCGCCCCCGGAGCCCCGCCAGGGGCGACGCCCGTCACACCGCGAGGCGGCGCTGGGCCTCGACCCGGGCCGAGCGTGTCACGACGGCGGCCGGTGGCCCTCCGGAAAGGTGAGGCCTCGAGCGATATGACTCTCAGGCATATTTATGCCCCACAGTCATATCGCTTTTTGGATGTTCCTTGTTCTCGCCACGACACGCCGGGCCGCCACGTCGCGAGGGGCGTCGTCGCGAGGCGGGCCGGGAGCCGTTAACCGGTCGACCGGGGGCGCGGGCCGTGCCACGATCGCGCGATGCCTGCCTCCGTGACCGGCCTGCTGCGCTGGCAGTTCGACCTGACCTGGGCGCTCGCCGAGTACCACTTCGACCGGCTGGAGCCGGCGGATTTCCTCTGGGAGCCGGCCGCGCTGTGCTGGACCATGCGCCCCGGCCCGGGCGGCGGGTGGCGTCCCGACTGGGCCGACAGCGAGCCGGACCCGGTCCCGGCGCCCACGATCGGGTGGCTGACCTGGCACATCGGCTGGTGGTGGTCGGTCGCGACCGACCACGTGCGGCAGCGCCCGGCGCGGGAACGCGACGACATCCGCTGGCCCGGGCCGGGCGCGGAGACGGTCGCCTGGCTGCGGGACCTGCGGACGGAGTGGACTGAAGCGCTGGACGGGCTGGCCGAGGCCGACCTGGACCGGCCGTCCGCGTACCCCTGGCCCGCCGACGCCGGTCTCACCGTGACGCACCTGGCCGCGTGGGTGAACGCCGAGCTGATGAAGAACGTGGCCGAGATCGGGCAGCTCCGGCTGCTGCGCGCGGCGGCCTGAGCCGGGTGGCGCTCAGTGCGCGCCGCCGAGGTTGAGCACCACCACCCCGGCGATGACCAGCCCCGCCCCGATCACCTTCGCCACGCTCAGCGGCTCGCCGAGGAACGCCGCGCCGATCGCCATGATGGCGGCGGTGCCGAGACCGGACCAGACGGCGTACGCGACGCCGACCGGGATGTCCTTCACCGCCAGCGAGAGCAGCCCGAACGCGGACAGGTACGCCACCGCCAGGCCCAGTGTGGGCCAGAGCCGGGTGAAACCGTCTGTGGCCTTGAGCAGGCTGGTGCCGATCACCTCGGCGGTGATCGCGCCGAGCAGGAAGAGGTACGCCATCGCAGGACCGTACCCGGTCCTGCGATGGCGTCCGGTCAGCTCGGTCAGGAGACCGTGCAGGCCTTCCCGTTCAGGGTGACCAGCCCCGGATCCGGGTTCGGGAACCGGGACGCGGTGCCGTTGAAGCCGAACGTGGTGGACGCGCCCGGCGCCAGCTTCGCGTTCCAGGACAGGTTCTTCGCGGTGACCGTGGCGCCGCTCTGGCCGAGCTGCGCCGACCAGGCGTGGTCCACCTTCTGGTCGCCGAGGAACGCCCACCGCAGGCTCCACCCGTTCACCGCCGTCGTGCCGGTGTTGCGCACCGTCACCTGGGTGGTGAAGCCGGACGGCCAGCTCCCGTGCGTGGTGTAGGTGACCGCGCAGGACGGCGCCGGCACCGCGCCGGCGTCACCCTGGTCGGCCAGGAACGACGCGAGCCACGCCAGCGCCGAGTTCCAGTTGATCGCCACCTCGTTCGTCGCGTACGAGTTGATGTCGTCGACGTAGCAGAACATCGGCGCGCATCCGGCGAGCAGGTTCGCCGCGAACGGGTCCTGCAGCGCGGCGTTCGGGCCACCGGCGAGCGAGCCGGCCGGCGGGCGCGGCAGGTCCGGGTTCAGCTGGTGGCCGAAGATCCGGCTGTGCTGGTTGCGGGCGTGCTGCTCGCCCCACCCGGTCACGTACGACATGTTCAGCGCGTTGCGGCCGAACAGGTAGTCGGCGGCCTGCACCGCGCCGTCCCGGTACTTCGCGTCCCGGCTCAGGTCGAACGCGGTGGCCAGCACGATCGCGTTGTTCACCAGGTTGCTGTTGCTGCCCCAGACGTACGCGTCGGCGCTGCCCGGGAACGGCAGCCCGTACGCCTGACCGGCGATCGTGGCCAGGTAGCTGTCGGCGGCGGCGGTGATCGACTCGCGGATCCGGGTCTTCTCCGCGGCGGGCAGCGTGTTCGGCACGGTGGCCAGGTCCAGGCGGCCCAGCGCGGCCACGCTCTGCCAGCCGAACGCGCCGTTCGGGGCGAACACGTCGGCGGTGTGCATCGGCGAGCCGGTGACGTCGGCCAGGTACGCCTTGTCGCCGGTGGTCAGCCACAGCTCGACCGCGGCCCAGTAGAACTCGTCGCTGACGTTGGAGTCGTCGTACGCGCCGCCGCCGGTGCCGTCGCTGGCCGAGGCGTAGATCGCCGGGTGCGCCTTGGCCGCGGCGTACGCGGTCTTCGCGGCGGTGCCGCAGCGCGCGGCGAAGGCGGCGTCGTACGGGGCGTACAGCCGCTGGCACTGCGCGGCGACGGCGGCCAGGTTCAGCGTGGCGGCGGTGGACGGCGCGTGCAGCTCGCGCGGCTCCGGGTCGTCCTGGGGCTGCAGCGGCAGGCCGGTCCAGTTCCGGTCGTGGATCTTGTGGTGGACCATCCCGGCCAGCGGCTTGCCGGCCGGCACCTGCATGCGCAGCAGGAACTCCAGCTCCCAGCGGGCCTCGTCGAGCACGTCCGGCACGTCGTTGCCGCGTTCGGGCAGCCGCAGCGTGGAGTCGCCCAGGGCGGCGCCGCCGTCGGCGGTCTCGGCGGTCTTGGTCCGCTCGAAGGTGCTCAGGAGCTGGTAGGTGGCGATGCCGCCGTTGACCACGTACTTGCCGTGGTCGCCCGCGTCGTACCAGCCGCCGCGCACGTCCAGCGAGTAGTCGCAGACGCCGGCCTGGCACGGCACGTCGGTGTCGCCCTGGTTCGGCGCGACGCCGAGGTGACCGGCCGGGCGGGCGTACTCCTCGCCGATCAGGTCGCCGTCGATCTCGATGCCGCTGCGCTGGGCGTAGAAGAACTGCAGCGAGTCGGCGCGCAGCCGGTCGTAGAGCGCGCCGGAGATGTCGAACGGGTGGCTGGTCTCGCCGTCCACGGTGAGCGTGTAGCCGGTGCCCGGCTTGCGGTACGCGGAGAAGTCGACGGTCTGCACGTTCTGCCCGGAGGCGGCGTCGGTGCCGCGCGGCGTGGTCTTCCCGCTGGCGACCACCGCGCCGCTGCCCGACTTCAGCTGCCAGGGCAGCGCGTCGGTGGCCTCGGTGACCACAGTGGCGTGCTTCGGCCCGCCGGGCAGGTAGCCGACCTGGTTGACCCGGACCCGGGGCCCGGTGTCCGGCTCGTACGGCGGCGCCGGCTCCCCGCCGCGCAGCGACACGTTGTCCAGGCAGAACGTCTGCGCCTCGGCGCTGCCGCCGACCTGGAAGATCAGCTGGGCGGTGGGGTTCTCGGCCGGGGAGGTGAACGTGGTGGTGACGCGCTTCGAGGTGCCGGTGGCGGTCGCGTCGACGCTCGCGTACGTGGTGTAGGGGGCGCTGCCGAGCTGCAGCACCGCCTTGACGGCCGCGCCCGGGGTGGCGGAGACGTCGAAGGACAGCTCGTACTCGGCGCCCTGCATCAGCGGCACCGCGTCCTGGCCGATGCCGGCGTCCCACGGGTTGGCGGTGCCGGCCGCGACGGTGGTGCAGAGCCGGCCGTCGACGACAGCGAGGTCGCCGGTGCCGTAGGAGAACCAGGGGGAGACACCGGCGCTGAAGTCGCCGTTGCGGAGTTGTTCGGGGGCGTCCGGCGGCACCTCGGCAAGGGCCGGGCCGGCGGTGAGGCCGGTGAGCGCCAGCGTGGTGGCCGCGAGCGCGGCGAGCCGACGTCGGGATCGGGTCACGGAGGTTCCTTCCGTGCTCGGGGGTGGTGGGGGGAGACCGGGAACTGGGAGCGCTCCCAATATCAGGCCGATGTTTCCACCGCGTTCCGTCGCTGTCAATCGATCCGGCCCGATGCTCGGCCGAGCGCCCGCTCGCGGAGGGGTCCGGCGCGCCACGTACGATGTCGGTGATCTCCTACAGACAACCGAGCCCTCGACCTGGCAGGCTGCGACCCATGACCCTGAAGCTTCGTTCCGTCGGAGCGAGCGACCGTGGGCTGATCCGCAGCGGCAACCAGGACGCCCAGCACGCGGGCCCCTGGCTGGTCGCGGTGGCCGACGGCATGGGCGGCATGGCGGCCGGCGACCTGGCCAGCCGTATCGCGATCGACGCGATCGCCCCGCTGGACGTGGAGACGCCGGAGGACGCGCTCGTCGCCGCGCTCCAGGGCGCGATCGAGCTGGCCACCGCGCGGATCCGCCAGGCGGTGGAGGAGGACCCGGAACGTCAGGGCATGGGGACCACGCTCACCGCGCTGCTGTTCGCCCGCACCGGCAGCTGCCTGGCGCTGGCGCACGTCGGCGACTCCCGCGCCTACCTGTTCCGCGAGGGCGTGCTCAAGCAGGTCACCCGCGACGACACGTTCGTGCAGATGCTCGTCGACCAGGGCGTGATCACCGCCGAGCAGGCCAGCAGCCACCCCCGGCGGGCCGTGGTCACCCAGGCGTTGCAGGGCGACCAGGTCTCCCCGTCGTACGCGACGATGGTGCCCCGCGCGGGCGACCGCTGGCTGCTGTGCAGCGACGGCCTCTCCAACGTCGTTCGCGCGGACACGCTCACCGAGGTCCTCAACGAGCAGATGGAGCGGGACGCCTGCGCGGCCCGGCTGATCGATCTGGCGCTGCGGGCCGGCGGCCCGGACAACATCACCGTCGTGATCGCCGACGTCGTCGAGGAGTAGCCCTCACCGGCGGCGCGGAGCGGCCCGGCGGGTCGGCTCGGCGGTGGTCGGGTCCTCCGGCCACGGGTGACGCGGGTAGCGGCCCCGCAGCTCCGCCCGCACCTGCGGATAGCCGGTGCGCCAGAACGACGCCAGGTCGGCGGTGACCGCCACCGGCCGCCCGGCGGGGGAGAGCAGGTGCAGCAGCACCGGCACCCGCCCGTCGGCGATGCGCGGCACGTCCCGCCAGCCGAACGTCTCCTGGAGCTTCACCGCCAGCACCGGCGCGGCCGGATCGGCGTAGTCGACACGTACCCGCGACCCGCTGGGCACCGCGAGCCGTTCCGGGGCCAGCTCGTCCAGCCGGGCGGCCTGCCGCCAGTCCAGCAGCCGGCGCAGCGCCGCCACCACGTCCACCCGGCTCAGGTCGGCCCGGCGGCGGGCGCGGACCAGCTCCGGCCCGAGCCAGTCGGGGGCGCGGTCGAGTAGCGCCGCGTCGGAGACGTCCGGCCAGTCCCCGCCGAGCGCCTGGCGGCAGAACGCCATCCGGCGGCGCAGCCCGGTCGCCTCCGGCGTCCAGCGCAGCAGTCCCGGCCCCTCCTGCCGCAGCCCGTCCAGCAGCGCCGCCGCGACCAGCTCCGGTTCCGGCGCGGTCAGTTGCCGCTCGCGCAGCTCGATCGCGCCGAGCCGGTCCACCTCCCGGGCCACCACGTCGCCGCCGGTCCAGGCCACCTCCCGCCCGGAACGCAGCAGCGCCGCCCCGGCCTCCCGGGCGGTCGCCTCGTCGATCGGCGCGGCCAGCCGTACCCGCGCGGCCGGCGCGCCGGGGGAGCGGTCCGCCACCGCGACGGCCAGCCACGCCGCTCCGGCCAGCCCCGACCCGGGCGCCAGCTCCGCGGCGGTCCCGCCGGCCATCAGGTACGCGGACCCGCCCGGCCGCCGCGTCCGGGCCAGCCGTTCCGGGTACGCGAGCCCGGCGAGCAGCCCCGCGGCCAGATCGTCGGGCAGGCGCTCCCGTTCGGCGTCGTCGGCGGGCAGAGCGGCGCGCAGGCGGCGTACCTCGGTGCGCCAGCGCGCGGTGGCGGCCGGGTCGACGCCGTCGCGCAGCCGCCGCCAGCGGGCGGGCAGGTCGTCCCCCGTCCCGCCCAGCGTGTCCTCGCCGAGGATCGCCACCACCTCGGCGGCCCGGTCCGCGCCGACCCGGGGCGCGCCGTCCAGCAGGGCCCGCGCCAGCCGGGGATGCGTGCCCGCCGCCGCGACCGCCCGGCCGCGCGCGGTGATCCGGCCGTCGTCGTCCACCGCGCCGAGCGTGCCCAGGGTCTCCCGCGCCACGGCCAGCGCGGCCGGTGGCGGCGGATCGGGCAGCGCCAGGCCGGCGCCGTCCGGGGTGCCCCAGGCCGCCAGCTCCAGCGCGAACCCGGTCAGGTCGGCGGTGGCGATCTCCGGCTCGGGCTGCGGAGCGAGCCGCTCGTGTGCCGCCTCGGACCAGCAGCGGTAGACCGCGCCCGGCGCCTCCCGCCCGGCCCGGCCCGCCCGCTGCGTCGCCGCCGCCCGGGACACCGGCACCGTCACCAGCGAACCCAGCCCCCGGGCCAGGTCGGTACGGGGCACCCGGCTCAGGCCGGCGTCCACCACGACCCGGACGCCCGGCACGGTCAGGCTGCTCTCCGCCACCGCCGTCGCGAGAACCACGCGCCGCCCGGCGGCGGGGGTGAGCGCCGCGTCCTGGGCCGGGCCGGGCAGCCGTCCGTGCAACGGCAGCACCGTGACGTCGCGCAGGTCGGCCAGGCGGCGCGCGACGGCGCCGATCTCACCCGCGCCGGGCAGGAAGACCAGCACGTCGCCGTCGCGTTCGCGCAGCGCCCGGCGGACCGTGGCGGCCACGTGGTCCAGCAGCGCGGGATCGACCCGGCCACCGCCGGGTGGCGTCACCGGGCGCGGCGGCGGCGCCCACACCCGCTCGACCGGGTGCAGGGCGGCCTCGGCGCGTACCACGGGGGCGGCGTCGCCCGCGCCGAGCAGCGCGGCGAAGCGGTCCGCCTGCGGGGTGGCCGACATGGCCAGCAGCCAGAGGTCCGGGCGCAGCGTGCCGCGCGCCTCGACGCTGAACGCCAGCGCCAGGTCCGCGTCGAGCTGCCGTTCGTGGCACTCGTCGAGCAGCACCGCGTCCACGCCGGGCAGCTCCGGGTCGTGGTGCAGACGGCGCACCAGCAGACCGGTGGTGACCACCTCGATCCGGGTACGCGGCCCGGCCCGGCGCTCGCCGCGCACCGCGTAGCCGATCCGGTCGCCGACCCGGTCGCCGAGCAGCGCGGCCATCCGGTGCGCGGCGGCGCGTGCGGCGACCCGCCGGGGCTGGGCGATCACCACCCGTCCGGCGACGGCGTCGGCGACCGCGAGTGGCGCGGTGGTGGTCTTGCCGGTGCCCGGCGGCGCCACCAGCACGGCGGCGCCCCGGTCGCGCAGCGCTTCGACGAGTGCCGGCAGCACCGGCCGGACCGGCAGGTCGAGGGCGACGTCGGCGAGCACCGACCCACTCTCGCACCCGCCCCCGGCGGGCTGTCGCACCGGCCCCGGTGGGCGGGCACGGAACGGCCCGGCCGGCGCACCGCCGACCGGGCCGGGTGGACCGCTGCGCCGGGTCCGCCGACCCGGCCGCCGCCACCTGCTAGTACGTTCCGTCGAGCTGACCGCGCAGCTTGGTCAGGGCCCGGGACAGCAGCCGGGACACGTGCATCTGCGAGACGCCGATCTGCTCGGCGATCTGCGACTGGGTCAGGTTGCCGTAGAAGCGCAGCGTGAGGATCTTCTGCTCGCGCTGGTCGAGCGTGGCCAGCGCCGGGCCGAGGGCGACGCGCGTCTCGGCCAGCTCGAACTCGCCGTCCTCGCCGCCGAGCAGGTCGCCCAGCTCGGTGGCCCGCTCGCCGTCGCCGGTCGGCGTGGACAGCGACACCGCGTTGTAGGCGCGGGCGCCCTCCAGGCCTTCGAGGACCTCTTCCTCGGTGAGCTTGAGGTGGGCGGCGATGTCGGCGACCGTCGGCGAGCGGCCGAGCGTCTGGAGCAGCGTGCTGTTGGCGTCGGAGATCGCCAGGCGCAGCTCCTGCAACCGGCGGGGGACGCGGATGTCCCAGGTGCGGTCGCGGAAGTGGCGCTTGAGCTCACCGATGATGGTGGGGATCGCGTAGCCGGCGAAGTCGACGCCGCGTGACGGGTCGAACTTGTCGATCGCCTTGATCAGGCCGATCGCGGCGGTCTGCGCCAGGTCGTCGTTCGGTTCGCCGCGGCCGCTGTAGCGGTGGGCCAGGTGGTTCGCCAGCGGCAGCCACGCCTCGATGGCGCGGTCGCGCAGCGCGGGCCGCGAGGGGTGGCCGGCCGGCAGCGCGGCCATGGCGGCGAGCAGGTCGGCGGCGCTGTCGGTGAGCGAGCGGGGGTCGAGCTTCGCGGAGCCGGCCGGCGTGGTCGCCGGGGCGCTGATCGTGTGGGCGGTCATGGGTGGTCCTCCCTGCACCTCGTCCGCGGAAGAAAAAAGACGTGACGCTCAGGTTTAGGTGACGTAGTACGTTCGGGAGCCACCATAGCCCGATCGTGCTGCCGAAATCTAGCCGAAAGTACGATGTACTTAAGGTGTGGCGGGGTATGGACCTCGTTTTTCCGGGCATAGCGCGCCCCGATCGGTCAACGCGGAATCCGACAGGTGGGCGAAGTGTCGCCTTTCTGTCGTTGTCCCGCCGACGGGACCGCCCGTACCGTCCGTAGCGACACGTCAACGGAGGCACCGTGCTGGATCCCGCCGCGCCGCAACTCGTCATCAACGCCCGGACGCTGCTGTTCAGCTGGCTCCCGGCGGATCCCGGCGTGGTCGAGACCCTGCTGCCCGCCGGTCTGCGTCCGCACCCGCAGCGTCAGGTCTTCGTCAACCAGTACGTGGTCGACGACGAGACACAGACCTCCGGCTTCGGCGCGTACTCGCTCACCTACCTGGGTGTCTCACTGGCGGACATGGATCCGCCCGACGGCGGGACGCCGGGTGGCTGGTGGACCCACTACTTCTCCTCCAGCGAGCGGGTCCGGCGGTACGCCGCCGCACGGGGCGCGCCCGCCGCCGCCGGGGAGACGCGACTGGACCTGCGGGGCGACCGGCTCACCGCCGAGACCCGGGCCGGCGACGGCACGCTGCTGATCCGGGTCACCGCCCGGGTCGGGCACACCGGCACCGAGGTCCACAACGGCCACCACCGCTACCTCACCGGCCGCGACGGCGAGCTGATCGTCACCGACTATCCGTACGTGGCCGAGCCGGTGTCACCGTTCGAGGTCGAGTCGGTGGAGTTCCCGGCGCCGGAGCATCCGGTCCACGCGCTGCGGCCGGCCAACCCGCTGCACGTGTGCTGGGGGTTCTACTCGCCCCGGGTCTCGTTCGCCTATCCGGCCCGCCCGAACGTGCCCGACGAGGTGAGCGACCGTCACCAGGTGCCGGCCCGCCGGGCGCGCAGCGGCCTGCCGTCCGGGTCGTAGACCAGCCGGTACGCGGGCAGCGCCCAGAGCCGCGTACGCCAGGGCAGCCGCTCCGGGCGGTGCGGCCGCAACCGGCCCGGCGGACGGGGACCGGCCCGGCCCCCGGCGTGCCAGCGGTCCAGTTCCTCCGCCGCCGTGGTGATCGCGGCCACCGCGTCCGCCGGGTCCAGCAGGTCGTCGTCCTGCGTGCCGCCGGGATCACGGTCCAGGTGCTCGCGCCACAGCCGCAGCCGCAGGTCGCGGGCGAACACCCGGGCTCCGTCGCCCATCCCGGCCGGGTCGGCCGGCGCGCGGGTGTCGCGGGTGTCGTCGAGCACCGCGCAGGACAACTCGCTGTCGTGCGTCCAGGAGCGGCGGTTGAAGTTGTCGCTGCCCACGCTGGCCCACACGTCGTCCACCACGCAGATCTTGGCGTGCACGTAGACCGGCGTGCCGTCGTGGTTCTCCACGTCGAACACGTGCACCCGCTCCGGCGCGGCCCGGTGGCACAGCGACAGCGCCTGCTCCCGGCCGACCATGTTCGGCGGCAGCGCGAGCCGGCCGTCCACGTCCGGGTGCCGGGGCACGACCGCCACCAGGTGCAGGTCCGGATGCTCGTGCAGCGCCTGCGCGAACAGCTCGGCCACCTCGGTCGACCAGAGGTACTGGTCCTCCAGGTAGATCAGCCGCCGGGCCCGGCGTACCGCCTTGGTGTAGCCGCGGGCCACGGTGCGCTCGCCGTCCGGGGCGAACGAGTAGCGGGGCCGCACCGCCGGGTAGGTGCGCAGCACCTGCACGTGGTGCGGCCCGCAGGGCGGCGGGTCGGCGGGCTGTTCGGGCAGCGGGTCGGGGCGCAGGTCGGAGCCGCGCAGCCGGTCCCGCAGGTAGGCCATCGGGTTCTCCGAGTCCAGCGGCATCGGGTCGGTCCACCGCTCCCGGAACGTGGTGTCGAGCGCGCCGACGACCGGCCCGCGCACCGCGAGCTGCACGTCGTGCCAGGGCGGCGTGGGGCCGTACCGGGGGGACATGCCGATCGGCTGCGGGTCGCCGGCGTGGCCGGCGTCGTCGCGGCGGCTGTGGCACAGGTCGATGCCGCCGGCGAACGCGATGTCCCGGCTCGGGTCGCCCGGATGGCGCAGCACCACCAGCTTCTGGTGGTGCGAGCCACCGCGCCGGACCCGCTGGTCGAGCAGCACCTCGCCGCCGGCCGCCCGGATCGCCTCGCTGAGGTCGCGGTTCTCCGCCTCGCTGTAGGACAGCGTGTCGAGGTGGGAGCGCCAGACCAGGCCCTTGACGATCACCCCGCGCTGGGCGGCCCGCGCGAACAACTGCGCCACCGTCGGGCCGTCCGGGCGCATCCGCTCGTCCGGGTCGCCGCGCCAGTCGGTGAAGAACAGATGATCGCCCGCGGTGAGCGATTCCACCTCGCTGACCAGGCGGTCGAAGTACGCGGCTCCGTGAATCAACGGCTCGGCGAGGTTTCCATCGGTCCAGACGGGTAACTCAGACCCCGGGTTGGCGCGTTCCTGTGCGGTGAGGAACCAGTCCCGCAGAGTCACGTTCCACCCCCGAGGTCGACGACGTCCTCACACGGTAGGACCCCCGGCAGGACCCCGCACGGCGAGCAGCAGGTCGCGTGGGTGCCGCGCGCCAGGGGTACGCCGGACCCCTGGATCGCGACACCGAGGAGGCACCGACATGCCCGCCGAGACGACGAACACCGTGACCGACGACCGCGACCAGGCGGTGGAGGGGGAGCGGGGTGCGCTGGTGGCGGTCCTGTTGATGGTGATCCTCGGCGTGGCCGGGATCTTCGCCGTCTCCTGAGACCGCGGCCGGGCGCCCCGGCGGACCGGGGCGCCCGTGGCAGGTCAGGGCCGGTCGCCCTGGCCGTCGCTGTGCGGCACCCGCCCGGTCGGGATCACCCCGAGCCGGCCGGCCTGGAAGTCCTCGACCGCCTGGATCAGCTCGGCGCGGGTGTTCATCACGAATGGGCCGTAGTGTGCCACCGGCTCGCGGATCGGCTGGCCGCCCATCAGGTACAGCTCCAGCGCCGGGGCGTTGGAGTCCTGCGTCCGGTCGGCGGTGATCCGCAGCGCCTCGCCGGGCCCGTGCACGGCGAGCTGGCCGAGGTGGATCGGCCGCCGGTCGGTGCCGACGGTGCCGCGGCCGGCCAGCACGTACACCAGCGCGTTGAAGTCCGACCGCCACGGCAGGCTCAGCTCGGCGCCGGGCTGCAACGTGACGTGCGCGATGGTGATCGGCGTGTGCGTCGAGCCGGGACCCTGGTGCCCGGCGACCTCCCCGGCGATGACCCGGATCAGGCCGCCGCCGTCGGGCGTGGTGAGCAGCGCCGACTCCCGGCCGCGGATGTCCTGGTAGCGGGGCGCGCTCATCTTGGCGATGCTGGGCAGGTTGACCCAGAGCTGCAGGCCGTGGAACAGCCCGCCGCTCATCACCAGGTGCTCCGGCGGCGCCTCGATGTGCAGCAGGCCACTTCCGGCCGTCATCCATTGAGTGTCGCCGTCGGTGATGGTGCCGCCGCCACCGGTCGAGTCCTGGTGGTCCATGATCCCGTCGATCATGTAGGTCACCGTCTCGAAGCCGCGGTGCGGGTGCCAGGAGGTACCCTTCGGCTCGCCCGGCGCGTAGTCGACCTCGCCCATCTGGTCGAGGTGGATGAACGGGTCCAGCTCGGTCATCGGCACGCCGGCGAAGGCCCGGCGGACCGGGAAGCCCTCGCCCTCGTACCCGCTGGGGGCAGTGGTGACCCGGCGGACGGAGCGGTATTCGGTGGCCTCGCCGAGCTTCGGCAGGCGGGGCAGGACGAGGACGTCGTCGACGGTGATCGCGGGCATCGCGGGGCTCCTTACTTGTCGGCCGGGACGGACGACGCGGTGCGGTCGGCGCGCAGGCGCCGGCCGAGCCGCTCGAAGACCCGGGTGAGGCAGGCGACCTCGGCGTCGTCGAGGTCGTCGATCAGGTGGGCGCGCACGGAGCGCAGGTGGTGCGGCGCGGCCTCGCGCAGGGCGAACAGGCCGGCCGCGGTGAGCACTGCCTCGCTGCCGCGCCGGTCGGCCGGACACGCCTCCTTCGCCACCAGTCCGCGCTTGCGCATCGTGGTGATCTGGTAGGTCAGCCGGCTCGGCGAGAACACCAGCCGGTCGGCCAGCTCCCCCATGCGCAGCCGCTGGCCGGGCGCCTCGGAGAGCAGCACCAGCACGTGGTAGTCGGCGAAGCTCAGGTCGCTGTCGGCGCGCAGGTCGTCCTCGAGCCGGGTGAACAGCCGCTGGCTCGACTCGATGTACGCGCGCCAGCAGGCCATCCGCTCGGCGTCCAGGCTCTCCGTCATGGCTCCGAGAGTAGCACTATTTAAAATTTAAACAAGTGGCCCTGGCGTGCGCGGACCAGCGCGCCTTAGGGGGCTTCTTAAAACCTGAACGGGCCGCCCGGCTAGGGTCGGGGAATGGACGATCTCGACCTGCTCGACTGGCGGGAGCGGGTGGCGGCGCTCTACCTGTCCGACCTCGACCTGGCCGGCTTCCGGGCCGCCCGCGACGAGCTGTTCCGCACCCACCCCAGCAGCCCGGTGCCGCCCGCCGAACGGCCCGGCTTCACCGGACTGCGCTGGTACCCGCCCGACCCGTCGGCAGTGGTCGAGGCGCCGCTGCGCGCCGCCTCCGGCGAGCTGCGCATCGACACCGGCGGCCCGGACGGCGTGGTCGCGTACCGGCGGGTGGCCGTCGCCGACACGCCGTGGGGACCGCTCACGCTCTGGTGGATCGAGGCGTACGGGGGTGGGCTCTTCCTGCCCGTGCGTGACGCCACCTGCGGCGACGGGTCGTACGGCGGGGGCCGGTACCTCACCGACACGGTGAAGGGCACGTTCGGCCGCGGCCTGACCGTGCTGCCCGGCGACCGGGTCCGGCTGGACGCCAACTACCTCTACAACCCCAGCTGCGCCTACGACGACAGGTGGGCCTGCCCGCTGGCCCCGCCGGAGAACCGGGTGGACGTGCCGCTGCGCGCCGGCGAGCGCGCGTACCACGAATGAGGGGAGGGCCGCCCGGCCCTCCCCTCATCGCCCTGCCGGTCAGCGGGCGGTGGCGCCCGTCGGTGTCAGGTGCATCCGGCTGAGCAGCTGCTGGGCCTGCCCGGCCATCTCCGCGTCCACCGTCACCGCGTACTGGGCGGCCCGCAGCGAACTGGCCGACGTGAAGTCACGCTGACCGCCGCTCATCGCGTGCGCGACAGCGCCGAACACGGCACCCCAGATCGCGCCGATCACGAGGCCGACCAGGATCACCGCGAGCCAGTTGCCGGCGGTGAAGATGCCGAAGAGCAACCCGATGAACAAACCGAACCAGGCGCCGGTGCCGGCCCCGAGCAGGGCCGCCCGGCCCGTGGTGAGCCGTCCCATCACGGTCTCCACGAGCGTGAGGTCCGTACCGACGATCGAGGTACGTTCCACCGGGAACCGGTTGTCGGCCAGATAGTCCACCACCCGCTGGGCGGACGGATAGTCCGGGTACGAGCCGATTGTGACGGTCGCCGAACCGGTCTGCGGTCCGTGCCCGTCCCCGCTCGGCGGCGTCGGGCGACCGCCCGGGCCGGACGGGAGGTTGTCGCTGCCCGGCATGCCGGGTTGCCAGGCCGTGGTCGGAGTCGAGGGTCTGGTCATGAGCATCCTCCTTCGTCAACCCGCCGCGTTCCCGTCGCCGGGCAGCGGTAACGCACCGGCCCGGACCGATGTGGCGAGGCATGCCGACGCCCCGCGCCGGGTAGCCACACCCGTGCCGACCCGACACATCAGCGAGCACGGCTTCCTCGCCGACGGGCGCAGCGCGGCCCTGGTCGACCGCGACGGCTCGGTCGACTGGTGGTGCCCGCCCCGGTTCGACGCGCCGTCGGTGTTCGGCCGCCTGCTCGACGAGGACGCGGGGCACTGGAGCATCCGCCCGGAGGGGCAGTCGACGAGCACGCGCTCCTACCTGGACGACGCGCTCGTGCTGCGTACCGTCTTCGCCACCGCGACCGGCACGGTGGCCGTCACCGACGCGCTGGCGCTGGAGCCCGGCGCGCGCGGTCACGACATCGGGATGCGCTCGCCGCGGGTGCTGGCCCGGCTGGTGGAAGGGCTCACCGGCGAGGTGACGATGCGCGTCGACTACGCGCCCCGCTTCGAGTACGGCCGCGTCGGCGCCTACCTGACCGAACGCGACGGCGTGATCCGCGCCACCGCCGGCGCCTGCCGCCTGGAGTTGCGCGCCGACGTCCCGCTCACCATCGCCGGGGGAGCCGCCACCGGGCGGTTCACCGCCCGCGCCGGCAGCACGCACCGCTTCACCCTCGGGTACGCCCCGACGTACGCCGGCGCCGAACCGGCGCTGCCCGACGCCGCCGAGGTGATCGCCGAGACGGTGGCCGGGTGGCGGTCCTGGTCGGCGCTGCACGACTACCAGGGCGAGTACCGCGACGAGGTGCGGCGCAGCGCGCTCGCGGTGCAGGGCATGACGTACGCGCCCAGCGGCGCCGTCGTCGCGGCGGCCACCACCTCGGTGCCGGAGCGGCTCGGCGGCGACCGCAACTACGACTACCGCTACGTCTGGCTGCGCGACTTCAGCCTCACCCTCCAGGCGCTCTGGCGGGCCGCCTGCCCGGACGAGGCGGACCGGCAGTTCACCTGGGTGGCGCGGGCGATGGGCCGGATCGGCGACGAGCCGGTGCCGATCATGTACGGCGTCGAGGGGGAGCGGGACCTGACCGAGCACGACCTCGACCACCTCGCCGGGTACGCCGGCAGCCGGCCGGTGCTCGTCGGCAACGACGCCTGGCGGCAGCGGCAGAACGACGTGCTGGGCGAGGTGCTGGATGCGGCCTGGCTGATGCGCTACTACCTCGACCCCATGTCACCGGAGGTGCGTGACCTGCTGCGCACGCTCGCCGACCAGGCCGAGCGCGGCTGGCACCGGCCCGACGCCGGCATGTGGGAGACGCGCGGCCCGCAGCGGCACTACGTCTCCTCCAAGGTGGAGTGCTGGACCGCGCTGGACCGGGCGGTCCGGTTCGGCTCCCGCATCGGCGAGCCGGCCGACGTGGCCCGCTGGGCCGCCGCGCGCGACGAGGTGCGGGCGGCGGTGCTCGCCCGGGGCTGGAACGAGCGGGTCGGCGCGTACACCGGTGCGTTCGGCTCCGACGACCTGGACGCCTCGGTGCTGGTCATGCCGCTGGTCGGCTTCCTGCCGGCGGGCGACCGGCGGATGCGCGCCACGATGGACCTGCTGGAGCGGCGGCTGTCGCGTGACGGGCTGCTGCGCCGCTTCGACGGCGACCCGGCCGGGTTCGTGATCTGCTCGTTCTGGCTGGCCGCCGGCCTGGCCGAGGCGGGGGAACTGGACCGGGCGCGGCGGCTGTTCGAACGCCTTGCGGCCCGCACCAACGACCTCGGCCTGTACGCCGAGCAGATCGACCCGGGCACCGGCGAGCAGATGGGCAACTTCCCGCAGGCGTACTCGCACATCGGCCTGATCACCGCCGCCGGCCGCATCACCGACGCCGCCGCCCGCGCCGCCGCCCCCGCCCGCGCCGCCTCTCCGCGTTGATCATGAAGTTGACGGCGTAGTCGATCTCCCCGAGTGCCGCCAACCTCATGATCGGCGCGGGAAAGAGGGGGGTGGGGGAGGATGAGGGGGTGGATCTGGTGATCATGGCGGACACGCACGTGCCCAAGCGGGCGCGGGATCTTCCGGGGCCGCTGTGGGCGGCCGTGGAGGCCGCGGATGTCGTGGTGCACGCCGGGGACTGGGTGGACGTGGCGCTGCTGGACGCGCTGGAGGCGCGGTCGCGCCGGCTGGTCGCCGTGTACGGCAACAACGACGGGCCGGAGCTGCGCGCCCGGCTGCCCGAGGTGGCCCGGGTCAAGCTGGACGGCCTGCGCGTCGCCGTGGTGCACGAGACCGGCCCGAAGACCCGCCGCGAGGAGCGCTGCGCCGCCGCGTACGGCGACTGCGACCTGCTCGTCTTCGGGCACTCGCACATCCCCTGGGACAGCGTCGCCCCGGGCGGCCTGCGGCTGCTCAACCCCGGCTCGCCGACCGACCGGCGGGCGCAGCCGCACGCCACGTACCTGACCGCGCGGGTGGCGGCGGGGCGGCTCGACCGGGTCGAGCTGCACCGCCTGCCCCCGCGCTGACCGCTCAGCGGCCCCGGCCGGTCTCCGCCTGCAACTCGTCGATCCGCCGGGACGCCTCGGCCTTGGTCAGGCCCTCCGGCACCGGCTCGCCCGCCTCCTGCGCCAGCGTGTGCAGGTACGACTCCTGGGCGGCGGTGGGCGGCTCGTCGCCGGTGACCCAGTCGTCCGGGTCCTTGACGGCGGCGTCCGGGTTCACGTTCCTGCCGTTGGTGTTGGCGCGGTCGGCCATGCTCATCACCTCTCCTCGAACAGGTGTTCCACTACCCCCGGGCCGCCGGGTTCATGCCGGCCGCCGCCTACGATCACCTGGTGACGACGGACCGGGCGGGCGTGGTGGTGGTCGGCGCGGGCATCGCCGGAGTGGCGTGCGCGACCGAGTTGGCGCGGGCCGGGATCCCGGTACGGCTGCGCGAGCGCGCTCGGGTCACCGGCGGGCGGATGGCCAGCAAGCGTTTCGACGGCCGCCCGGCCGACCTGGGCGCCGCGTACTTCACCGTCGACGACCCGGACTTCGCCGCCGTGGTGGACCGGTGGCGGGCGGCCGGGCTGGCGCGGGAGTGGACCGACACGCTCGCCGCGTACGGGCCGGGCGGACGCGAGCAGGTCACCGGCCCGATGCGGTGGGCCGCCCCACGCGGGCTGCGCTCGCTCGTCGAACACCTGGCCGGCGACCTTCCGGTGACCCACAACCGGCTGGTGATGACAGTCGAGCCGGGCCCCCGGGCCGACGGCGCCGAGGCCGAGGCGGTGGTGCTCGCCATGCCCGGCCCGCAGGCCGCGCTGCTGCTGGACCCGGCGCTGGCCGAGGCGACCCGGGCGGTGGCCGCGCAGCGGTGGTCGTCCGCGTTGACCGGGGTGCTGCACTTCCCGGCCCGCCGCTGGGCGGACTTCCGGGGCGCGTTCGTCAACGACCACCCGGTGCTCAGCCTGGTCTGCGACGACGGCGACCGGCGCGGCGACGGCGCGCCGGTGCTCGTAGCGCACACCACCGCCGGGTTCGCCGCCCGGCACCTGCTCCAGCCCACCGCCGCCCGCGAGGCGATCGAGCAGGCGGTCCGCGACCTGCTCGGGCTGCCCGAGCCGGCGCTGTCGACCCACGTGCACCGCTGGACGTACGCGACCCCGGCCGCGCACGCCGGGGATGCCACGTTCCACCTGGACGACGACGGCATCGGCCTGGCCGGCGACGCGTTCGGCCGCCCGCGCGTGCAGACCGCCTGGCGCTCCGGCCGGGACCTCGGCCGCGCGCTCGCCGCCCGGCTGGGCTGAACCGGGGCGCGCTCAGCCGGTGGCGCCCACCGGCTGCGCCGCCGACCCGGCCCGCGTGTCCTCGCCGGTGCGTTCACCCTCCCGGTCCAGCAACTGCATGACCGGTGTCGCGGCGATCCCGTGCGCCACCACCGAGACCACCACCACGAGACCGACTGTGGCCCAGACCAGCTCCGCCTGCGGGAAGTCGGTCTTGCTGGTGGCGTACGCCAGGTAGTAGAACGAGCCGACGCCGCGGATGCCGAACAGCGAGATCACCCAGTGCTCGGCCGGCTTGCCGGGCGCGCCGCGCAGCGACAGCCACCCGGCCAGCGGCCGGATCACCAGCACCAGGGCCAACCCGGCCAGCGCGGCCGGCCAGGTCAGCGGCGCGAGCAGCCCGCCGATCACCGCGCCGCCGAACAGCAGCAGCAACAGCACGGTGAGCAGCCGCTCCACCTGCTCGGCGAAGTCGTGCAGCACGGAGTGGAACTCGTGGGTGCGCTCGGCGGCCCGGATCGCCCGGGCGGCCACGAACACGGCCAGGAAGCCGTACCCGCCGATCACCTCGACCAGCCCGTACGCGAGGAACGTCGCGGCCAGCGCGAGGAACCCCTCGGAGTGCCGGGCCAGCCGCAGCTTGCTCGGGGCGCGGAAGAACAGCTTGCCGAGCAGCCAGCCGACGAGCAACCCGCCGCCCACCCCGGCGGCGAGCTTGTAGAGCACGTCGACGGCGAACCACTCGCCGAGCCAGCCGGACGGCGCGAGCCCGGTGGTGGCGATCGCGATGGCCGCGTACACGAACGGGAAGGCCAGCCCGTCGTTCAGGCCCGCCTCCGAGGTGAGCGCGAAGCGCACCTCGTCCTCGGAGTCCTCCACGTCGGTCGGTTCGCCCACCTGCACGTCGGAGGCGAGCACCGGGTCGGTGGGCGCGAGCGCCGCGCCGAGCAGCAGCGCCGCGGCCGGCACCAGCCCGGCCCACCACCAGCCGAGCAGCGCCACCGCGGCGATGCACAGCGGCATGGCGATCGCCAGCAGCCGCCACGTCGACGACCAGCGGGCCCAGCTCAACGGACGGTCGATCTTCAGGCCGGCGCCCATCAGCGCGACGATCACGCCGACCTCGGTGAGGTGGGTGGTCAGCTCCGGCCAGCGCAGCGGATCCGGTGTGGGCAGACCGGTGGGCAGCACGAAGACGAGCATGCCGAGCCCGAGGAACGCGATCGGCATCGACAGCGGCCGTCGCTCCAGGACCCGGGGCAGCACCCCGGCCAGCAGCGCACCGACGCCCAGCAGAGCGAACGCGACATCGACCGGTTCCACGGCACCACCCTTCCGACGCCCGGCGGCCGGGCGGTGGAGTCCAGCAGTGCCCCGAAGCGGACCCGGCTAAGCCTGCGCGCGCCCGCCGGTTGACCGCCGCTCAGCCGAGCGAGGCGATGGCGCTGTCGGACAGGGCGTCCAGCAGCGCGGCCGGGTCGTCGTACACCGCGACCGCGCCGGCACCGGCCAGCTCCGCGCGGCCGGTGCCGCCGCAGGTCAGCCCGATGCAGGGGATGTCGAGCTTGCCGGCGGCGGCGACGTCCCAGACCGAGTCGCCGACGAACACCACCCGCTCGGCGGCCAGCCCCGACTGCTCCAGCGCGGCGACCAGAATGTCCGGCGCCGGCTTGCTCTCCCGCGCGTCAGCCGACGAGGTGACCGAGTCGATCACGTCGTCGGCGTCCAGCGCGGCCCGTAGCGCGGTCACCTCGTGCTCGGCGGCCGAGGTCGCGAGCACCACCCGCAGCCCGCGCTCCGCGCAGGCGCGCAGCAGCTCCCGCGCCCCGGGCAGTGGCGTGAGGCGCTCCCAGTACTCGCCGTAGAGCGCGTCGTGCGCGTCGCGCAGCCGGCCGTCGGCGTCCCGGTCGCGCTCCGCGCCGAGCAGGTGGTCGAGGAGCTTGTCCGAGCCCATGCCGATGGACCTGTGGATCCGCGCCATCGGCACCCGGTGGTCGGCCTGGCGCAGCGCCTCCCACCAGCTCACCGTGTGCAGGTACGTGGTGTCGACCAGGGTGCCGTCCACGTCGAAGAGGACACCGCGGCGCTTGTCGTCGGTCATGTCCGGCTCCTACCCGGCCGGGGCGTCGCCGACGCGCGGTCCGTCCGCCGGGATGAGGATCTCGAACCACACAGTCGATCCGCGTACGGTCGGGTCGGTCCCCCAGGCGTCGCTCAGCTCCTCGATCAGGCCGAGCCCACGCCCCCGGCTGCTGAGCGTGTCGGTCTGGGCGCGGGTCACCTGACCCCGGGTGCCCGAGTCGGCCACCGACACCAGCAGCCGCTCCGCGGACAGGTCGACCTCGACCCGGGCGGCGGTGCCCGCGTGCAGCAGCGCGTTCGTGGTCAGCTCGCTCGTGCACAGCACCGCCGCGCCGATCACCGCCTCGGGCACCTGCCACTCGGTGAGCTGCGCGGTCATCCAGTGCCGGACCCGGCTCGGCGCGGTCGGCTCGGCCGGCACCTCCATGCTCGCCGACCGGCTCGGCCGGACCGCGTACTCCACCGCGAGCACCGCCACGTCGTCCTCGGTGGCGCCCGGCACCGCGGCGGTCGCGACAGCGCACAGCGCGCGCGGGTCCCCGCCGGCCGCTCCGGTCACCGCCGCGCCCAGCCCCGCCATCCCGGCGGCCACGTCCTGCCAGCGGCGCTCCACCACGCCGTCGCTGTAGAGCAGCAGGGTGTCACCGGGGCGGAACGGCACGGTGGCGGTACGCGCCCGCCCGCCCAGGCCCAGCGGAGGAGCGGGCGGCACGTCGACGAACTCGGCCACCGCCGCGTCGGGTCCGGCGCGCCGGATCAGCGGCGCGGGATGCCCGGCGCTGGCCAGCGTGACCAGTTCCCGGTCCGCATCGATCACGCCGAACACCACTGTGACGAACAGCTCCTGGGTGCCGCCCTCGACACCGAGGCTGGCGACCAGCCGGTCCAGGCCGTCGAGCACCGCGTCTGGGCGAGGGTCGACCAGGGCGAGCGCGCGCAGCGCGGCGCGCACCTGGCCCATCCGGGCGGCGGCCTGCACGTCGTGCCCGGCCACGTCGCCCAGCACCACCCCGAGCGCGCCGGTGGGCAGCAGGAACGCGTCGTAGAAGTCGCCGCCGGCGGCGTTGCCGTCCACGCCCGGGTCGTACCGGGCGGCGATACGCAGCCGGGGCAGGTCCGGCAGCCGCTCCGGCAGCATGCTGCGTTGCAGCATCTGGGCGGTGCCGTGCTGGGTCTCGAAGCGGCGGGCCCGCTCGGCGGCCTGGCCGACCAGCTCCGCCGACGCGGCGAGCAGCGCCCGTTCCGCGGGGGACCACGGACGCGGCTCCCGGTAACCGATGGTGAGCGAGCCACGGACCACACTCGTGCGCAGCGGCAGCGCCGCCAGCGCGCGGATCTTCTCGTCGTGCCGGTCCGCCGCGACGCCGCGCAGCGGCTGGCCGTCGGCGGTGAACGAGGCCACGCCGCTGCGCGCGGACACCACCGCCGGCAGCGCCGACTCGGCGGACATCCGCCGCCACAGCGGGGGCAGCCGCTCGTCGGCCTCGTCGAGCAGTTCGCCGCGGATGCGGCGGACCAGCCGCCAGGCGCTGCCCTCGTCCACCGCGAACGACACCCGGTCCGCGTCGAAGGAGTGCAGGCAGTAGCGCAGCGTCACCCGGGCCACGTCGTCCAGGGTGAGCGTGCCGGACAGCGCCGCCGCGAAGTCGCTCAGGCTCTGCAACTGCTGGGTCAGCTGGGTGGTCTGCGCCGAGACGGTGAGCACGCCGACGATCCGGCCGGTGGAGTCGCGTACCGCGCAGTGCCCACGGGTGAACACGGCCGGCTCGGCCGGACCCTGCCGGTCGGCGGGCAGCACCGCCTCCCGCTGCAGGAACGGCTCACCGTGCCGGTAGACGCGCTCCAGCGCCTCGCCGGCGCCGGGATCACGCCACACCTCGGCGAACGCCTCGGCCGCCGGCCGGCCCAGCGCGTGCGGGTGCCGGTCGCCGATCAGCTCGGCGTACCCGTCGTTGTAGAAGACGA
Source organism: Micromonospora sp. LHW51205 (assembly GCF_003315815.1). Lineage (NCBI taxonomy): Bacteria > Bacillati > Actinomycetota > Actinomycetes > Micromonosporales > Micromonosporaceae > Micromonospora > Micromonospora sp. LHW51205. Next base: position 192,161 of record NZ_QMEZ01000004.1, on the reverse strand, counting down.
CGAGGTCGTCGCCGAGGAGCAGCGCCATCGGCACCGGGGAGGCGAGCACCACGTCCATCACGGCGCGTACCGCCGGATCCCAGCCCTGCGGTGCGCCCAGCGGCGTGCCGGCCCACGGATGACCGGTCTGCGCGGGCGGCCCGTGGACGACGGGATCGGCGGGCGCTCCCGGTGCGGGGGCGGGCGGTGTGGGAACCCGACCGACGGTGCCTGGCATGACCGCAGCCTAACCGGAGCGTGGCGGGCTGGTTCCGATCATGCGTTCGTGGCGGGTCCCGGCTTCCGGCGGCGCGGACGTTCGGGCAGGTCACGGCCGGTTCGATCACCCATGTCGGGAAATTGGCCCGGTCCGGCTCGGAGTGCTGCCCAGGTCACCGGGTATGCGGGCGGCGCAGTTCACGCGACAGGAGGGACATCATGCCGAAAACCCTCGCGGTCGGGCAGGTCGACATCGGTGCGGCCTGGACCGACTTCTGGAGGTCGGTGCTGCTCTTCGTACCGCGAGCGATCGCGTTCATCGCGATTCTCGTCGTGGGTTGGCTCATCGCTAGAGCCGTACTCAAAATCGTGGACGCGGCACTGGAACGGGTCGGGTTCGACCGCGCCGTGGAACGGGGCGGTATCAAACGGGCCCTGGAACGCACCAAGTACGACGCCAGCGACATCCTGGCCAAACTGGCCTACTACGCGGTCCTGCTGTTCACCCTGCAGTTCGCCTTCGGGGTGTGGGGGCCGAACGCGATCAGCGACCTGATCCGCGGGGTGGTGTCCTGGCTGCCGCGAGCCTTCGTGGCGATCGTGATCGTGGTGATCGCCGCCGCCATCGCCAACGCCGTCCGGGACCTGGTCTCCGGCGCGCTCGGCGGGCTCTCGTACGGCCGGGTGCTGGCCGACGTGACAGCGATCTTCATCCTGGCGCTCGGCATCATCGCCGCGCTGAACCAGGTGGGTATCGCCACCACGGTGACCACACCGGTGCTCGTGGCCTTCCTCGCCACCGTGGCCGGCATCCTGATCGTCGGTGTCGGTGGTGGTCTGGTCAAGCCGATGCAGGACCGCTGGGACGGCTGGCTGCACCGGGCCGCCGAGGAGTCCCGGGCGATCCGGCAGCAGCGGCAGGCGCAGCAGGCCGGCCGGGGCGACTACGAACGCAAGATGGCCGACCGGGGCGGGCAGCCGACGCCGGCCGCGCCGCAGTCGTCGATGTCGGGCGCGGGTACGTACCGCTCCGGCGAGATGGGCGACGAGACGCAGCAGTTCCGCCGGCCGGGAGGCTGACGGCAACGGGTGACGGGGTGTCCGCGGGATGGTGGCGGGCGCCCCGAAACCGTGTCCGGGTCCGGCCGGCTGCCGGTCAGGCCAGGTGACGCGGGTCGAGTCCGCGGGCCAGCAGGCAGACCGCCAGCAGGCGGGTGAGCACCCAGTCCGGCGCGGACCAGTCCACCGGCTCGGCCGGCGGCGTCCAGCCGTGCTCCGCCGCCGCGTCGCGCAGCCCCTCGGCGTATCCGGCGAGCGCCGCCACGGTGAGCGGGTGGCGGTCGCCGCGGAGGCTGTCGCGTACCCCGGCGGCGTGCTGGTCGACCTCGGCGAGCAGCCCGGGGTTCGCGTGGGCCGCGGCGAGGCCGGCGGTGCCGACGGCGGCGGTCAGCGTGGTGAGGGTCGACCGCGCGGCCACTGCCGCGGAGCGGGTCGCGACCCGGTTGTTCGGCACGCGCATGGTGTCCGAGGCTAACGCCGCCCGGTGCGGACCGACCTCGGCCGACCGGCGGACTGCGGGGTCGTCCGGGAGAGCGGCCACGTCGTCCGCGGGGATTGAGTCGCCCGTGCGGGGGCAGAAGTCCGGCACGAGGAGCACGCAGCAGCCCCACGGAGGGACACCATGGGACATCTGGCCGACGGCCCGGACCGGGCGCACCGCCGCCCCGACGGGGTGAGTGACGCCACGGTCGAGGCGCTGGGCAGGCTCAGCGAGGCCCTGGAGTGCGTCGAGCGGGCACGCGGGCACCTCTACGAGCTGCATCAGCTGATCGGCCACGCCGATCTGATGCTCGACGACGCCGTGGAGATGTTCCGCCGCGCCGGGCACCCGGGCCTGGCCGAGCGGATCGACCGGGAGCTGCTCGGGCGTAACGTCATCGCCGGGCGGTGGACGTTCCAGATCGTCGAGGACTTCGACGACGGGTACTACGCGCTCTTCCGGGAGCTGGACCGGCAGGCCCGCGACGAGCTGGTCGAGGGCCGGCGGCACCTCTACGAGGCCGAGATGAAGGAACGCCGCCGCAGCCGGGGGATGCCGGGGCACGAGGCGCGCCCCGGCACACGCTGACTCAGTCGGAGGAGCGGGCGTCGGCCGGACGGCGGCGCGCGCCGTCGTCGGCGATGATCACGGTCGCGACCATCAGCGCGACCACCAGGCTGAACAGCCAGGAGCTGTCCTCGGTGAACCGGGCGGAGACCGGAGCCTGGATCGCGGCGAGCAGGAAGCCCAGCCAAGCGAGCTTGCGCTGACGGTTGGAGAGGAAACCGGAGCCCTGTTGCATCCCGAAAGTCTTGCGCGCGACAGGGGGAGTGCCGTCAGCCGTTCGGCCGATTCTGGATGGGCTGTCCGTTTTCCTGGCTGTCCGTACCGCACTTTTTGTCGTATCGGCCGAGCATGAATCCGGCGGCCACGGGCATCGGCGCGGGTGCCCGCAGCCGTCCGGGGATCACATGCTGTCCGGGCCGGTCCGCCCGATCGTCGACGGCCGGTAGGCCCGGTCCGCATCGGTCATCTCGCGCCGCTCGGCCTCCGGGCCGGCGCCCCGGTCCACCGCCTCCGGGCCGTGCCCGAACGCGGCCTCCTCGCCGGCGTCGTTGGCGGTGACGTCGTCGCCCTGGCCGTCCGTGGCCGACCGGGCGATGGCCTGGTCCAGCTCGTGCAGGGGAGTGCGGTCCTCGTCGCGCCACACGTGGCGGTCGTTGTCGGTCATTCCCCTGCGGTACCCGGACCGGATGATCGCAAACGGGCACGGCGACAGCCGCGGTCCCGGCTCGTTTCGATCCCGACACCCGGTGGCCCGGAACGCTTCCCGGGCCACCGGGCATCGGCGATGGCGCTACTTGGCGCCGGTGAGGGCCACCAGGGCGTTGGCGGTGCGGAAGTACGGGTTGCGGCCGAGGTCGCCGACGGTGGTGATGTTGAAGGCGTCCTTGAGCAGCTTGGCGTCGCCGTCGCTGACCCCGGCGAGGGCGGACACCGGGGCGTCGACGATCTCGGTGAGGGTCTTGTCCTGGTAGGCCTTGTCGACCAGCTTGGTGAGGTCGGCGGTGACGGGCATGCACACTCCTTCGAGTTCCGGTCGGGCAATCCGACCGGTTGCGGACAAACCTGACGGAATTAGATCATGAAGCGGTACCAGAGATCCACTGTGGATCCCCGGGCTCACTCCTCCTCGTCGCCGCCCTCGTCGTCGCCGAAGGAGTCGAACACCTCGTCGGCGAGCATCCCGCCGGCGAAGCCGAGCGCGGCGCCGCCGACCACGCCCGCGGCGACGGCGCCCATGCCCGGGCCACCGTGCCGCTCGTGGTGCTCCTCCTTGTGGTGGCCGTACGCGGCGTGCCCGTAGCCGGGCGCGCCGTAGGCGGGCTGTCCGTAGCCGGGCGCGCCGTAGGCGGGCTGCCCGTAGCCGTGGCCGGCGTGCATGCTCTGGTAGCCGTCGAGGGCCTGGCGGACCCACGCGTCGACCTGAGCGGCCCAGTCGACCTGGTCGGCGTCGGTGTGCGCGACGTGGTAGCGGCCGAAGGAGTCATGGCCGCCGGAGAACAGGCCACCGCGCTTGTCGAACTCCAGCACGACGTCTACGCCGTACTCGTTCGCGACGAAGGTCAGCTCGACCTCGTTGACGGCGTGGGCGTACTGCGGGGCGGCGTAGTACTCGATCTCCTGGTAGAACGGCAGGCTCTGGCGCAGGCCCGAGATGTGCCCGCGTTCCAGGTCGGCGCCCTTGAACTGGAATCCGAGCCGGCCGAAGCCCTCCAGGATGCGTTCCTGCACCGGCAGCGGGTGCACGTACACCGGGTCGAGGTCGCCCTTGTCCACGGCGCTGCGGATCGCCACCTCGGTGCGCAGTCCCATCGTCATGCCGTGCAGGCGCTGCCCGTACAGGTCGGTCACCGGCGTCTCCCACGGCATCGCCACCTGGAACGGCAGCGACATCTGCTGTCCCTCGGACAGGCGCAGACCGCCGGCGACCTGGACCCGGTGGAACTCCACGAGGGCGTCGTACTCCTGCTCGGCGCCCTCCATCTCCACCCGGGTGACCAGCCCGACGGTGATGTGGTCGATCTCCACGTCGTGGCTGCCGCCGGTCAGGTTCACCTGCCCGCCCAGCATCAGCCCCGGGCGGGTACCCGGATTGGCCAGGACCGTGTCGACAGCGGGGCCGCCCACCCCGAACGCGCCCAGCATCCTCTTGAACACCACGAACATCTCCCTTGACGGCCACCGGACGTGCGGCACCCGGGATCCGGGGAGAGATTCACCTGGAACCCTTGTGCGCAACGAGATCAACGGCGTCCATAATGGATCACGCCGCGCCGGGAGACTACCAACGCCACCTGAGAGGTAGCTGAAAGCATTCGCTTCGTCACTGTGGGCCATCGGTCGGCGTGGGGCGCCGGAACAGCCGCAGCAGGCGGGCCGCGACCTCGCCGTCGCCCCGGACGACGACGTCGGCGGCATGCAGCGGCACGCCACCGAAGATGAGCGAGCGGAAGGTCCCGGCGCCGGCCCGGATCACCAGGTCGGGATCGGCGGCGTCGGCGCGTACCACGTCGACGCGTCCGTCCTCGACGGTGACGAGCAGGCTGTCGCCGTCGAGAAGAAGCTGACACCGTACGGCGAAGTCGCGCGCCGCGGCCGGGTCGAAGGTGGTCTTCATGGCGAGGGCCAGCGCGTCGACGCTCAGCTGCGCCGACGAGGTCAGCGGACCCCGGCTGCCCCACCTGGCCAGCCCCAGCAGGGCGGGTTCGAGGTCCCGCCCCCATTCGGTCAGCTCGTACGCCCGGACGCCCGCCGGTGGCCCGAGACGCCGCCGGCGCACCACTCCCGCCTCCTCCAACTCGGCGAGCCGGGCGGTGAGCATGCTCTGACTGGCGCCGGGCAGGCCGCGCCGCAGGTCGGTGAAGCGCTTCGGTCCGAGCAGCAACTCACGGACGATCAGCAACGCCCATCTGTCGCCGACCAGGTTGAGCGCCCGGGCCAGGCCGCAGGGATCGTCGTATGCGCGCGCCATCCGCTGATGGTATCGCTACAGCACTCTCTGGTGCTAAATTCGCACCGTGACGGCGTACATCCTGATCCCGGGAGCCGGCGGCGACGCCTGGTACTGGCACCGCCTGGTTCCCCTGCTGGAGCAGCGCGGCCACGAGGCGATCGCCGTCGACCTCCCGGCCGCGGACGACAGCGCGGGACTGCCGGAGTACGCGGAAACAGTGGTCGAGGCGGCCGGTGACCGCGGGGACCTGGTGGTGGTGGCCCAGTCGATGGGCGGCCTGACCGCGCCACTGGTCTGCAGTCGGCTGCCGGTCTCACGGCTGGTCCTGGTCAACGCGATGATCCCGGCGCCCGGTGAGACCGGCGGCGACTGGTGGACCAACACCGGGCAGGACCAGGCCCGCCGGGAGTGCGACAGGCGCGAGGGCCGCTCTCCCGACGGGCCGTTCGATCCGCTGGTGTACTTCTTCCACGACGTGCCGCAGGACATCACCGACCAGGCCATGGCGGGTGGGTCACCGCAGTCGGGCACGCCGTTCGCGCAGCCCTGGCCGCTTGATGCGTGGCCCGACGTGCCGACCGAGGTCCTGAGCGGCGGCGCGGACAGGTTCTTCCCGGCCGAGTTCCAGACCCGGGTGGCCCAGCAGCGGCTCGGCGTCACGCCCGAGCGCCTGCCCGGCGGGCATCTGCTGGCCCTCAGCCGGCCCGAGGCGCTGGCTGCCGCGTTGGACCGCTGAGGGCGGGGGAGGTTGCCTCAGGGGATGGGCCGGTCGACCGCACCGCGCCAGGCGCCCGTCTCCTGACCGCGCCGCTCGATGAACTGCTTGAACCGCTCCAGGTCGCCCTTGGCGCGCCGGTCGACCACGCCGAGCTTGTCGCCGGCCTGCTCGACCGCGCCGTGCGGCTCGAACTCCATCTGCAGCGTGACCCGGGTGTGCCCCTCGTCGAGGCGGTGGAAGGTCACCACGCCCGCCTGCTGGGTGCCCCCGGTGGAGCGCCAGGCCACCCGCTCGTCCGGCAGCTGCTCGGTGATCTCGGCGTCGAACTCGCGCTTCACGCCCGCGATCTCGACGGTCCAGTGGGTCATCGTGTCGGAGAGCTGCCGCACCTCCTGCACGCCGTCCATGAAGTGGGGGAACTCCTCGAACTGGGTCCACTGGTCGTACGCGGTCCGGATCGGGACGTCCACGTCCACGTGCTCGGTAACGCCACTCATGTCGGGGTTCCTCCTGTTCCGCCGGTGTGTGTCTCGTACGGGCCGTGGGCCGGCCCGCTCACCAGCGCGTCGTCTCGTTCCTGTGCCCGAGTGCGGCCCACACCTCGGAGATCGTCTGGTAGTGGGCGTCCGCGGGCAGGGTCTCCAGGGCGGCGACGATGTCCGTCGGCGCCTCGTTCTCCCGCGCGTTCGCCAGCAGCGCCTCCCGGTCGCCGGGCAGGGCGGTCATCGTGATGAACCGCCCCAGACGGCTGCGCGCCTCGACGTCCTCGGAGCTCATGCCCTGCGGCGTGCCGCTGCGCAGCTCCCCGGCCGGCGCCGTGGTGGCCTCCGGCTGGTCCTCGCCGGCGGGCTCCGGGATCCGGAACTCCTCGGCCCGCGAACCGCCGGTGCCGGCGCTCTGGACGAGACCGCTGACCTCGCTGCTCATCTGGTCGTCGACCCTGGGCGAGTGCTTGCTGCTGCCACGTTCCATGCCTTGGGAGATGCCCCGGGGGACCGCCGGTAAACCGGCGCCGGCCGGGAGAGCCGGTCATCCGGGCGGCAACCGGTCGGCCGGCCGCTGCCCGTCCGCCTTCTCGTCGTCGGCCGGGGCGCGCGGCGGCAGCACCGGGTCGTCCGGGTCCTCGACGCCGGCCTGCATCGCCCGCCCGCGCTGCAGCTCGGCGTTGACCTGCACGCCGAGCATCAACGCGCAGTTGGACAGGTAGAGCCACACCAGGAACGCGATGACCGCGCCGAGACTGCCGTAGGTGACGTCGTACGAGCCGAAGTTGGCCACGTACAGGCCGAAGCCGAAGGACGCGAGCACCCAGGCCACGAGCGCCAGCGCGCCGCCCGGGGTGAGCCAGCGGAACCGCGGCTGCTGCACGTTCGGCGCGATCCAGAACAGCAGCGACAGCAGCGTCATGGCGACCACGGCGAGCAGCGGCCACTTCGCCACCGACCACGTGGTGCGGGCCACCGCGCCGGCGTGCAGCAGGTCACCCACCGCGTCGGTGACCGGGCCGCTGACGATCAACCCCGTGGCCACCACCGCGAGCAGCACGATCGTCACCGCGGCCATGCCGATCTGCAACGGGCGCAGGCGGTAGAACGGACGGCCCTCCCGCACCCCGTAGATCGCGTTGGAGGCGCGGGTGAACGCGCCGATGAACCCGGACGCGGACCAGAGCGCGCCGAGCAGACCGAAGCTGAGCAGCACCTTCGCCGAGCCCTGCTGCTCGACCACGTTGCGCACCACACCCACGAACGCGTCGTTGCCGACCACCGAGCCGGCGCCGATCTCCCCGGCCAGGTCGATCACGGTGTCGACGGTGCGCGGGCCGTCGGAGACCAGGCCGACCAGCGCCACCACCACGATCGTGGACGGGAACAGCGCCAGCACCCCGTAGTAGGTGAGCGCCGCCGCCCAGTCGGCGCAGTTGTCGGTGACGAAACCCTTGCCGCTGCGCACCAGCACGCCCCGCCAGGTACGCCAGTTGAGCTGGCGGATCCGGCGGGGGAGACGGGACCGCGTCCGGCCGCCGACCGTCTGTGGTGTCGTCACGGTCATGTCCGCCTCCTCCAGGCTCCGCCACCGGGCGTGGCCGGGCGGTACCCCCGGGGGGAAATCGACAAACCGGGGCGCCGGTTTGCCCGCCGGACGGGAGGGAACCACACCAGGCAGCCGATCGAGACTCCAGGAGGAGGACGAGATGCCCGGGCGCGAGGTACTGCCCAGCACGCTGCGGCGCTCCCCGGCGAAGGCGCAGCGGACCTGGGAGAAGACGCACGACTCGGCGGTCGAGACGTACGGCGAGGGGGAGCGGGCGCACCGCACCGCCTTCGCCGCGGTCAAGCACGAGTTCGAGAAGGTGGGCGACCACTGGGAGCCCAAGGGCCGCAAGGGGCCCAGCGACGAGCAGGCCGAAGGCGGCGGCCCGGCCCGGCGCGCGCCGACGGCCGGCGGGGTGGACGCCAACGCCAGCAAGGACCACCTCATGGAGGTGGCGAAGAAACTGGACGTGCGCGGCCGGTCCCGGATGACCAAGCCGGAACTGGTCAAGGCGATCGAGAAGGCAAACAACAACGCGACCCGCAAGGCCCGCGGGGGTCGCTGACCCCTGGGGGTACGCGTCGAGCCCGGGACCGCCTCGGTCCCGGGCTCGTGTCGTGCCGTCTCACCAGTGGCCGCCGCCCGGCGCCTGAAGGTGCACCGCCTTGACGGTGCTGAACTCGTCCAGCAGTTCCGGGCCGTACCCGAAGCCCTGACCGCTGCCCCGGCGCGGCTGGGCCGCGCCCCCCGGTGCCCCGCCGAACACCGAATTGATCTTCACGGTGCCGACCGGCAGTTCCCGCCAGGCGCGCTGGGCGTGGCTCATCGAGCCGGTCAGCACGGTGGCGGCCAGGCCGTACGGGGAGTCGGCCGCGCAGCGCAGCCCCTCGCTGAACGAGTCGACCACCACCACCGCGGCGACCGGCCCGAACGTCTCCTCGCGGACCAGCGCCATGTCGTGCCGGCACCCCTCGACCACTGTCGCCGGGTAGAACGCGCCCGGCCCCTCCGGCAGCACACCGCCGGCGCGTACCCGGGCGCCGTCGGCGAGCGCGGCCGTCACCTGCCCGTGCACGTGGTCCCGGTGCCGCCGGTCCACCAGCGGGCCGAGCTGCGTTTCCGGGTCACGGCCGGGGCCCACGGTGAGCGCCTCGGCGCGCGCCACGAGCGCGTCCAGGAAGCCCTCGGCGACGTCCCGGTGCACGTAGACGCGTTCCACCGCCACGCAGATCTGACCGGCGTTGGCGAAGCACCCGAGCGCCGCCTGCTCGGCCGCCCAGACCGGGTCGACGTCCGCGTCCACCACCAGCGGGTCGCTGCCGCCGTTCTCCAGCAGCACCTTCGCGCCGGTACGGGCGCCCGCGGCGGCGATCGCCCGGCCGGTCGCAGTGGAACCGACGTGGGCGACGACGTCGACGTCCTGCCCGGACAGCGCGGCCCCCACCTCGCCGCCGCCGCTGAGCAGCGACAGCACCCCGGCCGGCAACGCCGAGTCCAGCGCGCGGGCGAGCAGCCAGCCGGTGGCCGGGGTGCGCTCGCTCGGCTTGTGGACCACCACGTTGCCGGTGACCAGGGCCGCGCCGAGCAGGCCGCACGACACCGCCACCGGGTCGTTCCACGGGGTGATCGCGGCGACCACGCCGCGTGGCTCGGGGGCCATGAAGTCCAGCGCGTCGTGCGCGCCGTGCAGCGTCCGGCCGCCCCGGACCGGCGCCAGTTCGGCGTACTGTCGCAGCGTGCCGATGCCCGCCGCCACCCCGCCCCGCGCGTCCTCCAGGGGCTTGCCCATCTCCGCGGTGGTCGCCTCGGCCAGATCTCCGGCCGCCGCCTCGACCGCGTCCGCGGCCCGGTGCAGCGCCGCGGCCCGCTCCGCGGTCGGGGTCGCGGCCCATTCCGCCGCCACGCCCCGGGCCGCCTCCACCGCCTTGGCCACCTCGTCGGCGGTCGCCACCGGCGTCCGGGTCACCGGCGACCCGTCCGCCGGATCGTGGACGACAAGCTCGCCGCCCTCGCCGCCGGCACCCCACACTCCACCTATGAGCTGCGCAACCGTGTACATGCGGCCCTGCTTGCCCCGGCCTGGGCTGGGCAAACGCGTTTCGCCCGGTGACCGGCCGGGTAGGCGGATCCGATGACCTCGACCGCCGACGCCGTCGTCATCGGAGCCGGGCACAACGGGCTGGTGGCCGCGAACCTGCTGGTGGACGCCGGCTGGGACGTCACCGTCCTGGAGGCCACCGAGGCGCCCGGTGGGGCCGTCCGCTCCGCGTACGTGACAGCGCCCGGTTACCTCAGCGACCTCTACAGCTCCTTCTACCCGCTCGGGTACGCATCTCCGGTCCTGGACGGGCTGAGCCTGGAACGGCACGGTCTGTCCTGGACGCACGCCCCGGACGTGCTGGCGCACCTGCTTCCGGACGGCCGGGCCGCCGTGGTCAACCGCGACCTGGACACCACAGCGGCCTCGCTGGAGGCGTTCGCGCCCGGCGACGGGGAGCGCTGGCGGCACGCGTACGCCGACTGGCGCCAGGTGGCCGAGCCGATGCTGCAGACCATCACCACCCCGTTCCCGCCGGTACGCGGCGGGCTGGGCCTGCTGCGGCAACTCCGGGTCGGCGGCGCGCTCCGCCTGGCCCGCCGCCTCCTGCTGCCCGTCCGCAAGCTCGGCGCGGAACTGTTCCAGGGCGAGGGCGGCACGGTCCTGCTGGCCGGCTGCGCCCTGCACACCGACCTGTCCCCGGAGGACGCCGGCTCCGGCGTGTACGGCTGGCTGCTCGCCATGCTCGGCCAGCAGGTGGGCTGGCCGGTGCCGGTCGGCGGCGCCCAGCGGATCACCGACGCGCTGGTGGCCCGGCTGGTCGAGCGGGGCGGGCGGATCGAGTACGGCGCCCGGGTCGAGCGGGTGCTCACCGCCCGGGGCCGCGCGATGGGCGTCCGTACCGCCGGGGGAACCGACTGGCGGGCCCGCCGCGCGGTGCTCGCCGACGTGCCCGCGCCGGCGCTCTTCCTCGACCTGGTCGGCGCGGCGGCGCTGCCGCCCCGGATGGTCGAGGACCTGGCGCACTTCAAGTGGGACGGCTCCACGCTCAAGGTCGACTGGGCGCTGTCCGCGCCGGTGCCGTGGAAGAACCGGGAACTGGCCGGCGCCGGCACCGTGCACCTGGGCGCGGACCTCGACGGGCTCACCACGTACGCGGCCGAACTGGCCCGCGGAGAACTGCCCCGGGACCCGTTCCTGCTGGTCGGGCAGATGTCGGTGGCCGACCCGAGCCACTCGCCGCCGGGCACCGAGTCGCTCTGGTCCTACACGCACCTGCCGTTCCGCCGGGACTGGCGGGCCGAGGACGTCGCGGGGCACGTGGAGCGGATGGAGGAGGTGCTGGAGGAGGCGGCGCCGGGCTTCCGGGCCTCGGTCGTCGGGCGGCACGTGGCCGCCCCGGCCGACCTGGAGGCCGCCGAGCCGAGCCTGGTGGGCGGCGCGCTCGGCGGTGGCACTGCCGCCGCGTACCAGCAGTTGTTCCTGCGGCCGATCCCCGGCCTGGGCCGCGCCGACACCCCGGTGGACCGGCTCTACCTGGCCAGCGCCTCCGCCCACCCCGGCGGCGGTGTGCACGGCGCGCCGGGGGCGAACGCGGCGCGGGCCGCGCTGGCCCGCGACCGGGCCGTCACCGGCGCGGTGTACGCCCGCACGATCGCCGCCGCCCACCGCGCCGTCTACCGCTGACCGCGTCTGCGCGGCACCACCCTCGCCGCTGCCGTCCTCCGCGCCCTCGCGGCAGTGGGGTCCGGCCCGCGTCAGCGCACCCGCTGCGGCTGACCTCCGCCGACGTCCGCTCGCCCTGGCTGACCTCCGGTCGCACCCATTGCGGCTGACCGCCCGACCCGCCAACCGCAGGACGCCTGGCACCGGAAGCTCACCCACCGACAGGCGGGTGGGCGTGCGGCGTGGCGGCTGGCGAGGGGCGGTCTCGCCCCTCGGAACACGGCGACCCGGCACGGGCAGGCTGGCCGAACACTCCCTTGACACACCGCGCGACGATCAGGCACCTAACCGCAGTCAGTACGTCACCGGGCACAGGCGCGGCCCGCAGATCTTGGTACGAAACGGCCCCCATGAGGGCCGTTTCGTACCAAGATCTGCGCCAGTTCCCGGGATGCGGGTTGCTGATCTCACTTGGCGAGATGAGGGCGGGAAGCGGCACCGTCCCGCGCGATCTTGCAGTTGGCGCCCGAGGGGTGCCGGTTTTGCCAGGCTTTGCCGGGCACCAAACTGCAAGATCGCGCCTGTGGCGGGGTGGCGGGGTGGCGGGGTGGCGAGGTGGAGCGGTGAGGCATGCGGGGTTGGTTACGCGGCGTGCTTGATTGCGCCTGGGGTGGGGCCGTGGCGCCGGGAGAGCGCCCCAGGTCAACGCGGTGCTGCGCCGGTGGCGGCAGAGCAAAGGCGCGGGGTGCGGGACATGGCGGGGCGAGCGCGCCCTCACGCGCCGTGACAGCGGCGTGAGGGCGCGTTGCGGGCGCGCGGCAGGGCAGGGCGGATCAGGAGTCGAGGTTGCGGTGCCGGCTGCGCAGCTTGAACGGCATCAACGCGCTCTCGATCTTGGTGGCGGTGGTCATCTTCGAGTCGCCGTCGCGGCGCTCCTCGAAGCGGATCGGCACCTCCAGGATGGTGTGGCCCAGCTTGGTGGCGAGGTAGTGCATCTCCACCTGGAAGCTGTAGCCGTTCGACTGGACCCGGTCGAGCCCGATCGCGCGCAGCGCCTCGGCCTGCCAGATCTTGAAGCCGGCGGTCAGGTCACGGATGCGCACGCGCAGCAGCGTGTGCACGTACAGGTTGGCCCAGCCGCTGAGCGCGCGCCGGTACAGCGGCCAGTTCTCGTCCAGCTCACCGCCGGGCACGTACCGCGAGCCGATGACCACCGAAGCCTGCGTGGACAGCAGCGCGCCGAGCATGCCGGGCAGCGCCTCCGGCGGGTGCGACAGGTCGGCGTCCATCTGGGCGACGAAGTCCGCGCCGTCGTCGAGCGCCCGGCCGATGCCGTCCACGTACGCCCGGCCGAGACCCTCCTTGCCCGGGCGGTGCACCACCGTCACCCGGTCCGGGTGCTCGATGGCCAGCTTGTCGGCGACCTCACCGGTGCCGTCCGGGGAGTTGTCGTCCGCGACCAGCACCTTCAGCCCCGGCAGAGGCAGCGCGAGCAGGCGCTCGACCAGCACCGGGAGGTTGCCCGCCTCGTTGTAGGTCGGAACGACGACGGTCAGGCGCGCATCCCCCCACGGGGAGGGTAACTGCACGGGTTCGATCATCACGGACATCCTCGGTCAGCGGACAGGTTCATCTGAGAGGGTATCCAGTGGGCCGTGCGGCGGCCGCACAGACGCCCCGCCGAGGGATCGATCCCGCTCCGGCTTCTGCCGGGTCGCGATGTCGGACAGCCGGGCCAGCGTCTCCCGGTTGCGAAGATGCAGCACCAGGTCGTTGAGCTTGGTCCGGACCCATCGCAGCGGCCCGGCGGCGAAGTCCTCGCCGATGGTCACCCGGGTCCGGCCGTCCTCCAGCGGTTCCAGAGCGAACGCCACTGTCGCCTCGCCGGCCGGCCACAACCCGGCGCGCAGCACGAGCCGGTGCGGCGCCTGGCACTCCAGCACGGTGGACTTGTCCTGCAGCGAGAACGGCCAGGGCCCGGCCCGGTGGTGCAGGTTGCTGCCGACCCGGGGCCACGTGTCGTCCACGTCCCGCACGTGCACGGTGCCCACCACCCAGTCGCTGTACGTCCACCCGTCCGCGAGCACCTCGAAGACCTGCTCCGGAGGCGCGTCGATCACTTTCTCCACAACCGCCATCACCAACCGGTACCCCGCCCCGGGCCGCCGCTAACGGCGATGCGGGTTAGCTTCTCGGGGGCGGCGGGTATCGCCGGACCGGAACGGTCGTGGCAACGTGTGCGCCGGCACCGGCGGGGCGCGCCTGGCACCGACGTCGACGTTTACTCCTCGGGGGCTCGGGAACCCGCCGCCCGTGCGACGGGACCAGGAGCGGGATCAGTGCAGGTCAGCCCGGGTTGACCCGGGTGCTGACCGGTTCCCGTCCGGCCTCTACGACGCGGTGCTGCTGGACCGGGACGGCACGCTGATCGAGGACGTGCCGTACAACGGCGACCCGGAGAAGGTACGGCCGGTGCCGGGCGCCCGGGAGGCGCTGGACCGGTTGCGGGCGGCCGGGTTGCGGCTCGCCGTGGTGACCAACCAGTCCGGCCTGGCCCGCGGCTGCTTCACCGCGGACGAGCTGAGGCTGGTCAACGCCCGGGTGGAGGAACTGCTCGGGCCCTTCGACCACTGGGCGATCTGCCCGCACGCGGAAGCCGACGGGTGCGCCTGCCGCAAGCCGGCGCCCGGGCTCGTACACGAGGCAGCCCGCGCGCTCGGCACCACACCGACCCGGTGCGTGCTGATCGGCGACATCGGCGCGGACACGGCCGCCGCCGCGGCGGCCGGCGCTGCCACGATCATGGTGCCCACGCCGGCCACCCGGGCCGCCGAGGTGGCCGCCGCGCCGACCGTCGCCGCCGACCTGCCGGACGCGGTGAGCACAGTGCTGGCCAGGATGCGCCTCACGGCCGCGCCGCAACGCGCGGGCCGTAACCGCCGGGGCACGGTCCTCGTGGTCCGCAGCGACGCCGCCGGTGACGTGCTGGTGACCGGTCCCGGCATCCGCGCGGTGGCGGCCGGCGCGCAGCGGGTGGTGCTGCTGTGCGGGCCACGCGGCCGGGCGGCGGCCGAACTGCTGCCCGGCGTGGACGAGATCATCGAAGCGCCGCTGCCGTGGATCGACGCGCCCGCCCCACCCGTCGACCCGGGCGACATGCGTGCGCTCACCGACCGGCTCGCGGCCGTACGCGCCGACGAAGCCGTCGTCTTCACCTCCTTCCACCAGTCCGCGCTGCCGCTGGCGCTGCTGCTGCGCCTGGCCGGGGTGCCCCGGATCAGCGCGATCAGCGACGACTACCCGGGCAGCCTGCTCGACGTGCGCCACCGCGTCCCGGCCGGCGTACCCGAACCGGAACGCGCCCTGTCCCTCGCCGCCGCTGCCGGATTCGCGCTGCCCGGCCACGACGAACCCGCCCTGCGCATCCGCTCCGACCGGCTTCCGCCGCCCGCGGCCGAGGCCGGGGCGCCCGGCTACGTGGTGCTGCATCCCGGGTCCTCGGTGGAGACCCGCGCCTGCCCGGAGGAACTGGCCACGCGAGTGGTCCGGGTGCTCGGCGCGGCCGGTCACCGGGTGGTGGTCACCGGCGGGCCGGACGAGCGGGAGCTGACCGCCCGGGTCGCGGCGGCGGGCGGCGTCGACCTCGGCGGGCGTACCGGGCTGGCGGAGCTGGCCGCTGTGGTCGCCGGCGCCGGCGCGCTGGTGGTCGGCAACACCGGCCCCGCGCACCTGGCCGCCGCGCTCGGCGTGCCGGTGGTGAGCCTGTTCGCGCCCACGGTGCCGTTCGGGCAGTGGGGGCCCTACCGGGTGCCGACAGTGCGCCTCGGTGACGCGGCGGCGCCCTGCCGGGACACCCGCGCCACCGTCTGCCCGGTCCCCGGGCACCCGTGCCTGTCGGCGGTCGAGCCGGGCCGGGTGCTGGAGGCGTTGCGGCTGCTCGGCGTGCCGGCGCCGGTGGCGGGCGGGGTGGTCGGATGAACATCCTGCTGTGGCACGTCCACGGGTCGTGGACGACGTCCTTCGTGCACGGCAAGCACCGCTACCTGGTGCCGGTGACGCCGGACCGGGGCCCGTACGGGCTGGGCCGGGCGCGCACCTACCCGTGGCCGGACAGCGCGGTCGAGGTCACGCCGGAAGACCTGCGCGGCGCCGACGTGGACCTGGTGATCCTGCAGCGCCCGGAGGAACTCGACCTGGCCGCCGAGTGGCTCGGCCGCCGCCCCGGACGCGACGTCCCGGCGATCTACGTCGAGCACAACACGCCGAAAGGCGACGTGCCGAACACCCGTCATCCCATGGCCGACCGCGACGACCTGCTGCTCACCCACGTCACCGCGTTCAACGAGCTGTTCTGGGACAACGGCGGCACCCGCACCACAGTGGTCGACCACGGCGTCGTACCGCCCGCCGTCGAGTGGACCGGCGAACTCGACCGCCTCGCCGTGGTCATCAACGAGCCGGTACGCCGCTGGCGAGTCACCGGCACCGACCTGCTCGCCCGGTTCGCCGCGCTCGCCCCGCTCGACGTCTACGGCATGAAGGTGGCCGGTCTCGCCGCCCACCTCGGACTGCCCGAGGACCGGCTGACCAGCCACGACGACGTACCCCAGCACGCCATGCACGCCGAACTCGCCAAGCGGCGCGCCTACCTGCACCTGTGCCGCTGGACCTCACTGGGCCTCAGCCTCGTCGAGGCCATGACCATGGGCATGCCGGTGGTGGCGCTGGCCACCACCGAAGCGGTGGAAGCCGTCCCGCCGGAGGCGGGCGCGCTGTCCACCCGGGTCGACACGCTCGTCGAGGCCGCCCGTGGCCTGCTGGACGACAGGGAGTCCGCCCGCCGGGCGGGCGCCGCGGCGCGGGCCGCCGCCCGGGGCCGCTACGGCCTGGAGCGTTTCCTCGCCGACTGGGACCGGCTGCTGGAGGAGGAAGTATGCGCATCGCGATGATCTCGGAGCACGCCAGCCCGCTCGCCGTCCTCGGCGGGGAGGACGCCGGTGGCCAGAACACGCATGTCGCGGAGCTCTCCGCCGCGCTCGCGGCCGCCGGTCACGACGTACGGGTCTACACCCGGCTCGACGCGGTGGACCTGCCGGTGAGCGTGCGGGCCCCGGACGGGTACGAGGTGGTGCACGTACCGGCCGGGCCGGCCGAGCCGGTGGCCAAGGACGACCTGCTGCCGTACATGCCGGCGTTCGGCAACTGGCTGGCCGACCGGTGGCGCACCGGCGACTGGCAGCCCGAGGTGGTGCACGCGCACTTCTGGATGAGCGGGCTGGCCGGGCTCGCCGCGGCCCGCCGCGCGGGCGTGCCGGTGGTGCAGACCTACCACGCGCTCGGCACCGTCAAGCGCCGCCACCAGGGCGCGCAGGACACCAGCCCGCCGGGCCGGGTCGAGCACGAGCGGAAGCTGGGCCGCTCGGTGGACCGGGTGGTCGCCCAGTGCCAGGACGAGGTCGCCGAGCTGGTCCGGATGGGTGTGCCCCGCTCCCGGATGACAGTCGTGCCGTCGGGGGTGAACCTGTCCACGTTCGCCCCGCTCGGCCCGGTCGCCGACCGTGACGGCGGCCGGGCCCGCATCCTCACCGTCGGCCGGCTGGTCGAGCGCAAGGGCTTCCAGGACGTCATCCGGGCCGTCGCCGAGGTGCCGGACGCCGAGTGCGTGGTGGTCGGCGGCCCGCCGGCCGGGCTGCTGGAGACCGACCCGTACGCGCTGCGCCTGCGGACGCTGGCCCGCTCGCTCGGCGTCGCAGACCGGGTGCGGCTGGTCGGCGCGGTCCCCCGGGAGGAGATGGGCCGCTGGTACCGGTCCGCCGACGTGCTCGTCGCCGCACCCTGGTACGAGCCGTTCGGGCTCACCCCGCTGGAGGCGATGGCGTGCGGCGTGCCGGTGGTCGGCACCGCGGTCGGCGGGCTCATCGACACGGTGGTGCCCGGTCGCACCGGCGACCTGGTGCCGGCCCGCGATCCGGCGGCGCTCGGCGCGGCGATCCGGGGCCTGCTCGGTGACCGGATCCGCCGGTTCGCCTACGCCACCGCGGCGCTGGAGCGGGCGCGCACCCGCTACTCGTGGGCCACCACCGCCGACCGCCTCACCGAGTTGTACGGCGAGGTGGCCAGCGTCGGCCGTCCCACCCGGGTGGTCGCCTGATGACGGCGACCCCGCCGGCCGCCGGCGGCACGCTGCTGGAGGACCATCTGGCGCTGCTGGCCGCCGCGCTGCTGCCGCTGCGGGAGTCGGAGCGGATGCTGGCCCGCTGGGGTGAGGATCTGGCGCAGCGGCTCGCCGCCGGCGGGCGGCTGCTGGTGGCCGGCAACGGCGGCAGCGCCGCCGAAGCCCAGCACCTCACCGCCGAACTCGTCGGCAAACTCCGCCACGACCGCCAACCCCTGTCCGCCATCGCCCTCCACGCCGAAACCAGCGCCCTCACCGCCATCGCCAACGACTACGGATACGACGAAACCTTCGCCCGACAGGTCCGCGCCCACGGCCGACCCCACGACATCCTCCTGCTTCTCACCACCAGCGGCACCAGCACCAACCTCCTCACCGCCGCCCACGCCGCCCACCAGACCGGCCTGCGCACCTGGGCCTTCACCGGCCCCGCGCCCAACCCCCTCGCCGACCTCTGCCACGAGCACCTGGCGATCGACTCGCCGGACGGGCAGGTGGTGCAGGAGCTGCATCTGGTGGCCTCGCACGTGCTCTGCGAGTACGTCGAACGGGCGCTGCCGGCGGCGCTCGCCGCCCCGGCGCCGGCCGAACCGGTGCGTACCGGCGTCGAGGTGGTGCTCGGCGACCCGGACCCGGCGGCGCCCGCCGGACCGGGAGGCCGGGCATGAGGGGGCCGGTGGTGGTGCTCGGGGACACGCTTCTGGACCGCGACGTCGAGGGTCTGGTGAACCGGCTCTGCCCGGACTCCCCGGTGCCGGTGCTGGACGAGACCTCCTCCGTCGACCGTCCCGGCGGCGCCGGCCTGGCCGCGGTGTTCGCGGCCGCCCAGGGCGCCGAGGTCGCGCTGGTCACAGCGGTCGCCGACGACGCCGGCGGGGCCCGGCTCGGCACGCTGCTCGCCGCCGCGGGAGTGCGGTTGTACGCGCTGCCGCTGGCCGGCGCCACCCCGGAGAAGGTCCGGCTGCGGGTACGCGGCCGGGTGCTGCTGCGCCACGACCGGGGCGGCGCGGCCGGTGTGCCCGGTCAGCCCAGCGACGCCGTGCTGCGGCTGATCGCCGACGCGTCCGCCGTGCTGGTGAGCGACTACGGCCGGGGCGTGGCCGGGCATCCCGCGCTGCGCGCCGCGCTGGCCGCCACCCGGGCGCCGGTGGTCTGGGACCCGCATCCACGCGGACCGGCAGCCGTACCCGGGGTGCACCTGGCCACCCCGAACGAGCCGGAGGCCCGCGACCTGGCCAAGACGCCGCCGGGCGGGTCCCGCCTCGCGGCCGCGTCCCGCAGCGCGCAGGCGCTGCGCCGCCGCTGGCAGGCGCGCGCGGTCGCGGTGACGCTCGGCGGGGACGGCGCGCTGCTCTGTCACGCCGGATCCACGCCCCTGGTGGTGCCGGCGCCACCGGCCGAGGGGGACACCTGCGGGGCGGGGGACCGCTTCGCGTCCACCGCGACGCTCGCGCTGGCCCGTGGGGCGCTGGTCTCCGAGGCGGTGCAGGAGGCGGTCGCGCAGGCGTCCGCGTACGTGGCCGGGGGCGGCGTGGCCGCCGCGCTGCCGGCCCCGGTACGGGCGGTGGCCCCGGCGGTGGTCACCGGCGGCGGCGACCGGGTCGGCGCCGGGGCGGCCGGTGAGGTGGTGGCCCGGGTACGCGCGGCCGGCGGCACCGTGGTCGCCACCGGCGGCTGCTTCGACCTGCTGCACGCCGGGCACGTGGCGACGCTCCAGGCGGCCCGGCAACTCGGCGACTGCCTGGTGGTCTGCCTCAACTCCGACGCCAGCGTGGCCGGGCTCAAGGGACCGGAGCGCCCGGTCGTGCCGCAGGGCGACCGGGGCCGGCTGCTCGCCGCGCTCGGCTGCGTCGACGCGGTGCTGATCTTCGACGAGCCGACCCCGGAGGCGGCGCTGTCCTGGCTGCGTCCGGACATCTGGGTCAAGGGCGGCGACTACGCCAGCGGCGGCGGCGCCGAGACGTTGCCCGAGTCGGAGATCCTGGCCCGCTGGGGCGGGCACACGGTGGTGGTGCCGTACCTCGACGGGCGCTCGACCACCGACATGATCGCTGCCGCGCGGGCGGGACGGGGCAGCGGCGGCTGGCCGGCCCCGACGCTCGACCCGGCGGAGGCCGTCGCGCAGACGGTGGTCCGGTCCACGGCGAAGGGAGCACGATGAACGAGCGACGCATCCGATCCGGCGCGGTCGCGCGGGCGGCGGCATGAACGCCCCCGCCCCCGGCGCCGGGCCCGCGGTCCTGGTCACCGGCGGGTCGAGCGGGCTCGGCGCGGCGGTGGTCGCCGCGGTGGCCCGCTCCGGTGGACGCCCGCTGGTGCTGGACCGGCAGCGTCCCGCCGACGGTGTGCCCTGGGCCGAGTGCGACCTGGCCGACACCCGAGCCGCCGAGGCCGCCACGCGCGATCTCGCGGAACGCTCCGGCGGGCTGGACGCCGTGGTCACCGCCGCCGGCATGGACGTGCCGGGGAAGCTGGCCGACATCCCGGCGGAGACCTGGGAACGGATCGTCACTGTGGACCTGCTCGCCACGGCCGCGGTGATCCGGGCCGCGCTGCCCTGGCTGGAGGTGTCCCGCGGCAACATCGTCACGGTGGCCTCGACGCTGGGCGTGAAGGCGGTGAGCGACGCGACGGCGTACTGCGCGGCGAAGTTCGGGGTGGTGGGCTTCACCCGGGCGCTCGCCGCCGAGCTGGCCGGCACTGTGGGCGTGACGCTGCTGATCCCGGGCGGGATGCGGACCGCGTTCTTCGACGAGCGGGACGCGCAGTACCGCCCCGGCCCGGACGCGGTGCTCAACGAGCCGTCCGACACCGCCGCCGCGGTCATGTTCGCACTCTCCCAGCCGGCCGGCTGCGCGGTACGCGAGATGGTGGTGTGCGCCGCGCAGGAGTCCTCGTACCCGTGATCCTGGTGCTGCGGGCTCTCGGCGTCGGCGACCTGGTCACCGCCGTGCCGGCGTTGCGTGGCCTGCGCGCCGGCCTGCCGGGCCGGGAACTGGTGCTCGCCGCGCCGGACTGGCTGGCGCCGCTGGCGGAGCTGACCGGGGCGGTCGACCGGGTACTGCCCACCACCGGACCGGACCGGATCGCGTGGACCGGACCGCCGCCGGAGGTGGCGGTCAACCTGCACGGCCGGGGGCCGCAGTCGCACCGGGCGCTGGCCGCCGTACGCCCCGGCCGGCTGCTCGCCCACCGCAACCCGGACGCCGGGCACCCGGACGGCCCGGCCTGGGACGACGACGAGCACGAGGTGCGCCGCTGGTGCCGCCTGCTGCACGCGTACGGCCTGCCGGCCGACCCGGGAGACCTCGCGCTGCGCCGTCCGGCGGCGGGCGGCGTACCGGCCGGGTTGACGCTGCTGCACCCGGGCAGCAAGATCCCGGCGAAGCGCTGGCCGGCGCGGCGGTTCGCCGGGCTGGCCCGGGAGCTGACCGCGCGCGGTCACCGGGTGGCGGTGACCGGATCTGCCGGCGAGCGGGCGCTGGCCGAGCGGGTCGCCCGCGACGGGGGGCTGCCGCCGGAGGCGGTGCTGGCCGGCCGGACCGGGCTGGCCGAGCTGGCCGCGCTCGTCGCGGGCGCGCGGCTGGTGGTCAGCGGGGACACCGGAGTGGCGCACCTGGCCACCGGCTACGGCACCGCCTCGGTGGTGCTGTTCGGGCCGGTGCCGGCGGCGCACTGGGGGCCACCGGCGGACCGGCCTCGCCACCGCGCCCTCGGTGCGATCGAGCCCACGCACGTCAACCCGGATTCGACCGGGTCACGCGGGGTAGGAAGCCACCCGACATTGAATGCCATCGGGATCGACGAGGTGGTGGCCGCGGTGGCCGACGTGGAACGGGTATCCGGTGCGGTTGCGGCGTAGCGATCCGGGCCGGCCGGGGTACGCGCGCCGGCGGCGCGGCAAGGGCTGGCTGTTCCTCGACCCGGCCGGCGAGCCGGTGCGCGACGCCGGGGAGCTGGCCCGGCTGCGCGAGCTGGTCAT
Source organism: Micromonospora sp. LHW51205 (assembly GCF_003315815.1). Taxonomy (NCBI): domain Bacteria; kingdom Bacillati; phylum Actinomycetota; class Actinomycetes; order Micromonosporales; family Micromonosporaceae; genus Micromonospora; species Micromonospora sp. LHW51205. Next base: position 170,294 of record NZ_QMEZ01000004.1, on the reverse strand, counting down.
CCCGCCCGCCTGGCAGGACGTGTGGATCTCGCCGTACCCGAACGGCCACATCCAGGCCACCGGCATCGACGCGGCGGGCCGCAAGCAGTACCTCTACCACCCGGGCTGGCGGCGCAAGCGCGACGAGGCGAAGTTCGACCACGTGCTGGAGGTGGCCCACCGGCTGCCCGCGCTGCGGGACCGGGTCACGCAGGACCTGGCGCTGCGCGGCCTGCGCCGGGAGCGGGTGCTCGCCACCGTCGCCCGGCTGCTCGACATGGGCGCCTTCCGGGTCGGCAGCGACCAGTACGCCACCGGCGACGACCCGACCTTCGGGGTGGCCACGCTGCGCCCCGAGCACACCCGCTCCCGGGGCGGGTGCGTGGTCTTCGAGTTCCCCGCCAAGGGCGGCATCGAGCAGGTCCGCCGGATCGAGGACGCGGAGCTGTGCCGGGTGCTGCTCAACCTGCGCCGGCGGCGGCGGGCCCAGGAGCGGCTGTTCGGCTACTGGGACGGCCGGTCCTGGCGCGACGTGCGCAGCGACGAGGTGAACGACTACCTGCGCGACGCCAGCGGCGGGGAGATGACCGCGAAGGACTTCCGTACCTGGCACGCCACCGTGCTGGCGGCGGCCGAGCTGGCGAACGTGGGCCCGCAGCGCTCCGCCACCGCCCGCAAGCGGGCGGTGGCCGGGGTGATGCGGTCGGTGGCCGAGTTGCTCGGCAACACCCCGACGGTGGCGCGGGCCTCCTACGTGGACCCGCGGGTGGTCGACCTCTACCACGACGGGGTGCTGGCGCCGGTGCAGCCGGAGATGCCGCGCGAGGCGGTGGAGAAGTCGGTGCTGGCGCTGCTGGAGGAGGAGGCCGGCTGACCGGCCCCGTCGGTCCTGGGGGGAAGCGCGACGGGGCCGGAAACCTCGTCCGGCGCGGATGCGGGGAGACCGCCACCGGGGCGGCCGCCCGCGGCCGGGCCGCCGCGGACGCCACGCCACGGCCCCCCGATACCAGTGGGCCACCGCTGGGAGCGGTCTCAGCCCTGCGTTCAGTATGTCCGCGCCGAGTTGACTGCGGATGCCGTGGTGTTGACGATCCGTGCCGGTTCCAGATGACGGGCCCGGAATGCCTGCGGTGTCTCCGCGTGCGCGGCCCGGAAGGCGCGGCTGAAGTGTGCCTTGTCCCGGAACCCCCAGCGGGCGGCGATGAGCTGGATCGAGCGGTCGCTCAGCGCCGGGTCGGCGAGGTCGCGCCGGCACCGGGCCAGCCGCTCGTCCCTGATGTACGCCGCGACGGTGGTCTCCTCGTCCTCGAAGAGCCGGTGCAGCGAGCGCACCGAGATGTGGTGCGCGTCGGCGATCCGGCCCGGGTCCAGCGAGGCGTCCCCGAGGTGCTGCTCCACGTACGAGCGCACCTGGGCGAGCAGGGCGCGCCGCCGGATCTCGGTGGGGACCGCCTCCTCGGAGACCAGGTTGCGGCCGAGCAGCGTGGCGACCAGGTCCAGGCCGATCCCGCCCAGCCGCTCGGCGTCGGCGGCGTGGTACTGCTCGGGGTGCGCGGTGATCCGGACGAGGAAGTCGGCGAGCAGGCCGCCGACGCCCTCGGAGCCGGACATCCGCCCGGCGAACAGGGGAGCGAGACGGCGGCGCGGCAGCGGCAGCGCGTCGTACGGCATCAGGGCCACGATCGAGCGGGCGTACGCGGGCCCGGCCGGGTCGGCGTGGTGGCTGACCTCGTGCGGGCGGGAGCAGTCGTAGAAGGTGAGGTCGCCGGGGCGGCAGCACGCCCGCTGCCCCGCCTGGTCGGCCTGGCTGGTCCCGGTGAGCGTGAGCGCGAGCAGGTAGTAGTCCGGGTCGGAGCGCTGGATCAGCTTCGACGTGCGGACGCAGTCCACCGACGGGTAGCGGTAGCGGATGAGCCGCATCCGGCCCAGCTCGACGAACTCGGCCCGCGCGACGAAGTCGTCGGCGTGCGCGGTGTGCACCCGCAGCGGCGTCGGGGTGCTGGCCATCATGTCCAGCCACATGCCGAAGCGCTCGCGTGGTGGCAGATCCTCCGTGTCGAGCACCTGCCGGCGCAGCTTCCCGTCCATCAACCGACCCCCGTGGTTCGTCACACCTGCTAGAACCAGGACGCCCCACGGGGCCGAAAAGCGACACCCGTGGGGCCGTGACGTCCGTCATTGACGGACCGGGGAGCCTTCTGTTAGCAGTCCGTTCAGTCGTTCAGCACCTGGGCCAGCCGGTCCCGGAACCGCCGCTCCGAGTCGGTCACCGTGTCGCCGCCGAGGCCCAGGATGCCGCCGGTGGAGGCCGCGCCCACCACCTGCTCGGCGATGTCCACCAGCCAGTGCCGGTACGCCCCGGCCTGGCCCTCGTCCACCCGGGCGGCGAGCAGGGCGGCGGCCTGGCCGGCCCGGGCCAGCACGTCCTCGATCATCGCCTTCGGGTCCTCCGGCGTGAGCACCGGAAGCTCCGCGCCGGTCTCCGGGTCGCCGACCCGGTCGACGATCTCGCCGGCCACCGCCGCGACGAGCGGGCTCGCCGACTCGCGGCCGGCGGCGATGGTCTGCAGCCCGGCGGCGTTCTCGGCCATGGTGCGGCGGGTGCCGTCGGACTCGGCGGCGGCCGCCGCGGTAAGCACCGACTGCGGCAGCCCCACCAGCAGCCCCCACTCCTCGTCGGAGACGCCGAACCGGGTGTACGCCGGCTGCTCGATCACGATCAGGCCCCTTTCGCCGTGGTCGTCGTTCGTCGACGGGCGCCGCCGCGGCGCCCGGGTCAGGCTAGTCGAGTTCCAGCAGTCCCTGTTCGGACACCACGGGCACGGAGAGCGTCTTGTAACCGACCTCGTCGAAGAGCACAGTCATCCGGTCCTCCTCGTAGCTGAGCACCAGGCCGGCGCCCCACTCCGGGTGGCGCACCTGGCTGTGCACGGGGAACGGCCCGACCGCGCCGTCTCCGGCCACGCTGGTGCCGGCGTGGCAGTTGTCGCAGTGCCCGCAGACCTCGTGCATCTGCTCGCCGAAGTACGCCAGCAGGGCCTGGCCCCGGCACCCGGTGGTCTCGGCGAACGCGCGCATCATGTCGGTACGCGACCGGGTCACCGTCTGCTGCCGCTCCGCCTCGGCCAGCGCGGCCCGGCCGGACTCGGCGGCCGCCGGGGCGTACCGGGGCGCGCCGATGCGCTGCCGGGCGCGCGGCTCGGCGGCGCCGACCTGCTCCAGCAGGGACAGGTACTGGCCCAGTTTGCGCGGGCCGAGCCCGGTCAGCTCGCGCAGCTCCTTGCGGTTGCGGGCCTTGCCGCGCAGCACCGCGGCCAGCTCGGTCAGCTCCTTTTCGTCCGGCAGCCCGCCGCTGAAGTAGCGCTGCAGGCCGACGTCCTCGGCGCGCCACAGCAGCAGCACCCGGGCCGGTGAGCCGTCGCGCCCGGCGCGGCCGATCTCCTGGAAGTAGCTGTCCGGCGAGTCGGGCAGCGCCATGTGCACCACCCAGGCGATGTTCGGCTTGTCGATGCCCATGCCGAACGCCGACGTGGCCACCATGATCGGCACCCGGTCGGCGAGGAACGCCTCGTGCAGCTCGTGCCGGGCCGCGGTGGGCATGCCGCCGTGGTAGAACTCGGCCGGGAAACCGGCGCCGGTGAGCCGCTCGGCCAGTTCCTCGGCCGCGCGCCGGGTCGGCACGTAGATGATGCCGGGCCGCTCGTCGTCGCGCAGCAGCGCGATCAGCCGCCGCCACCGGTAGTCGTCGGTGGGGCAGTGGGCCACCTCGAGGAAGAGGTTGGGCCGGTCCAGCCCGGAGACCACCACCTCGGGCTCGCGCAGCCGCAGCCGGGCGATGATGTCGTCGCGTACCGGCGGGGAGGCGGTGGCGGTGAGCGCCACCACCGGCGGGCGGCCCAGGCCGTCGATCAGGTGGCCCAGCGCCAGGTAGTCCGGGCGGAAGTCGTGGCCCCACGCCGAGATGCAGTGCGCCTCGTCGATCGCCACCAGCGCCGGCTTCAGCTCCCGGACCTCGGCGAGCCGGTCCGGGTTGCTCAGCGCCTCCGGCGTGATGAACAGGAACTCCGCCCGCCCGGCCCGGATGTCCTCGATCGCCTCGGCCTGCTGGGCGGCGCTCTCGTCCGAACTGATCCGCACCGCGCGCAGCTCCGGACGCTGCCGTTCGTTGAGCGCGGCGATCTGGTCCTGCTGCAACGCCAGCAGCGGGGAGATCACCACCGTGGGGCCGGGGATCAGGCTGGCCGGGATCTGGTAGATCGCCGACTTGCCGGCGCCGGTGGGCAGCACCACCAGCGCGTCGCGGCGCTTCATCACGGCGCGCATGGCGGCGAGCTGGTTGGGCCGCAGCGCGGTCCAGCCGAACAGGTTCCGTGCCGCCCGGCGCAGGCTGGAGGAGTGAGTGGTCAGTTTCATCAAGCGCCTCAGCTACCCCCGGCGATCCCGCGCGAAACCGCCTGCGCCGCTCACCCGCCCGGTGCGGATCAGCGGCGGAACATGGCGCGGATGGCGATCAGCAGGAACAGGCCGCCGACGATCAGGCCGAGCAGCCGTACGCCGGGGATGTCGGCGGCGCTGGTGGCGTCGGCGAGCGGCAGGGCGGACATGTGGGAACTCTCCCACGGGAGGTCGCGGGACGCCACCGCCTAACAGTAAGGATTGTTGACTATTTAGCTGCGCGGTGTGACCATGTCAGCACCCGCCGGCCCCGGCGGGTCCGTGGGGGAGACGGGGGTACGACAGCACATGAGCGAGCGGACCGAGGGATCGACCGGAGATCTGGCGGCGCTCGCCGCCGCCGTCCTGCAACCGGGGTTCGTCGGCACCACGCCGCCGCCGTGGGTGTGCCGCTGGCTCGGCGAAGGGCTCGGCTCGGTCGTCCTGTTCGCCCGCAACGTCGTCGACCACGAGCAGGTCGCCACGCTCACCGCGAACCTGCGGGCCGAGCGGCCGGACGTCATCGTGGCGATCGACGAGGAGGCCGGCGACGTCACCCGGATCGAGTCCGCCCGGGGCAGCTCCCGGCCCGGCAACTACGCGCTCGGCGCGATCGACGACCCGGCGCTGACCGAGGAGGTCGCCCGCGACCTCGGCGCCGAACTGGCAGCCGTCGGCGTCACTCTGGACTACGCCCCGGACGCCGACGTCAACTCCAACCCGGCCAACCCGGTGATCGGGGTGCGCGCGTTCGGCGCCGACCCGGACCTGGTCGCCCGGCACACCGCCGCCTGGGTACGCGGCCTGCAGTCCGGCGGCGTCGCCGCCTGCGCCAAGCACTTCCCCGGACACGGCGACACCCGGGTCGACTCGCACCACGACCTGCCCCGCATCGGCGGCGACCGGGCCCGCCTCGACGCGGTCGAGCTGGCCCCGTTCCGGGCCGCCGTGGCCGCCGGGGCGCAGGCGGTGATGACCGGCCACCTGCTGGTGCCGGCGCTGGACCCGGAACTGCCCGCCACGCTCAGCCCGCGCGTGCTGGGCGGGCTGCTGCGCGAGGAGATGGGCTTCGGCGGCGTGGTGGTCACCGACGCGGTGGAGATGCGGGCGGTGGCCGACCGGTACGGCTTCACCGGTGCGGCGGTGCGCGCGCTCGTGGCCGGCGCGGACGCGATCTGCGTGGGCGGGGAACGGGCCACCGAGGCCGACGCCCGCGAGCTGCGCGACGCGATCGTCGCCGCGGTGATCAGCGGCGAGCTGCCCGAGGAGCGGCTCGCCGAGGCGGCCAAGCGCGTCGGTCAGCTCGCCGCCTGGAGCGTCGCCGCCCGCGCCCGCCGGGTCGCCGGCACGCCACCGGCCGACGGCTCACCGATCGGGCTGGCCGCCGCCCGCCGGGCGGTCCGGGTCAGCGGCGACGCCGCGCTGCTGCCGCTGGCCGGGCCGGCGCACGTGGTGGAGTTCGCGCCGCCGCGCAACATCGCCATCGGCGAGGAGACGCCGTGGGGGATCGCCGCGCCCCTGGCCAGCCTGGCGCCGGGCACCACGACCGCCCGCTACGCCGCCGACGCCGTACCGGCCGACCCGGGCGACCTGCCGGCCGGACGGCCGCTCGTGCTGGTGGTGCGGGACCTGCACCGGCACGACTGGATGCGGGACGCGGTGCGCCGGGCGCTCGCCGCGCGCCCGGACGCGGTGGTGGTCGAACTGGGCGTGCCCGAGCTGGTCACCGGCGCGGTGCACCTGGCCACCCACGGCGCCACCGCCGCCGCGGCCCGCGCCGCCGCCGAGGTGCTCAGCGGCGCCCGCTGACTCCCGGGCCGGCCGGGCGGGGAGGTCCCCCGGCCGGCCCGGGCCTCACGCCGGGTCGGCCACCAGGTCGGCGTACTCGGGGTGACGCTTGACGAACGCGGCCACGAACGGGCAGCTCGGCACGATCCGGCCGCCCCGGGCGCGGACCTCGTCCAGCGCGCCCCGGACCAGCGCCGCGCCGACGCCCTGACCCTGGAACCGGTCGTCGACCTCGGTGTGCGTGAAGACCAGCACCCCGTCGCCGGGGGTGTACGCGGCGAACCCGGCCAGCGCGTCGTCCACCAGGATCTCGAAGCGACGCTTGGCGGGGTTGTCCTCGACCTGAAAGCTCACCGGGCCATTCTCCCTCCGGGGCCGGCCAGCCGGTCCAGTTCGGTCAGCAGCCGGTCCACCTCCTCGACCGTGTTGTAGTGGTAGACGCTGGCCCGGACCGCGCCGCCGTCGGCGCGCAGGCCCATCGTGCGGAAGTACTCGTAGGCGTAGTAGTCGCCGTGCGACAGGCACAGCCCCGCCTCGCCCAGCGCCGCCGCCGTCTGCGCCGGGGCCAGGCCGGCCACCCGGAACGACACCGTCGGGCAGCGCCGGGCCGGTGCGCCGTAGACGGTCACGAACGACCGGCCGGTCAGCCCGGCGAGCAGCCGATCGAAGACCGCCTCCTCGTGCGCCTGCGCGGCGGCCAGCCCGGCGCGTACCCGCTCCCGCCGGTCGCCGGTCGCGGCCGGATCCAGGCCGGCCAGATGGTCCACCGCGGCGGTCACCCCGGCCAGCAGCGGGAAGCTCGGCGTGCCGTACTCGAACCGGTCCGGCACCGAGTCGGCGGAGGGAAGCAGCTTCGCCGGGCGCAGCGCCTCCCAGCGCGCCGGGTCGGCCACCATCGCCGCGAGGTGCGGCCCGGACCACTTGTACGCGCTGGTCACCAGGAAGTCCGCGCCGAGCGAGGCCAGATCGGTCGGGCCGTGCGGCACCGAGTGCACGCCGTCCACGCACACCAGCGCGCCGGCCGCGTGCGCGGTCTTGGCGATCGCCGCCACGTCCGGCACGGTGCCGATCGCGTTGCTGCCGGCGGTCACCGCGACCAGCCGGGTCCGCTCGGTGACCAGGTCGGCGTACTGGCCGGCGGGCAGCTCGCCGCTCACCGGGTCGAACTCGGCCCAGCGCACCGTGGCGCCGGCCGCCTGCGCGGCCTGCACCCAGGGCCGGACGTTCGCGTCGTGGTCCAGCCGGGACACCACCACCTCGTCGCCCGGCCGCCAGCCGGCGCCGAGCGTGCGGGCCAGGGTGTACGTCAGCGCGGTCGCGCTCGGACCGAGCACCACGCCCGACGGCTGCGCGCCGAGCAGGTCGGCGACCGCCGCCCGCGCCCCGGCGACCAGCTCCAGCGCCCGGCGGCCGGGTACGAAAGCGGTGCTGCGGTTGCCGGTGGCGGCGCGCATGGCGCCGGTCACCGCCTCGATCACGCCGGCCGCGGTCTGGGTGCCCCCGGCGCCGTCGAAGTGGGCGAATCCCTCGGCCAGGGCGGGGTAGGCGGCCCGGACCCGGGCGACGTCGAAAGCCATTCCGGCACCCTAGCGCGCACCCCGGACGCCCCGCCCGGCGTGGCCGTCGCGGGCCCCGGGCGCGACGGCGCGCTGGCGCAGTCCGCCTATCCTTGGGCGGGTGACGATCCGACGCGCCACCTCCGCCCCCGCCCGCCGTGCCGCCGGTCTGCTCGCCGGTCTCGCCCTCGGCGCCGCGCTGCTCGCCGGATGCAGCTCCGAAGGTGCCGAGACCGACTGCGGCCTCGACGCCTGCACGATCACCTTCGACCGCGGCGTGGAAGCAAGCGCCCGGATCCTCGGCGTCGAGGCGAAGCTGGTCGGCGCCCAGGGCGACCAGGTCACCGTCGAGGTGGCCGGGGAACAGCTCTCCCTGACCGTGGGTCAGCAGGCCACCGAGGTCGCCGGCTTCCAGGTCAGCCTGGACAGCGTCACCGAGCAGCAGGTGGTGCTGCGGGTCGCCCGCGACCTCGCCGGCTGATCCGTTTCGGCCGCTCCCGGCGGGCGCGGACGTTTGGAAAATCGCCCGCCGGGAGATTGAGGGCTCATGTCTCTCACCCGGAATGCCGGAGCCACCGCCGCCCAGGCTCGAAACAGCCGGTGGCTCGAACTGTTGACCCGTGGCGGCTTCATCGGATACGGAATCGTGCACCTTCTCCTCGCCTGGCTGGCGCTGCAGATCGCCTTCGGCAAGTCCGGCGAGGAGGGGAACCAGAACGGCGCGCTGCGCACCCTCGGTGAACAGCCGCTCGGGAAGTTCCTCCTGATCGCGATGGCGGTCGGCCTGTTCGCCATGGCGATCTGGCAGGCCTTCGAGGCGATCTCCGGCCACGTCTCCCGGACCGGCAAGGAACGCACGTTCGAACGGATCGCCTCGGCGGTCCGGGTCGTCGTGTTCGTCTGGCTGGGCTGGACCGCGATCAAGGTCTTCCAGGACGCCAGCGCCAACGCCTCGGACCAGCAGCAGCAGTTCTCCGAGAAGCTGATGGCCTCCGACGGCGGCCGGTGGCTGGTCGGGCTGGCCGGACTTGCGCTCGCCGCGCTCGGCGTCGGCATGGTGATCTACGGCCTGAAGAAGAAGTTCGAGCGCAACCTCAAGACCGGCGAGATGAGCCCGAAGACCCGCCAGCTCACCCGCCGTCTCGGCATGGCCGGGTACGCCTCCCGGGGCACCGTGTTCGCCATCGCCGGCGTGCTCGTCGTGGTCGCCGCGGTCAACTACGACCCGGAGAAGGCGCGTGGCCTGGACGCCGCGCTGCGGACGCTGCGCGACCAGTCGTACGGGCCGTGGCTGCTGGCGCTCATGGCGCTGGGCATCGCCGCGTTCGGCGTCTACTGCTTCTTCCAGTCCCGGTACCGCAAGGTCTGATCCTGGTCGATACCCGGCCCGCCGGGCACCATTGGGCCTTTGCGCCCGATTCCGCCCGGTCGGAGGGAGAGAGAGTTCGTGCAGAGTTACGTCGTGACCATCGCCGCCGCGCTCGCCGCGGCGGCGATCGCGTTGGTGCTGGCCCAGGTGGTGCACCGGGTCACCCGCCGGCTGGGCCGCCGCTCGCTGCTGATGACCGAGCTGACCGAGCACTCGCACCGCGCGTTCCAGGTGGCCGCCACAGTGGTCGCGGTGCAGATCGCGGTGCGGTTCACCACCCTGTACGCGGTCGGCAGCCCGTGGCGGCAGTTCGTCCTGCACACGCTCGTGCTGGCGATGATCGCCGCCACCGCCTGGCTGGTGGCCTCGCTGCTGGTGGTGGCGGAGGACACCGCGCTGGCCCGGTTCCGGGTGGACGTGCCGAACAACCGGCACGCCCGCCGGGTGCGTACCCAGGTGGTGCTGCTGCGCCGGCTGACCATCGCGGTGATCGTGATCCTCACCGTCGGCGTCATGCTGATGACGTTCCCGGCCGTACGCGGCGTCGGCGCGGGTGTGCTGACCTCCGCCGGTGTGATCGCCGCGGTCGCCGCGCTCGCCGCGCAGAGCCTGCTCGGCAACGTCTTCGCCGGTCTCCAGCTCGCGTTCAGCGACGCGGTGCGGCTCGACGACGTGGTGGTGGTCGAGGGCGAGTGGGGCCGGATCGAGGAGCTGACGCTCAGCTACGTGGTGGTGCAGGTCTGGGACGACCGCCGCCTGATCCTGCCCACCTCGTACTTCACCAGCCGGCCGTTCCAGAACTGGACCCGGACCGAGGCGGCGGTGCTCGGCACCGCCGAGTTCGACCTGGACTGGGCCATCCCGGTGCAGGCGATGCGGGAGGAGTTGCGCCGCCTGTGCGAGGGCACCGAGCTGTGGGACGGGCGGGTCTGCGTGCTCCAGGTGACCGACGCGACCGGCGGCATGGTCAAGGTCCGCGCGCTGGTCAGCGCCGCCGACGCGGGCAGCCTGTGGGACCTGCGCTGCCTGGTCCGTGAGCACCTGGTGACCTGGGTACGCGACCAGCGCCCCACCGCCCTGCCCCGGCTGCGTGCCGAGGTGGGCGACGCCACCGGCCCCCTGCCCTGGCAGGCGGCGCAGCCGCGCCGCCCGGTCCGCCGCCCGGCCGGCACCGAGGCGCCCGACGACGCGCGGGTCTTCGGCGGCAGCGACGACGGCGAGGCGCGCAGCGAGGTGTTCGTGGGCCGCGAGGACCACGCCGAGGCGCGTCGCTGACCCCGTACCCCCGATCGGGACCCCGGCTGCCCACGGCGCCGGGGGTTCCCGCGTTCGGGCGGCTTTCCGGCCGGACGGGTTTGGCCGGACGGTTGCGGGGGACGTGGTGCGCACGCCCCGGATCCGGCGCTCACGGCGCCGGGTTCCGGCGGCGCGCGGCCGGGCGGACCGGCCGCGCCGCGCAGGATTGACGGGCGGCGACTCCGGGCATACAGCGCGGTGATGACGAAAGGAGGACAGCATGGCTGACGTCGCGAGTCGCAGCACGTCCCGGACCGGGAACGAGCCGTCCACCGCGGAACTGGTCCAGCGCGCCACCGAGCAGGTCACCCGTCTGGTACGGGACGAGCTGGCGCTGGCCCGGGCGGAACTGACCCAGAAGGGCAAGCACGCCGGGATCGGGATCGGTCTGTTCGGCGGCGGCGGGGTGATGGCGCTCTACGGCGCCGGCGCCCTGGTCGCCACCGTGATCCTGCTGCTGGCGCTGGTCATGCCGGCGTGGCTGGCGGCCCTGATCGTGGCGGTGGCGTTGTTCCTGCTCGCCGGGATCCTGGCGCTCGTGGGCAAGAAGCAGGTCAGCCGTGCCGTCCCGCCGGTGCCCGAGGCGGCCGTCCGTAGCGTGCGGGCGGACGTCGACACGGTCACCGCCGCGGTGAAGGACGGGAGACGGGCATGACCGGCAACGGAACCGGGGACGTGGCGGCGCTCCGGGAGGAGATCCGCCGGACCCGGGTGGAACTCGGTGAGACGATGGAGCTGCTCGCGGCCAGGGCCGACCCGAAGGCGCTGGTGCGGCACTCCGCCGAGGCGGCGAAGGCGCGGATGCGCGAGCAGGCGTCGCTGACCGCGGCCCGGGTGCGCGGGCGGGCGGCGGAGCGGGCCCGGCTGGTCCGGGCGCAGGCGTACGAGAAGGGTGAGGCGGTCGGGCGCAACCCGTTGCCGTGGGCGGCCGTCGCGGCCGGGGCCCTGGTGACGGTGGTGGTGCTGGCGATCGTCCGAGGGAGGCGCAGGTGAGCGGGAAGATCGGCAAGGCGGCGTACAAACCGGTGGGGGTGCTGCTCGGCCTGGCCGCCGGTACCGTCGCCGGCGTGATCTTCCGCCAGGTCTGGAAGTTGACAGCGGGCGACGGCGAGGCGCCGAGCGCCACCGACGAGGACCGCCGCTGGGGCGAGGTGCTCGCCGCCGCGGCCCTGCAGGGCGCCATCTTCTCGGTGGTGCGGGCCGCCGTCGACCGAGGTGGAGCGGTGGGCGTGCGCCGGTTGACCGGTCGCTGGCCGGACTGACGAAAGGCCGGAAAGGCCCCTTTCCCGAGCGCGGGAAAGGGGCCTTTCGCATGGCTCCGGCGGGGCCGCGCAGCGGCGTCGGCGCGACCTTCAGGTCACATGTCGGAGAATTTCGTCCGCTAGGCTGTGCGAAGTTTTTGCGTACGTGGTTTGCTGTCTCACGCTGTTGAGAGACGCGTGGGTTGAGAGAAGTCTCCGGTACTGGGGGCCGCCTCAGGCGCCGCTGCTCGAAAACGGCCAATCGGCCGCACGGCGTGCTCGGCCGCCAGTTTTAGAAGGAGATACACATGGCGCAGGGAACCGTGAAGTGGTTCAACGCTGACAAGGGCTTCGGCTTCATCACCGTCGACGGCGGGGGTGCTGACGTGTTCGTCCACTTCTCGGCCATCCAGACCAGCGGCTACCGCACGCTGGAGGAGAACCAGCGGGTGGAGTTCGAGATCGCCCAGGGTCAGAAGGGTCCGCAGGCCGAGCAGGTCCGCCCCATCTGAGCTGACCGCACCGGCCGCGCCGGCCGGTGCCGGAAGCCCCGCATCCCGTACGGGAGGCGGGGCTTCGCCTTGCCCGGCGCCTCAGCGGCGGGCACGCATGCCCCACCACAGCCCGACGAGTCCGATCAGGATCAGCACCGCGCCCACGTACGCCCAGAGCCGCTCGTCGCTCAGCGCGCTGCCCTCGACATACCCGAGCCCGAGCACCGTCCACAGCGCACCCAGCACCACGGCGAGCAGCCCCACTGTGAGCCGGAACCAGCCCCTCATCGTTCCCCCTCCGACGACGACAGTTCCGCTCCAGCATGCCCGGCGGCGCGGGCGGCCGGCGACGCCGCGCCGGCCGGCCGGCTCACCACCGGTCGTGCACCTGCGGGCGGATCAGCTCGTCGTAGGCGGCCCGCACCGCGGCCAGCTCCACGTCGGTCAGTGCCGGCTGGCCGGCTGCCTCCGCGTTGCGCCGCGCCTGCTCGGGGGAGCGGGCGCCGGGGATCACCACCGTCACGCCCGGCTGGTCGAGGATCCAGCGCAGCGCGAACTGCGCCATCGTGCGGTCGTCGCCGACCAGCGGCGCGAGCCGGCGCACCGCGGCCAGGCCCAGGTCGTAGTCGACGCCGGAGAACGTCTCGCCGACGTCGAACGACTCACCGTGCCGGTTGAACGTGCGGTGGTCGTCCGCCGGGAACGTGGTGTTCTCGTCGTAGCGGCCGGAGAGCAGGCCGCTGGCCAGCGGCACCCGGGCGATGATCCCGACCCCGGCGGCAGCGGCGGCGGGCAGCACCTGCTCCAGCGGCTTGTGCCGGACCGCGTTGAGGATGATCTGCACGCTCGCCACCCCGGGCCGGGCGATGGCGGTGAGCGCCTGGTCGCAGGTCTCCACGCTGACGCCGTACCCGGCCACGCGCTCCTCGGCGACGAGCGTGTCGAGGGCGTCGAAGACCCGGTCGTCGGCGAAGACGGCGGTGGGCGGGCAGTGCAACTGCACCAGGTCGAGCGTGTCGACGCCGAGGTTGGCGCGGGATCTGTCGGTCCAGGCCCGGAAGTTGTCGAGTGTGTACGCCTCCGGCGTCTGCTCCACCCGTCGGCCCATCTTGGTGGCCACGGTGAGCCCGTGTCCGGGGCGGGAGCGCAGGAACCGGCCGATCAGCGCCTCGCTGCGGCCGTCGCCGTACACGTCGGCGGTGTCCAGGAAGGTGACGCCCGCGTCGACGGCGGCGGCGAGCACGGCGAGCGCCGCGTCCTCGCTGACCTCGCCCCAGTCCGCGCCGAGCTGCCACGCGCCGAGTCCGATGATGCCGACGTGCCGGCCGAGCCGGTCGAAGCTGCGCTGTTCCACCCGGTCGAGCCTAGTGAGCCGCTTGCCGTGGCGCGCGGCGGGCCGTACGGTCCAAAAAGACGTACGTACGGTTTGGAGGCTGTCATGTGGGATCCGCGCACCTACCTGCGCTACGGCGACGAGCGCTCCCGGCCGTTCCACGACCTGCTGGCCCGGGTCGGCGCCGAGTACCCGCGTGCCGTGGTCGACCTCGGCTGCGGCCCCGGCACGCTCACCGCCACGCTCGCCGGCCGCTGGCCCGGCAGCCGGGTCACCGGCCTGGACTCCTCCCCGGAGATGATCGCCCGGGCGAGCGCCGAGAGTGGACCGGTCGGCTACGCCGTCGGCGACGTCCGCGACTGGCGGCCCGAGCCCGACGTCGACGTGCTGGTCGGCAACGCCGTGCTCCAGTGGGTGCCGGAGCACCGCGACCTGCTCCGCCGCTGGGCGCACGCACTGCCGGCGGGCGCCTGGATGGCGTTCCAGGTGCCGGGCAACTTCGACGCGCCGTCGCACCGGCTGCTGCGCTCCGTCGCCGCGCGGGAACCGTGGCGCGACGCGGTCGCCGGCAAGCTGCGCGAGGCGCCGGTCGACGAACCCGTCGGCTACGCCACGCTGCTGACCGGCGTGGGCTGCGCGGTCGACGCCTGGGAGACTACGTACGTGCATCTGCTGCCCGCCACCGGCGCCGACCACCCGGTGCTGGCCTGGATGGAGGGCACGGCGCTGCGCCCGGTCCGCGCCGCGCTGGACGCCGCCGGCTGGGCCGCCTTCCGCGCCGAGCTGGGGGTACGGCTCGCGCAGGCGTACCCGGTGCGGCAGGGTCAGGTGTACTTCCCGTTCCGCCGGATCTTCATGGTGGCCCGCACCGGCGCCCGCGCAGAGGAGAACTCGTGACCGACCTGCCCACCTTCATCGCCGGACTACCAAAGGTGGAGCTGCACGTGCACCACGTCGGCTCCGCCTCGCCCCGGATCGTCGCCGAGCTGGCCGCCCGGCACGAGGGGCGCAGCCCGGTGCCGGCCGACCCGGAGGCGCTCGCCGACTACTTCGCGTTCCGCGACTTCGCCCACTTCATCGAGGTCTACCTCAGCGTGGTGGACCTCATCCGCGACGCCGACGACGTCTGGCTGCTCACCCACGAGGTCGCCCGGGAACTGGCCCGCCAGCAGGTCCGGTACGCCGAGCTGACCGTCACGCCGTACTCGCACGTGAACCGGGGCATCCCGGCGCCGGCGTTCTGCGAGGCCATCGAGGACGCCCGCAAACGCGCCGAGGCCGACTTCGGCATCGCGCTGCGCTGGTGCTTCGACATCCCCGGCGAGGCCGGCCTGCCCGCCGCCGAGCAGACGCTGCGGATCGCGCTCGACGAACGACCCGACGGGCTGATCAGCTTCGGCCTCGGTGGCCCCGAGATCGGCGTGCCCCGGCCGCAGTTCAAGCCGTACTTCGACCAGGCGCGGGCGGCCGGGCTGCGCTCGGTGCCGCACGCCGGTGAGACCACCGGCCCGGAGACGATCTGGGACGCGCTGCGCGAACTGGGCGCCGAGCGGATCGGCCACGGCATCTCCGCCGTGCAGGACCCGGCGCTGCTGACCTACCTGGCCGAGCGGCGGATCCCGCTGGAGATCTCCCCGACCTCCAACGTGCGGACCCGGGCCGTGCCGAGCATCGACGCGCACCCGCTGCCCCGGATCGTCGAGGCCGGCGTGCCGGTCAGCATCAACTCCGACGACCCGCCGATGTTCGGCACCACGCTCAACGACGAGTACGCGGTGGCCGCCCGGCTGCTGCGACTCGGTCCGGACGGCGTCGCCGCGCTGGCCCGCGACGCGGTCGCCGCTGCGTTCCTGCCCCCGGCCGAGCAGGCCCGGATCAGCGCCGAGATCGACGCGTACCGGGTGAGCGCGGCACGCTGAGCGGCCGTACCGGCGTCGGCCGCCGGGAACCCCGGGGCGGCCGGCGCCGCGCGGTCAGCATCACCCCGGCCAGGGCCAGCGCGGACAGCGCGGCGGCCGGACCTGACGCGACAGCCGCCGGCCGGACCGGGCCGTGGGCGAGCACCGGGTCCTGCCAGAAGGCGAGCGTGAGGGCGATGCCCAGGCCGATCACGGCGGCCCAGCGGAGCAGACGGCCGACGGTCGGCGTCATGACGGTCACCTCGCCCGGAACGACGGGAGAGCGCGCGACGGGAGCGAGGTGTGGGGGGACCGAACTCCCGCCGCGCGCACCGATCCGTCGGCCGAAAGGTGTTACGGGGCGTCCCGGCCGACGGAACTGATGGGTTCTGTCGGTAATCCTGGCAGTTCACGGCGGTTTCCCGGCCGTCGTTAAACCACCTTTAAGGAGAACTTGCGCCGGCCCACAGTCAAGGCGTCAGCGCGGACGCGGCCAGCGCCGCCCGGCACGCGGCTCGCGGGCGTCCCGGGCCATCCGTCCGACCAGCCCGAACCGGTTCACCGGCCGGGGCGCCGCGTCCGGGTCGGCCAGCAACATGACCACGCTGGCCCCGCCCAGCCGGGCCCGGTCGATGCTCACCGAACCGTTGGCCTGCAACGCGACCCGCTTGGCGATGTCCAGCCCGAGCCCGGTGGAGCCCTGGTCGCTCTCGCCCCGGCGCAGCGCCCGGTCCGGGTTCGGGATGCCCGGCCCGGCGTCGTCGATCCGGATCGCCACCCAGCCGTCCCGGCGGCTCACCGCCACCTCGAACGCGGTGCCCTGCGGCGTGTACCGGAACACGTTGCCGATCACCGCGTCCAGCGCGGCGGCCAGCTCGGCGCGCGGCACCGGCGCCGGGATGCGCAACTGCGCACCGACCACCCGGTGCGGGCGGTTCTGGTCCCCGGCCAGCGCCGACCAGAACACCATCCGGTCCCGCACCACCTCGCTGACGTCGCACGACGCCGGCGCCGACTCCTGGCTCACCGCCTTGCGGGTCGTCTTGATCAGCTGGTCGACCTCGCCCTCCAGCGTGACGATCGCCTGCCGGATACGCCGGATGCCACGCCGCCGGTCCAGCTCCGCCTCACTGAACGTGCCGATGCTCGTGTCGTCGGACTCCAGCGCCTCGGCGTCCAGCCGCAGCGCGGTCAACGGCGTCCGCAGCCGGTGCGACAGGTCGGCGACCAGCTCGTGCTCGTCGGCACGCAACGCGACCAGCCGTTCCGTCATCCGGTTGAACGCGTGCCCGGCCTCGGCCAGCTCGCGCGGTCCGGTCGGCTCGACCCGTACCCCCAGCTCGCCGTCACCCACCGCGAGCGCCGCCTTGACCAGGTCGCCGGTGGCGTCCACGGCCCGGGCCGCCACCCGGTCGACCACCACCACCGCCGCGCCGACCAGCGCCAGCGCAATCCCGAGCAGCAGCAGCCAGCGGCCCCCGCCCTCGTCGAGCGCCTCGTCGGGTACGAAGACCTCCACCACGGCGACCCGCTCGCCGAGCACCACCGGGTCCAGCCGCAGCACCCCGCCGTCCACCTCGGTCACCACCGAACGCCGCTGCGCGGCGGCGTCGGCGAGAGCTGCCGCGTCGGCCCGGCCGGCGGACTCGTCCGCCCCGATGCCGTGCACCACCGGGCGCAGCGCCGGGTCGTCGCCCGCCGCGGCGGCCACCGCCCGCTCGACAGCAGCGGTGTCGGTGCTCACCGCCAGGGCCCCGGTCACCAGCGCGGCGCGACGCGCGGCGTCGGCCAGTTCCGCCTCCCGGGCCCGGTCGGCGAGGGTGAGCCCGAGCGGGACGAGGAAGGCGAGCGCGATCAGGCCGCACATGCCGGCGGTGAGCCCGGCCAGCGTCAGCCTCAGTCCGGCGCCACCAGCCGGAAGCCGACCCCCCGCACGGTGCGCAGGTAGCGCGGCTTCGCCGCGGACTCGCCCATTTTGCGGCGGAGCCAGTACAGGTGCACGTCGATGGTCTGGTCCTCGCCGACCGATGGCTGCCGCCATACCTCCTCCAAGAGTTCCCGCCGGGACACTACCCGGCCGGGACGTGCGGCGAGATACGCCAGCAGGTCGAATTCCTTGCGGGTCAGCGCCAGCGGTTCCCCGTCCAGCACCGCGCTGCGCTCACCCACGTCGACCCGCAGGCCGCCGACCGTGTGCACGGCCGGCGCGACGGTACGGCTGGCCCGCCCGGCCCGCCGCAGCACAGTGGTGATCCGGGCGTCCAGGTGCGCGCCGGTGAACGGCTTGACCATGTAGTCGTCCGCCCCGGCGCGCAGCAGACGCACCACGGACTGCTCGTCGTCGCGGGCGGTGGCGATGATGATCGGCACGTCGGTGATGCCACGCAGCATGCGCAGCGCGTCCGAGCCGTCCAGGTCGGGCAGACCGAGATCGAGCACCACCAAATCCGGTGTCTCGGCGGCGACCCGGCGCAGCGCGTCGAGCGCGGTGCCGACGGCGTGCACCGCGTGCCCCCGGTCGGTGAGCGACCGCAGCATGGCGCCGCGCACGACGTGGTCGTCTTCGACCAGCAGGACGGTTGCCACGTCAGCACCGTACTCGTCGTGGCAAGCCGGTCGCGTTGCGGCGGTCCGGCGAAGCGGGCAAGCTGGGACGGCGATGACGTTCACGCTCTTCCCCGACACCCGCCTCACGCTCGCCCGCGACGCGCTGGCCGGCCTGTCGGTGGGCGACGCCCTCGGCTCCCAGTTCTTCGTTCCCGGCCGGCGCCCGGACGACCTCGCCGCCGGCCGGCTGCCCGCGCCGCCGTGGGAGTGGACCGACGACACCGAGATGGCCTGCTCGGTGGTGGCCGAACTGGCTGCCGGGGCACGGATCGACAGGGACCGGCTGGCGTTGGCGTTCGCGCAGCGCTGCGAGCCCTACCGGGGGTACGGGCCGGGCGCGGTGAGGGTGCTGCGGCTGATCCGTACCGGCACGCCGTGGCCGGTGGCCGCCGCGTCCGCGTTCGACGGGCAGGGCTCCTGCGGCAACGGCGCGGCCATGCGGGTCGCGCCGCTCGGCGCCTGGCACGCCGACTCCACCCGGCGCGCCGCCGAGCAGGCCCGGGCGTCGGCCGAGGTGACCCACGCCCACCCGGAGGGCGTCGCCGGCGCGGTGGCGGTCGCTGTCGCCGCCTCGCTCGCCGCCCGCGCCCGCCTCGACGGCGACCGGCCCGAGCCGGCCCGGCTGCTCAGCGCCGTCGCCGGGGCGCTCGACCCGGCCGGGGAGGTGCACCAGGGGGTACGCCGGGCCGCCACGCTGCTCGGTCGTCCCGCCGCCGAGGCGGCCGACGCGCTCGGCAACGGATCCCGGGTCACCGCGCAGGACACCGTGCCGTTCACGCTCTGGGTCGCCGCCACGCTGCTGCACGACTATCCCGCCGCGATCCGCGTCTGCGTGGAGGCGGGCGGCGACGTGGACACCACAGCCGCGATCGTGGGCGGGATCGTTGCCGCGTACACCGGGGTCGGCGGGCCCGGCGGCGTGCCGCAGGACTGGCTGACCGCGCGCGAGCCCCTTCCCGGCTGGGTCACCACCCCCGCCTGACCCGTCTCACCCGCACCCGCGCTCGCGGTTTGCCGCCGTAGGAGTCCGAGATCTTGGTACGGAACGGCCCTCCTGGGGGCCGTTCCGTACCAAGATCTACTGTGGTCTCGCATCGGTGCTCCCGCTTGCTGGGCGGGCGGCGGTCAGGGGCGCGTGGAGGCGGTGCCGGCGGTGACGGGTTCGCCGGCTTCGGAGGTCGCGCTCTCGAGGGCCGCGTTGCCGACGCGGGGCACGCTGTCTTGGGTCGCGGTGGCGTCGGGAGGTGTGCGGCAGTCGGGGGCCGCGGTGGTGTCGTCGAGCGGCAGGGTCATGGCGTCGCGCCGGCGGCGGCTGAGCAGCCAGCCGATCGCCGCGCCGCCGGCCAGTCCGGCGAGCAGGCCGCCGCCGAGCAGCAGGTCCGCGCTCGGCCCGTCGTCGACCGTGCCGGCCGTCGGCGCGCCGTTCGGGGCACCGTTCTGCACCCCGCCCTGCACCCCGCCCGCCGCGCCGTGACCGCCGTGCGCGCCGCCGTTCGTGCCGGCGCCGTTCGCGCCGGGGTCGCCGTTGTGCGTCATGGCGCCCGGCAGCGGCGGCAGCAGGTCGACGGTCGGCGCCGGGTGCTTGCCGCCCGCCGGGTCGGCCCACTGCACGACGGTGCCGTCGGCGTACGTCTGGGTCACTGTGAACGTGAGCCGGTCGGTGGCGGGCATCGGACCCATGCCGAGCGGCAGCCGGGCCGCTCCGGCGCCGGTGCCGGGCACCCGCAGCCAGGTCACCGAATGGGTCACCTGGTTCAGTTCGGCCGCGTGCATGCCGGGGACCGGCTGGTCCAGGGTGCGGGTGGTGATGGTCGGCGCCCAGTCCGGCACCGACAGCGGGTACACCTCGCCGATCGGGGCGTCCGGGGGCATGGTCAGTTCGATCTTCGTGGTGCGGGTGCCGGGGCGGTCCGCCGGCACCACCACAGACAGCTGGATCGCGTCGCCCTGGCGTACCTCGGCGGGAGAGGTCGTGACCGTGACCTCGGCCGCGCTCGCCGCGCCCGGCCAGCTCACCGCTCCGGCGAGCGCGGCGGCCAGCAGCGCCGCCGCCCACCGGCCCTGACGAATCATCCTCATCGTGGCCCCCATCCATCTCGACCGGGGCCGGTCCGGCTCCGGCCCCACCTGGTAGTTCGGGCGGCGGGGCGAAAAGGTTCAACGCGGGCCGAACTCGTTGCCGGCGGGCAGCGGCGTCGGCGACGGCACGCCTCGGGGCGACCGATAGCATCGCAGGGGCCGGTCACCGGCCGATCCGTACCGTCGACGACTAGGAGTCACCGTGTCCGCACCCCGTACCCCCGTCGTGGCCGACCCCGTCGTCGTCGCCGCCGGGACCACGGCGGCCGACGCGGTGGCCGCGGCCGGCCTGCCGATGAGCGGGCCGAAGGCGATCGTGGTGGTCCGCGATCCGCAGGGCCAGCTGCGCGACCTGGACTGGCGTCCGGCCGAGGAGGTCGCGGTCGAGCCGGTCGCGCTGGACAGCCCGGACGGGCTGAACGTGCTGCGCCACTCCACCGCGCACGTGCTGGCCCAGGCGGTGCAGGACGTCTTCCCGGAGGCGAAGCTCGGCATCGGCCCGCCGATCGAGAACGGCTTCTACTACGACTTCGGCGTCGACAAGCCGTTCCAGCCGGACGACCTGGCCAAGCTCGAGAAGCGCATGCAGGAGATCGTCAAGTCCGGCCAGCGGTTCCGCCGCCGCCGGTTCGCCGACCTGGACGAGGCGCGGTCCGAGCTGGCCGCCGAGCCGTTCAAGCTGGAGCTGATCGAGGTCAAGGGGGAGGGGCTGGACTCCTCCGAGGTGATGGAGGTGGGCGGCGGCGAGCTGACCATCTACGACAACCTCGCCGCGAACGAGGACAAGGTCTGCTGGTCGGACCTGTGCCGCGGCCCGCACCTGCCGAACACCCGGCTGATCGGCGCGTTCAAGCTGATGCGCTCGGCCGCCGCGTACTGGCGCGGGTCGGAGAAAAACCCGCAGCTGCAGCGCGTGTACGGCACCGCGTGGCCGACCCGCGACGAGCTCAAGGCGTACCTGAAGCTCCTGGAGGAGGCCGCCCGCCGCGACCACCGCAAGCTCGGCGCGGACCTCGACCTGTTCAGCTTCCCCGACGAGATCGGCTCCGGCCTGCCGGTCTTCCACCCCAAGGGTGGCGTGCTCAAGCGGGTGATGGAGGACTACGTCCGGGCGCGGCACGTCGAGGAGGGCTTCGACTACGTCGGTACGCCGCACATCTCCAAGGAAGGTCTCTTCCACACGTCGGGACACCTGCCCTACTACAAGGACACGATGTTCCCGCCGATGGAGATGGAGGGCAGCGACTACTACCTCAAGGCCATGAACTGCCCGATGCACAACCTGATCTACCGGTCGCGCGGGCGGTCCTACCGGCAGCTGCCGCTGCGGCTGTTCGAGTTCGGCACGGTCTACCGGTACGAGAAGTCGGGCGTCATCCACGGCCTGACCCGGGTGCGCGGATTCACCCAGGACGACTCGCACTCCTACTGCACGAAGGAGCAGGCGCCGGCCGAGATCAAGCACCTGCTCGGCTTCGTGCTCAGCCTGCTGCGCGACTTCGGCATCGACGACTTCTACCTGGAGCTGTCGACCCGCGACGACTCGAAGCCGGACAAGTTCGTCGGGTCCGACGAGGACTGGGCGACCGCCACCGCCGTGCTGGAGCAGTGCGCGCTGGAGACCGGGCTGGAGCTGGTGCCGGACCCGGGCGGCGCGGCGTTCTACGGCCCAAAGATCTCCGTGCAGGCCAAGGACGCCATCGGCCGGACCTGGCAGATGTCGACGATTCAATACGACTTCAACCAGCCGAAGGGCTTCGGGCTGGAGTACCAGGCCGCCGACGGCACCCGGCAGCAGCCGGTGATGATCCACTGCGCCAAGTTCGGGTCGATCGAGCGGTTCATCGGCGTGCTCACCGAGCACTACGCGGGCGCGTTCCCGGCCTGGCTGGCGCCGGTGCAGGTGGTCGGCATCCCGATCCGCGAGGAGCACGGCGACTACCTGGTCGACTTCGCCGCGACGCTGCGCCGGCACGGCGTCCGGGCCGAGGTGGACCTGGGCGACGACCGGATGCAGAAGAAGATCCGCAACGCGCAGCAGCAGAAGATCCCGTTCATGGTGATCGCCGGGGACGACGACGTGGCCGCCGGCACCGTCTCGTTCCGCTACCGGGACGGCTCGCAGCGCAACGGCGTGCCGATCGACGAGGCGGTCGCGCACGTGCGCGAGGTGGTGGAGTCGCGCACCAACGCCGGTCCTGCCGCCGAGCGGGCCGGATCGTAGGATCGCCGGTGTGACAGGGGCGGAGCGGGACACCGGGTACGGCGGCGACAACGGTCTGGCGGACGGGCTGGACCGGCTCTGGACGCCGCACCGGATGACCTACATCTCCGGCGAGGACCGGCCCGAGGGCGGGTACGAGAAGCCGGCCGGCTGCCCGTTCTGCCTCGCGCCCGGGCTGCCGGCCGAGGAGTCCCTGGTGGTGGCCCGGGGCGAGCACGTCTTCGCGGTGCTCAACCTCTACCCGTACAACCCCGGGCACCTGCTGGTCTGCCCCTACCGGCACGTGGCCGACTACACCGAGCTGGACGAGCCGGAGACGGTCGAGCTGGCCGCGTTCACCAAGGCCGCCATGCGGGTGGTCCGGCACGTCTCCAGCGCGCACGGCTTCAACCTGGGCATGAACCAGGGTGGCGTGGCGGGCGCGGGCATCGCCGCGCACCTGCACCAGCACGTGGTGCCGCGCTGGGGCGGCGACGCCAACTTCATGCCGGTGATCGGCCGGACGAAGGTGCTGCCGCAACTGCTCGCCGACACCCGCGAGCTGCTCGCCAAGGCGTGGGCGGCGGCCTGACGCCGGCCCGTTCCGACAGTACGATCTTGCGCATGGCTCTCCTGCACCGCGCGGAACTGCGCCCCTCGAAACTGGAGCTGCTCGTACCCTGGCTGCCCGGCCGGTCCTGGTTCGCCGGGGAGGCGGGCGCGGAGGTCACCCGGGTCGCGGCGTACCGGTTCGACGATCCGGCCGGTGAGGTGGGCGTCGAGACGCTGCTCGTGCGCGCCGGTGACGGCCCGGTGCTCCAGGTGCCGCTGACCTACCGGGGCGCGCCGCTGGCCGGGGCGGACGACTTCTTCGTGGGTCTCGTCGAGCACTCGGTGCTCGGCCGCCGCTGGGTGTACGACGCCTGCGGCGACCCGGTGTACCCGCCGCTGCTTGCTGCCGCAGTGCTCGCCGACGCCGGCCAGGCCGAGGAGTATTTCGAGGTCGACGGCAAGCGTGAGATGCGTCCGGCGAGCATGACGCTGACCGGGAGCCGGACCGGCCGCCCGGTGCCGACCGGTCCGGCTTCGGCTGGTTCGGTGTCGGCTGGTTCGGTTTCGACCGGCTCGGGTGACGGCGGCGTGACGGTGGTCCGGGTGGGGGACGTCGAGCTTGCGGTGGTCCGGCGGCCCGTACCGGCCGAGGTGCCGGGCTCCGGCGGGCTCACCGGCTCCTGGCCGGGCCAGGACGAGCCGGTGCTGCTGGCCTACGCGCGCTGACGGCTCGCCGGGCGGCGGCGTTCCTCCGCAGAGCCGGATCGGGAGGGATGACCTCGGACCGATATACCTCAGAGTCATATTTATGACTCTGAGGTATATCGCTTCACCGCGAACGTCCACCGCCTGGCGTCACGCGGCGTGACCGCGCCCGGACTCTTCGGCTACGAACCGGCCCGCGATCGCCGGGAAGATGACAGGATGCGGCGGTGGCAGTCGACAAGCGACAGTTGGGGCGCAGCGGCATCGAGGTGAGCGCCCTCGGTATGGGGTGCTGGGCCATCGGCGGCCCCTGGGCCGAGGGCGCCCGCCCGCTGGGCTGGGGCCAGGTCGACGACGACGAGTCGGTACGCGCGATCCGCCGCGCGCTCGACCTCGGTGTCACGCTGTTCGACACCGCCGACACGTACGGCGCCGGGCACGGCGAGCGGGTGCTCGGCCGGGCGCTCGCCGGGCGGCGCGGCGAGGCCGTGATCGCCACGAAGTTCGGCTACACGTTCGACGAGAGCGCCCGGCAGGCCACCGGGGAGAACGCCTCGCCGCACTACCTGCGCCGGGCGGTGACCGACTCGCTGCGCCGGCTGGGCACCGACCACATCGACCTCTACCAGCTGCACCTCGGTGACCTGCCGCTGCCCCGGGCCGAGGCGCTCATCGGCACGCTCGACGACCTGATGGACGACGGCCTGATCCGGGCGTACGGCTGGAGTACCGACCGGGCCGACCGGGCCGCCGCGTTCGCCCAGGTCGCCCGGGGCGCCGCCGCCGTGCAGCACGCGCTGTCGGTGCTCCGCGACGCCCCGGCCATGCTCGACGCCTGCGACAAGCACGACCTGGCCAGCCTGGCCCGGGGACCGCTCGGGATGGGGCTGCTCACCGGCAAGTACACGCCGGAGTCGACGCTGCCCCGCGACGACGTACGCGGACTCGGGCCGACCTGGCTGGAGTGGTTCCGCAGCGGCCGGCCCGCCCCGGAGTGGCTGCGCCGGGTCGCCGCCGTCCGCGACGCGTTGACCGCCGACGGCCGTACCCTCGCCCAGGGGGCGATCGGGTGGATCTGGGCGCGCAGCGACCGCGCGGTGCCGATCCCCGGCGCCCGTACCGTCGCCCAGGTCGAGGAGAACGCGGCAGCGCTGAGCTGGGGTCCGCTCGCCCCGGACCACTTCGCCGAGGTGGAGCGGCAGCTGGCGGCGGTACGCTCGGCAGCCCTCCGGGACGCCGACCGCCCCCACTGGCCGATGCCCCCGGTCCCCGCCGTCCGCCCCTGACCCCGCAGCGGTCCGCCCCCGTCGGCGTCGGCGTCGATCTTGCGGTTCCGGCCCTCAAGGTGCCCGAAATGTTCGCCTTTCGGGGGCTGAAAGTGCAAGATCGACGCCGACGGGGGCGGGTGGGCGGGGCGGGCGGGGTCAGTGGGAGGTGGACTCCTTGCGGGCCTGGTCGGCCAGGTGGGCGGGCATGGGCTCGTGGCGGGCGAACTCGCGGCGGAACGTTCCCGTGCCGGCGGTCATCGAGCGCAGCTCCACCGCGTACCGCAGCAGCTCCGTGGCGGGCACCTCGGCGCGGACCAGCGTGCGGCCCTCGGCCTCCGGGTCCGGCTCGGTGCCGAGCACCCGGCCGCGCCGCCCGGACAGGTCGCCCATCACCGCGCCGACCGACGAGTCCGGCACCCGCACGGTGATCTCGTCGACCGGCTCCAGCAGGGTCGGCTGGCCCTTCTCGGCGGCGTCACGCAGCGCCAGCGCGCCGGCGGTCTGGAACGCGGCGTCGGAGGAGTCGACGCTGTGCGCCTTCCCGTCCACGAGCGTCACCCGCAGGTCCACCACCGGGTAGCCGGCGACCAGGCCGCGTTCCATCTGGGCCCGTACACCCTTCTCCACCGACGGGATGTAGTTGTGCGGGACCGCGCCGCCGACCACCCGGTCGACGAACTCGAAGCCGGCGCCCCGGGGCAGCGGCTCCACCTCGATGTCGCAGACCGCGTACTGACCGTGGCCGCCGGACTGCTTGACGTGCCGGCCGTGCCCGCGCGCGGCGGCGCCGAACGTCTCGCGCAGCGGCACCCGGACCGGCTCGGTGTCCAGCTCGACCCCGCCGCCGCGCAGCCGGTCGAGCACCACGTCGGCGTGCGCCTCGCCCATGCACCACAGCACCAGCTGGTGGGTCTCCGCGTTGCGTTCCAGCCGCAGCGTCGGGTCACCGGCGACCAGCCGGGACAGGTTGCGGGCCAGCGCGTCCTCGTCGGCCCGGCTGCGCGCCACGATCGCCACCGGCAGCAGCGGCTCGGGCATCTCCCAGGGCGCGACCAGCAGCGGGTCGTCCTTGGCGGAGATGGTGTCGCCGGTCTCCGCACTGCCCGACTTGGTGATCGCGCACAGGTCACCGGCGACGCAGGCGGCCACCTCGCGCAGCGTCGCGCCCAGCGGGGTGTAGACGTGGCCGACCCGCTCGTCGGCGTCGTGGTCGGGGTGGCCGCGCTCGGCCATGCCGTGACCGGACACGTGGATGACCTGGTCGGGGCGGAGCGTGCCGGAGAAGACGCGCACCAGCGAGACCCGCCCGACGTGCCTGTCGACTGTCGTCTTGACCACCTCGGCGACGAGCGGGCCGTCCGGGTCGCAGGTCAGCGGCGGGCGGGGCGAGCCGTCCACGCCGGTGACCGCCGGCAGGTCGTGCTCCAGCGGCGACGGGAACGCCGCGACCAGGCCGTCGAGCAGCGCGTCCAGGCCCACGCCGGTCTCCGCGCAGACCGGCACCACCGGGTAGAAGTGGCCGCGGGCCACAGCGGTCTCCAGGTCGGTGATGAGCACCTCGGGGTCGATCTCCTCGCCGCCGAGGTAGCGGTCCATGAGGGTCTCGTCCTCGCTCTCGGCGATGATCCCCTCGATCAGCTCGTTGCGGGACTCCTGGATGGCCGGCAGGTGCTCCGGGTCCGGCTCGCGTACCTCCGGCGGCAGCCCGGCCGAGTAGTCGTACACCCGGCGGGTGATCAGCCCCATCAGGCCGGCCACCGACTCGCCGTCGTCGCCGAGCATGGGCAGGTAGAGCGGGAGCACGTTGTCGCCGAAGACGCGCTGGCACAGCGCCACCGCCTCGTCGAAGTCGGCCCGCGGGTGGTCCAGCCGAGAGACCGCCACCGCGCGGGGCATGTCGACGGCGGCGCACTCCTCCCACAGGGCGGCCGTGGCGGCGTCCATGCCGTCGACGGCGGAGACCACGAACAGCGCCGCGTCGGCGGCGCGCAGCCCGGCGCGCAGCTCGCCGACGAAGTCGCCGTAGCCCGGCGTGTCCAGCAGGTTGACCTTGACGTCGCGGTGCACCAGCGGCGCGCAGGCCAGGCTGACCGAGCGCTGCTGCCGTACGGCGGCGGGGTCGTGGTCGCAGACGGTGGTGCCCTCGGTGACGGCGCCGGCCCGGCCGATCGTGCCGCTGGCGGCCAGCAGCGCCTCGACGAGAGTCGTCTTGCCGGCGCCGGAGTGCCCGACGAGCACCACGTTGCGAACCCTGCCGGGCTCGGTCACCACCGGCGCGCCGCCGGTGACACCCTTCTCGTTCTTCTGCGCCATCGCGGCGCACCTCCCTCAACCGGTGGTGGTGGCGACCGCCGCGGGCGACGGGGGAGCGGACCCGGGACGGGCGCCGCGGCGATATCTTCCGGTGATCTCCTGCTGGCCGGGAACGCGGACCGGTGATCCGGTGAACTGGCTCACCTCCTGGCTCGATCTCACACCCGCGCGAGTGCGGGCACAAGGGCCGTCGGGCGGGTCGTGTGCCCGGCTGTGTCCCCGGCGGTTGCGGGCCGTTATCGTGGGACCGCCATGGCGAAGATCTTCCAAGTGACGGCCCGCGCGGGCATGACCCGCGTCGTGGAGCCGATCGCCCGTGCGCTGCTGCGTGCGGGCGTGTCCCCCAACGCGGTCACCGTGACCGGCACCGTCGGCGTGCTCGTCGGCGCGCTCGGCTTCGGCGCGCGCGGCCATCTGGTCGCCGGCGCGCTGATCGTCACGGTCTTCGCCCTCACCGACCTGCTCGACGGCACGATGGCGCGGATGAGCGGCGGGTCCACCCGGTTCGGGGCGTTCCTCGACTCGAGCATGGACCGGGTCGCCGACAGCGCGGTGTTCGGCGCGGTCGCGTACTGGCTGGCCACCGAGCACGACTACTCGGGCGTGGCGGCGGCGCTGATCTGCCTGGCCGCGGGCGGGCTGGTCTCCTACGTCAAGGCCCGCGCCGAGGGCCTCGGGATGACCTGCAACGTGGGCATCGCCGAACGCACCGAGCGGCTGCTCATCGTCGGCGTCGGCGGCCTGCTCACCGGCCTCGGCGTACCGCTGGCGCTGGAGATCGCGCTCTGGCTGCTCGCCGCCGTCTCGATCTTCACCGTCGGGCAGCGGATGGCCCACGTGTACCGCCAGGCCCAGCAGGTCGGCGTCGAGTGAACCTCACCGAGGCGGGCTTCGTCGCGGGCTGGCGCCTGATCCGGGCGCTGCCCCGGCCCGTCGCGGCCGCGGCCTTCCGGGCGGGCGCCGACCGCGCCCACCGCAAGGACGGCGGGGGTACGCGCCGGCTGCGCGCCAACCTGCGCCGGGTGGTCGGCCCGGAACTGCCCGACGCGGAGCTGGACGCGCTGGTGCGCGAGGGCCTGCGCTCGTACGCCCGGTACTGGATGGAGGCGTTCCGGCTGCCCGGCCTGAGCCGGGCGCAGATCCTCGCCGGGTTCCGCCTGGACGGGCAGGAACTGCTCGCCGCCGACGTGGCGGCCGGGCGGGGCGCGGTGGTGGCGCTGCCGCACGCCGGCAACTGGGACGCGGCCGGCGCCTGGGTGGCGGCCACCGGCTGGCCGATGACCACGGTGGCCGAGCGGCTCCCGGACGGCGTCTACGAGCGGTTCGTCGGGTTCCGGGAAGGGCTGGGCATGGAGATCCTGCCCAACACCGGCGGCCCGCGTCCCGCGTTCGACGTGCTGGTGGACCGCCTGCGCGCCGGCTACGTGGTGCCGCTGCTGGCCGACCGGGACCTGTCGGCCCGGGGCGTGGAGGTCGACTTCTTCGGCGGCCGGACCCGGATGCCGGCCGGGCCGGCGCTGCTGGCGATCCGCACCGGCGCGCCGCTCTACGTGGCCTCGATGTGGTACGAGCCGGACGCGGCGTGCGCGTCGATCGACGGCCCGCTGCCGCTGCCGGACCCGGACAGCGCCCCGCTGGACGAGCGGGTCCGCGCGGTGACGCAGCGGATTGCCGACGGTCTGGCGGCGGGCATCGCCCGGCATCCGCAAGACTGGCACATGTTGCAGCGGATGTGGCTGGACCAGGGCCGGGACGGTACGCCCACGTCGGCGGCGCCGCCGGCCACCACCGGGACGGTCTAGGGGGAGGGCGCAGTGCGTATCGGCATCGTGTGCCCGTACTCGTTCGACGTGCCGGGCGGGGTGCAGAACCACGTCATGGACCTGGCCGAGGCGCTGCTCGGGCTCGGCCACGAGGTGAGCGTGCTGGCGCCGGCCGACGAGGACTCGGCGCTGCCGCCGTACGTGGTGTCGGCCGGGCGGGCGGTGCCGCTGCCGTACAACGGGTCGGTGGCCCGGATCGCGTTCGGCCCGGTCTCCACCGCCCGGGTGCGGCGCTGGATCACCCGGGGCGACTTCGACGTGCTGCACGTGCACGAGCCGCTCACGCCGAGCCTGTCGATGCTGGCCGTGCTCTGCGCCCGCGGCCCGGTGGTGGCCACGTTCCACACCGCGATGACCCGTTCCCGGGTGCTGTCGGCCGCGCAGGGCGCGCTGCAGATCGTGCTGGAGCGGATCACCGCCCGGATCGCGGTGAGCGCGCTGGCCCGCAAGGTGCAGGTCGAGCACATGGACGGCGGCGCGGTGGAGATCCCCAACGGGGTGGCGGTGGCGAAGTTCGCCGGGGTGCCGCCGCTGCCCGGCTGGCCGGGGGAGTGCGCGCCGGGCACCGGCGGCACGCTGGGTTTCCTGGGCCGGTTCACCGAGCCGCGCAAGGGTTTCCCGATCCTGCGGGACGCGTTCGTCGCGCTCGCGCCGCACCGCCCCGGGCTGCGCCTGCTGGTCGCCGGGCCGGGCGACGCCGACGAGCTGTACGGGCGGTTCCCGGCCGCCCTGCGCGACCGGGTCACGTTCCTCGGCCTGGTCTCCGAGGCGGACAAGGCACGCATGTTGCGCAGCGTGCACCTCTACGTCGCACCGAACACCGGCGGGGAATCCTTCGGGATGATCCTCACCGAGGCGCTGGCCGCCGGGACGACTGTGGTCGCCAGCGACCTGGACGCGTTCCGCCGGGTGCTCGACGGCGGCCGGGCCGGACAGCTGTTCCCGACCGGCGACGCGGCGGCGCTGGGCGGCGCGCTGTCCGAGCTGCTCGACGACGCCGGCCGCCGCGCCGGGCTGACCGCCTGCGGCGACCAGGTGGTGGCGAATTTCGACTGGCCCGTGGTTGCCCGCCGTGTTCTGGAGGTATACGCAGCCGCGATCGAGGCCACCGACGGCCGGGTCATGGACCAGGAGTGGGCGGGACTGGGCTGACCGGGGTGGCCGCTGCGGCCGCTGTGACGAGCGCGTCGACCGGTGCCCCGCGCCGGGCGGGCGGGATGAGGAGCAGCACTACGATGCCGGGCATGTGGTGGGTGGTGGGCGCGGTCGGTGTGCTCGGGCTGGTCTCGGCGTACCTGATCTGGACCTCCGGCCGGGTGCAGCGGCTGCAGGTCCGCGCGGACTCGGCGGCCCGCGCGCTGGAGGCGCACCTGCTGCGCCGCGCGGCCGCCGCCGCGGTCCTGGCCGAGCAGCGGTACGGCGTGGAGCTGTACGCCGCCGCCCGGATCGCGCTCGACGCCGCCCCGGAGGAGCGCGAGGCGGCCGAGAACGACCTGACCCGGCAGTTGCGGGCGGTGCGGCTGGACCCGGACGACCCGGGCTGCGCGGCGGTGATCGCGGCGAGCCGCCGGCTGGCGCTGGCCCGGCAGGTGCACACCGACCTGGTCCGGGATGCCCGCTCGGCGCGCAGCCGCCCGGTGGTGCGGCTGTTCCGGATGGGGCGGGGGCGGGAGTGGCCCCGCTACTTCGACATCGACGATCCCACGCTGGCCTCCCCGGCGGACGTGACCACCGGCTGACCGCCGGTCGTGACCGGGGCCACACGGCAGGCCACCGGGGGTTCGATTGGCGCTCGGAGCGGCGTCGCGACGGTCGTAGCATTCCTGCGCAGTCACCTCCCGAGCACGCCGAGGAGCGATGTCCCGTGTCTGAGTCCGCAGCCCCGACCCCCGCCACCGCCGTCGGCACCGCCCGCGTCAAGCGCGGCATGGCCGAGATGCTCAAGGGCGGTGTGATCATGGACGTGGTCACCCCCGAGCAGGCGAAGATCGCCGAGGACGCCGGCGCGGTGGCCGTGATGGCGCTGGAGCGGGTGCCGGCCGACATCCGCGCGCAGGGCGGGGTGTCCCGGATGAGCGACCCGGACATGATCGACGGCATCATCTCCGCCGTCTCGATCCCGGTGATGGCCAAGGCCCGGATCGGCCACTTCGTCGAGGCGCAGATCCTCCAGGCGCTCGGCGTCGACTACGTCGACGAGTCCGAGGTGCTGACCCCGGCCGACTACGCCAACCACATCGACAAGTGGGCGTTCACCGTCCCGTTCGTGTGCGGCGCGACGAACCTGGGCGAGGCGCTGCGCCGGATCACCGAGGGCGCCGCGATGATCCGCTCGAAGGGTGAGGCGGGCACCGGTGACGTCTCCAACGCCACCACCCACATGCGCAAGATCCGGCAGGAGATCCGCCGGCTCCAGTCGCTGCCCGACGACGAGCTGTACGTGGCGGCCAAGGAGCTGCAGGCCCCGTACGAGCTGGTCAAGGAGGTCGCCGAGCAGGGCAAGCTGCCGGTCGTGCTGTTCACCGCGGGCGGCATCGCGACCCCCGCCGACGCGGCCATGATGATGCAGCTCGGCGCCGAGGGCGTCTTCGTCGGCTCGGGCATCTTCAAGTCCGGCAACCCGGCGCAGCGGGCCGCCGCGATCGTCAAGGCGACCACGTTCCACGACGACCCGGACGTGCTCGCCAAGGTGTCGCGCGGGCTGGGCGAGGCGATGGTCGGCATCAACGTCGACGAGATCCCGCAGCCGCACCGCCTCGCCGAGCGCGGCTGGTGAGTGAAAGGAAGGGCCCCCTGTTAACGCCTCCGGTAGAGGCGGGGCCCCTTGTTAACACCCCGGAAGGAGCGGCGTGACCGTACCGGTGATCGGCGTGCTCGCGCTGCAGGGCGACGTACGCGAGCACGTCGCGGCGCTGACCGGCGCGGGCGCCGACGCCCGGCCGGTGCGGCGCCCCGGCGAGCTGGACGCGGTCGACGGCCTGGTGGTGCCCGGCGGCGAGTCGACCACGATCAGCAAGCTGGTGGACATCTTCGAGATGCGCGAGCCGATCGACAAGCGGATCGCCGCCGGCATGCCGGTCTACGGCTCCTGCGCCGGCATGATCATGCTGGCCGTCGAGGTGCTGGACGGCCGCCCCGACCAGCGCGGCTTCGCCGGCGTCGACATGACGGTGCGGCGCAACGCGTTCGGCCGTCAGGTCGACTCGTTCGAGGCGCCGGTGGCGCTCACCGGCGTCGACGGCGGCCCGTTCCACGCCGTGTTCATCAGGGCGCCCTGGGTCGAGCGCGTCGGCCCCGACGTCGAGGTGCTCGGCCGGGTGACAGACGGCCCGGCCGCGGACCGGATCGTCGCGGTACGGCAGGGCAACCTGCTGGCCACCTCGTTCCACCCGGAGCTGACCGGCGACCTGCGCCTGCACCGCCACTTCGTGGAACTGGTCCGGGCGAGCCGCTGAGCGGCCGGTCCGTCCCTGATTGTGCCGGTTCGGGCGGCTCGGGGCGGGCCGCTGCCGTGCGGCGCGTGACAGTGACCCGGCCCCCGCCGGTAGGATTGCCGAGATTCGGCAGGGCCATCAGCCCGCCGCGGCTCCCAGCAGAGATCACGGCACCTCGGCGTCGGCGTGCGCCGGCGGGGGAGCGGGGCGTGTGGTGCGGTCGATGCAGACGGCGGGTAGCAACGGAGGTAACAGATGTCCGGCCACTCAAAGTGGGCGACGACCAAGCACAAGAAGGCGGTCATCGACGCCAAGCGCGGCAAGATGTTCGCCAAGCTGATCAAGAACGTCGAGGTGGCCGCCCGTACCGGCGGTGGTGACCCGGCCGGCAACCCGACTCTCTACGACGCCATCCAGAAGGCGAAGAAGAACTCGGTCCCGAACGACAACATCGACCGCGCGGTCAAGCGCGGCTCCGGCCTGGAGGCCGGCGGCGCCGACTGGCAGACGATCATGTACGAGGGTTACGGCCCGAACGGCGTGGCGATGCTGATCGAGTGCCTCACCGACAACCGCAACCGTGCCGCCACCGAGGTGCGTACCGCGCTGACCCGCAACGGCGGCTCGCTGGCCGACGCCGGCTCGGTGTCGTACATGTTCTCCCGCAAGGGCGTGGTGATCGTCCCCAAGGGCGGCACGACCGAGGACGACGTGATGATGGCCGTGCTCGACGCGGGCGCGGAGGAGGTCAACGACCTCGGCGAGGCGTACGAGGTGGTGTCCGAGCCGGGCGACCTGATCGCGGTCCGCACCGCGCTGCAGGACGCCGGCATCGAGTACGAGTCGGCCGAGTCCTCCCTCATCCCCAGCGTGAACGTGCCGCTGGACGAGGAGGGCGCGCGCAAGATCTTCAAGCTGATCGACGTGCTGGAGGACTGCGACGACGTGCAGAACGTCTACGCCAACTTCGACGTGTCCGACGAGGTGATGGCCGCGGTCGGCTGACCCCGGTCCGACGTGCCGAGCGCCGGCTCCCCGCTGCGGGGTGGCCGGCGCTCGGCGTATGCCGTCGTCAGCCGATCGGCTCGCGCTGCCGCCACGCCGCCCGCACCGAGGTCCGCCCGTTGGTGCGCAGCAGCGAACCCTCGTAGACCCGGGCCCCGGCGAGCAGGAACCCGGCCGCCGCGAGCAGCAGCAGCGCCAGCGACACGAACGGCTCCCACGTCGCCGCGTCACCGGTGAACAGCCGTACCGGCATCGCTGTGGGCGCGGAGATCGGCAGGTACGACAGGACCCGCATCGCGGTGGCGTTGTCGTTGAGGAACACCACCGCGAAGAACGGCGCCATCACGGCGAGCTGCACCGGGGTGGACGCCCCGGCGATGTCCTCCTGCCGGTTCACCAGCGCGCCGGCCGCCGCCCACATCGCAGCCAGCAGCAGGAAGCCGCACAGGAAGAACGGCACGAACCAGCCGATCGCGGGCGCGATCAGGCCCAGCAGGTCACCGCCGTCGGTCAGGCGCATCCCGATCAGCGCGACGGCCGCGATCAGCGTGATCTGTCCCAGCGCCAGCGCGCCCGCGGCGAGGATCTTGCCGGCCAGCAGCGCCCGGGCCGGCACGGCGGCCACCAGGATCTCCACGATCCGGGTCTGCTTCTCCTCGGTGACGCTCTGCGCGATCTGCAACCCGAACGTCTGGGACATGAAGAAGAAGACGAACGCGAAGGCGAACGGCACCAGGTACGCGACGAGTGGATCCACCGCGTCCGGGTCCAGCAGCTTCACCTGCGGGGCCGCGCTGAGCGCGGCGACCACGTCGTCCGGGGCCCGCTCGTCGGCGACCACCACCGGACCGGCCACCACCGCGGCGTCCGCGTCGCCGTCGCGTACCGCCTGCTCGGCGGCGCCGTCGTCGGCGACCAGCAGGACGTCCAGCCCGGCCGCGCGCAGCGGTTCGGCGCCGGCCGCGGTCACCGCCACCGTGGACGGGCCGCTGCTCAGCATCGCCGGCACCACGGTGGCCACGACGGCGAGCAGCAGGAAGATCAGCGTGCTGTAGAGGAACGTCTTGTCGCGGACCTTGACCTTGATCTCGCGGGCCGCGACCAGCCGGGTGGCCTGGAACGTGTTCACTGGTTGACCTCTCGGAAGATCTCGGCGAGGGACGGGGTGACCGGGCCGAACGCGCGTACCGGGCCGCGTTCCAGCGCCGCGCGCAGCACCGCCTGGTCGTCGGCGGGCGGGTCCACCTCGAACACGGCGCGCGCGCCGTCGAGGTCGACCAGCCGCACGCCGGGCTGGTCCCGCAGCCAGCCGGCGTCGCCGTCCACCACGAGCGAGAACCGGGGCAACGTGTACGCGGCGCGCAGCTCCTCGCGGGCGCCGGCGGCCCGGATCGTCCCGCCGGCGATGAGCACCAGGTCGTCGCAGAGCCGCTCCACCACGTCGAGCTGGTGGCTGGAGAACAGCACCGGCGCTCCGGCGGCGGCACGTTCCCGCAGCACCGCGACCACCATGTCGACGGCGAGCGGGTCGAGCCCGGAGAACGGCTCGTCCAGGATCAGCACCTCCGGGTCGTGCACCAGCGCGGCGGCGATCTGCGCGCGCTGCTGGTTGCCCAGCGACAGCGTCTCCAGCAGGTCGTCGGCCCGCTCGCCGAGACCGACCCGCTCCAGCAGCGCGTCGGTGCGGCGGCGCGCCCCGGCGGCGTCCAGCCCGTACAGGCGGCCGAGGTGGACCACCTGCTCGCGGGGCGTCATCTTCGGGTAGAGGCCGCGTTCCTCGGGCATGTAGCCGAACCGGGCCCGGTCCTCCCGGGTGAGCCGGTGTCCCCGCCAGGTGACCTGCCCGGCGTCCGGGGCGAGCACGCCGAGGATGATGCGCATGGTGGTGGTCTTGCCGGCGCCGTTGCCGCCGACGAACCCGGTCATGCGCCCGGCGGTCACGTCGAAGGAGACGTCTTTGAGCACCTGACGGCCGCCGAAGCTGCGGTCGACGCCGTCGAGGCGGAGCACGCTGGTCATGATCCCGACGCTACGGCCGGCGCCCGCACCCGTCGTCCCACCGCGGAACGATCACGTGGTCCGCCCTGCGGCGGACCGGCGTCATCCGCCGGGCCGGACCACCCCGTGCTCGTACGCGAACACCACCGCCTGCACCCGGTCACGCAGCCCCAGCTTGGCCAGGACGCGGCTGACGTGGGTCTTCACCGTCGCCTCGCCGACGCGCAGCACGTCCGCGATCTCGGCGTTGCTGGCGCCGCTCGCGACCAGCTCCAGCACCTCCCGCTCGCGCGGGGTCAGGTCCGCCGTCGCCGCGTCGTGCCGGGGGTCCGGCGGCGCCCCGCCGGGCCGGGCGAACGTGGAGATCACCCGCCGGGTCAGCGCCGGCGCGATCAGCCCTTCGCCGCGCGCCACCACCCGCACCGCCTCGACCAGGTCCTCCGGGGTGCCGTTCTTCAGCAGGAAGCCGCTCGCCCCGGCGCGCAGCGCCGCGAACAGGTAGTCGTCCCGGTCGAACGTGGTGAGGATCAGCACCGCCGGGCCGCCCGGCGTCGAGTCGGCGGTGATCCGGCGCGTGGCCTCCAGCCCGTCGAGCACCGGCATCTCCACGTCCATCAGCACCACGTCCGGCCGCAGCGCGGACGCCATCGACACGGCGCGCTGCCCGTCGGCGGCCTCGCCGACCACCTCGATGTCGTCCTCGACCTCCAGGATGACCCGGAAACCGGTCCGGACCAGGTGCTGGTCGTCGACGAGCAGCACCCGTACCGGCGCGTTCACGCCGCCCGCCCGGCGGCCTCGACCGGCAGCGGCATGCGGGCCCGGACCCGGAACCCGCCGCCGGGGCGCGGCCCGGCCTCCACCTCACCGCCGTGGGCGGCGACCCGCTCCCGCATGCCGATCAGGCCGAGCCCGGTCCCGGCCGCCGGCGCGCCGCCCTGCCCGTCGTCGCTCACGTCGATCTCCAACTCCCTCGCCAGATAGCGGATGCGCACGTCCAGCGTGGTGGCGTGGGCGTGCTTGACCACGTTCGTCACCGCCTCCTGGACGATCCGGTACGCCGCCTGCGACACCGAGCGCGGCAGCGGCACCGGCTCCCCGTACACCCCGAGGTCGGCCCGTAGCCCGGTCTCCCGGGCCCGGTCGACGAGCGCGCGGACCTGGTCGATGCCGGCGGTGTCCTCCGGCGCGGTGACCGCGCCGGCCGCGGCGTCCGGGTCGCGCAGCACGCCGAGCATCCGGCGCAGCTCGTCGACGGAGGTGCGGGCCGTCTGTTCGATGGCGGCCAGCGCGGTACGCGCCTTGTCCCGGTCCCGGTCGAACACGCGCCGGCACGCGGCGGCCTGCACGCCCATCACCGACACGTGGTGGGCGACCACGTCGTGCAGTTCGCGGGCGATGCGGACCCGCTCGCCCATCACCGCGCGCTCGCGCGCCTCCGCCTGGGAGCGGCGCAGCTGCTCGGCCTGTTCGCGTAGCTCGTGCCGGCGGCGCGCGGCCACCCAGGCGGTCTGCCCGGAGTAGTAGGCGAAGCCGAAGAACAGCACGTTGTAGAGCACACCGTTCACCACTGCGGCGAGCACCGGCGGCACCGGGCCGGCGGCGTCGGCGAAGGAGGCAGCGGAGATCTGGTCGGCCCGCAACGCGAGGGACAGCCAGAGCCAGGCGAACATCGCGACGATGATGCCGGCCCGCAGCCGCCCGGCCAGCCGCCGGTCGGTGCCCCACGCGCCGAGCGTGAACAGGGCGGCGAACAGCGCGCCCGACGGGATCTGGGCCAGCGGGACCGCCCGGGCCTGCCCGGCGACGAAGGCGACGGCCACGATCACCGCGACGGTGGCGGGCCAGCGCCGCCGTACGGCCAGCGGGGCGGTCACCGCGACGGTCCACCAGACCTGCTCGGCGACGCTCGGCGGCGGCCCGAGCAGGAACGCCCCGGTGCTGTACGCCAGGGTCAGCTCGAACAGGGCCAGCACGGTGACCGCGAGCCCGACCCAGAGGTCGGCGCGGAACTGCGCCGCCGTGGGAGCCGGCCGGCGCCAGGCGGTGGTGGGTGCGGTGCTCACCGTACGACCATGCCACCGACCGGGCCGTCGCGGTGGCCGGGGCGTAATCGGGTGGGCCGGACGACAGTGCCGACGTAGCCTGCCGGGGTGTTCGTGCCTGATCTGCCGTTGCGTACCGAGCGTCTGCTGCTGCGCGCCTTCACCGCCGCGGACGTGACCGTGCTCCGGGACTACCGGGGCCGCCCGGAGGTCACCCGCTACCTCTACCACGAGCCGTACGACGACGGCGCCGCCCGGGCCGCGATCGAGCGGCTGGTCCGGCGGACCGCGCTGCGCGCCCCCGGCGACGTGCTCAACCTCGCCGTGACGGTCGCGGACACCGGCGAGTTCGTCGGCGACGTGCTGCTGAGCTGGACCAGCGGGGAGCACCGGCAGGGCGAGATCGGGTACGTGGCGCATCCC
Organism: Micromonospora sp. LHW51205; assembly: GCF_003315815.1. Lineage (NCBI taxonomy): Bacteria > Bacillati > Actinomycetota > Actinomycetes > Micromonosporales > Micromonosporaceae > Micromonospora > Micromonospora sp. LHW51205. The sequence goes on along the minus strand of NZ_QMEZ01000004.1, from coordinate 132,451 downwards.
GCGCACACCGGCCGCGGGTACGTCACCGAGGCGGCCCGGGAACTGCTGCGGATCGGCTTCGACGGGCTGGGCCTGCACCGGATCGTCGGCCGGCTGGACGCCCGCAACACCGCCTCGGCCCGGTTGCTGGAGCGGCTCGGCATGCGCCGGGAGGCGCACCTGCGGGAGAACGAGTTCGTCAAGGGGGAGTGGACCGACGAGGTGGTCTACGCGCTGCTGGCCCGGGAGTGGCGGGCGGCGGCCTGACTGCCCGCGTACCCGGAAGGGCCCGGCACGCCCTCGACGGGGCGTGCCGGGCCGGGCGTGGCTCAGGTGGCGCGGGCGGCCTTGACCGCGCTGTCGATCACGTCCCAGATCGCGACCAGCACGACCACCGCGCCCGCCACCCGGGCGAACTCGACGGTGCCGCCGTCGCGCAGCCAGGCGAACCGCTCGACCAGCTCCGGGTTGAGCAGCCGGTCGGTGGCGAGCAGCCAGAGCACCGGGGCGGCGAAGGCGACGTTGAGCACCGCGTTGACCGCCACCAGGGGCCAGGTCCACCGGCCGGACCGGTACTTGGCGATCTCCAGGCCGACGGTGGCCAGCAGCACCACGATCAGGGCCGGCAGCCAGAAGCTCCAGAGCGCCGGGTCGAGCGCCGGCAGCCGGGTGCCGTCGTCGGTGGTCCAGCGCTGGAAGTGCTGGCCGATCAGGAGGCCGATGGTGGCGAGCAGGAACACCACCGAGGCGATGCTGTCGGAGTGGTTGATCTGCCGTTCCCGGGTCTCCTCGGGGAGCTGGTCGACGGTCCACTCGGGCAGGCCGAGCGGGGTGCGGGTGCGTTCCAGCACGGCGAACACCAGCGTGACCCAGAACGCGATCTGCACCGCGGTCTGCATGGCGGCCACGATCGCCGCGCCGATCGCCGCGCCCGGCTCGCCGTCGACGAGCGCCTTCGTGACGCCGGAGAGCACGCCGACGATCGCCGGGATCCAGGTGAGCAGCAGTCGCAGCAGCCGCCACCAGGTCAGGTAGTAGCGCGGGCCGATGAGTTGCAGCGTGCGGTCGCTGTAGCGGGCCGCGAGCTTCTCCGGGTGGCCCAGCTCGGTGAGCACCTCGCGTTCGGCGGAGGCGTGGTCCTGCCCGCCCGCGGTCCGGTCGTCGATCATGTCGGCGATGGAGCCGCGCAGTTCCTCGGCGAGTTCCAGGCGGCGCTGCGCGGGCACGGCCCGCATGGTGGCGGCGACGTAACGGTCGGTCAGGGAACTCATCGTTCCGCTCCTTCGATCAGGTCGGTGACGGACGTCCGCACCGCGGTCATGTCGTCGAGCAGGCGGTTCAGGACGGACTCGCCGTCGCCGCTGGTCCGGTAGAACTTGCGCGGCCGGCTCTCCTCGGTGTTCCACTCGCTGGTCAGCAGGCCCTGGTCCTCCAGCCGGCGCAGCAGCGGGTAGAGCGTGTTGGCGTCGACCGCGAAGCCGTGCGCGGCCAGCCGTTGCAGCAGGGCGTATCCGTAGTCGGGGCGGCGCAGGGCGACCAGGCTGGCCACCACGACAGTGCCGCGCCGTAGCTCCTGGAGGTGGGTCCGGAGGACCTCTTCGCTGACCATGCTCAACACGATAGTGTGTGCCACACACCATTGCAATAGAGAAGAACATCGCGTGCCGCACACCGGCCGGCCGGAGAGACCCGGGCCACGCCCGGCGCGGACGGTGGAGCCCGCGAGATCACCTCGGTAGGGTGGGTCGGTCGACTCCGACGCAGCTTGATCCACAACCCGGGGGGCGCCACGCATGGGCGATTCGTTCGCGCATCTGCACGTACACACCGAGTACTCGATGCTCGACGGGGCGGCCCGGCTCAAGGACCTCTTCGCCGAGGCGGCGCGGCTCGGCATGCCGGCGGTGGCGATCACCGACCACGGCAACATGCACGGCGCGAACGACTTCTACAAGCAGGCCATGGACGCCGGGGTCAAGCCCATCCTCGGCGTCGAGGCGTACGTCGCGCCGGAGTCGCGCTTCCACAAGGCGCGGGTCAAGTGGGGGCGCCCCGAGCAGAAGAGCGACGACGTCTCCGGTAACGGCGCGATCACCCACATGACCATGTGGGCGGCCAACCGCGACGGCCTGCACAACCTGTTCAAGCTCAACTCCCGCGCCTCCATGGAGGGCCACTACGTGAAGTGGCCCCGGATGGACATGGAGCTGATCGCCGAGCACGCCCAGGGCATCATGGCCACCACCGGCTGCCCGTCCGGCGCGGTGCAGACCCGGCTGCGGCTGGGCCAGTTCGACGAGGCGCTCAAGGTCGCCGCCGCCTATCAGGACATCTTCGGCAAGGACAACTACTTCCTGGAGATCATGGACCACGGCCTCGACATCGAGCGCCGCGTCCGCGACGGGCTCACCGAGATCGCCCGCAAGCTCGACATCCCGCCGGTGGTCACGAACGACTCGCACTACACGCACGAGGCGCAGGCCGAGGCGCACGACGTGCTGCTCTGCGTACAGACCGGCAGCAACGTGGCCGACCCCAACCGGTTCCGGTTCGAGGGCGGCGGCTACTTCGTCAAGTCCGCCGACCAGATGCGCGCCGTCGACTCCTCCGAGCTGTGGCAGCAGGGCTGCCGCAACACGCTGCTCGTGGCCGAGAAGGTCGACCCGGCCGGCATGTTCACGTTCCACAACCTGATGCCGCGCTTCCCGATCCCCGAGGGCGAGACCGAGGAGTCCTGGTTCCGCAAGGAGACCTTCGCCGGGCTGAAGCGCCGCTTCCCCAACGGCATCCCCGAGGGCCACGTCGTCCAGGCCGAGTACGAGCTGGGCGTCATCATCCAGATGGGCTTCCCGTCGTACTTCCTCGTGGTCGCCGACTTCATCCAGTGGGCCAAGAGCCAGGGCATCGCGGTCGGCCCCGGGCGTGGCTCGGCGGCCGGCTCGCTCGTGGCGTACGCGCTCGGCATCACCGACCTCGACCCGATCCCGCACGGCCTGATCTTCGAGCGGTTCCTCAACCCCGAGCGCGTCTCCATGCCCGATGTCGACATCGACTTCGACGAGCGCCGGCGCGGTGAGGTCATCAAGTACGTGACCGACAAGTGGGGCGAGGACAAGGTCGCGCAGATCGCCACGTTCGGCACGATCAAGGCGAAGGCCGCGATCAAGGACTCGGCCCGGGTGCTCGGCTACCCGTACGCGGTCGGCGACCGGATCACCAAGGCCATGCCCCCGGCGGTGATGGGCAAGGACATCCCGCTGTCCGGCATCTTCGACCCGAAGCACCCCCGCTACGCCGAGGCGGGCGAGATCCGTGGCCTCTACGAGTCCGACCCGGACGTCAAGAAGGTCATCGAGACCGCCAAGGGCATCGAGGGCCTGATCCGGCAGACAGGTGTGCACGCCGCCGGCGTCATCATGTCCGCCGAGCCGATCATCGAGCACATCCCGCTCATGCGGCGCGACTCCGACGGCGTCATCATCACGCAGTTCGACTACCCGACCTGCGAGTCGCTCGGGCTGCTGAAGATGGACTTCCTCGGCCTGCGCAACCTGACGATCATCGACGACGCGGTGAAGAACATCCAGCTCAACCACGGCCGGGAGCTGGACCTGCTCGGCCTGCCGCTTGATGACAAGCAGGCGTACGAGCTGCTGGCCCGCGGCGACACGCTCGGCGTGTTCCAGCTCGACGGCGGGCCGATGCGCTCGCTGCTGCGGCTGATGAAGCCGGACAACTTCGAGGACATCTCCGCCGTCCTGGCGCTCTACCGGCCCGGCCCGATGGGCGTGGACTCGCACACCAACTACGCGCTGCGCAAGAACGGCCTCCAGGAGATCACCCCGATCCACCCGGAGCTGGAGGAGCCGCTGCGCGAGATCCTCGCGCCCACCTACGGCCTGATCGTCTACCAGGAGCAGGTGCAGCGCGCCGCGCAGATCCTCGCCGGCTACACGCTCGGCCAGGCCGACCTGCTGCGCCGGGCGATGGGCAAGAAGAAGAAGGAGATCCTCGACAAGGAGTTCATCCCGTTCCGGGACGGCTGCCGCGAGCGCGGCTACTCCGACGAGGCCATCCAGGCCGTGTGGGACGTGCTGGTCCCGTTCGCCGGCTACGCCTTCAACAAGGCCCACTCCGCCGCGTACGGCCTGGTCTCCTACTGGACCGCGTACCTCAAGGCGCACTACCCGGCCGAGTACATGGCCGCCCTGCTCACCTCCGTCGGTGACGACAAGGACAAGATGGCGATGTACCTGTCCGAGTGCCGCCGGATGCGCATCCAGGTGCTGCCGCCGGACGTCAACACCTCGGCCGGGCCGTTCACCCCGGTCGGCGAGGAGATCCGCTTCGGTCTCGGCGCGGTACGCAACGTCGGCGCGAACGTGGTCGCCTCGATCATGCGGTGCCGCGAGGAGAAGGGCGACTACGCCGACTTCTACGACTTCCTGTCCAAGGTCGACGCCGTGGTCTGCAACAAGAAGACAATCGAATCGCTGATCAAGGCCGGGGCGTTCGACGCGCTCGGCCACCCGCGCAAGGGCCTGCTCGCAGTGCACGCCGACGCCATCGACGCGTACGCCGACGTCAAGCGCAAGGAGGCGGTCGGCCAGTACGACCTGTTCGGCGCGGGCTTCGGCGAGTCCGAGACCGGCGGCACCACCACCGTCATGCCGGTCATCGGCGAGGGGGAGTGGGACAAGCGCGACAAGCTCGCGTTCGAGCGCGAGATGCTCGGCCTGTACGTCTCCGACCACCCGCTGTTCGGTCTGGAACACGTGCTCGGCGCGGCGGCGGACACCACCATCGCCGCGCTGTCGGAGGAGGGCACGGTGCCCGACGGCGCGGTGGTCACCCTGGCCGGCATCCTCTCCGGCGTGCAGCGCCGGGTCACCAAGCAGGGCCGGGCGTGGGCGTCGGCCACCCTGGAGGACCTGGCCGGCGGCGTGGAGACGCTGTTCTTCCCGAACACGTACGAGGTGATCGGCCAGTACATCGCCGAGGACGCGATCGTGGTGGTCAAGGGCCGGGTCGACCGGCGCGACGACACCCCGCGCATCATGGCGATGGACATGTCCATGCCGGACGTCACCAGCAACCCGGCGAACAAGCCGGTCACGCTCACCATCCCGGTGCACCGCTGCACGCCGCCGCTGGTGGAACGGCTCAAGGAGACGCTCGTGCTGCACCCCGGCGACACCGAGGTGCACGTCAAGCTGCTCAACGGCGGCAAGGTCACCACGCTGCGCCTCGGCCCGTTCCGGGTCGCGCCGACCACTGCGCTGATGGGTGACCTGAAGAGCGTGCTCGGCCCGGCCAACGTGAGCTGACCGGGCCGAGCGGGGACGTGCCGGCTAGACGCGGGTGACGCGGATGGCGTCGGCGATCACGTACCCGGTGCTGCCGGACCACCTGCTGACACCGACCTTGTTGGCGTCACCGGCGGCCAGGGTGAAGGTGCCCAGTGACCGCCACGCACCGCCGTTGGCGCTCTGGTTCACCGCTACCGTCTGGTTGCCGCTCGTCGTCGCGACGATGTACGGCGTGGAGGTGTTGTAGCCGGCGACGGCCGGATACCAGACCTCAACCCGGTAGGTGGCCGTCGCCGGGATGTTCACCTTGTACCAGGCGGTGTCGCTGGCCGCGACGGGGTTGGCGTACCGGTAGTCGGCGCCGTAGCGCTGCGCCGAGTACGTCGAGGTGCCCCAGTTGGCGCTCGCGGTGAACCGGCCGGCGGTGGTGTTGTCCACGATCGTCGACCAGGCAGTCGGCGGGGGAGTGGTGCCGCCGGTGACGAGCTGCATGTAGTAGGTCCAGTTCCAGTTCGACCCCGGGTCGGTGTGCGTGGCGCCCGGCACCTGGTTGTGCCCGATGATGTTGGTGCGGGTCTTCGGGATGCCGTACTTGTCGCACAGGAAGCGGGTCAGCGCCGCCGACGACCGGTACATCGCGTCGGTGTACCAGGAGGCGTTGTCGACGTACCCCTCGTGCTCGATGCCGATCGACTGGGTGTTGTAGGTCCAGTTGCCGGCGTGCCAGGCGATGTCCTTGTCCCGCACCATCTGGGTCACCGCGCCGTCGGAGGAGCGGAGCAGGTAGTGCGCGCTGGTGCCGGCGGCGGCGTTCTGGAACCAGCTGATCGAGCCGGCGTAGCTGCCCTGCATGGTGTGGATGACGATGTAGTTGATCGGGTACGCCGACTCGCGGCTGGAGACCGTGTAGTTGGACGAGTTGGCCGGCACCCATGCGGCCGGGCCGTAGTCGGTGCTCAGGGTGCCGAAGTCGCCGGTGCCCAGCGGCGCCACGGCGGCGTACCGGCCCCGCTGCGGCGCGACCGGACGGCCGTCCACGCTGACCTCGCCGCCGGCGGTGGTAGCGATGAAGCCCCGGGCGAGCAGGTCGTACACGGCGTCCGCGTACAGCCGGGCGGTGGCCGCGTCCGTCGAGCCGCCGTAGCGGGCGATCGGGACGTACCACTGATTGACGTCGTCGCGCTGCGCCGCGGTCAGCCCGGCCTCGTCGGCGTAGGAGCGCAGCACGGCCGCCGCGCCGGCCACGTTCGCCGCGTCCCGGGTACGCAGGTCGGCCCGGTCCAGCCGGGTCCGGCGTGCGGCCTCGTCCAGCGTCCGTACCTTCGGGTTGCTGGTCAGGTGCATCACGCCGTATCCGCCGGAGGCGCTGGGCTGCCCGCCGTGACCGTCCAGTCGGGTCTCGGCGTACCCGAGCGCGGCGAGCAGGTCGCGCGGCACGTCGGAGCCGGCGGCGGCCCGGTCGAAGGCCGCGGCGAGCGGTGGCGCGGCGAGCGGCTGAGCGCCGTGCGCAGGCGCGGCGTGGGCCGGCTGGCCGGTCAGGCCGATCATGAGGATCACGGCGCCGCCGAGCAGGTGGCTCACCCGGCGCGAGGGTCTCCGAACTGTCACGTCACTCCTCGTCGACTGCATGGGGCGACTGGCTCCCGTCGCCGGTTCGCCGCACCTTATAGCGTGACGTTCGTCTATGTCGATACCTTGCGTCGAAGGGCAGTTTGCTGAAGACTTCCTTCAGATGCGGAGCTGTCCCCGTACCGTCGCGGTCTTGCCCGCCGCGCCGCGGCCGGGCAGCATCGTGCGGATGCCGCCCACCGACCTGCTGCTCGTCCGTGACCTGGTGCCCGACTTCCTGGCCCGCGCCGAACGGTCCGGCCCGCCGTGGACCTCCCGCTACCTGGCCGGGCACCCGGACGTGGTCCGGGCGCTGCGCCGCGACGGCGGCTGGTCCGACGCAGCCGGCGTGGCCGCCGCCCTGGACGGGCTCCGCGGCCGCGCCACCGAGCTGGCGGCACGAGCCGAGACGGTACGCGCGCTGCTGCCCGGCGGCGTCGCGGCGGTGGCCGGCGCGCTGGGCTGGTCCGGCGACGGCGGGCCGGTCGAGTGCGTGGTGCTGGTCGGGCGCAACCAGGCCAACGGCTGGGCCGGTGAGCTGAACGGCAGGTACGCGCTCTTCCTCGCCGTGGAACAGCTCGGCCCGCCCGAGGATCTCGACCTGCTGGTACGGCACGAGGCCGCGCACGTGGTGCACGACCGCGGCGCCGCGATCCGCGACTGGCCCGAGTACGGGGTGGCGAACGCCCTGTTCACCGAAGGGCTCGCCACCCAGGTGACGGCGGAGCTGGACCCCGGGCGGCCGGACGAGGAGTACCTCTGGTTCGGCCGGCCCGGCCACCGGCAGTGGCTCGACGAGTGCCGCCGCCGGTGGCCGGAGATCCTGCGCCGGGTCCGCGCCGACCTCGACGCCACCGACGTCGAGCACCACGCCCCGTACTTCCTGATGCGGGACTCGCCGCTGGCCGACGGCCTGCCCAAGCGGTGCGGCTACCTGGTCGGCCTGACCGTGGTACGACACCTGCGCCGCCACCACTCCCTGCGAGACCTGGCCACCTGGCCCCTGCCCCGGGTCCGCGAGGAGCTCACTGCCGCACTCCCCAACCTCCCCCCACCCCCCTGACCCTCCCCACCCCACCGCGTCGATCATGAAGTTGACGGCACCTGACGTCCGATTTGTCGCCGCCAACTTCATGATCGACGGGACGGGGAGTTGGCGCGTTGGTGCCCACGCCTGGCCCCGCGATCTTGCACATTCCGCCCCTCGCCCTCGTTCCGCCGCGCGATTTTGTACATCTCGCCGCCCCCAACGCCCTCGTTCTGCCGCGATCTTGCAGCTTCGGCCCCACCGAGGGCCTGTTTGCCCCGATTCGCCGGGGCCGAAAGTGCAAGATCGCGGGGCCGGGGCGGGGGCGGGCGTGGGGGCGGGGGTGCGGGGGCCACGGGGGTGGGATTGGTGGTGTCGGGGGTGGGGTGGGGGTGGTTAGCGTCGGGGGCATGGAGCTGGAGCAGGCACGGAAGTTGTGGCAGCCGGAACCGGGCTGGTTGAACACCGCCACCTACGGGCTGCCGCCCGAGCCGGTGTGGGACGCCGTGCAGCGGGTGCTCGCCGACTGGCGGGGCGGACGGGTGTCGTTCGAGGTGTGGGACGAGTCGGTGGACCGGTCCCGGGCCGCGTTCGCCCGGCTGACCGGCGTGGACGCCGCCGACGTGAGCATCGGTTCCGCCGTGTCGCAGCTGGTCGCGCCGATCGCGGCGAGCCTGCCGGAGGGTGCGACTGTGGTGGTGCCCGAGAGCGAGTTCACCTCGATCCTGTTCCCCTGGCTCGTCCAGCAGGAGCGCGGGGTGCGGGTCCGCACCGTGCCGCTGGCCGGCCTGGTCGACGCGATCGACGCCGGCACCGACCTGGTGGCGTTCAGCGTGGTGCAGTCCGCCGACGGCGTCGTGGCCCCGTACGACGAGATCGTCGCGGCGGCCCGGGCGCACGGCGCCGTCGTGGTGGTCGACGCCACGCAGGCGTGCGGGTGGCTGCCGTTCGCCGCGGACCGGGCGGACGCGGTGGTGGTCGGGGCGTACAAGTGGTTGATGGCACCGCGCGGCGCGGCCTTCGCCTACCTGGCGCCGGAGCTGCGCGAGCGGATTCGCCCGGACGCGGCCGGGTGGTTCGCGGGCAAGGACCCGCACGCCTCCTACTACGGACTGCCGCTGCGCCTGGCCGACGACGCCCGGCGCTTCGACATCTCCCCGTCCTGGCTGTGCTACGTCGGGGCCGCGCCCGCGCTGGAGTTGCTCGCCGACCTCGATCCGGAGGCGGTGCGCGCGTACGACGTGGGGCTGGCCAACCGGTTCCTGACCGGGCTGGGCCGCCCGCCCGGCGACAGCGCGATCGTCAGCGTGGACGTGCCGGACGCGCAGGAGCGGCTGGCCCGCGCCGGGGTGCGCGCGGCGGTACGGGCGGGCCGGGTCCGCGCCTCGTTCCACCTCTACACGACCGAGGAGGACGTGGACCGGGCGGTCGAGGCGCTGACCGGCTGACGGCTACGCCCGGCGACCGCCCAGGCCACTCAGGCCGCTCAGGCCAGGTGCCCGCCGATCTTCGTGTAGCCGCGCAGCAGGTCCCGGGAGATGATCAGCCGCTGCATCTCGTCGGTGCCCTCGAAGATCCGGTAGAGCCGGACCTGCCGGTACCAGCGTTCGATCGGCAGCTCGCGGGTGTAGCCCATGCCGCCGTGGATCTGCAGCGCGCGGTCCACCACCCGGTTGACCATGCCGGCGCCGTAGAGCTTGCCCATCGAGGAGGCGTGCCGGGGGTCGAGGCCCTGGTCGACCGTCCAGGCCGAGCGCAGGATCAGCCAGCGGGCCGCCTCCAGTTCGGTCTCCGAGTCGGCGATCATCCACTGGATGGCCTGGTTGGTGGCGATCGGCGCGCCGAACGTCTCCCGCGTGTTGGCGTGGTCGATCGCCATCTGGAGGACTCGTTCGGCGATGCCGACGGCGTGCGACGGGATGGTGTAGCGGCCCTTGCCGATCCACTCCATGCCGAGCGTGAAGCCCTGCCCGATCTCGCCGAGGATGTTGCGGTGCGGCACCCGTACGCCGTCGAAGATCAGCGAGGCCGGGCCGCCCTCGCCCATGGTCTGGATGAACTCCGAGCGCCAGCCCATCGCGCGGTCCACCAGGAACGCGGTGGCGCCGCCGCGGCGGGCGCCCTTCTCCGGGTCGGTCACCGCGACCACGATGGCGAAGTCGGCGTCGTTGCCGTTGGTGATGAACGTCTTCTCGCCGTCGAGGATCCAGTCGTCGCCGTCGCGGCGGGCGCGCAGCTTGATGTTCGCCGCGTCGGAGCCCGCGCCGGGCTCGGTGATGGCGAAGCAGGAGATCCGTTCCCCCTCGATGGTGGGGATGAGGAACTCGCGCTTCTGCTCCTCGGTGGCGTGGAACAGGATGTTGTCGGCTTCGCCGCCGAAGCGGAACGGCACGAAGGTGCGGCCCAGCTCGGTCCAGATCAGCGACTGCATGACCGCCGGCAGCGCCATGCCGCCGTACTCCTCCGGGGTGGCCAGCCCCCAGAAGCCGAACTTCTTCGCCTTGAGCTGCAGTTCGCGCAGCTCGGAGCGGTCGAGGCCGGGCTGGTGGGCGCGCTCGCGGCGCAGCACCTCCGCCTCCAGCGGCATCACCTCGCGGGTGACGAACGTGCGAACGGTGTCCCGGATCGCGCGTTCCTCGTCGGACAGTGCGAAGTCCACGGTTCCCCCTCAGGTCGACTGGCTATAAACTAGCGCTGGAAGTTTTCCCGCGTCCAGACCCGATGTCGAAAGGAGGATGATGATCAGGTGCCCCGACCCCGACAGGCCCTGCTCACCCGCGACCGGATCGTCGAGACCGCGCTGGCGCTGATCGACGCCGACGGGCTGGACGCGCTCTCCACCCGGCGGCTCGCCGCCGCGCTGGGCGTACGCGGCCCCTCGCTCTACAACCACTTCGCCACCAAGGAGGAGATCCTCGACGCGGTGGCCGACGGCGTCGCGGCGACCGTGGACATCGGCGTCTTCGACGAGTACGAGTGGCTCGACGCGCTCGGCCGCTGGGCGCGCTCGTACCGGGCCGCGCTGGCCGCGCACCCGAACATCGTGCCGTACCTGGCGCAGGGGCCGGGCCGCCGTCCGGCCGCGCTCGCCATGGCCGACGCGGTCTACGGCGCGCTGGTCCGGGCCGGCTGGCCGCCCGCGCGGGCCACCCACATCGGGGCCGCGATGCGCTACTTCGTGGCCGGGTCCGCGCTCGGCTCGTTCGCCCGCGGCTTCGTCGAGGACCCCTCGCTCTACGCCGCGCACCCGCACCTCAACCAGGCGCACCGCCTCGCCGGCCACCAGCGCAGCGTGGACGAGGGGGCGTTCGCGCTCGGCCTGGACGCGCTGCTGCACGGCCTCGCCGCCGAGTACGCGGCCACCGTCGCCCCGCTGGAACGGGTCGGCGGTCCGGAGTAGCGTCCAAACTCCCACCGCTAGTTTCCACCGCCGCCCCCGAAGGACGCCATGGATCTCGCCGCCGCCCCGCCCGCCCTGCTGACGCGCCGCCACCTGCACATCGCCGGTGACTGGGCCGACCCGTCGTCGGACGACACCGTCCCGGTGGAGAACCCGGCCACCGCGAGCATCATCGGCGAGGTGCCGGCCGGTACGCCGGCCGACGTGGACCGCGCGGTCGCCGCCGCCCGCGCCGCGTTCCCCGGCTGGGCCGCAACCGCCCCCGAGCAGCGGGCCGCGCACCTGGACCGGCTGCACACCGCGCTCGCCGCGCGCGCCGACGAGATCGCCCGCACCGTGGCCACCGAGCTGGGCACCCCGCTCAAGCTCGCCACCCGCGTCCAGGCCGGGCTGCCGCTCAAAGTGCTGCGGAGCATGGTCGACCTGGCCGCCCGCCCGGCCGCCGAGCACACGGTCGGCAACTCGCTCGTCGTCCGCGAGCCGGTCGGCGTGGTCGGCGCGATCACCCCGTGGAACTACCCGCTGCACCAGGTGGTCGCGAAGGTCGCGCCCGCGCTCGCCGCCGGGTGCACAGTGGTGCTCAAGCCCAGCGAGTTGACGCCGCTCACCGCGTACCTGCTGTTCGACGCGATCACCGACGCCGGCCTGCCGCCCGGCGTGGTGAACCTGGTGCCCGGCACCGGCCCGGTGGTCGGCGAGGCGCTGGCCGCGCACCCCGACGTCGACCTGGTCTCGTTCACCGGCTCCACCGCCACCGGCCGGCGCATCGCCCACCTGGCCGCCGAGCGGATCGCCCGGGTGTCGCTGGAACTCGGCGGCAAGTCCGCGAACATCGTCCTGGCCGACGCCGACCTGCCCACCGCGGTCAAGGTCGGCGTCGGCAACGCGCTGCTCAACTCCGGGCAGACCTGCACCGCCTGGACCCGGATGCTCGTACACCGCGACCGCTACGACGAGGCCCTGGACCTGGTCGCGGCGGCGGTGGCCGGCTACCGGCTCGGCGACCCCTTCGACCCGGCCACCCGGCTGGGCCCGCTCGCCTCCGCCGCGCAGGCCCGGCGGGTACGCGACCACGTGGACCGGGCGCTCGCCGACGGCGCCCGGCTCGTCGCCGGCGGACCGGACGCGCCGCTGCCGCCGCAGGGGCACTTCGTCGCGCCCACCGTCTTCGCCGACGTGCACCCGGACAGCGCGCTCGCCCAGGAGGAGGTGTTCGGCCCGGTGCTCGCGGTGATCCCGTTCGCTGACACCGACGAGGCGGTCGCCATCGCCAACAACTCCCGGTACGGGCTGGCCGGCGCGGTCTGGTCCGCCGACCCCGACGCGGCGCTGGCGGTGGCCCGGCGGATGCGTACCGGTCAGGTGGACGTCAACGGCGGCGCGTTCAACCCGCTCGCCCCGTTCGGCGGCTACAAGCAGTCCGGCCTGGGCCGGGAACTGGGCGCGTACGGCGTGGAGGAGTTCACCGAGCTGAAGGCGATCCAGCGGTGAGGGCGCTGGTGGTACGCGGCCGGGGCGAGACCCCGGCGGTCGAGGAGGTACGCCTGCCCGCCCCCGGCCCGGGCGAGCTGCGGGTACGCATCCGCGCCGCCGGCATCTGCCACTCCGACCTGGCCATGGTGGACGGCACGCTGGCGCCCGCGTACCCGCTGGTGCTGGGCCATGAGGCGACCGGCGTGGTGGCCGAGGCCGGGCCGGACACGACGATCGCGGTCGGCACGCCAGTGGTGCTCAACTGGGCGCCGGCCTGCCGGGACTGCTGGCACTGCCGGCACGGTGAGCCGTGGCTCTGCGCGGCCAATCCCAACCCGTCGACACCCCGGGGTGAGACGGCCGCCGGTGAGCCCCTCGCGGTCACGCTCGGGCTCGGCGCGCTCGCCGAGGAGGTGGTGGTGCCGCAGCGCGCCGCCGTACCGGTGCCGGCCGGGCTGCCGCCGGAGCAGGCCGCGGTGCTGGGCTGCGCGGTGCTCACCGGCGTCGGCGCGGTCCGCAACACCGCGCGGGTCGCGCCCGGCGAGTCGGTAGCGGTGATCGGGCTCGGCGGGGTGGGCCTGGCCGTGCTGACCGCCGCGCGGCGGGCCGGCGCGTCGCCGATCCTCGCCGTGGACGTGGTGGAGGCCAAGCGGGACCTGGCGCTCGCGGCCGGGGCCACCGACTTCCTGCGCTCCGACGACACGCTGGGCAAGCAGATCCGGGCGCGCACCGACGGGCGCGGCGTGGACCACGCCTTCGAGTGCGTCGGCCGGTCCGCCACCATCCGCGCCGCCTGGCGGGCGACGCGGCGCGGGGGAGCGGTCACCGTGGTCGGCATGGGCGGCAAGGACGACATGCTCAGCCTCTCCGCGCTGGACATCTTCCACTCCGCCCGCACGCTGCGCTCCTCGGTGTACGGCTCGACCGACCCGGACCGGGAGGTGCCGGAGCTGGCCGCCGCGCTCGCCGCCGGTGATCTCGACCTCGGCCCGCTGGTGAGCGGCACGGTGCCGCTGGCGGAGGCGCCCGAGGCACTCTCGCGGCTGTCCCGTGGCGAGGGCGCCCGCTGGGTGGTGACCTTCCCGGACTGACCGGCCGATCCGGATCCGCCGTCGGCGCATCCGGATCGGCCGGTGCGAGCGAACCCCTGGGTAGGAGAGCTACCCGGGGGTACGTCCGTTGCTGACCGAGAACATGCCGGCCGGGGCCGCCGAGACGGCCCGCAAACGGCTGACCGCCGCCGCCGAGGACCTGGACGACAACCAGGTCGCCGGGCTGCTGCTCGACCTGGCCGCCGAGGCCGGCGTGGTGCCCGCCTGGGAACAGGTCTGCCTGCCGCTGCTGGGCTCGCTGCGCGGCGACAGCGCCGCCGAGATCGCGATGGAGCACGCCCTCTCCGAGGGGCTGCGGGTCGGGCTGGACGTGTTCGGCCGCGAGCCGACCCGGCCGCTGCCCGCCCAGGGTGTGCTGCTGGCCGGCGCCGAGCACGAGACGCACTGCCTCGGGCTGCACGCGCTCGCCGCGGCGCTGCGCGAGCGCGGGCGCGGCGCGCTGCACCTCGGCCCGGCCCTGCCCTGGTCGGCGCTGGCCAGCGCGGCGGCGCGGGTCCGTCCGCGGGTGGTGGTGGTCTGGTCGCAGACCCCGGTGACCGGCCGCGCGTACCGCCTGGTCCGGCTGCGGCGGGACCTGCCGGGGGTACGGGTGCTCGCCGCCGGCCCGGGTTGGATCGAGCCGTTCCCGCCCACCTCGGCCGTGCCGCAGCGCCTCACCACGCTCGGCGAGGCCACGCTGGCCTGCCTGCGTAGCGCCGCCTGACGCCGAGAAGTGACCTGGCACACATTCGATACGAACCGGTTCCGTATCGAAATCCTCGCGCCTACGCTCGTCACCGTTACGAGTCTGACCCGTATCGTATTTCGACGCGGGGGAGCCGGGGGGAGAACCTGCAGTGGAACCACACGGGAACACCGGACACCCGAGGAGGTGGGCGATCCTCGGGGTGCTGGTGATCAGCCTCCTCGTGGTCGTCCTCGACAACACCATCCTCAACGTCGCGCTGCGCACCCTCGCCGACCCGGTGCACGGCCTCGGCGCCACCCAGGGCGAGCTGGAATGGGCGATCAACTCCTACACGCTCGTCTTCGCCGGGCTGCTGTTCACCTTCGGCGTGCTCGGTGACCGGCTCGGCCGCCGCCGCTTCCTGATCCTGGGCCTGGCGCTGTTCGGGCTGGCCTCGCTGCTGTCCGCGTACGCGCAGGACCCGGCCCAGCTCATCGCGGCCCGCGCGCTCATGGGCGTCGGCGGCGCGGCCATCATGCCGGTGACGCTCTCGATCATCTCCAACGTCTTCGACCCGCGCGAGCGGGCCAAGGCGATCGGCGTCTGGGCCGGCGCGGTCGGCCTCGGCGTGGCGATCGGCCCGGTGCTCGGCGGCGCGCTGCTGGAGCGCTTCTGGTGGGGCTCGGTCTTCCTGATCAACGTGCCGGTGGTGGCGCTCGGCGTGGTGCTGGTCGCGGCCCTGGTGCCGGAGTCCCGCGACCCGAAGCCCGGCCGGGTCGACGTGCCCGGAGTGCTGCTGTCGGTGGTCGGCCTGGTCGCGCTCACGTACGGCATCATCGACGGCGGCGAGCACGGCTTCGACCGGCCGCAGGTGTGGGTAGCGGTGCTGGGCGGTCTCGCGGTGCTCGGCTGGTTCATCGCCCACGAGCTGCGCAGCGACCACCCGTCGCTGGACGTACGGCTGTTCCGGGTGCCCCGCTTCGCCGCCCCGGTGGCGCTGGTCGGGCTGGTCTTCTTCGCCGCCATGGGCGTGATGTTCTTCGGCGCGTTCTACCTGCAGCTCGTCCGCGGCTACAGCCCGCTGGAGAGCGGCCTGCTGTTCCTGCCGTTCGCGGTGGCCCAGCTGATCTTCGCCCCGCGCAGCGCGGCGATGGTCCGCCGCTACGGCGGCCGGTCGGTGGCGGCGGTCGGACTGCTGCTCACCGCCACCGCGCTGGGCGCGTTCGTCTTCATCGACGCGGACACCCCGATCTGGATCTTCTCGGCGCTCGGCTTCCTCCAGGGCGCCGGCATGGCCAACATCATGCCCCCGGCCACCGAGTCGATCATGTCGTCGCTGCCCCGGGAGAAGGCCGGTGTCGGGTCGGCGGTCAGCAACACCGTGCGGCAGGTCGCCGGCGCGCTCGGCGTGGCGGTGCTCGGCTCGGTGCTCTCCGCCGTCTACCGCGACCAGGTCGCCCCGGCGGTGGCCGCCCTGCCCGCGCCGGTACGCGACGCGGCCCGCGAGTCGGTCTCCGGGGCGTACGCGGTCGCCGACCGGCTCGGCCCGGCCGCGCCGCGACTCATCGACGCGGCGAACGACTCCTTCGTCTCGGCCATGCACTGGGCCGCCGGCGTCTCGGCGGTGGTGGCCGCGCTCGGCCTCGTCATCGTGCTGCGCTGGATGCCCGGCCGGCCGGTCGCCGCCGCCGGTGGTGCGACCCCCGCCACGGACCGGGAGCTGGCCGGGGCCGCGTAGGTTCGTGGACAATGTCTGACATGACTTCCACGGCGGATGCTCCGCGGTCGCCCGGACGACCGCGGAGCACCCGCGCGGACGAGGCGATCGTGGACGCCACACTCGACCTGCTGGCCGAGGGCAACAGCGTCGAGTCGCTGAGCATCGAGGCGATCGCGGCCCGCGCCGGAGTCGGCAAGGCCACCATCTACCGCCGCTGGCCGGGTAAGGACGCGCTGCTGCTGGACGCGCTGCGCACGCTCAAGGGGCCCGCGCCGCACTGCGCCGGCCGTTCCGTCCGCGACGACCTGGTGCTGCTCGTCGGCGCCGTCGGTCAGCACGCCGACCCCCGGGCCCGCAAGATCATGCCGTGCCTGGTGCCCGAGGTGAACCGCAGCTCGGCCCACCGGCAGGCGTACGAGGCGATCGTCGAGCCGCGCCGCGAGGCGTTGCGCGAGGTGCTGCGCCGCGCGATCGAGCGCGGCGAACTCCGCGCCGACATCGACATCGAGGTGACCATGGCGCTGCTCACCGCGCCGATGCTCACCCAGCGGATGCTGCACTGGCACGCCGGGGACGAGCGGGTGGTGCCCGAGCGGATCGTGGACACCGTCCTGGACGGCCTGCGCGTCCGCTGACCCCGGGTCGCCGTGCCCGGCCCGCTCAGCGGGCGGGCGTGCGCAGGCGGTGCAGGCGCAGCGCGAGCTGCACCTCCAGCGCCCGATCCGGGCGCTGCCAGTCCGCGCCGAGCAGTTGCCCG
The DNA here is from genome assembly GCF_003315815.1 of Micromonospora sp. LHW51205. Taxonomy (NCBI): domain Bacteria; kingdom Bacillati; phylum Actinomycetota; class Actinomycetes; order Micromonosporales; family Micromonosporaceae; genus Micromonospora; species Micromonospora sp. LHW51205. The sequence continues at coordinate 115,399 of NZ_QMEZ01000004.1, read as the reverse complement.
ACCCGTTCCAGCCGCTGGGTGACCGTGTTCACGTGCACGTGCAGCTGCTCGGCGGCCCGGGCCAGGCTGCCGCCCACCCCGAAGTACGCCTCCAGCGTCTTGACCAGCGCCGTGCCCCGCCGGGCGTCGTAGTCCACCACCGGACCCACTGTCGCGGTGAGGAATCCGGCCACGTCCCGGTCCCCGGCGTCGCCCACCGCGCCCAGCAGCAGCCCGACGAAGCCCAGCTCGGCGGTGCTCGCCCCCTGCCCGGCCCGGCCCAGCGCGCCCAGCGCGGACAGGCAGCGCTCCGCCTCGGCGAACGTGACTGCGAGCGACGCCGGCCCGGTCGAGGGGCCGCTCGCCCCCGCCGTCACCGGCCGCCCGGTCACCCGCGACAGGTCCCGGGCCACCGCCCGGGCCGCGCCGCCCGCGTCCCGGCCCGGCAGCATCAGCACCACCCGCCCGTCGCGCGCCGCCGCCAGGCCGCCCCGGGTCGAGGCGTACGTGGTGGCCCAGGACAGCACCCGCTGCCGGGCCGAGCCGGTCTCGGCGAACGCGTCGTCGCCGACCGCCACCAGCACGTGCGGCGCGTCCAGGTCCACCCCGATGCGGCGGGCCCGCGCGCGCAGCGCGTCCGCGTCGCGCAGCGGCCGGGCGATCAGGTCGTCCAGCAGCTCGCCGCGCACGCGCCCCTCCGCCTCGGCCACCGTGCGGCGGAACAGCAGCAGCAACGCGGTCACCAGCGCGGCCCGCTCCAGGATGCGCTGGTCGGCGTCGACCAGCTCGTCGTCCGGGCGCAGCACCAGCGCGCCCAGGTTCTCCGCGCCGGCCACCACCGCGGCGTACCAGAGCGGACCCCGGCGCACGCTGCGCCCCTCGGTACGCGACGCGGCGACCGCCTCCACGATGTCCGCCCGGTCCGGCTCCTCGATCTCGCCGACCCGGGCCAGCCGCCGGCCCTCGGAGTCCAGCGCCAACAGCGCGCCGCCGAGAACCTCGGTGACCGCCGCGGCCACGTCCTCCATCCCGCCGCCGCGCACCACCAGCGCGGTCATCCGGTCGTGCGCGGCGGCGGCACGCTCCACCGAGCTGCTGTGCGCCCGGATCGTGCTGTTCGCCGCCGACAGCTCGGCCAGCGCCGCCCGCGTCTCGGCCAGCAGCCGCGCGGTGTCGATCGCCACCGCCGCGTGCGCCGCCAGCGACACCAGCAGCGAAACCTCCTCCCGGGCGAACGGCCGGGCCGAGCGGTTCGCCGCGTACAGCACGCCGATCACGCTGGAGCCCAGCCGCAGCGGCACGCCCAGGATGGCCACCAGGCCCTCCTCGCCCACCCCGCCGTCGATCTCGCCGGTGTGCCGGAACCGCTCGTCCTCCTGGTAGTTCGAGGTGACGTACGGCGTCCCGGTCTGCGCCACCAGGCCGCCCAGGCCGTCGCCCAGCTCCAGCCGCAGCCGCTGGAACCGGGCCGAGATCGAGCCGTCGGTCACCCGCATGTACGTGTCGCCGCGCTCCTCGTCGTTGAGCGTCATGTACGCCACGTCGGTGCCGAGCAGGATCCGCGCCCGGTGCACGATCGCGTGCAGCACGTCGTCCAGGTCGCGCAGCCCGGCCAGGTCGCTCGCGGTGTCGTAGAGGCCGGACAGCTCGGTCTCCCGGCGCCGCCGCCGGGCCAGCAGCGCCCGTACCCGCAGCGCCACCACCTTCGCCTGCTCCAGCTCGGCCAGCCGGTCGGCGGGCAGCCCGGCGGCGCGCGCGGCCACCAGCGGACCCTCGAACTCGACCGCGGCGGCCTCGCGCGCCAGCAACTCCAGGAACTCGACCGGCGACGACATGACCGACATTGTGCGTGGCGCCACTAGTTCGCCGTCCAGCCCCCGTCGAGGGCGATCGAGGCGCCGGTGAGGAACGCGGCCGGCGGGGAGCACAGGTACGCCAGCAGCTCGGCCACCTCCTCCGGCTCGATCAGCCGCTTGATCGCCGCCCGGGCCAGCATGATCTTCTCGACCACCTCGTCCTCGCCGATGCCGTGCGTGGCCGCCTGGTCGGCGATCTGGCTCTCCACCAGCGCGGTCCGCACGTACGCCGGGTTGATGCAGTTGGCGGTGACGCCGTGCGCGGCGCCCTCCAGCGCGACCACCTTGGACAGGCCCTCCAGCGCGTGCTTGGCCGAGACGTACGCGGCCTTGAACGGCGAGGCGCGCAGCCCGTGCACCGAGGAGATGTTGACGATCCGGCCCCAGCCGTTCGCGTACATCCGGGGCAGCGCCCGGCGCACGAGCAGGAACGGCGCCTCGACCATCACCCGCTGGATGTACTCGAAGCGCTCGACCGGGAAGTCCTGCACCGGCGAGACGTGCTGCAGGCCGGCGTTGTTGACCACGATGTCGGCGTCGACGTCGAGGCGGTCCACCGCCGCCGGGTCGGCGAGGTCGATCCCGACCGCCCGGCCACCGGCCTCGGCGGCCACCGCCCCGGCCGCCGCCTCGTCGCGGTCCAGCACCACCACTGTCGCGCCGGCCGCCGCGAGGCGCAGGGCGCAGGCGCGTCCGATGCCGCTGCCGCCGCCGGTGACCAGCGCGGTACGGCCGGTCAGGTCGACGTGTACGACGTGGGGGACCACCACGGGTTCTGCCGTCATGGCGCATGAACGTACGAGCCGGGTGCCCCCTGGCACATGGGGCGGCGACACATACTCCACCGCTCGGGTGTGTGGTGCGCCGCGTCACCGGCCGCGCCCGGCGTGTCCGGCCGACCCGCCGTCGGCGGGCACCAGTAGGGTGTGTCGAACACACGTACTGCTGGCGGCTCGGGGAGGAGGCGGCGTGCGCGTGCTGGGCGTCGACCCGGGGCTGACCCGGTGCGGGGTCGGCGTGGTCGAGGGCGTGCCGGGCCGCCCCTGCACGCTCGTGGCCTACTACGTGGTCTACACCGACCCGGCCGACGACCTGCCGCTGCGCCTGCTGCACCTGGACCGCTCGCTCACCGACCTGGTCGCCGAGCACCGCCCGGACGCGGTCGCCGTGGAGCGCGTGTTCAGCCAGCACAACGTCCGCACCGTGATGGGCACCGCGCAGGCCAGCGGCGTCGCGGTGCTCGCCGGGGCCCGGGCCGGGCTGCCGGTGACGACGTACACGCCGAGCGAGGTGAAGGCGGCGGTGACCGGCTCCGGCCAGGCCGACAAGGCGCAGATGACGGCGATGGTCACCCGGCTGCTGCGGCTGCCCGAGCCGCCGAAACCGGCCGACGCCGCCGACGCGCTGGCGCTGGCCATCTGTCACGTGTGGCGCGGCGGCACCCGGTCCAAGCTGGCCGAGGCCGCGCAGCGGGCCCGACGAGGAGGGACGCGATGATCGCGAGCGTACGCGGCACGGTGACCGCCACCGGCCCGGATCACGCGGTGGTGGAGGTGGGCGGCATCGGCCTGGCCGTGCAGTGCGCCCCCGGCACGATCGCCGAGCTGCGCGTGGGCCAGCCGGCCCGGCTGGCGACCAGCCTGGTCGTCCGGGAGGACTCGCTCACCCTCTACGGCTTCGCCGACGACGACGCCAAGCAGCTGTTCGAGCTGCTCCAGACCGCCAGCGGGGTCGGTCCCCGGCTGGCCCAGGCGGTGCTCGCCGTGCACACGCCGGATGCGGTCCGCAAGGCCATCGCCAACGCCGACACCGCGGCGCTGACCCGGGTGCCGGGCATCGGCAAGAAGGGCGCCGAGCGGCTGGTGCTGGAGCTGCGCGACCGGATCGGCCCGGTGCCGGTGGGCGCCGACGGCGCGGCCGGGGTGACCGCCGGCGCCTGGCCGGAGCAGGTCCGCCAGGCCCTCGTCGGGCTGGGCTGGACGGCCGCCCAGGCCGAGCAGGCGGTGGCCGCGGTGGCGGAGACCGTGGACGGTGAGACGCCGCCGGTGCCGGTCCTGCTCAAGCAGGCGATCCGCCTCCTGGGCCGGACCCGATGAGCGGGGAGAACCTGGTCTCGGCGTACGTCGACGACGCCGAGCGGGACGCGGAGGCGAGCGTCCGGCCGAAGCGGCTGGCCGAGTTCATCGCCCAGGACCGCGTCCGGGACCAGCTCGACCTGCTGCTGCAGGGCGCGATGCGGCGTGGCTCGCCGCCGGACCACATCCTGCTGTCCGGTCCGCCCGGCCTGGGCAAGACCAGCCTGGCCAACATCGTCGCCGCCGAGCTGGGCGCGGGGATCCGGGTGACCAGCGGCCCGGCCATCGAGCGCTCCGGCGACCTGGCCGCGATCCTGACCAGCCTCGCCGAGGGCGACGTGCTGTTCATCGACGAGATCCACCGGATCGCCAAGCCGGCCGAGGAACTGCTCTACAGCGCCATGGAGGACTTCCGCGTCGACGTGGTGGTCGGCAAGGGCCCGGGCGCGACGGCCATCCCACTCGACGTGGAGCCGTTCACGCTGGTCGGCGCCACCACCCGGTCCGGCCTGCTGACCGGGCCGATGCGCGACCGCTTCGGCTTCGTCGCGCACCTCGACTTCTACGCCCCGGCCGACCTGGAGACGCTGCTGCACCGGTCGGCCCGGATCCTCGGCGTGCCGATCACCGCTGACGGCGCGGCCGAGATCGCCGGCCGGTCCCGCGGCACCCCGCGTATCGCCAACCGGCTGCTGCGCCGGGTGCGCGACTACGCCGAGGTGCGGGCCGACGGCGTGGTCACGCTGGAGACCGCCCGGGCCGCGCTGACCGTCTACGACGTGGACGCGCTGGGCCTGGACCGGCTCGACCGGGCGGTGCTCACCGCGCTCGTCGACTCGTTCCGGGGCGGCCCGGTGGGCCTGTCCACGCTGGCGGTCGCGGTGGGGGAGCAGCCGGACACGGTCGAGGAGGTCTGCGAGCCGTTCCTGGTGCGGGCCGGCCTGCTGGCGCGTACGCCGCGGGGGCGGGTGGCGACGGAGGCCGCTTGGCGGCATCTGGGCCGCAACCCGCCGAATGGTACATTTGGTGCGGATACCTCTTCGGGGCCCGATCTCTTCTCGGTACAGACCGACCAGCCGTGATCCGTTCGTGATCTGTGCCGCATTCGGTCTTCTCAGGAGCAGGGACTAGACTTCGCCGCGGTTTGTACAGGACGTGAGAATCCGCTTCCGCTGCGGCGCCCTCCGGCGCCGGGACGGAGGCCAACCGGAAGGTCTACACCGTGCTTTACGCAGCAGCGAGTGGCGGGGGAGCCGGCGGTCTGACGCCGATCCTGATGATCGCTCTGCTCTTCGTCGTCATGTACTTCATGATGATCCGACCGCAGCAGAAGCGCCGCCGCGAGGCCGAGCAGATGCAGTCCGCCCTGGCCCCGGGCGACGAGGTGGTCACCATCGGCGGCCTGCACGGCACTGTCACCGCGGTCGAGGACGAGACCGTCCTGCTGGAGGTGGCCCCGGGTGTGCAGACCCGGTACGCCCGCCCCGCCGTGGCCCGCGTGATCAAGCGCGCCGAGGCGCCGGCCGCCGAGACGATCAGCGAGGAAGCCGAGCCGGTCAAGGAGTGACTGCCGCCCCGGACGGGGCAGCGGAATCATCGGTACAAGTGGATAGTTGGGGTCGGCGCCCGGCGCCGGCACCCGGCCAGGCCGTGCGGCGCCCCCGCGCCGTGCCCCGGTCGGCGTGCCGTCGGCCGGTGCCGATCCGCCGGAGCAGTCGGGCGGACACCCCCGGCCCGACAGTTGTCGCCGCCGCGGAAGCGGCGCGACCGTACAGGGAGACAGGACAGCCGTGGCACCACCTCAGGGACAGATGCGGCCCGGACGGCAGCTCGCCGTGCTCGGGCTCATCTTCGTCGTCCTCTATCTTTTGGTGTTCTTCTCGGGCGGCGCCAGCGGTGGCTGGAAGGACCGGCTGGAGCCCCGGCTCGGCCTGGACCTCGTCGGCGGCACCCGGCTGACGCTCGAGGCCACAAACACCGTGGACGGCAAGCCGCCGACCGCCGGCAACCTCGAGGAGGCGCGCCAGATCATCGAGAGCCGGGTCAACGCCTACGGCGTGGCCGAGGCCGAGGTGGTCACCGAGGGCAACCGCAACATCGTCATCTCCCTGCCCGGCCAGAACCGGGACCTGACCGACGTGGGCAGCGCCGCCGAGCTGCGCTTCCGCAAGGTCCTCAAGGCCACCGACGGCAGCGGCGCCGCCGCCGCGCCCGCGCCGACCCCGAGCGTCGCTCCGTCCGGGACCGCCAGCCCGGCGCCGTCGGGCAGCGCGTCGCCGCAGGCGACCACGAGCCCCAAGGTCAGCGGGTCGCCGAGCGCCGGCGGACAGGGCGGCATGGCCCCGAACCCGAGCGCCAGCGCCTCGGCCACCCCGTCGGCCTCGCCGAGCGCCGCGTCCCCCAGCGCCAGCGCCAGCGCCGAGCCGGTGCCGCAGAGCATCGAGCAGCAGCGCAAGGCCGTCGAGCAGAAGGTCGGCGCGGCCGCCTGGGCCGCCGCCTCGGGCCTGCAGGCCCCGGCCGACCTCACCACCGACCCGACGCTCGCCGACAAGCTCAAGCCGTTCGGCACGCTCACTCCGCAGGAGGTCGCGGTCCTGCCGGTCGAGATGCAGTTCAACGTCCCGACCATCACCTGCGCCCAGCTCGACAAGCGCCCGGCCGCCTCGATCAAGGACGAGAAGCAGAAGGCGGTCGCCTGCGAGTCCGGCGCGAAATACCTGCTCGACGTGGCGAAGGTGCTCGGCACCGACGTCAAGAACGCCTCCGCCCAGCTCGACCAGACCAGCTCCTGGGTGGTCAGCCTCAACTTCACCGGCAAGGGCCAGGAGAAGTGGACCGCGCTGACCCGCGAGGCGTTCAACAACGAGGGCCAGGCCTGCGACCAGACCGCGCTCGGCCAGGACGGCAAGTGCCGGGTCGCCGTGGTCCTGGACAACGAGATCGTCTCGTCCCCGGAGATCCAGGGTGTGCTGACCGGTGACTCGCAGATCACCGGCAGCTTCGACAACAAGACCGCGAACGCGCTCGCCAGCCAGCTCCGCTACGGCGCGCTGCCGGTCACGTTCGAGCCGCAGGAGCAGCAGAACGTCACCGCCACGCTCGGCGACAGCCACCTCAAGGCGGGTCTGCTGGCCGCCGGCATCGGCATGCTGCTGGTCATCATCTACTCGTTCTTCTACTACCGGCTGCTCGGCTCGGTCATCTTCCTGAGCCTGGTGCTCTCCGCGCTGCTGGTCTTCGGCGCGCTCGTGGTGCTCGGCCGTTCGATCGGCTTCACGCTCACGCTCGCCGGCATCGCCGGCATGATCGTCTCACTGGGCGTCGCGGCGGACTCGTTCGTCATCTACTTCGAACGATTGAAGGACGAGATCCGGGAGGGCCGCAGCCCACGCAGCGCGGTGCCGCGCGCCTGGATCCGGGCCCGCCGGACGATCATCTCGGCGAACGCGATCACGCTGATGTCGGCGGTGGTGCTCTACATCGTGTCGGTCGGCGCGGTGAAGGGCTTCGCCTTCGCGCTCGGCCTGGCGACAGTGCTCGACCTGGTCGTCGTGTTCCTCTTCCGCCACCCGATCATGACGATGTTCGCCCGCACCCGGGCGTTCCTGTCGCCGCGGGTCAGCGGTCTGGGCCGGGCTCTGCCGGCCCGGTCGGCCGAGTCGGGCACCGCCCGCAACCCGCGTGTCAAGGAGGCCTGAGATGGCTAAGAACGGTCTGGCCGCCCGGCTCTACCGGGGCGAGGCGGATCTCAACATCGTCGGCCGCCGCAACCTGTGGTTCGGCGTGGCGGGCGTCCTCGTCCTGATCGCGGTGCTCAGCTTCGCGATCAGCGGCTTCAAGCTCGGCATCGAGTTCGCCGGCGGCAACACGTTCCAGGTGCCGGCCAGCGTCGGCACGCTGGACCGGGCCGAGCAGACCGTCGACGAGGTGCTGGCCGACGAGGCGCCCGGCGTCGAGGTGGTGAGCGCGCAGAAGGTCGGCAGCACCAGCGGCGAGTTCTACGAGATGCGCACCGGGCAGCTCAGCGCCGAGCAGGCCAACGCGGCCAAGGCCGCGATGGCGGAGGAGTTCGGCATCCAGGCCGACCAGATCAGCGGCAGCCAGGTCTCCGAGGCGTGGGGCAGCCAGGTCACCTCCCGCGCCTTCCTCGGTCTGCTGATCTTCATCGCGGTGGTGTCGATCTACCTGGTGCTGCGCTTCGAGTGGCGGATGGCGGTCGCGGCGATCACCTCGCTGCTGACCAACCTGGTCCTCACCGCCGGCATCTACTCGCTGGTCGGCTTCGAGGTCACCCCGTCGACGATCATCGGCTTCCTCACGATCCTGGGCTTCGCGCTCTACGACGTGGTGGTGGTCTTCGACAAGGTGCAGGAGAACACACGCGGCATCACCGCGAACAACAACGTCACCTACGGCGAGGCGTCCAACCTGGCGCTCAACCAGAGCCTCATGCGGTCGCTGAACACCTCGGTGGTGGCGCTGCTGCCGGTCGGCGGCCTGCTCTTCATCGGCGCCGGCCTGCTCGGCGCGGGCACGCTGAAGGACCTCGGCCTGGTGCTGTTCGTCGGTATGGCGGTGGCGTTCCTGACCTCGATCGTGCTGGCCACCCCGCTGTTGGTGCTGCTGAAGAACATGGACCCGCGGATCAGCGCGCACAACAAGCGGGTGCTGTCCCGCCGGGCCGCGCTGGCCCGGGGCGAGATCACGCCGAAGGGCGCCTCGCGCGCCGCCCCGGCTGCCGACGCCGACGCGCCGATCGACCCGGAGGCCGCCGCGCTCGCCGGCGCCGCCCCCAAGGTCGGCGCCCGCCCGGCCGGCAAGCGTCCCAGCGGCGCCCGCGGCGGCCGGCCCGCCGGGGGTGGCGGCAACCGGCCCGGCGGCAAGCGCCGCTGAACCACGGGCCCGGACGTAGTCGCGACGACGGCGTCCGTCATGCTGGACTCACGGCATGACGGACGCCGTCGTCGTTTCGAAAGGACATGGGACGCACTGTGACGGAGACCCACACCACGGGCGTACGCGGAGACAGCGGCCCGGAGGTCGCCCAGCTCGTCGCCAGCCGGTTGCTGGACGTGCCGGACTTCCCCAAGCCGGGTGTCGTGTTCAAGGACCTGATGCCGCTGTTCGCCGACGGTACGGCGTTCCGTGAGGTGATCGACGGCATCATCGCGTACCACGGGCGCGACTCGTTCGACGCCGTCGCCGGCATCGAGGCGCGTGGGTTCGTGCTCGCCGCGGCCGTCGCGTACGCCACCGGGGTCGGCGTGGTGCCGGTGCGCAAGGCCGGCAAGCTGCCCCGGGCGACGCACTCCGCCTCCTACGCGCTGGAGTACGGCGAGGCGACGCTGGAGGTGCACCAGGACGCCTTCACCGCCGGCCACCGCGTGCTGGTGCTCGACGACGTGCTCGCCACCGGCGGCACCGCCGAGGCGACGCTGGACCTGGTGGAGCGGGCCGGTGGCACGGTGACCGGGTTCACCGTGCTGCTGGAGCTGGGCTTCCTGGAAGGCCGCAAGCGGCTCGCGCCGCGTCCGGTCCACGCCCTGTTGACCGTTTGACCCGGCCCCGGCCGTCGGGCCGGTCGGCGCCGACCGTCCGGGGGAGCGGTGGCGTACCCTGCGTACGGGTAGCATTGCGCTTTGCCCGACCCGGCCGAGGTGTCCGGGGCGGCGAAGGCGCCGGGGCCCGGCCCCGGTGACCGCGCGGAACAACACCGGCCCCCGGGCCGGTTGAACCAGACGTCGGCCGAACGGCCGGCGCATCCCGGCGAGCGGTGAGGAGGCCGGTGTCCCACGATGTCGTCCCTCCGGTGGAGGGCACGGTGCACCCGACAGGCGACGCGGACGGCTCGGTGACCGAGCGCAGCGGCAACCCGCAGGCCCGGGCGACCGGCGCCACCGGCGGCGCGCCCGACGCGACGGCCGACGGCGGGGCGGTCGTGGTGCCGTTCCCGACCGAGGCTGCCGCCGACGCGGCGACCAGCGGCGGGTTCGCGCTCTCCAACGCGCCCACCGGCCGGCGGGTACGCGCCCGGCTGGCCCGGTTCAACGCGCCCTGGCAGACCTCGCAGGTCAGTGAGGTGCTGGAGCCGCTGATCGCGACGCACCGGGAGAACCACCCCAAGGCCGACGCGCGGCTGCTGCAGCGCGCCTTCGACACGGCCGCGCGGTGGCATTCGGGGCAGTACCGCAAGTCCGGCGACCCCTACATCACGCACCCGCTCGCGGTGGCGACCATCCTGGCGAACCTGGGCATGGACACCACCACGCTGGTCGCGGCGCTGCTGCACGACACCATCGAGGACACCGAATACACGCTCGACGCGATGCGCGCCGACTTCGGCGGCGAGGTCGCGCTGCTCGTCGACGGTGTCACCAAGCTCGACAAGGTCAAGCTCGGCGACGCGGCCAAGGCCGAGACCATCCGCAAGATGGTCGTCGCGATGGCGAAGGACCCCCGGGTCCTGGTGATCAAGCTGGCCGACCGGCTGCACAACATGCGGACCCTGACCTTCCTGCCGCGCCCCAAGCAGGAGCAGAAGGCCAAGGAGACGCTGGAGATCCTGGCGCCGCTGGCGCACCGCCTCGGTATGAACACGATCAAGTGGGAGCTGGAGGACCTCGCCTTCGGCACGCTGTTCCCGAAGCGGTTCGAGGAGATCAACCGGCTGATCGGGGAGCACCAGCCGCAGCGGGAGGCGCTGCTGCGCCAGGTGACCCAGAAGGTGTCCACCGACCTGAAGGCCGCCAAGATCAAGGCGGAGACGACCGGGCGGCCCAAGCACCTCTACTCGATCTACCAGAAGATGATCGTGCGGGGGCGCGACTTCAACGACATCTACGACCTGGTGGGTGTGCGGATCCTGGTCGACACGGTGCGCGACTGCTACGCGGCGCTGGGAGTCATCCACGCCAACTGGCAGCCGGTGCCGGGCCGGTTCAAGGACTACATCGCCATGCCCAAGTTCAACATGTACCAGTCGCTGCACACGACTGTCATCGGGCCCACCGGCAAGCCGGTGGAGATGCAGATCCGCACGTACGCGATGCACCGCACCGCCGAGTTCGGCATCGCCGCGCACTGGAAGTACAAGGAGCACAAGGGCACGCCGGTGGTGGGCCCGCCGGCGCACATCGACGAGATGACCTGGCTGCGGCAGCTGCTGGACTGGCAGCGCGAGGCGGCGGACCCGAGCGAGTTCCTGGACGCGCTGCGGTTCGACCTGTCCAGTCAGGAGGTGTACGTCTTCACCCCCAAGGGTGACGTCATCCCGCTGCCGACCGGGTCGACGCCGGTGGACTTCGCGTACGCGGTGCACACCGAGGTCGGGCACAAGTGCATCGGCGCGCGGGTGAACGGCAAGCTGGTGCCGCTGGAGTCGACGCTCTCCAACGGCGACGTGATCGAGATCTTCACGTCGAAGTCCGACACGGCCGGCCCCACACAGGACTGGCTCGGCTTCGTGAAGAGCCCGCGCGCGCGTACGAAGATCCGCCAGTACTTCAACAAGGAGCGGCGCGAGGAGGCGATCGAGGCCGGCAAGGACGCGATCGTCAAGGCGATGCGCAAGCAGGGCATGCCGTTGCAGCGGATGCTCACCTCGGACGCGCTGATGGCGATCGCGCGGGACCTGCACCTCGCCGACGTGGCGTCGCTGTACGCGGCGGTCGGCGACAGCCAGGTCTCCGCGCAGTCGGTCGTGCAGAAGCTGATGGCCTCCTACGGCGGCGAGGAGGGCGCGGCGGAGGACATCGCCGAGACCGCCGTCGCCACCCGGCCACCGCGCAGCCGGCAGAGCAGCGCCGACCCGGGCGTGGTGGTCCGCGGCGTCAGCGACGTCTGGATCAAGCTGGCCCGCTGCTGCACGCCGGTGCCGCCGGATTCTGTGTTCGGTTTCGTCACCCGCTCCGGCGGGGTCAGCGTGCACCGGGACGACTGCGCCAACGCCGAGGACCTGCGCGCCCAGCCCGAGCGGGTGGTCGAGGTCAGCTGGAAGCTCACCTCGGCGTCCACGTTCCTGGTCGCCATCCAGGTCGAGGCGCTGGATCGGCACAAGCTGCTCGCCGACGTGACCCGGGTGCTGTCCGAGGAGCGGGTGAACATCCTCTCCGCGACCGTCACCACCACGCGGGACCGGGTGGCGGTGAGCCGGTTCAGCTTCGAGATGGCCGACCCGAAGCACCTGGGCCACCTGCTGGCCGCGGTCCGCAAGGTCGACGGCGTGTTCGACGCGTACCGGGTCACCTCCGGGGCCTGAGCCACCACGTACGCGAAAGCGCCCGCCGGCTGCGATCAGCCGGCGGGCGCTTCGTCGTCGTACCGGTGCGGTCAGCCGCCCTCGACCGGGCTCATCGTCACCTTGGTCATGGTGATCTCCTTCTTCGGGTGACCACCGCCGGCCTGCTTGGCGAACGCGCCGTCGTCACCGGCCGCGGCGACCTGCTTCACCACGTCCATGCCACCGGTGATGGTGCCCAGCACCGTGTAGTTCGGGTCGAGCGGCGAGTCGCCGTACACGATGAAGAACTGGCTGCCGGTGCTGCCCGGCTGCCCGGAGTTGGCCATCGCGATGACACCCTCCGGGTACGGCGGGCGCTTGTTGGTGGGGAGGTTCTCCTCGGCCAGGTTGTAGCTGGGCCCGCCGGTGCCGTCGGTGTCCCGCCAGCCCTTGCCGGTGGCGCTCGGGTCGCCGCACTGGAGCACCTTGATGCCCTCGGTCACCAGGCGGTGGCACTTGGTGTTGTCGAAGAAGCCCTTGCTGGCGAGGTGCGTGAAGCTGCCCGCGGTGCAGGGCACGGCGGCACGGTCGATCTTGGCGGTGATCGGGCCCAGGTTGGTGTCGATGGTCATCGTCTGGGAACCCTTGCCGGCCTGCTGGGTCGGCGGCAGCCCGACGTCCTTGATCTGCGGCGGCCGGCCCTCCTTGGGCACCTCCGTGTACGCGCACTGCACGGCGTCGGCAGTGGTCGTGCCGCCCGTCTGCTCGTCGTCGTCGCCGCCGAGCGAGGTGGCCAGCCACACCGTGCCGGCAACGACGAGCACCAGCACGGCCGCGGCGCCGACGATCGCCTGGGTCTGCCGGCGCTTGCGGGCCTTGCCGGCCCGCTCCGCCATCTCCCGCTCGAGCTTGGCCCGCGCCGCCGCGCGCTGGCGGTCTCTGGTGGACGTCACGGTCACTCCTCACCTGCTGCGTTTGGGGTCGGCGCGCGCGCCGCCGGTCACGTGTGGGTGAGCCGGCGGGCTGCCGCCGACTCTGGGTCGGTCAGCCCGCGCTGGCGCTCGGCGAGGGCGCGGGACTGTCGGCCGGAGCCGCGCCCGGCTCGCCGACGGTGACGCTCTGCACCAGGATCTGCGTCTTGGGCTTGACCTTGGCGCCGTTGCCATTGTCCTCCGTCGGCATGGCGCCGATCTTCTCCACCACGTCGAGCCCGCCGGTGACCTTGCCGACCACGGAGTAGGCCGGCTTCTCCGGGCTGGCGTCCTTGAAGAAGATCAGGAACTGGCTGCCGTTGCTACCCGGCGGGTTGCCGATCATGGCGACCGTGCCCTTCGGGTACGTCGCCGGCTGCCCCGGGGCCGGGGAGGCCGACGGGCTGGGCTCCGGCGCGGCCGGCACGTTCTCGTCGAAGAACGAGTAGGTCGGTCCGCCGAGCCCGGTGCCGGTCGGGTCGCCGCAGCGCAGCGCGCCCTCGGCGGTGATCTCGTGGCACGTGGTGTTGTCGAAGAACGAGCGGCCGGCCAGGTAGCTCAGGCTCGCCGCGCCGCACGGCGCGTCGGTCTGGTCCAGCTCGACGGTGATCGGGCCACCCTGGTTGGTGGTGATCGTCATCGGCCGGGTGCCCGAGGTGGGCAGGCCCGTGGTGGGCGGCTCGCCGACGTCCTTGAGGTTGGTGTTGACGGCGCCGTCCTGCGCGGTCCAGAGGCAGACGTCCTCGGCGGCCTGCTTCTCCGGCTCCGAGTCGAACGCGCCGAGCGCCCAGGCGGAACCGGCCACGATCAGCACGAGCACCACCGCGGCGCCCACACCGGCCCGGATCTGCCGGCGGCGCTTCGCGGCCGCCGCCCGCCGGGCGAGCTGCCGGTCGAGCTTGGCCCGCGCCAGTTTGCGCTGCCGGTCCCTGCTGGAAGCCACGTGCGCTCCCCTTCCTCTGCCTGAATCGCCGCCGGCGCCGGGCGCCGGCCGCCGTTCCGGTCGGGGTGCGCCACGCCACACGCCCGCCAGAGTGTACGGGTAGCGACTGTGAATGTCGTGTACGAGGTCCCGTCATCTCAGCCCGGCCGGGGCGGACGGGCCCGGTGGCGGGCGGAACTCGCTCGCCGCTACGACTAGGCTGCAAGCAGACGACGACCGGACGGAAAGGGGAGCGACGTGCTCGTGGCCGGCTTTCCCGCGGACGCCTTCGGCACCAACTGCTACGTGGTGGCGACCGCTCCGGGGGAGCAGTGCGTGGTGGTCGACCCCGGCATCGGGGTGCTCGACCGGCTCGACGCCGTGCTCGCCGAGCATCGCCTGCACCCGGCCGCCGTGCTGCTCACCCACGGCCACCTGGACCACACGTTCTCCGTCGCCCCGGTCTGCGGCGCGCGGGGCATCCCCGCCTACGTCCACCCGGACGACCGGGAGCTGCTGGCCGACCCGAGCAAGGCGCTGTCGATGGACCTGACCCAGCTGTTCGGCGGCCGGCTGCCGTACGCCGAGCCGGACGACGTGGCCGAGCTGACCGACGGCGCGACGCTGTCGCTGGCCGGGTTGGAGATCACCGTCGACCACGCCCCCGGCCATACCGGCGGGTCGGTGCTGTTCCGGTTGCCCGGCGCCGGCTCGCCCTGGGAGGCGGAGCAGATCTGCCTCTCCGGTGACGTGCTGTTCGCCGGCTCGATCGGCCGTACCGACCTGCCGGGCGGCAGCATGCCCCGGATGCTGTCCAGCCTGCGGGACAAGGTGCTCCCGCTGGCCGACGACACAGTCGTCCTGCCCGGCCACGGCCCCGCGACCACTATCGGCCGCGAGCGCGCGACCAACCCGTACCTCGTCGAGGTGGCGGGCACCGGCGGCGCGCGCCCGGCCGCGCCCACCCGAGGCCTCTAGACCCTCACCCGCGCCCGCGCGGGTTCTCAAGGAGTTCGTGATGAGCAAGCCCACGCCCATTTCCGGCTTCCCCGAGTGGACGCCGGCGCAGCGGATGATCGAGCAGTTCGTGCTCGACCGGATCCGCGCCACGTTCGAGCTGTACGGCTTCGCGCCGCTGGAGACCCGCTCGGTCGAGCCGCTGGACCAGCTCCTGCGCAAGGGGGAGACCTCCAAGGAGGTGTACCTGCTGCGCCGGTTGCAGGCCGACGCCGACGGGCCGGCCGGTGACGACGCGCTCGGCCTGCACTTCGACCTGACCGTGCCGTTCGCCCGCTACGTGCTGGAGAACGCCGGCAAGCTGCAGTTCCCGTTCCGCCGCTACCAGATCCAGAAGGTGTGGCGGGGTGAGCGCCCGCAGGAGGGCCGCTACCGGGAGTTCCTCCAGGCCGACATCGACATCGTCGACCGGGACACGCTGCCGGCGCACTACGAGGCGGAGATGCCGCTGGTCATCGGTGACGCGCTGCGGTCGCTGCCGATCCCGCCGGTGCGTATCCAGGTCAACAACCGCAAGATCTGCGAGGGCTTCTACCGGGGCATCGGGCTGACCGACACGGAGGCGGCGCTGCGCGCCGTGGACAAGCTCGACAAGATCGGCCCGGCCGGGGTGACGGAGCTGCTGGCGAGCACCGCCGGGGCGAGTGAGGCGCAGGCCAAGGCCGTGCTGTCGCTGGCCGAGATCTCCGCGCCGGACGCCTCCTTCGCCGACGCGGTGCGCGGCCTCGGGGTGAGCGATCCGCTGCTGGACGAGGGCGTCGCGGAGCTGGCCGCCGTGGTGGAGACCGCCGCCGCGCACGCGCCCGGCCTCTGCGTGGCCGACCTGCGCATCGCGCGGGGCCTGGACTACTACACGGGTACGGTCTACGAGACGCAGATGATCGGCTACGAGCGGTTCGGGTCGATCTGCTCCGGCGGCCGGTACGACAACCTGGCCAGCTCCGGCAACGTCCGGTTCCCCGGGGTGGGCATCTCGATCGGGGTGACCCGGCTGCTCGGCCTGCTCTTCGGCGCCGAGGCGCTGTCGGTGTCCCGTTCGGTGCCGACCTGTGTGCTGGTGGCGGTCACCGCCGAGGAGGACCGGGCGGCCAGTGACGCGGTCGCGGCGGCGCTGCGGTCGCGCGGTGTGCCGACCGAGGTGTCCCCGTCGGCGGCCAAGTTCGGCAAGCAGATCCGGTACGCCGAGCGGCGCGGCATCCCGTACGTCTGGTTCCCCGGCGCGGACGGCGACGAGGTCAAGGACATCCGTTCCGGTGAGCAGGTGGCCGCTTCGGCGGGCGAGTGGACGCCGCCCCGGGCGGACCTGAAGCCGCTGGTCGGCCCGGCCGGCACTGGCGTCTGAAGGCGTTTGGACCTACGGTGGCGTAAGTTACGCCACCGTAGGGAGAACGTCGTGACCGTGCTCAGCCAGACCGCTCTGCTCACCGAACTCGAGCCGGTGGTCGAGAAGAACCTCGACCGCCACCTGTCGCTGGCCAAGGAGTGGTTCCCGCACGAGTACGTGCCGTGGAGCGAGGGCCGCACCTTCGACGGCCCGCTGGGCGGCGAGGCCTGGTCACCGGAGGACTCGACGCTGCCCGACGTGGCCCGGACGGCGCTGATCGTCAACCTGCTCACCGAGGACAACCTGCCCTCGTACCACCACGAGATCGCCACCCTGTTCGGGCGCGACGGCGCGTGGGGCACCTGGGTGCACCGGTGGACCGCCGAGGAGGGGCGGCACGGCACGGCGATCCGCGACTACCTGACGGTGACCCGGGCGGTGGACCCGGTGGCGCTGGAGCGGGCCCGCATGGTGCACATGTCGGCGGGCTACCAGAACGTCCACGACCAGGAGATGCTGCACTCGCTGGCGTACGTGTCGTTCCAGGAGCTGGCGACCCGCATCTCGCACCGCAACACGGGCCGGGCCACCGGCGACCCGACGTGCGAGGCGCTGCTGGCCCGGGTGGCGGCGGACGAGAACCTGCACATGGTCTTCTACCGCAACCTGCTCGGCGCGGCGTTCGAGCTGGCCCCGTCGCAGGCCATGCGCGCGGTCGCCGACGTGCTGGCCAACTTCCAGATGCCGGGCGTGGGCATCGACGGCTTCGCCCGCAAGTCGGTGGCGATCGCGTTGGCCGGCATCTACGACCTGCGCCAGCACCGCGACGACGTGGTGATGCCGGTGCTGCGCCAGTGGAACCTGTTCGACGTGACCGGCCTGAACGCCGACGGCGAGACCGCCCGCGACCAGATCGCCGCCCACCTGGACATGCTGGAGACCCAGGCGTCCCGCTTCGAGGAGAAGCGCGCAGCCCGAGCAGCCCGCCTGGCCGCAACCCGCTGACCCCGCCCCCTCTCTCCCGCGCGATCTTGCACTCACGGCCCCCGCGAATGCCGCGAAACCGGCGCTGCGGGGGCCGCAACCGCAAGATCGCCGGGCGCGCCGGGCGCGGCGGGGGCGCGGGGTGCGGTGGTCAGGGGAGGGGGAAGATCAGGCAGGTTGAGGTGGCGTGGGCCACCAGGCGGTCGGCGGGGTCGGTCAGGCGGGCCTCGGCCAGGGCGGTGCGGCGGCCCCGCTGGAGCACAGTGCCCTCGCAGCGCAGTGTGCCGGTGTCGACGGTTACCGGGCGCAGGAACTTCACGTTGAGGTCGAGCGACGTGTAGCCGACCCCGGGCGGCAGCGTGGTGTGCACGGCGCAGGCCGCGGCGGTGTCCAGCAGCGTGGAGAGGACGCCGCCGTGCACCGTGCCGAGCGGGTTGTAGTGGAACTCCTGCGGCAGCAGCTCGACCGCCACGCGCCCCTCTTCGGCCTCCATTCGGGACATGTCGACGAGGTGCATGATCGGCGGGGCGGCCAGCTCGCCGGCGATCATCGCCCGCATCAGTTCCAGGCCGCTGCGCCGGCCCAGGTGGGCGGCCCCGGCGGCCGGGTCGGACCAGGTGAACGTGCGCGAGCGTTCCTGCGTCTGCGTCATGGACTCAGCCTGGCAGCGCGTTGCTGAGTCTGTCAATCAGACCTAGCCTGGTCGGATGAGACCCGCGGCACTGGACTGGTCGGTGGAGAACTGCACCATCGCGCGCGCCATGGAGGTCCTCGGCGAGCGGTGGACACTGGTCGTGCTGCGCGAGGTCTTCAACGGTGTACGCCGCTTCGACGACATGCGGGTGCGTACCGGCATCCCGCGCCAGGTGCTGACCAACCGGCTCGCCATGCTCGTCGAGCGCGGGGTGCTGCGTCGCGAGCCGTACCGGGAGCCGGGCAGCCGGCCGCGTCACGAGTACCGGCTCACCGAGATAGGGCTGGACCTGTGGCCGGTGCTCGTCGCCGTGCTCGGCTGGGGTGACCGCTACCTGGCCGACCCGGAGGGCTCCCCGCTGAGCGTGGCGCATCGTGACTGTGGCGCCGAGGTCCGGGTCGAGCTGCGCTGCGCCGAGGGGCACGAGATCACCGAGGCGCGCGACGTGCTGCCCCGTCCCGGCCCCGGCGCCCACCGCCGCGCCTGACCACCCCGCGCGCCTGACCGTTCGCCGCGCCTGCCCCCAGCACGTCGACGCGGGTCGATCCCCGGCTCTGACACCTTGAGTCGATGTTGTTGCTGGGGCGTTACATCGGGCGCAGGTGCGAATCCGGGCAAAGCCATGTCTTGTTTACGATCTTAAATGTGTGAATACTTTGGGCACCCGGGCGGTTTCCCCAGGTCGCCCGGGTTGTCCTCGGGCGCGCCCCCATGACAGCGCCCGTTCACCCCCATTCGGAGGTTGTTACATGCGACCCACGAGGTCCACGCTCCGCCGCGCCGCCGCAGTCGCCGTTGCCGGCACCCTGGTCACCGGCTCGCTGCTCAGCGCCCCCGCGCAGGCCGCCCCCGCGGCCCTCTCGCCGGACGCCGCCGCCACCCTCGTCGAGAAGCTCGGCGCCCGCGCGGCCGGCACGTACGCCGACGCCAGCGGCAAGATGATCGTCACGGTGACCGACACCGCGACCGCCCGTCAGGTGCGCGCCGCCGGCGCCATCCCGAAGATCGTGACGCGCGGCGCGGACAAGCTCAACGCCGCCACCAGCGAGCTGGAGCGCTCCGTGAGCATCCCCGGCACCGCCTGGTGGACCGACCCGGTCACGAACCAGGTCGTCGTCTCCATCGACAGCACCGTCACCGGCGCCAAGCTGGAGCGGGTCAGGGCCGCCGCCGCCCGGCACAACGGCGCGATCCGCGTCGAGGCCGAGGCCGGCGTGCTGAGCACCCGGATTTCCGGCGGCCAGGCGATCTACGCCAGCGGCGGGCGCTGCTCGCTCGGCTTCAACGTGCGCAGCGGCTCGACGTACTACTTCCTCACCGCCGGGCACTGCACCAACATCGGCTCGACCTGGTACTCCAACTCCAGCCGCACCACCGTGCTCGGCACCCGGACCGGCACCAGCTTCCCGGGCAACGACTACGGCATCGTCCGGCACAGCAACTCGGCCAACGCGGCCGGTAACGTCTCGCTCTACAACGGCAGCACCCAGGACATCACCTCGGCCGGCAACGCCTACGTCGGCCAGTCCGTCCGCCGTTCCGGCAGCACCACCGGCGTGAAGAGCGGCAGCGTGACCGCGCTCAACGCGACCGTCAACTACGCCGAGGGCCGCGTCTCCGGCCTGATCCGCACCACCGTCTGCGCCGAGCCGGGCGACAGCGGCGGCTCGCTGTTCGCCGGCACCACCGCCCTGGGCCTCACCTCCGGCGGCAGCGGCAACTGCTCCTCCGGCGGCACCACCTACTTCCAGCCGGTCACCGAGCCGCTCAGCGTCTACGGCGTGAGCGTCTTCTGATCCACGCACTCATGAACGGGCCGCCGGTCACCCGGCGGCCCGTTCCGCGTACCCGCTCAGGCGCCCGCTCCAAGACGGCCCGGACCGATCGGCGGCCCGTCCGGGCGGGGCGGGTCCGACGGCCGGGCCGTCCAGTGCCGGTGGGCCCGCCGCGCCGACAGCACCGCCGCCAGCGGCCAGAGCGTCACCGCGAGCGCTGCCACCCGCTCGGCCAGCCCGGTCCGGGAGCCGCCTGTCACCTCCGCCACCGACCAGCCGAACAACGCCAGCAGCGCCGCCGTCACGGCCAGCGCCACCGGCCGGCGGAACGCCCACGGCGGCGTGCCGGCCGGGGAGGCGGCCACCTCGCGCGGGACTCTGCGGGGCAGCCGCAGCGCCGTCCCGGCCGGCCACAGCGACAACGCGAGCACCGCCACCGTCGCGACCACGCCGTGCGCCGGGGAGCCACCAACCTGCGGGCGGGGGAACGCGACCAGCGCGACGGTGGCCACCCCGCCGACCGCGAGCAGGAAGCGGCTGGGCAGCCCGGCGGCGTGCAGCGCGGCGGCGGTGGCGGCGTAGCAGCAGCCGAGCAGCACCAGCGCGCCGCCCATCAGCCACGGATCGGTGGCGCCCTCGCCGGCCAGCTCGCTGATCGTGTCCCGCACCGGGTCGTACCCCGGCCCCTGGCGGGCGCCCGCGACCGTCCAGCCCGTGACCAGCAGCGCGGGCGCGGCGGCCGCGGTGACCACGGCCCAGCTCGGTACGGCACGCACCCGGCCACGGTAGACCGCCGGAGCCGGCCCGCACGGCGCTTTCGCCACCGCCGGGGCGGACCGGCTCGACGGGTGCCCGGGAGCGGGCCCGCCCGCCCTGACAGAATGCGGGGGAGCAGTGAGTGGACCAGATTGAGGAGACGCCAGCCGTGATCCGTACCCACAATGCCGGAAGCCTGCGCGCCGCGGACGCCGGCTCGACGGTGACGCTCGCCGGGTGGGTGGCCCGCCGGCGCGACCACGGCGGTGTCATCTTCGTCGACCTGCGCGACGCCTCCGGTGTCGTGCAGGTGGTCTTCCGCGAGGAGGACGCGCACGCGCTGCGCAACGAGTTCTGCGTCAAGGTCACCGGCGAGGTGACCCGCCGCCCCGAGGGCAACGAGAACCCGGACCTGCCCACCGGCGAGGTCGAGGTGACCGCCTCCGCGCTGGAGGTGCTCTCCGAGGCCGCGCCGCTGCCGCTGCCGGTGGACGACCAGATCGAGGCCGGCGACGACATCCGGCTCAAGTACCGCTACCTGGACCTGCGCCGGGGCGGCCCGGCGAAGGCGATGCGGCTGCGCTCGCGGGCCAACCAGATCGCCCGTGGTGTGCTGCACGAGCGGGACTTCCTGGAGATCGAGACGCCGACGCTCACCCGCTCCACCCCGGAGGGCGCGCGCGACTTCCTGGTGCCGGTGCGGCTGCAGCCGGGCAGCTGGTACGCGCTGCCGCAGTCGCCGCAGCTGTTCAAGCAGCTGCTCATGGTCGGCGGCATGGAGCGGTACTACCAGATCGCCCGCTGCTACCGCGACGAGGACTTCCGTGCCGACCGGCAGCCGGAGTTCACCCAGCTCGACATCGAGATGTCGTTCGTCACCGAGGACGACGTGATCGACCTCGGCGAGGCGATCGTCTCGGCGCTGTGGAAGGACCTCGCCGGCTACGAGATCGCCCGGCCGATCCCGCGCATCACCTGGCACGACGCCATGTCCCGGTACGGCTCGGACAAGCCGGACCTGCGCTACGGCGTGGAGCTGACCGAGCTGACCGAGTACCTGCGCGGCACCGAGTTCCGGGTGTTCGCCGGCGCGATCGACGCGGGCGGCTACGTCGGCGCGGTGGTCATGCCCGGCGGCGCGGCGCAGACCCGCAAGGAGCTGGACGGCTGGCAGGACTGGGCCAAGGCGCGCGGCGCGCGCGGCCTGGCGTACGTGGTGCTGGACGCCGAGACCGGCGAGCCGCGCGGCCCGGTGGCGAAGAACCTGTCCGAGGCGCACCTGTCCGGTCTGGCCGACGCGGTCGGCGCGAAGCCCGGCGACGCGATCTTCTTCGCCGCGAGCACGAACACCCGCGAGGCGCAGGAGCTGCTCGGCGCGGCCCGGATCGAGATCGCCAAGCGGTCGAACCTGATCGACGAGAGCGCCTGGGCGTTCTGCTGGGTCGTCGACGCGCCGATGTTCGAACGCACCGACGAGGGCGGCTGGACCGCCGTGCACCACCCGTTCACCTCGCCGAACGCCGAGTGGGTGGACCGGTTCGAGGACGCGCCGGAGCGGGCGCTGGCGTACGCGTACGACATCGTCTGCAACGGCAACGAGATCGGCGGCGGCTCGATCCGTATCCATCGCGGCGACGTGCAGCAGCGGGTGTTCGACCTGCTCGGCATCACCGCCGACGAGGCGCAGGACAAGTTCGGCTTCCTGCTGGAGGCGTTCAAGTACGGCGCCCCGCCGCACGGCGGCATCGCGTTCGGCTGGGACCGGGTCTGCATGCTGCTGGCCGGCGCCGACTCGATCCGCGAGGTCATCGCGTTCCCGAAGACCCGCGGCGGCTTCGACCCGCTGACCGGCGCGCCCACCCCGATCACCGGGCAGCAGCGCGCCGAGGCCGGCATCGACGCCAAGCCGAAGGCCCCGGCCGGTCCGCACGCCGGCACCGCCGGCCCGGCCGCCCCGGTGGCCGACCCCGTCTGATCCTCGCTTTCCGGAACTGGCCCGCGTCATGATGACGCGGGCCTTTTTCGATCTTCGGGGGAGACGACATGAACCTGCTCGTGGTGGGAGCCAGCGGCTTCCTCGGCGCCGAGGTGTGCCGGCAGGCGGTCGCCGCCGGGCACCGGGTCGCCGGCACGTACCACCGCGCCGCCGTCGCGGTGCCCGGCGTCGCGCCGCACCGGCTCGACGTGACCGACCGCGCCGCCGTGCGGGAGCTGCTGACCCGGGTACGCCCCGACGCGGTCGTCGCCACCCCCTACCGGTACGACGACTGGGCGGTCACGGCGGACGGGGCGGCCCACATCGCGGTAGCCGCCGCCGAGGTGGGCGCCCGGCTGGTGCACCTGTCCAGCGACGCGCTGCACGCCGGGCGGCCTGCGCCGTACGCGGACGAGGACGTGCCCACGCCGCTGCACGCGTACGGGGCGGCGAAGGCGGCGGCGGAGACGGCGGTGCGGGCGGTCGATCCGGGCGCGGCGCTGGTGCGTACCTCGCTGATCGTGGGGGAGGGCAGCAAGCAGATCCAGCTCTGCCGGGAGGCGCTCGCGGGGCGGGCCACGCTGTTCACCGACGAGCTGCGCTGCCCGGTGCACGTCGCCGACCTCGCCGGCGCGGTGCTGGAGCTGGTGCCGGGCGACTATGCCGGGCTGCTGAACGTGGCCGGGCCGGACGCGGTGAGCCGCGCCGAGCTGGGGCTGCTGGTGGCCCGGCACGACGGGGTGGATACGGGCGGGCTGCGGACGACCACGATCGCCGCCGCCGGGCTGCGCCGACCGGGCGAGGTGGTGCTGGACTCCACCCGCGCCGCGGGCCTGCTGCGGACCCGGCTGCGGGGGATCACCGAGCTGTACGGCTAGTTGCACAGATTCTTTGCAAGTATCTTGTGCATGGAAAGTGTGCACAGATATTGTGCATCTCATGGAGGAGAAGAAGCGCACCGTACGCATCGACCACCGTCAGGTCCGCGCGCTGGCCCAGCCGCTGCGCATGCGGCTGATCGGGGCGCTGCGCGTGGTGGGCCCGTCCACCGCCACCGCCCTCGCCGAGGCGCTCGGCACCAACAGCGGCGCGACCAGTTACCACCTGCGCCAACTCGCCGAGGTCGGCCTCGTGGTCGAGGACCCGAGCCTCGGCACCGGCCGGCAGCGCTACTGGCGGGCCGCGCACGATGTCACCAGCTGGGAGTCCAGCGACTTCGACGACGACCCCGACTCGCGGGCGGCCATCGAGTGGGTCGAGGCGGACTACGTCCGCTTCTTCGCCGGGCACGCCGAACGCTGGTTCGCCCAGCGGCACCGGTGGTCGCCGGCCTGGCGTGACGCGTTCGGCATGGGCGACTTCTTCATGCGCATCCCGGTGGACCGCCTCAAGGCGATCCAGGAGGAGGTCTTCGCGGTCTTCGAGCGGCACCGCGACGAGACCGACCCGGACGACCCCGACGCCGAGACGGTCCAGCTCTACCTCGCCGCCCTCCCGATGGACGCGGCGTTCCCCCGGTCCACCCCGCCACCCGCCGAGGAGAAGCCGTGACCGCGCTGTCCGTACGCCAGATCCGGATCCGCTACCTCACGCTGTACGGCCTGCGCTGGCTACCCAGCGGCCTGCTCATGCCGGTGATG
This sequence comes from Micromonospora sp. LHW51205, assembly GCF_003315815.1. Classification (NCBI taxonomy): domain Bacteria; kingdom Bacillati; phylum Actinomycetota; class Actinomycetes; order Micromonosporales; family Micromonosporaceae; genus Micromonospora; species Micromonospora sp. LHW51205. The sequence goes on along the minus strand of NZ_QMEZ01000004.1, from coordinate 91,213 downwards.
GTCCTGCTGATGCAGGAGCGCGGCCTCACGCTGTCCCAGATCGGCCTGGTCGCCACCGCGCAGGGCCTCGTCGTGCTGGCGCTGGAACTGCCCACCGGCGGCTTCGCCGACGCGCTCGGCCGCAAACCCGTGCTGGTCGCCGCCTGGGCCATCGGCCTCGGCTCGCTGGCGCTGATGGCGGTGGCCGACTCGTTCTGGATGTTCTTCCTGGTCTGGGCGCTGCAGGGCGTCTACCGGGCGCTCGACAGCGGCCCGATGGAATCCTGGTACGTCGACGCCACGCTCGCCGCCGACCCGAAAGCCGAGTACGAACGCGGCCTCGGCTGGGCCGGCACCGTGATCGGTGTCGCCATCGGCGCCGGCGCCCTGCTCAGCGGCGGCCTCGTCGCGCTCGGCCCGATCGGCCCGGTCAGCGCCCTCGCGCTGCCGGTGATCGTCGCCGCCGTGCTCCAGGCCGTGTCCATCGTGGCGCTGCTCGCGCTGATGGCCGAGCGGCGGCCCGCGTCCGGCCCGGCCGCGCTGCGCGCCTCCGTGGTCGACGCGCCCCGGATGGTCGGGCAGGCCGTCGGGCTGCTGCGCCGAAACCGGGTGCTGGCGGCCCTGGTCGCCGTCGAGCTGTTCTGGGGCTTCGGCATGGTCACCTTCGAGTCGCTGCTGCCGGTACGCCTCGCCGAGGTGCTCGACGACCCGGCCCGCGCCGCGGCGCTGCTCGGCCCCGCCGGCACCGCGGCCTGGCTCGCGAACGCCGCCGGCGCCGCGCTCACCCCGTTCCTGCTGCGCCGCCTCGGCGCCGCCCCGGCCGCCGCGCTGATGCGGATCCTCCAGGGCGTCACAGTGGTCGGCATGGGCCTGCTGGCCGGGCCGGTCGGCATCCTCATCGCGTACCTGGCCTGCTACACCGTGCACGGCGCGTCGAACCCGCTGCACATGGGACTGCTGCACCGGCAGGTCGACGGGCCGTACCGCACCAGCGTGCTGTCGCTCAACTCGATGGCCGGCCAGCCGGCCGGCGCGCTCGGCGCGGTCACGCTCACCGCGCTGGCCGACGCCACGAGCGTCAGCACCGCCATGATCGTCGGCGGGGTGGTGCTCGCCGTGGCCGCGCCGCTCTACCTGCCGGCCTGGCGCGCCGCCCGCCGTACCCCCTCGGCGGTCGACGTGACGCCGGAGGTGACGGGCGGCGGCCCCGGCCACGCCGGCCTGGCGTCCGAGCCGCCCCTCGACGCGGCGGACCGTGGCGCCGCCGTCGGCGCGGACGCGGCTGCCGTCACTGGCGGGCCCGGGCCGGTGGTCGTGCCGGCGTCACCCGGCCGCGACTGAGTCCTGCGGGCGTCGTCCGGCAGTGGTTGGGCCGTCCCGGCGTCCCGGCGTCCCGACGGCGGGCGTCGCCCGGCGGCGGCCGAGTGGTGCCGGCGTTGTCGGCGGCAACGTTCCCGGCATCGCCGTGCGGGTCACCGCCCCGCGGGTGGAACGTCATGGGTGTCTCGGCTCCCGTTTGACACCCATGACGTTCCACTCACCGGTTCGACGCGCCCGCTTCCGATCGCGGCCCTGGCCGGGTGCCGGCAGCGTCAGGCCAGCTTGATCGAGGTGCGGCGTTCGGTGGCGGTGAAGCCGAGCCGCCGGTAGAGCCGGATCGCGCCCAGGTTGTCCGGGTAGACGCCCAGCGCCACCGTGTCGTACCGGGCGAACAGCGCGCCCGTCATGCCGGCGGTCAGCGCCGCGCCCAGCCCCCGGCCGCGAAGCCCGGGTGCGACGGTCAACCCGGCCAGGAAGCCGATGTCGGCGCGGCTGCGATCCGCGCCGCAGGCGAGCAGGCGGTCCCCGTCGCGGATCCCGTACCAGTCGACGATGCCCGGCTCGCCCGGCCGGGAGGTGGTGCTCGGGAACGCCTCCTCGATCAGCGCGGTCAGGGCGGGGCGGTCGGCAGCGGTGAGCCGCTCCACCCGCTCCTGCTCCGGCTGGTGCGGCGGCGGCGCGGTGGTCCAGAGGAAGTCCCACTCGATCAGCCGGGCCACCGGCAGCCGCGCGGCCACCTCGTCCGGGTCGGCGTGGGGCAGGTTGATCGACTGACCGGCTCGCAGCGTCCCGTCCGCCCGGTGGGCGGCGAAGACGTCGATCGCCGGGCCGGGGGCGCCGACCGCCCCGCCGGCCGACCACTCGCCCGGCGGGAGCAGCCACCCGACCGCGCCGCCGTGCCGCCATCCGCGTACGGCCTGGTCGTCCCGCAGCGCGTGCCGGGCGTACGGGTGGTCGCCGGCCGCGGCGAGCAGCGCCTCGCGCCCGGTCAGCGCCTCGTCGACAGTGATCATTGCGCCAGCCTACGAGCACCCGCAGCCCGTATCGGAGGACGGCCATCTCCTGTTCCAGGGTGGAGATTGACGAACAGACCGATTGGGTACATCCGTCGCCGACCTGCTGGGAACCCCCACCGGAGGAACGACATGCTCGCCATTCTCGCGGCCATCGTGTTCGGTTTCGCGCTGCTGCTCGACTTCATGAACACCGACCTCGGCGCGCCCGATCTGTTCAGCACCTCGACGCTCATGCTCATCGGCTTCCTGCTGCTCTCGCTCTACCTGGCCGGCGTCGGCTCCGGCCCGCGCGGCGGCGGTGGCGGCCGCTGGTACCGGGGCCGGCGGCCGGGTCGCGGCTGACCGGAAACGACCACCCGGGTCGGGTCGGCGGCGCGATTCCGGCGCCGTCGGCCCGGCCCGGTACTGTTCTCGTGATGGAATCGGACGCCCTCTTCACCCTCGGCGAGCCCGCCGGAGCACCCGCGGGCGCGAGCGGCGCCGACGGCTTCACCGACGCCCGGGCGGACTCGCCCCTGCCGGTGCGGATGCGGCCGGCCGGCATCGACGAGCTGGTCGGGCAGGAGCACCTGCTCGCACCGGGCGCGCCGCTGCGTCAGCTGGTCGAGGGCGCGGCGCCGATGTCGGTCATCCTCTGGGGGCCGCCGGGCAGCGGCAAGACCACGATCGCGCATCTCGTGGCCCGGGCCACCGACCGGCGGTTCGTGGCGATGTCCGCGCTGACCGCAGGTGTGAAGGACGTCCGCGCGGTGATCGAGACCGCGCGGCGGCAGCGGCGTTCCGGCGGCCCGCCGACGGTGCTGTTCATCGACGAGGTGCACCGGTTCAGCAAGACCCAGCAGGACTCGCTTCTCGCCGCCGTCGAGGACCGTACTGTCACGCTGCTGGCGGCGACCACGGAGAACCCGTACTTCTCGGTCATCTCGCCCTTGTTGTCGCGGTGCGTGCTGCTCACCCTCCAGGCTCTCGACGACGACGACGTACGCGGGCTGCTGCGCCGCGCGGTCGCCGACGAGCGCGGCCTCGGCGGCGCGCTGGTGCTGGCCGAGGAGGCGGAGGACCACCTGGTCCGGCTCGCCGGGGGCGACGTGCGCAAGGCGCTCACCGCGCTGGAGGCGGCCGCGGCCACCGCGACCGCGCTCGGCGCCGGCCGGATCGACCTGGCCGTGGCGGAGCAGGCGGTCGACGTGGCGGCGGTGCGCTACGACCGCGACGGCGACGCGCACTACGACGTGACCAGCGCGTTCATCAAGAGCATGCGCGGCTCCGACGTGGACGCGGCGCTGCACTGGCTGGCCCGGATGCTGGTGGCCGGCGAGGACGCCCGGTTCATCGCCCGCCGGCTGGTGATCTTCGCCAGCGAGGACGTCGGCATGGCCGATCCCACCGCGCTGACGGTGGCCACCGCCGCCGCCCACGCGGTCGAGTACGTGGGCCTGCCGGAGGCGCAGCTCAACCTGGCCCAGGCGGTCATCCACCTGGCCACCGCGCCGAAGTCGAACTCGGCCACCGCCGCGATCGGCGCCGCTGTCGCCGACGTACGCGCCGGTCGTGGCGGCCCGGTGCCGCGCGGGCTGCGCGACGCCCACTACTCCGGCGCGCGCGGACTCGGGCACGGGGCCGGCTACCGCTACCCGCACGACGACCACCGGGGGGTGGTCACCCAGCAGTACGCTCCGGACGACCTCGTCGGGACCGACTACTACCAGCCCAGTGGGCACGGCGCGGAGCGGGCGGTGGCCACCCGGCTGCCGCTGCTGCGCCGGATCGTCCGTGGGCTGCCGGCACCGGCGACCCGGGCGGAGGCCGGCGCCCCAGCCGCCGTGAACGGGGCCCGGGTGGGTGGCGGCGAGCAGGCCAGCGGGGCGAGTGAGGGCGGCAGCGACGCCGCCGAGGGGGGTCAGTAGTGATGGCGCGTGGTCCGGAGCGGCCGGCGGACGGCCCCGACGAGCGGCGCGATCCGCGGGCCAAGGGCCGCCGGTGGGGACGCGGCCGGGCCGAGCCCGAGCTCGACCCGACCGTCGTCGGCGAGGAACTCGGCTGGATCGACGATCTGCGTACCGCCAAGCAGCAGGGCGGCGAACTCGGACCGGAGGCGGATTCCTCCGCGCCCGCGCCGGGCCGGCCGGGAGCAGCACCGGGCCCGGCCGCCGGGCCCGGCATGCCTCCGCCCGCCGCCGGGCCGGGGATGCCCGCCCGGTCCGCTCCGCGGCCCCCGGCGCCGGGCCCGCAACCACCCGGCCGGCCGGGTCCGCAGCCGCCCGCGTCCGGTCACCCGGGTCCGCAGCCACCCGTCTCCGGTCGGCCCGGCCCGGCGGCGCCTCCGTCGTCCGCCCGGCCCGGTCCGTCGTCTCCCGCCGCCCCGCCCCCCGGCCGTCCCCAACCGGCCGGGCCGGTGCCGGACGGCCGCACCGACCCGACGCAACCGGCCGTTTCCGGTCGTGGCGGCCCGGCGTTCCCGCCAGGCGTGGGCCGCGGAGGACCGGCCGGGCCCGGTCACGTCCGGCCCGGCGCGGACGTACCACCTGTCGCCGGGCGTTCCGCAGCGGACGCGGGCGCCGCCCGGCCCGGTCCGGAGATGCCACCCGGCCGCCCGGCTGACGCGCCGCCCCCGATGCCCGGCGGCCGGCCCGGTCCGCGTCCTCCGGTGACCCGGCGCGGTCCCGACCAGCTCGGCCCGGCCGCGCCGCCGGTGCGCCCCGGCGGTCCCGAGGCCGGCGCGCCGCGCCCGCCCGTCGACGGTCCCTGGCCCGGCGTGCCCGAGGCCCGTCGTCCGGCGGGAGCACCCGCCCGCCGGGGCGCGGACGGCCCCACCGGCCAGCAGCCGCCGGTCACCGGCGTCTCGCCGCCGCCCGGCGCGCCCGCCGGGCCGCCACCCGGCCGGGTACCCGCCGAGCCGGGCCGCCCGCCCGTCGACGGCGAGCACCGGCCCCCGACACCTCGCGGCCGGCACGGCGCCGGCGTGCCGGAGGGCGCGCACCAGGCCGCGGCCAACCCGCCCGTCACCTCGCCGCCCGGCGGCCGCCGGGCCCGGCCCGACGACACCGCCGGCGTCCAGCCGGTCTCCGGCGGGCCCCGTCGCGCGCGACCGGACGACGTTGCGCCCGGTGTCCGGCCCGTGTCGGGCGCGGGCCGTCGTGCCCGGCCGGACGACGTTCCGCCCGGCACCCGCCCCGTCTCCGGCGCCGGCCGCCGCGCCGCGCCGGAGGGCGTCGTGCCCCCGGCGGGTGGCCGCCGGGCCGCCCCGGAACCGGACCGCCCGCCGGTGGTGCCGCGCAGCGGAAACGCGCCGGACCTGCCCGGCGCGCCCGTGTCCGGCGGCCCGGCGAACGCGCCGCGCCGCGCCGCGCCGGGTGGCCGGAGGGCCGCTCCCGACGGGCCGGCCGAACCCGGCGCCGCGGCCGAGGCGGCGCGGCCCGGACGTCGCGCGGCGCCTGACGACACCGGCGACCCGCGCCCGCAGCGGCCGGGCGAATGGTTGCGGCAGGCCGGTCGCGCGCCACACACCGACCCCGCCATGCCGGTGACCCGCCGCCCGGCCGACGAGCCGACCGGCCGTACCGGCGCCGCCGTCCCACCGGTCCGCCCCGAACCGGCCGATCCGGGTACGCCGTCGCGGCGGCCCGGTCCGACCGGGCCGGGTGGGCCGGCGCGTGGCGCGGCGGCAGGCCCTCCGGCTGCACCGGTCCGGCCCGACCAGTCCGGCCCGATCGCGCCCCCGGCGGGTCCCCCGATGCCCGCCCCGGCCGCGAACCCCGCCCGTCCCGGCCCGGCCCGGGGCGCCGCCCGCCCCGGCGTACCACCCGGTGGCGGCCCGCAGAGCGACGTCGAGCGCACGGGTGGTGTGCCGATCGGTGGTGGCCGTCCCGGTGGTGGCCCGCCGCGTCCGGCCGGTCCGCCCGGCGGCGACGGTGGCCGTATCGGTCCCGGCCCGCATCCGCCCCGGCAGGGGCCCGGCGGGTCCGGCCCGGTCCGGCCCGGTGAGGCACCTCCGCCCGGTGGCGGACCCCGTCCACCGGTGGCGCCCGGCGCCCGGGGCGCGGCCGCCGGACCGGCGCCTGCCGCCCGCGCGGCGGCGGGTGTGGCGCGACCGGTCGGGCCAGACGAGCGGACCACCGGCCGGGCGGCCGGCCCCGGACCGGAGCCGGACCGCAGCGGTCCGGGCAACCCGGCCGGCATGGCACCGCCTCCGGGCGCTCCGGCGGTGGCGCGGGCGGCTGCTGTCGTACCCCCGGGGGAGGCTGCCGGGCCACGGCCCGGCGCGGACGGCATGCCCGCGCCGCGACCCGCCGGTCCCGGCGTGGACGAGACCGACGCGGAGGCCGGTGGCCTGCGCGGCGCCCGGTCCGAGCTGCGGCGGCAGATGCGCGAGCGGCGCCGCCTGCGGATGGGTGTCCTCGCGCTGGTGAGCCTCCTGCTGCTGGGCGCGGTACCGCTCTACTTCGGCATGCGGACGCTCAGCCGCGATCCGGTCTTCGACACCCTCGACGCGCTCGACGTGCCCGCCTGGGCCGAGAAGAAGACAGTCGACAACGTCAGCGGCAGCCGCTGGTGCCTGCAGGACTGCCGGCTGCGGGAACGCGCGGTCGAGTCGGAGCAGGGATGGGAGCAGACGGTCGCCGTCTACGAGCAGGCGCTGGCCAAGGACGGCTGGCGGCGGTGGAGCGTCGAACGCTGCCCGGAGGAGAAGGTCGAGGGCAGCTACACCTGCTGGCGTCGCGACGAACTCACGCTTGACCTGTGGGTACGCGACCCGGCCTGCACGCCGCCGCCGATCGACGGCGCGCCCGCGCCCTCCGCGCCGGCCGCGCCCGCAGCGGCGACGTGCACCGGCTCGTTGGTGTCGGTGAAGGTGCGCAACGCGATCGACGACGAGCGCACCGGGCCGACGCCGACCACCGATCCGTCACTCACCGGTGAGGATCCGTTCCCGACGCTGACCGACGACCCGCTGGGCGAGGCGACTCCCTCACCGTCGTGAGCCGACTTTCATCACGGACGGTAGGGTCTGGGGCTGGCACGCCCGTCCGCGCCCGGTGACCGGGTCGGCGTGGCGCGAAGTGGGTAGGTACGGTCGCGCGTTCCGGAGCGTCGGGTTCCGGGACACTGCTTGAGGAGGACATGCGCGTGAGTGGTGGAGAAATCGCTGCGCTGATCGCGGCCGGCGCGTTCCTGATGCTGGTGCTCGTGCTGGCGGTGCCGATCCTGCGGCTGCGGCACACCGTGGACGCGACGACCCGCATGATCACCGAGGTGAACGAGCGCACCGCGCCGCTGCTCGGGGACGTGAACACCACGGTGAAGAACGTCAACGTGGCGCTGGAGCAGGTGCAGACCTCGCTGGACGGGGTGAACCTGCAGCTCGCCAAGGTGGACACCATGACCAGCCACGCGCAGAACGTCACCGCGAACGTGGCGAACCTGGCCACCGTGGTCTCGGCCGCCGCCGCGAACCCGCTGGTGAAGGTGGCCGCGTTCGGGTACGGCGTGCGCCGCGCCGCCTCCGCGCGCCGGCACGCCGAGACCGAGCGCGAGGTGCGCGACACCATCAAGCAGCAGCGTCGCGCCGCCAAGCGCGGCAACCGCTGACCCCGACCGGCGTACGCGGGAGGATGAGAGCATGAGGCGGTTGTTCTGGCTGGGCATCGGGCTGGCCGTGGGCGTCCTGGTGGTGCGCAAGGCCACCCGGACCGCGCAGGCGTACACCCCGGCCGGCATCGCCAGCGGGCTGTCCGAGTCCGCCGGCGGTCTGGTCGAGTCGCTGCGGGCGTTCGTGGACGACGTCCGGGTCGGCATGGCCGAGCGTGAGCAGGAGATCCACGAGGCCTTCGCCCGCGGCGAGGTGTACGACGACCAGTTCGCCGAGCTGCGGGAGGACCCGCGCATCGGCGACCGAGAGATTTTCCCGGAGGACCACCAGCGATGAAGACGGCGGAGATCAAGCGGCGGTTCCTCGCCCACTTCGAGGCGAACGGGCACACCGTGGTGCCGTCCGCTCCGCTGCCCGCCATCAGCGACCCGAACCTGCTGTTCATCAACGCGGGCATGGTGCAGTTCGTGCCCTACTTCCTGGGCCAGCAGACCCCGCCGTACGCGCGGGCGACGAGCGTGCAGAAGTGCATCCGGACGCCTGACATCGACGAGGTCGGCAAGACCAGCCGGCACGGCACGTTCTTCCAGATGAACGGCAACTTCTCCTTCGGTGACTACTTCAAGTCCGGGGCGATCCCGCTCGCCTGGGACCTGGTGACGAAGTCGGTCGAGGCGGGTGGTTTCGGGCTGGACCCGGAGCGGATCTGGGCCACGGTCTACCTGGACGACGACGAGGCGTACGACATCTGGCGCGCCACCGGCGTGCCGGCCGAGCGGATCGTGCGCCGCGGCAAGGCCGACAACTTCTGGTCGATGGGCATCCCCGGCCCGTGCGGCCCGTGCTCCGAGCTGTACTACGACCGCGGCCCGGCCTACGGCCGCGAGGGCGGTCCGGAGGTCGACGAGGACCGTTACCTGGAGTTCTGGAACCTCGTCTTCATGCAGTTCGAGCGCGGCCCGGGCACCGGCAAGGAGGACTTCCCGATCCTCGGTGACCTGCCGGCGAAGAACATCGACACCGGCATGGGCCTGGAGCGGATGGCCTCGCTGCTGCAGGGCGTGGACAACCTCTACGAGATCGACGAGGTCCGCCCGATCCTCGACAAGGCCGCCGAGCTGACCGGCAAGCGCTACGGCGTGCACTCCGGTCACGCGGCGAACGAGTCGCACCCGGACGACGTACGGCTGCGGGTCATCGCCGACCACGTGCGCACCTCGCTGATGCTCATCGGCGACGGCGTGACCCCGTCGAACGAGGGCCGGGGCTACGTGCTGCGCCGGATCATGCGGCGGGCGATCCGGGCGGTGCGGCTGCTGGGCTACCAGGACCGGGCGCTGCCGGAGCTGCTGCCGGTGGCGCGCGACTGCATGGCGCCGTCGTACCCGGAGCTGGCCGAGGACTTCGGCCGGATCTCCCAGTACGCGTACGCCGAGGAGGACGCGTTCCTGGCCACGCTGCGCGCCGGCACCACGATCCTGGACACCGCGATCGCGGAGACCAAGTCGGCCGGCAAGGCGGCGCTCTCCGGTGACAAGGCGTTCCAGCTGCACGACACGTACGGCTTCCCGATCGACCTGACCCTGGAGATCGCGGCCGAGCAGGGGCTGCAGGTCGACGCGGAGGGCTTCCGCCGGCTGATGGCCGACCAGCGCAGCCGGGCCAAGGCCGACGCGCAGGCGCGCAAGACCGGGCACACCGACGTGTCGGCGTACCGGTCGGTGCTCGACGGCGGCGGGCCGGTAAAGTTCACCGGCTACACCGAGCTGAGCCGGGAGTCGCGGGTGCGCGCGCTGCTGTCCGGCGGCGCCGCGATCTCCGCCGCGGTCGAGGGCGACACCATCGAGCTGGTGCTCGACACCACCCCGTTCTACGCCGAGGGCGGCGGGCAGCAGCCCGACCAGGGGCTCATCACCGTCGGCGGAGGCCAGGTCGAGGTCTTCGACGTGCAGCAGCCGGTGCCCGGCCTGATCGTGCACCGGGCCAAGGTGGTGCGCGGCGAGGTCCGCTCCGGGGAGACCGGGTACGCCGAGATCGACGTGTCCCGCCGCCGGGCGATCTCCCGCTCGCACACCGCGACGCACCTGGTGCACCAGACGATGCGCAACTTCCTCGGCGAGTCGGCCACCCAGGCGGGTTCGCTGAACGCGCCGGGCCGGCTGCGGTTCGACTTCAACACCCCGACGGGTGTGGCGCCGAGCGTGCTGCACGACGTGGAGCAGCAGGTCAACGAGGTGCTGCTGGCCGACCTGGAGGTGCACGCGTTCGTCACCAGCCAGGAGGAGGCACGCCGGATCGGGGCGATGGCCCTGTTCGGCGAGAAGTACGGCGAGCGGGTCCGGGTCGTCGAGGTCGGCGACTACGCCCGGGAGCTGTGCGGCGGCACGCACGTGGCCCGCTCTGCCCAGCTCGGCCTGGTGAAGATCCTCTCCGAGGCGTCGGTGGGCTCCGGGGTACGCCGGATCGAGGCGCTCGTCGGCATGGACGCGTTCGGCTTCCTGGCCCGCGAGCACCTGCTGGTGTCCCGGCTGGCCGAGCTGTTCCGGGTGCCGGGGGAGCAGGTCGCCGACCGGGTGGAGCAGACCGTCACCCAGCTTCGCGACGCGGAGAAGGAACTGGAGAAGCTGCGCGCCCAGCTTGTGCTCGGCGGGGCCGGCGCCTTGGCCGCGCAGGCCAAGGACGTGCGTGGCGTCGCGTACGTCGGCACCGAGGCGCCCGAGGGCGCGGCCGCGAACGACGTGCGGACGCTCGCCCAGGAGATCCGGGGCCGGATCGACGCGGCCCGCCCGGCGGTGGTCGCGGTGGCGGCCCGGGCCAACGGCAAGGCGTCCCTGGTGGTGGCCGTCAACCAGGCTGCCCGAGGCCGGAGCCTGAGCGCGAAGGACCTCGTGAAGGCGGCGTTCTCCGGCCGGGGCGGCGGCAGCGACGACCTGGCCCAGGGCGGCGGCCTGCCCGCGGCGGAGGCGCCGAACCTGCTGGTCACCGTCGAGCAGGCGGTCGCTGGCACGGCATGAGTGAACGCACCGAGCGGAGCGAGGGCCGTGAGCGCATGCCTGGCGATACGGCATGAGCGCACCGATCGACGCCAGGGCGGACCACCCGGTCCGCCCTGGCCCGTACCGGCGGGGAGGTGTCCGATAGTGGCCGAGCTGTCCCGTGGCGTCCGGCTGGGCGTCGACGTGGGCCAGGTCCGGGTGGGTGTGGCCCGATGTGATCCGCACGGCATCCTCGCCACGCCCCTGGTCACGTTGGCCCGCGACCTGACCGCCGAACCGGACGCGGTGCCCGCCGACATGGCCGAGCTGGTCCGGCTCGCCGCCGAGCACGAGGCGGTGGGAATCGTCGTCGGGCTACCGGTCAACCTCGCCGGAAAGCACGGCCCCGCAGCGGTGAACGTATCAGCCTATGCCAGCCGATTGGCTGATGTAATGAGGCCGATTCCGGTGACGCTGACGGACGAGAGGATGTCTACCGTCGTCGCGAGTCGTAGGCTGGCCGAACGGGGCGTCCGGGGAAAGCGCCAACGGGCGGTGGTCGACCAGGCCGCCGCGGTGGAGATTCTGCAGAGCTGGCTGGACGCACAGCGGAGGCGGACGCAATGATCGACGACCTTGATCTGGGCTTCGACGAGCAGGACAGGGGGGAGAAGGGCCGGCACCGGCGCGGCGCGGTACGCCGACGGCAGGGCAAGTCCGGCGGCGGCCGGGGCAAGACCCTGCTCGCCCTCGCGCTCGCGCTGATCCTGCTGGGCGGCATCGGCGGCGGCGCGTTCTACGGCTTCGACCGGGTCCAGAACTACTTCGTCACCCCCGACTACGACGGCTCCGGCACCGGCGAGGTGACCGTCGAGATCAAGCAGGGCGCGCTGCTCGCCGACATGGCCGACGCGCTCGTCGCCGCCGACGTGGTGAAGAGCACCAAGGCGTTCATCGAGGCCGCCGAGGAGAACTCGCGCAGCAAGAACATCCAGCCCGGCACGTACAAGCTGCGCAAGCAGATGAGCGGCGACGCGGCGGTCGCGGCCATGCTGGACCTGAAGAACCGGATCGTGAACGGGATCACCATTCCCGAGGGGCTCACCGCGAAGACGGTCTACAAGCGGCTCTCCGAGAAGACCGACATCCCGGTCAAGGACTTCGAGGCGGCGGCGAAGGATCCGGAGGCGCTCGGCGTGCCGGACTGGTGGTTCAAGCGCTCCGACGGCAAGAAGGTCAAGCCGTCGATCGAGGGCTTCCTGTTCCCCGACACCTACGAGATCCCGCCGAAGGCCACCGCCGAGACGGTGCTCAAGCTGATGGTGAACAACTTCCTCACCGTCACCTCGAACATGCAGTACGCCGAGAAGGTGCAGCAGGACCGCGGTGGCATCACCCCGTACGAGGCGCTGATCGTCGCCTCGCTCGCGCAGGCCGAGGCCGGCAACAAGGTCGACCTGGGCAAGGTCGCTCAGGTCGCCTACAACCGGGTCTACAAGGGCAACTTCGACTGCGGCTGTCTGGAGATGGACGTCACCGTCAACTACTACCTGGAGTTGACCGGGCGGCCGACCAAGGCGTCGAAGGACATGACCGCCGCCGAGCTGGACGACCCGAAGAACCCGTACAACCGCAAGCTGCGCGGCCTGATCCCCACCCCGATCAACAACCCGGGCAAGGACGCCCTGCAGGGCGCGCTCAGCCCGCCGCCGGGCAAGTGGCTCTTCTTCGTGGCGATCAGCAAGGACGGGCGCTCCGCGTTCGCCGAGACCTACGCCGAGCACCAACGCAACGAGCAGAAGGCGCGCGAGGCCGGGATCATCTGATGGCCGATCCCCGCCGCGCCGCGGTGGTCGGCAAGCCGATCGCCCACTCGCTCTCCCCGGTGATCCACACCGCCGGGTACGCGGCGGCCGGGCTGAGCGGCTGGTCGTACACCCAGATCGAAGCCGGCGCCGACGACCTGCCCGGCCTGGTCGCGGGCCTCGGCCCGGAATGGGCCGGGCTGTCGGTGACCATGCCGGGCAAGGAGGCGGCGCTCGCGCTGGCCGACGAGGTCTCACCGGCCGCCGCCGCCGTCGGCGCCGCCAACACGCTGGTACGACGCGCCGACGGCACCTGGTACGCGGACAACACCGACGTCACCGGCATGGTCGAGGTGCTCACCGGCGCGGGCTGCGTCGCCGGGGCGGTCGTCACCGTGCTCGGCGCCGGTGGCACCGCCCGGGCGGCCATCGCGGCGGCAGCCCGGATCGGGGCGGCCGAGGTGACTGTGGTGGCCCGCCGCCCGGAGGCGGTCGACGAGCTGCGCCCGGTCGCGGCGGCGGCCGGCGTGCCATTGGCCGGGGCCGAGTGGGACGGCGCGCCCGCGCACGCCCGCGCCGACCTGGTGATCTCCACGGTGCCGAAGGGCGTGGCCGACCCGCTCGCCGACAACTTCGACTGGCGACCGGAGTCGGTCTTCTTCGACGTCGTCTACGATCCGTGGCCCACGCCGCTCGCGGCGGCGGCGCTGACAGCCGGGTGCCGGGTGGTCTCCGGGCTGGACCTGCTGCTGGCCCAGGCGTACGGCCAGTTCGAGCACTTCACCGGCGTCACCGCCCCACGCGCCGCGATGCGCGCTGCCCTGCCGGTGTAAGGAAGGGCCCCTTATTAACTCCTCCGGTAGAGGAAGGGCCCCTTGTTAACGCCTCGCCCCACGAGGCGGCAGATCGGCGCGGAGGCGGCCTGTCCGGTGGGCGGGATGCGGCGGGCGGCGTACGCCGGTGACCACCGGGCGTGACACACTGACCGTCGTGTTGCGCTGGCTGACTGCAGGTGAATCGCACGGACCCGCCCTCGTCGCGATGCTGGAGGGCGTACCCGCCGGCATCGGGGTGACCACCGGGGAGATCTCCGGCGAGCTGGCCCGGCGCCGGCTCGGCTACGGCCGGGGTGCCCGGATGTCGTTCGAGCAGGACGAGGTCGAGATCATCGGCGGGCTCCGGCACGGCGTGACGCTCGGCAGCCCGGTGGCGATCCGGGTCGGCAACTCCGAGTGGCCCAAGTGGCGCACCGTGATGGCCGCCGACCCGGTCGACCTGGAGGAGCTGGCGAGCCAGGCCCGCAACGCGCCGCTGACCCGTCCCCGCCCGGGTCACGCCGACCTGGCCGGCATGCAGAAGTACGGGCACACCGACGCCCGGCCGATCCTGGAGCGCGCCAGCGCCCGGGAGACCGCCGCCCGGGTCGCGGTGGGCACCGTCGCCAAGGCGCTGGTGCGTCAGGCGCTCGGCGTCGAGATCGTCTCCCACGTGGTCGAGCTGGGCCCGGTGGCGGTCAAGCCGGGCCTGCGGCCCACCCCGGAGGACGCCGCCCGCATCGACGCCGACCCGCTGCGCTGCCTCGACGCCGAGGCCAGCGCCCGGATGGTCGCCGAGGTCGACGCCGCGAAGAAGGCCGCCGACACGCTCGGTGGCGTGGTCGAGGTGCTCGCGTACGGGGTGCCGCCGGGCCTGGGCAGCCACGTGCAGTGGGACCGCAAGCTCGACGCGCGCCTCGCCACCGCGCTCATGTCGATCCAGGCGATCAAGGGCGTGGAGATCGGCGACGGCTGGCAGCAGGCCCGCTCGCGCGGCTCGGAGGCGCACGACGAGATCGTGCCCACCGCCACCGGCGTGCGGCGGATCACCGACCGGGCCGGTGGCCTGGAGGGTGGCATCACCACCGGTGAGCCGCTGCGGGTGAAGGCGGCCATGAAGCCCATCTCGTCGCTGAACCGGGCCCTGGCCACGGTCGACGTGACCACCGGCGAGCCGGCCACCGCGATCAACCAGCGCTCCGACGTGTGCGCGGTGCCGGCGGCGGCGGTGGTGGCCGAGGCGATGGTCGCGCTCGTGCTGGCCGAGGCGGCGGTGGAGAAGTTCGGCGGCGACTCGGTCGCCGAGATGCGCCGCAACCTGACCGGTTACCTCGACAGCCTGGTGATCAAATGAGTACCCGGCCGATCTGCGTGCTGGTCGGTGCGCCCGGTGCCGGCAAGACCACTGTCGGCACGGCGCTGGCCGAGGCGCTCGGCGTCGACTTCCGGGACACCGACGCCGACATCGAGAACCTCGCCGGCAAGCCCATTCCGGAGATCTTCGTGGACGAGGGGGAGGAGCACTTCCGTACCCTCGAACGGGCCGCCGTGGCGGCGGCGCTCGCGTCGCACGCGGGCGTGCTCGCGATCGGCGGCGGCGCGGTGCTGGCCGAGGAGAACCGGGCCGCGCTGATCGGCCACACCGTGGTGCACCTGTCGGTGGAGCTGCCGGACGCGGTCAAGCGGGTCGGTCTGGGCGCCGGGCGTCCGTTGCTCGCGCTGAACCCGCGCGCCACGCTCAAGCATCTGATGGACCAGCGCCGCCCGCTCTACGCCGAGGTGGCGACCGCGACCGTGGTGACGGACGGGCGTACGCCGGAGGAGTTGGCCGCGGAGATCGCCGCGCTGCTCAAGCCCTGACACCCGCACTGCCGCGCCCGGCTCCCGCCCTCGGTGGAACGCGGTGGGTGTCTCCGGGGTGTCGTGGCACCCATGACGTTCCACCCGGCGTGGATGACGTTGGTGGGTGGAACGCCTTGGGTGTCTCCCGAGCGTTATGGCACCCGTGGCGTTCCAGTCGGCGTCGGTGGCGTCGGTGGGTGGAACGCCATGGGTGCGTGGGAAAGCGTGCCGGTGCGGGACGGGCCGGTCAGGCATTTGCCGCAACGGCCCCGGCCGCCCTGCGGCGAGGGCTCCGCTCCGGTCGCCAGGTGGCGAGCAGCGCCAGCGCCAGCGCGATCTCGGCCAGGTCACCGAGGTAGTACATGAGCGTGGCGCCGGCCCGCAGCTCGGCGGCGGTCGCCGGCACGTCCACGAACAGCCCGGCGTAGAGCAGCTGGGCGATGGTGGCGTGCGCGGCCACCCCGAACCCGATCACCACCAGCCGCACCGGTACGCGCGGGCGGTGCGGGCCCGGGTCGGGACCGGCGATCGACCAGGCGAACAGGCAGCCGCTGAGCAGGAAGTGCACGTTCACCAGCGTGTGCAGGGCCGGGCTGTCCAGCGTGGCCCGGTACAGCGGGGTGAGGTAGAGCAGCCAGAGCCCGCCCGCGGTGAGCAGCAGGCCGGTCACCGGGTGGCCGAGCACCCGCGCTGTCGGATGCCGCAGCAGATGGACCAGTGCCCGGCCGGTACGCCGGTCCAGCGTGCGCAGCAGCAGCGTGACCGGGGCGCCGAGCACCAGCGCCAGCGGCGCGAGCATGCCGATCAGCAGATGCTGCCACATGTGTCCGACGAAGTCGCCGGCCGGCCACGCCAGCCCGCCCGCCAGCAGCAGCGCGCCCAGCCCGAAGCTCGCCGTCCGGGCGTGCGGCCAGCCGGGCCCGCCCGGGTCCCGCAGCCGCAGCGCGGCGGCCAGGTACGCCCAGAACAGCGCCGCCGGGATCAGCGCGATCGCCGGGAAGCCGCCGTCGGCGTGCCCGGCGTGAGCCAGGCTCACCGGCGCTCCGGCGCGCAGAGGTCCACCGCGCGGGCCCGGCGCTGGATCGTCCAGCCGACTGCGATCAGCACCACGCCGAGCGCGAGGAACCCGAGGTCCCACCAGAGCTGGTTCGGGCCGCCGCGGACGTGGTGGATGCCGAGCAGGTGGTGGTCGACGACGCCCTCGACCAGGTTGAACAGGCCCCAGCCGATCAGCGCCCAGCCCCACAGCATCGGCGAGCGCCACAGCCGGCCCCGCGAGTGTGTGACCCGGGAGTAGAGCAGGGCCAGGCCGGTCAGCACCGCCACCCAGGTGACCACGTGGAACAGGCCGTCCCAGAGCGTGTTCATCTGCAAGCCGGGCACGGTGTCCACCGGGTACTCGCGCACGCCGATCCGGTCGCTGCCGGTGCTGCTGAGCATGTGGTGCCACTGCAGGACCTGGTGCAGGACGATGCCGTCGACGAAGCCGCCGAGCCCGACGCCGAGGATCGTGGCGGGCAGCCGGATGCTCGTCGCGGACTCCGGTCGGGTCGCGTGTGCCGTCGTCTCACTCATTCCGGCCGCCCTACCCGCGATGTGGCCGGACAAACACCCAGCCAGTGGACAACGGCCGCGCGGGGGCGGCGCGCTGGACTAGGCTGCCCGCGATGGACGAGGTGACCCGGATCCCGGTCGGCGGCGAGCGGCCGTACGACGTGCTGGTGGGACGTGACCTGCTGGACCCGCCGCCGGTGCTGCTGGCGGGCGCCGAGCGGGTGGCCTTCCTGCACGCGCCGCCGCTCAAGGCGCTCGCCGACCGGCTCGCCGACGCGGTCCGCGAGGGCGGCGTGACGCCGCTGCTGATCGAGGTGCCGGACGCCGAGGCGGGCAAGCACGTCGACGTGGCGGCGGCCTGCTGGGAGCGGCTCGGCGACGCCGGGTTCACCCGTACCGACGCGGTGGTCGGGGTGGGCGGCGGCGCGGTCACCGACCTGGCCGGTTTCGTCGCCGCGACCTGGCTGCGCGGCGTGCGCTGGGTGCCGGTCGCCACGTCGCTGCTCGGCATGGTCGACGCGGCGGTGGGCGGCAAGACCGGCATCAACACGGCCGCCGGCAAGAACCTGGTCGGCGCGTTCCACCCGCCGGCCGGCGTGCTGGCCGACCTGGCGACGCTGGACAGCCTGCCCCCGTCCGACCTGGCCGCCGGCATGGCCGAGGTGGTCAAGTGCGGGTTCATCGCCGACCCGGTGATCCTCGACCTGGTCGAGCGGGACCCGGCCGCCGCGCTCGACCCGGCCGGGCCGGTGCTGCGGGAACTGGTCGAGCGCGCGGTCCGCGTGAAGGCCGACGTGGTCGCCGGGGACCTGCGCGAATCCGGGGTACGCGAGGTGCTCAACTACGGGCACACCCTCGCCCACGCGATCGAGAAGGTGGAGGGGTACCGCTGGCGGCACGGTCACGCGGTGTCGGTCGGCCTGGTCTACGCGGCCACTCTCGCGCGGCTCGCCGGCCGGCTCGACGCGGCCGACGCCGAGCGGCACCGCCGGGTGCTGACCGCGCTCGACCTGCCCACCGGCTACCGGGCCGACGCCTGGCCGGAACTGCTGGCCGCGATGCGGGTGGACAAGAAGGCCCGGGGCAGCCGGCTGCGGTTCGTGGTGCTCGACGGGATCGCCCGCCCGGCGATCCTGGAGGCGCCGCCGGACGACCTGCTCGCCGCCGCGTACGCGGAGATCAGCTCATGAGGGTGTACGTGCTCAACGGGCCGAACCTGGGCCGGCTCGGCACCCGCCAGGTCGACGTGTACGGGGTGACCAGCTACGCCCAGCTGGTGGCCGACTGCGAGCGGCACGGCCGGGAGCTGGGGTTGGACGTGGTGGTCCGGCAGACCGACGCCGAGCACGAGATGCTGGCCTGGCTGCACGAGGCGGCCGACGAGGAGGCGGCGGTGGTGCTCAACCCGGCGGCCTGGACGCACTACTCGGTGGCGGTGCGGGACGCCTGCGCGATGCTGCGCGGCCCGCTGGTCGAGGTGCACATCTCCAACATCCACGCCCGGGAGGAGTTCCGGCGCCACTCGGTGGTCTCCGCGGTGGCGACCGGGGTGATCTGCGGGCTGGGCGTGGACGGCTACCGGCTGGCGCTGCAGCATCTGGCTCAGCGTGCGAGTCCGATTCGACAGGGCGAGTAGACTTGGACGGTCTGTCCGCCAATTGATGATCAAGGCAGGAAATGGCCACCACCAACGACCTGAAGAACGGCCTGGTACTCAACCTGGACGGCGAGCTGTGGGCCGTCGTCGAGTTCCAGCACGTCAAGCCCGGTAAGGGTGGTGCCTTCGTGCGCACCACGCTGAAGAACGTGCTGTCCGGCAAGGTGGTCGACAAGACCTTCAACGCGGGCACCAAGGTCGAGACCGCGACCGTGGACAAGCGCACCATGCAGTACCTGTACGCCGACGGCGAGGACTACGTCTTCATGGATCTGGAGACGTTCGACCAGATCACCGTCCCCGGCGGCACCGTCGGCGAGGCCGCCAACTACCTCCTCCCCGAGGCCGAGGCGACCGTCGCCACCCACGAGAGCGTGCCGCTGTACATCGAGCTGCCGACCTCGGTCGTGCTCGAGGTCACCTACACCGAGCCGGGCCTGCAGGGCGACCGGTCGACCGGCGGCAACAAGCCGGCCACCGTCGAGACCGGCGCCACAGTGCAGGTGCCGCTGTTCATCACCACCGGTGAGAAGATCAAGGTCGACACCCGCGACGGCCGTTACCTCGGCCGAGCCTGATGGCCGAGGGTCCCAAGCAGCAGATGCCCGCGCGTCGCAAGGCGCGCAAGCGGGCGCTGGACGTGCTCTTCGAGGCCGACCTGCGGGACCGCCCGCCGGTCGAGGTGCTCGCCGGCTACCTGGAGCGGATCGAGCAGCCGCGCCCCGACCACCTCGGCTACGCGGTCGGGCTGGTCGAGGGCGTGGCGGCGCACCTCGACCGGATCGACGAGACGATCGCCAGCTACGCCGAGGGGTGGACGCTGGACCGGATGCCGGTGGTCGACCGCAACCTGGCCCGGATCGCCGTGTACGAACTGCTCTACGTCGACGAGATCGACGACGCGGTGGCGATCAGCGAGGCGGTGGAGCTGGCCCGGCAGATGTCGACGGACGACTCGCCCCGGTTCCTCAACGGCATCCTCGGCCGGATCGCCGAGTACGCCTCCCGCTGAGCCCCACGCTCCGACGACGAAAGGGCCCGTGCCTTCCGGCACGGGCCCTTCTCGTACGTGATGTCAGGACGCGAAGAACGCCCGCGGGTCGGCGACCAGCACGCCGTGCTCGGTCAGCCGCTCGATCAGCCCCGACGGTGAGGCGTCGTAGACGATCGCGAGGGCGCGCAGGTCGTCGGCGCGGATGGAGAGCACCCGGCCGTTGTAGTCGCCGCGCTGCTGCTGGATGGCGCGCGCGTAGCGGGCGACGTAGGCCAGGTCCTCGGAGGCCTCGTCGTAGAGCCGCTCCAGGTCCAGCACGATCTTGCTGGTGGGCTCGTGACGCACCCCGCTGCCGTCGGGCAGCAGCTCCGAGACGGGAACGCGGTAGAAGTCGGCCAGTTCCGCCAGGCGGGACACGGTGACGGCGCGGTCGCCGCGCTCGTACGAGCCGACCACCACGGCCTTCCACCGCCCGTTCGACTTCTCCTCCACCCCCTGCAGGGACAGGCCCTGCTGCTGGCGGATGGAGCGCAGGCGGGCGCCCAGCGACTTGGCGTATTCAGAGGGCATTCGGACACTCCCAGTGCTGCTCGGGGTTCTCCCAGCTATCGCTACGGAGCGTGACGGTACGGGGATTGCGACACGCGGTCAAGTGTTGCTGTCCACGACGTCTAGGACGCTCGTGTGGCTTGTCCCCATTTCTCCGGGCTGACCAGCAGGTCAGTACCGGCGGCGGGCGGCCCGGTGACCGCTGGTAACGTGGCGTGAAGCCCCGGTCCGGGCCCCGCGCGGGCCCCCGGAGCCGACCCAGACGTCCTTTAACGACCCGTCCCGTGAGGCGGGGAAGGAGGTCCGCCGTGGCCTACCCACCGGCTGCCCATTCGTCACCGCCGCGACAACCCTCGGTGAAGGTGATCCTCGCCGCTGCGGACGTGTCGCGGGTGGTCGACCGCATCGCCCACCAGATCCTGGAGAAGACCCAGGGCGCCGCCGACACCGTGCTGCTCGGCATCCCCACCCGCGGTGTGCCGCTGTCCCGCCGCCTCGCGGACCGGATCAGCACGTTCGAGGACGTCACCGTCCCGGTCGGCGTGCTCGACATCACGCTCTACCGCGACGACCTGCGCCGGCACGCCACCCGCGCGGTCGGCCCGACCGACCTGCCGTCCGGCGGGATCGACGGCAAGCGGGTGATCCTCGTCGACGACGTGCTGTTCTCCGGCCGCACCGTGCGGGCCGCGCTCGACGCGCTCAGCGACGTCGGCCGCCCGGCCTCGGTGCAGCTCGCCGTCCTGGTCGACCGCGGTCACCGTCAGCTCCCGATCCGCGCCGACTACGTCGGCAAGAACATCCCCACCGCGCTGGCCGAGAACGTGAAGGTCACCCTCGCCGAGACCGACGGCGCCGACGAGGTACGGCTGTACGGAGGCTCTCCCGCATGATCCGGCACCTGCTCTCCGGCGCCGACCTGGACGCCGCCACCGCCACCCTGGTCCTGGACACCGCCGCGGAGATGGCGACGGTGGCCGGGCGCGAGGTCAAGAAGCTGCCCGCGCTGCGCGGGCGCACCGTGGTGAACCTCTTCTACGAGGACTCCACCCGGACCCGGATCTCGTTCGAGGCGGCCGCCAAGCGGCTCAGCGCCGACGTGATCAACTTCTCTGCCAAGGGCTCCAGCGTGGCCAAGGGGGAGAGCCTGAAGGACACCGCGCTGACGCTCCAGGCGATGGGCGCGGACGCGGTGGTCGTCCGGCACCCCGCCTCGGGCGCGCCGCACCGGCTGGCCGAGTGGGTCGACGGGTCGGTGGTCAACGCCGGTGACGGCACCCACGAGCACCCCACCCAGGCGCTGCTCGACGCGTACACGATGCGGTCCCGGCTGGGCCGGCTCGACGGCCTGCACGTGGCGATCGTCGGCGACGTGCTGCACTCCCGGGTGGCCCGCTCCAACGTGCTGCTGCTGTCCACGCTCGGCGCGAAGGTCACCCTGATCGGCCCGCCCACGCTCATCCCGGTCGACATCGCCGCCGCCCTGGCCCCCGGCACCGACGTCTGTTACGACCTCGACGCCGTTCTCCCAGATGTGGACGTGGTGATGATGCTGCGGGTGCAGCGCGAACGGATGGGTGACTCCTACTTCCCGTCGGCCCGCGAGTACGCCCGCCGCTACGGGCTCGACGGGCCGCGCATGCGCCGGCTGCCCGAGCACGCGATCGTCATGCACCCCGGGCCGATGAACCGGGGCATGGAGATCACGCCCGAGGTGGCCGACTCGCCCCGCTCCACCATCGTCGAACAGGTCGCCAACGGGGTCTCCGTGCGGATGGCCGTGCTCTACCTGCTGCTCGGAGGGAACAACCGGTGACCGCGTACCTCATCACTAACGTCAGTGTGGTCGGCGGCGAGCCGACCGACCTGCTCATCCGCGACGGCGTGGTGGCCGCCGTCGGCGACGGACTCGCCGCCGACGACGCCACGGTCGTCGACGCGACCGGCCTGGTCGCGCTGCCCGGCCTGGTCGACCTGCACACCCACCTGCGCGAGCCCGGCCGGGAGGACGCCGAGACCGTCGAGTCCGGTTCCCGGGCCGCGGCGCTCGGCGGCTACACGGCGGTGTGCGCGATGGCGAACACCTCGCCGGTCGCCGACACCGCCGGCGTGGTCGAGCAGGTGTGGCGGCTCGGCCGGGAGGCCGGCCTGGTCGACGTGCAGCCGATCGGCGCGGTCACCGTCGGGCTGGCCGGCGAGCGCCTGGCCGAGCTGGGCGCGATGGCCGACTCCGCCGCCGGGGTGCGGATCTTCTCCGACGACGGGCACTGCGTGGCCGACCCGCGGCTGATGCGCCGGGCGCTGGAGTACGTCAAGGCGTTCGACGGCGTGATCGCCCAGCACGCCGAGGAGCCCCGGCTCACCGAGGGCGCGCAGATGCACGAGGGCGAGGTGTCCACCCGCCTCGGCCTGACCGGCTGGCCGGCCGTCGCCGAGGAGGCGATCATCGCCCGGGACGTGCTGCTGGCCGAGCACGTGGGCAGCCGCCTGCACGTCTGCCACGTCTCCACCGCCGGCAGCGTCGAGGTGCTGCGCCAGGCCAAGGCGCGCGGGGTACGGGTCACCGCCGAGGTCACGCCGCACCACCTGCTGCTGACCGACGCCAAGGCGGAGAGCTACGACCCGGTCTTCAAGGTCAACCCGCCGCTGCGCACCGCCGCCGACATCGCCGCGCTGCGGGAGGCGCTGGCCGAGGGCGTGATCGACATCATCGCCACCGACCACGCCCCGCACGCCGTGGAGGACAAGGAGTGCGAGTGGGCGTACGCCCGGCCGGGCATGCTCGGCCTGGAGACCGCCCTGTCCATCGCGCTCGACGTGTTCGGCCCCCGCTGGGACCTGATCGCCGAGCGGATGTCCCGCACGCCGGCCCGCATCGCCGGGCTGACCGGGCACGGCGTCGACCCGGCGCCCGGCGTGCCGGCCAACCTGACCCTTGTCGACCCCGCCGCCCGCCGCGTCATCGAACCGGCGGAGCTGGCCAGCCGTAGTCGTAACACCCCGTACGCCCGCATGACGCTGCCGGGTCGCATCGTGGCGACCTTCCTGCGCGGCGAGCCGACGGTCCTGGACGGAAAGGCAGTTAAGTGAAGAGACGTCCTGCGATTCTCGTCCTCGAGGACGGGCGCACGTTCCACGGCGAGGCGTACGGCAGCGTCGGGGAGACCTTCGGCGAGGCGGTCTTCAACACCGGCATGACCGGCTACCAGGAGACGCTCACCGACCCCTCGTACCACCGGCAGGTGGTGGTGCAGACCGCGCCGCACATCGGCAACACCGGCGTCAACGGTGAGGACGACGAGTCCGACCGGATCTGGGTGGCCGGGTACGTGGTGCGTGACCCGGCCCGGATCAGCTCCAACTGGCGCGCCGACGGCGGGCTGGAGGACCGGCTCGCCGCCGAGGGCGTCGTCGGCATCAGCGGGGTGGACACCCGGGCGCTGACCCGGCACCTGCGCGAGCGCGGCGCGATGCGGGTCGGCATCTCCAGCGTCGAGGACGACCCGGCCGCGCTGCTGGAGCGGGTGCGCCGTTCGCCGCAGATGGTCGGCGCGAACCTGTCCGACGAGGTGACCACCGCCAAGCCGTACGTGGTCGAGGCGGAGGGCGAGCACCGGTTCACGGTGGCCGCGGTGGACCTGGGCATCAAGCGCAACGTGCCGCGCCGGCTCGCCGCCCGCGGCGTCACCACCCACGTGCTGCCCGCCGGGTCGACGATCGAGGACCTGCTCGCCACCGGCGCGGACGCGGTCTTCTTCTCGCCCGGCCCGGGCGACCCGGCGACCGCCGACGGTCCGGTGGCGCTGGCCCGGGAGGTGCTGGCCCGGCGGATCCCGCTGTTCGGCATCTGCTTCGGCAGCCAGATCCTCGGCCGGGCGCTCGGCTTCGGCACCTACAAGCTGGGGTACGGCCACCGCGGCATCAACCAGCCGGTGCTCGACCGGGCCACCGGCAAGGTCGAGGTGACCAGCCACAACCACGGCTTCGCGGTGCAGGTGCCGGGCGCCGGGGCTGGCGCGGTGGTGCCGGATCAGGTGATCCAGACCGAGTTCGGCGGTGTCCAGGTGTCACATGTCTGCCTCAATGACAACGTGGTCGAGGGGCTGCGGGGCGTCGACATCCCCGCTTTCACCGTCCAGTACCACCCGGAGGCGGCGGCCGGCCCGCACGACGCGGACTACCTCTTCGACCGTTTCGCAGAGCTGATCGAGGGGCGCAAGAATGCCTAAGCGGACCGACCTCAAGCACGTCCTGGTGATCGGCTCCGGGCCGATCGTGATCGGACAGGCCTGCGAGTTCGACTACTCCGGCACCCAGGCCTGCCGGGTGCTGCGCAGCGAGGGGATCCGGGTCAGCCTGGTCAACTCCAACCCGGCGACGATCATGACCGACCCGGAGTTCGCCGACGCCACGTACGTCGAGCCGATCACCCCGGAGTTCGTCGAGCTGGTCATCGCCAAGGAGCGCCCCGACGCGCTGCTGCCGACGCTCGGCGGGCAGACCGCGCTGAACACCGCCGTCGCGCTGCACGAGGCCGGCGTGCTGGAGAAGTACGGCGTCGAGCTGATCGGCGCGAACATCGAGGCGATCAACCGGGGCGAGGACCGGCAGCTGTTCAAGGAGATCGTCGCGAAGGCCGGCGTACGGCTGGGCCTGGAGGATCCGTCCGCGCTGGTGCCGCGCTCGCGGGTCTGCCACTCGATGGACGAGGTCCGCGAGACGGTCGCCGAACTGGGCCTGCCGGTGGTCATCCGGCCGTCGTTCACCATGGGCGGCCTCGGTTCCGGCATGGCGCACACCGACGAGGACCTGGAGCGCATCGCCGGTTCGGGCCTCGCGGCCAGCCCGGTGCACGAGGTGCTCATCGAGGAGAGCGTGCTCGGCTGGAAGGAGTACGAGCTCGAACTGATGCGCGACCGCCACGACAACGTGGTGGTGGTCTGCTCGATCGAGAACGTCGACCCGATGGGCGTGCACACCGGCGACAGCGTCACCGTCGCGCCGTCGATGACGCTCACCGACCGGGAGTACCAGCGGCTGCGTGACCTCGGCATCGCGGTGCTGCGCGAGGTCGGGGTGGACACCGGCGGCTGCAACATCCAGTTCGCGGTCAACCCGGCCGACGGCCGGATCGTCGTGATCGAGATGAACCCCCGGGTGTCGCGTTCCTCGGCGCTGGCCTCGAAGGCCACCGGCTTCCCGATCGCGAAGATCGCCGCGAAGCTCGCCATCGGCTACACGCTGGACGAGATCCCGAACGACATCACGCTCAAGACGCCTGCGGCGTTCGAGCCGACGCTCGACTACGTGGTGGTGAAGATCCCCCGGTTCGCGTTCGAGAAGTTCCCCGGCGCCGACCCGGAGCTGACCACCACCATGAAGTCGGTGGGCGAGGCGATGAGCCTGGGCCGCAACTTCACCGAGGCGCTGAACAAGGCGATGCGCTCGATGGAAACCAAGGCGTCGGGTTTCTGGACCACTCCGGACCCGGACGGCGCCACGTTGGAGAACACCCTCGCGGCGCTGCGGACGCCGCACGACGGCCGGCTCTACACCGTCGAGCGGGCGCTGCGCCTGGGCGCGTCGATCGCCGAGGTGTCCGAGGCGTCCGGCGGCATGGACCCGTGGTTCCTGGACCAGATCGCCTCGCTGGTCGAGCTGCGCGCCGAGATCGTGGCCGCGCCGGTGCTCGACGCCGGTCTGCTGCGCCGGGCCAAGCGCGCCGGCCTGTCCGACCGGCAGCTCGCCGCGCTGCGTCCCGAGCTGGCCGCCGAGGACGGCGTCCGCACGCTGCGCCACCGGCTCGGCGTACGGCCGGTCTACAAGACGGTGGACACCTGCGCGGCCGAGTTCGAGGCGACCACGCCGTACCACTACTCGACCTACGACTCGGAAACCGAGGTGGCGCCCTCGGCGCGGCCGAAGGTGCTGATCCTGGGCTCCGGGCCGAACCGGATCGGTCAGGGCATCGAGTTCGACTACTCGTGCGTGCACGCGGTCCAGGCGCTCCGGGCCGTGGACTACGAGACGGTGATGGTCAACTGCAACCCGGAGACCGTCTCCACCGACTACGACACCGCCGACCGGCTCTACTTCGAGCCGCTGACGTTCGAGGACGTGCTGGAGGTCTGGCACGCCGAGGACTCCTCGGGCAAGGCCGCCGGCGGCCCCGGCGTGATCGGGGTGATCGTCCAGCTCGGCGGGCAGACGCCGCTCGGCCTGGCCCAGCGGCTCAAGAACGCCGGGGTGCCGATCGTCGGGACCTCCCCGGAGTCGATCCACCTGGCCGAGGAGCGCGGCGCCTTCGGCGCGGTGCTGTCCCGGGCCGGGCTGCGCGCGCCCGCGCACGGCATGGCCACCTCGTACGACGAGGCGAAGGCGATCGCCGACGAGATCGGGTACCCGGTGCTGGTCCGTCCCTCGTACGTGCTCGGCGGGCGCGGCATGGAGATCGTGTACGACGACGCCACGCTGCGCGACTACATCGGCCGGGCCACCGCCATCTCGCCGGACCGCCCGGTGCTGGTGGACCGGTTCCTGGACGACGCCATCGAGATCGACGTGGACGCGCTCGTGGACGCCGACGGCGACGTCTACCTGGGCGGCGTGATGGAGCACATCGAGGAGGCCGGCATCCACTCCGGCGACTCGTCCTGCGCGCTGCCGCCGATCACCCTGGCCGGCTCGCACCTGGCCCAGGTGCGCCGTTACACCGAGGAGATCGCCCGCGGCGTCGGGGTGCGCGGCCTGCTCAACGTCCAGTACGCGCTGCAGGGCGACATGCTCTACGTGCTGGAGGCCAACCCGCGCGCCTCCCGTACCGTGCCGTTCGTCTCGAAGGCCACGGCGGTGCCGCTGGCCAAGGCGGCGGCCCGGATCGCGCTCGGCGCCACCATCGCGCAGCTGCGCGCCGAGGGGATGCTGCCGCCCACCGGCGACGGCGGCACCATGCCGGCCGACGCGCCGATCGCGGTCAAGGAGGCGGTGCTGCCGTTCAAGCGGTTCCGCACCCCCTCCGGCAAGGGCATCGACGTGCTGCTCGGCCCGGAGATGAAGTCCACCGGCGAGGTGATGGGCATCGACACCGGCTTCGGGCAGGCGTTCGCCAAGTCGCAGGCTGCCGCGTACGGGTCGCTGCCCACCGCCGGGAAGATCTTCGTCTCGGTCGCGAACCGGGACAAGCGCGGCATGATCTTCCCGATCAAGCGCCTGGCCGACCTGGGCTTCGAGATCGTGGCCACCACCGGCACGGCCGAGGTGCTGCGCCGGCACGGCATCGCCTGCGAGCAGATCCGCAAGCACTACGAGTCGGGTGAGGGTGCGGACGCGGTCTCGCTGATCCTCGGCGGGGACGTGGCGCTGGTGGTGAACACGCCGCAGGGCTCCGGCGCGAGCGCCCGCTCGGACGGGTACGAGATCCGCAGCGCCGCGGTGAGCGTCGACATCCCCTGCGTCACCACGGTCCCCGGCGCCGCAGCCGCGGTAATGGGCATCGAGGCCCGAATCCGAGGCGACCTGAAGGTCCGCCCCCTGCAGGACCTGCACGCCGCCCTCCGGGCGGGCGAGTGACCCCGCGCCTGACCGCGCCGATCATGAGGTTGGCGGCGATGTGGATCTCCAAATCCGCCGCCAACCTCATGATCAACGGGGAGAGCGGGCGGGGGGCCGGGGCGTGATCTTCGAGAAGGTGGTGCGGCCCCGGCTGTTCTCGCTCGCGGGCGGGGACGCCGAGGGGGCGCACGAGTGGACCCTGGAACGGCTCGCGGCGGTGTCGCGGCAGCCGGCCGTTCTCGCGGCGCTGCGACGGGCGTACTTCCGGTCCGCGCCGCGCACCGTGTTCGGGGTGCGCTTCCCCAACCCGGTCGGGCTGGCCGCCGGGATGGACAAGAACGGACTCGCGTTGCCCGCCTGGCCGGCGCTCGGCTTCGGCTTCGTCGAGGTCGGCACCGTGACCGCGCACGCCCAGCCGGGCAATCCCCGGCCCCGGCTGTTCCGGCTGAGCGACAGCGAAGCGGTGATCAACCGGATGGGCTTCAACAACGCGGGCGCGGCGGCCCTCGCCGACCGGCTGGCGGCGTTGCCGCGCCCGCTCGGCGTACCGCTGGGCATCTCGCTCGGCAAGTCCAAGGTGACCCCGTTGGACCAGGCGGTCGAGGACTATCTCGACTCCTACCGGGCGCTCAAGGGACACGGTGACTACTTCGCCGTGAACGTGTCCTCACCGAACACTCCCGGGCTGCGCTCGCTTCAGGACCGGTCCCACCTGGACGCGCTGCTGGCCGCGCTGGTGGGGGAGAAGCCGGTGCTGGTGAAGATCGCCCCGGACCTCACCGAGCCGGCCGTGGCCGAGCTGCTGGAGGTCTGCCTCGACCGGGGCGCCGCCGGGGTCATCGCCACCAACACCACGCTCGCCCGGGACGGGCTGGCCCCGGCCGACCGGGCGCGCGGCGCGGAGACGGGCGGCCTGTCCGGCCGGCCGCTGACCGTACGGGCCCGGGAGATGGTCGCCTTCGTGCACCGGGAGACCGGCGGCCGGCTGCCGGTGATCGGCGTCGGCGGCATCCTCGACCCGGACGACGCGACGCGCATGTTCGACGCCGGCGCGTCCCTGGTCCAGCTCTACACCGGCTTCATCTACCGCGGCCCCGCCCTGACGAGAGCCATAACCCGGACCACCCACCCCTGACCCACCCCTCTCTTCCCCGCGATCTTGCACTCGCGGCCCCGGCACACCCCCTCATTCCGGGCGCGGCAGGGGCAGCAACCGCAAGATCGCGGGGGAAGAGAGGGGGCGGCGGGGAGGGGTGAAGGAGGAGACGTGACGCCTGAGGAGATTCTGGACGCGGACCGGCGGCACGTGTGGCATCCGTACGCCGCGATGCCCTCCGCCGGCGCGCCGTACGTCGTGGACAGCGCGCAAGGGGTGCGGCTGCGGCTGGCGGACGGGCGGGAGCTGGTCGACGGCATGTCGTCGTGGTGGGCGGCGATCCACGGCTACCGGCACCCGGCGCTCGACGCCGCGGTGACCGGCCAGCTCGGGCGGATGAGCCACGTGATGTTCGGCGGGCTCACCCACGAGCCGGCGGTACGCCTGGCGCGCACGCTCGTCGAGCTGACCCCGGACGGCCTGGAACACGTCTTCCTGGCCGACTCCGGCTCGGTGAGCGTCGAGGTCGCGGTGAAGATGTGCCTGCAGTACCAGCGGGCGCGGGGACGCCCGCAGCGCCGCCGGCTGGGCACCTGGCGGGGCGGCTACCACGGTGACACGTTCCACCCGATGAGCGTCTGCGACCCGGAGGGCGGCATGCACCACCTCTGGGGCGACGTGCTGCCCCGGCAGGTGTTCGCGCCGGCGCCGCCGTCCGGCTTCGACGCGCCGCCCGACCCGGCGTACGAGGCGGCTCTGGTGGACGCCGTGGAGCGGCACGCCGACGAGCTGGCCGCGGTGATCGTCGAGCCGGTGGTCCAGGGCGCCGGCGGGATGCGGTTCCACCACCCGCACTACCTGCGTGTGCTGCGCGAGGTGACCCGGAAGCACGGCATCCTGCTGGTCTTCGACGAGATCGCCACCGGCTTCGGCCGGACCGGGAAGATGTTCGCCGCCGAGCACGCCGGGGTGGCCCCGGACGTGCTCTGCGTCGGCAAGGCGCTCACCGGCGGGTACCTGACGCTGGCCGCGGCGCTCTGCACGCCCGAGGTGGCACGGGCGATCTCCGCCGACGGGGTGCTGGCGCACGGACCGACGTTCATGGGCAACCCGCTCGCCTGCGCGGTCGCCAACGCCTCCCTGGAGCTTCTGCGGGCCGGGGACTGGGCCGGCCGGGTGGCGGGGATCGCCGAGGGCCTGCGGGCCGGCCTGGCGCCGTTGCGCGGCGCGCCCGGCGTGGCCGACGTACGGGTGCTCGGCGCGATCGGGGTGGTGCAGCTCGACCACGAGGTGGACCTGCCCCGGGCGACCGCTGCCGCGGTGGCGCAGGGGGTGTGGCTGCGCCCGTTCCGGGATCTCGTCTACACCATGCCGCCGTACGTCTGCGACGCCGCGGACGTGGCACGGATCGCGGCCGGGGTGGCCGCGGCGGTGAAGGCCGGCTGAGCCCGGCCGAGTTCGACAGGGCGCGACGGGAAGACCGTCGCCGGACACGCCCAGGCGGCCCGGGGCCGCGGGGAGAGGAGAGACGCGATGGAGACGTTCGGCGCCCGACTGCACCGGGCCGTGGCGGAGCGAGGGCCGCTGTGCGTGGGGATCGATCCGCACCCCGGGTTGCTGGCCGACTGGGGGCTGACCGACGACGTCGACGGACTCGACCGGTTCTGCCGAACCGTGGTGGAGGCGATCGGGGACCGGGTGGCCGTGGTCAAGCCGCAGTCGGCGTTCTTCGAGCGCTTCGGCTCGCGCGGCGTCGGGGTGCTTGAGTCAACTATCCGACAGTTGCGAGATCTGGGAGCGCTCGTTCTGCTTGACGTGAAGCGCGGCGACATCGGCTCGACGGTGGCCGCGTACGCGTCGGCGTACCTCGATCCATCCAGCCCGATGTATGTCGATGCGGTGACCGCGAGCCCCTACCTGGGAGTAGGTTCACTCGCGCCGATGTTCTCCACCGCAGCCGAGCACGGTGGCGGGGTCTTCGTCCTGGCCCTCACCTCGAACCCGGAGGGCGCCTCCGTGCAGCGTGCCGTCGGGGCCGACGGGCGCACCGTCGCGCAGACCGTGATCGACGAGATTTCCCAGCTCAACCGGGGTGCGGAGCCGCTCGGAAGCTTCGGTTTGGTGGTCGGCGCGACGGTCGGCGAGACCGGTCACGACCTCGGCTCCGTGAACGGTCCGCTGCTCGCTCCGGGCCTGGGCGCGCAGGGCGGCACGCCCGCCGGGTTGCGCACCGTGTTCGGCGCCGCGCTGCCGTCGGTGCTCCCGTCGTACTCCCGGGAGGTGCTCGGCGCGGGACCGGACCCGGACGCTCTGCGCGCCGCCGCCGAGCGGGCGCTGGCCGAGTGCCGGAGCGCCCTGGACGTCGTAGGCTGACTGACGGCTCGGTCACTTTCCGTTGATCATCGCGCGCCCACGTTGCCGAAATCTCCGTTGACCGCTAGTTTTCCCCGCGCTGGGAACCACGGACCCCTTTGGTTGCCAGCGACACCACGTTTCACAGATGCGGTGGGGCGCTCCGCCCGCCGTACTAGGGACCTGAGGAGAACTGGTGCCGCTCCCGTCACTGACCCCCGAACAGCGCGCTGCCGCGCTGGAGAAGGCCGCGGAGATCCGCAAGGCCCGCGCTGAGCTGAAGGAGCAGCTCAAGCAGGGCAAGACCACCCTCGCCACCGTCCTCGAGCGGGCCGAGTCCGACGACGTCGTGGGCAAGCTGAAGGTTTCGGCCGTGCTCCAGGCGATGCCGGGCATCGGCAAGATCCGGGCCACCCAGATCATGGAGAAGCTCAAGATCGCGGACAGCCGTCGCCTGCGCGGCCTCGGCGAGCAGCAGCGCAAGGCTCTGCTCGGGGAGTTCGCCGCGAACTGAACGGCCCGCCGTGTAGAAACAAGCGGTGAGCACGGATGACGAGGCGCGCTCGGCGGCTCGGCTCACTGTCCTGTCCGGTCCCTCCGGGGCCGGCCGGAGCAGTGTGGTCGAGGCGGTCCGGGCGCGCCTTGCGTCTGTCTGGGTGCCGGTGGTCGCCACCACCCGGCCGCCGCGCCCCGACGAGCGGGACGGCGTGGACCGCGTCTTCCTCGACGCGCCCGCCTTCGACCAGCTGATCGCCGCCGGGGAACTGCTGGAGTGGTGCCGCATCGGGCCGTACCGCCGGGGGGTGCCCCGGGCCGAGGTACGGGCGCGGCTCGCCGCGGGCCGGCCGGTGCTGCTGCCGCTGGACCTGGGCGGCGCGCTCGCGGTACGGGCGGCGGCGCCCGGCGCCCGGCTGGTGCTGCTCGCGCCGCCGGCGTACCGGGCCGACCCGGACGTCGCGGCCCTCTTCGCCCACGCCGTGGCACACGACCACACCGAGCGCGCCGCGGCGGAGCTGGTAGGATTGCTCGGTTCGTCCTTCCTGGCTCCGGCCCGACCGCCCGCGGGCGGCGCACGAGACGCAGAGGTTTAATTCGTGGGATCCATCGCCACCAACCCCGAGGGCATCACCAACCCGCCGATCGACGAGCTGCTCGAGAAGACCACCTCGAAGTACGCGCTGGTCATCTTCGCCGCCAAGCGCGCCCGTCAGGTCAACGCCTACTACAGCCAGCTCGGTGAGGGCCTGCTGGAGTACGTCGGCCCGCTGGTGGAGACCACCCCGCAGGAGAAGCCGCTCTCCATCGCCATGCGCGAGATCAACGCGGGCCTGCTCACCGCTGAGCCGACCGACCAGCCGTAACCGCGCCCGCGCCGATGCCCGCCGAGATCGTCCTCGGGGTCGGCGGCGGCATCGCGGCCTACAAGGCATGTGAGCTGCTCCGGCTCTTCACCGAGTCGGGTCACCGGGTCCGGGTGGTGCCGACCGCCTCGGCGCTCCGTTTCGTCGGGGCGCCGACCTGGGCGGCCCTGTCCGGCCAGCCGGTGGCCGACGACGTCTGGTCTGACGTGCACGAGGTGCCGCACGTGCGGCTCGGGCAGCACGCCGACCTGGTCGTGGTCGCCCCGGCCACCGCTGACCTGCTCGCCAAGGCCGCCCACGGCCTCGCCGACGACCTGCTCACAAACACGCTGCTGACCGCGCGCTGCCCGGTGCTGCTGGCGCCGGCCATGCACACCGAGATGTGGGAGCACCCGGCGACCGTGGCGAACGTGGCCACGCTGCGCTCGCGCGGCGTCCGGGTGATCGAGCCGGCCGTGGGGCGGCTCACCGGGCGGGACACCGGCAAGGGCCGGCTGCCCGACCCGGCGGAGATCTTCGCGGTGGCCCGCCGGGCCCTGGCCCGCGGCGTCGAGGCCGAGGCCGACCTGGCCGGCCGGCACGTGGTGGTCACCGCCGGGGGCACCCGCGAGCCGCTGGACCCGGTCCGGTTCCTGGGCAACCGGTCCTCCGGCAAGCAGGGGTACGCGTTCGCCCGCGCCGCTGTGGCCCGGGGCGCCCGGGTGACGCTGGTCGCGGCGAACGTGGCGCTGCCCGATCCGGCCGGGGTGGACCTGGTCCGGGTGGGCACCACCGAGGAGCTGCGCACGGCGACGCTGGCGGCGGCCGTCGACGCGGACGCCGTGGTGATGGCCGCCGCGCCCGCCGACTTCCGGCCGGCCAGCTACGCCACCGGGAAGATCAAGAAGTCGGACGACGGTGTCGCGCCGACCATCGAGCTGGTCACCAACCCGGACATCGCCGCCGAGCTGGGTCGCGTCCGCCGCCTCGGCCAGGTGCTGGTGATCTTCGCCGCGGAGACCGACGACGCGGAGGCCAACGGCCGGGCCAAACTGGCCCGCAAGGGAGCCGACATGATCGTCGTCAACGAGGTCGGCGTGGACAAGGTCTTCGGCGCCGACACCAACGCGGCCACCGTGATCGGCGCCGACGGCGCCGTGCACCGGCTGGCCGAGCAGCCCAAGGAGGCCCTGGCCGACGCCGTCTGGGACCTCGTCTGTCCGCGGTTGCCGTCACGTTCCTGACGGTTGGTCGGCCCGCGTTCAGGGGGTCGCGGCGGAACGAGGATGGCTAAACTGCCGCCGAGCGACCTTTAAAAGTCTTCACATGCTTAGGAGTGCCGTGACACGTCTCTTCACGTCCGAATCGGTCACGGAGGGCCACCCGGACAAGATCGCCGACCAGATCAGTGACGGCATTCTCGACGCGCTGCTCGCCCAGGACCCGCACAGCCGGGTCGCGGTGGAGACCTTGATCACCACCGGTCAGGTGCACGTGGCCGGTGAGGTGACCACGAAGGCGTACGCCGACATCCCCACCATCGTCCGGGAGACCATTCTCGGCATCGGCTACGACTCGTCGAAGAAGGGCTTCGACGGCGCGTCCTGCGGCGTCAGCGTGTCCATCGGCGCCCAGTCGCCGGACATCGCCCAGGGCGTCGACAACGCCTTCGAGCTGCGTACCGGCGGGTCGGAGAGCGCGCTGGACGCGCAGGGCGCCGGTGACCAGGGCATGATGTTCGGCTTCGCCTGCTCCGAGACGCCCGAGCTGATGCCGCTGCCGATCGCGCTGGCGCACCGGCTGGCGCGCCGGCTCGCCACGGTCCGCAAGGACGGCACCATCCCCTACCTGCGGCCGGACGGCAAGACCCAGGTGACCATCGAGTACGACGGGCTGCGCCCGGTCCGGCTCAACACCGTCGTCGTGTCCAGCCAGCACGCGGCCGACATCTCGCTGGAGTCGCTGCTCACCCCGGACATCCGGGACCACGTCATCACCCCGGAGCTGGAGGGCCTCGGCCTGGAGACCGAGGGCTACCGGCTGCTGGTCAACCCGACCGGGCGCTTCGAGATCGGCGGCCCGATGGGTGACGCCGGCCTGACCGGCCGGAAGATCATCGTGGACACCTACGGCGGGTACGCGCGCCACGGCGGCGGCGCGTTCTCCGGCAAGGACCCCTCGAAGGTCGACCGCTCGGCCGCGTACGCGATGCGCTGGGTGGCCAAGAACGTGGTCGCCGCCGGGCTGGCCGAGCGGTGCGAGGCGCAGGTCGCGTACGCGATCGGCAAGGCCCACCCGGTGAGCCTGTTCATCGAGACGTTCGGCACCGAGACGGTGCCGGTCGCCTCGATCGAGAAGGCCGTCGCCGAGGTGTTCGACCTGCGCCCGGCCGCCATCATCCGGGACCTGCACCTGCTCCGCCCGATCTACCAGCAGACCGCCGCGTACGGCCACTTCGGCCGGGAGCTGCCGGACCTGACCTGGGAGGGCACCGACCGGGCCGCCGACCTCAAGTCGGCCGCGGGAGCCTGACCGCCGCCACGCGCCGCGACCGGCGACCCGCGCAGGGGTCGCCGGTCGCGCGCGTCTGCGTGGACGTGCCCCTGCCGCACCTGGACCGCCCGTTCGACTACCTGGTGCCGGCGGCGCTCGACGCCGAGGCGCAACCGGGGGTACGGGTGAAGGTGCGCTTCGCCGGGCAGCTGGTCGACGGCTGGCTGCTGGAGCGCGCCGAGTCCTCCGCGCACCCGAAACTGGCGTACCTGGAGAAGGTCGTCTCGTCGGTGCCGGTGCTTTCCCCGGAGGTGGCCCGGCTGGCCCGCGCGGTCGCCGACCGGTACGCGGGCAGCCTCGCCGACGTGCTGAGGCTGGCGGTGCCGCCCCGGCACGCCCGCGCCGAGAAGGCCGTCACCGCCGACGCGGACGCGCCCGCCGACCCCGACGCGCCCGCGGACGCCAGGCCGGGAGGCCGGGCGGAGGTGGACCCGCGCGGCTGGCGGGACTATCCGGCCGGGCCGGCGCTGCTGCGGGCGCTCACCGACGGCCGGCCCGCCCGCGCGGTCTGGTCGGCGCTGCCGGGGGAGGACTGGGCCGGCCGGTACGCCGACGCGGTGGCCGCCACCGTGGCCGGTGGCCGGGGCGCAGTGGTCGTGGTGGCCGACGCCCGTGACCTGGACCGGCTCGACGCCGCCCTGACCGCCGTCCTCGGCGCGGGGCGGCACGTGCGCCTCACCGCCGCCGACGGCCCGGCCCGCCGCTACCGGGCGTTCCTGGCCGCCCGGCGCGGCGACGTGGCAGTGGTGATCGGCACCCGGGCGGCCATGTTCGCCCCGGTGGAGCGGCTCGGCCTGGTGGCGATCTGGGACGACGGCGACGACCTGCACGCCGAGCCCCGCGCGCCCTACCCGCACGCCCGGGACGTGCTGCTCACCCGGGCGCAGCTCGGCGACGCCGCCGCCCTGGTCGGCGGGTACGCCCGCAGCGCCGAGGCGCAGCTGCTGGTGGAGACGTCCTGGGCCCGGGAGGTGGTGGCCGACCGGGCGGTGGTGCGCGCGCGTACCCCGGCCATGGCGCCCACCGGCGACGACCCGCAACTGGCCCGCGATCCCGGCGCGGCCTCGGCGCGGCTGCCGAGCCTGGCCTGGACCAGCGCCCGGGACGCGCTGCGCGCGGACCTGCCGGTGCTGGTGCAGGTGCCGCGCCGGGGTTACGTGCCGTCGGTGGCCTGCGCCGACTGCCGGACCCCGGCCCGCTGCCCGCACTGCGCCGGGCCGCTCGCGCTGCCCTCGGCGCAGGGCACGCCCGCCTGCCGCTGGTGCGGCCGGGTGGCCGCCGCGTACGCCTGCCCGGAGTGCGGTGGGCGGCGGCTGCGCGCCTCGGTCACCGGCGCCCGGCGCACGGCCGAGGAGCTGGGCCGGGCGTTCCCGGGCGTGCCGGTGCGGACCTCGGGGCGGGAGGAGGTGCTCGCCACGGTGCCGGGCGGGGCCGGGCTGGTGATCGCCACGCCGGGCGCCGAACCGGTGGCCGACGGCGGCTACGGCGCGGTGCTGCTGCTCGACTCCTGGGCGCTGCTGACCCGGGCCGACCTGCGGGCCGGTGAGGAGGCGCTGCGGCGGTGGATGGCCGCCGCCGCGCTGGCCCGGCCCGGTACGGCCGGCGGGCGGGTGGTGGTGGTCGCGGACGGCGCGCTCGCGCCGGTGCAGGCGTTGCTGCGCTGGGACTCCGCCTGGTTCGCCGCCCGCGAGCTGGCCGAGCGGCGCGAGCTGGGCTTCCCCCCGGCGGTGCGGATGGCGAGCGTCACCGGCGTCGCCGAGGCGGTCAGTGACCTGCTGGACGGCGCCCGGCTGCCGGACGGCGCCGAGGTGCTCGGGCCGGTGCCGGCCGACGAGGGCCGGGAGCGGATGCTCGTGCGGGTGCCCCGGTCCCGGGCCGCCGCGCTGGCCGAGGCGCTGCACGCCGCCGCCGGCCAGCGCAGCGCCCGCAAGGCGGCCGATCCGGTACGCCTGCAGGTCGATCCGCTCGTGCTGTTCTGACCGGCCGCCGCCGCGTGACACTGCGCACGCGGCCCCTCACGCACGGTCGTGAGCTGGGGTTTGCCGCACACCTGGTCCGGCAATTGGGTAGCGGGCGGTGATAGCATCGCCCGTCATGCCCAGCCGCGCGGTTTCCCCGCGCGGGACGCGGCGCGGCGGGTGCCAGAGCACGTCGGGCCGACACGGATTCGATGTCGTCAGTCAGCCGGTGAGCAGGGGTGGACCAGTCGTGACCGTTCGTCAGTCGATCGTCTTCAACGGTGACCTCGGCAGTGGCAAGAGCACCGTGTCCGTCGAGATCGCCAAGCGGCTGGGGCTGCGCCGGGTCAGCGTCGGCGACCTCTACCGCCAGATGGCCCAGGAGCGGCAGATGACCGCTCTGCAGCTCAACCTGCACGCCGAGCTGGACCAGGCGGTCGACGGCTACGTCGACCAGCTCCAGCGCGACATCGCCGCCTCCGGCGAGTCGCTGGTCATGGACTCCCGCCTGGCCTGGCACTTCTTCACCGACGCGCTCAAGGTGCACATGATCACCGAGCCGACCGAGGCGGCCCGGCGCGTGCTGGCCCGCCCGTCCGGCCCGGCCGAGAGCTACACCTCGCTGGAGGAGGCGCGGACCAAGCTGCGCGAGCGCAGCGAGAGCGAGCGGGGCCGGTTCATCGTCCGCTACGGGGTCGACAAGGCCCGCCTGCGCAACTACGACCTGATCTGCGACACCACCCGGGCCAACCCGGAGCAGGTCATCCAGCACGTCATCGACGTCTACGAGGGCCGCCTCGGCGCGGACGTGCTGCGCGCCGGTCAGCCGCTGCTGCTGCTCGACCCGACCCGGGTCTACCCCACCGAGGACGTGTCCGCGCTGCGGGGCCTGTGGGACGCCGACCTCGCCGCCGAGCTGGCCGAGAGCGGTGAGGAGCCGGAGCCGCTGAGCATCGGCTACACCGGCGAGTACTTCTTCGTCGTCGACGGGCACCGGCGGCTCAGCTCGGCGGTGCGCGCCGGCCTGCCGATGGTCCCCGCCCGGCTGGTCGCCGAGGTGGACGAGCCGGTGGTCGGCGGGATGAGCGCCGTCGACTTCTTCACCACGCAGGCCCGGCCGGGGCTGATCCACGACTGGGAGGACGCCCACGGCATCACGCTGCCGCTGCCCGAGCACGCGCTGCTCGACGGCGGCCCGGTGCTGGCCGGGGAGCCGGGCGCGGGCGCCTGACCGCGGTGGATACCGCCGTCTCGCCGTGACGGGTTGACCACCCTCGGGCGGCGCGGAGCATGATGGGGGTCTCCGACGCCTGGGGAGGCGGACCGTGGATCCTGCCGACGCGCTCGCGCTGCTGATGTCCCCCGAGGGTCGTGTCGACCCCTACCCGACGTACGAGCTGCTGCGCGCGCACGGCCCGGTGGTCCAGGCCGGCCCGGTCTTCTTCGTGGTCACCGGGTACGCCGAGGCCGACGCGATCCTGCGCGACGCCCGGTTCGGGGTGCTGGACGACGCGCTGCGCGACCAGTTCATGCCCGGCTGGCGGGAGAGCCCGGCGATTCTGTCGATCTCCCGGTCGATGCTGCGCACCAACCCGCCCGACCACAGCCGGATGCGGCGGCTGGCGGCGGGCGCGTTCACCCCGCGCCGGATCGCCGCCATGCACGACGTGGTGCGGGCGCAGGCCGACGAGCTGGTCGACGCGATGCTCGCCGCCGAGGGGCCGGTCGACTTCATGGCCGGGTTCGCGTACCCGCTGCCGGTCGGGGTGATCTGCGCGCTGCTCGGCGTGCCGGCGGCGGACCGGCCGTTGTTCCGGCGCTGGGCCACCGACCTGACCGGCGTGCTGGAACCGGAGATCACCGAAGAGGAGCTGGCGGTCGCCGACCGGGGCGCGAGCGAGTTGCGCGCCTACTTCACCGAGCTGGTGTCGGCGCGCCGCCGGGCGCCGGCCGACGACCTGACCAGCGCGCTGGTGCAGGCGCACGACGGCGGTGACCGGCTCTCCGGCGACGAGTTGCTGGCCAACCTGATCGTGCTGCTGGTGGCCGGCTTCGAGACCACCACCAACCTGCTCGGCAACGGCCTGGTGGCGCTGCTGGAGCACCCGCGCGCGGCGGCGACGCTGGCCGAGCACCCGGAGTTCGCCCCCGGGTACGTCGACGAGCTGCTGCGCTACGACTCGCCGGTGCAGCTCACGTCCCGGATGAGCACCGCGCCGGCCCGGTACGGCGACGTCGACCTGCCGCCGGAGAGCTGGGTGATCGTGATGCTCGGCGCGGCCAACCGTGATCCGCGCCGCTATCCGGAGCCGGCGCGCTTCGACCCGTGGCGTCCGCAGGTCCACCCGCTGTCCTTCGGCGCCGGGCCGCACTACTGCCTCGGCGCGGCGCTGGCCCGGCTGGAGGCGCAGGTGGCGTTCCCGCTGCTGCTGCGCCGGCTGCCCGGCCTCGCCGTGGCGGGCCGGCCCGAGCGGCGCGTCCGGCTCACGCTTCGTGGTCACGCCACGCTGCCGGTGCGCGTCGGCCGGGAGGCGTCCCCGGTCACCGTTCCCGGTACGCCACCCGGGGCGGCCGGGCCGACTCCGTAGACTGGACGCGCATCGTTCGACCCAGACAAGGAGCCACGCCGAGTGACCGTCCAGCCCATCCGTCTGTTCGGCGATCCGGTGCTGCGCACGCCGGCCGACCCGGTCGTCGACTTCGACGCCGAGCTGCGCAAGCTGATCGCCGACCTGACCGACACGATGCGCGAGCAGAGCGGCGCCGGCCTCGCCGCGCCGCAGCTCGGGGTGGGCCTGCGGGTGTTCACCTTCGACGTCGACGACGTCCTCGGCCACCTGGTCAACCCGGTGCTGGAGTTCCCCGACGAAGAGGAGCAGGACGGCCCGGAGGGCTGCCTGTCCATCCCCGGGCTCTACTTCGACACCAAGCGCCGGCAGAACGTGATCGCCAAGGGCTTCAACGGCTACGGCGACCCGTTGCAGATCGTCGGCACCGGCCTGATGGCCCGCTGCGTGCAGCACGAGACCGACCACCTCGACGGCGTGCTCTTCGTCGACCGGCTCGACCCGGCCGGCCGCAAGGAGGCCATGAAGGCGATCCGGCAGGCCGAGTGGTACGACCAGGCCGCCCCGCCCACGGTCAAGCTCAGCCCGCACGCCGCCGGCAACCCGTTCGGCCTGGGCCGGTGACCCGGATGCGCCTGGTCTTCGCCGGCACGCCGGCCGTCGCCGTACCGGCCCTGGACGCGATCGCCGCCTCCGGGCACGAACTGCTCGCCGTGGTCACCCGCCCCGACGCCCCGGCCGGGCGCGGCCGGGGGCTGGTCCGCTCGCCCGTGGGCGCGTGGGCCGACGCGCACGGCGTCGAGGTGCTTACCCCGGCCCGCCCGCGCGAGCCGGAGTTCCTCGACCGGCTGCGCGAGCTGGCGCCGGACTGCGTACCGGTGGTCGCCTACGGCGCGCTGGTGCCGCCGGTGGCGCTGGAGATCCCCCGGCACGGCTGGATCAACCTGCACTTCTCGTTGCTGCCCGCCTGGCGTGGCGCGGCGCCGGTCCAGCACGCCGTGCTGCACGGCGACGAGGTGACCGGGGCCAGCGTCTTCGAGCTGGAGGAGGGGCTGGACACCGGCCCGGTCTACGGCACGGTCACCGACGAGATCCGCCCGTCCGACACCTCCGGCGACCTGCTGGAGCGGCTCGCGCACTCCGGCGCCGGGCTGCTGGTCGCGGTGCTCGACGCGATCGGCGCCGGCACCGCCCGCGCCGTGCCGCAGCCGGTCGACGGCGTCTCGCTCGCCCCGAAGCTGACGGTGGAGGACGCCCGGGTCCGTTGGGGCGACCCCGCGTTCGCGGTGGACCGGCGCGTCCGCGCCTGCACTCCCGCGCCCGGCCCGTGGACGACGTTCCGCGACGACCGGGTCAAGCTCGGTCCGGTCACGCCGGTGGCCGACGGCCCGGAGCTGAAGCCGGGGGAGCTGCACGTGGCGAAGTCCGGTGTGCTCGTCGGCACCGCCACCACGCCGGTGCGCCTCGGCGAGGTGCGCGCCGCAGGCAAGAAGGCCATGCCCGCCGGCGACTGGGCGCGCGGCGCCCGGGTCACCGCCGGCGAGGTGTTCGCGTGACGGGGCCGTCGCGCGAGGACCGGCCCGTCGAGGGCGAGCGTCAGCGGGGGTACGGCGACCGGCAGCGTTCCGACCGGCAGCGCTCCGAGCGGCCCGGCGGCGACCGGCGCGGCGGGGACCGGTTCGGTGGCGACCGGCGCGGCGGGCGTCCGGTCCGTCCGGCCGTGGACCTGCCCCGGCAGATCGCCTACGAGGCGATCGCGGCGGTGCACCGCGACGACGCGTACGCCAACCTGGTGCTCCCGGCGATGCTGCGCGAGGCGGGTCTGACCGGCCGGGACGCCGCGTTCGCCACCGAGCTGACCTACGGCACGCTGCGGCACACCGGCACGCTCGACGCGATCGTGACCGACGCGGCCGGGCGGGACGTGCAGCGCATCGACCCGCCGGTGCGCGACGCGCTGCGGCTCGGGGCGTACCAGATCCTGCACATGCGGGTGCCCGCGCACGCCGCGGTGTCGTCCACCGTGGA
Organism: Micromonospora sp. LHW51205; assembly: GCF_003315815.1. Lineage (NCBI taxonomy): Bacteria > Bacillati > Actinomycetota > Actinomycetes > Micromonosporales > Micromonosporaceae > Micromonospora > Micromonospora sp. LHW51205. The sequence goes on along the minus strand of NZ_QMEZ01000004.1, from coordinate 49,672 downwards.
CCTGGTCCGGTCGGTGGGGCCGGGCGCGACCGGGTTCGCCAACGCGGTGCTGCGGGAGATCACCAGCCGGGACGCCGACGCCTGGGTGGCCAAGCTCGCCCCGGCGCAGGAGACCGACCCGGTCGGGCACCTCGCGCTGGCGTACAGCCATCCGCAGTGGATCGTGCGGTCGTTCGCCGAGGCGCTCGGCGGCGACATGGGCGAGACGACCCGGCTGCTCATCGAGGACAACGAGCGCCCGCCGGTGCACCTGTGCGCCCGGCCGGGCCTGGCCGACCCGGTGGCGCTGGCCGACGAGGTGGGCGGCGCGCCCGGCGCGTTCTCGCCGTACGCGGTCTATCTGCCCGGCGGCGCGCCGGGCGACCTGGCGGCGGTGGCCGACGGCCGCGCGCACGTGCAGGACGAGGGCTCCCAGCTGGTGGCGGACGCGCTGGCGGCGGCGCCGCTGGACGGCCCGGACGGCCGGTGGCTGGATCTGTGCGCCGGTCCGGGCGGCAAGTCCGGTCTGCTCGGCGCGCTGGCCGCGACGCGGGGCGCGCGGCTGACGGCGGTCGAGGTGGCCGAGCACCGGGCGCGGCTGGTGGAGCAGGCCACCCGTGGGCTGCCGGTGACCGTGCTGAACACCGACGGGCGCAGCGTGGGCAGCGACCCGAAGCTGCCGGAGGGGCACTTCGACCGGGTGCTCGTCGACGCGCCGTGCACCGGGCTGGGCGCGCTGCGCCGCCGGCCGGAGGCGCGATGGCGTCGCCAGCCGTCGGACCTGCCGCCGCTGACCCGGTTGCAGCGTGAGCTGCTGACCGCCGCGTTGCGGGCGGCCCGGCCGGGTGGCCTGGTCGCGTACGTGACGTGTTCGCCGCACGTGGTGGAGACGCACGTGACGGTGACCGAGGCGGCCCGGCGCTGCGGCCTCGGCGTCGATTTCGTCGACGCGCGGCCGCTGCTGCCGGCCGGCATGCCGGGCCTGGGGGACGGCCCCACGGTGCAGCTGTGGCCGCACCGTCACGGCACCGACGCCATGTTCCTGGCGGTCCTGCGCCGGAACTGACCCACCTCTCGCAGTCGACCAAGGAGTTCGTGTCCGCCGTGCCCGGACACGAACTCCTTGCTCGTCATGCGGAGAAATGGGGAGCGATGGAGCGTGTGCGGCATCCCGGTGGGGGAGGGGGCCGGTGGGATGTGACAGCCCGTTGACTGTCCGATCGATGCATGTAACTGTTTCGACCACCGGTCCCGGCACCCCGCCCGCCGAACCCCCACGAGGAGTCTCCATGAGACGCAGAACGCCGACCACGAGCCTCGCGCTCGCCCTCGTCGCCACCCTGACGACGGCGAGCCTGGCCGGCACCGCCTCCGCCGCCCCCGCGCCGGCCGCCGCCCCCGCCCCGGCGATCGCCGCGCTCGCCGCGCCGGACGTCTCCCTCAGCAACATCCAGGCCCACCTCACCCAGTTCAACTCCATCGCCACCAGCAACGGCGGCAACCGGCGCGCCGGCTCGGCCGGCTACACCGCGTCGGTCAACTACGTGAAGGGCAAGCTCCAGGCGGCCGGCTACACGGTCACCGAGCAGAACTGCTCCACCTGCACCTACCCGGGCAACAACCTGATCGCCGAGTGGCCGCAGGGCCCGTCGGACCAGGTCGTCATGTTCGGCGCGCACCTGGACGGCGTGGCCGCCGGGCCGGGCATCAACGACAACGCCTCCGGCTCGTCGGTGCTGCTGGAGAACGCGCTGGTGCTGGCCGCGCAGAACCCGACCATGACCAAGCGGGTCCGGTTCGCCTGGTGGAACGGCGAGGAGCAGGGCCTGCAGGGCTCCAAGCACTACGTCAACCAGCTCAGCTCCACCCAGCGCGGCTACATCAAGGGCTACTACAACTTCGACATGGTCGGCTCGCCCAACGGCGGCTACTTCATCAACCGGATCACCTCGGCCACCGCGGCGCCGCTGAAGGCGTACTGGGACTCGTTCGGCATCTCGCCGGAGGAGAACACCGAGGGTCAGGGCCGCTCCGACGACTACTCGTTCGCCAACGCCGGCATCCAGACCTCCGGCTACGCGGCGGGCGCCAGCTACACCAAGACGTCGGCGCAGGCCAGCAAGTGGGGCGGCACCGCCGGCGCGGCGTACGACGGCTGCTACCACCGCTCCTGCGACAACACCAGCAACATCAACACGACCATCCTGAACCGGGCCGCGGACGGCGTCGCGTACACGATCTGGGCGCTCGCGGTCGGCGGCGGCACACCCGCCAACGACTTCTCCGTCTCGGTGAGCCCCACCTCCGGCAGCGTCGCCCGGGGCGGCTCCACCACCGCCACCGTCAGCACCGCCACCACCTCCGGCAGCGCGCAGACCGTGGCGCTGTCCGCCAGTGGCGCCCCGAGCGGCGTGTCGGTGAGCTTCAGCCCGTCCTCGGTCACCTCGGGCGGCTCGTCCACCATGACCGTCAGCGCCTCGTCGACGGCCACCACCGGCACGTTCACGCTCACCGTGACCGGCACCGGCTCGGCCACCCGCACCGCCAGCTACACGATCACCGTGACCGGCGGGAGCGGCGGCTGCACCGGCGGCCAGCTCATCGGCAACAGCAGCTTCGAGTCCGGCACCACGCCGTGGACGGCCAGCTCCGGCGTGATCACCAACAGCTCCAGCCAGGCGGCCCGCACCGGGTCGTACAAGGCGTGGCTGAACGGGTACGGCTCCTCGCGTACCGACACGCTGTCCCAGTCGGTCACGCTGCCGTCCGGGTGCAGCAGCTACACGTTCTCGTTCTGGCTGCACATCGACTCGGCCGAGACGACCAGCTCGACCGCGTACGACAAGCTCACCGTGCAGGTCGGCTCGACCACGCTGGCCACGTACTCGAACCTGAACAAGGCCACCGGCTACACCCAGCGCACCTTCAACCTGGCCGCGTACGCCGGGCAGACGGTCACGCTGAAGTGGACCGGGGTCGAGGACTCCTCGTTGCAGACCAGCTTCGTCGTGGACGACGTGACGCTGCAGGTCGGCTGAGCGGACACGGGCGGGGTGGGCGCCGGCCCGCCCCGCCCGTGGCTCAGGTGATCGGCAGCGCCTTGGCGCCCGCGCCCTTCACCGAGCGGGTCAGCGTCCGGTCGGAGACCCAGAGGAAGCACTGCACGCCCCGGTCGCCGTCGCGCCACTGCTCCGCGTACGGGTGGTAGATGATGGTGCCGGCCCGGTACTGCATGTTGCCGTCGTCGGGCAGCTTCGCGTACTTGGCGATCAGCCCGCGGCACGCCTTGTGCGTACGCAGCGGCGTGCGCTCGAACTCGGCGTAGCTGATGTCCGGCGCCTGGTAGACGCCGACGAACTCGGCGTGGTGCTTCGCGGTGCAGGCCACCGGCCGCATCTCCTGCACGTCGTCCTTGCTCATCTTCGGGTTGAAGCAGCCCAGCGCCAGCTTCGAGCCGGGCTTCAGCGCGCCCCGCAGGCTGCCGGTGCGCTCGGCCACGTCGCCCTGATCCAGGTCGGTCACCTCGGCGACGTCGCAGCGGTACCAGCGGGCCCCGCCGGACCAGGCGAGCGCCGAGGGGAAGACCACCGACAGCCGCAGCCGCCCGGAGCGCCAGTCCCCGCCGAGGGCCTGGGTGACCTGGCGGGCGCAGTCGCCGTGCGCGGCGCGCATACCGGCCGAGCCGGTGCGCGGCGGGGCGGAGCGCTCCGCCTCCGGGCCGCTCATCGTGCCGACGTGCAGCGTCTCGGCGCGGTGGGTGGCGGCGCAGTCGACCGGCTGGTAGCCGCTGAGGTAGCCGACGTCGGCGACGGTGGGGTGACAGGCCCCGGTGCTCGGCACGAAGCCGACCGGCGCGGCGAACGCGGGCCAGTCGTCGGTCAGGTCGCGGTCCACTCCGGCCGGCGCGGCGCAGCCGCCGAGCGCCAGCGCCGCCACCGTTGACACGGTGACCGCCACCCACAAACGCCGCATCGCGACAGACCTCCCCGTGCGTCCGGAGCCGACCGGCCCCCCGGTACGCCTCGGCGGTGCAGCATACGGCAGCCGATCAGGTCACCGGGAGCCCCTCGGGACCGGCACCGCGCACCGATCGGTTGAGCTTGCGGTCGTCGCTCCACAGGAAACAACGCACCCCCCGGTCGCCCTCCTCCCACTCCCGCTGCGACGGTGGGTAGTAGATGGACCCGGCCCGGTACGGCAGTTCGGCGTTGTCCGGCACCTCGGCGAACTGGGCGATCAGCGTCATGCAGCGCCGGTGCGTGGCGGGCGCGCCCTTGGTGAACTCCGCCCAGCTCATGTCGCGTTCCTCGTACACGCCGACGAACTCCGCGCGGTGCGGCTCGGTGCAGAGCACCGGGGCCATGTAGTTGAGGTTCTTGCCGATCAGCTTCGGGTCGAAGCACCTGTGCACGAGCGGGTTGTCGCCGACCAGCGCGCCGCGCAGGCTGCCGACCCGGTTGATCGGACGGGTGTTGTCGATGCTGTCGGTCTCGGCCAGGTCGCAGCGGAACCAGCGCGCGCCGGCGCCCCAGGCGGCCACAGTCGGCAGCGCGATGTTCAGCGTGAGCCGGGCGGCGTGCCAGTCCCCGCCGATCATCTCCCGGGCGCTCCGGTCGCACTCGGCGCGCGCGGTCCGCAGCGCCGGGGTGCCCGGCTCGGGGCGGTCGCCGAGCGTCTCCGGCCCGGTGAACGTGCCGACGTGCACCGTCTCGGCCAGGTGGCTGCCCGCGCAGTCGACGGTCTCGTACGTGGCGGCGGCCACCACCGTGGTGAGCCGGGGCAGGCACGCGTCTGTCGCCGGTACGAACAGCCGCGGCGCCGGCAGCGCCGCCCAGTCGTCGATCAGGTCGCCATCGGCCCGGTGTGTCTGAGCGCAGCCGGCGAGCACCGCAGTCGCGGCGCCGGCCAGCGCGAGCACGTGGAGCCACCGTCGCATCGTCCGCCCCTTCCGGGAGAGATGGCAGCCGGTCGCCATAGGCCCGACCGGCGTCCCCCGCGCCCGGGCGTGCAGCATACGTGACCGTCCCTGTAGGAGTTTCGTCATCTTTCAATCGATCGGCTAGTCACCGACGACTATTCGTGCCATTTTCCGCTCCGGACGGCCCGATGGTGCACCACGGGTGACGGAAGGCTCACCACCTGTCGCTCCGGGAGCCGTGCCGCGACCTCCGGATCACCGCGTTCGTACACTGGCCCGGTGACCGTACCGCCGCCGATCGTCGCGCCGAGCATCCTGGCCGCCGATTTCGCCCGCCTCGCCGACGAGGTCCGTGCCGTGGAGCCCGCCGCCGACTGGCTGCACGTCGACGTCATGGACAACCACTTCGTGCCCAACCTGACCATCGGGCTGCCGGTGGTGCAGAGCCTGCGCGCCGTGACCGAGATCCCGTTCGACGTGCATCTGATGATCACCGATCCGCGCCGCTGGGCGCCCGGGTACGCCGACGCCGGGGCGTACAACGTCACGTTCCATGCCGAGGCGTGCGACGACCCGGTGGCGCTCGCGAAGGATCTGCGCTCGGCCGGGGCGAAGGCGGGCCTGGCGATCGACCGGGACACCCCGATCGAGCCGTACCTGGAGCTGCTGCCGAGCTTCGACACGCTGCTGATCATGACGATCAAGGCCGGTTTCGGCGGCCAGCGGTTCCTGCCGCAGCTGCTGGACAAGGTGCGCGCCGCCCGCCGGCACGTCGACAGCGGCCACCTGGAGCTGCGCATCGAGGTCGACGGCGGCATCGCCGCGGACACCATCGAGCAGGCCGCCGCGGCCGGGGCCGACGCGTTCGTCGCGGGCACCGCCGTCTACGGCGCCGACGATCCCGCGGAGGCGGTACGCCGCCTGCGGGGCCTGGCGGAACGTGCGATGACCGGGGCCTGAGATGGACGCGGCCGGCGAGCGCCCCGACGTCATCCTGGTCGTCGACGACGACGAGGACATCGCCCGCTTCGTCGAGTTCAACCTGCGCCTGCACGGTTTCGAGGTGCTGCACGCCAGTGACGGCCAGGAGGCGCTGGAGATCATCGAGCGGCAGCGGCCCGACCTGGCGGTGGTGGACCTGATGATGCCGCGCGTCGACGGCCTGGAGCTGACCCGGCGGCTGCGCGCCGACCCGATGACCTCCGCGCTGCCGGTGATCATGCTGACCGCCAAGGGGATGACCCAGGACAAGGTCAACGGGCTCAGCGTCGGCGCCGACGACTACCTGGTCAAGCCGTTCGACACGCTGGAGCTGGTGGCCCGGGTCAACTCCACGCTGCGGCGCAACAAGGAGTTCCGCGAGGTCTCGCCGCTGACCGGCCTGCCCGGCAACAGCCGGATCCGGCGGGAGATCAGCGACCGGGTCCGCAACGGCGTCGACTACGCCGTGGGCTACATCGACATCGACCGGTTCAAGAGCGTCAACGACCGGTACGGCTTCGTGCGCGGCGACGAGTTCATCTCGGCGCTGGCCCGCAGCCTGCACCGGGCGGTGGTGTCGATCGGGCTGCCGCCGGCGTTCCTCGGGCACGTCGGCGGCGACGACTTCGTGATCGTCTGCGCGCCCAGCCAGGTCCGGCCGCTGACCAGCCGGGCCGTTGTCGACTTCGAGAAGGCCGCGGACGCGCTCTACGACGCCACCGACCGGGAACGCGGCTTCGTCGAGCTGAAGGACCGGCGCGGCAACATCCGCCGCGCCGCGCTCGTCACGCTCTCCATCGGGGTGTCGCTGTCCGATTCCGGCAAGCGGTTCACCGACCCGCTGGAGGCCATCGCGGTGGCCTCGGAGATGAAGACGGTGGCCAAGAGCCAGCCCGGCTCGTACGTGGCGGTGGACCGCCGGCGCGGCGTCACCTGAGCGCTCCTGTGAGGTAGCTCGCCTCTGTGGCGCGCACCCGGCCGGAACGTGTAAGACTTCCCGTATACCCACCACGCGCTGGCGGGGCTCGGTGAAATTCCGAACCGGCGGTGATCCACGGTCCGACCGTGGTAAGCCCGCGACCCGGACGGCTTCGGCCGGACGGTGGACCTGGTGAGAATCCGGGGCCGACGGTTGGGGTGCGGCTCGTCCGCCCCCAGACAGTCCGGATGGGAGACAGCGCGCGGAACGGGGGAGGCCCCTGCCGGCCGCTGAGCACCCTCAGCCGCCGCGTGGGCTCCCCGGGGTCGGCGACGCCGTCCCCGGGTTCTCCGCCGCCGCGTGTCCGCGGCTTTGTGGCCGCTGCTCCCGAACCCGCCCGCGCGCGACCGGCGAGCGGGAGGACAGACGGCCATGGCGAGCGTCTCCGTCGACGAGGCGATGCGTCGTGCCATCGAACTGGCCGCGCGCGGCCTCGGCGCCACCAGCCCCAACCCGGTCGTCGGCTGCGTGCTGCTCGACACCGACGGCGAGGTCGTCGGCGAGGGCTTCCACGCCTACGCCGGCGGCCCGCACGCCGAGATCGTCGCGCTGGCCCAGGCCGGCGCCCGCGCCCGCGGCGGCACCGCTGTGGTCACCCTGGAGCCCTGCGACCACACCGGCCGCACCGGCCCCTGCAGCCACGCGCTCATCGCCGCCGGGGTGGCCCGCGTCGTGGTCGCCGTGCCCGACCCCAACCCGGTCGCCTCCGGCGGCGCGGCCACGCTGCGCGCCGCCGGGGTCCAGGTGACCCTCGGGGTACGCGCCCAGGAAGCCGAGGCCGGCAACGTCGCCTGGCTCACCTCGATGCGCCGGGGCTGGCCGTACCTGATCTGGAAGTACGCGGCCACGCTCGACGGGCGCTCGGCCGCCGCCGACGGCACCAGCATGTGGATCACCTCCGAGGCGGCCCGGATCGACGTGCACGCGCTGCGCGGCACCGTCGACGCGGTGCTCGCCGGGGTGGGCACCGTGCTCACCGACGACCCCCGGCTCACCGCCCGCAACCTGCGCGACGGCACCCTGGCCATCCGGCAGCCGCTGCGGGTGGTGGTGGACAGCTCGGGGCGTACCCCGGCCGAGGCCCGGGTCCGCGACGGTGCCGCCCGCACCTGGGTGGCCACCGCCGCGGAGGTCGGCGCCGGGCCGGACGGCCGGGTCGACCTGGCGGCGCTGCTCGCGGAGCTGCACCACCGCGGCGTGCGGGCCGCGTTGCTGGAGGGCGGGCCGACGCTGGCCGGCGCGTTCCTCGCCGCCGGCCTGGTCGACAAGATCGTCGGGTACGTCGCGCCGAAGCTGCTCGGCGCCGGCCCGACCGCGCTGCTCGACGCCGGCGTGAGCACCATCGCCGACGCCATCGATCTGGAGATCACCGACGTTACGCGGGTCGGTCCCGACCTGCGGATCACCGCGCTGCCCCGGAAGAGGGAGGCCTGACATGTTCACCGGCATCGTCGAGGAGCTGGGCGAGATCGTCCGGAGCACCGAGACCGGCGACGACTCCGCCCTGGTCGCCATCCGTGGCCCGCTCGTCACCTCGGACGCCCGGCACGGCGACTCCATCGCGGTGAACGGGGTCTGCCTGACCGTTGTCGACGTCGACGGCGGGGTGTTCACCGCCGACGTGATGGGCGAGACGCTGCGCCGCACCGCGCTGGGGGCGCTGCGCCCCGGCGACCCGGTCAACCTGGAACGCGCCGCCGCGCTCAACAGCCGCCTCGGCGGGCACCTGGTGCAGGGCCACGTCGACGGCGTCGGCGAGATCGTCGCCCGGGAGCCGGCCGCGCAGTGGGAGACGGTCCGGTTCCGGCTGCCCGACGGGCTGGCCCGGTACGTGGTGGAGAAGGGCTCGATCACCGTCGACGGCGTGTCGCTTACCGTCGCCGAGGCGGGCGACGACTGGTTCTCGGTCGGCCTGATCCCCACCACGCTCAAGCTCACCGTGCTCGGCACGAAGCAGGTCGGCGACCCGGTCAACCTGGAGGTCGACGTGCTGGCCAAGTACGTCGAACGGCTGCTCGGCGACCGCGGCGCGGGAAGCGTGCGGTGATGGGCCCGCTCGGCTGGCTGCTCGACGCCCAGGTGCACGTGGCCGGCTCGCCGGTGCTGGTCCGGGAGATCGTCGGCAACGGCTTCGGGCTCGCCTCGGCGCTGCTCGGACTGCGCCGGGTGGTGTGGGCCTGGCCGGTCGGCATGATCGGCAACGCGCTGCTGCTCACCGTGTTCCTCGGCGGCGTCTTCGTCACCCCGCAGGCGCACGACCTCTACGGCCAGGCCGGCCGGCAGGTCTTCTTCTTCGCCGTCAGCGTGTACGGCTGGTGGCGCTGGTCGCGCAACCGGCGTGCCGGTGGCGGGGACGAGCCGGCCGTGGTGCCGCGCTGGGCCACCTGGCCGGAGCGGCTCGGCCTGCTCGTGGCCGCCGTCGTCGGCACCGCCGCCGCGTACCCGGTGCTCGCCGCGCTCGGCTCGTGGGGGCCGCTGCCTGATGCCTGGATCCTGGTCGGCAGCCTGCTCGCCACGTACGGCATGGCCCGCGGCTGGGTCGAGTTCTGGCTGATCTGGATCGCCGTCGACGCGGTCGGCGTACCGCTGCTGCTGCGCGGCGGCTTCTACCCGTCGGCCGCCATGTACCTGGTCTACGGCGCGTTCTGCGCGGCCGGCCTGTACAGCTGGTGGCGCACCTCCCGGGCCGTCGCGACCGCGCCCGCCCCGATCCCGGCGACGTACTCGGAGGCAGTGGCATGACCACTTTCGGATCGATCGAGCAGGCGGTGGCGGACATCGCCGCCGGGCGCCCCGTGGTCGTGGTCGACGACGAGGACCGCGAGAACGAGGGCGACCTGATCTTCGCGGCCGAGCTGGCCACCCCGGAGCTGGTCGCGTTCATGGTCCGCTACACCTCCGGCTACATCTGCGTGCCGCTGACCGAGGACGAGTGCGACCGGCTCGACCTGCCGCCGATGCACCACACCAACCAGGACCGGCGCGGCACCGCATACACCGTGACGGTGGACGCCCGGGAGGGCGTCAGCACCGGCATCTCGGCCGCCGACCGGTCGCACACCATCCGGCTGCTCGCCGACGCCGCCACCGACCCGACCGACCTGGCCCGGCCCGGCCACGTGGTGCCGCTGCGCGCCCGCGCCGGCGGGGTGCTGCGTCGACCCGGGCACACCGAGGCGGCGGTGGACCTGACCCGGATGGCCGGGCTGCGCCCGGCCGGGGTGCTGTGCGAGCTGGTGAACGACGACGGCACCATGATGCGCCTGCCGGACCTGGAGAAGTTCTGCGCCGAGCACGGCCTGACGCTGGTCACCATCGCGGATCTGATCGCCTACCGGCGGCGTACCGAGAAGCAGGTCGAGCTGGCCGCCGAGGCCCGGATGCCCACCCCGTACGGCGTGTTCAAGGCGCTCGGCTACCGCGCCGAGCACGACCCGGCCGAGCACGTCGCGCTGGTCATGGGCGACCTCGGCGACGGGCGGGACGTGCTGGTGCGGGTGCACTCCGAGTGCCTCACCGGCGACGTGTTCGGCTCGCTGCGCTGCGACTGCGGGCCGCAGTTGCAGGCCGCGCTGGCCCGGGTCGCGGCCGAGGGCCGCGGCGTGGTCCTCTACGTGCGCGGGCACGAGGGCCGGGGCATCGGCCTGCTGCACAAGCTGCAGGCGTACCAGCTCCAGGACCAGGGCCGCGACACCGTGGACGCGAACCTCGACCTGGGCCTGCCGGCGGACGCCCGCGACTACGGCACCGGCGCGCAGATCCTCTACGACCTGGGCGTCCGCTCGATGCGGCTGCTGACGAACAACCCGGCCAAGCGGGCCGGGCTGGAGGGGTACGGGCTCACCGTGACCGGCCGGGAGGGGCTGCCCGTGCGGTCCAACCCGGAGAACGTGCGCTACCTGCGCACCAAGCGGGACCGGATGGGTCACCTGCTGGACGGACTGGACGAGGTGACCGAGGCGCCGATGGGCCGCCCGGTCGCCGGTGACGAGATCGGAGCGTAGGGCGATGGCGGGTTTCGGGGAGCCGGGCGTGAGCGCGGTGGACGCCGCCGGCATGACTGTCGGCGTGGTGGCCGCCCGCTGGCACGGCGAGCTGACCGACCACATGACCGAGCGGGCGGTGGCCGCCGCGCAGGCGTGCGGGGCGCGGGCCGTGGTGGCCCGGGTGGCAGGCTCGGTGGAGCTGCCGGTGGTGGCCCAGGCGATGGCCCGCCGCTTCGACGTGGTGGTCGCGCTCGGCGTCGTGGTACGCGGCGCGACGGCGCACTTCGACTACGTCTGCCAGTCGGTCACCGAGGGGCTGACCCGGGTGGCGCTGGACGAGGGCAAGCCGGTGGCGCACGGGGTGCTGACGGTGGACACCGTCGAGCAGGCCCGGGACCGGGCCGGGCTGCCCGGCTCGGCCGAGGACAAGGGCTGGTCGGCGACGGTGGCCGCGCTGGACGCCGCCCTCGCGATTCGCGGCCTGGACGCCCAGTCCGCCCACCGCGTCGGCTTCGCCTGACCCACCCGGCCCGTCACCAGCAGCGGCTGGAAGAATCGCCTTCCGTGAAGACGTTCGAGGAGTTGTTCGCCGAGCTGCAGGCCAAGGCCGCCGCCGGCACCCCGGGCTCGGGCACGGTCGACGCGCTCGCGAAGGGCGTGCACTTCATCGGCAAGAAGGTCGTCGAGGAGGCGGCCGAGTCGTGGATGGCCGCCGAGCACGAGGGCCCGGAGCGGGCCGCCGAGGAGATCTCCCAGCTGCTCTACCAGGCGCAGGTGCTGATGCTCGCCACCGGTCTGGAACTGAAGGACGTCTACCGACATCTGTGAGTGCCCGTCCGCTGATCATCCGATCGAACGAAGGAGCACTCCCATGCTGCGTGTCGCAGTACCCAACAAGGGCGCTCTGGCCGAGAAGGCGGCCCAGATGCTGCGCGAGGCGGGCTACCGCCAGCGCACCGACCCGAAGGACCTGGTCTGCCGGGACGAGCCCAACGACATCGAGTTCTTCTACCTGCGCCCCAAGGACATCGCCACCTACGTCGGCTCCGGTGACCTCGACGTCGGCATCACCGGGCGGGACCTGCTGATCGACTCCGGCGCTCCGGCCGAGGAGGTGGTGGACCTCGCCTTCGCCCAGGCCACCTTCCGGTTCGCCGCACGCCCGCAGGACGTGGACGACGTCCGGGATCTGGGCGGGCACCGGATCGCCACCGCGTACCCGGGTCTGGTCGAGCGGCACCTGGCCGAGCTGGGCGTCAAGGCCGACGTGATCCGCCTGGACGGCGCGGTGGAGAACGCCATCCGCCTCGGCGTGGCCGACGTGGTCGCCGACGTGGTGGAGACCGGCGCGACGCTGCGCCAGGCCGGCCTGGTGGTGTTCGGCGAGCCGCTGCTGCGTTCCTCGGCGGTGCTGGTCCGCCGCGCCGGCACGCCCGGCGGCGCCCAGCACGAGCAGCTGCTGCGCCGGCTGCACGGCGTCCTGGTCGCCCGGCGCTACGTGATGCTCGCCTACGACGTGCCGGCCGGCCTGCTCGACCGGGCCAGCTCGCTGACCCCCGGCATCGAGTCGCCGACGGTCTCGCCGCTGCACCGGGAGGGCTGGGTCGCGGTGCAGGCGATGGTGCTCCGCGACGACGTGCACCGGATCATGGACGAGCTGTACGAGCTGGGCGCCCGCGCGATCCTGGTCACCAACATCCACGCCTGCCGCCTGTGAGGCCGCTGCCGCTCCCGGCCGCGCTCGCGGTGGTCGTGGCCGGTGGCGTGGCCTCCGCCGCCCAGGGCGTGGTCAACGCCGAGATGGGGGAGCGGACCGGCGCCCCGGTCCTCGGCGCGGTCGTCAACAACCTCGGCGGCTGCCTGCTGGTGCTGGCCGGGATCGTGGCGCTGCCGTCGATGCGCGCCGGGCTGGCCGCGTTGCGCCGCTCCGGGCTGCCCTGGTGGACCTACCTGGGCGGGGTGGGCGGCGCGGTGATCGTGCTGGTCGCGCCGGTGGTGGTGCCCGTGCTCGGGGTGGCGGTGTTCACCATCGCCCAGGTGGCCGGCGGCAGCCTCGGCGGCCTGGCGGTGGACCGGGCCGGGCTGGCCGCGACCGGGCGGATGCCGCTCACCGTGCCCCGCGTCGGCGGGGCGGTGCTCGGCGTCGGCGCGGTCGCGCTCGCCCAGCTCGGCCGCCCGGTCGGCGAACTGGCGGTCGGGCTGGTGCTGCTCTGCGTCCTGGGCGGGCTGGCGGTGGCGACGCAGTCCGCGCTCAACGGCCGGGTCGCCGCCACCGTGGGCCCGGCCGCCGGGCTCGCCGTCAACTTCGCGGTCAGCACCGTGGTGATCGGCGCGGTGGCGGCGCTGACCGGCGCGCTCGCGAGCCAGCCCCGCTGGCCCGGCCAGTGGTGGCTCTACGCCGGCGGCCTGCTCGGCGTCGGCATCGTGCTCTCCCTGCTGGTCGGCGTACGCGCCGCCGGGGTGCTGCGCACCGGCCTGGCGCTGGTGGCCGGGCAGCTCGGTGGCGCGCTGCTGCTGGACCTGGTCCTACCCGGCGGGCCCGGCGTGCGGCTGCCGGTGCTGGCCGGCGCCCTGCTCACGCTGCTCGCCGTGGTGGTCACCAGCCTGCGCCGGCGCGGCCCGGACCGTGTGGCGGCCGAAGATGCGCGCGAACCGGATGGCAGACTGGTCGGGTGAGCGATTCCGTGGTGACCGTGCGACCCCGCCGCGTCCGGGTCGTGTGCTGGGTGTCGGCCGTCACGCTGTTCGTCGTGTTCAGCCTCGTCGCGACGTCGCTGACCGGCGCCACCGGCAACGGCTACGGCACGTTCCAGCGCGGCGACCAGTTCGCCATGATCGGCCTGGGCGTGTTCGGTGCGCTCGGCTTCCTGCTGTTCACCCGCCCGCGCGTGGTCGCCGACGCCAAGGGCGTCCGGGTGCGCAACGTGTTCAGCTCGTACGAGCTGCCGTGGGAGGTGATCCGCGGGGTCCGGTTCGACCGGGGCGCCCCGTGGGCCAGCCTGGAGCTGCACGACGACGACCTGCTCCCGATGGTCGCGTTGCAGGCCGCCGACAAGGAGAGCGCGGTCGAGGCGGTCCGCGCGTTGCGCCGGCTGCACCAGGCGCACCTGGCGGCGCTGTCCGCCGGCCAGTCGGCACCCCGCTGACCAGCGAGCCCGGTTTGGGCGGGCCTGGGCCGAGGGTGTAGTGTTGCGGAGTCGACCAGACTGCCCCCGTCCCTGACGCGCGGGCGGTCGTGAAGCGGAGCGCCCGCTCCCACCCGAGTCGCCGCCACGGTGGCCGGGTCCGGTCCCCGGTTTCGGGCACGTCCCGGCGCCGGATGCGCGATCCTGTGATCGTGCCGACCGGTCGAGTGGGCCCTGGCATATGCCGGGGCCTTCTGCTTTCCGGGTCGGCTCCCGCCCGGGAGCCCGCGGAGTCGGCACCGTAGGAGACTCGACTCGAGGAGGCCCCATCAGCGTCGAACCACGCGTGAACGAGCAGATCCGGGCACGTGAGGTCCGACTGGTCGGCCCTGAGGGTGAGCAGGTGGGCATCGTCCCGCTTGAGCGCGCCCTGCAGCTGGCCGCGGACGTCGACCTGGACCTGGTCGAGGTTGCGCCGATGGCGCGCCCGCCGGTGTGCAAGCTCATGGACTTCGGCAAGTTCAAGTACGAGAGCGCACTCAAGGCGCGCGAAGCGCGGCGTAACCAGCAGCAGACCGTCATCAAGGAGATGAAGCTCCGGCCGAAGATCGACCCGCACGACTACGAGACCAAGAAGGGTCACGTGGTGCGGTTCCTCAAGGCCGGCGACAAGGTCAAGGTGACGATCATGTTCCGCGGTCGGGAGCAGAGCCGCCCGGAGCTGGGTTACCGGCTCCTGCGCCGGCTCGAGTCCGAGATCACGGACCTGGGATACGTCGAGGCCGCTCCGAAGCAGGACGGCCGCAACATGATCATGGTTCTCGCTCCGCACCGGGCCGTCAAGGCCTCCGCGGTCGCCGCCACGGCGTCCCGCGGTGGACCGCGCGACCGGGCCGCGGAGGAACCGGCCGCTCCGGCCGGCGAGACCCCGGCGGCCGGCGACACCGCAGCAGCCGGCGAGACCGGTACGACCGCTGAGACCAGCGGCCAGTAACAGGGGAGAAGACGTTCCAATGCCGAAGATGAAGAGCCACACGGGTATGGGCAAGCGGGTCAAGGTGACCGGCAAGGGCAAGATCGTTGCCCAGCAGGCCGGCCTTCGCCACAACCTGGAGAAGAAGCCCAGCACCCAGACCCGTCGGCTGACCGGCACCGTCGAGCTGGCCAAGGCCGACGTCAAGCGCATCAAGAAGCTGCTCGGCCGCTGACGCGAGCCACCTGAACCGAAGAAGGAGTTGAGATGGCACGCGTCAAGCGGGCTGTGAACGCCCAGAAGAAGCGTCGTACCCTGCTGGAGACCGCGAGCGGTTACCGCGGTCAGCGCTCCCGGCTGTACCGCAAGGCCAAGGAGCAGGTGCTGCACTCGATGCAGTACTCCTACCGGGACCGTCGCGACCGCAAGGGCGACTTCCGGCAGCTCTGGATCCAGCGGATCAACGCCGGCGCCCGGGCCAACGGCCTGACCTACAACCGGCTGATCCAGGGCCTGCGCCTGGCCGGCATCGAGGTCGACCGGAAGATCCTGGCCGACATGGCCGTCAACGACGCCGCCTCGTTCGCGGCGATCGTCGAGCTGGCCCGCGCCGCCGTGGCGGCCGAGGGCACCGGTGGCGCCGCGGCTCAGGCCGCCTGACCCACCCCGTACGGCAGATCGAGGCGTCTCCCATGCAGTCACATCCGCAGGGGAGGCGTCTCGACGCCGTTCCCGGACCGTTCACCCCGCGTACCCCCAGGGTCGTGGCGGCCCGCCGGCTGCACCGCCGGCGCGACCGCGACCAGGCCGGCCGGTTCCTGGCCGAGGGGCCGCAGGCGGTCCGGGAGGCGCTGGCCCGCGCCGGCACCGTGGTGGAGCTGTTCGGCACCCCGGCGGCGCTCGACAGGTACGCCGACCTCGCCGCCGCGGCCGCCCGGGCCGACGTGCCCGTCTCCGAGGTGACCGACGACGCGCTGGCCGCGCTGGCCGAGACGGTCGCGCCGCAGGGACTGGTGGCGGTGTGCCGGCACCTCGACGTACCCCTGGCGCAGGCCGTGGCGCGCGGACCGCGACTGGTCGCGGTGCTCGCCGGGATCCGCGACCCGGGCAACGCCGGCACCGTGCTGCGCACCGCCGACGCGGCCGGGGCGGGCGCGGTGATCTTCGCTGGCGAGGCGGTCGACCCCTACAACGGCAAATGCGTGCGGGCCTCCGCCGGCAGCCTCTTCCACGTCGACGTGGTGCGCGCCGCCGACCCGCTCGCCGCCGTCGAGGCGCTGCGGGCCGCGGGCCTGAAGATCTTCGCCACCACCGGGTACGGCGACAGCGACCTGGACGACCTCGCCGACGCCGGAAGGCTGGCCGCGCCGACAGCGTGGCTGTTCGGATCGGAGGCGCACGGCCTGCCCGAGGAGCTGACCGCCGCCGCCGACGCCCGGGTCCGGGTGCCGCTGCACGGGCGCGCGGAGAGCCTGAACCTGGCTGCGGCTGCCGCCGTCTGCCTGTATTCTTCCGCCAGAGCACTGCGTGTCCCCCGGGGCGCGCGAGAGACAGCAGGGGAGTCCGCCTCGTCATGAACGCGCCACGGCGTTCGTTTAGCCAGCCCGCCGGTGTCGGCGGGCGGCGGGCCTGACCCTTCCCCCTGCACGACTCCCCACCGGCGGGCTGCGGCGAAGCCGCGCGTCCGTAGACTCGCCTAGCCACCCGTGAGGGTCGGCGCCGCCGTGAGGGAGTGCCCGTTCACCATGAGCTACCGCAACGATCCGTACGACCCGAAGCAGGTCGCCCTGCTCGACCCGGACGCCCTGGCCGGAGCAGTGGCCGACGCCGAGAAGGCGTTCGCCGACGCCACCGACCCGGACGCGCTCACCGCGCTGCGCCCCGCGCACCTCGGCGACCGGTCGCCGGTGTCGCTGGCGCGCCGGGAGATCGGCGCGCTGCCGCCGGCCGCGAAGGCCGACGCCGGCAAGCGGGTCAACGAGGCCCGCCGGGCGATCGAGTCCGCGTACGCCGCCCGGCAGGAGATCCTGGAGCGCGAGCAGGCCGAGCGGGTGCTGGTCGAGGAGCGGGTCGACGTGACCCTGCCGTACGACCGCCGGCCGCGTGGCGCCCGCCACCCGCTGAGCGTGCTGATGGAGCAGATCAGTGACCTGTTCATCGGCATGGGCTACGAGGTGGCCGAGGGTCCCGAGGTCGAGCTGGAGTGGACCAACTTCGACGCGCTGAACATCCCGGCCGACCACCCGGCGCGCGGCCTGATGGACACGTTCCACATCGCACCCGAGGGCTCGGGCCTGGTGCTGCGCACCCACACGTCGCCGGTGCAGGCGCGCACCATGCTCAGCCGCAAGCCGCCCATCTACGTGGTGGTGCCCGGCCGGGTCTACCGCACCGACGAGCTGGACGCCACCCACGCGCCGGTCTTCCACCAGGTCGAGGGCCTCGTGGTGGACAAGGGCATCACCATGGCGCACCTGCGCGGCACGCTCGACCACTTCGCCCGGGCCATGTTCGGCGAGGGCGCGAAGACCCGCTGGCGGCCGCACTACTTCCCGTTCACCGAGCCGTCGGCGGAGTTCGACGTCTGGTTCCCGGAGCACCGGGACGGTCCGCAGTGGGTCGAGTGGGGCGGCTGCGGCATGGTCAACCCGCGGGTGCTGCGCGCCTGCGGCATTGACCCGGAGGTCTACTCCGGATTCGCGTTCGGCATGGGCATCGACCGGACCGTGATGGTCCGGCACGGCGTCAGCGACATGCGGGACATGGCCGAGGGCGACGTGCGGTTCACCCGCGCGTTCGGCGCCTGAGCTACGGGAACGGTGGTTTAACAGTCATGCGAGTTTCTGTCAGTTGGCTGCGCGAGTACGTCGACCTGCCGGCCGACCTGCCCACCGGCGACCTGGAGCAGGCGCTGGTCGACCTCGGCATCGAGGTCGAGTCCGTGGTGGACCTGCGCGAGTCCGTCACCGGCCCGCTGGTCGTCGGCGAGGTACTGGAGATCGAGGAGCTGACCGGCTTCAAGAAGCCGATCCGCTTCTGCCGGGTCGACGTCGGCGCCGCGAACGGCACCGGCGAGCCGCAGGAGATCGTCTGCGGGGCGCGCAACTTCGCCCAGGGCGACAAGGTCGTGGTGATCCTCCCCGGCGGCGTGCTGCCCGGCGGGTTCGCGATCGGCGCGCGCAAGACGTACGGGCGCAACTCCCACGGCATGATCTGCTCGGCCCAGGAGCTGGGACTGGGCGACGACCACTCGGGCATCGTCGTGCTGCCCGAGGACGTCAAGGCCCAGCCCGGCGACGACGCCCGGCCCGTCGTCGGCCTGGACGACGTCGTGGTCGAGATGGAGATCACCCCGGACCGCGGGTACGCGCTGAGCGTGCGCGGCATCGCCCGGGAGCTGTCGCACGCGCTCGGCGTGCCGTTCCGCGACCCGGCCGACGCGCCAGCGCCCGGCGCGACCGCCGAGCCCGCGTACCCGGTGGAGGTCCGTGACCCGGTCGGCTGCGACCGGTTCGCGGCGCGGATGGTGCGCGGCGTCGACCCGACCGTGGAGACGCCGGGCTGGATGCGGCAGCGGCTCACCGTGGCCGGCGTGCGCAGCATCTCGCTCGCGGTCGACATCACCAACTACCTGATGCTCGAACTCGGCCAGCCGATGCACGCCTTCGACGCGGACCGGATCGCCGGGCCGCTCGTGGTGCGCCGCGCCGAGGCGGGGGAGAAGCTGACCACGCTGGACGGGGTGAGCCGGACGCTGTCCGCCGAGGACCTGGTGATCTGCGACGACACGGGTCCGATCTCGCTGGCCGCGGTGATGGGCGGTGAGACCAGCGAGGTGCTCGCCTCCACCACGAACGTGCTGTTCGAGGCGGCGCACTGGGATCCGGCGACCGTCGGCCGTACCGCGCGGCGGCACAAGCTGTTCAGCGAGGCGGCGAAGCGGTGGGAGCGGGGCGTCGACCCGGCGCTGCCGCTGGTCGCGCTGGACAAGGCGGTCCGGCTGCTCACCGACCTCGCCGGCGGCACGGCCGGCGACGAGGTGCTCGACATCGACCACGTCGCGCCGCGTACGCCGGTGACGCTGCCGGTGGACCTGCCGTCGCGGCGGGTCGGCGTGTCCTACTCGCCGGACCGCGTGGTGGAGCTGCTGGAGCAGGTCGGTTGCACAGTCACGCGCGGCGCGGACCGGCTCGCCGAGGACCCGGGCACGGCCGGGGTCGGCTCCGGCGAGGGTGAGGTGCTGACCGTGACGCCGCCGAGCTGGCGTCCCGACCTGACCGACCCGGCCGACCTGGTGGAGGAGGTGGTACGCCTCGACGGCTACGACCGGGTGCCGTCGGTGCTGCCCACCGCGCCGCCCGGCCGGGGCCTGACCTGGCAGCAGCAGCGCCGCCGGGCCGTCGCCCGCTCGCTCGCCGAGCGCGGCTACGTCGAGGTGCTGGCGCAGCCGTTCGTCGCGCCGGAACTGGTCGACCAGCTCGGCCTGCCCGCCGACGACCCGCGCCGCCCCGCGGTACGCCTGGCGAACCCGCTGTCGGAGGAGGAGCCGCTGCTGCGCACCACGCTGCTCGGCCCGCTGCTCGGCATCGTCAGGCGCAACGTCGGCCGGGGTCAGCGGGACGTGGCGATCTACGAGATCGGCACCGTCTTCCACCCGCGCCCCGGCGCCGGCGCCCCGCCCGCGATGGGCGTGGACCGGCGGCCCACCGACGAGGAGTTCGCCGCCGCCGACGCGGTGGTACCTGCCCAGCCGCGGCACGTCGCGGTCGCGCTGACCGGCGAGATCGAGCCGGCTGGCTGGTGGGGCGCGGGCCGCGCGGCCGGCTGGGCCGACGCGATCGAGGCGGGCCGGGCCGTGCTCGACGCCGCCGGGATCCCCGCCGACCGGGTGACGGTACGGGCCGGCGAGCGCGCGCCCTGGCACCCGGGCCGCTGCGCCGAACTGGTGGTGGACGACGTGGTCGTCGGCCACGCCGGTGAGCTGCACCCGGCCGTGCTGGCCGCGCTGGAGCTGCCCCGGCGGACCAGCGCCATGGAACTGGACCTGGACGCGCTGCCCGCCGCCCCCCTGGTCGCCGGCCCGACCATCTCCACGTTCCCGCCGGCGCTGATCGACGTGGCGCTCGTGGTGGACGACGCGGTGCCGGCCGCCGAGGTGCGGGCGGCGCTGGTCGAGGGCGCGGGCGCGCTGCTGGAGGACGTCCGCCTGTTCGACGTCTACACCTCCGAGCAGCTCGGCGAGGGGCGCAAGTCGCTGGCGTACAAGCTGACGTTCCGCGCCCCGGACCGGACCCTGGCGGGCGAGGAGGCGGTGGCGGCGCGCGACGCGGCGGTCGCTGTCGCCGCCGAGCGCTTCGGCGCCACCCTGCGCGGCGCCTGAAAGGAGGGGCCCCCTCTTAACGCCTCCGGTAGAGGAGGGGGCCCCTTTTAACACCGCGCGCACGCGAGCCGCCCGTGAACGTTGTCTCATGGCTATGCAGCGCGCCGTATGACCTTGCGATGAGGTCGCCCCGACCGGTACCCTTCTCTGCATAGTCATGCGGAGGTGGGTATGGGCATTCGAACAGTGGTGGCCGGGGCGAGTGGATACGCCGGGGGCGAACTGCTGCGCCTGCTCGCCGGTCACCCCGAGTTCGAGCTGATCGCCGCCACCGCGCACACCCAGGCTGGTCAGCCGGTCACCGCCGTACACCCGCAGCTCGCCGGCCTGGACCTGGTCTTCGCCGCGACCGAACCGGCGACCCTGGCCGACGCGGACCTGGTGTTCCTGGCCCTGCCGCACGGGCAGTCCGCGGCGCTCGCCGCGGCGCTGCCCGGCACGGTCAAGGTGGTCGACCTGGGCGCGGACCACCGGCTGCGCGACGCCGGCGCCTGGTCCCGCTACTACGGCGGGGAGCACGCCGGCGCCTGGACCTACGGGCTGCCCGAGCTGCCCGGCCAGCGGGCCGAGATCGCCGCCGCGTCGCGGGTCGCCAGCACCGGCTGCTACGCGGTGGCGACCACGCTGGCGCTGGCGCCGCTGATCGCGGCCGGCGCGGTACGCCCCGACGACGTGGTGGTGGTCGCCGCCTCCGGCACCTCCGGCGCGGGCCGGGCCGCCAAGGCCCACCTGCTCGGCAGCGAGGTGATGGGCGACCTGTCGCCCTACAAGGTGGGCGCGCACCAGCACGTGCCGGAGATCAAGCAGGCCACCGGCGCGACCGGCCTGTCCTTCACCCCGGTGCTCGCGCCGATGCCCCGGGGCATCCTGGCCACCGTCACCGCCGTGCCCACCGGCGACGCCGACCCGCGCGCGGTGCTGGCCGCCGCGTACGCCGACGCGCCGTTCGTGCACGTGCTGCCCGAGGGCGCGTGGCCGCACACCGCCGCCACCGCCGGCTCGAACGCCTGCCACCTCCAGGCGACGGTGGACGTCGACTCGGGGCGGGTGATCGTGGTCAGCGCGATCGACAACCTGGGCAAGGGCGCGGCCGGCCAGGCCGTGCAGAACGCCAACCTGATGGTGGGTCTCCCGGAGACCACCGGTCTGTCCGTGTTTGGAGTGGCCCCGTGAGCGTCACCGTCCCCCGTGGGTTCCGCGCCGCAGGTGTCGCGGCCGGACTGAAGTCTTCCGGCGCGCCCGACGTCGCCCTTGTGATCAACGACGGCCCGGACGCCGGTGTGGCGGGTGTCTTCACCGCCAACCGGGTCAAGGCCGCGCCGGTGCTGTGGAGCCAGCAGGTCGTGCACGGCGGCGTCGTGCGCGCCGTGGTGCTCAACTCCGGCGGCGCGAACGCCTGCACCGGCCCGGCCGGCTTCCAGGACACCCACGCCACCGCCGAGCACACCGCCGCCGCGATCACCGCGGCGAACGCGCGGCTCATCGTCGGCGCGGGCGAGGTCGCTGTGTGCTCGACCGGCCTGATCGGCGAGCGGCTGCCGATGGACAAGCTGCTTCCCGGCGTACGCGACGCGGTGCGCGGCCTGTCCCGCGACGGCGGCCCGGCGGCCGCCGAGGCCATCATGACCACCGACACCCGGCCCAAGACGACAGTGGCGCAGGGTACGGGCTGGACCGTCGGCGGCATGGCCAAGGGCGCGGGCATGCTCGCCCCGGCCATGGCCACGATGCTCTGCGTGCTCACCACCGACGCGGTGGCCGGGCCGGACGCCCTGGACGCCGCGCTGCGCGCCGCCACCCGGATCACGTTCGACCGGATCGACTCCGACGGCTGCATGTCCACCAACGACACGGTGCTGCTGCTGGCCAGCGGCGCGTCCGGCATCGAGCCGACCGCCGAGGAGCTGACCGCCGCGGTCACCGCCGCCTGCCACGACCTGGCCCAGCAGCTCCTGGCCGACGCGGAGGGCGCGACCAAGGAGGTCGCGATCGAGGTGGTCGGCGCGGCCAGCGAGGACGACGCGGTCGAGGTGGGCCGTACGGTGGCCCGCAACAACCTGGTCAAGACCGCGCTGTTCGGCAACGACCCGAACTGGGGCCGCATCCTCGCCGCGGTCGGCACCACCACCGCCGTGTTCGAGCCGGACGGCGTCGACGTCGCGGTCAACGGCATCTGGGTGTGCCGGGGCGGCGCCGCCGCCGAGGACCGCGCCAAGGTGGACCTCACCGGCCGCGGCGTCACCGTCCGGATCGACCTGCACGCCGGCGTCGACACCGCCACCATCTGGACCAACGACCTGTCCCACGCGTACGTACACGAGAACTCGGCCTATTCCACATGAACTTGAGTGCTGACCTCACCCGGGCCCAGGCCAAGGCCGCCACGCTGATCGAGGCGCTGCCCTGGCTGGCCCGTTTCTCCGGCGCCACCGTCGTGGTCAAGTACGGCGGCAACGCCATGGTCGACCCGGAACTGCAGCGGGCGTTTGCCGCCGACATGGTGTTCCTGCGCTACGCCGGCCTGAAGCCGGTGGTGGTGCACGGCGGCGGCCCGCAGATCTCCGCCATGCTCGGCCGGCTCGGCATCGCCAGCGAGTTCCGGGGCGGCCTGCGGGTCACCACCCCGGAGGCGATGGACGTGGTCCGGATGGTCCTGGTCGGCCAGGTCGGCCGGGAACTGGTCGGGCTGATCAACGCGCACGGCCCGTACGCGGTCGGCCTCTCCGGCGAGGACGCCGGGCTGTTCACCGCCGTGCGCCGTCCCGCGTACGTGGACGGCGAAGCGGTCGACGTGGGCCAGGTGGGCGACGTGGAGTCGGTGAACGTCTCGGCGGTCACCGACCTGATCGCCGCCGGCCGGATCCCGGTCATCTCGACAGTCGCGCCGGACGCCGACGGGGTGCTGCACAACCTCAACGCGGACACCGCCGCCGCCGCGCTCGCGGTGGCGCTGGACGCCCGCAAGCTGGTCGTGCTGACCGACGTGCCCGGCCTGTACGCCGACTGGCCGGACACGTCCAGCCTGGTCAGCGAGATCACCGCGGACGACCTGGCGAAGCTGCTGCCGTCCCTGGAGTCGGGCATGGTCCCGAAGATGGAGGCCTGCCTGCGGGCGGTGCGCGGGGGAGTGCCCGCCGCGCACGTCGTCGACGGCCGGGTCGCCCACTCCACGCTGCTGGAAGTGTTCACGTCGGAGGGCTTCGGAACCATGGTGATCGACTCATGAGCACGCTGGTGCAGCGGTGGAACGCCACCATGATGGACAACTACGGCACGCCGCCGCTGGCGCTCGTCTCCGGCTCCGGCGCCGTCGTGACCGACGAGACCGGCCGGGAGTACGTCGACCTGCTCGGCGGCATCGCCGTCAACGCGCTCGGCCACGCCCACCCGGCGGTGGTGGCCGCCGTCAGCAAGCAGGTCGCGACGCTCGGGCACGTGTCCAACCTGTTCGTCGCCGAGCCGCCGGTGGCGCTGGCCGAGCTGCTGCTCGCGCTGGCCGGCCGCCCCGGCCGGGTGTTCTTCGCCAACTCCGGCGCGGAGGCCAACGAGGCGGCGTTCAAACTGTCCCGGCTCACCGGCCGCCGGCACGTGGTCGCCACCCACGGCGGCTTCCACGGCCGGACCATGGGCGCGCTGGCGCTGACCGGGCAGCCCGCCAAGGCCGACCCGTTCCGCCCGCTACCAGGCGACGTGACGCACGTGCCGTTCGGCGACGCCGACGCGCTGGCCGAGGCGGTCACCGACGACACCGCCATGCTGATCATCGAGCCGATCCAGGGCGAGAACGGCGTGGTCGTCCCGCCGCCCGGCTACCTCGCCGCGGCCCGGCGGATCACCGCCGCGCACGGCGCGCTGCTGGTGCTGGACGAGGTGCAGACCGGCATCGGCCGGACCGGCCACTGGTTCGCCCACCAGGCCGAGGGAGTCGAGCCGGACGTCATCACGCTCGCCAAGGGCCTCGGCGGCGGCCTGCCGCTGGGCGCCTGCCTGGCCTTCGGCCGGGCCGCCGACCTGCTCACCCCCGGCTCGCACGGCACCACGTTCGGCGGCAATCCGATCAGCTGCGCCGCCGCGCTCGCGGTCGTCTCCACGATCGCGCACGAGGGCCTGCTCGACCACGTCAAGCGCGTCGGCGAGCGGCTGCGGCGCGGCGTCGAGGCGCTCGGTCACCCGCTGGTCCGTGAGGTGCGCGGCGCCGGCCTGCTGCTCGGCATCGTGCTCGACCAGCCGGTCTCCGCCGCCGCGGCGGCAGCGCTGCGCGACGCGGGTTTCCTGGTGAACCCGGTGCAGCCGGACGTGATCCGGCTCGCCCCGCCGCTGATCCTCACCGTGGCGCAGGCCGACGCCTTCGTCGCCGCGCTGCCCGCCGCGCTGTCCGCCGCCGCGCCGCACCCTTCCACCGACGCCGCAGCGACCGCCGACGACGCCGCGTCCGACGCCACGACCCCGACGGAGGCTCCCGCATGATCCGCCACTTCCTGCGCGACGACGACCTCACGCCCGCCGAGCAGGCCGCCGTGCTCGACCTCGCCGCCCGGATGAAGACCGACCGGTACGGCCACCAGCCGCTGGCCGGACCGAAGTCGGTGGCGGTGCTGTTCGACAAGCAGAGCCTGCGGACCCGGATCTCGTTCGACGTGGGCATCGCCGAACTGGGCGGGCACCCGCTGGTGGTGGACACCCAGGTCACCCACTTCGGCCGCGGCGAGACGCTCGCCGACGCCGGCCGGGTGCTGTCCCGCTACGTCGCCGCGATCGTGCTGCGCACCCACGGCGACGACCGGATCGCCGAGGTCGCCGAGCACGCCACGGTGCCGGTGGTCAACGCGCTCACCGACACGTACCACCCCTGCCAGATGCTGGCCGACCTGCTCACCGTGCGGGAGCGCTTCGGCGGCACCGCCGGGCGGATCCTCGCGTACGTGGGCGACGCGGCGAACAACATGGCCCACTCGTACCTGCTGGCCGGCGCGACCGCCGGGATGCACGTGCGGATCGCCGGCCCGGCCGGGTTCCAGCCGGACCCGGAGATCGTGGCCCGCGCGGAGAAGATCGCCGCCACCACCGGCGGCTCGGTCCAGGTGCTCACCGACCCGGCCGAGGCGGTACGCGGCGCGCACGTCGTCGCCACCGACACCTGGACGTCGATGGGACAGGAGGCCGACGGGCTGGACCGGATCACGCCGTTCCTGCCGTACCAGGTCAACGCCGCGCTGCTCGGCCACGCCGACGCCGACGTGATCGTGCTGCACTGCCTGCCCGCCCACCGGGGCGAGGAGATCACCGACGAGGCGCTCGACGGCCCGCACAGCGCGGTGTTCGACCAGGCGGAGAATCGGCTGCACGCCCAGAAGGCGCTGCTGACGTTTCTCCTGGAGGAATCCGCATGACCGCTCCGCTGACCCGCGCCGCGCGGCACGCCCGCATCGTCGAGCTGATCCGCGACACCCCGATCCACTCGCAGACCGAGCTGGCCGACCTGCTCGCCGGCGACGGCATCCAGGTCACCCAGGCCACGCTGTCGCGGGACCTGAAGGAACTGGGGGCGGTGACCGCGCGCGGCGGTGACGGGCGGGGCGTCTACCTGATCCCGGAGGACGGGCACCGGCCGCTGCGCGACGCCGAGGGCGCGCCGGCCCGGCTGGTCCGGCTGCTGCGTGAGCTGCTCAACGGCGTCGACTCCAGCGGCAACATCGCGGTGCTGCGCACCCCGCCGGGCGCGGCCCAGTACCTCGCCAGCGCGCTGGACCGGGCCGGCCTCACCGAGATCGTCGGCACCATCGCCGGCGACGACACCATCCTCGTCGTGGCCCGGGAGGCCGACGGCGGGGCGGCGCTGGGCGAGCGGCTCGCCGCCTGGGCCCGCCGGGACGACACAGTCGAAGGGAGCACGACGTGACCGAGCGGGTCGTGCTGGCGTACTCCGGGGGCCTGGACACCTCGGTCGCCATTCCGTACCTGGCCGAGCAGACCGGCGCGGAGATCATCGCGGTGGCGGTCGACGTCGGCCAGGGCGGCGAGGACATGGCCGTGATCCGGCAGCGCGCGCTCGACTGCGGCGCGGTCGAGGCCGAGGTGGTGGACGCGCGCGACGAGTTCGCCGCCGACTACTGCCTGCCGGCCATCCGGGCCAACGCCCTCTACATGGACCGGTACCCGCTGGTGTCCGCGCTGTCCCGGCCGCTGATCGTCAAGCACCTGGTCGCCGCGGCGCGCGCCCACGGCGGCACGATCGTGTCGCACGGCTGCACCGGCAAGGGCAACGACCAGGTCCGCTTCGAGGTCGGCCTGGGCGCGCTCGCGCCCGACCTGAAGGTGATCGCCCCGGCCCGGGACTTCGCCTGGACCCGGGACAAGGCGATCGCGTTCGCCGAGGAGAAGGGGCTGCCGATCGACGTGTCGGCGAAGTCGCCGTACTCGATCGACCAGAACCTGTGGGGCCGCGCGGTGGAGACCGGCTTCCTGGAGGACATCTGGAACGCCCCGGTCGAGGACCTCTACGCGTACACCGTCGACCCGGCGTCGGAACGCGACCCGGACGACGTGGTGCTCACGTTCGACGCCGGCGTCCCGGTCGCGATCGACGGCGAGACGGTCACCCCGTACGAGGCGATCCGGGAGCTGAACCGGCGCGCCGGGGCGCACGGCGTGGGCCGGCTCGACATGGTCGAGGACCGGCTGGTCGGCATCAAGAGCCGCGAGGTGTACGAGGCACCCGGCGCGGTCGCGCTGATCACCGCCCACCAGGAGCTGGAGGCGGTGACAGTCGAGCGGGACCTGGCCCGGTTCAAGCGCGGCGTCGACCAGCGCTGGGGTGAGCTGGTCTACGACGGGCTCTGGTTCTCGCCGCTGAAGCGCGCGCTGGACGCGTTCATCGACGACGCGCAGCGGCACGTCAGCGGCGAGGTGCGGCTGCGGCTGCACGGCGGCCGGGCCGTGGTGACCGGCCGGCGTTCCGAGGCGAGCCTGTACGACTTCGGCCTCGCCACGTACGACACCGGTGACACGTTCGACCAGTCGCTGGCGAAGGGTTTCGTGCAGTTGTGGGGCCTGCCCAGCCGGATGGCGGCGGCGCGGGACGCCCGGATGGGAGGAGTCTGATGGGGGGCACCACAATGGGTGGGGTGGACGACAAGAGCCTGACCGAGAACAGCGCCCCCGCCAACCGGACGAGCCTCTGGGGCGGCCGGTTCGCCGGCGGCCCCGCCGAGGCGCTCGCGCGGCTGTCGGTGAGTGTCCAGTTCGACTGGCGCCTCGCCCCGTACGACATCGCCGGTTCCCGCGCGCACGCCCGGGTCCTGGCCGGCGCCGGCCTGCTCGACCCGGACGAACTGGGCCGGATGCTTGCCGCGCTGGACGACCTGGAGGCGGCGTGCGCCTCCGGCGCGTTCCGCCCGACCGTTGACGACGAGGACGTGCACACCGCGCTGGAGCGTGGCCTGCTGGAGCGGCTGGGCAGCCTCGGCGGCAAGCTGCGCGCCGGCCGGTCCCGCAACGACCAGGTCGCCACCGACCTGCGGCTCTACCTGCGTGACCACGCCCGCGGGGTGGCGGCCCGGCTGGTCGAGCTGGCCGAGGCCCTCGTCGAGCAGGCGGAGCGGCACGTGGACACCGCCGCGCCGGGCATGACGCACCTGCAGCACGCCCAGCCGGTGACGTTCGGGCACTGGCTGCTGGCCCACGTGCAGCCGCTGCTGCGCGACCTGGAGCGGATGCGGGACTGGGACGAGCGGACCGCGATCAGCCCGCTCGGCGCGGGCGCGCTGGCCGGGTCGGGGCTGCCGCTGGACCCGGTGGCGGTCGCCAAGGAGCTGGGCTTCCGTACCTCGTTCGCCAACTCGATGGACGCGGTCGCGGACCGCGACTTCGTCGCCGAGTTCCTGTTCGTCACCGCGATGATCGGCGTGCACCTGTCCCGCCTCGGCGAGGAGGTGGTGCTCTGGACGTCGCAGGAGTTCGGCTGGGTCGAGCTGGACGACGCGTTTGCCACCGGCTCGTCGATCATGCCGCAGAAGAAGAACGCGGACATCGCCGAGCTGGCCCGGGGCAAGTCCGGCCGCCTGGTCGGCGGCCTGATGAGCGTGCTCACCATGCTCAAGGGCCTGCCCATGACGTACGACCGGGACATGCAGGAGGACAAGGAGCCGGCGTTCGACGCGGTCGACACGCTGGAGCTGCTGCTGCCCGCGCTGGCCGGGATGATCTCCACGATGACGGTCCGGGTGGACCGGCTGGTGGCGAGCGCCCCGTCGGGTTTCTCGCTCGCCACCGAGGTCGCCGACTGGCTGGTCCGGCGCAACGTGCCGTTCCGCGACGCGCACGAGATCACCGGCAAGCTGGTGGCGCTCTGCGCGGCCCGGGACTGCGCGCTGGACGAGGTGTCCGACGCCGACCTGGCCGCCGTCAGCGAGCACCTGGACCCGTCGGTGCGCGACGTGCTGTCGGTGCGTTCGGCGCTGGCCGCCCGCATCACGCCCGGCTCCACCGGGCCCGGCCCGGTCGCCGACCAGCTCGCCGCCGCGGCGGACAAGCTGACCGGCTGGCGGGAGTGGGCCGCCGAGCGGGTCGTCCCCCGCTGACCTGCGGCTGATCCGGGGGCAGGCACCCGCCTGCCCCCGGATCACACCGGTCAACCGGTGGGGCGCTCGCGTTTCGGCAGCTTCGCCACCACCGCGTCGTACGACCCGTCGACCGCCTCGACCAGCTCGTCGTCCGGGATGCCGCCGGAGAGCCGCAGCGTGTTCCAGCCCGACCGGCCGATGTAGGGGGAGGGGCGCGCGTCGGCCGGGAACCGGTGCAGCCACTCGTCGGCCACCTCCCGGGACGCCCCGCACTTCACCCCGACCCGCGCCTCACCCTCGGGCGAGCCGAGGAACGCGAAGATCCGGCTGCCCACCTTCACCACCTCGTCGCCCTCCCACGGCCGGTCGAGCCAGGCTCCCGGCTTGGCCAGGCAGTAGGCGAGCATCTCCTCGCGCGTCATCGCGTCCTCCCGTGCCGTCGTCCGGCGCAGTCTCGCCCGCGGCTGTGACAGTGCGCGCCGCCGGTCAGTCGCCGGTGCCGGTGCGGACGGTGAGCCGCTCGTAGCGCTGCCGGGCCGCCTGGGCGCTGCCCAGCCCCAGCCCGAAGGCGATCGCCTGCCAGGTCATGCCCCGGCCGCGGGCCACCTGGAGCAGCCCGGCCTCCAGTGCGTCCACCTCGGAGCGCACGTGCGGGATGAGCGTCAGCGCGGCCATCAG
Organism: Micromonospora sp. LHW51205; assembly: GCF_003315815.1. NCBI lineage: Bacteria > Bacillati > Actinomycetota > Actinomycetes > Micromonosporales > Micromonosporaceae > Micromonospora > Micromonospora sp. LHW51205. Next base: position 20,112 of record NZ_QMEZ01000004.1, on the reverse strand, counting down.
GTCGGCCTGGTCGACCGGCTCCTCACCCTCGTCCAGCTCGGCGCCCCCGGCGAGCGCCATCACCAGCGTGGCCGCCTCGTAGGCGTCGGGCACGTCGGGGTGGGCGTAGCGACGGCGGCGGGAGTTGGTGCCGGCGTGCCGCTCGGCGATCCGCAGCAGCGCCGCGTAGTTGCGGTGCGCCCGTGCCTGGGCAGCATCCGGAGCGGTGAACGGGTCGTTGTCCACGGTGACCATGTCGTCCATCCCACACCCAAGAATGGCCCGTTGTCAACACCCCGTTGAAAGCCCCTCGTATAAAACACCGTGACCTCAACGCATGGTGAAGGGTCGGCGCGTCATGCCACCACAGACGCGCCGCGGGGTGTCCCGGGTTGCCCGGAACGGCCGATTCAGGCCGGCGAGTTCCGCACCGGGGCGGCCGGAGCGGGCCGGCGACGCGGGGTGTGCCGCCGGTAGACGCTCACGCTCGGCTCGTCCGCCAGCCAGAACCGCCACGGCAGGTCGTGCGCGGCGGCGACCCCGACACGCGGCCCGGCGACGATGTGCGCCGGGTCGACCGGGATCGCCGGTGGCGTCAGCAGCAGCGGGCCGCTGCCGTCGATAGCCGAGGTGCCGTTCGCGTCCCGCCCGATCCCGAGCGCGGTGACCAGCCGGGCCGGCCCGCGGGCCAGATCCCGGTCGGCGGCGCGCGGCCTGCGCTCGCGGGCGGTCTCGACGCCGCCGACCACCTCGCCCGCGCGCAGCAGCACCGCCGCCGCCTCGCCGTCGCGCCCGCAGACGATGTTCGCGCACCAGTGCATGCCGAACACGAAGTACACGTAGACGTGCCCGGCGGGCCCGAACATGACCTGGTTGCGCGGCGTCGGCCCGCGGTGGGCGTGCGACGCCGGGTCCTCGCCGGTGCCCGCGTACGCCTCCACCTCGGTGAGGCGTACGGTGACGCCGCCGGCCGACACGGTCCAGCCGAGCAGCGTCCGCGCGGTCTGCGCGATCTGCGCGGCGGGCGCGGAGAGCCAGGGGTACGTCATCGCGGCAAGGGTAGTCGGTGGGAGGCGCGTGATCCGGGCCACGCCGGGGCGGGCGGCCACCGGAATAGTTGACTCGTCAAATATGTTGTGAGGAGCGATCCCGGGCCGACCGGTCCGGACCCCACGCGAGGAGCTGGTCATGCAGTTCGGAGTCTTCACCGTCGGTGACGTCACCCCCGACCCGACAAACGGGCGACTGCCGTCCGAGCGTGAGCGGATCAAGGCCATGACCGCCATCGCGCTCAAGGCCGAGGAGGTCGGCCTGGACGTCTTCGCCACCGGCGAGCACCACAACCCGCCGTTCGTGCCGTCGTCGCCGACCACCATGCTCGGCTGGATCGCCGCGCGCACCGAACGGCTGCTGCTGTCCACCGCGACCACGCTGATCACCACCAACGACCCGGTGAAGATCGCCGAGGACTACGCGATGCTGCAGCACCTCGCCGACGGCCGGGTGGACCTGATGATGGGGCGCGGCAACACCGGGCCCGTCTACCCGTGGTTCGGCCAGGACATCCGCAACGGCATCCCCCTGGCCATCGAGAACTACGACCTGCTGCGCCGGCTCTGGCGCGAGGACGTGGTCGACTGGAAGGGCCGGTTCCGTACGCCGCTGCAGGCGTTCACCTCGACCCCGCGCCCGCTCGACGGCGTGCCGCCGTTCGTCTGGCACGGCTCGATCCGCAGCCCGGAGATCGCCGAACAGGCCGCGTACTACGGCGACGGCTTCTTCGCCAACCACATCTTCTGGCCCAAGGAGCACACCCAGCGGATGGTCGGCCTCTACCGGGAGCGGTTCGCGCACTACGGCCACGGCTCACCCGACCAGGCCATCGTCGGCCTCGGCGGGCAGGTATTCATGCGCCGCAACTCCCAGGACGCGGTACGCGAGTTCCGCCCCTACTTCGACAACGCCCCGGTCTACGGGCACGGCCCGTCGCTGGAGGAGTTCACCCGCGAGACGCCGCTGACGGTGGGCAGCCCGCAGCAGGTCATCGACCGGACGCTGGGCTTCCGCGAGTACGTCGGCGACTACCAGCGGCAGCTCTTCCTGATCGACCACGCCGGCCTGCCGCTGAAGACGGTGCTGGAGCAGCTCGACCTGCTGGGCGAGGAGGTGGTACCGGTGCTGCGCAAGGAGTTCGACTCGCTGCGTCCCGCGCACGTGCCCGAGGCGCCCACCCACGCCGGCCTGCTGGCCGCCCGCGACGCCGCTCCGGCCGACGGGGAGCAGCGATGACCCGTCGTACCCTGGCGGTCGTCTCGGCCGGGCTCGCCCAGCCGTCGTCCACCCGTCTGCTCGCCGACCAGCTCGCCGCGGCCGCCCGCGACGAGCTGGCCGGGCGCGGCGCGACGGTGGAACTGCGCACCGTGGAGCTGCGCGAGCACGCCCACGACGTGGTGAACCACCTGCTCACCGGCTTCGCGCCGGCCGCGCTGCGACAGACACTCGACGCCGTGGCGGCCGCCGACGCGCTGATCGCGGTGACGCCGATCTTCAACGCGTCCTACAACGGGCTGTTCAAGTCGTTCTTCGACGTGATCGACCGGGACACGCTCGCGGGCAAGCCGGTGCTCATCGGGGCGACCGGCGGCACCGCCCGGCACTCCCTCGCGCTGGAGCACGCGGTCCGGCCGATGTTCACGTACCTGCGGGCGGCGACACTGCCCACTGCGGTGTTCGCCGCGCCGGAGGACTGGGCCGGTGACGACGGGGACAGCGCGCTGCGGTCCCGGATCCGCCGGGCCGCCGCCGAGCTGGCCGAGCAGGTGGACCGCCGCCCGCCCGCGACCGGCCCGGCCGACCCGTTCGCGCTCACCACCGACTTCGCCGACCTGCTCGCCGGCCGCGACCCGGCCTGACGCCGGGGCGGTGCGGCGCGGGGGCGACCGCTACCGAGCGTTACCGTCCCGGCGAAACCACGCCGGAAACTCGATATGCCTGAGAGGCATATTTATGCCTCTCAGGCATATCGCTCGGAAGACATCTCTCGCGCCGGGCGGCCCGGCGGACAGGGCCGGCGCGGGGCCGCCGCCCGCGAGGCGGCTCAGTCGTCGGCCGGCTCGGGCCGGTGGGCGACGAGCACCGGGCAGTGGGAGTGCTGCACCATTGCCTGGCTGACCGAGCCGAGCAGCAGCCCGACGAAGCCGCCCCGGCCCCGGGAGCCGACCACCACGAGCGCCGCCTCGCCGCTGGCCTCGACGAGCGCGGTCTCCGGCGAGGGGGAGGTGACGGACCGCTCCGTCACCCGCAGGCCCGGATGCGCCGACCGGACCCGGTCCGCGGCCTCGGCCAGCAGTCCCGCCGCCTCGGCCCGCTCGGCGGTGGAGGCCTCCGCCGCGACCTCGGGCGCCACCGCGCCGCGTTCCGGCGACCGGACGTGCATCAGCACCAGCTCCGCGTCGCGCCGCTCGGCCTCGTCGGCAGCCAGCTCGATCGCGTACGCGGCCGAGTCGGAGCCGTCCACGCCGACCAGCACCGGCCCGTCCACCGGAATCGGCTGCTCCTCCGGGCGGACGATCAGCACCGGGCAGTGCCCGTGCTGCGCGAGCTGCCCGCTGACCGAGCCGAGCAGCAGGCCGGCGAAACCGCCCACGCCCCGGCTGCCCACCACGACCAGCTCGGCGCGGCGGGACTCCTCGACCATCGTCGCGCCCGGACCGCCGGCCACCTGGCGCACCTGCACCCGCAGGCCCGGGTGCCGCTCGGTCAGGTCGGCGGCGACCGACTCGAGCATCTTCTCCGCCTCCGCGGTGGGCGCCGGCACCCCCAGGTCGTACGGGTTGAGCGGCACGCCGTAGCCGAGCGGGTGCAGGTAGCCGTGCACCAGCACCAGCGGCCGGGAACGTGCCACGGCGGTCGCGGCAGCCAGGTCGGCGGCGGCCAGGCTGGACGGCGATCCGTCCACTCCCACCACGACGGGTCGGTTCATCAGGTCTGTTCCCTCCGGTCGGCTCAGGCCATTGTGGCGGTCCCGGCGGCGCCGGGACCGCCGAACCGGGGTCAGCGTTCCCGGCCCCCGCGGTGCCGGACGACGGCCAGCGGGCTGTGGCAGTGGTGCAGCACGGCGTGGCTGACCGAGCCGAGCAGCAGCGAGCCGAGGCTACCCCGCCCGTGCGCGCCGACCACCGTCAGCTGCGCCCCGACGGACTCCTCGACCAGCACCCGGGCCGGCGTGGCGGCGGCGACCAGCTTCGGCCGCACCGTGACCTCCGGGTAGCGCTCGGTCCAGCCGGCGACCGCGTCGGCCAGCACCCGCTGCTCGTCGGCGCGCAACTGCTCCGGCTCGTACGCCAGCGGCAGGACGTCGCCGAACGCCTCGCGGTAGCTCACCGGCTGCGGGTACAGCCAGGTGTGCACCACCACCAGCTCGGCGTCGCGCGCCGCGGCCTCGGCGAACGCGAACCCGACCGCCTCGTCGGACAGCGCGGACCCGTCCACGCCGACCACCACCGGGCCGTCGGCGCGGGCCTCGCCCCAGGCGACGAGAACCGGGCAGTCCGCGCGGGCGGAGAGCTGCACCGCCGCCGAGCCGACCAGGAGTTCGGCGAAGCCGCCCAGGCCACGGTGGCCCAGCACGAGCAGCGCGGCGTCGCGGCTCTCCCGCAGCAGCACCGCGACCGGCCCGCCGTCGACCACCGCGCCGGTCACCGCCAGCTCCGCGTCGACCTTGCGGGCCTCGTCCACCGCCTCCTCGACCAGCTTCTCGGCCTCCTGGCGCAGCTCGATGTCGGGCAGCACCGGGGCGACCATGCCCAGCGGCGTGCCGACCAGCGGCCACAGGAAGGCGTTCACCACCCGCAGCGGCCGGTGCCGCAGCACCGCCTCGCGTGCGGCCAGCCGTACCGCGTCCAGCGCGGACGGGGAGCCGTCCACGCCCACCACGACGGGGGCACCGGTCCTGTCGGTCATGACGTCCTCCTTCGGTTCCCCCTCAGCCTGCGCCGACGGCTCCCACCTGGGCAGAGTCGATCCGCCCGGCACGGCCGGGACCATCGGCCCCTACCGGCCGGGCCGTTCGCGAGGTGGAATGGGAACCAGTGCTCCCTCCTGTCGATCCTGGAGGCGCGATGACCCCGCTGGAGATGCTCCGCGTCCACCCCTTCCTGGCCGGGCTGCCCGACGAGTGGCTGCCCCGGCTCACCGGGTACGCCCGCCCGGTGGTCTGGCACCCCGGGCACCGGCTGTTCCGCGCCGGCGCGCCGGCCGACCGGTTCTGGCTCGTCCGCGGCGGCCAGGTGGCACTCGACTTCCCGGTGCCGGGCCGCGGCGACGTGGGCATCGAGACGATCGGGCCGGGCGGCGTGCTCGGCTGGTCCTGGCTGTTCCCGCCGTACCGCTGGCAGTTCGGCGCGGTCGCCACCCAGCGCAGCACCGCCGTCGAACTCGACGCCGACGGGGTACGCCGGCTGATGGAGTCCGACGACACGCTCGGCCGCCAGCTCACCAGCCGGTTCATGAGCGTGGTGGTGGACCGCCTCCAGGCGTCCCGGGTCCGGCTGCTGGACCTCTACGGCTACCCGACGGCCGCAGCCAGCTGAACCGGCGCGCGGTCAGGTGACGGTGAGACCGCGGGCGGCGAACTGACCGCGTACCCGGGTCAGCAGGTCGGCATCAGGCGGCTCGGTGTCCGCCAGCGGGAAGGTCAGCCCCAGCTCGGCGTACTTGTGCGCACCGAGCCGGTGGAACGGCAGCACCTCCACGCGCTGCAGCGTGGCCAGCCCGGCCGCGATGTCGGCCACCCGCTCCACCTCGTCGACCGCGTCGGTCAGGCCGGGCACCAGCACGTACCGGATCCACATCGGCGTACCCCGGTCGGCCAGCCGTTGCGCGAACCGCAACGTCGGCGCGAGCCGGCCGGTGCCGGTGACCCGGCGGTACGTCTGCGGGTTGCCCGCCTTCACGTCGAGCAGCACCAGGTCGGTGGCGTCCAGAAGCGTGTCGTCGGCGCGGACGCCGAGGAAGCCGGAGGTGTCCAGCGCGGTGTGCAGGCCCAGGTCGACGTGACAGCGCCGCAGCAGCTCCCGGGTGAACGCCGGTTGCAGCAGCGGCTCCCCGCCGCTCACAGTGACGCCGCCCCCGGCCACCTGGATGAACCGGCGGTACCGGCCGGCGAGCGCGACCATCTCGTCCACGCTGCGGCGGCGGCCGCTGCGGCCGTACCAGGTGTCCGGGCTGTGGCAGTAGCGGCAGCGCAGCGGGCAACCGGCCAGGAAGACCACGAACCGGGTGCCCGGGCCGTCCACCCCGACCGAGGTGTCCCAGGAGTGCACAGCGCCGGTGACGCACCCCGGCGCCGCCGCAGTCACCTGCGGCGGCGCGGGCGGGCGGCCGTTCACAGCGACCCGTGGAAGGTCCGCGACACCACGTCGCGCTGCTGCTCCGGCGTGAGCCGCACGAAGTTCACCGCGTACCCGGAGACCCGGACGGTGAGCTGCGGGTACCGCTCCGGGTGCGCCATCGCGTCCAGCAGCGTGGCCCGGTCCAGCACGTTGACGTTGAGGTGGAACCCGCCGGCGTCGGCGTAGCCGTCGAGCACCCCGGCCAGGTTCGCGATCCGCTCGTCGCGGGTGTGGCCCAGGCCGTCCGGCGTGACGGTGCCGGTCAGCGAGATGCCGTCGCGGGCCGCGTCGTACGGCAGCTTCGCCACCGACAGCGCGGACGCGACCAGGCCGTGCGTGTCCCGCCCGTTCATCGGGTTCGCCCCCGGCGCGAACGGCTCACCGGCGCGCCGCCCGTCCGGCGTGTTGCCGGTGTGCTTGCCGTACACCACGTTCGAGGTGATGGTGAGCACCGACATGGTCAGCTCCGCGTCGCGGTACGTGCGCTGCCGGCGCAGCTTCTCCGCGAACGTCTCGACCAGCCACACCGCGATCTCGTCGGCCCGGTCGTCGTCGTTGCCGTACGTCGGGAACTCGCCCTCGACCGCGTAGTCGACCGCCAGCCCGGACTCGTCGCGCAGCACCTTGACCCGGCCGTACCGGATGGCCGACAGGCTGTCCACGGCGACCGACAGGCCGGCGATGCCGGTGGCCATGAAGCGGCGCACCGGGTGGTCGTGCAGCGCCATCTCCAGCCGCTCGTAGGCGTACCTGTCGTGCTGGTGGTGGATCACGTTCAGCGCGTCCACGTACGTCTGCGCCAGCCAGTCCAGCGTGCGGTCGTACGCGGCCAGCACCTCGTCGTAGTCGAGCGTCTCGCCGCCGACCGGCGCGGCCGGCGGGGCGACCTGCGCGCCGGACAGCTCGTCGCGGCCGCCGTTGATCGCGTACAGCAGCGCCTTCGCCAGGTTCGCCCGGGCGCCGAAGAACTGCATGTCCCGGCCGACCCGCATGGCCGACACGCAGCAGGCGATCGCGGTGTCGTCGTCGTACGCCGGGCGGATCAGCTCGTCGTTCTCGTACTGGATGGCGCTGGTGTCCAGCGACACCTGGGCGCAGAACCGCTTGAACCCCTCGGGCAGCCGCGGCGACCAGAGCACCGTCAGGTTCGGCTCCGGCGCCGGGCCGAGGTTGTACAGCGTCTGCAGGTAGCGGAACGTGGTGCGGGTGACCAGCGGCCGGCCGTCCGCGCCCATCCCGCCGAGCGACTCGGTGACCCAGGTCGGGTCGCCGGAGAAGAGCTGGTCGTACTCGGGGGTGCGCAGGAAGCGGATGATCCGCAGCTTGATCACGAAGTCGTCGATCAGCTCCTGCGCGCCGCTCTCGTCCAGCCGCCCCTCGGCGATGTCCCGCCGCAGGTAGGCGTCGAGGAACCCGGCGGTGCGGCCGAGCGACATGGCGGCGCCGTTCTGCTCCTTCGTGGCGGCCAGGTAGGCGAAGTAGAGCCACTGGATCGCCTGCGCGCCGGTGACGGCCGGGCGGGAGATGTCGAAGCCGTACGAGGCGGCCATCTCCTTCAGCTCGCCGAGCGCGCGGATCTGCTCGGCCAGTTCCTCCCGGTCGCGGATCACGTCGTCGGTGCTGCGCCGGTCGTCCAGCGCCGCCTTGAGCGCGCGGCGTTCCTCGATCAGCCGGTCCACGCCGTACAGCGCCACCCGGCGGTAGTCGCCGATGATCCGCCCGCGTCCGTACGCGTCGGGCAGGCCGGTGATGATGTGCGAGCGGCGGGCCGCGAGCACGGTCTCCGGGTACGCGTCGAACACCGCGTCGTTGTGCGTGCGGCGGTACCGGGTGAAGATCTCGTGCACGCGCGGGTCCGGCTCACGCCCGTACGCGCGCAGCGCCGTCTCCACCATCCGCAGCCCGCCGGCCGGCATGATCGCCCGCCGCAGCGGCGCGTCGGTCTGCAACCCGACGATCAGCTCCCGCTCCCGGTCGATGTACCCGGGGGCGTGCGAGGTGATCGTCGACGGGGTGGCCGCGTCGACGTCGTACACGCCGCGGCGCCGCTCCTCCGGGAACATGTCCCGCAGCCGGTCCCACACGGCGAGCGTGCGCGGCGTCGGCCCGGTCAGGAACGAGGCGTCCCCGGTGTACGGCTCGTGGTTGTGGCGGACGAAGTCGGCCACGTCGACTGTCTCCTGCCACGCGCCGGCGTGGAATCCGCGCCAGGGGGCCAGGGGTTCGGTGGCGGTCATGTCGGTCCCTCTCCGGGCGTCGGCGGCCCGGTCCCCGCGGGTGCGGGGACCGGGGGCGGGGGTCAGGGCTGGAGCACGAGCCGGGCGGCGACCCGGCCGGCGAGGACGTCGTCCACCGCGTCGTTGATGTCGTCCAGCTTGCGGGTCTCGTAGACGACCCGGGTGCGGCCGGCGGCGTGCAGCGCGAAGACCTCGGCCAGGTCGGCGCGGGTGCCGACGATCGAGCCGAGCACCGTGATGCCCTTGAGCACCGTCTCGAAGACGGGCAGGGTGATCGCGTTGTCGGCGGGCAGCGACACCAGCACCAGACGGCCGCCGCGGCGCAGCGAGCGGTGCGCCTGCTCGATCACCCGGGGGCTGGCGGCCAGCACGATCGCCACGTCCACGCCGCCCAGCGCGGTGATCCGCTCGACCGGGTCGGTGGTGGCGGCGTCGACAGTGTGCGCGGCGCCCAGCGACGTGGCCAGCTCCAGCTTCTCGGCGGTCACGTCCACCGCGACCGTCTCGGCGCCGAAGATCTGCGCGTACTGCTGGGCGAGGTGACCCAGACCGCCGATGCCGAAGATCGCGACCCGCTCGCCCGGCCGTACCCCGGCGACCTTGACGGCCTTGTACGTGGTGACGCCCGCGCAGGTCAGCGGCGCGGCCTCGAACGGGTCCACGCCATCGGGCACGCGGACCGCGTAGCGGGCCGAGGCCACCGCGTACTCGGCGTGCGCGCCGTCGATGCTGTAACCGGTGTTGCGCTGCGACTCGCACAGCGTCTCCCAGCCGGTCACGCAGTACGCGCAGGTGCCGCAGGCCCAGCCGAGCCAGGGCAGCGCGACCCGGTCGCCGACGGCGTGCTCGGTGACGCCGGGGCCGACCTGCTCGACCAGGCCGACGCCCTCGTGACCGGGTACGAACGGCGGGGTGGGCTTCACCGGCCACTCGCCGCGGGCGGCGTGGATGTCGGTGTGGCAGAGTCCGCTGGCTTCGACGCGGACCAGGATCTCGCCCGGGCCGACCTCCGGCACGGGACGCTCGGTGATCTCCATCGGACGGTCGAACGCGGTGACGACACTGGCGCGCATCGGGGGCCTCCCTCGGTCTCGTTCTCACCCTCAGCGTCGTCGGTCCGGGCGCCGCCGGGCAGGGGCGCAGGACCGCGGTGACCCGGGACCAACGGCCCCTCCGCCGAGAGCCGACGGGAGAACGGCGGTACGGCCGCCGGTGACGTACCGGCGGCCGTACCCCTGGGTGGTCAGCGGTCGACGACCAGGCGGCGGGCCCGCAGCACGCGCGCCCACCAGGGCCGGTCGTCCGGGCGCAGCCGGGGCGCCGGCAGGCCGCGCAGGCTGACCCAGCCGCCCGGCCCCATGGTGACGGTGCCGACCGACGGCGGACGGCGCCGCGACCACACCGCCACGGCGGCGGTGAGCGCGGCCACCGCGAACGCGCCGGTGGCCGCGGCGACGAGCTGGTCCGGTTCGACCACGCGCCGGTAGCGGACCCGGCCACCGGCCGCGACGAACACGCCGACCGGACGGCCGTCGCGGTTCACCGGCACCAGCGCGGCGTCCCCGGGCAGCTCCAGCACCGGGCCGACCGGCCCGGCCGGGGTGGGGGTGGGCGTCGCGGGCGGAGGCGCGGCCTGCGGTGGCGCCGGGCGGGGGACCGGCGCGACCGCCGGACCGGTCGGGTTGAAGATGGCGGTCATGACGCTGCCCTCCTAGCGGGAGTCGGACTTCTCGGTACGGGCCTCGACGGCGGCCCGGCCGGCGGCCAGCCGCGCCACCGGCACCCGGTACGGCGAGCAGGAGACGTAGTCGAGCCCGGCCGCGGCGAAGAACCCGATCGAGTCCGGGTCGCCGCCGTGCTCGCCGCACACCCCGACGGTCAGGTCCGGCCGGGCCGCCCGCCCCTCGGCTACGGCGAGGCGGACCAGCCGGCCCACGCCGGTGGCGTCGATGCTCTCGAACGGCGACACCGGGAAGATCCCCCGTTCCAGGTACGTGGAGAAGAACGCCCCCTCCACGTCGTCCCGGGAGAACGCCCAGGTCATCTGCGTCAGGTCGTTGGTGCCGAAGGAGAAGAAACGCGCCTCGGCGGCGATGTCCCCGGCGGTCAGCGCCGCCCGGGGCGTCTCGATCATGGTGCCGATCGGGATCTCCGGCGCGTCCGGCACCCCGGCCAGGACCCGCCGTGCCTCGTCCGCCACCGCGGCGAGTTCCCGCACGTCCCCGACCAGCGGCACCATGATCTCCGGGCGCGGGTCACCGCCGGCCCGGACCCGCTGCGCGGCCGCCTCGGCCAGCGCCCGCACCTGCATCGCGAACAGACCCGGCACCACCAGCCCGAGCCGCACGCCGCGCAGCCCCAGCATCGGGTTCGTCTCGTGCATCCGCCGAACCGCCGTCAGCAGCACGCCGTCGTGGCCCGGTTCCTCGCCGCGCGCCTGCGCGCCCGCCACCCGGGCGGTCAGCTCGGCGAGCGGAGGCAGGAACTCGTGCAGCGGCGGGTCGAGCAGCCGCACCGTGACCGGCAGCCCGTCCATCGCGGTGAGCAGCCCGACGAAGTCGGCCCGCTGCAACGGCAGCAGCGCGTCCAGCGCCGCGCCGACCTCGGCCGGTCCGTCGGCCAGGATCAGCCGCTCGACCAGTTCCCGGCGCTCGCCGAGGAACATGTGCTCGGTGCGGCACAGACCGATCCCTTCGGCGCCCAGCTCACGGGCCCGGCGCGCGTCGTCCGGGGTGTCGGCGTTGGCGTGGACGCCGAGCGTGCGTACCGCGTCGGCGTGCCCGAGCAGCCGGTGCACGGCGGCGACCAGCGGGTCGGCTTCCGGCCGCAGCTCACCGGTCAGGTACCGGGCCACCGGGGACGGCTGCACCGGCACCTCGCCGCGCCAGATCCGCCCGCTGGTGCCGTCGATCGAGATCACCTCGCCGGCGCGCACCACCTGCTCGCCCACCGTGAACTCGCCGCGCTCCACGTCGATGGTCAGCGCCTCGGCCCCGCAGACGCAGGTCCGGCCCATGCCGCGGGCCACCACGGCGGCGTGCGACGTCTTCCCGCCGCGCGAGGTGAGCACCCCGGCCGCGGCGATCATGCCGGGCAGGTCGTCCGGGTTGGTCTCCGGCCGGACCAGGATCACCGGCCCGGTGGACGCCGCCGCGGCGGCCGAGTCGAAGACCACCCGCCCGACCGCGGCGCCGGGGGAGGCGCCGACGCCGACGGCGAGCGGCTCGGGCGCGCCGGCGGTGTCGAAGGCCGGGAACATCAGCTGGGCGAGCTGCGCGCCGGTGACCCGGGTCAGCGCCTCGTCGGCCGTGATCAGCCCTTCCTCGGCCAGCTGCGCGGCGATCACGAACGCCGCCGCCGCGGTGCGCTTGCCGACCCGGGTCTGGAGCATCCACAGCTTCCCGCGTTCGATGGTGAACTCGACGTCGCACAGGTCGCGGTAGTGCCGCTCCAGCGTCGCCATGATCTCCCGCAGCCGGTGGAAGCTCACCGGGTCGAGGTTCGCCAGCTCGGTCAGCGGCACCGTGTTGCGGATGCCCGCCACCACGTCCTCGCCCTGCGCGTCGCTCAGGTAGTCGCCGTACACGCCGGGTGCGCCGGTGGCCGGATCACGGGTGAACGCCACCCCGGTGCCGGAGTCCGGGCCGAGGTTGCCGAACACCATCGCCATCACGTTGACGGCGGTGCCCAGGTCGTCCGGGATGCGCTCCTGCCGCCGGTAGATCCGGGCCCGCTCCGAGTGCCAGGACTCGAACACCGCGCGCACGGCCAGGAACAGCTGCTCGTGCGGGGCCTGCGGGAAGTCGTGCCCGACGTGCCGGGCGAAGATCTTCTTGTACGTGTCGACCAGGTCGCGCAGCTGCCCGGCGCCCGGCCCGCCCGGACCGGCGGTGGCCCGCAGCGCGGCCAGCTCGTGCTCGAACTCGTCGCCCGGAATGCCGTGCACGGTGCGGCCGAACATCTGGATCAGCCGCCGGTACGAGTCCCACGCGAACCGCTCGTCGCCGGTGCGGGCGGCCAGCCCCGCCACGGTGGTGTCGTTGAGCCCGATGTCGAGGATCGTCTCCATCATCCCCGGCATCGAGTACCGCCCGCCGGAGCGCACCGCCAGCAGCAGCGGGTCATGCGGGTCACCCAGCCACCGGTCCAGCCGCGCCTCCACCTCCCGCAGGTGCGCGTTTATCTCCTCGTACAGCCCGGCCGGCGGCGCCCCGGTGGCCAGGTAAGCCCGGCACGCGTCGGTGGTGACGGTGAACCCGGGCGGCACCGGCAACCCGAGCCGGGTCATCTCGGCGAGGTTGGCGCCCTTGCCGCCGAGCAGGTCGGCCTGGCTGCGGTCACCCTCGATGAAGTCGTAGACGTACTTCGACATGGTCCGGCCTCCTCGACTGCGTCGTTGCACCTCCTTGGTAACCGGGCCGGCCGGCCGTGCGGCAGGGCCGGACGGGACACACACCGGGCCGGAGGTCCCGACCGTGTCGGAGGGGGCCCGTATCGTTCCGGCCGTGACAAACGAGGTGCTGCTCCGCCCGGTGCGCGACGACGACCTGCCCGCCTTCTTCGCCCACGAGCAGGATCCGCAGGCGAACTGGATGGCCGCGTTCGGCCCGAAGGATCCGTCCGACCGGGCCGCGTTCGAGGCGCACTGGGCGCGCATCCGCGCCGACGCGCGCATCGTGAACCGCGCGGTCACCGTCGACGGCCGGCTGGTCGGGCGGGTGGCGGCGTTCCCGGTCGGCGAGCAGACCGAGGTCAGCTACTGGATCGACGCGGCGTACTGGGGGCGCGGCCACGCCACCGCGGCGCTGCGCGCGCTGCTGCGCGAGGTGCCGCACCGGCCGCTGCACGCCCGCGCCGCGAAGGACAACGCCGCCTCGCTCGCGGTGCTGCGCAAGTGCGGCTTCGTCGTGGTCGGCGAGGACTCCGGGTACGCCCCGGCGCGCGGCGCCGAGGTCGAGGAGTACGTGCTGGAGCTGCCCGCCGAGGGGCCTGACCAGGCAGACCGCTAGTCTCCCCGGGTGAACTGGCTGGAACTCGTCGGCTGGGCCGGCTCCGCGCTGCTGGTCTGGTCCCTGCTGCAGACCCGGATCCTGCGGCTGCGCGCGCTCAACCTGGTCGGCTGCCTCATCCTGATCGGCTACAACGCCGCCGTGCAGGTGTGGCCGATGGTGGGGCTGAACGTGGTGCTCGCCGTGATCAACGTCTGGTACCTGCGCAAGCTGCTGGCCACCCGGCACGACGAGCAGACCTACCAGGTGGTCGAGGTGGGCACCGGCGACGCCTTCCTGGCGCACACGCTGCGGGTGCACGCCGCCGATATCGCCCGCTTCAACCCGGGCTTCCGCTGGGACGCCGACGCCGACGACCGCTCGGCGTTCCTGGTGGTACGCGCCGACGAGGTGGTCGGCGTGATGCTCTCGCACGCCGAACCGGGCGGCGTGGCCCAGATCGACCTGGACTATGTGACCCCGCCGTTCCGGGACTTCACCCCGGGCGAGTTCGTCTACCGGCGCAGCCGGCTGTTCACCGACCGGGGCTTCCGCCGCGTGGTCAGCCCGCCCGGCATGGTCGCCCCCTACTACCACCGGCTCGGATTCCGGCCCGAGGGCGGCGCGTACGTGCTCGACCTGCCCGTACCGGCCTGAGCCCCGGCCCCGGCGGGTGACACCGGGGCCGGTCATGATTCAGCGGCGGGCCCGCGGGGCACAGAGGGGCCACGCCGACCGGATCTGCCGGCCGGCGGGTCGGCCGTCGGCCGGCCCGGATCGGGTCGAGGGAGATAACCGGTCGTGCAGAGCTACTGGAGCCAGCTGGCCCTGGTCGGTGTGCTGGTGATCCTCAACGCGGCGTTCGCCGGCAGCGAGATGGCCCTGGTGTCCCTGCGGGACAGCCAGGTGCAGCGGCTGGAGCGCAGCGGCCGGGGCGGACGGACACTGGCCCGCCTGGCGAAGGATCCGAACCGGTTCCTGGCCACGATCCAGATCGGCATCACGCTCGCCGGGTTCCTCGCGTCCGCGGCCGCCGCGGTCTCGCTGGCCCGGCCGCTGGTGCCGCTGCTCAGCGTGTTCGGCAACGCCGCCGAGACCGTCGCCATCGTCGCGGTGACGCTGGTGCTCACGTTCGTCACGCTGGTCTTCGGCGAGCTGGCCCCGAAGCGGATCGCGATGCAGTCGGCCGAGCGGTGGGCGCTGCTGGTGGCCCGCCCGCTGGACCTGCTCTCCAGCATCACCCGGCCCGCCGTCTGGCTGCTGGGCGCCACCACCGACCTGGTGGTACGCCTGTTCGGCCTGGACCCGAAGGCCGAGCCGGACGAGATCGGCCCGGACGAGCTGCGCGACATCGTGGCCGGCAACCACGGCTTCACCAAGGAACAGCGCACGATCATCGCCGGTGCGGTGGAGATCGCGGACCGGCAGTTGCGGGCTGTGCTCGTACCCCGGTTGCAGGTCTTCACGCTCGACAGCGGCACCACCGCCGAGGCCGCGCGGCTGGTCCTGGCGGCGACCGGCCACTCCCGGGCGCCGGTGGTCCGCCACGGCGGCCTGGACGACGCGGTCGGCGTCATCCACCTGCGTGACCTGGTCGGCGTCTCCGACGACCGGCCGGTCGACGAGATCGCCCGCCCGCCCATGCTGCTGCCCGACTCGCTGCCGGTGGTCGACGCGCTGCGCCAGTTCAAGGCCGAACGCCAGCACATCGCGCTCGTGGTCGACGAGCGCGGCGCGGTCGACGGGATCGTCACGCTGGAGGACATCCTCGAGGAGATCGTCGGCGAGATCTACGACGAGACCGACCGCGACCTGCGTTCCGTGCGCACCGAGCCGGACGGCACGCTGGTGCTGCCCGGCACGTTCCCGGTGCACGACCTGACCGACCTGGGCGTGGAGCTGCCGAACCGGCCGGCGGGCGACTACACCACCGTCGCCGGGCTGGTGCTGATCTGCCTCGGGCACATTCCGACGGTGGCGGGGGAGCAGGTCACCGTCGACGGCTGGGAGCTGGCGGTGGCCGACGTCGACCAGCGGGCCATCACCGAGGTGCGGGTCCGCCGGCGCGGCCGCGGCGACGACTCCCCGGACGACGACGCCGCGGACGACGCCGGCGAGCCGGCCGACGCCCCGGAACTCGACGAGGCGCGCCGCTGACGGACGGCGTCCGGCAACTCGGGCCTCAGCGGCGTCCGGCCGGCGGGCCGAACGGGAAGCCGGGCACCGGCGGAAGCAGCTGCACCGCGTCGGCGGGCAGCTGACGGGTGCTCCGCCCGACCAGCCGGGCCACCATCCGCAGCAGCCACGGCCCGGACGGGTGCAGCTCCGGGCCGATCAGGCGGCTGATCACCCGGGTCCACCAGTGCCCGGCGACGATCACGTCGGTGATCCGCAGCCGGTCCGGCGGCCACCCGCCGCGCACCACCACGTCCACCACCCGGCCCAGCCGCCGCCCGTGCAGGTCGTAGGCGGTACGGCCGAGCAGCTCACCCGCTCGCACGGCCGGACCCGGGAATGTGCTCGATCAGGTGCCGGCGCAGCCACGCCTCCACCGGCGACGGCGGCAGGTCCGCCGCCCGGCAGCGCAGCCGCACCGCGCTGTCCACGTGGGCGACCTGCGACAGCGGTACGCGCAACGGCGGCACCGGCGGGTCGTCGGTGAACCGGTCCGCCACCGCCACCAGCAGCCGACCGACCCGCCCGCCGATCCGCTCCCCGAGCGCCCCCTGCCCGGTGAGCAGGCTGTCCACGTACGGGAAGCCCTCGTCGTCGACGGCGAACGCGATGTCGTCGACCCGCCCGACCAGCCGTCCGTCCACGTCGACGATCTGCCGGTCGAGCAGCCGCTTGGCCAGCTGAACCCTCATGGACCCATCCCCGTCATGATCGCCAGTGGGATCGCGGCCACCGACGCCGCGACGATGAGCAGCAGGAACACCGCGCCGAGCAGGTTCATCCAGCGCCCGTTGACCCGGTCGCCGAGGTACCCCCTGTCGTTCGCGACCACCAGGATCGGCAGGTACGTCAGCGGCAGCACCACAGCGCTCAGCACCAGCATGTACTCGGTCAGCCGCACCGGGTCCACGGTCGTCATCAGCATCACCACGCCGAGCAGCAGACCGACCAGCAGGACGCTGTGGAACCGGGCCGCCTCCCGGGGGCGGACACGCTTGCCCCACTGCCAGCCGAAGTACTGCGCCGCCGCGTACGCCGCCGACAGGCCCGTCTCCAGCGCCGCGCCGAACGTCACCGCGAAGAACGCCAGCACGGCGGTGGCCAGGCCGGCCCCACCGAGCGCCGTGGCCACCGGCCGCGCCACCTCGTCGAGCGTACTGAGCGACACCCCGGACGGGTGGTAGGCCACCGTCGCCACGGCGACCAGCGACAACGCCAGGAACCCGCCCACCGGAAAGCCGATCAGCACGTTCGACCGGGCCCGCGCCAGGTCCGCCGCGCTCCAGCGCTCCTCGACGCCGCCGGAGGAGAAGAAGAACACCTCGTACGGGCTCACCGTCGAGGCGAACAGCGCCACCGCCACGAACCAGTACAGCGGCCAGCCGTGCCCGGCCGCGCTGATCTGCCACGCGCCCTGCCCGAGTTCCGGCCAGTCGGTCGGCAGCGCCACCAGCGCGACCGCGAACACCAGCAGCGCCAGCCCGGCGAGGCCGAAGATCCGCTCCATCAGCTCGAAGCGCAGCCGCCACAGCACCAGCCAGACGGCCAGCGCGGCGAGCGGCACCCAGAACAGGTGACTCACCCGGGTGGCCAGTTGCAGCGCCAGCGCCACCCCGCCCAGCTCCGCGGCGAGCGTGACCACCGTGACCAGCCACGACGCGACCAGGTTGAGCAGCGCCACCCGCGGCCCGAGCCGCTCCCGGACCAGGTCGAAGACCGCCCGCCCGCTCACCGCCGCGATCCGGCCGGCCATCTCCGCGTACGCGCAGATGCCGACCACGCCAGCCAGCAGCACCCAGGTGTGGGCCATGCCGAACAGCGCGCCGGCCTGACTGGCCGCCACCAGGTCACCGATGTCGACGAAGCCGCCGACGGCCGACAGCACGCCGAGCGTGGCGGCGAACAGCTTCCTCACGTCGGTTCGGGAGCGGACGATCTCACCGAGGCGACGATATCGGCGTCAGTGCCCGGTTTCGGGCGAATGCGTCAGGAGGCGGTCAGGTTTTGCAGGCGCACCTGGCCGCGGGCCACCAGCCGGCCGTCCGCGTCGGTGATCTCCACGAGCCAGAGCTGCTGGCTGCGGCCCCGGTGCACGGGCGTGCCGACGGCGGTCAGCTCGCCGTCGCGCACCGCGCGCAGGAAGTCGGTCTGGTTCGACACCCCGACCACGTTGCCCTTGTCGCCAAGCCAGAGCGCGCCGCCGATGCTGGCCGCCGTCTCGACCACCGAGCAGTAGACGCCACCGTGCTGGATCCCGTACGGCTGGTGCAGCTCCGGGCGCACCTTCCACCGGATCACCACCCGGTCCCCGCTGACCTCGTCGAACGTCAGGCCAAGCAGGGCCACGAAGCCACCGGTCAGGTTCGGCATGTCCACCGCGGTTCCTCCTCGCGTTCGACGGCGCCGCCAGCCTAGTCGGCCGCACCTCGGCAAACCCGGTACGGCCCGGGTCCGGTAATGGGGGAGAATCGGTGACCGTGACCGACAGCAACCTCCCGCAGGGGCGGGACTCCCTGACCGACGACCTGCTGTGGCGGGGCCTGATCCAGGACTCGACCGGCCTCGACGAGCTGCGCGACCTGCTCGGGGGCGGGCAGGCCACGTTCTATGTGGGCTTCGACCCGACCGCCCCGAGCCTGCACGTCGGCCACCTCATGCAGGTCCTCACCGCGCGCCGGCTCCAGCTCGCCGGGCACCGTCCGCTGCTGCTGGTCGGCGGCGCCACCGGCCAGATCGGTGACCCGAAGGAGAGCGCCGAGCGGACGCTCAACTCGCCCGACGTGGTCGCCGGCTGGGTGGAGCGCATCCGCGAGCAGCTCTCGCCGTTCGTCACGTACACCGGGGAGAACGCGGCGCAACTGGTCAACAACCTGGACTGGACCGGCGAGATGTCGGTGGTGGAGTTCCTCCGCGACGTCGGCAAGCACTTCCCGGTGAACAAGATGCTCGCCCGCGAGGTGGTCAGGGCGCGCCTGGAGACGGGCATCAGCTTCACCGAGTTCAGCTACCAGCTGCTGCAGGCGAACGACTTCTTCGAGCTGCACCGCCGGCACGGCTGCCAGCTCCAGTACGGCGGCTCCGACCAGTGGGGCAACATCACCGCAGGGGTGGACTACGTTCGCCGGCGCGGCGCCGGGCCGGTGCAGGCGTTCACCACCCCGCTGGTGACGAAGTCCGACGGCACCAAGTTCGGCAAGAGCGAGTCCGGCGCGATCTGGCTCGACCCGCAGATGACCAGCCCGTACGCGTTCTACCAGTTCTGGGTCAACGCCGACGACCGGGACGTCAGCCGCTACCTGCGGTACTTCAGCTTCCGCTCCCGTGAGGAGCTGGAGGAGCTGGAGAAGGCGACCGCGGAACGCCCGCAGGCGCGCCTGGCCCAGCGGGCGCTCGCCGAGGAGCTGACCACGCTGGTGCACGGCGAGCGGGAGACGGCCCAGGCGGTCGCGGCGAGCCAGGCGCTGTTCGGGCGGGGCTCGCTCGACGAGCTGGCCCCGGAGACGCTGCGCGCCGCGCTGACCGAGGCCGGCCTGGTGCGCCTCGACGCGCTGCCGGACGTCGCCGGCCTGCTCAAGGAGTCGGGCCTGGTGCCGAGCATGAAGGAGGCCCGCCGGGTGATCGCCGAGGGTGGCGCGTACGTCAACAACACCCGGATCTCCGAGGTCGACGCCACCGTGTCGGCGGACGACCTGCTGCACGGCCGGTACCTCGTGCTGCGCCGGGGCAAGCGCTCGTTCGCCGGTGTCGAGCTGCGCGGATAGTCCGTTGTCGACAATGTGACGCGGGACGCGCCCAGCGGATTTGACGATCACTCCGCTGGGCGCGTAACTTTCTCTCTGCCAGCGCGGAACGGACGAAACAGGGCGAAAGACCTGGAAGGCCGGAGCGCAGGACCTGAGAACCGGGTGGTGCCCCGGATTCGCCGGGAGGCGGATTTGGCGAGGCGGAACCGACCGGGTAAGGTTATCGGCCGGCAGGGAAACGGACGAGCCAGCGGGAAACCGTGGGCGGCCGGCCTGCCGAATTCCTCGGAACGACCGACGGAAGTCGGTTGAATCGGGGTGCCCGGTAAAAGGGTGATGCACGACAAACTGGTTGACACCGGTTTGACACGGCAGAAACCACCGGGTAACGTAGCAAAAGTGCCCGGCGCGAGAGCGGCGGGTGGTTGAACGAAATGCCCCGGCTGGGGGTTCTGCTGATGCGGGGCCTGGTGGTTGGTGTGTGGTTGTTCTTTGAGAACTCAACAGGGTGCTTGTAAAGCCAGTGCCAATTGTTTTATACCCCGGACTGGTGGCTGTTCTTTGGAATGGTTGCTGGTTGGGATTCCTTTGGCAACAC